>CAWGZX010000005.1:0-721631 GCA_963827135.1 Methanomassiliicoccaceae archaeon | reverse complement strand
ACTTCCGGGAATGACCCGTACCGTGCAGGCCGGACAGATAGTGGTATAAAAAGCATCCGTATCATCGCAGTGGACCCAGCGTGCAGTTGTCGCCGTAACCGTCACCGTCTTCATCAACACATGAAGAGGCCGGCGTTGTCGTGGTGGTGGTCGGCGCCACGGTGGTGGTCGGCGCCACGGTCGTGGTCGTGGTCGTCACGCACTCGGGGCAAAAGACCGTGTGTTCCACATAAGCGGCAGCGGTGGCGCCGTAGCCGTCCACCGACCACATGGTGTCATTAGCAGCATTGGCGATGTTGTCCATGCGGGCATTGTTCATGTCGGGCAGGCTTTCCCAGACCCAGGCGGTGCCGTTGTCATGGCCGCGCACAACCGAATCGGTAGGGGTAAAGCCGCCCGAAGAGCCGCCCAACTGGTAGAAATCGCCGTTCAGGAAGTCACCTTCAACGCGGTAGCGCCCCACTCCCGTGTTGCCGGCAGAGTGCCACGCGTTGTCGGCGTCATCCCAGTAGCGGGCCTCGTCGGAGATTGTGGCACCGCCACTGGTAGCGCCACCCACATACCAGAACTGGTCGCCGCCGGCAGCGTGCAGAACGCCGTCAGCCGCACCGAAGGGATCGGTGGGAAAGGCGGCCATGGTGGCGTTTTCTGAATCCCAGACGCCGGGTGCGGTCTGGCTCAGGTCATAGCACTGCGTTTCCCGGATCACAACGCTGGAGCTGTTGACTCCGCCGCCGACGCACAAATACTTGACGCCGTCAATGGTGCCGACCCAGGAGTTATGGAAGTCGCGCACGCTGGTAAAGCTGGCCAGCGCGGTGAAGGCGTTGGCAACCGGATCGAAAACATAGGCTTCAGCATAGGTGCCGCCGCCGGGGGTGCTGGCGCCGCCGGTGACATAGCACAGATTACTAGCGGGATCGTAGGCCCAGTCGGGTGCCCAGCGGTCGGCAGGGGTACCTGCTGCGCCGGGATTGATCCAGGTGTTGTTATCGTGGTTATAACCCCAGAAACCGGAAGATGCTGGTGGTGTCGCCAAAGAGATAGGTGACCCACTTGCCGGCAGCGTTTTGCGCTGTGCAGCCATCGCGGGGATAACCGGTGCCGGCCCAGCCCGGGGCAGAGCCGGGAACAGCCTGCCAGCCTTGGCAGAGAATTGACGGTATGGGTGATGGTGGCATTGTCGGTATAGCTGTTGCCCGCAACCACAATCATGCCTGTCACATTGTCGCCCTGTGCCGTGCACACGTCTGGTGTCAGTTCAACCTGAAAACCCTGCGTAGCGCCTTTGGCCACAAAGACCTGAGCCGGGCCGTTGAGCGTGCCATTGAGGCCGGGTACGCTGTAGGTGATGTTGAAGGTACCGTTATCGCCGGTCTGGTTAAAGAGGGTGAGGTCATAGGTGACGGAGAGACCGTTGCAGCCGCTGCCTGTCTGCGAGGCCGGGTCCAGGTACACGCCCGGATCAATCGCGCATGGCGGTATGCTGGCCTGCGGCTGTGCTGCCTCGTCGCAGGCATTCTGGCCTGAAGGGGTATAGCCGTCGCTGCTGCACGGCCAGTGCGGTGTGCTGGCGTAGCCGTCGCCGTCCCAGTACCACGACACCAGCGCATTGGGTGTACCGGTTCCAGAAGTCACATCAAAGCAATAGTAAGCCTGACAGAAGGCGCCCCCACTGCTTTGGTAGCGGGGATGAGATATATTAACCTCGTACGGGCTCGTTTGGAAACTCCAACTAAAGCTGCCCCAACTGCCGTTGCTGCAGACAGGGGTTCCCTGAACATACACATTGGTAACGGTCCAGTCAGTAGGGAATTTCTGCCAGACATTGTAGACATACTCCCAGTCGGGGCTATTGGAATAGGCATAAAAGCAGAGGGTCTGCGTCGCACCCGGCGTAAAACAGGTGTCGCCGCCGCCAGAGGGGTCAAAGGCGACATATGAGCCGGTGAGAGACTTTGAATAATCGGACCGTTGGGGGCTGCGCCGGTGAAGGCCACCTGCTTGGCCGCCTGCGCGCCGGCAGCCCATGCCAGCAGGATTGCCGTCATAACCAGAGCTGCAATCAGATTCGCTTCTTTTCTTTTCTCTTCATTGGTTCCCTCCTTTTTGTAGGTTTTAACTATGCACCGAAGCTTTTAAAAAGCCTTTCTGCGTCAATCAAAAAAATGCAAGCATTAAAAACCTTATAAAAACAATCTTAAGCATGTATGGGTATATAAAATTCTGGTAGCATACAAAAATGATGCGTACAAGCTTTTTATATAACAGCTTGCGTACCTGAGCGGTACTGGTTGATTTAACCATGAGAAATATGCTTAAAAAAGGGGCATGCGTCCGAAAAGCTGCTGCTGCGGGCCATATTCTCCATGCATACAAAAACCCCGCTGCCCTGTTTCTAACAGGACAGCGGGGCAATCTGCTATCAGTTACATGATTGAGGCCGCTGCTCTCTTTAAAGCACGCAACGGCCCTGCCTGCGATCATCTCGCCCATCTGATTCTGCCTTCGCAGTCGCCGACAAGCACTCGGTACTCTTGCTTCTCAAGAGGCTCGCCGTTGAACTTCACTCGCATAAACATGAACCGCTTGAAAAACACACGCGTGCTTACAACGTCTATTGCATCAGACTCCCATTTTATTACCGGGTTCTCGCCAAATTCCGTTCCCCTCTTGCCAATGACGAGCAGGAATCTGGTTTTCTCTTTATCGCCAATCAGCCAGCCAAGAGTTTTGGGAATAATTTTTACCTCGCAGGTCGGCAAGAAAGTCAGTATAAAAAGGATCAGTATCGTCAACGTCAAAGCCGCTGCTGTTATCCACATAGCCTTCAGGCGGCGTCAGCGAGCAAAACTCCGATGTATTGTCTTCATTTCCGTAACCATCGCCGTCGGCATCGCGGTAATATGTAACCGTGGCATGGATTGCGGCATCATTGTCATTGCAGTCTGGCCCAGCACAGAGGCTTCCTGCGCCATAGCCATCACCATCTTTATCAGTGCACGACTCCCCGTTCACGGTAAACGGAAGCCCCTGCTGTGTGCCGGTTCCTGAATCCAAAGCTTGATTCCATGCTGTGGTTTGCCATTGAAGCGCATCGCCCGTAGTCGTTTCATTATCAATTCGTATGGGCGGCTGGTACTGTATGTCCATGAAAGTACCGTTGTTGTCATAGCTCCACTCCGCCCAGTACATACCGGGCCCGAGAGTCAGGTTATCGGTGTTGATCCGTAACCCTTTGTACGCGGCGGCTGTCATCTGCCAGACCCGGGGTATCCAAAACAATATAAATATCGGTAAAATTATCAGAGGTTAAAACATTGGTCGTATTGTCGCCCCAGACAACAGACCCTTCGCCCGTGGCGGGGTTGCCATCCCAGATCCGAAGATATGCAGCAGCAATCGTCGGCGTGACCGCGCCATTTTGAAAAGCATAGAGATCAAAAGATGAAATCATCCAGGTTGCGCCATCGGCAACGGCAAAGTTATCTGCAACTGCGTTGCCAAATACGAATAGATAGTTATGACTGGCATTAAACCCAGCCGTATCGAACCCCAGCAAAGTCTGCCGCCAAATGCTTTCATCCCCTCCGCCGGGATGTGTTCCAGGGCTGTTGACCATGGGGCCGTTGTCATGCAGAACTGCCGCCCGGGCTCCCGTTCCCCATGATATGAGTACCGCCAGCGTAAGAACCATGACCAGCATAGATATCAGATGCCGCAATTTTGTTTTTTTTCTCATTATAAGCTCTCTCCTGTTTGGTTTATTATAATAATAGTCAAAAATTAAATTATACGTATGAGAATACCATACACGTCAAACAGTGCAAAACCATTTGAAATAAACGGTTAATCGGTCAAGAAAGTTGGGCTCATGCATTGTAATAAAAAACAGTTCGTGCACGGTTTTGCAGCCCAGAATGCATCAGCTTAACAGTATTGGTTATTTCGAACTATGGAAGAGATACTTTACAGATAAAAAAAAGGGCCTGCGCCGCAAGTCTAGCGGCGCAGGCCTGATGGCCGGTGTTTACTCAACTATTGCTTCGGTGGGACAGACGGATGCGCAGGTGCCGCAGCCCGTGCAGGTGTTGTCATCAATCTCGAACTTGCCGTCGCCTTCCTTGATGGCCTCGACGGGGCATTCCTCGGCGCAGGTGCCGCAGGAAACACAGTCATCGGTAATCTTGTACGCCATGGCATCTCTCCTTGTTAAATTTCGAGTATCTCTTTTTCTTTCTGCGCAGACAGGTCATCGCACTTTTTTATATATTCGTCGGTAACCTTCTGCACTTCATCCTGGGCTTTAAAAAAAGCGTCTTCCGTAATCTTTTTATCATTCTTGAGAACTTTAAGCTCATCATTAATATCGCGGCGCTGATTGCGGATGGCGACCTTTGCAGCTTCAGCCATCTTTTTCACCTGCTTGGCCAGCTCCTTGCGCCGGTCTTCGGTCAGTGGCGGAATATTAACACGAAGGATCTTGCCGTCATTGTTGGGCGTGAAACCCAGATCCGCCTTCTGAATCGCCTTTTCGAGCTCCTTGAGAATCGATTGATCCCAGGGCTGAATCGTTATCTGCCGCGCCTCGGGAATGGCAAGCGTTGCCAGCTGATTGAGCGGCGTCGGCGTGCCGTAATAGTCGACCCGCACGCCGTCGAGCAGCGTTACGGATGCGCGGCCCGTGCGCACCTTGCTGAAATCCTTCTGCAGCGCCTCGATGCTCTTTTCCATCTGCTGCCTGGCTTTGCTGATAGCTTCCTTATCCATATGTATTACCCCCGTATGAAAGTCCCTATTTTTTTTCCCTGTACCGCCTTGTATATATTGCCCGTGACATTGAGGTCAAAAACAATAATGGGCATCTTGTGCTCCATGCACAGCGTAATTGCCGTAAGGTCCATTATGCGAAGCTTGCGGCTGAGCACATCCTGATAGGTCAGCTCGACAAACCGCTTGGCATCGGCGTGCTTGACCGGGTCTTTATCGTACACGCCGTCGACCTTGGTTGCCTTGAGAATCACCTCGGCGTTCATTTCCTGCGCGCGCAGGGCTGCGGCCGTATCAGTCGTGAAAAAAGGATTGCCCGTGCCTGCGGCGAATATCACCACCCGCTTCTTCTCAAGATGATGTATTGCACGTCGGCGGATATAGGGCTCGGCTATCTGGCGCATCTGAATGGCTGACATGACCCGCGTGGGCACGCCGTCTTTTTCAAGATACTCCTGCAGCGCAAGGCTGTTGATGATTGTTGCGAGCATGCCCATATAGTCGGCATTGGCCCGGTCCATCCCTTTTGAGCTTTCGGAAATGCCCCTGAAGATGTTGCCGCCGCCTATGACGATTGCGATTTCCGTACCGAGGGGAGATGTACATGCCTGATGTCGTCGGAGATCTTCTGAAGCGCTGCAAGGTCGATGCCATAGGACTTGCCGCCCTTGAGCACTTCACCGCTCAGCTTCAAAAGCACGCGTTTGTACCCGCAACTTTTTTTTACTGCCATGCCAGTCAACCCCTCCGATGTTAGAGTCTCAGGCGCTTTCACCCAGCTTAAAACGGGCAAAGCGGCCCACACTGATGTTTATTGCCGCGATTGCTTCAGCAAGCACAAGCCGCCCAAGCGCTACTAAGCGTCGCGCGACCAGCGCGCGTCCATTTCTTTATTTCTTCATCGCTTTTATCATTTCAATTCAACATCTAGCTGAGAGCCTGGACCGGTAAATGGCACGATCAGAGTATTGACCATAGCGGTAAATAGCAGCTTATAGGTGATTTATTTCATGAGACGCAGCCGTCCTGTCCTCCGTTCCCAAGACCAGCGAGCCGACCACCGAGGGTGCGGGTCCATCTCTTCCGAGCTTTCGGGCATCAGGACACGATGCTGCTGGACCCGTTCCTGATGCTGGACCGTTTCCGCTCCTCTGACCCGAGAGAATACATGGCAGGGTTCCCCATGCATCCTCACCGAGGCATCGAGACCGTCACCTATGTTCTATCGGGCCGTATCGAGCATCAGGACAGCATCGGCAACAAGGGCTTGATCTCTGAGGGCGATGTTCAATGGATGACGGCTGGGGGCGGCATTCTTCACCAGGAGATGCCGCAAAGGACCGATGACCCATTGCATGGTTTCCAGCTTTGGGTTAATCTCCCCAAGGCGCACAAGATGATGACGCCACGGTATCGGGAAGTTAAGAGCAGTGAGATCCCTCAGGCAAGGCTGGAGGACGGCGCGGAGGTCAAGGTGATAGCCGGCTCATTGGCTGGGGTGACGGGACCGGTGAGGGACCTAGTGGTTAAGGTCGAGCTATTCGATGTTGGCCTGGCGCAGGACGTGGACGTCTCCTTGCCCGTCAAGGCCGGGGACCATGCCTTCGTCTATGTCTACGAGGGCTCTGGGCATTTCCAGGAGGGCAGCAGGCATGCTTTAGAGGATAGGCATCTTGCCATCTTCGATGACGGGGAAGAGGTCTGGGCAAAGGCTGGCAGGAGGGGGTGCGGCTTCCTCTTCGCGCACGGTGAGCCATTGCGGGAGGCAATCGCCTGGGGAGGACCCATCGTCATGAACACTGAGGAGGAGCTGGAACGAAGCTTCGCAGAGCTGCGGTCGGGCAAGTTCATCCAGTGATGAGGCCCCTCGTCCATGCGATTGCCTAGAAAACAGATGCAATAGTCGAAAAGCAGAAATCCGTCCTCGCTCTAGTTTGTTCGAGAGCATGATTGATGAAACCACGGATGCTCTTGAGCTGTCGCACCAGGTGCGCATGGACCTAAAGGAGCTCTCGCGCTTCTGGACCTTCTGGTCCTTCGAGGAGATGCATGCGGCCAGTTTATTCTATGACCTCCTTGGCGCAAGCATGGATGAGGTGATGAAGAGGTTGGAGCTCCTGGAGCGTTCAATCCGAAGGGAGGATCTCAAAACCATTGCTGGAGAGAATTGGCCCATATATGACCTCGTCAACTATTATGATAGGCTGATTGACCTATCGCGGAAAGCCCAGTATGGAAAAGTAGGGCGAAGACCTCGACCTGATTAGTGTGGAAAAATGGCGAAGGACCGCAGGACTTTACGCGCAGGTGGTCTGCCACCTAGAAGACCGCTGATCGACATCCGTTGCCCGCCTTGGATTCTGATATTAAAAGGTCATGCCGTTAGACGACGGTATCAAGCGAGCCAGATATTTTCGATAAGCCCGGTCGTTGACCGAGTCACTCCCGGCGTAGGACGGTACAAACCCCAATATCCACCGCGGCCTTGGTGATCTAGATAGGGGCGGGCGCGGCCACATCCGGCCACCTGTGCCCGACCTATCGATATACCGTGACCAAGGATTTGGAGGGATGATGAAAATGATATCGGAAGCTCATATCGAATCCAGGATGAGGAACGAGAGGACCGCGGATCTACCGGCTTGGCTGCTCAAAGGTGAATTCCGCATTAGCGGAGGGGATGCGCTTTGAGAGCGATCGAAGGCGTAGATGAAAAGGGCCCGGATCGAAGAGAAGGTTATTCCGTCTTTCAAGGCGAAAGGAGGTCAAGTCATGAGCCCGATCGAGATGGCTGCTGACTAGGGGGATTTGTGTCGTTCATAGCCTTCGTGGGGTTGATCTTGATGGTGTTGCTGGTCGACCGTTTCTTCCTAAAGCTGGCAATGGACGATGAATGAGTCAGAGGCTCTCCCCTCTGGTACTAATACTTTTATTGGAGATTTTCTTGCCGGCACCAGGGCCCCAAATGGAGTCGAAGACTTCCTCGACCTTGACCATGACACAGGATTTTGCGGGCATCTTGGGGTTCGCCCCATGCACCCAGGCTCTTCATCTGATCGAACTCCGGCCCAGATTTGTGCACCTTGACCGACCCTTTGATCTGATAGGACCTCTTCGTCTCCGAATCGTAGCAAAGGATGCAGATGCGAGGGTTCTCCTCAAGGTTCTTCAGGGTCTTGTTGAAGAAGTTATCCCCGATCATTATGTGCTCTCGTCCAGTATCTTCAGGTAACCGATGTAGACGACGTTCGGCTTACCATCCTTGCTGGCAGTGGCGATGGGCGTCGGTTTCTGCTTCTGCAGCACCTCTCTGACCTCGGTAGGCATCTTGACTCATGCTTGTCCCCCATCGGTTATTGCGCTCGCCATTGCTTATTTCTTCCGAGGCCTTATTCCCACTCTCTTTCAAGGGAGCCTTACGAAGGAGGAGATCTTCTGCGACCATTCAATTCGAGCCCGTGGATTAACGCAAGTTGCCTGGTCAAGTGATTGTTGTTCGACATATCATCGATCCGATTCTTGATGAGACCCAACTACAAAGGAATATATACTAACGTGCTATGTCTTGACATAGCACGGATAAGGTGCGAAAAGAAAAGGAGGTTGCTAGATTGGCTGGAGCGAAGAGCGAGAACCCGACCATGCATCAACATGAAACGCGCTGGCGCCGTTGCAAGGCGCCGCATTAGAGACGGGCTCGCCTCAATATCATGCCCTTCGCCGGGCGATGTTCGAAGCAGGGCAACCGTTGGTAACCCCTCGCTGCCGCATCGTTGACCTGCATTGTGGGAGGGGAGAATTCCTGCAACCGTTCATCGAGAGGAATGAGGATCTGTGCCGTTTCATCATGCTGGATTCGTCGGCCGATAACGTCCAGGCGTGCGGAGAGCGCTTCCACATGCGCATGCACCTAGGTTTCGTTAGGCCAGGGGTGCTAGACCTGAGCAAGGACTTCCCTGATGTCTCTTCCCGGCTGACCCTTTGCGTAGGAGGTCTTGGCCCTCTGCCTTTGGAAAGGAGGGCGGAGGTCCTAGGCGATGTGCGCAAGCACCTTGAGAAAGGAGGTGCCTTCATCTTGGTGGAGGAGCTGGTGAACGAGGATGACTGCGCCACCTGGCTCGGGTCCCTCATGGATGCGGGTTTCAGCCTGGTAGAGAGAATCTGGTCCTCAGGAAAGGTCTGCGCCTGGATGGCCCGGAAGTGATTTTGAACTAGGTATCGGCCCTGCTCATCATCTCTTTGAATACTTGGAGGACGCCTGTTGCAGGTCCTTGCTCCATTTCTCCTCTGGTAGCGGGCTATGAATCTCGATCAGGTTCCCGTCCGGATCGCGAAGGTATGCGGCGCGAATGCCCCAGCCGGGGTAATCGTCCGGCCCGATTATCTGGCCGGTGCACTTGCCCTTCATCCTTTTCAACCTCTTGTCCACGTTCCTCGAGCGGAGGACGAGAACGAAACGGTCCTGTGCCTTGGCCTCGGAAGGCAGATCGGCGGTACCGACGATCATAGCCTGCTCTCCGCGCATGAAGATGGAGAGCCTCCCGCTTCCTGATGTCTTGAAGGAAGCGTAGCCGGACTCCTCATCCCCCCAGGTGACCTCGAAGCCCATCACGTCGCGGTAGAAGCGGAAGCACTCGTCGAACTTGGTGACCAGCAATCTTATGTTGTCGAGCTTGAGAGACATGTTGGCCTCTATCTTAGTGCCTGAATGATAAGCGTTGCCCCGCCCCGCGGTCGTCACGGACAAGCTGATCGCTTAGGCCTCGGGCCTGACGCTCCTGAATAGGAAGAAGAAGCTGGTGATAGCGGTGACGTAACAGATGGTGGTGATATAGAAGGGCAGATCGTAGAAGCCCGCCGCGAGCAGCATGCCGCCGAAGATGGTGGTTATGCTGTTAGGCAGCCTCCAGATGATGTTATTGATGGCGCTGGCCACCCCCCTATCCTCCTTGGAGATTATGCCCATCAGGTAGCTGTCGGCTATCGGCGCTGACATGTTCATGAACATGGACCGGATGACGAAAGCGACGCTTGCGAGCGCCGCCCCCGGGACCAATGGGACCAGGACCAGGAATATAGTGGATAGGGCCTGGGTGAGGGTGATGGCTTTGACCGGGCCGTATCGGAAGGCTATGCGCGTGCTTGCCAAAGACGCAAAGGCCATGGTTATGCTGGATACGGCGATCAACGGCCCGGATAAAGAGTCGGGGATCTCGTACACCAGGTACAACCAGGTGGGGAAGAGGGAGATGATGAACCCCGCCCCCAGCCCGATGAGGGCGTTGATGATCGAGAACCGGATCAGATTGCGCTTCGTCCGGCTTTGGAGCACGGGATGCTTCTCCGCCTTCTTCCTCGCCGTCTCATGATATCCCCTGAGCTCCAGGAAGACCCCCACTGGCGAGATGATGCAAACCAGGCCGATGGCCACGAACGCCAAGGAGTGCACCTGCCCTGAGCCCCAGCCCAGAGCCTGTTCGATATAGGGGAAGAAGAAGGGGAGCGCCGCGCCGACCCCAGTCGCCGAGGCATTGACTATGAAGGACAAGGCGAACGCCGGATTGCGGTTCTCTAGTGTGGTCTGGTCAGCGATCAAAGCGTTCCAGGCAGTGAGGAAGGCGCCCTCGGAAACGCCAGCCATGATGGCTAGGACGATCAATGCCCAGAGCTCGGTGGTCAGGGCGAAACCGAACAGGATGATGGGGAAGGTGGCCAAGGCGAAAAGCAGGACCTTCTTCCTGCCTATGCGGTCGGAGAGAAGGCCAAGGGGGACGGCGGCCACCATGGCGGCCACGCTCATGATGCCTATTATCAGACCGACGTCCCCGGAGCTCAGCCCTATCTCGGGGAGGTATGCGGCCATGTAGGTAATGAGGTACCCTACCCCGAGACCAGCGAAGCTCGTCAGCCAGATTACTGCCTTGACCTGATGAGGGACCGAGCGAAAGCCCGTCCTAGATTCTCCTTTTCTCTCTACCATTCCCTTGGCCCTGACGCAAACGGTACACCACTATGAAGATTGCGCATCAGAGATTCCTTCCAGGTCGATTGCATGAGGGGACGCTTGCCAGTGCCGGATGGTTACTGCCAAGGGACGACCCTCAGCATCAGGTACAAATCTCCGGTCCGCGCTATCCAGGTCCGGTGTACGCTTGAGCATTCTGGAGCTGGAGTCGACGTGCGGGGCCAAGTGCAAAGCCATAATCTCAGAGCTCAAAGCCATCCAGAAGCAAAACCCTGACCTGGTGATATTGAAGGACACCGAGCAAGGCCTAAGCATCAACTTCAAAGGACCGGACATGGAGGTCGAGCTGATGCTGATGTGGGGGCCCTCGGGAGATGAGAACGCCGAGACGCTAGAGAGCAAGCTTCAATTCATCACGAAAAAGGTCTACCTGGACAATGGAGAGCGTAACCGGGTGTCCTTCCTACTGCAGAGCGCCAAATTCCAACCTGTTCCCGGTCAGCATGGAATTTATAGGTTGGCATTCGGAGAGGACGCGCCCGTAAAGTTTGATAAGGTCCAGCTGACCAAGCTGAGAGAAGCCGTGGTCGAGATGGCAAAGATCACCAAGGCGGCAAGGAATCGCAGCTGGAAGTAGCGGTCAGGCATCCTTCTCCATCAGGAAGCCGAGCACGCCCTCGTTGAATTCCTTTGCCGATTCTGTAAGGACCATGTGAGCCGATTCCAAGGCTAAGAAGCTCGATCCTGGAATCCTCTCCGCCATTGTCCGCTGATGCTCCATCGGAACCAATCGGTCATGACTCCCTGCTACCACCAAGGCAGGGCATCCAATCTCTTGCAGCCTGGCAGTCGCATCGTAGTCCAGGACCGCATCTATCTGGCGTAGGAAACCCTGGTCGGAGGTCCCTCGCATCCTAGTCAAGCGGAGCCTGACCACGCCCTCGGTCACTCGCTCATCCTTGAAGAAGCGTGGGCTGAGCGTCAACATGGCCTCCTTCCTGGCCAGATCGGCTCTTTCCGCACCACTCATGATGACGTCTCTCGTGATCTGTAGCAGCTCCCTCTCGCTCGGCGTGGCCTTAGCGGCGGTCGAGCACAGGACGAGGCTCTTCACCTTGGAAGGATGCCTTATGGCCATATCCAACGCGATCCTCCCTCCCATCCCAAAGCCGACCAGATTGGATGCCTCGACCCCTATCAAGTCCAGTAACTTGACGGTGTCGTTGGCCATCATTTCGACGGAGTAAGGTCGGTCCGGGGCGTCGGTCTTCCCCGCGCCTCGGTTGTCCAGGCAGATGGTCATTACGTTCAGCGCGAAGGATGGCACCTGCAAGGACCAGGAGGAGATGTCTGAAGCGATCCCGGATATCATCGTGGTGGGTTGCCCCATGCCATTGATCTCGAAGTTCATCACTATCTCCCCTATCCTGGCAATCAAAATCCATCAATCCTCCCGATGACCGTGATCGGCCTTTCACGCCTTTGTGTTGAATAAGCTTTCGTTTTTTTACTTCCGCGCCTCTTGCGCATGACAACCTTTATATGCTTCGTCTGACAAATGTCATACTGGGATGCACATGCCTAGCTCCTTAGTAAAGAGCGCTTTGTCTAACGCTCAAAAAGAAGAGGCGCAGGGACAGGCGCCAGTGCAGACAGCCGGAGGCAGCTCCGACGCAGACGAAGAGATAAGGAAGATAGCTCAGCAATTGGAGGTCAGTATCAAGATCGTCGGTTGCGGGGGCGGAGGGTCCAATACCATCAACCGCTGCGTGGAGGCGAGCATCAGCGGAGCGCAGCTATGCGCCATAAACACCGATGCCAAGCACCTGCTCACGGTGCACGCCCCGACGAAGATACTCATCGGCAAGGTGGCAACCCGTGGGCTGGGCGCAGGGGCCATTCCCTCGGTGGGAGAACAGGCCGCCCGGGAGAACGAGGTCGAGATCCGCAACTTCCTGACTGGCGCGAACATCGTTTTCGTCACCGCGGGAATGGGCGGCGGCACTGGGACGGGCTCCGCCCATTACGTTGCGAGGATAGCGAAGGATTATGTCAGGGCATTGACGATAGGCCTGGTTACCCTGCCCTTCAAGGCCGAGGGGGCACTGCGTATGGAGAACGCCCTGGATGGCCTTGATAAGCTGAGACGGGTCACCGACACCACGATCGTGGTACCGAACGACAAGCTATTGGACCTGGTGCCCAAGATGCCTGTCGAGGCGGCCTTCAAGGTCGCGGACGAGGTCCTGATGCAGACCATAAAGGGCCTGACCGAGATCGTCACCAAGCCTGGCCTGGTGAACTTGGACTATGCTGACATTCTCACCATCATGAACGAGGGCGGGGTCGCCTTCATCGGAATGGGCGAAGGGAACCGAGATACTTCGGACGACCCAGTAAAGGACGCGGTCAAGGAGGCCCTATCCTCTCCATTATTAGGGGAGATCAGCGTGAAGGAGTCGAAGGGGGCTCTGATACGCGTGGTCGGAGGGCCGGACATGACCGTTGATGAGGCGCAGAGGGCGGCAGACTACGTGGGGAAGGCCATCGACCCCAGGGCAAGGATCATTTGGGGATGCTCTGTCGAGCCGGAGAACCAAGGCACGATCCAAGTGCTGGTCATCTTCACCGGTGCCAAGTCCAAGTACATGCTCAATTCCATGAGCGCCGATATGGCCGCTCAGCTGGGGATAAGGACACAGCAGAAACTGGGAGCGGCTGCGGCCAATTCGACCTACGGGGCGAGCGAAGGCATCGACTACGTTCACTGATCACGATTACCTCCCCCCTTTTTTTTCTTCTAATGCACAGCTTAGGCGCTCTTACTTCGCCTGGATATCGATCTCGAACCTGGATGCCAGGACCTTGAGGATGGGGGTAGGGCGCAGCGTCGGTCCTGTGCTGGCGACGATGGCGTCCAGCTCGTCCCTCCATCCTCGCCTAGCTTCATTGTTGCATCGCCGAGGGTCCGCCGCAGCGAAGATCACGAAGAGATGAGCCAAGATTGGCAGGACCTGCTGCAGGCTGGCAAGGGACAGCGAGGTCGTGCGTCCGCTCTTTGCCAGGAGGAGGGCCCTGAGCGTCGAAGGCGAGGAGTTCAGCATCGACAATAGACGAGCCCTCTCATCCATGGGGAATAATGCGGAAAGGAGCAGGGATGGCAGACCCTCAATAGGTGAACTCTCGGAGAAGAACATGGCAATGTCACGCTCTGCCATATCGGATATAATTCGCAACCGCTCCGCCTTCGATGACTGGGAAAGAGGTTCTCCGAGACTGAGATGCATCATCTCGTAGAATCCCGAAGTAGAAAGCGAATCGGCCACCGCCTCGACGTATTCCGCTGCCTCTTCGTCCTGCCCGATCCAAGTGCTGAGCTCCGCTAGGACCGGGTCCTCGCCCGCCTCTGATATAGGCGAGGTCAAGAGCCGGAGCAGGGTGTGAATCGAATCATAGACCATGGCCTTGCTGGTCTCGATCAGGATCGGTTCACCGATATTGGCGCGGGAGTACTCCGTGCCCAAGAGCTCGTAGGCCTTTCCCGCTCGGTCGCAGGCGATGAAGACCCTGCCGAAATTCTCTAGACCTTGGGCCAGGGCTATCCTACCCCGGGGGCTGGTTTCGAAGAGTATGCCTTGCTCCGCGATCCCCTTCAACCCAGGTTCGATTGAAGCTTCGGCGTTATGCCTTTCTAAGGGCACGCCCTCCCCTCCAGACCTTGCCAATTCCAGCAACAGGTCGGTCGAGCTGATTTTGGAACGCATTGAGGCTTTGAGGCGGAGGCTTCTCCCTCCTCGCTTGGCCTTCCTCCTCGGCGAAGTTCTTCCCGTTTCAGCCGGACGCATGAAGATAACCCTGGTTCGCTTTTACAAATGGCCAATTGACAATATTAAGTACCTTAACGTCCCATCGACGGCTGTAAGGTGTTATTGATGGCTCGCGAGTTGACCTATAAGGAATGCCGTAACTCCTGTCCTGAGGTGGTGTTCAATTGCCAGAGCACCCTGGAGCTTACTCCTTTGACGGAGATCATCGGCCAGGACCGCGCCGCAAGGGCTTTGCAGTTCGGGCTCCGCATCCAGACCCCTGGTTTCAACGTCTTTGTCTCCGGCCTTCCAGGGACAGGCAGGAAGACCGCGATTCTGAACTTCATCAAGGAGCTGGCCAAGACTGGTCCGACCCCTTCGGACTGGTGCTACGTCAACAATTTCCACGACTCTAGCCAGCCCAATGCGATGCCGGTCCCGGCCGGTCTGGGGATAGAGCTCAAAGTTGAGATGGAGAAGGTCGCCTCGGGCATCGCCCAGGCGCTTAGAGAGGCTTTCGAGAGCACTGAGTACGCTCAGAAGCGCCAATCGAACCTCCGCGATATCCAGCAGGAACGGTCCGATTTCGTGGACTCGATGAACAAGATGGCTGGAGATGCGGGGTTCCAGATCGTCCAGTCCCCCATCGGTCTGATGCTCGCGCCAGTTGTCAACGGGCAGGCCATCACCGAGGAACAGTTTTCCCAGCTTCCGCTCAAAGTACAGAAGGAAACCGAGCTGAAGAGGCAGGAGCTTCAGGTGGAGGTACAGAAATCCATCATCCAGCTAAGGGACATCGACCGCAAGGCTGAGGACGCGGTCAACAAGCTCAATCGCGATGTGGCCGCCTTCGTGCTTCAGCCCCGGCTCCTGGGCCTTCGAAAGAAGTTCAAGGATAACGAGGAGGTCCTGGACTTCATCAAGCATGTGGAGGAGGACATCCTCAACAACATCGGACCTTTGCTCCAGGCGGAAGCCCCCCAGCAGCCTGGGCCTTTCGGCATACCAATGCCCCAGGATGGGCCGAAGCGCAACTATGGCGTCAACCTGATCGTGGACCATTCCAAGTTGCAGGGAGCTCCTGTCGAGATAGAGATGAACCCCTCCTATTACAGGTTATTCGGGGCCGCGGAGAAGGAAGCAAAGTTCGGGGCGCTCTTCACTGATTACACCATGATCCGAGCTGGAGCCGCGCATCGGGCAAATGGAGGTTTCCTGGTAGTCCCCGTGGAAGGTCTTTTCCAAGACCCATTGGCCTGGCCCGCCCTCAAGCAGACGTTGTCCAATGCCAAACTGGAGATCGAGGAGCCAGCGGCGAGGATGGGGTACATGGTTACAAAGTCGTTGCGGCCGGAGCCGATCCCCTTCAAAACCAAGGTGATCCTGCTAGGGGACCCATATGCCTACGATCTGCTTTACTCCATGGACAAGGACTTCCGCGAGCTGTTCAAGGTGAAGGCCGAGTTCGACACCACCATGGATCGCAACGAAGATAACGTGATGAAATACGCGTCCTTCGTTTGCACTCTATGCCATAAGGAGGATTTGCTCCACCTCGATCCGACTGGACTGGCCGCGATAATCGAGTACTCATCGCGCATGGTCGAGGACCAGAACAAGCTGGCGACGCTTTTCGCCGAGGTGGCCAATGTGATCCGGGAGGCGGACTTCTATGCCAAGGAGGCGGGCTCCAAGACCATCACGCGGGAGCACATCAACAAGGCGCTGGAGGAAAAGATCTATCGTTCTAACATGATCCAGAAGAAGATACAGGAGGCGATCGGCAAGAAGCTTATCCTCATCGAGACCAAGGACAGGAAGGCGGGCCAGGTGAACGGCCTGTCGGTGATGGGGGTCGGGGACTTCGCCTTCGGCATGCCGTCGCGCATCACCGCCTCGGTGGGCGTGGGCAAGGAAGGCATAATCAACATCGAGAGGGAGATCTCCATGAGCGGGCCATCGCACTCCAAGGGAGTACTGATCCTGGGCGGGTATCTCAACGACACCTACGCCAAGGAGAAGCCTCTCAGTCTGACGGCCAAGCTGACCTTCGAGCAGTCCTACTCTGGAGTCGATGGCGATTCCGCCTCCTCGACCGAGCTCTATGCGCTCCTCTCCGCCCTCTCCGGAGTCCCGATCAAGCAGAACGTGGCCGTGACCGGTTCCGTTAACCAGAAGGGCGAGGTGCAAGCCATCGGCGGTGTAAACTTCAAGATCGAGGGCTTCTTCGAGGTGTGCAAGATGCTCGGCCTCACCGGGGACCAGGGGGTAATGATCCCGCAGAGCAACGTGCAGAACCTCATGCTCAAGGACGAGGTCCTAGAGGCGATCAAGAAGGGCAAGTTCCATGTTTGGTCGGTGGCCTCCATCAACGAGGGCATCGAGATGCTGACGGACGCCAAGGCCGGCTCCTTGAGGAAGGACGGCACCTACGAGCCGGGAAGCATCAACGACCTGGTGCAGCGCCGCTTCGACCAGATGGCGGATAGGGCGAAGGAGTACCGTAGCTGAGGACGAGCGGCCCCCGCCCTCAAGAATCTCTCCAGGTGGCTAGATGGGTCCAGGAAGGAAGGGCCGGCTGATGGCCGGGATCAGCACTAACGTCCTGGTCCTGGGCATCGTCAGCCTTCTCACCGATGCCAGCAGCGAGATGATCTATCCGATCATGCCCCTATTCCTTACCGCGATCGGGGCGACCGGGCTGGTCATCGGCCTGATCGAGGGAGCGGCGGAGACGACAGCGTCCCTGCTCAAGGTCGTCTCGGGCTGGTACTCCGACCGCTATCAGCGCAGGAAGGTTTTCCTGACCTCCGGCTACGGCCTGAGCGCTCTCTCGAAACCCCTACTGGCCCTGACCAGCTCGGCATACCAGGTCTTAGGCGTCCGCGTGCTCGAGCGGGTGGGGAAGGGGATACGTTCCGCGCCACGGGACGCGCTGATCGCCGACTCCACCCCGAGCGAGAGATGGGGTAAGGCCTTCGGATTCCACAAGGCCATGGACTCCACCGGGGCGGTCATCGGCCCATTACTGGTCATCCCCGTGCTCTTGGCGGCGGCCTCCGTGACCACCGACACCTTCCGATTGATATTCCTACTGTCAACGATACCTGCTCTGGCCGCGGTCGTGGTGGCGATCCTCTTCGTCAAGGAGGTAAGGGCGCACCCTGGCGAGAGCAAGAAACGCTTCCTCTCGGGTATCGGCCTCCTGGGAAAGGACTTCTGGGGGCTAATGATAGTGGTATGCGTCTTCTACCTGGGCGAGGTAAGCTACGCCTTCTTCATTTTAAAGGCGCAGGCGACAGGGGCGGACGATGTCACGATCATACTCCTGTACGTGCTGTTCAACGTCCTATTCGTGATCACTGCCATACCCTCTGGTTCGATCTCGGACCGGTTTGGTCGCCGCCCGGTGCTAGTCGCCTCATTCCTGCTCTTCGCCGCGACATGCACCGTCATGGCCTTGGCCTCGGAGCTCTGGTTCCTGGCCCTTGGATTCATCTTGTTCGGGGTCTACAAAGGTTCATCAGAAGGCGTGTTCAAGGCTTTCGTCAGCGACATTTCGCCCAAGGGACTGAGAGGTACGGCACTAGGGACGTTCCATACTTGCGTAGGCCTTGTGATGCTCCCTGGCGGGATAATCGCAGGGCTACTATGGGATGGAGTAGGGCAATGGGCCACCTTCGCCTATGGAGCGGGCCTGGCGATCGCCTCGATCGCGCTCCTTATCGTCATAGGACGTCGAAAGCGCACGTCCTCGAACTGACACGCTTCGACCCCTGCCGCAGGAATCTGCGAGATTTTTATAGGCAAGGTTGCGTTAATCGGTGCGTGACCGAATCTGCCCCATATGAGGTATTGGAGACCATCGACGACGTGGAGATCAGACGATATCCTATCCTCATTTTGGCCAAGGTCAAGGGTATGACCGAAGATATGGCATTCCGAATCCTGTTCCGCTATATCACTGGCGGGAACAAGGTGCGCAAGGACATCGCCATGACGGTCCCCGTCATTTCCAGCGGACCGACATACCAAAGGATCGCGATGACCCGTCCCGTCCTCTCAGATGAGGACTCCTTTTCCTTCGTCATGCCTTCCTCGTATAGCATTAACACCGTGCCAGAGCCGCTGGACAGCAGGGTGGAGATGACCGAGGTCATGCCCCGGAAGCTGGCGGTGCTGAGGTTCTCCGGCAGGAGCCACACAGATTCGCTGAAGGAGCAGGAGGACCGCCTTCTCGCGGTGTTGAAGAGGAAGGGGATCCAGCACATAGGTGCCCCTTTCCTGATGCGGTACAACGGACCGGGCACGCCGGGCTTCCTACGCAGGAATGAGGTGGCGGTCGAGGTCATTTAGGCCGCGGGGGGGTTGCCCTCAAGCAATATGCAATTGTCATGGGTGAGGGGAATGACGGACGTGAGCTGGACAGAAGGGATCGCACGGAAGGAGGCTGCCAAGGACTTGTTGGGCTTGGGAGATAGGATTGGTGAGATGGTCGCCATAATATTGGGCCTGCTCGTTCTCCTCTTCTTCGTCGCCAATCAGATCCAGGAGACCGGATTCTTCACCTCGGACTTCGGGACTATGGAGATGGCTCTTTTCTATGGAGTCCTGATCCTCGGGATGGTCCCCCCGTTCCTTAGGATGTTCCTGGGAAGGAGGAATAAGGTCCGGCCATTCGAGATCGTTTGCAACATCTTCTTCATCGTGGCCACGACCTATCTGCTCTGGGTCTTCCCATTCAACTTCGACCATCTCGCAGACCTCCTTCCGACGAACCTGCAGTTCATCTTGGATTGGATCACTAATGACATGGCTATGTGGTTCATGAGCATCATAATCGTCATCGTGATAATCGTCACCGTCTGGACGGCGTTCTTGTACAGTGCGGTCAACGATTGGCAGAGGAGGAACTCCACTACACCGGTATGATGTTGGTGCTTTGCCCAGGATTGATTGCGCTAGCAAAAAGGAAGAATACCTCGTCACATCAATAGCATACAGAAGTGATGTCATGGCCGCGACCTACACCCCTCGACCCCCGGCTAGCGGGGGAAGCGCATGGTTGGTGTTGGGCGTCATCCTAGTGGTGGTATTGATAATAGGTGCGGCCTGGGTGGTCACTTGGCTTCCAAAGGAGCCGGATGATGTAGTTCCTCCCAACGCCGAGTGGCCAAAGGACACGGATGGGGACAGGTACCCCGATTTCGAGGATGCCTTCCCGGCCGATCCAGAGGAGTGGGCTGACCTCAACCAGAATGGCATCGGAGACAACTCCGACGACAATGATACCGATGAGGACGAGGACGGCTACAATGACCTTGTCGACCTCAAGGACAACGTGGATGCGGGAATCTTGATAGAGCTCAAGTCGAGCAAGGCCATCGACGATGTGGACCTCGTGACCGGACTGGCCGAGGTTTACTTCGACGTCAGGATCAATGAAAGGCAGGAGGCGCGCATCGACGACCTGGGGTATCCCTACATCATAGAGGTGGGCTCCTTCTATTACATGGGCAAGTCGCTACGCTTCAACGTCGACGACAACCGACGCTACACCAAGATCAGCATCGCCATGTGGGACGAGGACTACAGCTCACAGGACGATCTAGTGGACATCGATGGCGTTAACCTTGCTGACAAGACCCTGGACATCATGTACGATCTGGTAAACGGCACATGGTATGGCGATGACACCGACGGCCTGGCCGATGGCTCTTCCGATGGGAGCGCCTCCACGGACGATGACGACGGCGCCCTCAGCTACAACATCACTGCGATCTCTATCTCCAGCCTAAAGACCTATGCCTGGTCCTTCAATGAGGACGATTACCAGATGCAGATCAGCCTCTCGGCCAGACAATATTATGAACTGAAGTACAGCGATGTGGAGCGCTGGCCCTGGACCTATGATGAGGCCAGGATGTTCGTGACCGTGCAGGACCCTTCGGTGATAGAGGTGGCGATGCAGCTCGAGGAGCTGGCGGATGCGCAAGGCTTCTCTGCGTTGGAAGAGGCCAACTTCGTGCTGTCCTTCGTACAGAGCATAGATTACTCGTTCGACAACGTGAGCGCCGGGACCAATGAATATTGGCGTTTCCCGCTGGAGACGCTCTACGACCAGACCGGGGATTGTGAGGACACGTCCATACTATATGCATCCATAATCGAGGTCATGGGATTTGACGCGATCCTCATGCTCCTGCCTGGCCACATGGCCGTGGGCCTTTCCTGCCCTGGGGCGGGTGGCGGGCATTACAGCTTCGATTCCGTCGATTATTATTACTGCGAGACCACGGGCCCAGGCTGGGAGGTCGGGGACGTCCCACCCGAGATGTGGGGAGCGGAGATGGACCCCGTCCAGGTCCCCTGATGGGATTTGTATTTTATCTGGGAATCCGATACCCTAGGCATGCGCCTCATCACCATGTACAAGAATTTGGGGGAGGCTAAGATCGAGTTCTACGGATGCCCTTTGGGCTGCAAGTACTGCGCGCACCGCATCAGGGAGAAGCGCGAGGTAACAGCGGACCAGCTATCGAAGTTCGTCGGCGATTACGATACTAAGCGCATCTACTTTGGCGGCGCGGAGCCCGCGCTGTTCAAGAAGGAGTTGGTAGGCATCATACAGGTCATGGGGAAGAGGGGCAAGGAGATAACCCTCAAGTCAACGGGGATAGACCCTGATTTCATCAAGTCCACTCTCGGTTACGTCCACCGCTATATCTTCGAGATCAAGGCACCGTTAGACGACGTCCAAGGGACGATGAGGCTTATCAACCTGGACGAGGAGAAGACTGCCGAGTACCTGGCCAACCTCAAGTCCTGTCTGGAATTGGTAAAGGGAAGGAAGGTCAGGGCCATGATAAGGGTCGTGCCCACGTTGATAGACCGGGAGAAGATAGATCGCATGGGCCAGCAGCTGCAGGTCTACGTTGAGGATGTGCAGATCATACAGTTCATGAGCGGAATGAACGACCTGCCCTTCGAGGGGATAAGCACGCCTTCTCCACCAATCGAAGAGGTAGAGGCCATGGGCAACATCATGCTCAAGTACGTTCCCACGGTGATCGTCCAAGGGGACGGATTCGATGTTACTTTGAAGGCGTGACCCTCTGCCCTTCGACCTGCAAGAAGTCCAAATAGTCAGGAAGGATATCACCATACGGACATGGAAAGCAAGACCTTCGAGTTCGACTTGAAGAAGACGCCAGAGGAGATGGTCAGGGATGTGGCTAACTTCGCGCGTCAATACAAGATGTACTTCAAGGGCGACAGCAAGAGCGGAACGTTCGCCGGGGGACCGAGGATACTCGGTCTGGACTTCAAGTTCAAAGGGGATTACGTGACGAAGGAAAAGAAGGTGCTGGTGACGGTCACCGAGAAGCCAGCCCTGGTCTCTTGGGAGCAGACCCGGAAGGTCCTCTCAGACTTCTTCGAGAAGGGGTTCAGACCACCTTAGTGCCGGCCTTGTACGAGGCGCTCTGGTCCCATACTTCCATCGGTTCGAGGTACCAAACGCTGGTCATCTTGAGGCCCATGGGGGCGAGGAGCTCATTCATTCGGTCCAGGTGCTTGCCCTTCTTCGACTGCTTCTTGATCTTACAGCGGATCTCATAGGAGACGGTATTCCAGGCGACCAGAACCGCCGCTAGCTCCCCCTTCCCCATCATCGCCTTCAGGTTCTGGCTGCTCTTCTTCATGACCAGGGTCCCGAATACGATGCTCTTGGGATTGGGGGCGCTAAGGCTGCCCACCACGATCGCATGGACGTCCCCCTCAGGGGTCTTCGTCGCCAAGACCTTGGTTGCATTGTCATTATTCAGCAGCTCGAACACTTCCTTCGGGATCTCGACCATACCTTCCCTCCGACTTAGTAATGATTGCACTCTGCACTTATAGGCTTCTAAATCAAGACCATGGTTCGCGCTACAGGAAGACTAACCTGCACTTGGGTGAGCCTTTGCTTCTGCCCCATTCCTCTGTGCTCATCTTAACTCCTATTTCTACCACATCGGAGGAGACATTGCTCCGATTCTCATATTTGCTATGTATCCTGCCGCTGGAGCGATCGTTCTGAACAATTATATTGAGGGGGCACAATCCCTGAATGATGTCTGAAGAGGACGTGCAGGTTGGTATGCCAGCCCCAGACTTCAGATTGCCTGATGCCTCGGACAAGGATTTTCACTTGTCGGCAGAGCTCGCCGCCGGCGCGGTGATGCTCCTCTTCTATCCCAGCGACTTCGGGATCATATGTTCCCTGGAGATGAGAACGTTCCAGGGTATGAGGGACGAATTCGACGCCAAGGGCGTCCAGGTGGTTGGGATAAGCCGAAATTCCATCATGACGCACAAGCAATGGAAGGAGAGCATG
The DNA here is from genome assembly GCA_963827135.1 of Methanomassiliicoccaceae archaeon. Lineage (GTDB taxonomy): Archaea > Thermoplasmatota > Thermoplasmata > Methanomassiliicoccales > UBA472 > JAJRAN01. The sequence goes on along the minus strand of CAWGZX010000005.1, from coordinate 698,713 downwards.
GATCTGCAGATGCGCCTCTTGTCCGACGAGGATGGAGAGGTCTGCACGATGTATGCTGGGCTCCAGAACTTCGGCCTGCTTAAGGGCTTCCCACGCCGGGCGGTCCTCATTGTGGATAGGAAGGGCATCATTCGCTATGTCTGGATCGCGACGGCGGAAGGCCTCGCCCCTCCTTTCGAGGAGGTCAGGGAGAGAATCAGGACAGAGGACATCTAGTCTTCGGTGTCCTTGGCCAGCTTGGTCAACCTCATCGACAGGTCCCATAGCCTCTGGGCTGCGCTGGTATTGTACGAGGTCTCCGAGGACTCGGCCTCTTGCTTCTCCTCGAAGTACTTACCTGAGACCCTCTCTACATCTGATGAGCTTGCCAGGTAGATCGTTGTCTCGGCCGCCTTCTCCGCGCTCTTCCCGAATAAGTCCACGAACCTCTTGGAGAGGCTGGTTAGAAGACCGGCGTCATACCCAAGGTGGGTCTTCGCCAGGCCGGGGTTCGAGGCGTTGCAGGTGACCCCAGATCCTTCTAACCTCTTCGCCATCTCATAGGTGAACAGGACCTGAGCCAGCTTCGAGGAGGAATAGGCCTTCTGTCCACTGTACTTCTTCGTCATCAGCAGGTCCTCGAAATCGATGTGGCCCCGCTCATGTAAGCCCGAAGAAACGTTGACGATCCGGGACGGGGCGCTCTCCTTGAGCATGTCGAGCAGCAGGTTGGTGAGCAAGAAGTGGTCGAGATAATTGACCTGCATGGTCAGCTCGAGGCCGTCCTCGCTCTCCTGGCGCTTGCCGAAGACCGCGCCGACATTGTTGACGATGACGTCCAAGCGGTGGAACTGCCTGCGGAACTCGTCAGCAAGCCTTCTTACCTCGCTCATCCTCTCAAAGTCTGCTAGAAGGTAGTAGACGGCCGGGTTCTTGGTCTCCTCTTTGATCTCCTCGACAGCCTCTTTGGCCTTCTCCTCATCACGACCGTGTATGACCACAGAGGCACCATAGAATGCGAGAGCCCTTGCGGTCGCCTTACCCATGCCAGAGGTGCCACCGGTGATGAGCACTACCTTTCCTACCATCGTCGAAGTGATCCACCGTCCCCCTAGACTTGCCTAGGAGGCGCATCTGCCTATTAATGATTTACCGGGGACGCTGACACCCCCCAAGCGAAGGCTTAGGTCAAGTTGTTATCTACTTGTCCGATGAGGATCTGTTATGAGAAGGAAGATCAAGGTGCTCTTCATCTGCGTCCATAACGCCGCCCGCTCCCCCATGGCCGAGGCGATGGCCAATCATCTTCTAGGCGGAAGCATCCAGGCCATAAGCGCTGGCAGCAAGCCCGGCACCCTCGTGCCACAGGCGGCTCAGGTGATGGCAGAGATCGGCATAGACATCTCAGGCCACCGCCCTCTGGCCCTCAGGGACCTGAAGGGCAAGAGGTTCGATTTCGCTGTTACCCTATGCCAGGACAGCGAGGAGATTTGTCCATTCTATCCCGAGGCCGACCAATATCTGCATCATGGGGTCAACGACCCTCCGGGGATCGATGGGTCCGAGCAGGAGAGGTTGCAGGCCTATCGCCAGATGCGGGACGACATCAAAGCCTTCATTCTCAGGACCTTTGGTAGTTAGACCAGGCCCAAGGAGACGAACGCCCATATCATGAAGGTTATCAGCACCATGGCGGGCAGCCCTATCACCAGACCGGCCCTGGCCAGCTCCGCACGGGTGAAGGTGTTGGTGGAATAGGCGAGAGTGACCGGAGGTGTGCCCACCGGGGTCACGAGCGAAATGGAGGCCACCATGCCCACCGTCAAAGCCAGGAACTTGGGGTCAATGGCCAGGGCGGAAGAGGTGGATATGGCTATCGGCACCAGGAGGGCGGCGGTGGCGGTGTTGGAGAGGAAGGTGGTAAGGACGAAAGACAACGCCGCGAAGACGAGCATGGTGACGATGATGGAATATCCACCGGCGAACGACGCCAAGCCCTCGGCCAGATACTGTGCCGCACCGGTCGCTTCGAGCGCTTCGCCCAATGCCAGGCCGGCCCCGATGATGAAGAATACGTCCCAGGCGATGTTCTTGGCATCGTCCCAACCCACCGCCCCGATCAGGAACATGGCCACTGCGGACAGCAGAGCGATTATGCCGGCATTCGCCAGCCCTCCAGGGAGTCCGGTGGCGGAGGCTATCTGGGACCCGAAGATCCAGAGGATGATGGTGACGACGAAGACCACCAGCACCATCTTCTCTTTTCTCTTAAGGGGGCCGAGCGACTTCAGCCCTTCCCTTACCTCCTTCGTGTCCAGCTTCCCCTTGGGCACGCGGATGGCCAATGGCAGAATGAGGTAGATGAGGGCGAGGCATGCCACAGCGACGGGTATCCCAATGATCAACCAGTCTACGAACGTCCAGGATACCTCCTTGCTCAGTAAGGCCGAGGTGATCGCGTTGGTAGGAGAGCCGACGATGGTGGAGAGGCTGCCGAAGGCCGTGGCCATGCTGATGCCGATGAGGAAGAGCCCCGCCACCTTCACACGGTCCTTCCCGGCCTGGGATGCCACTCCCAACGCCACGGGGATTAGGAGCGCAACGGTCGCCGTGTTCGATATCCACATCGAGAGGATCGCCGCGGAGAGCATCAGCGCTACCAGGGTCCGCTTGAGGTCCCCCTTGGCGGCCGAGACCAGGAAGTAGGACAGCCGCTTGTCCATGTTGTTGCGTCGAAAGGTCTCAGCGATTATCAGACCGCCAACCAGGAGGAAGACGACAGGGTCGGCGAAGGGGGCCAAGGCCTCGGTCGGGGTGAATATTCCGAACGCTGCCAAAAGGACAGGGACCAGGAGCGCGGTCACGGCCAAGGGGACCATCCCGAAGGTCCACAGCATCGAGACGCACACCAAAATGGCCAGCGCATATTTCATGTTGGCATCCATGTCCAGCGGGGCCAGGGCGATACCGAAGAGGAACAGAAAAGGGATGATTATCGTGAGGGCGGTCAGCCGCTTGGGGGGGATGCGATCGAGGAAAGAGAAGAAATGCTTGGTGGGATAGGTCTTCTCCTCCGGCGAAGGGTAGTGGACCGGCGCCATCTGTTCTCTCCAACGGAGCTGTAGGGTAATAGATTTTTTTCGCCGGTGGCAATCAATTAAGTGCCGCCATGATGATAATCGGTGTGATGCGCATCGAATGCTGGAACGTGAATGGTCTGAGGGCCGCCCATCGCAAAGGCTTCCCAAGCTATCTCAAGGAAGCTAAGCCAGACATCCTCTGCGTCCAGGAAGTGAAGGCCGATGAGGATAAGCTGCCCAAGGAGCTGAAGGAGGTGCCAGGATACCATTTCTACCTCTCTTCTCCGGCCATGGAGGAGGACAAGGGCTGGAGCGGGGTCGGCCTTTACAGCAGGGCGGCACCGAATAAGGTCGAATATGGATTCGGCGACGCTGCCTTCGACCAGGAAGGGAGGATCATCGTTGCCCATTACGATGAGTTCGTCCTCCTCAACATCTACTTCCCCAACGGCAAGTCCTCCGAGGAGAGGCTGGCCTTCAAGCTCGACTTCTATGATTCCTTCCTGCGCTATTCCAAGAGGCTGATGAAGGCCAAGAAGCAATTGGTCGTTTGCGGGGATGTGAACACGGCCCATAAGGAAATCGACCTGGCGAGGCCGAAGGAGAACTCCAAGATCTCGGGATTCCTGCCCGAGGAGAGGGCGTGGCTCGACCGGTTCCTGGAGGCGGGGTTTATCGACAGCTATCGGGAGCTCGACCCTTCGCCCGGCAAGTACACATGGTGGGACCTGAAGACGAGCGCGAGGGAGAGGAACGTTGGCTGGCGAATAGATTACTTCTACATCACCAAAGGCTTGCGGAAGCGCTTAAAGAAGGCGTACATCAAGGCCGAGGTACAAGGCTCAGATCATTGCCCCATCGGCATCGAGCTCGCCTGATTCATCTCAACGTCTCGTCTTCCTGCATCGCCCCGAAGATGTTTCCCTCGGTGTCCTGGAACATGATGACCCAACCGACCCCTGGCACAGCGGTCTTCTGCTGGATGATCTTACCATGATTCATGACGATCTTGCGGACCAGTTCGTCGATGTCCTTCACGCCGATGTAGTTGACCACCATGGCCCGGGGGTCCGTCCTTCTCTGGACGCCGCCGTCAATCCCCTTTTCCCCCTTCTCTCCGGTGCGGGCCAGCCAGTATTCGAACGGGCCATTCCAGCTCTCGAACCTCCATCCGAAGACCTCCTTGTAGAATGCCATGGCCCGTTGGGGATCGTCGGCGTTGATCTCGTAGTACTCGACCCTAGGCGTTTCATCACCTCGGAATATTATGCGCCCTCGTCCCTCTAATCATTTCCTAGGCTACGCAGGCGATGCCCTCAAATTAAGGGGTCGTCGTACTTACGATGTCCCTCAGGCAAGGATTATCATTCCCCTTTTGCATCGGACGAACATGATGGGGTGCCATTTCCAGGACCTCCCTTGCAAGGCCTCTCTCTGCCTAAGGGACATGTACCTCGGAACGAAAGGAGCTCCCTTCTTCGTCTGCGATGAGCCGACGGCGGTCGGTTGCCCAAACCGCGGTTGGGAGCACATGACGCATCTTGACGTCTGCAGAACCAGGGCCGGGTTCATTGAGCGTTGCCGAGGCTGTGGTGGTCGCCATCGGAGCTTGACCGAGGCGCTGAGCTGCGAGCTCTCCTGCACGGTGAAGAAGTCCTTCGACGAAGAAGATGAAAGTGCCCTAGTGAATATATGCGAGAGATTGCCGCCGGCCATGAGAGCCAGTGCCTGGCGCATGATAAGGTCGGGAGTGATCGAGCGCGACGGGGGGCGATGCCGGCTCTGCGGCAAGGACCTGTCCACGGTCCCTTCGTGGCTCACCGAGGTGCATCATATCCGCCCGAGGGCAGAGGGCGGGTCGGACCATCCGTCCAACCTGATCACCCTGTGCGTGATGTGTCATAAGCGTATCACCGTCGAAGCCCTGCTCTCTGATGTGATGCCACCCTCGATTGCGGAGGACAGCCTGCCCCGGGATTGCCTGGAGAATTTCCGTTAGATGGCTTGGCTTCCATCTCTCGCCCCATGCGCTCACCTACTTATTTCTAGCGAGCCTGCGATTCAGGTCGGATGCGCGGCAAGCCTGCCTTCATCGTCCGGCCGATGAGGCCGGAGGACTATCCGGCATTGGTACGGCTATGGAAGGACGCCGGCCTTCCCTATCACCCCAAGGGCAGGGACTCCAAGGCCAGGATGATCAATGAGCTGGGTACGCCGATGGCCCTTTTCCTGGTAGCTGAGGGCGAAGGGCGGTTGATCGGCTCCCTTCTCGGGACCACGGACGGAAGGAAGGGATGGATCAACCGTTTGGCGGTCCACCCTGAGCACCAAAGGAAGGGCGTGGCGATGGCGCTCCTCAAGGAGATGGAGCGGCAGTTCGATGAGCGCGGGATACTCGTGCTCTGCGCTCTGATCCAGGGAGATAATGCCTCATCCCAGACCTTCTTCGAAAATGCCGGTTACGTCGAGGACCCGACCGTCGTCTACTATACGAAAAGGAAGGGGCGCCACGTCTGAGAGCTCATCCCCCGGCCGTTCTTCGTCCCCAACCTCCTCAGCCTGTACCCCCTGGTCTTCATTCCGACAGCGTAGACGTGCACCTATGGCACCGTCACCGGCTCCGAGCAATCGGACGCCATACGGAATCACTTCTTCGGGCAGTCGGTGGTCATGCTAGCCTTCTCTCATGTAATCCGCTGACCCGCCGCTGCTCATCTTCCCCTCCTGGCTCAGGCGGGCCGCCTTCTGCTTCTCGTGAGTAGAATGGGTACCGAGCCCAGGCCAGTACACATCGTGGATGTCCTTGCGATCGATCAGGCCCTGCTCCACATAGGTTCGCTCGTGCTCCTCCAGCTTCTCCACTGCCTCCTTGTTGTTCTGCAGCAGGCGGAGATGCAGATTGTATTCCTCGGACTCCTCGCCGTAATAGATCAGCATCTCGGCGTCCTTGTTCATCTTCTCCACGATCGCGTTCAGTTCATCCTTCCTATTCTCCGTCAGTTCTATGCTCATGGTCTCACCTCGTGATACGGTTCCGGGCCAGTATCCATCTCATCTTCCTCTGATCTCATCCTGCGCCATTTCTCCGTCGCCAGACCGAGCTCGCATTTCTTCGTCACCGGTATGGTGATTGGTAAAATGTCAACATGCTTGGAGTTAGCCTTGTCGACCACGCCGAAGCGCTCGGTGTCGAACCTTACAAGGAGCTCGCCCTCGTCCATGGCGATGGAAGCAATGTTGCTCAGCTAAATCTAGTTTGCCAACGACCTAAAATGGCCCGTGTCCTTGCCATGCGCCATTCGTTATTCCAGCAAAGGTTAAAGGTATGCCAGGCCTTTCCCTCCAAATCGAGGGTGACAAGGATGACCATTTTGCTGGCAACGGATGGCAAGCCGCACTCGGAGAAGGCGGTCAACTATGCCTTCGACTATGCGGCGCTGAGGAAGGAGAGCCTCTACATCGTTTTCGCGGTCAGCCCTAAGTCGGAGGACGACAAGGAAAGGATGATAAATCAAGGCATGGCCGTTCTCGAGGACATGAAGAGGCGTGGGGCCAAGGAGATTGTGAAGGTCACGACCATGCTCGAGGCCGGCAACCCCTATGAGGCGGTCCTCAATGCCGCCGATCGAGTGAAGGCGGACACCATAGTGGTCGGGACATCTGGAAAGACCGCCATAGACCGGGTGCTCATAGGTTCGGTCTCCGAATACATAATCCGCAACTCCAAATGCACGGTCATCGTGGTTAAGTGAGATCGCACCACGTAGGAGCGCGAACCTACTTGAGTATGGGTCGGGCCTGGGCCTTGTCTATGGCCACCATGAACGCGTAAATGATCGCCTGAGGCCTGGGCGGGCAACCGGGGATGTAGACGTCCACTGGTAGGATTGTACCCACGCCGTTGCTGGTGGCGTAGCAGTCCTTGAACATGCCTCCGGAGCAGGCGCACGCTCCCATGGCGATGACCATCTTCGGGTCCGGTGTAGCCTTGTAGGTCTGAAGCAAAGCATGCTCCATGTTCCTCGTGACCGGACCTGTGACCAGGAGCGCGTCGGCATGCCTCGGGCTGGCCACGATGTGAAGGCCGAACCTCTCGATGTCGTGCACCGCGCTGGTCAGGGAGTTGACCTCGACCTCGCAGCCGTTGCAGGAACCGGCATCGACCTCCCTTATCGAGAGGGAACGGCCGAAGGCCTTCATCACCTTGACCTCCAGCCTCTTCCCCAAGGCTTCGACCGATTGCCCTCCGATCGCCTCGGGGACTATGAGACCCTCCCTGGTCCTCGACGCGAGCTCGAACTCCTTGGTGATGCTAATCGCGCCCTCGGGGCAGGACCTCGAGCACTCCCCACAGAATATGCATGCCCCGAGATCGATGCGCATCGACCCTCCCTCGGCAGCGATCGCGCCGGTCGGGCAAACGGCGGTGCAGGTCCGATGCAGGCGGCATCTCCGTTGGTCGATGGCCGGCATGCCCTGATGCCCATCATATGGCACATATCCCTCCTTGGGATAATTGGAGGTGACGACCCCCTTCTTTAGCACCCCTCTCTCGATGGTCCTCAGCATACCATGTCGCCTCACAGATCGCTCCCGGAATATGATAGGTTGAAGGATTTGTTGATCAGCGGGAAATCGGGCACGATGTTGCCCAGGACGGCGGTCTCAATCGCCCTCCAGTTGTGGAAGGACGCGTCTCGGACCTTGTGCCTGTAAGGCCGACCGTCCTTGGCTGAGATCGTCCAATGCACCAGCTCCCCGCGGGGAGATTCCACCAGGCTCATGGAGGTCCTGCCCTCCTCGATCACCCCGATATCGGAACGTATAGGGCCGGATGGCATCCCTCCCAACGCCTGCTCCACGATGCTGATGGACTCGTTGAGCTCGCTTAACTTTACGAGCAGACGCGCCTGCACGTCACCCTCATTCCGGATAGGAACGCGGAAGCTCATTTGACGGTAGGCGGCATAGGGATGATCGCGACGCACGTCCCGGTCCAACCCTGATGCTCGAGCGACCGGGCCGACCAGGTTCAGGTCCTTGGCGGCGCTGAGCGTGACGACGCCGGTCGTCTCCGTCCGGTCCAGGACAGATTGCGTGCCGATCATCAAGGAATTGAAATCCTTGAGGTCCAGCTTGAGACGGATCAGCTCGTTCAGCGTGTGGGCTAACTTCTCGGTGGGGACGTCCTTCCTGACCCCTCCCAGGCAATTGACTCCCCTCAACAGCCTGCTCCCGACCAGAAAGTCGTTCAGGTCCATGGCCCTCTCCCTCATGATGTAGGCATGCTGGGCAGCTACGCTGAACGCCACGTCCAGAGCGATTCCGCCCACATCCCCGAGGAGGCAATATATGCGCTCCAGCTCGGCGAAGGCGGTCCTAAGGTACTCCGCCCTTTCGGGAGGCGCCTGGGTCATGCCCTCCACCGCTTGGCAATAGGCTAAGGAATGGGAGAAGGAGTTATCGCCGGAGACGCGCTCGGCCAGGAACACCCCTCTCTCGTAACTCATACCCTCGAACAGCTTCTCCGTGCCCTTGTGCGCGTAGCCCAAACGCACCTCGAGATTGAGGATGGGCTCCCCCGCCACGCTGAAACGGAAATGGCCAGGCTCGATCACCCCGGCATGCACCGGCCCGACGGGTACCTCGAAGACCCCCTCCCCCTCCACTCGACGGAACGGGTAATCGGTCTTCTCCCTGGGCACCTTGGTGCTCGTCTGGAAGTCCTTGCGCAAGGGATGCTCTTCCTGGGGCCAATCGTCATAGAGCACCAAGGGCCGCGGGTCCGGATGACCGACCGCGATCATCCCAAGATGGTCCTGCATCTCCCGCTCGTACCAGTCAGCGCAGGGAATCTCCGGGGTCAGGGACGGGAAGCGCGGGTCCACGGGGTCCAAGCTAGAAAGAAGAACGGCGTAGTCGTCCTCCCCCTTCAGCGCGAGCACCAGCACGAGCTTGTAGTCATTGGTCAACGCCCGGTTGTCCACGCCATGGAACGTCACTATGTTGGCGCCCCACAGGTTGTGGATGTGCGCCGCCATCCTATCGAAAGAGGTTGGTTCCACCTCCAGCCACATCTCATTGCCCTTCACCTTCTTGGAGATGACCTTGCTGGTGAGCTCCTCGGGCATGGAGCGGATGATGTCCTGCATGCGGTTCTCGGTCATGCCATACCCCCAGGGAAGAGATGCGCTATGCCTTCCAGCATTTCGTTCAGGCCTTGAGGCAGGTAGATGCCTAGGACCAAAGTCCCGGCCAGGAGGGCAATGATCACTAGTATTGCGCCGAGGTTCCCCTCCTTTCTCTCAAGACCTTCGGATGGCTCGCCGAAGACCATCCTCGAGGCGTGGTGGAGCATAGCGGCGAAGATCACGGCGAGGAACAACAGGTATAGAGCAACAACCAGCAGGTCCCCGGCCTGCAGCCCGGCGGTGAGTATGACCAGCTCGCTGATGAAGATGCCGAACGGGGGACAGCCGACGATGGCCAGGAAGGCGGCGAACCAGACGGCGGAGGTGAGCGGCATGACCTTGGAGAGGCCTTTTATCTCGTCCATGGCCCGGGTCTTCATCCGGATGAAGACCTGGCCGGCGCCGAAGAACAGGGCGCTCTTGGTCAGGGCGTGGTTCAACATCTGCAAGAGCGCGCCCATGATCCCGAGCGTCCCGCCTATCCCGAACCCCAGGGCGATCACCCCCATGTGCTCGATGGAACTGTAGGCCAGGAGGCGCTTGAAGTCGCGGGCGAGTATGATGAAGGCGGCGGCGATGGCCAATGATATGACGCCGAACAGCACCAACAGGCCACCTGAGAAGCCAGGGCCCAGTGTGGCCGAGGTTATCATGTGATAGCGGATGATCGCGTACATAGCGCAGTTGAGCAGGACACCGGAGAGCAGGGCGGAGATCGGGGTGGGGGCTTGGGAATGCGCATCGGGGAGCCAGGTGTGCATTGGCGCCAGGCCGACCTTGGTCCCATACCCCACCAGCACCAGGATGAAGGAGATCCGCAGCAGGGTCGGGTCGAGCTGGTCGGCCATGGCCAAGAGGGAGGACCACTCCAGGGAGCCGGCGCCCTCCCCCAGCTGCTGGATGGAGGAGGCGTAGAGGAGGATGGTGCCCAATAGGGCCAGGGTTATGCCAACGGAGCAGATGATGATGTACTTCCAAGCCGCCTCCAAGGAGCTCTCGGTGTTGTAGAAGCTGACGAGGAACGCCGATGCCAGGGTCGTGGCCTCGATGGCAATCCACATGATGCCCAGATTGTCGGAGACGCATACCAGGACCATGGTCATGATGAAGCCGTGAAGGAGAGCGTAGTAGAAGCTGAGGCGATTGGCCGCGAACCTGCCCTCCTCCAGCTCCCTCCCCATGTATCCGATGGAATAGAGGGAGGTGGCCAAGGACACGACCGCCACCAGCATGAGCATGAACGCGCTCAGGCTGTCCATATAGAGGAGACCCTCGTCCAGGGCGGCACCGGTGACCACCTCGTACGACAAGTAGGAGGAAAAGGCGAGGAGCGCCACCGACCCCAGGCTGCTGACCAGTTCCAAATGCCTGCGCTCCTTGAGCAGAAGGCAGATGAGCGAGGTCAATGCCGGGATCAGCAGGAGGAGCTCGAGCATCAGTCCTTCAGCCTCCTCAGGAACGAGGTGTCGAGCGTATCGAATGTCCTGTTGATGCGGAAGACGAAGACGCCCATTATCAGGACCGCCACCATGACGTCGAAGAACACGCCCAGCTCGACGATCAACGGCATGCCGTAACTCAAGGAGAGCGCGGCCATGAACAGGCCGTTCTCCATCACCAGGAGCCCGATGACCTGGGTGATGGCCTTCTTACGGCTGATCACCACGAATAAGCCGATCAGGACCACGGCGAGCGAGAGGGCCAGAGCTCCCGCGGTGATGGTCTCCCCCCTCTGTATGAGCGGCTCCGCCACGTAGTATGCCAGGATGGCCATGCCGCCGGCGATCAGTAGCGACGAGGGCGTGCGCACCGAGGGCTCGACGTCGTTCGCGACCTGGATGCGGTCCATCACCCTTTCGATGATCCGTGGGATGACCAGCGCCTTGAGCAGGATGGTAAGGCCCGCGACCACGTATATGTGCGAGTATCCGGTGTTATAGGCCACCGCCGCCGCGAGCAAGCCTAATGCCAAGGACTGGAGCGCAAAGACCCTTACCATAGTGCGCACCCGGCCGGTGGCGACGATGATGAAGGCGGCAAGTAGCACCAACGTCGCCAGGCCGTTTATCAGGTTCAGGTCGAGCTCAGCCATCTTCTCACCTCACAGAACGAAGTACGACATCACTGCCAGGAAGGCGAGGATGAACGCCATCGTGAGCAGATTGGGCAGTCGGAACAGCCTGAACTTGGCCATGGAGGACTCGATTATCGCGATGACCAGCGCCATGACCAGCACCTTGACCAGGAAGACGATTATGCCGAGGGCGACCGCGGAGGCGGTCAGCTCCGTGGCCACACCCCAGGGGAGGAACGCGTTCCAGGCGATGGTCATGAAGAGCACGAGCTTCAACATGCTCGAGTACTCCATGACCGCCAGCTCCCTCCCCGAGTACTCGAGGAGCATGGCCTCGTGGATCATGGTGAGCTCGAGATGCGTGGAGGGATTGTCCACTGGCACGCGCGCGTTCTCGGCCAAGATGGCGATGAGGAAGGCGGCGAAGGACAATAGCAGGGCAGGCCCGATCAGGCTCGCCCCCGAGCTCGCGATGACGCTGGTGACCGATACTAGGGACGTTGTCCCGGTCAGGAGGGCCACGGTGAAGAACGACAGTAGGATCGCCGGCTCGATCAAGGCCGAGACCAGCATCTCGCGGCTCGATCCCATACCACCGAAGGTCGACCCTGCGTCCAGGGCGGCCAAGGCCATGAAGAATCGGGCCATGGCGAAAAGGTACACCAGGACGATCAGGTCCCCCAGGAAGCCGAAGGTCTCGGTGACGAACACGGGCACGAGTAGCGCCGCAACCAGAATGGAGACCAAGCAGACGTAAGGTGTTATGGTCGTCAGCCATGACGCATCCTCGGACACGACGGAGCCCTTGCGCATCAATTTGGCCAGGTCGAGATAGGGCTGGTAGACCGGGGGTCCCCGCCGGCTCTGCATCCAAGCCTTGAGCTTGCGGACCACGCCTGTGAGGAACGGCGCAAGGGCCAGGAGCAAGGCCGTCTGGATCAGGGCTAGAGCGATGTCAACCATTTCCTCACCTGAACACCAGTAAAAGGATGATGAGCGTGGCGAAGATGTACGCCAGGTACCTCTGCACGCTCCCTGCCTGGATCACGCTCGCTCGTTTCGCCGCGCCCAGGACGAGGCGGGCGATCGGTTCATACAGATAGCTTTCGAAGAGCCGGGGAATGCTCTCAGAGTAGGTCATCCCCTTCCTGGAATAGTTGGATGAGCTAGGGTCGAAGGTGAAGCTTCTCCTGCCTCGGTAGAATGGATTGAACACGCGGAGGATCGGCTGTGAATGGCCCGTCGGGGTGTACTCGTTCCTGGAATCCAAGGGCGTCCCGCAGTCCCAGGTCTCGCCCTTGACCCTCGTCGCCTTCCCGCCCCAGGCCCTGACCAGCAGCAACGTGATGGGGATGAGGAGGCCCATCAACACCGCCAGCAGCACGGGCGAGACGCTGGAGACCTCTCCTCCATCGACCTCGAGCACCCAGCCATCAGTAAGCTGTGAGGAGATGGAAACGCCGACCATCTCAGCGCTGGCCTGATCCACGTAGGGGATCAGCTGGGCCGCGAAGACACCCGTGGCCAGGCATAGTATGGCCAGGATCGACATGGCCAGGAGCATGCTGCGATGCGCCTCCTTGGACAGCTTGGCCGCCTCGCTCCTCGGTCGGGCCAAGAACACCCCCCCGAAGATGCGTACGAAGCAGGCGGCAGCCAATGCTCCGGTGAGCGCGAGCATGCCAAGGGCGATGGCCATGAGCAGGTTCACGGTCACATCCGGGAAGGAGTAGGAGAGGAGCAGGGACTGGAAGATCAGCCATTCGCTGACGAAGCCATTGAAGGGCGGGATGGCGGAGATGGAGAGCGCGCCGATGAAGAATAGCATGCTGGTGTACCTCATCCCCTTGGCCAGGCCACCCATCTTCTCCATATCCCTGGTGCCAGTGGCATGGACCACCGCCCCTGCCCCGAGGAACAGGAGGGATTTGAACAAGGAATGGAAGAGAACGTGCAGGAGGCAGGCCAGCATGGCCAGTGCCGCGAGCTCCGGTATGTTCTGGGAGTAGAAGACCATGGCGGCGCCGAGCGCGATGAAGATTATCCCTAGGTTCTCGACCGTGGAGAAGGCCAATGCCCTCTTGATGTCCTTCTCTGCCAAGGCGTAAAGCACGCCGAGCAGGGCGGTGATCGAGCCGATGAATAGCGTGAGCAGCCCCCACCATGCCACATCCACGTGAAGGAATTGGAATGTGGTCCGGATGAGCATGTACACCGCTAGCTTGACCATGACCCCTGACATCAGAGCGGAGATGTTGCTGGGAGCAGAGGGATGGGCCTGAGGAAGCCAGACGTGCAAGGGCACGATTCCGGCCTTGGCCCCGAACCCTATCACGGCGAGAAGGAACGCGCCACTGCGTGCCAGCTCGGTCATTCCCTGGCCAGCGAACAAGGATATCTGATCGAAGTCGAAGGACCCGGCAATATAGGACATGTAGAGCAGAGAGGTGGCGATGCAGGCCGTCCCAAGGTGAGCCATCACGAAATACAGCCAAGCCGCCGAGGTCGCTTCCTTCTCCTCATGTTCGTATGCCACCAGGAGGTAGGAGGAGAGCGACATCAGCTCCCAGAACACCAGGAAGAGGATCACGTTGCTGGAAGCCAGCACCATGGCCATGGAGGCGATGAACAGCGGGAACAGGGCGCAGAACTTGGCGATGCTATACCTGCCTATGAACTGGGGGACGTAACCGATCGAGTATATGGAGGCGGCTATTGCCACGATGGATATGGAAGCGAGGAACACAGCGGCCAGGGGATCGATGGCCATGGCGAAGGGGCCGAGGAAAGGTATGGCAGTGAACTCGTAGGTCACGCTGCCCTCGAGAAAAACACTTGCGGACGTCAGAAGGCCCATGAGCGCGGCCAGGGCGGTTAGCCCGAACGATAGGTTGATGCAGAGCCGCTCTCTCCTGGCCGTGGTTAGAGCGGCCATGGTCGCGACCGCACATAAGGCGATCATCACGGCGAACGTATAGGTACCTAGCGTTTCGAGCCACCTCTTCGGACCCTCTCATGATGCGTACGGTCATCAAGGTAAGGATACCCGGTTTTGGCTGGCAAAACCTTCATCCCTTTTAAGCGTTTCGTGAGATTAGATTTCGATAGGAATCATTTCGATCTTCGACTTATTAATTTAGCTCCAAAGGACAACGTTCTAGGAAGTAAGAGAACGCAGGCCCCTATCATTCTCGTAGCGCATGGCCACCTCCTTTGCCATTGGCTCAGAGAGCTTGTGGTGTTCCCTTAGGTGCTTGACCGTGAGCTCGTGCCCCCTCTCTTCCACCCCATACTCGTCCAGAATGGCGAACCATTCCTGCCAGTTCTTGCCGGTGGCGGCCTTGATCTCCTCGTCACCCATGACCTTCTCCTTCCTCTTGAAGCTCCGGCCCATGAGGGTAGGATTCGTAAGGCCATGTAAGAAACTTGTCCCTTGCTTCGATACCGTTGGCGAGAGCACCATTGCGTTAATATACGCGCGCCTTGGTTGTATCGGGGGAGGGACTCGCATGGAGGCAGTGACCGCCAAAGGGGAGATGAGCCTGGCCGTGCTTAAGACAGCAATGGCCATCGAGGAGTTCGGGATCCAATTCTATTCCGACCTCGGGGAGTGCGTGGCGGACGATAAGGGGAAGGCATTGATGCGGAGCCTGGGCAATGACGAGAAGGAGCATGCCAGGATAATCAAGAATGAGATCGACCGGTTGTCCCAGAGTGGTTTGAGGGCAGAGCCTTTGCATGAATATCTGGAGCTCCTGCCCAGCAAGGTATTCGTCAAGCCGGAGGGGTCTTGCCTTGCCTTGGAGGACGAGGTCGCCGCATTAGAAAAAGGAATAGAGGTCGAGATCAACTCCATCAACATGTACCAGGACGCGCTCTCCCGTGCAATAGAACCCAAGACCAAGGCGACGATCGAGGAGCTTGCTCGTTGGGAGCACCGTCACCGGGAGATCCTCGAGGAGAACGTCCGCACCCTTAAGCTGGGCGGGGCATGGTACGGTTACGGTCCTATTTTGGAAGGTTGAGGCAATTTTGCGAAACTTTTTTAATGGCGTTAAACGTGGCCCGGACACGACGTACCAGCGTCCCAGGTAAATAGATTAAAATACCTAGGTATCATGCCTAGAGCAATTCCGTCCCCCGCCTCTGCGTGGGACTTGATTCACCGGCTGGTCCGGTGCAATATTAGAGGTGCGTGGAATGGCAAGGTTGCCGAACATAAACAGGGAATTGTCAGCCTGTCTCCAGTGTGGTTATTGCGTCCGCGTGTGCGACACGTACGCCCAGGAGCCATGGGAATCGAACAGTCCTCGTGGCAAGATTTACTACTTGAAGCAGCTGCAGAACAAGACCCCAATCGACAAGCTTCTCGGCCGTAAGGTCGAGGTGGACGAGGAGTTCGTCGAGGCCTTATACAAGTGCACCGGCTGTGCTGCGTGCTGGTCGGTCTGCCATGTAAGCATCGAGTTCGCCGAGTTCTGGGAGATCGTCCGCGAGTGGGTTGTGGACCAAGGGAAGGGGCCGCTTCCCGCGCATAAGAAGCTGGGAGAGAGCATCCTGGCCAACAACAACCCCTACAAGGAGCCCCCGGCCAAGCGTGGGGACTGGTTCCCCTCTAACATCCAAAAGGTTCCTTTCAATCCCGAGGTCTGCTTCTTCGCAGGCTGCACCGCCTCGTACAGGATGCAGAGGATCCCTCAGGCCGCGGCCACCTTCCTCGACCGCTGCGGCGTCAAGCAGAACATAATGGGCGCGGACGAGATGTGCTGCACCTCGCCCATGCTCAGGACTGGCCAGACCAAGGCATCCCGCGACTTCGCCGAGAACAATGTCCGCCAAACGGAGAAGATGGGGGCCAAGGCCATGGTCACTGCCTGCGCTGGCTGTTACAAGACCACCACGCACGATTACAAGCGCTTCTATTCGCGACCTTCGTTCGAGGTCTACCACTTCTCGCAGTACGCCCTCAAGCTCCTGAAGGAGAAGAGGGTCAAGTTCACCAAGAACTACGGCGGCATGAAGGTCACCTACCATGACCCCTGCCATCTGGGAAGGCATGCGGGCGTGTTCGAGGTACCGCGCGAGGTCATCAAGTCCGTTCCCGGCCTCGAGCTCGTGGAAATGGGCCACAACCGCATGAGCTCACAATGCTGTGGTGCGGGAGGCGGCTACAAGTCGCAGTTCAATGAGTTCGCTGTCAACATCGCCGCCAAGCGCGTCAAGGAGGCCGTTGAGACCGGTGCCGAGCGCATCATCACCACTTGCCCGTTCTGCGTGCTCAACTTGCAGCAGGGCGCGAAGCAGCTAGGCTCGGATATCAAGGTGATGGACCTCTCGGAGCTGCTGGCTGAGGCTACGACACAGTGATTGCTGGAACCTTGACAGGACGAGGCGCCATCAGTTCGCGCTAGGCCAGGAATGATAAGTCCTTCCGAAGCTCATTTGATCCTTACCTTCAGGACCGCCGTCTTGGCCGGGGCAATTCCCTCCTCCCAGGATCGACGATAAACCATCTTGATCGTGGCCCTCCCTTTTTTCACAGGCTTGAAGCCGAATCGGAACGTGCCTCCCGAGCCGACAAGGCCCGGGGCCGAGGCTTGGTAGGTCGGCCCCTCCGTCCAATCAAGGACCTCGGGTTTCCAGGAGATCACCTGCCACTGGTATCCAGTCGTGGGATTGCCCTCCACGTTGACGAAGAGGTGTTCTCCCAAGTCCAGATCCAGCTTCGTCTCGCGCTCAGAACCGTCGAGCCGAACCTCCATCGATTGCCCTCTTGGCGGACTATTGCATCTATGGGCTCTTCTAGGCATCGCTCTGCCATTCTTCTATCAAGATCGAGATGCAGTCTGCGCTTCCTATCTCACCTTCATCGTCTCTGAAGCCGACGCTGATAGCATGATTTTCGCGGACCATCTCGATAGGTTCAAGTACCGCCAAGGTTTGGATTCCGAGGCCTATGGTATTCGAGCTGCTCGACCCAAAGATTGTGAAGGTGCTCAAGGAGAAGAACATCCACGAGCCAACCGGCCCGCAGCGCCAGGCCATCCCTCACATCCTCAAGGGAGAGCACGTGCTCCTGGTGGCGCCGACGGGGATCGGCAAGACCGAAGCCGCCATGCTTCCGATCTTCCACATGCTCCTGAGGTCCGAGGGCAAGGGCATCAAATGCGTCTACGTCACGCCGCTCAGGGCGCTCAACCGCGACCTTCTACGGCGCCTGGACGAGTTCGGCAAAGCCCTTGGCCTTGACGTGGCCGTGAGGCATGGAGACACGCCTCAATCCGAAAGGACGCGCCAGTCGCGCAAGGCACCCGACGTGCTGATCACCACGCCGGAGACGCTGCAGATAATGTTCTCGGGAAAGAGGCTCAAGGAGCACCTGGCCAACGTGCGCTTCTTCGTCATCGATGAGATCCACGAGCTCGCCGAAGACGAGCGAGGTGCGCAGCTGGCCGTGGCCATGGAGCGCCTGGTGGAGGAAGCGGGCGAGTTCCAGAGGGTCGGGCTATCCGCCACGGTGGGGAGCGTGCAGGAGGTCGCAAACTACCTGGGCGGGACGGAGCGCAAGGTGACCATGATCCGGGCCCACGTGGCCAAGGACATGCAGGTCAGGGTGCAGAGCCCGAGCGTGACCGAGATGGACAAGGATTTGGCGGGAACGCTGCTGAGCGAGCCCCAGCTCATGGCCTGCATGCGGAGGTGCCGCGAGATCATCGAGGCGCACCGCTCGACGCTGCTCTTCGTGAACACCCGGGACACGGCGGAGGCGCTCGCGGCCAGGTATCACGTCTGGGACGATAAGTTCCCGGTGGGCGTGCACCACGGCTCGCTCTCCAAGGAGATACGCATCGAGATGGAGGAGAGCTTCAAGCAGGAGCGGCTGAAGGGGCTGATCTGCACGTCCTCGCTCGAGCTCGGCATCGACATCGGGAGCGCCGACTTCGCCATCCAATACAACTCTCCTCGCCAGGTCGCCAGGCTGATACAGAGGATGGGGAGGGCGGGGCATAGCGTCGGCGCTAAGTCGGAAGGGGCCATCGTCGCCTCGACGCCGGACGAGATAGCCGAGTCATTGGTCATCACCCGCAAGTCCAGCAAGGAGGAGCTGGAGCCGCTGAGGGTGCGGGAGAGCCCATTGACCGTGCTGGCGAACCAGCTGGTGGCCATGACCATGGCGGGGACGGTGGACAAGGAGGAGGCCTATCGGACCGTGGTCCGCTCCTATCCCTTCCGCCATTTGACCAAGGAGACTTTCGAGGGCGTGCTCGAGCAGCTGGGGAGGATCGGGCTCGTATTCATAGGGGAGAGGGAGTATCGGCGCTCGAGCCGGGGCATGCGCTACTTCTACGACAACCTCTCCATGATCCCGGACGAGAGGAGCTTCAGGATCAGGGAGCTCTCCTCGCGCAAGATCGTCGGCCAGCTGGATGAGTCTTTCGTGGTCTCGTTCGCTGAGCCTTACGCCACCTTCATCACCCGGGGAAGGTCCTGGCGCATCATCGAGCTCAAGGAGGACGAGCTGCTGGTGGAGCAGGTGAAGGAGATCGGTTCGATACCCTCGTGGGTGGGGGAGGACATCCCGGTGCCATTCGACGTCGGCATGGAGGT
The DNA here is from genome assembly GCA_963827135.1 of Methanomassiliicoccaceae archaeon. GTDB lineage: Archaea > Thermoplasmatota > Thermoplasmata > Methanomassiliicoccales > UBA472 > JAJRAN01. Next base: position 679,781 of record CAWGZX010000005.1, on the reverse strand, counting down.
CGGCCGCCTGCGCCGCCTAGGCAACTATCACGACTACGCGGGGGACGAGGAGGCCGTGACCCGGCTGCGCCGCTATCTGGAGGAGCAGAGCAAGGAGGCCACGGTCCCTACCGACCAACTGCTAACCTTGGAGATGGGGAAGAAGCTGGCCATACTGAACTGCTGCTTCGGCTCCAAGATCAACGAGACCCTCTCCAAGCTTCTGTCGGTGCTGCTGTCCGCGCGCATCGGTGAGAGCATCGCGGTGCACACCGACCCATATCGCATCGTCCTGGAGCTTCCCCGGGACATCAGGGCGGCCACGATCATCGAAACCCTGAAGTCCATCAGGTCGGAGAACGTCGAGGGGCTGGTGCGCCTGGTGATCAAGAACTCCTCCTTCCTCAGATGGAGGTTCGTCCACGTGGCCAAGAAGTTCGGGGCGGTGGAGAAGGAGGCGGATTACCATTCAATCAACTTCAACCGTTTGTTCGAGGCGTACGACGGCACGCCGATGTACGATGAGGCGGTGGCCCGCGTCCTCTGGGAGGACCTGGACCTGGATGGCACCGCGAAGGTGGTGAGGCTGATCGAGTCCGGGGAGCTAAGGATCGAGGTCACCCCCCTCACGCCCATCGGCAGGGCAGGGCTGGAACACTCCAGGGAGCTCATAGCGCCCCAGAGGGCGGACCACTCCATCCTCATGGCGCTGAAGAACCGCCTGGAGGAGGAGCAGATGTTCATGACCTGCCTCAACTGCAAGGCGCAGTGGAAGCTCAGGGTGAAGGAGGCCCCCCGCCACATACTCTGCGAACGCTGCGGGGGGAAGATGGTCGCGGCCCTGCACTCCTACAACAAGGACGACGTCAGGTTGCTCTCCAAGAAGGACCTCAAGGAAGAGGAGGAGGCCGAGGTCCGGCGCATGTACAAGAACGCCAGCCTGGTCAACAAGAACGGCAAGAAGGCCTTGCTTTGCCTGGCGGGCAGGGGCGTCGGCCCCGACACGGCGGCTCGCGTCCTATCTGGCTTCCACGAGAACGAGGACGAGTTCCTGCGCGAGATCCTCAGCGCCGAGATCAACTACGCCCGGACGAAGAAGTTCTGGGATTGAACAAGTTCAGCGTGCCATGACCGGGTTGGTCAGTTTGCCGACGCCTTTGATCTCGATCTCCACCACGTCCCCGTTTTTGATCGGGCCCACTCCCTCCGGGGTTCCTGTCGCAATGACGTCCCCAGGCTCGAGGACCATGTACTTGGATATGTAAGCAACGAGCTCCTCGACAGGGAAGATCATGTCCGCGGTCCTCCCGTCCTGCCTCAGCTCGCCGTTCAGGCGCGTCTGTACCTTCAAAGCCTTAAGGTCCCCGACCTCGGAGAGCGGCTTGGGCTCGGACATCGGAGCGAAGGTGTCCATGCCCTTGGCCAAGGACCAGGGCAGCCCGGCCTTGCGCGCTACGGACTGGACGTCTCGCGCGGTCACGTCATTGAAGACCGCCGCCGCCTCGACGTGCTTCAGCGCTCCATGGATAGTAACGTTCTTGGCCTTCTTGCCAATGGTCACAGCCAGCTCGCCCTCGTAATCGATCCTTCCCAGTCCGGGGGGTAGCGTGATCGGCTGGCCGTTGGCGATCATGGCGCTCGCTGGCTTCAGGAATATGACTGGCTCGCTCGGTACCTCGGACTTGAGCTCCTTTATGTGGGCGTGGTAGTTCTGCCCGATGCAGACGATCTTGCCAGGTCGCATATCACCACTCGATGTCTAATCCTCATCTTCGTGGTCGTTGTTGCCCACTGTCTCCAGCTTTACCATGACGCCCATGCCCTTCAGGGTCACGACCACCATGTCCGCCAAGGAGATGGCGTCTTCCAGCGTGGCCTGCTTGTCCCAGGTGTATACGGCGTCGTAGTTGCCCGTGGTCGGTTTGAACCCCATGTTGTTCAAGGCGTCGAAGACCTTGGAGGGCTTGGCGCCCTCGGAGCTGAATGTCACGGTGATGTAGGTCAACATCGAAAGGCGAATCCTATCATTCGCATTAAAGGTTTCCCGATTGCGTCTCGTCGTCGGACGAAGCTCTGGCAGCTACGAAAATCGTATCATTTGCCGATGAAGTCGCGCGCGATGATGTAGATCTCCGAGCTGCTGGCTCGGGAGGCTTCCGGGCCGTACAGCTTGACCTCTTTGAAGTGCGACCTCACCAGCTTCATGAAGTCGGCCATCATGTCCCCCTCGAATATCTTCAGGACGAGCGCCCCACCGGGCCTCAGCACCTTCTCGGCGAACTCCAGAGCGTGCTCGCAGAGGTCGATCGAGCGAGCGTGATCCATGGAATAGCTGCCGGAGATGTTCGGGCTCATATCAGAGAGGACGACATCGGCCTTGCCTCCCAGAGCCTCTAGCATGTCCGTGACGGTGTCCTCCTTGCGCATGTCCCCTTGCACCGTCTCGACGCCTTCCAGTGGCTCGATGGGCTGCAGATCCACCCCCACCACCTTCCCCTTGGGCCCGACGCGCTCGGCCGCTACCTGCAGCCACCCTCCAGGGGCGGCGCCCAGGTCGGCCACCACCGCGCCTCTCTTCAGAATCTTGAACTTATCGTCTACCTGGATCAGCTTGAAGGAGGCGCGGCTGCGGTAGTCCATCTTCTTGGCAGCCTTCGAATAGGGGTCGTTCCTCCTCTCCGTCATCCAGCGCTTCGACACATGTCGACGATTCCTCTGATGAGGATAAAGCTTTGCCTAGCAATTTGGACGGTTTCAAATAGGGCAGAGGGAATGAAAACATGCCGGAGGCATGAGCAATGGCCAAATGCGTACGCAAACCGAGTAGGAGGGCGAGCGAGCTGGTGGGCATGTCGGAGGAGGAGTTCGACAGGTGGATCCTCTCCAAGATGGACGTATGCCAGTGCCTGGACTGTAGCACGCATAACAAATGCGCCAAGAACAGCGGCGAGAGGTTGTATTGCGTGGTCATGAGGAGCCCTTTCTGCATCGAGGAGAAGAAGGGATGCCTGTGCAAGGACTGTCCAGTCTCGCTAGAGCTCGGCTTCAAGAGGCGCTTCCACTGTTTGGAAGGCTCTGAGATCCAAAGGAAGGGCTGAGGGCAAGTTTTTTCCAATCGGGACGTTTACCAGGTACCATGCCCCAGCGAAAGGACCGCATGACCTATGCCAAGGCCGGTGTGGATATCGATGCCAAGTCGGAGGCCATCTCCTCCCTGGTGAGACAGCTGAGGCATAGACGCACTGGCCGCGGACGCATGATGGAACTGAAAGGCCAGTTCACTTCCTTGATCGACTTCGGCGATGTGGCCTTGACCCTTTGCACCGATGGCGTCGGCACCAAGCTGCTCATCGCCGAGGCGCTGAACAAGTGGGACACGATCGGCATAGACTGCATGGCGATGAACGTCAACGACACCATTTGCGTGGGCGCGGAGCCGATAGCCTTTGTGGACTACATCGCCCTGGACCGGCCGGACCCCGAGGTCACCGAGGCCATAGGTGTAGGGCTCCAGGCCGGGGCGAAGATGTCAAACTGCGAGATCGTGGGCGGGGAGATAGCGGTCCTGCCGGAGATGGTCAAGGGCATAGACCTCTCGGGAAGCTGCCTCGGCTTCGTCGAGAAGGACCGCATCGTCACAGGCGCGGAGATCGAGGTCGGGGACGCCATCATCGGCCTTCCCTCGTCCGGTGTCCATTCCAACGGAATGACGTTGGCGCGCAAGGTCCTTGAGTGGAACGATATCCCTCTAGACCAGAAGTTGCCTGGGCTGAGCGCGAGCGTGGGAGAGGAGCTCCTCACCCCCACCCTCATCTATGTGCGCCAGGTGCTCAAGCTGCTCGAGGGCACGAAGGTCACCGGAATGGTAAACGTCACCGGGGGAGGGCTGCGCAACTTCGTCCGCCTGAAGAAGGGCGTCCGCTTCGACATCTCCAAGCCCCTCAAGCCCCAGCCCATCTTCAAGGCCCTCAAGGAGCTGGGCGGGATCGAGGACAGGGAGATGTACCAGACGTTCAACATGGGCATGGGGTTCGCCATCATCCTCCGCGAGGACAGTGCCAAGGACGCCGTCAAGGTCCTCGGCAAAGGGGCGAAGGTCGTGGGCGAGGTGGTCGAGGGCGAAGGTGTAGGCTCCTCAAAGCTCGGCCTTGACTACACCTCCTATTGAGGCGAGAACGCCCCGAGGTCGCGAATATCGGCCAAAATCCTTTATCTGGAGGTAACTCCAATCGCCATCCCATTCAAGGTGCTGCAATGAAGGTCACGCTTATCCAGCCCCCGATGTTCCATCATCAGGTGCACCTCGCCCCGAATTTGGGGCTAGCTTACATCGCAGCCGTGCTCATCAGGGACGGTGCCGAGGTCCAGGTTATCGATGCCGCGGCTGAGGACCTGGACTTCGAGGAGATCATCGAAAGGGTGAGGGAGTTCGGACCTGACCTGGTGGCAGCCGGGGGGCAGACGCCCATCAGCGACCGAGCCTTGACCATTTTCAAGATGTCCAAGGAGGCTCTCGGTCCCCAGCTTAGGACGCTGGCCGGTGGGCCGCATTTCTCCTTCACCGACTCGGACTCGTTGCAGCGCTGCCCCGATCTCGACTTCGTGGTGCGAGGCGAGGCCGAGTCGACCGTAAGCGACCTATGCAAGGTGCTTGAGCGAAAGGGCGACCTAGGGACCGTCGCAGGATTGACCTATAGGGACGTCGAAGGAACCGTCCGCAGGAACCCGGACCGGGAGCCCATTGAGGACCTGGACTCACTGCCTTTCCCTGCCTGGGGCCTTTTCCCGGTGGAGAAGTACCATTGGGCCGGGAATAAGATGATCGGCATCTCCTCCTCCCGAGGATGCCCGTACCGCTGCCCTCACTGCATCACCTGGAAGGTGCATCGGGGCACGAGGAGAAGGGACCCGAAGAGGATCGTCGAGGAAATGCTCTGGGTCAAACGTAATTTCGGTCATGACACCTTCTTCTTCCAGGACGACGCCTCCTTCCTCGACCGAAAGCAACTGGAGGGCTTCCTGGAGGCGCTCGAGGCCAGCGGGGAGAAGGTCTACTGGTACTACGAGACCAGGGAGGACGTGTTCGCAAGATACAAGGACCTCTGGCCGAGGATGAAGCGGAACGGCATGTTCAAGGTCGTCCTCGGGCTGGAGACGCCGGACCCGAACATGAGGGAGAGGTTCGGCAAGAAGGGCTATGACCTCAATGAGGTGGAGAGGATGATGGATTTCCTGGAGAGGGAGCTCGATGTCCTCGTCTCCGTGTACCTCCTCTTCGGGCTGCCCGAGGACACGGTGGAATCGGTCGAGGCCCTTCTTGAGTACGGCAAGCACCTCTATCCGGACCATTGCTCCTTCGTCGTAGGAAGCCTGGCAGTGCCGTTCCCCGGCACCGACATGTTCATTGACCTTAAGGAGAGGGGGCTGATCACCAGCGAGGATTGGGCCGATTACGGGTTCGACCGATCGGTCATTAAGACGTCCGTACCTCCGGAGAAGCTTTCGGAGGTGTTCAGCGAGTTTTGGGTCGGCACCTACGTCCGCCCGAAGGTGTTCATGCGTCAACTGCAGTTCTTCGTCTCTGGAAACCGCTTCCGCAAGTCCATGGCCATGCAGTTCATCAAGATGGGCAGGGAGATGAGCTCGGACGTCAAGAAGATGAAGGGCGAGGAAGAGCTGGGCTTCTGATCGGGCCGACGAAAGCTTGCGAAACGCTAAGACCTCAACTTGTGCGCGATCACCGCCGCCACGGCCCCGAGCGCGGTGCAAGTCTCCAGCGAGTGGCCTCCGAAGGTGATGTCCAGATGGTTCGGCGCGAGCTCGTGGAGCTCCTTCGGGACGCCCTTAGGGCCGGTGCCGAAGAGCAGGCACAGGCTCTGGCCCTTGGCGAGCATGGCCACGACCTCGTCCGCGCTCCTCTGCTTGCTGCTTTCGGCGTCGCATGTCGTCAGCACCAGCTCGCCCAGCTGCGGGGGGAAGCCCCGGTTGATGTAGGGGAAGGTCTGGAAGCGCCCCTTGGCCGTCAGCTCCTTCAGATAGGAGCCGTCCTCGCCGATGGAGGTGGTCGTCGCCACCCAATCCGCTATCTCCTGGGGGGTGGAGAGCTCTTTGGGGAAGGGGAAGCCGAAGGTCGCGAGGTTCAAATCGAAGGCCAAGGCCAATGGCCCCGCCCTTGCCAATACCCGGCGGTGGGCCTCCCTGAAGCTGTTGGGGTCGTAGGAGTTCCATAGCGCGATGGTCGCTCTTCCGGTTCGACGCGTCATTCCACACCTTGGATGAATGAGAAGGGTGAAGGGATTTAGGGGCTTGGGGCCGCGCTCAGATCTTGACCGGGACCTGCTTCACGCTCTTCAGCATGTCGCCGTCCCAGTCGTATTGCAGGCGCTTGCGGCCCTTCCACAGCTTCTTCTGCAGGATGTAGCCGACCATCAGGCTGAGGCCGATGGACGCCTCCACGTAAGCGACGGACTTGGTGGCGTCGCGGTTGATCTTGCCCCAGGACTGCGCCTCCTCGAAGGTGCAGCCGGACAGGCCGCCCCATTGCGGCGCGTCCATGGTGATCTGGATGGCGTAGTGGTGGCCGCCCTTGTCGTGGCCCAGGGTCTCGCAGATGACCTCGGTCTGCTGGATGAAGTTCTTCGGGATACCGCCTCCCACGTAGATGACGCCGGTCTTCTCGGAGTTGATCTTGAGCTGGGTGAGCTCCCAGTTGTCGCGGATGGCGTCCATGCGCATGAAGTCCTTATTGGCCTTGCGCCTCTCCACGTACAAGCCAGTCAGACCGATGCCTATCGAGGAGTCGTTGAGCGCCGGGACGAAGATGGGCACGCCGTACTTGTAGGCGTTGCCGAGGATCGAGTTATCGTCCTTGACGCAGCGCTTGCCCAGGATCTGCATGAACTCGCGGCTGGAGTATCCACGAGGCTCTAGCTCGCCCGCTATCTTGCCGATGACGGCGTCGGTCTCCCGGAACTTGTTCTCATCCACCAGGGTGTCGTAGATGCGGTCGATGAACAGGTCCCTGAGGGCGAGGTCGTCAGTACGGGGCGACGTCTTCCAGTGGTGGTAGCCGCGCGCCTGGTAGAAGTCCTGGTAGGGGATGGCGCCGATGGTCACGATGGCGTCGACTATGCCGTAGCGCACCATGTCCGCGATCACCTTCCTGAGGCCGGCCGCGACCAGCGGACCGGCGAGGCCGAGGATGATCGTCGGCCGCGCCTCGTCCTTCAAGGCCTTCTCGTAGGCTATGGCGCAGGTGGCCAATGCCCTGCTCTGCACTGAGCTGTCCTTGTATGCGTCGACCAGGTCTGCGACCGTCGAAATCTTGTCGAAGTCGATGGCCTTGACCTTCTCCTTGAGAACGTCGGATTTCTTGACCATGTTCTACCGCATTGAGGTAATGAAACCTAGTATTTCGATTTTGCCCTGATAGGAGGAAAAAACCTGCGCTCCAGGCTCATTTCTTCGGCTTGTCGGGGGTTATGCGCGGGCGGGAGCAGATCGCATAGAGGTCCCCGTCGAAGAAAACGTCCAAGTCAGGGTTCTCCGCCTGTATCTCCTGTATCTTGCGCAAGACCTCCCTTAAGGTCATGTCGCCATCCTTGCTAATCTTGACATGAACCTTGGTCTCCATCGTCCAGCGCACTCCTCGGCCGTTTCTCAAGTAAGGAGGTATCCACGATATATAACCTTTTTTTGCGCTGGATTGAGGGCCGTCCCGAACATGCCTGGAGCCCTCTCCGATTCGATATCACATCCTGTAAATAGGCCCCGGCCAGCTTCGAAATCAAGAATGCTATTCACAGCGAAATATTTTAATACGTTCATGGGGACTCGGATAGAATAGACCGACTTATTCGAGGTCAGGGTGTTAGGGTTGGGAATCTCCAGAAAGGCAGTGAATGCCAAGAAGGATGGGACAGTGGCGTCGCTGGATGACGTCAAGTCCGACCCGGCCGACCTAGGCGACGATGATTTTAACCGTTCCAAAGATGCGGACCTCCGCCGCTGGCTCACTGGCGAGGAGGACGATCTGCTCAGCTGGCTGAACGAGGGCGATAGAGGGGGAACTGAGGCCGTCTCCAACGTCTCCCATGGCATGGAGGATGGCGATGCCCGGGCAAAAAGCGAGATCGGGGAGAAGGACCTCACCGAGCTCAAGCTGGCCGTGATCGACGTTATACGCCGCGGCCTGCCGAACGAGCCCCTGCAGGATGAGAGCGTTCCTGCTCTAGCACACAAGCTAAGGGAGTATGGGGAGCGCGAAGCCCTCTCCCGCATGGACCTGGACCGCCTGTTGCGCGACAACCGGGACATGAAGAAGGAGATCGAGTCGGCCATGGCCTCCATGCCGAAGGACCAGCGGGCCCTCATCAAGAAGCAGATAGAGCTGGCGGAGAGAGAGGCCAGGATGCTGGCCAAGGAAAGAGAGCAGTCCACGATCATGCCCAATGGCGACTGCGTCGGAGCCTCGTCCATGTCCGAGCTGGAGGAGAGGTTCCAGGCCGAGCTGCGCCAGAAGGAGAACGAGTTCCGAGAGAAGGAGAAGGACTACAAGGCCAAGGTCGAGTACCTGGCAGAGGAGCTGAAGCGCAAGAGCCTGGAGGAGCAGCAGAAGGAGGACGAGCTGAAGTTCTCCAGGATGAACAGCACCCAGGCCGGCAAGGAGCTTGAGATGAAGCTCAGGGACGTCCAGCTCAAGGAGAAGCGCATGCTCCTCATGGAGGAGGAGATCACCAGGCTCAAGATCGAAGTGCGCGAGCGCGACGACGAGCTGCGCAAGATCAAGGAGGTCGTGGGCTACAAGGAGCAGGAGCTCCTCCGCAGGGAGGAGGACCTGGACTACCGCGACAAGCTCATCGCCGGGGAGCGGCGCAAGCTGGACGAGGCCAAGCGCGAGGTCACCAACGTGGAAGAGGTGGAGCTGAAGAAGCGCTTGGAGGAGCTCAAGGCCGAGGTCTCTAGGAAAGAGGAGGAGCTCATCGCCAAGGAGAAGTTCCTCAACGCCAAGAGCGAGGAGCTCCGACTGCGCGAGTCCGGCGTGATCGACAACGAGATCGAGCGGCGCGAGGAGGAGCGGGCCATCGAGTTCAATGCGGCCAAGGTGAAGACCGGCAATTCAAGGCTGGACGACCTGCTGCTCGGCGGCATCCCCTTCGGTTCGAACGTGCTCATCCACGGCCCTCCATTCATCGGCAAGGAGATCATGATCGATCAGTTCGTGGCGGAAGGCCTGAAGAAGGGCATACCCTGCATCTGGGTCATCACCGACAAGACCCCCAAGGACATCCGTGACGAGATGGCGCCCATCCTGTCCGGATACACGGAATACGAGAACCGCGGGCTGGTCAAGTACATTGATTCATATTCAAGGAGCATGGGCGAGGCGGTTGATGACCCCCATGCCATTTACATCGACGAGCCGACCGACCATGATGCCATAATGGCGGCTACGGACAAGGTGGCCAAGGAGTTCAAGGAGAACCACAAGTACTATCGCCTAGCGTTCCGCTCGGTCTCGACGCTGGTCGCCTATTCCGACCCCAACGTAGCATTCCGCTTCCTGAGCCCGTTCTGCGGACGACGCAAGCGCGACGGCGGGGTCAGCATGTACGTCATCGAGAAGGGCATGCACGGCGAGCAGGAGATCCAGATGCTAGGGTCGATCATGGACGGCATGGTGGACTTCAAGTTGGACCAGCTGAAGAGCTTCTTCTCCATCCAAGGCATCAGCGACGTCCAATCCAGGTCGTATATACGGTATACCGTAGGCAAGCATGGGCTCAGCATCGGGTCGTTCTCGCTGGACCATATCAGGTGAGCGGGGCTCGAATCGAGGTCGTCGGCTTCAGAGGAATGAGATCGGACGATCAGGCGACCTCTGGTCCCCTGTAGTCCCCAGGCTTCTTAGCTGGTGGGGGCTGCTGGATGTTGATGTGGGGCATCGGCACCGGCGGTGGGAGCCTGATGTCCCGTGCGACCAGCAGAGCGGTAGGGATGCAGTTCGGGACGACGGTGTTGTGGACTAGATTCGCCCACTCTGGAGGCATGGAGTTCTTCTTGCTCCATTCCTCCATGAGCGCATCGACCTCTCCCGTGACCGTGACCTGACCCTCGATCTTGATGTAGCCCAAGCCAACGTAGTTGGTGGTGAAGCGATAATCGATAACTGCGGTGGATTCCGCTCCCCTCACTATCTGGGCTACCGTGCTGTTGTGGTCAACCCTAACATTGTTGACCTTTTCGCCCGCCTTGGAGAACCTCTTGGCCTCGATGACCGTCATCTCAAACCCTTTGACTAGCATTGTCCCGCCTGCTACCCCATCATAGGGGCGGGTAATAGAATTTTGCTGAAATAGGATGTTAGAAATGGAGTGCCGCAGGCCGGACTCGAACCAGCGACTTCAAGATCTTCAGTCTTGCACTCTCCCAACTGAGTTACTGCGGCGGACTTACCGGAAAAAGGGGAAGGCCGTTATAAATGTTCCCAACGCCGTCCGGATATAGGTGCTCGGTAGTATAGGTCGGCATTGAAGCCTTCTTTGGGGTCTTTCCGACCTCTCAGCGACCTGTCTTCCAGATGATACTGGCAGCATTACGTTTATATAGATACGAAGTCCTCTTAATCACACCAGACTGGATGGGGGACTGGATTCCAAATGCTCGAGCGCCCCAAGCGAAGCGTGTGCAAACCTACGCAAGTCCGCCGTTTCCGGAAGCGGGACCGCGATGAGAGAGGAGTAGCGTCTACTGTTGGAACGATAATGGCGCTTCTCGTGTTCTTGACCTTTCTGACCTTGTTCACTAATTCCTACATACCTGTTTGGATGCTGGACAACGAAAGGAACCACATGAACACGGTGATCAACCAGTTCGGGGAGATGAAGGGCAAGATAGACATTCTATCTCTGAACGCCGCAAACTCCAATGGAATGACGGAAATCACCATGTACCAGACGATCGACCTGGGGGCGGATGGCATCCCAGTGTTCGCTTCTCCGACCGCGGGCTTACTAAGCTATCAACCCTATTCCTCAGGAAATAACAACACTGAGGTCGCATTCGATTATCATTTGGTCGCAGGAGGAAAACAGTACCACTACGATCAGGTCGGTGGAGGCATGGTTCAATTCTATGCCCCGAACCGTTACTATGCCCAGCAGATCGTCACCTATGAGAACGGCGCTATCGTGATACGCCAGGATGATGGACAGATCGTGAAGGCTTACCCCAGCCTGGAATTGACGAAGCCGTCGGTCTCCTCTCCTTGGGTCAACCTTAGCTTCGTGCAGGTCGACTTCGTGGGCAAGACATCCAACCAGGCAGGGACTTCCAACGTGGGATTGAACATTGACCTGATCTACCTGGATGCTCAGACATATCTGAATGGCAATTATTCTGGGGACGTGACGCCAAGATGCCCATAACATTAACCTTCAAAACCTCGAACTACCTGGCCTGGTATAGCTATCTACTGCAATACCTGACGACCCCGGATAACAACCTGGTGAACAATTCGGATTATGTATTGCTGCCGCCTAACGCGGGCACCTATACGGTGACGTTGACTGTGCTTAATGCGTACAGCTTCACCTTCAGCAAGGCCATAACCCAAATCTCTTCTGAGGTAGCGTGAGCGAGGATGGGAAAGATGAAGAAGATCACTAGGGACATCGGCGCGGGGACCTCGCAAGCGGCACCAGAACCGATACCGGAGGTCGTGGATTCTCGCCCCCATAAAACTCGCGACTCGTATTACAAGTTCCTGCGTCGGATTGCGCCCAATAAGGGTAGCATCGTGAGGTTGCCCGCTGGTCAGATCAAGGAAAGGATCGAGTGGTCCAAGGGCAAAGGTTCCGAAGTTACCGAGATCCCTGACATCGAGGACCCTAACATCGAGGTCGTGGACGTATATCCGATCCTCGAACCGTACAGCTACATCCGGGTGACCTTCAACAGCAGTAACTCGGAGTATCTGTTGGAGACCATGGAGCCCAGACTGAACGAGGAGGAAGGCAACCTCCTTCGCCTTGTCAAGGACACCCTGGAGAAGACGTTGGGCTATGAATGGGAGAAACTGACCACCTTCGACAAGGACCGCTATCTCCGAGAGGCCGTCGACTCCTTCTTAGAGACCCGTGGGATGCACGTCAACCAGCTATCAAAGAAGAAGATCGCCTACTACATCATCCGCGATTTCGTGGGCTATGGCCCGATCGATGCGCTCATAAAGGACGATAACGTCGAGGACATCTCTTGCGATGGTGCTGGAGTCCCTATTTTCATCGTCCACACCAAATGGGAGAACATCAGGACCCAGATCAGGTTCGAGGATGACGAGACCTTGAACTCCTTCATTGTGGCACTGGCCCAGCGCTGCGGTAAGCAGATCTCCGTGTCCAGTCCCATACTGGATGGATCGACCCCGGAAGGCCACCGTCTACAGGCCACCTACTCGCGCGAGGTCACCAGCCATGGCGGGACCTTCACGATCCGAAGGTTCAAGAACAAGCCTTTCACCCCCGTGGCCATGATAAAATACGGGACGGCAAGCCCAGAGATGATTGCGTACTTCTGGCTGGGCGTTGAGAATGGCGAATCGTCCATCATCTGCGGAGGTACCGCATCGGGAAAGACCTCCACGCTGAACTCGATCGTGCTCTTCATCCCTCCCGGGGCCAAGATAGTCACCATGGAGGACACCCGCGAGATCAACATGCCCCATGAGAACTGGATACCTGGCACCACGCGTTCAGGGATCGGCGAGAAGGAGGCGGGAGGCAAGGCAGCGGGCGAGATCGATATGTACGACCTGGTACGCGCTGCGCTGAGGCAGCGCCCCAACTACATAGTCGTCGGCGAGGTCCGAGGCAAGGAGACATACATCATGTTCCAAGCGATGGCCACTGGCCATACCACCTACTCGACTATGCACGCTGACTCGGTAAAGAGCATGGTCAACAGGCTGGAGAACCCGCCTATCAACTGCCCTAGGATACTGCTGACCGCTTTGCGCAACGTCCTTATCCAGTCGCAGGTGCGCGTCGGTACGGAGATGGTTAGGAGGATCAAGCAGGTCATTGAGATCGTCGGCTTCGAGCCCGAGACCAACGAACTGATAACCAACACCGTCTACGAATGGGATCCTGCCATGGATAAGTTCCTCTACAAGGGGCATTCGTTCCTTTTCGACAAGATCATGGAGATGAAATCGATGACGCACGAACAGATGATGACGGAGTTCAGTCGTCGCATTGACATCGTGCGCTACATGGTCTTCAAGGACGTCACCGATCATACCAAGATCTGGGCGCTCATCAATCAGTACTACAAGGAGCCGGACAAGACGGTGGAGCGCGTGCGCAGGGAAATGAAAGAGGGAGGTCTGGAAGTTGCCGCCTGAAGTCTCTGATATCTTCGCCCGACTGGACACGTCCAAGAAGAAGTACATGAAGACCAAGGGGTCGGATGAGGCCGCGAAGATGGGGCCGCACCTGGTCAGGCTATCCGAGGGCACCATCCCCGAGTACGTCAAGCTCACCACATACCAGGAGTTCTGCTGGAAGACCATGGGCGGGGCGGCTAGCGTCCGTTCCAAGCCCAATCCCAAGCTGGAGCTCTCCCTGTTGCAGGCGCACATGCGCATGCGGCCGGTGGAGTTCACCGCCTATGTCTGGATGTCGACAATTATCATGATAATAATTTCTATCGTCGCTGCCATAACCTTGGGAGCGGCATTGGTGGCCTTCTTGGGGCTCGACCTATCCTTAACATTACTAGTCACGCTACTGATCATAGTAATCCCACCCTTGCTGACCTACGTCGTATTGGTCTCGCAACCAGGGAGCAAGGCAAAGACCCGGGCCCGGGACATCAACAAGCGCATCGGCCCCACCATGAGCTTCATCTCCGCCATGGCCTCGGCCGACGTGAACGTGGACGTCATCTTCAAGGAACTTTCCAGGCAGGAGATCTACGGCGAAATAAAGAACGAAGCCGAGTGGATCACCCGTGACACTGAGCTCCTGGGAATCGATATCCTCACGGCCATAAGCAAGGCGGCGCAAAGGACGCCGTCCACTAAATTCCAAGAATTCCTGCAAGGAGTGGTAACGACCTCCACCTCGGGCGGTCAGCTCAAGCCTTACTTCCTGCAGAAGGCCGAGCAGTTCGAGAAGGAATCGAAGCTGGACATGCACTCGCAGCTGGAGAGCCTCGGACTCATGGCCGAGTCCTTCGTGACCGTGGTCGTGGCCTTCCCCCTGTTCCTAATCGTTATCATGGCCATCATGGCCATCGTCCCGGGAGGCGGAGGGAATGCGGATTTCACGGTCCTGCTCCTGTGGTTGGTGGTCCTCTTCATGGTCCCGATCTCCCAGTTCGGGTTCATATTCTTTATCTGGAACTCCACGAAGGAGGCCTCAATGTAGGTGATGCCCATGGCAAAGAACGAAGAACTATTGGACATGAAGGAGATAACGAAAAGGCAGCAGGACTATAGCAAGCTCCTCCTATACATCGGCATCATAGTGGCCATCATCCTATTCGCCATGGCCTTCTTGGATTATATTGGTGGCATCGATACTGGGCTCCTTTGGATCGACTATGTCGCATTAGGGCTGATGGCGATATGCGGGCCCTACGGATTCTATGCGACGAGCAAGCACAAGAAGATCAAGGAGATCGAGTCCCGCCTCCCGGACTTCCTGCGCGATGTGGCCGAGGCGGGCAGGTTCGGCATGACCCTGGCCGAGGCGGTCAAGGTCGCCTCCCGTGGTCGTTACGGGAGTCTGACCCCTGAGATCCGACGGATGGCCGCCCAAATCGACTGGGGCGTACCAGCAGGGGAGGCCATGCGCCTCTTCTCGGAGAGGGTCAACACTCCACTCACCAACAGAATGATGTCCATTATCGTCAAGGCCAACGACGCGGGGGGCAACGTGGCGGACGTGCTCACTATGGTCGCGCATGACGCCAGAGAGGTCATGCTCGCCGAGGAGGAGCGCAAGATCTCCATGGCCACCTATACCGTTGTCATTTACGTGGCCTTCATGGTATTCCTAGCTACCATCTTCATCCTCAACTCTACCTTCCTCCCGAAGATGGAGGAGGCTGGCGCCTCGGTGGCCGAGGGCGCACAGGCGGCGGGATCACAAACATGCCCGCTACCATCCAGACAGATGTCATACCCACCGTCCAGCTGATATTCATCGTATCCGTCGTGATCCACGCCTTCGGAGACGGCATCCTAGCTGGCGTTCTGCAGGACGGACGGATAGCGAACGGCATGAGGCATAGCTTCATAATGCTCCTGATAGGCCTGATAGGCACCAGATTGATTGCGGGGTGAAGAAATGGCGACCGCAAGCGGACCCCAAGATGCTCCTGAGCCAATCCAGGAGGGCAAGAGAGGAGGAGGCTTGACCGACGGTTACCTCAAACTTCTCATGAAGATCAAGGCCAAACCAATGAAGGTGCTCATCCCCTTGAGGATAGACTCCGGGGATTCTGCGGTTATCACCGAGATCCCTCGCATCGATGACAATACCATCGATGAGGTGGAGCTGATCGAAACAGCCCCACCCTACACCTTCGTCCGCATAAAGTTCGACAACACCGCCTCTGAATACCTCTATGAGGTGATCGAGCCGACTTTGACCGACGATGAGAGGGACCTGCTGGACATGATAAAGCGCGCCCTTATACTAACTTTAAACTTTGCTGACGTGGACGACCCGAAGGAAAAGGAGGCCATCCTGCGCAGCGGAACGGACACTCTGATGAGGGAGATGAAGGTCAGCCTTAACCCCATCTCCAAGGAGAGGATCGCTTACTACCTCAGGAGGGACTTCATCGGCTATGGGGTCATCGACGTGATGATGACCGACCCTTACGTCGAGGACTGCTCCTGCGACGGCATCAATGTGCCCTTGTTCATATTCCACCGCAAATATGGTTCCATCCGCTCTAACATCCGGTTCGAGAAGGAGCTGGAACTGGATTCCTTCGTAGTGTGGCTGGCCCAGAAGTGCGGCAAGCACATCTCGGTCGCTGACCCCATATTGGACGCCACCATCCCGGACGGCTCTAGGCTGAACGCCACCTTAGGCAAGCATGTGACAACGAGAGGATCCAGCTTCACCGTCCGAAGGTTCAAGGAGAACCCATTCACGCCCATCGATCTGCTCAAGTTCAAGACCATGAGCACTGACATGATGGCCTATCTGTGGACTGCCACGGAGTACGGGAGTTCCATGATGGTCTGCGGAGGCACGGCATCGGGCAAGACCACCACTCTGAATGCCGTTCTATTGTTCATCCCCCCGCAGATGAAGATTATCAGCATCGAAGATACCAGGGAGCTTAATCTCCCGCATGAGAACTGGATACCATCAGTGACTAGGGAGGGTTTCGGGGGCATGAGCTCCTCGTCCGGAGGGAGCATCGACATGTTCGAGCTGCTCACCGCCGCCTTACGGCAAAGGCCGGATTATCTGATGGTTGGTGAGGTCCGTGGAAAGGAAGCTTACGTTGTCTTCCAGGCCATGGCTACCGGTAAGACCTCCTATTCGACTTTCCACGCCGAGGATGTGCAGGCTATGGTCCACAGGATGGAGAATGACCCGATCAACCTGCCCCGCGCCCTGATGACCGCGTTGGACATCGTGCTCCTGCAAGCCCAGGTCAAGGTCGGCACGAAGATGACCAGGAGGGTCAAGTCCCTCACCGAGATCGTGGGCATGGATCCGGAGACCGGGGAGCTGATCACTAACTCCGTTTTCAGCTGGAACCCGGCCGATGACACATTCAACTACTCCGGTCACTCGTATGTCTATGAGAAGGTCCGCACTATCCGCAATTGGTCTCCCAGGGAGATGGAACGAGAGGTCAAGCGCCGAGTGGACATCCTCGATTTCATGAAGAGGTCGGGGTTCGATAACTATCGTCAGGTCGCCGGGATCATCTCTGCCTACTATAAGGACCCGGATAAAGTCGGCAAGGAGATTAAGGAAAAGCTCCATGCCCTAGGGTGATTTTCGACCACCTCAACCAAGGCTTTATCTTCGGTCATTTGGTTGGATTATCGGGGATTCTCATGGGCATAGAGTCTTCTAGAACGGCGGAGCGAGTCTACGAGCAACTGATGCAGGTTCCTCTGGGGAGGGTCACCACCTATGGCGCTTTGGCCAAGGCGGCGGGGATACCAAAGGCTTCCAGGCTTGTAGGTGCGATCATGAGAGGCAACCCGAACGCCCCCCGCGTCCCTTGCCACAGGGTGGTCAGATCCGATGGGGGGATCGGAGGGTATTCCGGCTCGGCGGAGGAGAACATCAAGAAGAAGATCGCCATGTTGGCCTCGGAAGGGGTAAAGGTCAAGGACGGGAAGGTCCAGGATTTCGACGCCGTCTTCTTCGATGACTTCTCCGAGAAATGACCTAAAATCCCTCGATATAGCCCTGTTCTCACACGATACTCCAGGCCAAATCATCGAATTCTGGTTTTCGAGCAAATGCTTTATCGAAAAGGAATGAAAAAGTAAGGATCTGAAGGGGTTTCAGGAAGGTTTGTTCCGACTACTGGTTCTTCGGCTCCTCGGATTGCTCCGGTAGCTGCTCCCCGCCCTCTTCCTTCTTGGGGGCGGCCTTCTTCTCCGCCGGCCTCTTCACGATGCGCCTGGTCGGCTTGGAGGGCTCCGCGGCCGTCGCTCCAACCTCGGCCATCATGGCCTTGTCGAAGACGGTCCCGCACTTGTTGCAGATGTTGGCGCCTCTGGGGTTGAGAGTTCCACAGACGGGGCAGGGGAATGCCGTTCCGGCGGCCTTCCTCTTCTCTTCCTCCTGGGAGAGCCACTTCTCGAAGCTCATGTAGGAGGCCTGCTTCTTCCACCACTCCTGGAACTTAGTCTCGCTGTACTTCTTGCCCAGGGCCTGCTTGGCCTGCTCGCGGTAGGGGTTGGCGTAGGCCTCGTACTGCTCCCTCATCTTCCGGATGTACTCGCTCTCCTCCTCTGCCAAGGGCTCTGTGACGAACTTTACTCCGCACTCAGGGCACTCGGTAGATGACGCGGGTATCCATGCGCCGCATTGGCTGCACTTCGCGGTACCGGTCTCAAAGTCCACGCCGCACTTGGGGCACTTCTTCGAGCTCTCCGGGATCAGGGCGCCGCACTCGCCGCACTCGACCAGCCTGCCGAGCTTCCTGTACATGAGGAAGGAGAACACCACGATCACGAATAGGATCAGGACGATTATCAAGATCCAGATCCAAATCGGAAGCGTGGTCTCCGCCCCCTGGGCTTCAACCTCGAACGGCGCAGAGTACTGCGTCACCTCGCGGTCCCCGACATGGACTTCGACCGAAGCGGCGTAGAAGTCCGAGGGGGCGTTGGACGGTATCGCCCTGCTGGTGCTATACTCGCCCTTTGCGTTGGTGTATACTGTGATGTTGGGGCCGACATCCGCCTGGGTATCGGCTACCACCAGTATGACCACGACCTTGACGTTCGCCAGCGGGTCGCCGGTGAGAGCATTGGTCACCTTTCCGAAGATCAGGACCTCATCGTCAGGGTTGTAGGAGTTCTGGTCCGTACCGATCGTTATGGCCGGCTGTGGCGGGTTGACCACGAATTCGCGGGTGACGGCGTTGTTATTCTCGCTGTACTCATCGATGGCGAACGTCGAGTCCAGGGTACACCTCAGGGTGTAGTTGCCATTGGTAACGTTGACAATCCATTGCAGCTGCACACTGATGTTCTCGTCGGCATCTATGTCGCGCGACAGGGTGCCAATGTTGGTCACGAAGCTGTCCTCGTCGATGGCGTCGAACCTTATCTTCACGCTCATGGCCGGGGTGTATCCATCATTCCTTACCGTGACCTTGAGCAACAAGCGCTCGCCCACGACAGCTTCATTTACCTCGTTGCTGCCGGATGTGACATTCATGCCGCCCACGAACATTAGGTCTGGCCGGTCATCGACCACGTCCACGGTCTGCACCAGACGATTGTTGTTGAAATCGGTCTCAGTTATGGTTCGCAGGGGGTTGACGTCGATGGTTATGGTCCTGGTCTGAATCTTCGGACCAACTACTGGCATGACGTCCCATATGCCCGTGACCTCGATGGTCTGTCCGGCACCGATGAACGCTATGGTCTCGGTATCGAAGAGGTGCCCAGTGCCGACCGCTCCCTCCCAGAAGTTGACGACCACGTTGGTCGCGCTGCTCTGGCCGAAGTTGGTGATCGCGGTGTCCACCAGAATCTCGTCATATACGAATATGGTGGACGAGGGTCTGAAGGATACCCCAACAGGTGTGAAGTCAGCATAGTTGAGGACGGTCACCGGGTAAGTGACATTGTTGTTGCTTGCGGTCTGCTCGATGACCGGGGGAACCCCTACGTTCACCCTTATCACCAGGTTGTGGATGCCTGGAATGTTCGGCACCCAGCTGAGGCTCGTGCTTCCAGTTCCCTCCTGCCCGGGGATGCTGGCGATTATCCTGTAGCCGAGCAGCACTTGGGAACCACTGGGCCTGATGTCCACGAAGGAGACGTTGACATTATTGACGGTGACGTCCCCGCTGTTGTGCACAACCAAGGTCACCGAGGTCGTGCTGTTGGTAGTGGGAGACGATGGGCCTACGGTCACATCGCCCGCGGAGATGTAAAGGTCCGCTATTCCCCGGACATTGATCAAGGTCCAGTTGGTGTTGTCGTTCTCGTTCAGCTCCTTTATGGTGTTGAATGGGTCGACGATAACGGAGACGTTGTGCTGACCCAAGGGATATGGTGCGGCCCATGTCGTATGGACGGTCGCTGTCTCACCGGGGACGATCTTCTGCACCACGATGTCGGTGATAATGCTGCTACCGTCCATGAACCTGACCAGAACATTGTTGGCGTCCACAACCCCATTGTTCGTGACATAGGTTGTCAAGGAGACTCCGTCGCCCCTGTATGGGTTGCTGCTGGACGCGTATAAGGGCGGGTCAAGGTTAGGTAAGGCCCCCGGTATGCTCAACGAGCGCGGGACGAGCTGGGTGACCATCGGCTCGGAGTATGGTGGCAGGGACACCGGCATCGGCGCGGTCGTCTCATAAGCCACTCCCGCATACCAGTAAGTCGAGTTCAATCTATAGTTGCCTAGGAAGTTCAAATTGCTGGCATCGATTCTGTCGCACAGTGCAGCGAACAATGCCTTGCCGTTGGTTCCTGTCTTCAGGGTACCGAAGATGGTTCCATTCAGGTAGTAACTCATCTGCACGACCGCGTTGGGTATCGGATAGTTGTTGCCATCCAGCACCTGGACCTCTAGCCAGCGGTAGTTAAGGACCACTGCACCCTCTATCGGCCGGAGCGCCGGAATGTTTACTCCGTAGAGGTAGGCGAGGGCGTTGCCACCGAATGCCGTCCAGGTTGCCTGGAAGGTGGTGTTATATGCCTTCAGAACGGCCAAGGATCCGCTCGGCGCAACGATGTCCGAGCCGATGGTGGAGTTCCTCACAATCATCTGGGCGCCGTCAGCTAGGCTTATCTTGACCGCCGAGGTGATGGTGGACTTACTGATGGTTATCTCCGAATTTCCAGAAGCGTATACCCAGATACTCTTGGTCGAACTGAGGGTTGCCCCGGACATTACCAGGTTGCCGCTGTCCTTCACGAATATCTGGAACTCATAATCGAATGCCTGGCTGATGGTCAGCCCGGCGTCCTTCACGTTAAGAGTGCCGCTGTCCATGATGATTATGCGGCCGCGGTGGGTGAAGGCGGTTCCCTCAAGGGTCACAACATTCGTGCCACTGATGATCAGGTCCCATCCGCTGAGGGGCACGACCCCGTTCAGGACCAATGTGACCTGTGGGTCATCGAACGACAGCGGGCTCGAATATGGCTGGAGCGAAACTGGGACCTCGTCCGCATAGTAGGTCGTACCGATGAACGAGTATGTGCAGTTCAGCATGAACGTGCCATAGTAGACGATGCCACTCGAGGTCATGACGTCGCAGAGAGCGTCGAAGCTGACCTTTCCAGCAATGCCTGAGGTTGAAGTCTCCACGACGGATCCATTGACATACCATCTCAGTTGGACAATCGCGCCAGCGATGATGTTGTTCGCATCATCCGTAACCG
Source organism: Methanomassiliicoccaceae archaeon (assembly GCA_963827135.1). Taxonomy (GTDB): domain Archaea; phylum Thermoplasmatota; class Thermoplasmata; order Methanomassiliicoccales; family UBA472; genus JAJRAN01. Next base: position 658,675 of record CAWGZX010000005.1, on the reverse strand, counting down.
TCACGTCGATGCTCCTATAGTGATAGATAATAGAGGACTCCTTCGCCGACATTGACGGGATGGAAACGCTGTACATCATGGCAGTAGCGCTGCCACCGAAGGATGCTAGATCTTTAGCGAAGTTGGTATCCCTGGCTTTTAGGGTCGCCAAGGAGGTCGTGGGCGCGATGATCTCCGCTCCAATGGACGATGTATCTATACTTAGGGAGCTGGTACCATCCAACTTTACCTTCACCAATTCCGATAATGAGGAATCATTGACCCAGATTCCGGCGTTATCGTTCAGGTACATCCAGACAGAGTTAGTGGATGTGAACTCGGCATCCTCGAGCATTATCCTACCACTATCCATCACGTAGACCTGGAACTGATTGTCGAAATCCTGGTCAACGGTGAATTTAGCGTTTGAGATGATGAGCGTTCCTTGCTCCATCACGATTATCCGCCCGCGGTGGTTAAAGTCAGTTCCACTGAAGACCAGGACATCGTTATCGTCCACCACTAGGTCGGTGCTCTCAATCAAAAGGTCCACAACAATGGCCCTGCTTGCAAGGTTATTGGTGTAGGAGTATTCTTGCGGGCTCCGGCCTTGGTTCACATAGACGAATATGTTGTATGTGCCAATCTCCGTCGGAGTCCATGTGAAAGAGGTCGTATTCGCGGTTCCTCGGGCGACGTTCATCGTTGTGGATCCAATCAACTGGCCACTGGTAGTTGGGTCGCCAATGTAGAAGGACACAGACACATCACTTGCGTCGGCCCTGCCCAGGATATTCGATACCACAACAGTAGTAGTTACCGAAGACCCAGAATAGGCAGGTTGAGGGGTGAACGAAATGTCGCCCGTGACCACGGAAAGTTCAGGCAGATTGGCAAGCACATTGACTTGCAGCGACCGGTCGTTGTTGTTCTCGTTTCCTTCTAATATCATACTCTTGGGGTCTGCCTTGGCAACAAAAGTGTGCAAGCCCGATGGCGCTGCGGTCCATACGAATTGTACCTCAATAGTGGATCCTGGCCCGATGAACGGAACATTCTGTTCTAATGCCCATCCACTCAAGGAGTCGGTCAAGTTCACCGCGACATCATTAGCTCCAGTCAAAGCCGCGTTTTGAACGAACACCGATATGGTCGCAGTATCCCCAGCATAGAATATGATAGGATCTACAGACATTGCACTTATCGACAGGTCCGGTTTATCAAGGAATAAGCCAGGCATAGCGAAGTCAATGTTCCGTGATTGACTTTCTACCGAGATATCTGGATAAACGTCAAATGCAACGGGTGTGCTTCCTGAGAATACTATACTACTGATATTCGTATATTCAAAAAGCAAAGAATATCCAAGTAGCACCTGCATATTGGGTTGCTGGCTCGTCGAGTTGAGAACCTCAGATAGTAAAGGTAATTTTACAGATCCTGAGTCGTTAGTCATTTTATAATTTAATGAATTCTTGCCCAAATAACTCAGAACTTCAATCGATGGGGTAGATTCGATGCCCGAAGGTGTGTAATAATAGGCCTCTACGCCACCTGCCAACAAAGTTGCGTTTACATAGGTACCAGCTAAAGGCAATCCTTGCTGATCTATTGCATCGATTTCTGCCCATCTATATACATAGATTGCGGGTCCAGTTTCAATTATTAATGATATTCTATCAAACTGAACTGATTGCAATCTTGGGTTTTGGAATCTAATTTTCAAATTGTTTAATGCAGAAATATCCTTGACGCCAACATTGTACAAATCAAAGTTGAATGTGTCCGGTGTTGCACCATTATAGAAAGGCAGTATTGATGTATTCTTTAAAGCCCCCCAAGAAGTGCCCCATTGTACATAGGGTCCGGCTACATACCCCACTGCTGTTCTTACTGATACTCGAAGGGTTACGCTAGAGAGTGGTCCAGTAATATCTCCAATGTTAAAGTTTTCCAAAGCTAATACTCTGTTTTGTGCAACAGTATAATATGACCCATCTACCGCTCTAAGACTAGATAGACTAGCCGTTGTGTTGTCTAGTGGGTTCTTACTAATTGGGATAACGTCCTCAGAAATTCCCTCGATATAATATGCTGGGACTCTTTCTGCAGGATTGGTCTCCTCTATAGTGTTTCCGGAAACGCCATAAAGATAAGCCTTAGCAGAATCGACGACATTTAGCTGGTTGTGTTCGTTAGAATCATTATTAAAGTCGACGTCTAGGTATGAGTCGATAGCAGTTAGGATTGATGACCCACCAAAGTTAATATTACGATAAGCATCCCGTGAGAATGATATTTCGAACCAAATTTTATTGAAATATATCGATGCTATGGCGGCGTTGTTTACAAATGTAACATTTAGATTGCGAAGGTCTGCAGAAGACATCGAAGGCATCGAATACGATTCAATTCTCTCGGAATTCGATTCTGGGAGATATCCTATATGAGTATCTGTTGGGACTATTGTAGTTGCGACTGATCCTCCGTTTTCATAATTCCATGATATTGCATTTGTTCCTCCATAGCCCAGATCCGTTTGATACTTTACGAACATCGTAATTGTATACGAACCAGAGGCGGGGAAGGTTAGTCCATTCAAAGCAATAGTGCCAATTGAAAGGGTTTGAGCCGGTGCAACTCTTACATATTTCAGATCGTCTTGAGTAAGGTTAGCGATTGGTCCAACAGCTGTATTTGCAGATGTATAACTGCTCATGTGCCTGGACAAGGAATAAGTAACCAAGTTTTTGGCACCTGTATCAGAGGCGAAATCATATCCGTAATTGTATGTTGATGTGACTGTCCCATTGTAAATATTCACAAATTGGGAATTTTCAAAAAGAATAGTGCTTGAAAAGGCACTAAATAAAGCCGATGATGAAAACAGGGTTTCAGGGAAGTAGCCACCATTGCAATAGGTGCTGATATCAGATTTTCCAGTAATTGCTGAGTTTCTCAAAATAAATGTTGAACCGTCAACAACAATGTGACCAGGAAATTGGAATTCAGAATCAGTAGCTTCTAAGTATCCACCATTTTGTACAAGGACTCCTAGGCTGGGGAAATCAAATATCTGATTGAGATGGGTTGTCAAGTTTGCCTTACTAAGAATTAAACTTCCTCCATCTTCGACGACCAGTGTGTAAATATGGTCATCGGCAGTACCAGGAATGGCATCCATCCCACAATCCTGGGTGAATGCGAATACACCATTCGAGATGGTGACCGTTCCTCCTGCCCTGATGGTCAGGTTGCCGTCCATATAGTGCGTCCCGCCATTCAGGTTCAAGGTCCAGGTGCTCTGAGTGTAATCGGATCCGATTATCACATCGCCATTCTCCAAGAAGGAAGGCAACGCCGCCTCCGCCGAGCTCGGCGCGACGACCAGAAGCCCGGCGAACAAGGAGAAGACCATGCACCATACAATTGCAAAGCTCGCTATTCGGTCCTTAATGGAACTGTTCATTTGACCCACCCTTCCTAAGAGTCCCGACGTCAGAAAAGAGGATTATCTGGTTATAAATATGTATCCTTACAAGTGGCATTTTGCGAATTGCTCAGCGGACTGCTGGCTAGGAGGGGACGGAGGAGAGCGGCCCCGGTCCTAGGCATGCCTGGCCATGTGAAAAAGGTGGAAAAGAAGATGTTTTTTAGCCATCTGGCCGGTCACTTGCGCTTGATGATCTTGCGGATGGAGACCGACCTCTTCGCCTCTCCCTCGGCGGGGGTGCCCTCGGCCCTCTCCTCGGGCTTCGGCTCGGCCTTCTTCGGCTCCGGCCTCTCCTCGGCCTTGGGCGCAGGCTTGGGCGCCTCCGGGGGCTTGGGGTTCTTGAGGTCTGCGCCGCAGGCATAGCAGGTGTCCGCCGACGCGCTGACTATGGTCCGGCACTCGGGGCAGAAAGCCTCGGCCAGACCGGCCTCCTCGCTCTCCTCCACGGTCTCCTTGGCCTCTTCCCTCGCCCTGATCTCCTCAGGCTCTGGCTCCGGTTCCGTCCTCCTCTCCAAGGCGCGCTCCTTGCGCTCCACAGGCATGGGCGCGGCCTCGAACTTCGGTATGGACCCGCTTCGCTCCAGCGACCTTTCCCTGGTGCCCAGATCGGCCTCGCGGGCGTTCAGCTGGCGCTCCCATTCCACGAAGCGCCTCTGCTCGGCCATGACCAGCTTTTTGCTCTCGGCCAGCAGGGCTTCCTGCTCCTGCAGAACCTTGATCTTGGCCAGGACCTCCTCGCGCCGGGCGGACATCTCCTCCAGGACCTTGGAGGCGGACTTCTCGTCGGCCAGCACCCTCTCCTCCAGGGCTTGGTACTTGGCGGCGAACTCGGTGATGGCGGTGTCATATTCCTGCGAACGTTCCAGCAGGCCAAGCACCGTGGTCTCCTTCTCCGTCAGGTCCTTGTCCCGCTTCTCGATCGTGACCCTGGCCGCGTTCAGGTCGTCCTGCAGCACGCGCAGCGAGCTATCCAGGGAAGCGAGCTCCTTCTCCTTCTTGGCCACGTTGGTCTCGCGCGGCCCCAGCTCGCCCTGCCTCTCGTCCAGCTCCTTCTCCTTGTCGGAGAGCCTCTCCTCGCGGGAGTCGAGCGTCTGAGCGCGCTTGCGCATGGTGGCCTCGACCTCGTCTAGCTCCTCCTTGCGCTTCTTGATCTCGGCCTCCTGGGCCTTGATCTTGTCCTTGAACTCCTCGATGACCTGCCAAATCGGAACGCCGTCGCCAGACAGATTTATCCCTCCATATCGTTGAAATCGGCTCTGTGAGCGCCGCTAGATTGCCGATGCATACTATAATCCTTTCCAGCTGATTCTGATTTCATGCCAACATGGGCCCGAGGATGGTCATGCCGCCGTTCGGGGACACCTCTACGGAGTGCTTCTCCATCGAATGCTCGCAGGCGCGCATCTTCTCCACCCGCACGTAACGCACCATCTTGCCCTTGGAGCGGTCCAGCCCCATCTCGATGATCCCGTCCACCAGGAAGCCTTCGTTCCCCAGCAGCTCGGACAGCCCGCCAGGCGACCTCTCCATGACGATGAAGGACACCAGGTTCAGGTCCCTCAGGGTCTTGAAGAAGTAGAACATCTTCTTGCGCATGCCCTCGGCGTCCTCCATCAACGAGTACAGCGCGCCCAGCGAGTCCAGGGTGAAGACGGTGAAGCGGTCGCCCTGCTTCTTCTTGTAATAGGTGAGCATCTGCTCCACGAACTGGACGTAGTCGGTGGGATTGTCCACCTCGATGATATCGTCCAGCTCGCGCAGGTCCGTGAAGTCGGATATCTCGAGGTTGGGCGTGACCTTGAGGTTGAGGGAGCGCATGTTGCGCAGGTGGGAGTCGCCGCTCTCCTCCAAGGTCACGTACAGACCGAACTCCTTGGTCTTCTCCAGGTACGCGGACATGAGGGAGTAGCAGAAGCTGGTCTTCATGGACCCGGGGGGGCCGGTGACGAGGACGACCTTGGGCGCCTCGATATCCGTTCTGAAGACCTTGTCGAGCCCGATGATGGAGTTCTTGAACATGATAGACACCGCTCGTATGGACGTTGAATTCAATCATATCCTCGATAATAATACTTTTGGGATTGGCGCCATCTGGTGATAATCATAGGTCGCCGTTCTCCTCCCTATCGAGCTCCTCGGGCTCCTTGCGCTCAGGCTCCTTGGGGAGTATGCTCTCGTCCTCGTGCGCTTCGGTGGCGGCTACCGAGGCCTTCTCATGCTCTCCGACCAAGCGCTCCACGGCGATGACCTTCTCCCCCTCCTCGAGGCGCTTGGCCCTCACGCCCATGGTCACGCGCCCGGTCACGCGGAACTCGGAGACGCTGGTGCGCATGACGTTGCCCTGGTCGGAGGCGATGATGATGCCGTCCTCATCGGACACGGCTAGCACGGAGACGACCTTGCCGTTCTTCTCGGTGACGCGGATGGCCTTGATGCCCTTGCCCCCGCGCCGGGTCTTGCGGAACATGTCCCTCTCCTCCTTGCCGTTGCCGTTCTCGGCCTCCTCGGGTTCCTCCTCAGTTTCGAGCTCCTCTTCCTCCTCGATCTCCTCGAGAGCGATGGGCTTGCCTACGACTGAGACCTTGCCGTAGCCTCTCTCGGTGATGGTGAGGAGCTTGGACTCGGGGGTGACGATGGCCATGCCCACGACCTCGTCCCCCTCCTTGAGGCGGATGCCGATGACGCCTGTGGCCGGCCGGCCCATCGGCCTTATCCCCGTCCCTTTCTCCTGGTCGTACTTGAGCTCGAAGCGGATGGCGCGGCCGTTCCTAGTGGCCAGGATGACCTCCTTCTCGTCGTCGGTGATCTTGGTGTCGATGAGCTCGTCGCCCTCGTTCATGCCGAGCGCGATTATACCGTTGACGCGGACGTTCTTGTAAGCGGCCAGGCGGGTCTTCTTGACCACTCCCTGCTTGGTGGCGAATACCACGTGCTTGTCCTCTGAGAACTCCTTTATGGCCGCCTTGTTGATGACCTTCTCTCCCTCTTCCAGACGAGGGAGCAGGTTGACGATGGGCTTGCCCTTCGAATGGCGCTGGCCGACCGGGATCTTGTAGGTCTTGAGCAGGAACATCTTGCCCCGGTTGGTGAAGAACATGATGTTGTCGTGGGTGCTGGAGACGAAGAGGTCCGTGACGTGGTCCTCCTCCTTGGTCTCCATGCCCATGAGCCCTATGCCCCCGCGTCTCTGTTCCTTGTACGTGGAGAGCGGGATGCGCTTGACGTAGCCGTCGGAGGTTATCATGACGACCATGTCCTCCACTGGGATGAGGTCCTCCTCGTCGAGGTCCAGCGCGTTGGCAACGATCTCGGTCTTGCGCTCGTCGCCATACCTCTCCCTGAGCTCGAGCAGCTCGGAGCGTATGATGCCCATGATCCTCTCCTCCGAGGCGAGGATCTCCTCCAGCTGCCGCATGAGCTCGATGACCTCGCGGAAGTCCTTGTGCAAGGACTCCAGCTCCAGGCCAGTGAGCTTCTGCAGGCGCATGTCCAAGATGGCCCTGGATTGCTCCTCGTCGATCTGAAGGCGGGCCATGAGGGCGTCGCGCGCCTCCTCGGGGCTTATGGCGGCGCGGATGAGCGCTATCGTCTCGTCAAGAGCGTCCACGGCCTTTATCATGCCCTCGAGTATGTGGTGGCGCTTCTGCGCCTCCTTGAGGTCGAAGCGAGTACGCCTGGTGACGACCTCCTTACGATAGGAAAGGTAGTGCTGCAGGGTCTCCTTCAGAGTGAGGACCTTGGGCTCGTTATTGACGATGGCCAGGTTAATCACGCCGAACGTGACCTCCATCTGGGTGTGCTGGAAGAGCTGGTTGAGCACGATCTCCTCCATCACGTCGCGGCGGAGCTCCATGACGATGCGCATGCCGTCCCGGTCGCTCTCATCCCGGAGGTCGGTGATCCCGTCGACCCTCTTATCCTTTACAAGTTCCGCGATGGTCTCTATTAGGGTGGCCTTGTTCACCTGGTAGGGTATCTCGGTGACAATGATGCTCCTCTTGCCCGCCTTCTCCTCGATGTTGGTGCGAGCGCGGACCTTCAGGCGTCCCTTGCCGGTGGAATAAGCCTCAAGGATGCCGTTGATCCCATAGATTATGCCCCCGGTCGGAAAGTCAGGGCCTTTGATGATCTGCATCAGGTCAAAGACCTCGATGTTGGGCTTCTCGGCCAGCGTCACCAGCGCATCCACGACCTCTCTCAGGTTATGTGGAGGGATGTTGGTGGCCATTCCCACGGCGATCCCCGAGGTTCCGTTGATCAGCAGATTAGGGAGCTTAGCTGGAAGGACTGCGGGCTCCTTCAGGCTGCCATCGAAGTTGTCCAGCCAGTCAACGGTTTCCTTCTCCAGGTCGAGAAGCATCTCCTCGGCTATCTTCTCCAACTTGCACTCGGTATAACGCATGGCCGCCGCGGAGTCGCCGTCGACAGAGCCGAAATTCCCCTGCCCATCGACCAGGGTATAGCGCAAAGAGAAGGTCTGGGCCATCCTAACGAGCGAGTCGTAAACGGCCAAGTCTCCATGTGGATGGTACTTTCCCATGCAGTTGTGGGAGACGACCCCATTCGCGAGGAACTCGTGGGCTCCTTCAACTTGAAGATCGTAGGTAGGCTGGGGGGTCGCCTTTTCAGCTTTCCTCACATGGATAAAGTGCAGATCATTTTCAACAATGTCGTCAATGATGGGCGCAAGTTTGGAGCCGATTCTCCTTAACTTAGAGTGGACGCCCCAATCAACCATTTGGCATACGCTCAATCCTTTCTGCTTCAAATCACTTGAATAGCGGATCTTTGAGCCGCTAGGATATGATATGCCATCACGGAACTTGTGTCCTTGCTCGTCCTCGTACCATCCACTTCCGATATGATAGTCAGATAGTTCTTGGAAGATTGTTTCGGAGGCAAATGGTATAGTATCGAAGGTCGATTGCGTGAGCCTTGAGCCTTGAATGCGGGTTATTCTCTCCGCCTTCGTGGGATGCTCAAGATTCAACAGCCTGGCAAGAACCTTGGAATAACGTCCCGCGATTTCCAGGCTGTGGGAATGGTGATTGTGTCTGATTGGGCGCCCGTTAACCAACCGATTGGTATTTGGGCTGGGCGGCTGAACATACCTATGGGACAATACCCCAAGGTTCTGCATGATCAATTGCATGTCCGTGATCATGTCAGGCGAGACACTGGTATATTGAATCAGGTTCCTTCCTGAATGCACGGATCCATCGCCGTCTATCATCCCAGAGAGCAAAGCCGATTGAACAGAAATCGGTGAATGGAAGAATTGTTCTGGTATCCGTTTCGTCGGAGCCTTCGAGCTGGCGTCTATTCCGAATGATGCTGAGATATACTCATTGATAGATTTGCGATTCACTCTAACTTGGTGGACCATTGAAACCGGGCATGAGGGGCCCATACAGTGCAAATCCTGCGTCCAGCCTTCGATTGAGGGTTCGTAGTCGAACAGAGAGATGAGACAATCACGTACCTTTTCCATAACGCTTGAGCATTCAGAGAAAAAGCAAAATCGTCCTTGGTCGCTCTCGAACCATCCGTCCGACAGGAAGTGGCCAATCAAATAGGCCATGTTCTCGTCCAATACCATATCCTTTCCCTGCCACGAGGGAAGCTTCACATATGGTACGTCCTTGGGATAGCCAGTCCTTAGGACCACGACGTCTTCGCTTGAAATGTCCTTTGCCAATTTCCATTCATATCTGAGGCCGGGTTTGAACACCTTGAGCGGCTGGGAAGGTGTGACAATCAAGTTATTTCCGTTTTCAAGGGTGATCTTCACCAGGTCCCTCGCGGGCATTTCAAATAACTCGGTCACTTTTGCATGGCCGTTCTGCGTGTAAACGAGGTCCCCTTTCTGGACATCCTCGATCTTGATCGATCCGCGCTTTGTTAGCACCCTCGTGCCGGCAACGAAGCACTCCCCGACCACCCTGGCGCTCTTCATGTACTTCTTGCCAGAGGTCAGGCCCATGTCGTACATCGAATAGAGGATGCGGCGATGGACCGGCTTCAAGCCGTCTCTAACATCAGGCAGAGCCCTGGACACGATCACGCTCATGGCGTAGTCGATGTAGCACTTCTCCATCTCCTTCTCGATGGGGCGGTTGACCACGTTCTTCTGGTCCGCGGGCGGCTGGTTTTGGTTGTCCTGAGATCCTTCCATTTTTACCACCTACACGTCCAGGTTCTCCACTTCCTTGGCATGGGTGATGATGAACTCCCGCCTGGGCTGCACCTCATCCCCCATCAGGATGGTGAAGAGCTCGTCCGCCCTCACCGCGTCCTCGATCGACACTTGCTTCATCACGCGCCTGGCCGGGTCCATGGTGGTCTCCCAGAGCTGGGTCGGGTTCATCTCTCCAAGTCCCTTGTACCGCTGAATCTGCGCGCCCTTGCCCAGCTCCTCCATGGCCAGGTCCCTCTCTTTCTCCGTGTAGACGTAGCGCTCCTTGCTCCCCCGGTAGACCTTATACAAGGGGGGCTGGGCAACGTACACGTAACCGCTCTCTATCAGCGGTCTCATATAACGGAAGAAGAGGGTGAGCAATAAGGTGCGAATGTGCGCACCGTCCACGTCGGCATCGGTCATGATGACGACTTTATGATAGCGAGCGCTTGCGATGTTGAAGTCCTGGCCGATGCCGCATCCCAAGGCAGTGATTAGGTTGCGTATCTCTTGGTTCTTGAGGATCTTGTCCATCCGCGCTTTCTCGACGTTCAGGATCTTGCCCCTAAGTGGTAGAATGGCCTGGAACTCGCGGTTCCTACCCTGCTTACTACTCCCTCCGGCTGAGTCCCCTTCGACCAGGAACAGCTCGCTCTTGGAGGGGTCCTTCTCTGAGCAATCGGCAAGTTTGCCAGGCAGGGACGTGGACTCGAGGTATCCCTTCCTCCTGGTCAGGTCCCTGGCCTTCCTGGCGGCCTCCCGGGCTTGTGCGGCAAGGATGGAGCGCTTGACCACCACCTCCGCCACCTTGGGATTCTCCTCCAGGAACTCATAGAGCTTCTCGTTCAAGGTGCTCTCGACTATGCCCTTGACCTCCGAGTTGCCGAGCTTGGTCTTGGTCTGGCCCTCGAACTGGGGCTCGGGCACCTTGACGCTGAGGATCGCCGTCAGGCCCTCGCGCACGTCCTCGCCAGTGAACCCCTCGTCGTTCTGCTTGAGGAAGTTGTTCTTCCTGGCATAGTCGTTGATGGTCCGGGTCAGCGCAGCGCGGAAGCCGACCAAATGGCTCCCTCCCTCGATGGTGTTGATGTTGTTGACGTAGGTGAAGATGTACTCGTTGAAGGCGTCGGTGTACTGCATGGAGAGCTCGACCACCATGCCCTCCGGCTCGGCGTAGATGTAGATCGGTTTCTCGTGCAGCACGCCCTTGGTCTTGTTCAGCGAGACCACGAACTCGTTGATCCCGCCCTCGTAATGGAAGTGCTCGTCCCTTCCGTTGCGCAGATCGCGGAAGTTGATGACCACGTTCTTGTTCAGGAACGCCAGGTCTCTGCAGGCGGTGAGCCAACGTCTCATCGTCGAAGTTGGTGTCGGGGAAGATCTCGGGGTCGGGCTTGAAGGTGATGCTGGTGCCTGTGCCCTCCGCAGGGCCGATGTCGTGCAGGCGCTCTATCAGCTCTCCGCGCTCGAACTTGATGGCCTTCTCGACGCCATCATGGCGGATGTGCACCTCGAGCCACATGGAGAGCGAGTTGACAACGGTCAGTCCCACTCCATGAAGGCCTCCTGACACCTTGTATGACTTGCGGTCGAACTTGCCGCCCGCGTGCAGATGGGTCATGACCACCTCCACCGCTGGCTTGCCGTACTTCTCGATCGTCCCCGGGTATGCCGCTGCCGTCGTCGGTCACGGTGGCGCTGCCGTCCTGGTTGACGGTGACGTCGATGCGCGAGCAGTACCCCCCCATGGCCTCATCGATGCTGTTGTCGACGACCTCATAGACGAGGTGGTGCAGCCCGCGCGCGTCCGTGGAGCCGATGTACATGCTCGGGCGCTTCCTCACGGCCTGCAGCCCCTCTAGGACCTGAATCCGGTCGGCCGTGTAGCTTGAGTCTTCCATTTTATCACCTGGTGAACGTGATTCTAACCTGTGGTCGGTAGATTGTCTTTTGAATAGCGAGCAGAGTCGCTAATCCCATCCCATTTCCTGATGAAGCTAAAGCCTTGAATGTATAAATACCCTTCGCGGTCAATCTGGATATATAAGCTTTCGACCCTCTCGGAATCACGAAATAAAAAGCCGGTCGGGGGGCATGTCCCTTGCCATTGCGCTAAGGCTTCGCCGCGGCCCCTTTCCGAAGGGTGAAATGTTCAAATAGGACGGTGAGGGCTAGGGGGCACGCTATGACGCTCATGGACCGCGCCCGCCTCGCCTCCACGGTGGAGATAGAGAGGGTCGCCTCGAAGGAGAGGTTGGATAAGGAGCTGGTCCGGAGAGGGGTGGCGAGCGGAAGGATCGTCGTTCCCTACAATCCGATCCACGCGCCGGAGCCATGCGGGATCGGCGAGGGGCTGAGCGTCAAGGTCAACGTGAACCTGGGCACCTCCAAGGACCACGTCTCGCTCGAGGAGGAGTTGGAGAAGGCCCGCATCGCCCTCAAGTACGGGGCCGACGCCATCATGGACCTAAGCACCGGGGGGGACATCGACGCCATCAGGCGCGCCATCCTCAAGGAGGTCAACGTCCCCGTCGGCACCGTCCCCATCTACCAGACCGGGCTGCGCATGGCGCGCCAGAGCGCGGTCGTGGACATGGACGAGGACGACATCTTCAACGGCATAGAGCTCCACGCCAAGGACGGCGTCGACTTCATGACCGTGCATTGCGGGATAACCAAGGACAGCGTCTCCTGGCTCAGGCGCAGCGGCCGATTGACGGATGTGGTGTCGCGCGGAGGGTCCTTCCTCGTGGCCTGGATCCTGCAAAACGACCGCGAGAACCCGCTCTATGAGAGCTTCGATTATCTGCTGGAGATGGCGAGGAGGTACGACTTCACCCTGAGCCTGGGCGACGGTCTCCGGCCCGGATGCATACACGACGCCACCGACGCTGCGCAGCTGCAGGAGCTGTTCACCCTCGGCACCTTGGTCAAGCGGGCGAGGGAGAAGGGCGTCCAGACCATGGTCGAGGGGCCCGGCCACGTTCCCATGCACCAGATCGAGGCCAACGTGCGCATCGAGAAGTCCACCTGCGACGGGGCCCCCTTCTACGTGCTCGGCCCGCTGGTCACGGACATCGCCCCGGGGTACGACCACATCACCGCCGCCATCGGGGGCGCCATCGCCGCCTATCACGGGGCCGACTTCCTCTGCTACGTCACGCCCTCCGAGCATCTGTCTTTGCCGACCCCCGAGGACGTGAAGGAGGGCTTGATCGCCTCGAAAATCGCCGCGCACGCCGCCGACCTCGCCAAGGGGAGGGGGCAGCGGCAGGACGACGCCATGGCCATGGCGCGAAGGGATCTCGACTGGGAGAGGATGTTCGCCCTGGCCATCGACCCGGAGAAGGCCCGCGCCTATCGCTCCAGAGGGCACAACGAGGACGTGGACGGCTGCTCCATGTGCGGGGACGTCTGCGCCATCAAGATCGTCAAGGAGTACCTGAGGAAGGAATGAGACCGGGCTCGAACGCCCTCCCACCCTATGCTTATGAGAAAGGATATGGAGCCACTGGAGGGTTTCGAACCCCCGGCCTACGGTTTACGAAACCGTCGCTCTTTCGCGGCCCTGGCGCACCGTCCAGGGGCTGCCGCTGAGCTACAGTGGCACGAATTCCCCCAACAGGCCCACCTCATTTAAATGTTTCTTGGTGAGGAGCAGGCGACCCCATGCTGCTTTCCAGGGCGATGCCAGGTCACCCATAGTGATATATCGACGTTAGACGATTTTCAAACGGTCAAATTGCTGGTCGAACTGGGCATACCTGAAGGTCAGGTGGTGGATCGCTACCGCGGCGGAGACGGCGTGCTCAAGAGGGTCTTCGATGACGTGAGGAAGTACGCTTTCTCCGGCTACGTGAAGCTGGCCTACGAGATGAACGTGGAGAGGGCGGAGGGGGCCATCGCCTTCGTCTCCGGGGAGCCGCTGATCGCGCTCTACATCTACAAGAAGGGCGGGGCGTCCCGGATGGAGCGCGTGTACAAGGCCGTCCAAGCCGTCGAGTTCGTCTGGGAGGACTCACTGCTGCCCGAGTCGACCATCTCCCTGCACAGCCGCATCAATGCCCTGGACCTGGAGAAGCAGTTCCCCGACGCCAAGGTGGGCAAGATGGAGCTCGTGCCTCCGGCCGGCCTCACCAATCCGAGGAACGTCGGCGACCTGAAGGTGCTCTCTGGTCGTTCGGACGACGTCGCCCACAAGATACTCGACTGGGCCAGGGAGGGCTTCATCGTCATCAACCTCATCCGCCTCTACTCCTCCGACCCCCAGGCGGCGGCCAGGGCCCTCCCCTACTTCGAATCGAACATCCAGCGCCTGGAGGGGCTGGAGGAGATCCTCCGCTTCCTGGACACGCAAGGCTTCGAGCGCGAGGCCGAGTCGCTGATGCGCAAGATGCACGACCCCGAGCGCCTTCTCGACGTGGAGGCGGAGCTGGAATCGTTGCGGCGCCGCATCGAAGGCCTAGACGAGCCAAAGGAGGATAGCGCCGAGGACCAAATGGAGAGGGAGCTGGAGCGCAGGAAGGCGGACGAGAAGATAGATGGCGTCTACGACCTCATCATGCAGTACCACAAGCAGCTGGTCCCCGAGGCGAGCTCGCCTCTCAAATGCCACAGGTGCGGGGGCTCCTTGGGAGCGGACGGTAAGTGCCCCAGCTGCCCTCCGGAGCCGGAGATGCCCGCCTACGGTCGGCCGCTCAACCCCCGATACACTTTCGACGCCTTCGTCGTCGGCCCGAACTCGCGCTTCGCCGAGGCGGCGGCCAAGGCCGTGGCCCAGTCCCCGGGCAGGTCCTATAATCCGCTCTTCATCTACAGCCGCTCTGGCCTGGGGAAGACGCATTTGCTCCAGGCGATCGGCAACCAGCTGGCCAAGAGCTTCCCCTCCAAGGCCATCGTCCTGGTCCCGACCGACGCCTTCGAGACGGAGCTCGTCGACGCCATCCAGAACAAGACCCTGGAGGCGATGCGGTCCGCCTACCGCTCCGCGGACGCGCTGCTGATCGACGACGTGCAGTTCCTGGCCGGCAAGGAGCGGACGCAGGAGGAGCTGTTCCAGACCTTCAATTCCATCATGGAGAAGGGAGGGCAGGTGGTCCTCACCTCCGACCGACAGCCGAAGGAGATACCGTCCCTGAGCGAGCGTCTGGTCACCCGGTTCGAGTCCGGCCTCATCGCCGACATCCAACCCCCCGACCTGGAGACGCGCCTGGCCATCCTGGAGAGGAGGGTCAGGGGGGACGGCCTCCAGGTGCCCAAGGAGGTGCTGAAGCTGATCGCCGACGCCTGCAAGGACAACGTCCGCCAGCTGGAGGGCGGCCTGAACCGGGTCGTGGCCTTCTCCTCCCTGCTCAAGTCCGACATCACCCTGGAGAAGGCGCAGGAGATCCTGGGCGTCGAGCCTGCCAAGGTGCAGCGCAAGGTGGTGGTGAGGACGGAGCTCCTGGAGGGCCATTCCTACCTGGTGGAGGAGGAGAAGCCGGAGGCGGCGCACCGCATCCTGCTGAACAAGGCCAGGGAGGGCTATTCCGCCCTGGGGATCGTGCGCAGCCACCCCAAGAACCTGCGCGCCAAGGCGGGGAACGCGGACATCACCCTGCTATGGCTCACGGACCGGGAGTCGGCGCAGGAGAGGACGGTCCCCCCGTCCCTGGAGAGGATGGTTAACATCATCGAGGGCTTCATCGAGGAGAAGAAGAAGCCCATCATCCTCCTGGACGACATCCAGTACCTGGTATCGAACACCAACTTCGAGGGCGTGGTCAGGTTCCTGCGCAGCGTCGTAGACAGCGTCACCGAGCGCAACGCCATCTTCATGGTCTCCCTGAGCCCGGAGAGCCTCCGCCCCCAGGAGAGGTCGATATTGGAAAGGGAGATGGAGGTCCTGCGACCCACTAAAATCGAGGAGGCCAAGCTCTAGCGCTCAGATGTGCTTGGCCTCGGCCTTGAAGTCGATCAGCCGGCTGAGGGCCTCGTCGTACTTCTCCTGCTTGACGGCCGTGCCCGCTTCCTTGAGCAGCTTCACCAGGGTGCTGACGTCCTTGCCCTCGGCCTTGGCGTCGAGGAGCTGGGTCTTGGCCTTCTTCAGCTCGTTGTTCACCAGCTCTGGGAGGCTCTTCATGATCTCCTCGCGACCCTTGCGCGCGAGTATGCCCATCATGCTCCAGTCGCCATGCTCCCCCGCGTCCTTCGACTCGGCCAGGAGCTTCTTTGACTCCCTGACGTCGACATAGAAGCGCTCGCAGGAGATGATGAGCTTCTCCAGATTGTCGGCGAGCTCGTGGGCCTCGATGTACTTGCCGGTGAGCTTCTCCGCCTGCCTCTTTCCGTCCAGAGCCTCTTCCAAAGCCCCTCGTAGGTTGCCGACCTCCCTCTTCTCCTTCACCGCCTTGATCGCCTCGTTGATGCCGGCGGGGTTGGAGTTCATGGACTTTGCGACCTTGACCAATTCCTCGAGATGCTCCACGTCCGTGTCCAGGCGGGAGTCGATGGCGGCGTGTATGCTCTTGCTGCATTCCTTGACGTAGGTGACCGCGGAGAGGACGTCGTTGGCCTTGCCGGCACGCACCGCCTTGTCGATGAGGCGCCGGCCATCGGCGGTATCGATGTCGTACTCCTTCGCCAATGCCAGCAGCGGCTTGACCTCCGCCACCAGTTCAGGGAACTGCTTCCTCAGCTCCGAGTCGTCCACCACGGGCGCGGGCGGAGGGGCCGGTGCGGGGGCGGGAGCCGGCGCTGGGGTGGGGGCGGGCGTTGTCGGCGGGGCCTCCCTCACCTCCTCGGTGACGATGACCTCCTCGAACTCGAACTCCACCCCGCATTTCGGGCAATTGGTGGAGCTTGAGGGGATAATGGCATTGCAGTTGGGACACTCGATCTCCTCGGCGTCCTCGATCACGAACTCGACGCCACATTTCGGGCATTTTGAGACAATGCCCTTGATGTGTTGACCGCAATCGGGGCAGTCGAACTCGAACGTCTCGTCCTCGCTTGCCAACAAAATCACTCCGGAGCTGGATGGTTGAACGAAGGTAAGTGAATAAATAATTGTCGTCGTGGCATCCGAGATTGATTCTCAGCGCTTGGCCCGCAGCATGCGGAGCATCTGCTTGGCGCCGTCCTCTGGTGGGGGGGTCTCGCTAATCAAGGTAACCTCGGTCGCCCGCTGGCGCAGCAATTCGACCAACGGCCTGTAGTCTGGCTGCATTGCAGAAAGGGGCAGGTGCCTCCTCTCCCCCTGGCCAGTGAACTCGATGCAGGAGAAGTGACAATGGAGCCTACCGTGGTAGAAGGATGCAAGGTCGTCCAGCACCTCCTCGAAGTCATGGCCGGACCTCAGACCCCCTCCGTTCCTGGCATGGACGTGGGCGAAGTCCAGGACCGGCACCACCCCCTCCACCTCGTCCGCGACCTCGGCTATCTCCTGGAGCGTGCCCCAGGAGCCCTTCTTGCCCATCGTCTCCAGACCGAGCCTGACGTCGCGTATCGATTCCTCATGCATATGCTGGATGCAACGGGCTACGGCGTCCTTGACGGCGGCCGTGCATTCTTTCGGGGATCCCCCGGAATACGAGGCCGCGTGGACCACCACCACCCACGCCCCCAATAGATGGCAGAGGCGCGTGCTCTTCAGCACCCAGTCCATGCTCTTCTCCCTGGTCTCGCGGTTGTTGGAGAAGAAGTTGACGTAGTATGGCGCGTGCGCGCTCAACACCACGCCCAGCTCCTTGGCCGTCCGGCCGGCCTCGAGCGCCTTGGTGGAGTCCATGCGGGCCTGGCGCACGAACTGGACCTCCATGGCCGAGAATCCCATGCCCGCGACACTCCGCACCGCTTCCACTGGCCCCTTGCTGCCTGGAGGATATCCGGCCGGCCCGACCCGGATCATGCGAATATGTACGATGGCCGAGCTATTTATGTTCGACAGCGGCGGGCTGGCGCGCACAAAGAATAATAGGGGTCGGCGCACTGTTGCGTCCTGTGACCGGGATGAAGGCCGAATCGCCAAGGATCGAGATGGTGGCGATCGAGAAGCCATCGGACACGAACATCATCATCGGACAGACGCATTTCATCAAGAGTGCCGAGGACCTGTACGAGGCGATGATCAACTCCGTGCCCGGCGCCAAGTTCGGCGTCGCGTTCTGCGAGGCCTCTGGACCGCGATTGGTCCGGAGCGAAGGCAACGACGACGAGCTCATGGGATGCGCCGTGGGCAACGCCTTGCGCGTTGGCGCGGGCCACACCTTCTTCGTGGTCATGCGCAACGCCTTCCCGGTCAACGTCCTGCAGCGCATTAGGGACGTGCCAGAGGTGTGCAGCATCTTCTGCGCCACCGCCAATGAAGTCGCGGTAGTCGTGGCGGAATCGTCAAAAGGGAGAGGGATAATCGGGGTCATCGATGGGCAGCCGCCCCTCGGAGTGGAGACTGATAGCGATGCCAAGGAAAGGAAAGAGTTCCTCCGCAAGATCGGTTACAAGCGCTGAGCGCCTCAAGGACCAGCTGGACGAATACGAGGTCATGGCCAAGTACTACGACGTCTGGTACGAGGACTTCACCGAGGACATCAGTTTCTATCGTACCCTGGCGGAGAGGACCGGCGGACCGGTGCTAGAGTGCATGTGTGGCACCGGGCGGGTCATGATACCCCTGGCCGACGCGGGCTTCGAGGTCACCGGCGTGGACCAGAGCTCGGCCATGCTCGATATGCTCAGCTCCAAGACCGAGCTCATCGGTGGCCGGGTGGAGCGCAACATAGAGGTCATCGAATCGGACATACGCTCCTTCAGGACGTCCACCCGATTCCGCTTGGCCTTCGTCCCGTTCAACTCCTTCCTGCACCTTCTGACCCGCAAGGAACAGGTCGACGCCCTGAACAACATCGCGGCGCACATGGTGGACGATGCGGTTCTCACCATCAGCGTCTTCAATCCCCGGTTGGACAGGCCAGAGAACCTGGTCCGGCACAGGGGGACCAAGGTCACCTCCAAGGGCGAGATCATATCCAAGTTCGAGTCGCAGACCTTCGACATCGGCAGCATGACCACGACCGTGCACTTCTTCTACGACATCTCGCGCCAGGACCGCGAGTTCCGGAGGGTCACGACCAGCATGACCATCAAGCTCATGACCTACCAGGAGATGGCCGACCTGCTCGACCACTGCGGGTTCGCGATGGAGGCGGTGTACGGCGATTACTCGTTCTCGCCCTATCGCAAGAACAGCGAGCTCATGGCCTTCGTGGCAAGGAAGCTGTGATGGACCTAGGGCGCATCGACCTCGAACACACGCTCTCCTGCGGCCAAGCCTTCCGCTGGAGGAGATCTGGGGAGGGATGGAAGGGCGTCGTCGATGGGCGCGTCGTGATATTGCGCCAGCGCGGTCGGAAGGTCGACGTGGAGACCGAGCTAACCGATCCCGCGATTGAGTCATACTTCCGAGCGGACGATGATTACGAGGAGATAATCAAGGAGATCTCGAAGGAAGGCTACGTGGCCTCGCTGGCGCGCCGCTTCCCCGGGCTGAGGTTGCTGCGTCAGGACCCTTGGGAGTGCAGCGCCTCGTACATCCTAGCCACCTTCTCCAACATCCCCCGCATCAAGGGCATGATCGAGCGCGTCTGCGCGCTGTACGGAGAGGAGATCGAGCCTGGACTGCATGCCTTCCCTCGGCCCAAGGCCATAGCCGATAACGGAAAGAGGGCGGAGACCTGCGGGCTGGGTTTCAGGTGCAAGAGGTTCGTGGAGTACGCTCGCAGGGTCGAGGGAGGGGAGGTGAACTTCGAGAACCTGAGGGCGTCCGGGTACGCGGAGGCGCACCGGTCCCTGGTCAAGCTCGAAGGAATAGGGGACAAGGTGGCGGATTGCGTCGCCGTCTTCTCCTTGGACCATCTGGAGGCGTTCCCGATCGACGTGCGCATCGCCCGCACCTTGAAGGAGCGGTACGGAGCGGAAGGGAGCTACGCGAAGGTCAGCGCCTTCGCCCGCGAGCACTTCGGCCCTTACGCTGGCTACTCTCAGGAGTTCATCTACTACGCAGCGGACCGCAAGAACCTGGATGAGAATTGAGGCTCAATCGATCTGGCAGCTGACGCATTGGGGGGCGTTCACACCCGTGTGCGTCTCGTAGACCTTGACCAGCATTCCGCTCTTCTTGACCATCTGGCAGATGCGGCAGGTCTCGGTGACGATGTCCGAGCCTCCCATCATGCGCACCGCGGCCAACTCAACCTCCTTGCGGAAGTCCTCGTACTTGCCGCTGTTCTCGATCTCCTTGCTGGTCCCTCTCTTGGCCTTCAAATACTGCGAAATCGCGGCGTCCGTGACCCCGAAGCGCCTGGCCACCTCAGCCTGGCTGAGATGATGCTTGTCCACCAGCTCCCTGGCCAATTCTCTGCGTATGGAGGGCAGGACATACCATACGATCAGCTCGCACGGGATCTTCATGCTTGCCACGATAACCTTTAACGATATTTAAAATTTCGATAGCGAGAGGTCCCGAGGCGAAACAACCTAATCGATGGCTCAGCCCCACCGGAAAGGATATAGTTCACGATTGTTTACAGCATCCCTAAATCCTAATTCACGGATTACCCGCGGAGCAGTGAGCCCAATGCCCATCGACGAGGTCATCGTTTCCAGAAAGATCATCGAGCGCTATGCCAGAGAATTCCTGCACAACCTGGACGTGGATGTTATCATCGCAGGCGCGGGTCCGGCCTCCTTGACGGCCGCGCGCTACCTCGCCAAAGGAGGGCTGCGCACCGTCATCTTCGAGCGCAAGCTCACCCCGGGCGGAGGGATGTGGGGCGGAGGGCTGACCTTCCCGGTCATCGTGATCCAGGAGGATTCGAAATCCCTGCTCGAGGAGATCGGCGTCAAGCTCGAGGACTGCAAGGACGGCTATTACACCGCCGACTCGGTGGAGGCCAGCGCCAAGCTCATCGCCAGCGCCATAGATGCTGGAGCCCGGCTCTTCAACACCATCACGGTGGAGGATGTCATGATCCGCCAGGACCGCATCTGCGGCGTGGTCATCAATTCCTCGGCCGTGGAGGTCGCGGGCCTGCACGTGGACCCTATCGCGGTGAGGTCAAAGTACGTCATCGACGGCACTGGCCACCCGGCCGAGGTGGTCAACGTGGTGCAGCGCAAGGTGGGCAGGCTCAACACCCCGACGGGCCGGATCGAGGGGGAGAAGAGCATGTGGGCCGAGGTCGGCGAGCAGATGACGGTGGAGAACACCATCGAGGTCTATCCCGGGCTGTACGTGACGGGCATGGCCTGCAACGCGGTCATGGGGGCGCCGCGCATGGGCCCGATCTTCGGCGGCATGCTCCTATCGGGCAGGAAGGTCGCCGAGCTCATCCTGAAGAGGGAGATGAAGTAGGCTCAGTCGCCTGGATGCGTCCTCTCGTAGAATTCCTGGATCTCCCATTCCTCACGCTCGTCCGGGCTGCCCTCCCGGATGGTCAGGCCGAGCATGCGCACGTGCGCCTTCATGGCCCTCTTGGCCTCCGGGCCTCCGATGACCTCTGTCACGTAGAGGTCGTTGCCCTTCTTCTTCGCCCGGAACGCCCCGGCCATCTCCGCCCCGTCGAAGATGACGTAGCACCAGGTGCCGAACCTCGCCTTGATCTGCGGCGCCAGCAAATAGGACAGGTTGTCCATGGGCGAGAGCACGAGCTCGGCCGAGGGCTCCTTGAACTCCCGGCCCGCGTCCTCCGCCAGCATCCAATGCACCGTCTCGTCCCCTTCGACGAGGAAGCCCTTGACCAGGAAGGCCTCGTCCTCCAGGTCCGCGAGGATGGCGCGCAGCTCGCGCATGCGCATCTCGAACTTCATGAACCGCACCAGGTTCTCGGCGCTCATCAGGCCGAAGTTGCGGAACAGCAGGCGGATGACCTCCTTCCTCGCCTCCCTGGCCTCCATGCCCTTCGAGGGCACGGCCCGGAATCGGTTCGACCCGTCCAGGCATAGGCAGGTTCCGAGATACAGGCGCCGCATGGCGTCGTAGGTCCGCCTCTCTCCGACCGGTGAGAGGTCGAAGAGCTTGCGTCTGGAGATGGACTTGGTGTCCTCCACTATCCTCATGACCGTGCCCATGTCGTCGTCCATGGCCACCGCCTTGGCGTCGCGGTAGAGCGAGGCGAATTCCATGGTGGTGTAGGTCGAGAACTCGGGTATGGCGATGGCCCTCACGACCAGGCCTTGCTCGTTGAGCTTCTTGATCGGCACCTTGACCTTGCATCGCAGGTACGACTCCCAGTCCCCGCGTATCCCGCCCATCCGCTTCAGCGCCGCGATGATGTTGTCGTACTTCCGGCCCGAGAGGCGCTGCTTCCCGAAGACGTAGGAGATGACCTCCTTGCCGCTCATCGAACGGGGGATCAGCCTCCCTTTGACCAGCATGTCCCCGACCCTGAGGTAGCCGGCGGCCCGCATGGCCGTCGAGGCGTGATCGTCCAACTCCGCGATGGCCTTGCCCAGGACCT
The DNA here is from genome assembly GCA_963827135.1 of Methanomassiliicoccaceae archaeon. Lineage (GTDB taxonomy): Archaea > Thermoplasmatota > Thermoplasmata > Methanomassiliicoccales > UBA472 > JAJRAN01. The sequence continues at coordinate 636,531 of CAWGZX010000005.1, read as the reverse complement.
CCTTCACGCGGAGGACGTCGTACCCGAGCAGCTGGTCGTAGCGCATCACCTCGTCCAAGGCCTCGAGGGCCTTGGGCAGCAGCGCCGGGTCGTCCAGGTCGATGGCCCTGATCTCCACGCAGCCGCTCATGCTCCACTTCTCCACCGCCCCGGCCAGCCTCCCCTCGGACAGTATGGGGAACACCCAGCCCTCGCCGAAGCGCGAGGCGATCTCGGCCCACAGCGGCTGCACCGCGGGGTCGTAGAGGCTGACCACCTTGACCCCCTCCGGCCCGGCGCGGAAGGCGCGCAGCGCCTCCATGTCCTCGGCCAGCAGGTGCTCCTCGGTGCGCGAGTCCCCGACCATGATGGACTGGGCGTCGAGCTTGAGCAGCGCCGAGCGGACCTGGTCGGCGGAGAAGGAGGTGTAGGCGGTGATGGCGTAGAAAGGGACCGGCCCGTAGGCGCGCAGGAACCGGCGCACCATCTCCAGCACCGGGTCTCCCCTGAACTCCTTGGCCGCGAACGGAAGGTAGATGTTCTCCCTCGACCAGTCCTCGCCCTCCTCGTACCTCCGCACCACGTACATGTTGCGGTCCAGGCGGTCGATGGAGTCCTTGACCTCCTCCTTGTCCGCGCCGAGCTCATTCACCAGCTGGCGCAGGCTCAGCCCCTCATAGGAGGAGAGGACGTCCAGCACCCTCTGGTCGAAGGAGGTGATGGCCGATTGGCGATAGGCCGCAACATAAAGGGGCGCGTCCTCGGCCAGGATGTAGCGCACCCTTCCGCGGAAGAAGCGCCCCAGCAGCACCTCCCCCCTTGACCTCAGGCCCTCCCAGCGGACCTTGTCGAAGGACGGCACCCTGCGGTAGATGTCCAGGAGCATGCCGCACTCGTTCAGGCGGCCGAGGCACTCCCGCTCGTCGGCGAAGGGACCGCTCGACTTGTGCCTCCTGAAGGCGTCGACGGTCCTGGCGTCGAAGGCCATGGCGTTGCCCTGGCGTAGGCGGAGGTGGTCCAGCTTGAGCATGTACTGCGGCCGCTCGGAGACCACGAACCTCCCTTCGTCGAGGACCTCCTCGGCCACCATTGCGGCCACGGCCCTCCGCACCTCGCCCTCCTCCTGCCCCAGCGCGAAGGCCAGCTCCTCAACGGTGGCAGGGCCGAAGGCCCCCAGCTGCGTGGCGATGGCGGCGTCCAATGCCCGCTCCTTCTCGAGCGGGACGAGGTCCCTCCTCCGGTACCTCCATCTGCCTCCCTTGCGAGAGCTCCTCCCGACCAGGTGGGCGATCTCCAGGGCGTGGAGGGAGCGCAACGCCTTGTCCGAATCCACCCCGAGCAGGGAGGCCAGCTCGGGCGCGCCCCGCTCTTCGTCCAGCAGGGAGAGCGCCTTCTGGTCGAGATCGCTGAGCTCCCGACCCCTTCTTAGAAGGGTGGAGTATGCCGGGAGGTCCTCCGCGGCCACGTAACGGACGTCGTCCACGTAGACGGTGGCGACCCTGCCTTCCCGCAGCAGCTCCTCGGACCAGTCGTCGACCTGCTCCTTGGAGGGCGTGGAGTAAGGATAGACGGAGCGCCCCCTCTCCTTGAACAGGTGCAGGGGGCCGGTGCGCTTCAGCAGCGGGACGATGTCCTCCTTGCCCTCGACCCGGCCGAGCTTGCGCCGGAAGTAGTCGGAGACCTTCTCCTCCTCGAACTCGAAGCGGTCCAGGTCCCCCTCCATGACCTTGGAGAGGACCTTGCGGTGCAGCTCGCGGAGCAGGGAGGAGCGGTCCTCCATGAGCACGATGTCGGATATGCCCGCCAGAACGACGTTGTGAGCGAAGGGCGAGGGCGAGCCGGAGAAGTCGATCATGGTGAGGGCCATCTCCCCCTTCTCGATGAGATCGAGCACCTGGCGGGCATTGGCGATGTCCATGACGTCCTCGAGGATCTCGCGGTACGTCTCCTCGATGACCGGCACGTCCTGGAGGTTGCTGAGGTAGTCCAGCAGGTAGCCGGACCGCACCTGCTGCCTGTTGACCGAGACCTCCCTGCCCTTGTAGTTGCGCAGGATCATGAAGGAGCGGGCGGCGGTGTGGCGGAACCTCTGCTTGAAGATCTCCGAGTCCTTGATCGCCTTCCTCAGGATCGATTCCAGGTCCTTGCTGGGCACGAGCCCCTCCAGGTCTCGAAGCATCAGCTTGCGCGGGACGGAGATCATGAAGGCGTCGTCCACCACGCTGACCGATACGTTGCATCCCAGGCGCTGCGTGAGCTGGAACGCGTAAGCCCTGGATAGGGCGTCGTTGACCCTCCGCCCGAAGGGGAAGTGGAAGATCAGGTTGTGGTTCCCGCTCCGGTCCAGGTATCCCTCTATGGCCAGCGTCCTGTCGTCCGGCACGAGGTCCACGGCCGCCCGCTGCTCCTTGAAGTAGGAGAGGATGGAGCGGGCGCTGCCCTGGTCGATGTCGAAGTCCTCGACCAGCCAGCTCAGCACCTGCTCCTCTGGCTCGTCCAGCCTCTGCGCCAGCTCCCTCCTGAACCTGGCCACCTCCATCGAGAGGTCGAAGGAGCGCGGGAGCATCTCCCCGGTCCAGGAAGGCACGGTCGGCTTCCTGCCAGAGGCGGACTTCACGAAGACGCGCATCCCCTTGGCCCGGACGAACTCGTACGACTTCCCTCCCAGCACGAACACGTCCCTGGTGGCCAGGCGCTCCACGAACTTCTCCGAGAGGTCGCCCATGAACGCCCCGCGCTCGTTCACGACCTTGTAGTTCGCTTCCTCCGGGATCGTCCCCAGGTTGAGGAAGTAGATCATCCGGCCGCCCTTCTTCTTGCCGAAGCGCATCTCCTCGTCGTCGTACCAGACCTTGGAGTAGACGCCCTCGAAGCCCTCCTTGCTCCCTAGATAACGGAGCACGCTGAGGAACGATTCCTTGGACAGGTTGCGGTAGCAGTGGGAGCATCTGACGACGCGGTAGGCCTCGTCGACCTCCCAGCGCTTCTCGATGCTCATGCCCACCAGGGACTGGGCAAGCACGTCAAGGCAGTTCTCGGGGATGGTGACCCGGTCGATGTTGGCCCGGTGCGCCGCCCGGCACAGGACCGCGCATTCCACCAGGTCGTCCTTCTCGAAGACGATCATCCGCCCCTTGGAGGTCCGGCCCTGCGAGTGCCCGCTGCGGCCGATGCGCTGCATGCCCTTGGCCACGGACTTGGGTGAGCCGATCTGGCACACCAGGTCCACAAACCCGATGTCGATGCCGAGCTCCAGCGAGGTCGAGGACACCACGCACTTAAGCAGCCCGTTCTTCAGCCGCTCCTCGACGTCCAAGCGCGTCTCCTTGGAGAGGGAGCCGTGGTGGGCCTCGATGCTCTCCAATCCCCGCTCCTTGAGCTTGTAGACGACGTTCTCCGTGCCCGAGCGGGTGTTGGTGAACACTATCGTGCTCAGGTGCTCGTCGATCATCTCCTTGAGCATGTCGTACATCTTGGAGTTGGTGATCTCGAAGGAGAGCGCGGTCATGTCGTCCGCGGGGCACAGCACCTTCAGGTCCAGGTTCTTGCGCGTCCTCACCTCGACCAGATGGACGTCGCGGCCCCTGCCCTCCTCGTGCCCCACCAAATATTGGGCGATCTCCTCGATGGGGGCGAGGGTGGCCGACAGGCCGATCCTTGTGAAACCTCTCTTGCAGTAGTCCTGCAGCCTCTCCAGGGTCAAGGAGAGGAAGACGCCCCTCTTCGAGTCGCAGATCTCGTGGATCTCGTCGAGGATGACGTACTCCACCCCTAGGAACTTCTCGCGGAACTTAGGTGCCGCCAGAGCCAGCGCTAACGACTCGGGCGTGGTGATGAGGATGTGCGGGGGATGCTTCAGCATCCTCTGCCTCTCGGCGGGCGAGGTGTCCCCGGTCCTGACCCCCACCCGGATCTTGGGCATGGATGCATGCTCCCTCTGCGCCAGCTCGGCGATCTCCTTCAGAGGCTGCTCCAGGTTGCGGTTGATGTCGTTGGCCAAGGCCTTAAGGGGCGAGACGTAGACGCAGTAAATCTTCTCCTCCAGCTTGCCGGACTTGGCGTACTTGAAGAGCTCATTGATGATGCTGAGGAAGGCGGTCATGGTCTTCCCCGACCCGGTCGGGCTGGAGACCAGGACGTTGTGGCGCTGATGGATGACGGGGATGGCGAAGGACTGCGGCTCGGTCATGTCCTCGAACTTGGAGGTGAACCACTCCTCGATCAGGGGCTCCATGAGGCCGAGCACCTCCTTCTTGCTGTGCTTGTGTGCTACCCTTTCCATGCGTTTGCACCAGGCTTGAATCGCGCTCCATTCGGCGCCCGTATATTACTACTTTGCTGCCTCCCCCGGCGTCGAGCGGATACATCCTCCGTTTGGACGAGGTAGGCATAAACCTTGCCCAGGGCCCGCCGAAATTGGCCGTCAGCTTTATCCCGGCGACCGTCGTAATCGGTGATGATGAGAGCGAGCTGGTTCAGGGTCGAGGGCGGGGTGGCGAGCGCCCCTTGGAAGGAATGGAAGGCCTGCGTCGCGGACACGGAGGACCTGAAGGCCTCGATCGCACTAGGCAACAAGGTGTTCCAGGTTTGCATGGGGCCGTTGGTCCCGCCGATGCCCCGGCCTGCCAAATCGCAGATAGAGGCCTACGCCCACGCCCTGCATCACGGGTTCGACGAAGTGGACGAACGGACACTCGAGGAGCTGGTCTCCAGCTTCGAGGGGAAGGGCGTCCTCGTCGAGCCGCGCTTCTGGGAGGACCCGCGCCACCGCCTGGTGCAGCATCTCTCTCTGAATGAGGCGCCCCTCCGAGGCGGAGGCATGGCCAGGATCGAGCTTTTGGCCTTGGAGGATGACCTGGACCACAACGTCCGCCTCAACCTGCTCCGGCTGGCCTGGGTCCTGGAGCTGGGCGCGGGCATGGTCTCTCCGTATTCCAAGTCGCAATCGGACGACTGGCGCTCGCCCAGGAAGATATCCGATGCCCTGAGCGAGATCTCGAAGCTGCTGGAGGATGGCCTGCCCGAGTACCTCGACGACAAGGAGACCAAGGCGCTGAGGAGGATGGTCTCGGACCTCAGGAAGCTCGGGGCCCCATCCCTCGGACCAGAGGCTTTGGTGAGCCTTTCCCAGCGCTCGGACTTGGGCATGAGCGCCGATGGCAGGCCCGTGCTGCTATCCGCCTCCTTCAAGGCCGGCGAGCTCACCGCCAAGGACGCCCGGGCGTGGCGGAGGACGTGCTTCCTCTATGGCTCGCTGATGACCTCATTCAAAGTGATGATGCTGGCGCACGTCTCGGGGGAGGCGGGCGGCCTCAGGCCGATGAGCGCCTTGCTTTGACCGGGCGGCTCTCAGAAAAGGTTTTGAGCTCGTAGGCGTTTAAAAACCTGATAAGTTGAGGAAACCAGTCGCGCTTCTGCTTGGATTCGCCCTGCTAGCCATGGCGCTTTCCCCTGCCTCCATGCCCGCTAGTGCGGCCGACCCAGAGCATGTAATCTCTGGAATGGTCAGGGACCTGGAAGGTGTCCCGATGGCCGGGGTCACGGTCATGGCGGAGAAGGTGGACAACGGGACCATCTATCCGGCCATCACCGGAGAACAGGGAACTTACAACCTCAGCCTCCCAGAGGGCACCTTCAATATCACGGCCGCGATCGCTGGCTTAGGCTCTGGCGTCACCTATTCGATGCTGGTCGTCCTCACGGCGATAGAGGACGTGGACTTCACCATCCAGGTCACCACGGGAAGGGTCGAGGGGCATGTGACGTCCAAGGACGCCCCCCTAGTCGGTGCGCAGATCGTCCTCTCCAACGGCAACTCCACCTATCTGGGCAGGACATCCCTTCCCCTTGGGAGCTACTCCATTACTGGAGTTGTGCCAGGGGTGTTCGTGGCCAGAGCGGAAATGGCGGGCTACTGGACCAACGTCTCCCAGGAGCCGGTGTACGTGAGCCCGAACGAGGTCACGGAGCTGGACTTCGAGCTAGAGCCCCAGCCGGCCCGCATCTTCGGCAAGGTGACCGTCGGCGCTGCACCAGAGGAGGGCGTCTCCGCGAATCTCATGTCCGGGACCGTCGAGGTCAGGACCACCCTGACGGACGCGAACGGCAACTACTCTTTCTCCAACATAATCGCGGGAGAGTACGACGTGGTGTTTAGCAAGGAAGGGCTGGTCGAGAAGACCTACCCGGTATCGATCTCCCCGTTCGAGGACCTCGAGCTCTCGATCTCCATGGCCCGCGACCAGTCCTCGAACAACGACGGATTCATCACCAACCTGGACCTAACGCATTCCATGATGGTGGTCGCCCTGATCGTCGTCATGCTGCTGATGGTCTTCGCCCTTTTCGTGAGGATGCGGATCCAGAAGAGGCCGGAGCTGCTTGCCAAGGAAGAGGAGGAGAAGGAGCCTTCGCCTCCGAAGGAGAAGAAGTAGCTCAGATGCCCAAGGACCTGCGGACCTTGACCAGGTTGGCCTTCACTTCCTCGTCCACGCGCTTGTAGAGGCTGTTGCCATGCGCGTCGATCGCCACGGTCAAGGGCCCGAACTCCTTGACCTCGAGTATCCACATCGCCTCCGGCATCCCGAGGTCGAGCCATTCCACCCCGCGTACATCCTTGATGCCCGCGGCTCCTTGCACCGCCGCCCCGCCGGTGAAGGCCAGGTAGACGCAGCCGAACCTGGACATGGCGTCGACGGTTGGCTGCGACATCCCCCCTTTGCCGATTATGGCGCGTATCTTGAACCTCTCGATGAACTCCGGCTCCATGGAGTTCATCCTGGAGCTGGTGGTGGGGCCGGCAGCGATGGCCATCCATCTGCCCGCGTCCTTCCTCATGATAGGACCAGAATGGAAGATGATGGCGCCGGTCAGGTCGACGGGGAGCTTCCGTCCCTCCCGTGCATGCTCCAGCGCCCGGATGTGAACCTCGTCCCTTCCTGTGATGACTGTGCCGTCGACTGTGACCGTGTCCCCCACCTTGAGGGCTGCGACATCGGCTTCGCTCAGCGGCGTCCTGAGCCTCATTCGAACCCCTCCTGGGAGTAATGAACGGTACCATCCACCATGATTCGGGCGGACGCCCGCCTGGCCGCCCAGCATTGCAGGGTCACGGCCACGGGCAGGCTGGCGGTATGGCAGAAGGCCTCCTCGACCTTGACCCCCAGCACCGTGCTCCTTCCTCCGAGGCCCATGGGTCCGATACCGGTCTGGTTGAGGGCTTCTTGAAGCTCCCTCTCCAGCTTGGCAAGCTCGGCATCCTCGTTCTCTCGGTCCAATTTCCTCAGTACGGCCTTCTTGGAGAGCAGGAGGGCTTCGTCCGCCGACCCCCCGATGCCGACCCCGACAATCGTGGGTGGGCAGGGATTCCCCCCCGCCCTGACCACCGATTCCAGCACGAAGGCCTTGATGCCCTTGATGCCCTGGGATGGGGTGAGCATGGCTAGGGCGGTCATGTTCTCGGACCCGGCGCCCTTGGTCATCACCGTTATCTCTGTGTAATCCAGGTCGGCGGTCTCGAAGTGGACGTATGGCACCCCCTTTCCAAGATTGTCTCCGGGGTTGTGCCTAGTGAGAGGATGCACCACGTTCGGCCGGAGCGGGATCTCGGAGGTGGCTCTGGACACTCCCATGCGTATCCCATCCTCGAGGCCCTCGATGCACCTCCCCTTGACGAAGAAGATAGGTATGCCAGTGTCCTGGCACATGGGCACGGAAAGGCGATCGGCGGAGGCAACGTTGGCCAAGATGGTCCTGAGCTGTTGCTTGCCCACCTCACTGGTCTCCTCCCTCTCCGCCTTCAGCAGGGCTTCCGTGACGTCCTTGGGCAGTATGGTCACGGCACTTCGTAGAAGGTTGACCGTGACGTCCTCCAGAAGCTTGTCGCACCTCATCTCGCGCCTCTTCTCAGGTATATCTCACATCGAGGTATGAATCATTTCCCGGTCCGGCAGAAGAATTTATAGCTTCAGTACTCTACCAGGAGGCCAACCGAGGGCTGTCCCATGCAGGAACCCATCGTATTGCAGAACCTGACCAAGGTCTACGGGAAGGAAATCAAGGCGGTCGATGACCTAACCTTGACGGTCAAGCCCAGCTCGTTCGTCGGCTTCCTCGGCCCCAACGGGGCGGGAAAGACCACCACCATCAAGATGCTCACCAATCTTCTGACGATCACATCCGGCCATGCTTATCTCAACGGCGTGGACGTCTCAGCGAGCCCGAAGACCGCCCTAGGGGGCGTCGGCGCGGTCGTCGAGACCCCGGAGTTCTATCCCTTCCTCACGCCGGTGGAGACGCTGGAATACCTCGGCGCCATCCGCGGGATGCCCAAGGCCGATGTCATGAGAAGGACCAAGGAGGTCCTGGAGCTGGTCATGATGACCGAGTGGGCAGAGGTCCGCATCGGCAAGTTCTCCAAGGGCATGAAGCAGAGGGTGGCGTTGGCCCAGGCACTCCTGCATGAGCCTACCATCGTCATCCTGGACGAGCCGACCTCCGGCCTCGACCCCAGGGGCATGGTGGAGGTGCGCGAGGTGCTCAAGGAGCTGAAGAAGATGCAGTACACCGTCTTCATGTCCTCTCACCTGCTGAACGAGGTCCAGGAGGTATGCAACGAGGTCGCGCTGATCGATCACGGCAAGCTCCTGGCGTACGATTCGGTGAGCGCGCTGGCCTCCAAGATCGACTCCAAGAAGCTGGAGGTGCGCATCGCCGATCAGGTCAGGGGCGATGCCATGGACAAGCTGCGGGGCTTCCCCGGCGTCCAGTACCTCAACGTCGTGAACGAGCAGCAGTTCTTCGTCGACTTCTCGGGCGACGACCAGGCCCAGGCGGAGCTACTGCTGAAGATCCAGGCGCTCGGCTACAGGGTCGTTTCCTTCAAGGAATCGGGAGTGGCGCTGGAGAACCTATACATGAGCCTGATAAAGAGCTCGAGGTGATGCAGATGGCGGTAACAAGCACAAGACATCTCCCTTCTGACGTGGCTCAGATCACCACCGTGGCGAGGTACGATATATTCAAGCACCTCAGGAGCCGCAGGCTCATCGCCATCTTCGTCATCGAAGCGGCGATCCTGGCCTTGATGCTGGCGCTGCCGGCTATTTTGAATCAGCCCTATTCCGAGGACCCGGCGGATTTCGTGCGCAACGTGCTCGTCTTCACCTTCACCAACATCATGATCATACTGGCGGCGACGATGTTCGCCGGTGATTCCATCTGCTCGGAGTTCCAGAACCGGACCGGCTACCTGGTCTTCCCCAACCCCATCAAGAAGTCGTCCATCTACCTAGGCAAGTTCCTTTCCACCGCCATTATTATGCTGCTGGTGGTCAGCGTCTGGTACTGGGTGGCGATAATCGCGGGCGCGATCATCACGGGAGGCGTTTCGATGCTGGCCATAGAGTCTTACGGCCTGGCGGTGCTCTACGCCTTCGCGGCCGCCTCGGTCGGATTCCTAATCAGCAGCATCCTCAAGGGCAGCACCGGGGCACTGGTCCTGACCTTCTTCCTGCTCTTCATGATCTTCCCCCTCGTAGACTCGGTGGGCACCTTGGGAGGCATCGAGCCGGTGCCATCGATCACCTACCAGGCTGGGGCGATAGATGCGGTGCTAGTCACCCCCTATCCCGAAAATTTCGTGGAGTACGCCAATGAGACCATCGGGCTGCCGTTCAACATCTATTTCTTCTATCCCTCCGTGGCGTCGAGCGTGGCGGTGATGATAGGGTACATCGCAGTCTGCAATGCAGCAGGCATCTTCCTGTTCAAACGAAGGGAGATGGTAGGATAGGATGCGCATCGAGCTGCTGCTCATAGGCGACGAGCTCCTGACCGGGGAGCTCGACCCTTACCCTTCGAAGATACTGAGCGCGGTGCGGGGCAAGGGCGCATCCATATCCAGGATAACGGTGGTGCCGGACGTCGTGAGGGACATAGTCCTCGAGCTGGACGCGGCCTGCTCCCGGGGGGCGGGTCTGGTCCTCGCCACAGGAGGGCTCGGGCCGACCATAGACGACGTGACGAGGCACGCCCTGGCCGGGTTCCTGGGAAAGGAACTGGTGGTGGACGCCAAGGCCAAGGAGTGGATGGAGGAGGCTCTGCTCATGAGGCACGGGAGAAGGCCCAAGGCGTCCTCGGCAGCCCTGCTCATGGCCATGGTGCCCGAGGGCACGGAGGCTCTTCCCAATCCCAACGGGGTGGCGTGCGGCATCAAGGCGGTATTGGGCGATACCACGATCATCTGCGTGCCCGGCTTCCCCAATGAGATGCTGGCCATGTTCGAGCTGTATTTCCTCCCCCTGGTCACGCCCGAAGGGCAGGCGGAGAGGATGTTCCATGTCAAGAGGCGCGAGACGACCATGGAACCGATCTTCCAGATCATCGCCAAGGAGTTCGGAGTCAGGGTGGCCTCCCTTCCCAAGGAGGACTGGAGGGAAGGCGGCAACGTGGTGGTGATCCGTGGTCCGGAGGACGCGGTCGAAGCGGCATCCAAAAGATTCCTGGAGCTGGTGGAGGCGTCGCGCGATGAATGGGAGGACAAGCGATCAGGGGATTAGGTAGATGTCGTCCTCGTAGAGCAGGACGCGCACCGTCTCCCCTTCCACCTTGAACCCTTGTGGCTTGCGCAGCTCTACCGTAGCATAGGTGCGGGGATGCATGACCTGGACCTCCTTTTTGCTCTCGCTCAAGACCACGGCCTCGAGGACGTCCTGCCTTTTTCCGACGACCCGCGCCTCGCGTAGGTCCATGTTGCTCTCGATGATCGGCTCGTGCGTCTTCAGGTTCACCAGCTTGGTCCTACTCGAGGTTATCGATATGACGAGGTGGGGCCTTCCCTTGTGCAGTATGACCTCGCCCCTTAGATAGGAGGGCAGCCTAACCAGGAAGGTGACGCGGTACACGTCCCTCCCCTCCTTCTGGGTGACGAGGGTGGACGACTCCTTGACCTCGGCCCCGTACTTGTCGGCCAGGTCGTGCGCTATCGCCTTTCCCAGGGAGATGGAGGAGAGGTAGGCGTCGAACCCGCCCGCCACCTCCTCCAGCTTGGATATGAACATCTCCCGGTTCTCGTCCTGGGCCTCCTGCACCTTGTTCTGGATCGAGGAGACCAGGCGCTCCTTCTGCTCCTCGGTGAGCTTCCTCTCCCTCCCCCGGATCTGGATGATGCTCTCGTAGTAAGAGCCCATGATCTTCGAGCACCTGGGACAGACGCCGTTCTTCAGGCGGACGATGGTCTTGTTCTCCTCCTCCATCTTGAGGTCGGAGTATTCGAGGGAGACGTGCATGGTGACGTGGAAGTTGTAATCGTCGGAAGGCTGCACCTCCTGACGCACCCTGGTCACCTCCGCGCCGCGCTTCACCTCCAGCGAGTCGGAGGCCACGTCCCTGATGGCCTCGTCCAAGGTCACCTTCTGCCATCTCCCTCGGAGCATGAACTCGTTGCAGTGGTAGCATTTGACCAGGTCGACGTGGTCGGGCGCCTTCGTGAACCGGTTGTTGGCCATGAAGCACTCCACGCACAGCGATTCGTAGGTGCTCCCCTCCTTGCCGCATCTTACACAGAACATGTTACATCTTCACCAGCTGCACGTGCGGTACGCCCTCGATGCGCAGCACGCAGCCCTCGTCCACCAGCCCGTGCTTGGTGGCCACGCTCACGGTCCTCTCCCCCACCAGGTTGGCGATGGTGGCATTCTTGAGCCGGTTGAGGAGCATCTCCTCGCTCGCGTCCTCCCCCTCGTAGAAGGAGGAGCATACGTCCAACTTCAGCTCTCCTTCCCTGAAGCACTTGCCCATCAGCTCCTTGTCGCAGGCGGCGAGTATCATCTCGCCCCTTTGTCGGTAGACCCTCACCGTGATCATTCCGTCCTCTCCGAAGCCAATTTGTAATAGCCCACGGTGGGCATGAATATCTCCCCACTCTCGTACAGGCGCTTGATCAAGGTCCGCACCCTCTCCTCAGGGATGTTCTCCTGCTCGGCCAGGGAGATGAGCTGGTCGATGCTTATCCCCTTGTCCCGGTCAGCGTTCTCCTGGATGATGGCGCGGATGGAGACTATCTGCTCGCGCTGGGAGCGCGAGGTGCCGGTGGCGATGATGTCGATGTCCAGCTTGCCCGCCTCCCCGGCGATCTTGCGCAGGTAGTACTCGACGATGGCCACGGACCTGCGAGCGTCGTCCAAGGTGACGACGCGGCTGAGGCGCGCCCTGGCGCTGGCCTCTGCCAAACGCACGTAAGCTTCCAGCTGCCTGGCGGTGATGGGCACGGACTTGCTCTCTCCCTCGCCCATCTTCCTGATGTTGAGGTAGTTGTCGGAGATGAGCTTGACCGCCTCATCGGACAATATGGGAATGACGCGCTTTGAATAGGCCACGTACTTTCTTAGGAATTCCTTTTGGTAAGTCGGCTCCAGCATATTGCTCTCTTGCATCATTGCTTCGATGTCCATGCCGGGGAGATCCGACAAATCTTCGTTCCTCAATATCTCCCCACGGCGGTGCACCTTGAGTATGTGACTTGTGATCTTGGCGTCCTTGTCTGAGTCGGGCTTGTCCGTCATGGCGAATATCAGATCGAAACGGGACATGAGTGCAGGTGGAAGATCGATCTGATCAGAGATGAACTGCGACTCCTCGAACCTGCCATACTTGGGGTTCGCCGCGCCCAGTATGGAGCAGCGGCATTGCAGGCGAGCAGTGATACCGGCCTTGGCCACGCTGATCGATTGGCTTTCCATCGCCTCATGCATCGAGCTCCTGTCCTGATCGTCCATCTTATCGAGTTCGTCCACGGCGCAAAGCCCCTGGTCTGCGAGCACGAGCGCGCCCGCCTCTAACGTCCACCTGCCCTCGCCGAACTCGTCCTTGACCGCGGCAGCGGTAAGTCCAGCCGCCGAAGAGGACTTGCCCGAGGCATAGATCCCCCTGGGAGCGAGATCAGCCATGTAGCGCAATATCTGGCTGTTGTGCGAGATGATCCCGTTGGTGATGAAGTTGTGAGTGCCCTCGACCTCTAGGTCGTAGACGAACTCCTCCTGTGCCGGGACCTCTTCCTTGGAGACGACCGGGTCCCAGTCCAATCCCCTCTGAAAACCACAGGTCTCGTCATAGCCGGTGCGCCCCGCACAAGTGGCCACCGCCACATTCTGTCCAGGGTACAACAGGCTCGCCGCCCGGAACTGGATGTAGGGGCCGTTCTGCACGAAGAGCGGGTGGGTGGGGGTTACTGTTAACTTCTTTCCAGACCTGGTGGTGATGCGAAGCATCTTCGGTGGCGAGGTCCTCTTCCAAGCCCTCACCGCCTTGCCGAAGTCTATCGCGCCTCGGTGGGAGAACGTGAAGAGCGCCAGGTCCAGAGGTGCCCAGACACCGTCGTCCACCTTCTCCACCGGGCCTTTGGCGATCGCCTCGTCGACTATCTTCCCGATCTCCACCTCTGTTTGATCGGAGATGAGCACCTTTGTGTCCCCCGTGACGCATTTCGCGACCCCCGGGTCCCCGACCAGTAGAATGTGAATGTCCCCGCGGATCTTGGTGCCGTCGTCCAGGGACTTGTGCACGCCCCCAAAGAGCTGCAGGGCGATCGCCTCCTTCTCGCGGTCGTAGCCATAGATGGTCGGTGAGATCGAGGCGATGATCTTCTTGAAGAGGGTGGGGTCCCTCGCCTGCCGGAGGATCTCCATCTCGTCCTCCTCGGATATGGAGACCTCCTCGTACTCCTGGGTCTTGAGCTCGACGCTCAGCACGTCGAGGTTGATGTCGAACAACGTGGACTTCTGCACCGCGCCCTTCTGCACCGAGCGCAGGATGCCGTTCATCGTCAGGCGGTCACCTGGCGACACGAAGCCAGCCAGGTCGTCCTCGATGTAGCCAGTTAACCGTTCGGGCTGCGCCCCTCCCCTAAGGCCTTCCGGGTTCTCCTGGATCTCGACCTTCTGCGTGTCGACGTACCTGGAGTCCTCGCTGAGCAGCTTGAACTTGGTGCTGGAGGCCGTCCGGCCGCACCCGTTCTGCTCCTTGTAGCACTCCATCGGCTCCTTGAAGTACATGCCCTCCTGGGGCTCCTTGATGACCATGCCGCATCGGGCGCATTGGAACAGGGCATCGGTTATCTTCGGCCTGACCTCGGTGGCCTTCCTGACAAGGCCTTCGACGGCGATCAGCCGCCCGAGATGCTCGCTTCGTATCTTGCGTATCTCGACCTTGCTGTCCTTGGGCAGGCCCTTCATCCTGAGATGGATCTCGACCTTCTCCCTGCCAGGGGGCAAGAGCTTCTTCATGGCCTGCTTGCCGAAGTGCAGCCCCCTCAAGGGATGCTGCAGCATGTAATCGGCCATGTCCGGATCGAAGAGGTCGAGCTGGTCGTAGGCTATGTATACGCTGCGCTGCTCCGGGTATTGGTCCGCGACCTCGATCATCTTGACGCGGTAGTCGGTAGCCTCGAAGAACTCCTCCCATCGAGCGAGGAGGTCCTCATCAGTGTAATCGCTGGCCAGAAGCCTCACCTCTCCCCTTATCGGAACCGGCGGATTGACCACTATGCGCTTCTAGCATAAATAATGCCGGTGCCGCTCTGGCATCTTGACACATCAGATCGTTCCTCTTGCCGTTCGCGAACTCGCCGTATTTAGATGCATCGCGAGGGGGATTGAAACTCGCTTTCATTAGATGTAGTCTGCTTGGATGGCGACGACCTCGGCGCTCGAGGACGCCTCGGAATACCTCTGAAGCGGCTCTTTGTTCAGGATGAGGAACTGTTCCCCGAAGGAAAATCTGGAAAGCACCGCCATAGCCTGATCCTTGAGGCCCACGATGTAGAGGGCGGCCGCGACGGCCTCCGCGCTCGACAGCTTCATCGGCTTGCCCCAGTTGACGGGATTGGCGGCGAGCAGATAGGGAAGCGCCCTCGGGATTGTCCCCTTGCCGGGCTTGGGGAAGGCCTCGATGTTCCTCCAGGAGAGGTCCATGACCAGGATGCCGTGGATAGAACAGCCGCCTGTCCTCGGCTGAGACCGCCTTCTCCGCAGATGGGTCGAGGACCAGGCATCCCCTGGGTATGCGCCGGAGGTCGTGGACCTCCTTGGCGATGCTGAGCCTGATTAGCTTTTTCGCCGTGCACCGCTTCGGGTCGCATTGGCCCTCGTCGTAGACGTAGATGGGGACTAATACCGTCGATCTCTCGACCATCCGCTCATTGTTCTTCATTGACGACGAAGCCCATGGAAGGGTGGCTCAAAGCACTTATGCCCTTATATTCGGGGTTCAAGTTTAGCATAATGCTTAATTAGTTTAACGCTCAATTTGCATTATCGGTGATGGGATGCATACGGGATTCGATCTGCTTAGCGGAAGCAAGCAATTGCGGATTCACTGGATGAAGAGGATCTTGGCCGGGTTCATAGACCTGGCCATTGTGACGGCACCGATATCCTTGGCCTTCGTGTCCCAGGATAGCCCGGACATCGTCCTGGCCGGGGTGCTGTCGGGCCTGGGGTTCTTCGTCTACAGTGCCCTGCTCGAAGGGCTGTTCGGGCAGACCTGGGGGAAGCGCGTCCTCGGGCTCAGCGTAGTAACCGAAGGTCACAGCCACAGCTTGGTGCACGCCACCATCCGTTCCGTGCCCAAGTTCTTCTGGTACATCTTCCTGCCCTTCGATGTCATCGCTGGCCTGGCGATGGAGGGGGACCCGAGGCAGAGGTTTACGGACCATATCGCCAGCACCAAGGTGATCGCCCTCTCGACGGAAAAGAGGAACAGGGCCATCCAGGCAGCCGGCGATAGCGCACAATCGATGAACCAATAGTCAAGAGAACTCCGAGGGACGAGAGAGGTACCGAGGGCTGGAGGGCCCGAAGGCTGCCTCGATCCATTCCTTTATCTCATCCCTGACCTGCCGGAATTTGTTCGCGACCTCTTCCGGAGTGCCATCGAACGAGCTCGGGTCCTCGAACGAGTGGTGGAGGACCTCAGCTCCACCTGGATAAATCGGGCAGGTCTCCCTCGCGCCATCGCATACTGTCACTACCGTGTCGAAGAAGTTCTCGATAATCTCCTCGATGCTCTTCGACCTCTGTTGCGAGATATCTACCCCTACCTCGGACATAATGTCGATGGCCAGAGGATGTACTCGGCCCGGCCTGACCCCTGCGCTGTAAGCTTGGTAGCGATCGCCATATAGGCAGTTCAGGAAGCCCTCGGCCATCTGGGACCTCGCCGAGTTATGTGTGCAGATGAAAAGGACCTTCTTCGTGCCCCGGTGATCGCGGGTGCAGGGCTTCGCCCTGCCGTCCACCGAGTTGAAGGGCCTGGCCTTGACCATCTCACTTCCTCGCCTTCTCCTTGATCACGGACCTGCTGCCGCATTTCGGGCATTTTGGGCCTTCGTTCGCGGCCTCTAGGTCCTTCGCCGTAGGCATCAGGGTGGCCCTTCTGCCCACCCATTGGAAGACGTTCCCGCACTTTGTGCATCGGTATTGCGTCTTAGGGGCGAGGAGCAGGACGATCCGGACGATGCCCACGACCAGGATTACAATCCAGAAGAGCCAATTCTCAGGCAGCAGGAGAACCCCGGTCACGATCACGATGGCCGCCCAGAACAAGGCCGCCAGGTTCTTGGGGTCCTTGAATGGGCTCTTCTTCTCCGGCTCCTGATCGCTCATCAGTTGGTGCATCGTCGAGCCGATTTTAAAATCACCCTATGCGGCTTCGTCAGTTTTATTTCGAGGAAGGCACTAAGGAGACAGGCCACTGTGATGACAAACCCAGCTCTGATTCGTGATGACAGACGGGCGAGCTGAGTGGCTAATCCACCATCTAGATTTGATTATCGCATTAATGAAAATGCGATGTGGATTTTGCTTTGCACCTATGGATTCGGTGTGGGGGGTGCGAAAAAATGGTACAATCAGTAAGCGGTCATGGATATCTGGTAGCAAGCGCTTCCAGAAGGCGTGTACCTGAGTGAAATCACATAAGCCGTTCCGGCTTCCAAACCGGAAACTGTAACAACATCGCCGGCACCAACATTAGTAGTTGAAGGCAGTATCACCGTACCGCCGGGATTGCACACACCCAGAATGTCAGACCACTTGGCATCATTCTTGGTTACGCCGATTACAGTGAAGGCGTAGTTGCCATCACTGGTCTTCCTGAATGTCATATTGATGCTCGGCGCATATCCATTCTCACCAGAAGCGAAGCCTATGACCATGATGTAAAGGACGGCCGCGAGCACGACGGTGATCGCTACTATCACAATGGTGGCGATGACCGGCGAGACCGCGTCCTTCTTGTATTTCCATGCCTTCTTCATGCTTGGTCCTTCTACGTGGAATTTATATGCACTGGACGTTCGTCATTTTTGCGTTATAAATATATGTTGATTAGAATCAAATTTGAAATTGATCTGGAATCATTTTTCCTGCTGCTAGTCGACCCAATAGACCCAAGAGGACTTCTCTTCTGAGAATCGGCCTTTGATTAGCCCTTCCTTACGCATTTTACTAAGTCTTCTGGCCAGATCGTCCGGGCAGGTCATTCTTTTCTCTTTTAAAGCTTCATTCAATTCAAGGATTGTGCGCGGTTCTCGTAAAAGAGCTTTTATTGATTCTGCATCGAGTTCTTTAGACACCTTATTCGTACCAAGCATACGTTAATGAAAAGGAGTTCATCCATTTTTCTTCAATGTATAAAGTAATGGAACGAAACTGTTTTATAAATGCAATTTATGAAAAGAAAAAATAGGGTTGGGGCATATGCCCCAGTTTAGTATTTACGCTACGCTATCAGGCAAAGAATATGCTGCGCTACCGGTGGGTTCGTATTTTAGGGTGATTGAATAGGTGTTACCAGCAGACCGGATCTGTAAATGCCACTGTATCACCAGCACCGACACAAAGTCGGTAGTCGGTATGGCAAAGTTACGCCGCTAGACGGGGTTGACCACCGCTGAATATCCGTCCACAATATGTCATTCGCGGTCACGCCTACAACGGTAAAGGTGTAGCTCAGCGAAGCGGTCTTCTGATAAGTCATGGTAATCGTCGGGGTTTCTTGGCCTCCGCCACCGCCGAAGCCCATCACCATCACGTAAAGAACGGCAGCCAGCACGACGGTGATCGCGACCATCAAGATGGTAGCGATGACCGGGGAGACCGCGTCCTTCTTCATTTTCCATAGCTTCTTCATGTTTAGTCCTCCTTGGTAGAGATATTCCCTACCAACAAAAGATATTCACCGTTTAGGCGTTATAAATATATCTGTTCCGAAATCAATTATGAAATCAATCCTGGACTACACGTCATCCGACATAATCGGATGCGATTCATCGGTGCCATCATCATAGGGGGACGATGACGTCGCAGACCATGGACATCGTCTCCTTGACCTCGGGCCGTAGCTGATCTGGAATGGCTAGCAGCACAGGGTAAGCCTCCTTGGCCTTCAGGCTGTTGGTGAAAATGGTCAGGAACTCAGTCAGCATCTTGTTCTCGTTGTGAAGCGCGAACGAGTTCACCGAATCCAGCACCACCAGCATTTTCTTTCCTTCAGCGATGCGGTAGAAGTACTCCACTTTGAGGATGATGTTCTCGAGCATGGTCGGGCTCTCGACGTAGGCGGTGTTCTCCGACGTCTCCATCGAGGCCATGAGGGAATGCGAGATGCAGTCCACGAACCTCAGGTCCTTGACGTTGACCTCGAGGGCCTGAAGCGCCGAGTTAAGGGTCGATGCCGGAACCGAGGCCGTGATGTAGACGCACATCAGGTCCTTCCCGGAAGCGAAATCGTCCAGGATGCCTCTCACCGCATCGAAGTAAGAGTCGATCTTGATCTCGAACGCCACGGCGGTCGACGGCCCGAGACCCTCCAGCTTCTCTGCGATCAATGAATGCAGGTTCTCCGTCATCAGATCCCTCCCTTCAATAGTGGCGTCACGAGAACCCCCGCATTGGTCAGGTCCACGACATACTTGGAACGGGAGTGGCTCGTTCCTTTCATCTTGATGATCTGCATCGTCCTGAGAAGGTCCCATCTCCTCTCCAGGTTCCCCATCATTATGATGCCGTCCGCCACCCTGCCTTCGATGCGGTCGCCCTTCTCCGCGCTCGAGACCAGCAAGGCCGTGCATTCGCTACGATAGAGCACGTTGCTCAGGTCCGCTATCAGCATGGCGCTCAGAGCCTCGTCCTTGATCTCAGTGAGTATGGTGTCGATGGTATCGATGACCAAGCGCCTGGCCCTGTGCGAGGATACGAGCTTGGCGATAACCGCAACCAGCTTCTTGATCGCCGCTTCGTCCATGTCGGAGCCGGAGAGGCCAGCGGAATTCATTATATCCTGGAGGTTGACGATGGATAGCTTCCCCTTGACCAACATGGATTCGGTGTAGAAAGTGAACCGCGGGATGTTGGAGAGCATTTTGTCTGGTGTTTCCACGGTGGTGATGAGAAGGCCCGGCTCACCGGCCATGACGCCCCGTATAAGGTACTCAAAGGCAAGGGTGGTCTTGCCGGTCCCGCAGGTACCAGCTAGCAGGACGATGCTCGAGGTGGGTATCCCCCCACCCAAGATGCTGTCCAAGCCTTCGATGCCAGTGATGCAGCGTCCCCGCTCACCCTTCTTGGCCATGTGCCTCGCTATTCCGTATAGGCATATTAGGGTTTTGCACTGAGTCCGAAAAAGATTAAGTCGGGGGATGGCCTAGTGCGAGGGGATGACGGCGGTACTGCAGGTCGCACTGGACATGATGCATCTGAAGCGGGCGCTAGCCATCGGCCGTGAGGCCGTCGAGGGCGGCGCCGATTGGGTCGAGGTCGGCACCCCGCTGCTGAAGAGCGAGGGGGCGGAGGCCGTCCGCGCGCTTCGGAAGGCGTTCCCCGAGCGCACCATCGTGGCGGACATGAAGACCATGGACGTGGGCGGGTTCGAGGTGGAGATCGCCGTGAAGGCCGGCGCTGACGTGGTCACGGTCATGGGCCTGTCCGACGACGCCACCATCTCCGAGAGCGCCCTGACCGCCAGGCGGTACGGCGCCAAGGTCATGGTGGACCTGATGAACGTGCCCGACAAGGTGGCAAGGGCGAAGCGCTCGGCGGAGCTGGGGGCCAGCTACGTCTGCCTGCATGTTGGCATCGACGAGCAGATGAAGGCGCGCTCCTCGCCGTTGGACCTAATCAAGGAGGTCGTTAGGTCGGTAGAGCTGCCCGTCGCCGTCGCCGGGGGCATCAACCAATCCAACGCCCGCGATTTCGTCAAGGCGGGCGCGAGCATCATCATCGTGGGGGGCGCGATCATCAAGGCCGAGGACGTGCGCGCGGCCGCCAAGGCACTTAAGAAGGCCATGTCCTCTGGCGGGAAGGCAGCCAAGGCCATCTCCAAGAAGTATGGCATGGAGGAGCTGTACCAGGCGTTCTCCAAGGCCTCGACGCCCAACATCGCGGACGCCCAGCATAAGCGCGGGGTGATGTCCGGAATCCTCCCGCACATCGCCCACGGCCAGCGCATGGTCGGGCGCGCGCTCACCGTCCAGACGGCGAAGGGCGACTGGGCCAAGCCGGTTGAGGCCATCGACCGCGCCAAGGGCGGCGAGGTCATCGTCATCGACGCCGGAGGGAGCGACATAGCGGTCTGGGGCGAGCTGGCCTCGATCAGCGCCAAGTTGAAAGGCGTACGGGGAGTGGTCATCGATGGCGCAGCTAGGGACATAGAGACCATCCTGGACATTGAGTTCCCCTGCTTCTCGAAGTTCGTGGTCCCCCATGCTGGTGAGCCGAAGGGCTACGGGGGCATCGGGCACGAGATCATCTGCGGCGGGCAGGTGGTGCGCAACGGCGATTGGATCGTAGGCGATGAGAACGGGGTCATCGTCGTGCCGCAGGAGAGCGCGGTGGAGGTGGCCAACCGGGCCGTGGACGTGTTCGAGAGGGAGAATCGCATCAGGGAGGAGATCCGGCGCGGCGGGACGCTATCCAGCGTGCAGGAGCTGGAGAAGTGGGAGCAGGTCCGCTAGCGATGGTTCTCATTCTCCGTCAACCAGGGCGCATGCGTTATCTATGCCCTTAAGGATGTCCGAGGCTGGATGTGCCTCCGCTCCAACCTGCATGTTCATTCGCTCCGCTCCGACGGCAGCTTTTCCATAGATGACATCGTCGAGGAAGCGATAAGGGGCGGGCTCCAGGCCGTCGCGGTGACGGACCATTTCGAGACGCAGAAGGTCAAGCGCTGCGTGACCTCGGAGTCGTTCGACGACTACCTGGAGGAGATCAGGGCTGCGGAGCTCCGCCACGACCGCAAGGTCAAGGTGCTGGCGGGAGTGGAGATCGACACCAACCAGGAGCGCTGCTCGATATCCTCGCTGCCGGTGGACAAGCTGAATCAGCTGGACCTGGTGCTCTTCGAGTACGTCAACGACGATTGGAACGGGGGGAGCAGCATCTTCGAGCTGGACCGTCTTCTCTCCAAGCTGGTGGTGCCGTGCGGCCTGTGCCACACCGACCTGGAGAAGGTCTTCGGGGGTATATCGCCGAGCGATCTGGCCAATCTGCTGCAGTCCTACAATCTCTTCGTCGAGGCTAACACCGCGGTCTTGTACCAGAGGGACGGCAGGCAGTTCTACGAGCACGCCGAGCGCCACTTCCGCGCCTTCAAGGGCAAGGTCAAGGTTTCGGTCGGCACCGACGCCCATCGCACCCTGACCGAGGTCTCGAACGTCGGCCGGGGCTACGACTTCCTGAAGAGAACGGAACTGCTGGACGACCTCGTGATCCGGAAATAGAGAAGAAGGGTAACGGGTTTCCTAATACTGGCCCATCTTGCCCGCCATCTGCCTCAGGCGCTCCACCCGCTTCTGCATCGGGGGGTGCGTCATGAAGAGCGTCACGAAGGTGCCGCCTCGGAACGGGTTAACGATGAACAGGCTCGATGAGGCGGGGCTGCCCATGCGCATCGGGTTGCGCGCATTGGCGGTCTCCAGCTTCTGCAGGGCGCTGGCGAGGTGCAGCGGCTTGCCGATCAGCAATGCCCCGGACTCGTCCGCCTTGTATTCGCGGTTTCGCGAGATGGCCAGCTGGACCAGCATGGCGGCTATCGGGGCGGTTATGGCCACGATCACCATGATGATGGCGTTGCCGTTGTCGTTCCGGCCGCCGAACATCGCGCTGTACAGCGCCCACCTGGCCGCGAAGGCTATCGCCCCGGCCAAGGTGGCGGCGACGGTCATGACCAGCATGTCACGGTTGCGGACGTGCGAGATCTCATGCGCCATCACGCCTTCCAGCTCCTCGTCGCTCAATAGCTGGAGTAGGCCCTCGGTCGCCGCCACCACCGCGTTCCTAGGGTTTCGCCCGGTGGCGAAGGCGTTGGGCGTCTGCGACGGGATGATAGCCACCTTCGGCATGGGCAGGTCGGCCTTCTGCGCCACGCTACGGACGATGCGGTGCAGCCTGGGCGCCTCCGCCTCGTTCACGATCTTTGCCCGATAGCTGAACAGCACAATCTTCGAGGAGAAGAAGTAGGCCACGAAGTTCATCGCCGCGGCGATCAGCAGGAAGAAGATCGCCCCGGTGACCCAGTCTCCGAAGAAGAGCGTCCCTACCACCCAGCCTATGACCGTGAAGAGGCCGAACATGAACAGGAACATGAAGGCGGTCCTCAGACCAGCACCCAACGCGCCCATTTTTCGATTCACCTCCACGCGCTACATTTTGACTGCTATTAAACCTTGTCGGAACCCGAGGTCGGAATGGCCAGATTATTGGTATGATCGTATCAGAAATGAAGGATTCTTGCCTTTGCGCCCATCTCACAGAGCGGCGTAGGCGACCCGCCTCCCGCTCTGCCTGGCCACGATCTGCCCCTTCCTGGTCATGTCGTCGAGCATCTGGGCCAGGATATCCTCGTCCACCCCGGACAAGGAGGACAGCTGCTGGAAGGTCTTGCCCCCCTCCTCCCGTACCGCGGACATGATCTTCTCCCGAGCGCGCTCGATGCGCTCCTTGGCCTCGGTCTCGCGGATCTCCCGCTCGCGCTCGGCCACGATCCGGTCCAGCTGGACGCGGAACATCTCGATGCCTCGCGACCTGAAACGATCGGCGTCGTACTGCAGCAGGTCGGCCAGCTCGTCCACGTCCAGGCCGATGTCCCGCCACTTGGCCATCTTCTCCTTGTAGCCCTGCGAAGTGGGGCCAGCGGCCTCGGGCGGTTTGCCGATGTTGGCTTCGTACATCAAGCCCATTCCCTTCAATGCCTTGTGCGCGTTCTCGATCTTCACGAAGCCGTCATGCTCGTCCTTGGCCTCGGACTCGAAGACATTCGTGCCCTTGATCCTGGCGAAGCCTTGGCCCCTGAGGATGTCCTCGATCTCCTTGGGTGACCTCCCATCGCTAAAATGGATGACCTTGATGAACGCCTTCATGCAGCGCACCCCTTGATGTCCAAGTATTTGGTCTTCGATAATTAAGGTTTGTCGGCTTTTCACCAGAAGTCTTAATCATTCGGTCGCGACTCGTCCGGTGCTCCCTGACCTTCCGCTCACCCCGTGCGCCTCGGCGCTACCCGAGGAGTAGAGGAGGATCATCGCATCATCGGCCAGGGCGTCGGGGTCAAGCCTGAGACCCCCTAGCCCTCGCCTCATCGCTTCTGGAAGCTCTGCGAGGGCGGTTTTACAGATATTCAGTCCGGCGTTGAGCTGGCGGTCAATCCGCCAGCTGCACTTGTCGCAGACGAACACCCGGCCCACCCTGCTTCGGCGTTGCTTGATCTCGCCACATCTCGGGCAGGTCTTGCTCGTGTTTCGAGGATCCACTTTGATCACTGGCACGCCTCGCTCCTCCGCCTTGTACTCGATCTGGCGGTGCATCTCCCGCTGAGGCCAGGAGGAGAGCCGGCGACGCATCCTCGCCCCTCTCCCTCCCCCTCTTGGCAAGTGGAGATCCTCGAGCACAATCGCGGCCTGTGCCTCTTCGGCAGCCTTCACCAGGCCTTTACTGACGAGGTGCAGCCTCTGGGACACTCGGTCGTGCTCCCTCTTGCCCTCCTTGGAGAGGAGCTTTCTCCCGACTCTACGGTCGCGCCGCTTCTTCCTCGCCATATTCCTCCTCCGGACGAAGTGGCGATGCTGCACGACAGAGACCTCGGAGAAAGGAATTGTTATCGGGGAGCCTTTGGAGGCGGAGAGCGTAACTCCATCAAGTGAGCGCTCGTTCGTGTCGAGCGCGATGACCGACGTTGGGACGTATGTTTCTGGCGCCTGCTTCTCGATCACGAAGACCGCCCTTTTCTCATTGAGCACGAGTTGCTTGACCTTCCCTGAGGCCATCGTTTCGAGATGATAGGATGATAATTTTAAATCGAAACCTGACCATTCGCCAGCTCGTATTGAAAGACGAACGTGGCCATTCTCCGTGGAAATGTGGAAGGTCGAATCGTCGGCACGTAGGAACGCTTTGAGGACGTACGGGACTTTACACCGTCTTCCCTTCCTCAGTCGCCTCCGATGCCCTTTCACGAGGGAGAGGGCGACCTCGTTGGCTATCCTCGCATGTTGGAAATTGATATGATATTCCTTCGCCATCGACTGAGCGAACTTGACCAGCGAGCCCCTCGCGGTAAGGTCGTTCTCCAAGGTAAAGCGCACGCTCCGGTTGACCATCAGCCTGAAGTCCTGCATCAGGAGCTTGATCTCCGGTGGAAGTGGAAAGGCGAGTTCGCAGGGGAGGCTTCGGCGGACAGGTGGCACAATTGCAGGATGACATTGCTGCTCGTATCGATACATCGATTACAATCAGCCTTCTGGCATTAGGTACGATGCTAGGTTTAGCTCAAGTTTAATGAAGGTGGAATGAAGATAGGGAGCTATCCAGGAGCGTTACCGATGGCTGGGGAGATGGAGTTCATCATGCAGCGGTTCCGTGACTACTACATCAGCTCGCCCCCTCCTCCGCCCGAGCGCTTCGGCAGGCGCGAGTTCGGCTTCATGTTCTTCGACAAGAATTTCGTGCAGCGGCACCTGGGGTTCGCCAAGGAGGCGGACTTCCAAGCGTTCCTCAGGGACCGCGTCCCGTCCCATGCCTACTACTCTTCCGCGTATTACAAGGACCCTGGGGCGGAGAAGATGGAGGACAAGACCTGGCTTGGGGCGGACCTCATCTTCGACCTGGACGCGGACCATATCCCGGGGGCCGAGTCCCTCTCCTACACGGAGATGCTGGCCCGCGTGAAGCAAGAGATGATCCGCCTGCTGGACGATTACGTGCTGGGCGACCTGGGCTTCGACGAATCCTATCTCAAGGTGACCTTCTCGGGGGGCAGGGGCTATCACGCTCACATCTCCGACCCCAAGGTCCAGATGCTTCGGTCCCACGAGCGGCGCGAGATAGTCGACTACATAATCGGCACCGACCTGAACATGGACTGGCTCGTGCCTGAGAGGACGATGGCGGACAAGAGGTACGGTTCCACGGGCCGGGTGCAGAGCTACCAGACCCGGCTCCTTCCCTCTCCTTCGAGCGGGGGCTGGAAAGGAAAGCTGGGCCGCGCCCTCCCCGGCTTCCTTGACGAGCTGGAATCGACGGGCGAAGCAGGAGCGAGGGGGAGATATTCCGCATTGAGGGGCGAGAAGCAGGAAGTGGTGGCGGCGCTCTTCGACGACCTTTTCTCGGGACCGGGAGGGAAGAGGGGGCGGGACCTCATACTGCAGAAGGGGAACCTGGCCGACCTCAGGGACCGCCACGTACCCCTGTTCGTCAGGCTAATCGAGATGGACCTCCGCCCTCGGCTGGCCGGGGAGGTCGACGAGCCGGTGACAAGCGACATCAAGCGTCTGATCCGGCTTCCCTATTCACTCCATGGAAAGACCGGGCTGCGCGTGGAGAAGATGACCCGCGACGAGCTGGAGGGGTTCGACCCGCTGCGGGACGCGGTGCCGTCCACGCTCAACGATGCCCCCATCAAGCTGAAAATGGCCAAGAAGCTGGACATCAGGCTGAAGGGCGAGCGCTTCTCCTTGGATGGGGACGTGGAGGTGCCCGAGTTCGCCGCCCTTTTCCTGCTCTGCCGCAGGGAGGCGGTGCTGCCTTAGTCCATATTCAGGACTGCGAACCATCTGGAAAAGTATTTAGCTTGAACCGGTCATTTTTCGACGACATTATGTTCAGTGCAGAGGAGGAGATGAGCGGTGGTTATCGCCTGGCAAGCATCAGGCGGACCCGGAGGGACCTTTACATCGTCGAGTTCGCGATCCTCCTTGTCGCGGTGGCAGTGGTCATTATTTTGGAGGGGAGGGCGTCCCTCGTGCCGTTCTACCTGCCGATCAATTCCTTCATCTACTTCGTGCTGCTGATAGGGCTCATCGTCGTCATCGAGGGATTCTTCTTCCGCGCGCTGGAGATGCGCTTCATCAAGAGCGCGAGCACCAAGTTCTACATCTGCAAGACGGGGATAAGGTCGGCGATCATCGCCATCATCATCTGCATCATCGTCATCCTCGTGCTCTGGCTTCCTTTCATCCACGACGCCATCGAGGACGTCTCTGGCACCACCGGAAAGATGATCAATACCGGGTCCACATCTGCGACGGAGTATTACAACTTCTATGACCGGGACCCCCTAGGGTTCATGTCCGTTAGCGAGATAGAGATCACCTCCTTCCAGGGCGAGGCCCGCGTGTACCTCGTGTCCGAGCAATACTTCGATGACCACAAGGGCGACCTGAGCGACCTAGCTTCCTACCGGATCAACGGAGGGGACTACATCGCCAATCCCTCGCTGACCATAGAGGTCGAGGGGCTGGCCTACGGCTCCTACTATCTGGTCTTCGACACGGAGGCGAGCGAGGCCGCGTCCATAACCTACTCCATAAACAGCTCGATCTCGGACACGTTCCTGAGCTACGTGCCCTTCTTCATCCTGCTCTACGCGGTGGCGTACGCCGGATGGCTGGTCTACCTGATGCCGCTGAAGAAGAAGTACGCCGAGGCGGCCATCTACCGCTGAAGGGCGCAGCACTCCTCGCGCCACTCCACCTCGATCCCATATGATTCGGCCCATCGGACCGTCCGCGGGGAGGGCATGGCCATGGACCTCACGCCAGAGCGGATGAGCTCCGTCTCCAGCTCCCAGCCCCCTCGGGGGCGCATGCATCCTATGGTCACGGGCGCCTTGACCATTTCGACCGCGGCCTTGGCCACCTCGATCACGCGCTCACGGTCAGGCGACCTCATCGAGGACATGGGCGTCCCCCGGGCGAGAAGGAACGAGAGCAGGATGACCGAGCTGACCGGGTATCTGGATATCAGCCGCAGAGAGGATATCTCGCCCTCGATCGAGCTGGAAAGACCGATGCAGACGTGCGGGGCGACGTTCCGCGCTCCCTCGTCAAAGAGCAGCTCCAAGGTCCTGGCGTAATCCTCCGGTCCGCGTTCCAGGTGCATGATCCTGCTTATCAAGGTTGGATCCTGCACGATGTCCACCGATAGGCAGTCGGCGCCGCAGGCGACCAGGGCCCTGGCCTCCTCAGGACCATCAAGGATGCCGGTGTGGATGTTGATGGCCAGAGAGGTCTCTTCCTTCACGCGCGCCACGGCGCCCAAGAAGCCCTGGAGCGGGACCTTCCCTCTGGGATCGCAGCCTCCGCTGAGGAGGAAGCCCTTAGCGCCCTGGGCGTCGAGCTTGCGAGCGAGAGCGAGCAGCCCCCCGGCCGAATCGACCGCGACCATGCCCTCAAGGTAATGGCCTTGGCAATAGTCGCACATCAGCTCGCACCTCCTTCCGGTGACCGAGACCGCGGGGAATGAACTCCCTGGACGGTAGAACGTGACTTTTCCAGGCACGGATGCCATCGATGTGGGAATGGGCAAAAGCTTTATTCGTATGTTCTGCTTCGGTGCCGAAGGCGATAGGCATGAAGGCGTTCAGAGCGATCGGTGCATACAGGGTCAAGAAGGGCGAATACCGAAATGACCTCCAAGAATTCAAGGTGGAGGTCGCCGCCAAGGACGAGAAGGCCGCGGCGGAGAAGATCGTCTCCAGCTTCGGCAGCCGGCACCGCGTGGTCAGGAGGAACATCATGATCAAAGAGCTGGTGCCCCTCAAGGAAGAGGAGATCACGGACCCGGTGGTCAAGCACCAGGTCGGTGGTGCCAAGTGAACGAGCAGGAGATCAGGCAGGCACTTTCCACTCTTGAGATGTACAAGGCGCAGGCGGAGAGCCTGGCCGAGCAGCAGCAGATCATCAATTTCTCATTGGAGGAGTACTCCCGGGCTCGGGACACGCTAAGCAAGTGGAAGGACGCGGCGGAGGGCGCCGAGCTCCTTGTCCCCGTGGGGGGCAACTCCTTCGTTTTCGCCAAGGTGGCGGACAACCAGAGGGCGCTGGTGGGCGTCGGCTCCGGGGTCACCGTGGAGAAGCCTCTGGGAGAGGCCATAAAGACCCTCGAGACCAGGATCAACGAGCTTGCCGAGGCGGGTAAGAAGGTCACGGAGAGCCTGACCATGCTCGAGACCCGTTCCAGCCAGCTCAGCCAGATCGTCCAATCCGAGTACGACCGCCTCCAGGGCCAGGGCTGAGGCGCGCATGTTCGAGGCCCTGAAGAAGCTCTTTAGCCGCAAGAAGGCGGAGGAGCCTCTCCCCGAGACGGCCCAGGAGGTCGTCGGGGATTCGGGGCGCAAGATCGACGAGAAGGACCTGGACGAGATCCTCTGGGAGCTGGAGGTTGGACTGATGCAGGCGGACGTCGCCCTGCCGGTGGTCGAGGAGATCAAGAGCGAGGTGCGGGCCGACCTGGTCGGGAAGAGGGTGGACAAGCGCTTCAGCGTGGAGGACGCGGTCAAGCTCGCGCTCCGGAACGCGGTGGAGAAGGTCCTGCAGCAGAGCACCTTCGATTTCGATGACTTCGTCCAGAAGGCGGAGCGACCGACGGTCATCATGTTCGTGGGCGTCAACGGCACGGGCAAGACCACGGCCATAGCCAAGATAGCCAACCGCCTGCACAAGATGGGCATCTCCACCGTTCTGTCGGCCTCGGACACTTTCCGGGCCGGTGCGATCGAGCAGATAAGCATCCACGGCGAGCGCCTGGGCACGAAGGTCGTCAAGCACTCCGCGGGCGGCGACCCGGCCGCGGTGGCCTTCGATGCCGTCGACCACGCCAAGGCGCGCAAGAAGGACGTGGTACTGGTCGACACCGCGGGACGCATGCAGACCAACGCCAACCTCATGGACGAGATGAAGAAGATCAAGCGCGTGGTCAAGCCCCATCTCATCATCTTCGTCGGCGACTCGCTCGCTGGCAACGACGCGATCGAGCAGGCCAAGGCCTTCGATGCGGCGGTGGGCATCGACGCCGTCATCCTGACCAAGATCGACGCCGACGCCAAGGGAGGCGCCGCGCTCTCCATCGCCTATACGATCAAGAAGCCTCTGGCCTTCGTGTCCACCGGCCAGGAGTACGAGGAGATCGCCAAGTTCGACAGCAAGTGGATGGTGGACCGGCTTTTCTCGTAGGGCGCGAAGTGATGCCTCCCCTCCGCGATGGGAGCGGGGTAATCTCGGTCCTTCAGCCCAATGAATAGCACAGCGAGCCCAGCACGGTCGCATAGACCTTGGCATCGTTGACCATGTTGTCCACGCGGCAGTACTCGTTGACGGAATGGGCCATCTCCTCCACGGTCTGCCACACATAGGCATCGTAGCCAGCGAGACGGAACAGGTTGGCGCAGGTGCCCCCTCCGATGCCGCGCGGGACGGCGTCCACTCCCTTGATCTTCTTTATCGCCGAGGCCAAGGACATCAGCGCGATGCTCTCCGTGCTCGACGGCGGCCCGGAGCGGTTGGCCTGCTCGATCTCCACCCCGATTCGGGCGCCGCTGCGCTCCTCGAAGACCTTGGCCACCCCCCTCGCCGTCTCCAGTACGTCGTCGGGATTGTAATCGGGAAGGATCCGGCAGTCGATCCAGAAGGTGTCCTCGCCGGGCACGGTGTTGACGTTCCCCACCGTCTGCAGCCGCTTGGTAGGCTCGAAGGTGCTGGTGGGGGGGAGGAAGCTGGTCTCGAGCTTGCCATACTTTCCGTTGAGCTGGTCCACTAGGAAGTCGATCATCTGGCTGCCCACCTTCATGGCGTTGATCCCTCTGCCGGGCGTGGAGGCGTGGGTCTGCTTCCCCATGACCTTGACCTTGAGCCAGAGGATGTGCTTCTCCGCCACCTCGATGACCGACCCGTCCTCGACCCCGAAGTCAGGGACGTAGATGAAGTCGTTCTTGTGGAACACGTTGTTATCGATCAGGAACTTGATGCCCTTGGTGTTGCCGGTCTCCTCGTCGGAGACGATGGCCAGGCCTATGCCCCTCTCCGGGACGAGCCCGAGCTCGTTCAGTGCCTTGGCGGCGAAGAGCGTGCCAATGAGCGCCTGCCCGTTGTCCTCGGACCCAAGACCGTAGAGCTTACCGTCCATGACCTTAGGCGAGAAGGGAGGATACGTCCAGGCGTCCAGATTCCCCGGGGTCACGGTGTCCATGTGGGAGACGATCCACACCATCTGGTCGGCCTGGCCCTTCTTCCGGGCCACCACGTTCGGCCGCAGGCGCAGCCGGACCCTCTCGTCCAGGGCGTCGTACATCTCGATGTCTTCGAAGCCGCACCTCTCGGCCAGCTCCTTGACGAAGCGGGCCCTCTCGAACTCGCCCTCCCCGCCGTTCTCCGGTCCTATGGCAGGGATCCTCAGCATCTCGGTGAGAGCGTCGACCATGTCGTTCCGGTACGTCTCCACCGCGGTGATGATCTGTTCCAAGGATGGCATCGATTACCCCGCTTTGTCATGCGTTCTTGATTATAAAATCTATTTTCGATTGGCTTCGTTTAGGGAAATGAGAACCGGGGAAAGGCCTGGCGCGCGGCTCAGCGCACCACGGTCATGGAAACGGCATTGCCACCGCCCAGGCACAGAGTGGCCAGGCCACGGTGCGCCCCCCGGTCGATCATGGCGTAGATGAGGGTGGTCAGCACCCGGGCCCCGCTGCATCCGATGGGGTGCCCCAGGGCCACCGCGCCGCCGTTTACGTTGAAGATGTCGTCCGGCACCCTCAGCTCCCGCTTCACCGCCACGGAGGCGGTGGCGAAGGCCTCGTTGTGCTCGAACAGGTCCACATCGTCGATGGTGAGCTTCAACTTGCTCAGCAGCTCCCTCGTCGTGGGGATGGGCGCCTCCATGATGAGCTTGGGCTCCACCCCCCCGGTGTGGTATCCCTCGATGCTCGCCAGCGGCTTGATCCCCCTCTGCTCGGCGAACTTCCTAGACGCCACGACCAGGGCGGAAGCGCCGTCGCTCAGCTGCGATGCGTTGCCAGCCGTCACCACGCCGCCCTCCTTGAAGACCGGCTTGAGCTTGGACAGCGACTCCAGGGTCGTGTCCGCCCTGACGCCCTCGTCCACCTTGAATTCGATGTCGCCCTTCTTGGAAGGGATCCTGTAAGCCACGATCTCCTTGCTGAATTTGCCCGAGGAGGTCGCCTCATGCGCCTTCCTGTGGCTGTCCGCGGACAACTGGTCCGCCTCCTGCCTGGTGACGTGGTAGCGCTCGGCCACCACCTCACCGGTGATGCCCATGTGCACGTTGTTGAACGCGTCCCAGAGCCCGTCATGGACCATGTGGTCGACGATCTTGTTGTCGTTGAGGCGGTAGCCGTACCTGGCCTGCTGCAGCAGGTAGGGCGCCATGTTCATGTTCTCCATGCCCCCGGCGACGATGACTTCGTGCTCCCCGGCGCGGATGGAGTTCGCAGCCAGCATGACCGCTTTCAGTCCAGAGCCGCAGACCTTGTTGACGTTGAGCGAGCCGACCTCCGGCCTCAGTCCCGCCTTCATCGCTGCCTGGCGCGCAGGGTTCTGTCCTACGCCAGCGGAGAGCACTATCCCCATGATGCATTCCTGGATCTCCTTCGGGTCCAGTCCCGCCCTGCGAATGCTCTCTTTGATGACCGCGGCGCCCAGGTCGGGCGCGGCCGTCTCCTTCAAAGTGCCTCCGAACTTGCCGACCGCCGTGCGGCTGGCGCTCAATATGACCGCTTCATTAGTCATCGCGGATCTCCTCTAGATTAGGGCGTCGAAGCAGATATCCGTATAAAAAATTGACGATGCGGTCATACGACCATGAACGAAGTCAGCTAATGGCCATGCGCTTCAGGGGCTTGCTGATGTGGCGCCTGGCGCAGACGGGCGGCTCGTACCAGCCAGGAGCGATGGCACGTTCGACGAGTTCATATTTCTCCCCGCCCCCCGCCTTGGTCCGGCATCGCTTGCAGCGGAACCCCATGGCTCGGCCCATGGACCCCATGCTCTTGCCGCATTCAGGGCAGATGGGGTTTGAGGACTTGCGCAGCGCCTCGGTCAACTTGACGACGTGGAGCTTCTCCAGATTCAAGGTCCTGGGCGCCTCTCGCAGCTCTCCCATCACCTCCACCTCGTCCCCGGGGACCAGTCGGCGGACGACGGCCCTGAAGCCTTTCGAGGGCTCATAGGCAGCGCAGTCCAGCATCTTGCTGGGCCCGATCCTAAGCTCGAAGATCACGTGCCCTCCCGCGATGGTCCTGGGGCGCGAGGCGACCGTGCCCTTGATCCGATAAGAGCTCCAGGGTCGAAGTTCGCCTCTCCCTGCGATGATGTGGTCGTCGGTACCTTGGTTGCTGAGGAATGTCAGCCAGCGGTCCTTCGTCTCAGAGCGCACCGAGGCGGCGGCCTCGATCGTGTCCTTTGCGTCGTCCCCCCGCACCCCGAATAGTATCGGGCATCGCGAATGCGGGACGATGGCCGTCCTCCCCGCCTCGTCATCGAAGTTGTTGAACGTGGACGGGAACCGCTCGTCCAAGCGCTCGACGTCCTCCGCCTCTACAGTCCTCGGCTTCCCCCAAAGCTCCCTGGCACGATAGGTCAGAGTCTCGTAGGTCCGATCCCGCGGCCTCCAGGAGATCGCTGCGGCAGCCCCGATTATCCCCCGGCCCCCCGCCAGCTGATAGGTTCGCGCGCCGATGTTCTTGAGCTCCTCCTCGACCCGGTTGCGGTCCACGATGGTCCTAACTGCCTGCCAATATAGCTTAGGGGAGGGGCGCTTCTCGCACACGACCAGCCCGGGGCTGGCACCCTCCTGGGTCCTGGACCATCGGTCGATGAGGCGCGAGCAGGTCTCCAGCACTTCCTCCATGCCCGCCTCTCCCTTGCAGCGGGGGAAGCACCGGACGTCCCTGCCACCGATGCTTCCGATGATGGTCGCCTTGCCTCTTCCCTCACCGAACCTCAACTCCAAGGCCCCGTTCCCCCTGGTCTTCCAAGGGACCGCCGGATTGAGCCTTACGAGCCGTGGGTGGCCTATCAGGTCGTAATGGCCCAGTTCCCGGACCACTTCGGTGGCCAGGAACGTTGTGCACATGGAGCTTGTTGAATCGGTGTCGTCGAACGCGACGTACATGGCGAGGGCGTGGAGGGCGAGCGACCCTAAACCCTTTTCTGTCGGTAGTCTAGAGATAGCTGATCTCCTCGACGAAGAAGAAATCGGCCCTATCCGAGGGGGAAAGGGTGAGAGAGACGATCCGACCAATGGATGGGGGCGGCCCAATCGACAAAGGCATGAAGGCCTTGGCATGGGCCTGAGCCGAGTCGATAATTGTCAGCGTCGTTCCGTTCGCCCGCTCCTGAACGGAGACGACCTGACATATTATTGTCGCCCGGCCGCCCTCCCAGTTTGCTTGGTCGAGGCTCGAGGAAATGGGTGGGGATGGGTCCGAGGCCAGGGCGAGCACCAAGGTCGCGGATACGGCGAGGAGCAGGAGCCGGTTCGTGCTGATGCGCATGGATGCCTTGACATGTTCTAGAGGTTTAGGTTACGGACGTTTGCAATTAGCCCTCGCACTGGAAAAATTAATGTATAATCGAAGAGCGATTCGCCCCTCTATGCCAAAGCCCTTCCATGTGGAGCATGCGCTTGAAATCGCCGTGCTCGTGACCGGGGTCGGTGTGATACTGTCGGTCCTAAGCCTATTCGACCTGACCATTTACGACATCGGCTTGGGGGATTGGGCCTATTGGACGATCGTCATCGGTCTGATCGTCTTCGTCATCGGCATCTATCTGCTGGCGAGCTACCTCAAACTCACTTCGCAATTCGACCACTACATGAAGATCGCAAGCAGGGCGGAGTTCAAGAAAGAACAGGACGAGGTAGAATATCTCGCCTGGAGGCTCCCCACCAGGTTCGATGCCAAGTTGAAGAAGAAGAAGGAAGATCTTGGCGTGAAGTGAGGGGGACCCCTTCGTTTCCTGTGGAAAGGTTTCGTGCGATCGGTCCGGACGGCCTCTCAGCTCCCCGCTAACGAGCTGGCACAGGTGATTCATCGATCTTCACTCTACCACCGAGTCGCAGTACCGCGGTTCGCAGCTTTTTCGCGTCCGCTTCGTCGCAGGACCCCGCCACCCTAACATCGTTGGCGTATTGTAGCTTGGTTATCGATGCGTTCTTCCTTAACCATGTTAGAAATTCTTCAGTCCCTCCAGTCTGTGGAAGGACGATATCGAATCTCGTCCTATGGGAGAAGCGCCCAACTATCGCATCCTCCAGCCAAGGCACGCCCCCTCCCATCAAGGCCGATATTGGATATATGTCAGGGCTCTGCCACCTTTCTCCTATCTTATCTAGAAGGGATTGTCTCTCCTCTATCCCTAGACGATCCATCTTATTGACGACGAGGAAGATTCTTTCCATCTCCACTTCAGGGAATAGGACCGCCTCCGAGGTGGATAACTTCCTCTCCACCTCATGCCATTCATCGGAAGCGTCAACTACAAGAAGAATCAGATCGGCATTGAATATCTCGGTAATCGTGTTCTTGAAAGCTTCTATAATGAATGGAGGGAGATTGTGAAGGAAGCCTATGGTGTCCGTTATCAAGATAGGGAGCGATGTACCCTTGAGCTTCTTGGTCGTTGTCGAAAGGGTGGAGAACATTCTATCCTCTATCAGGACCTTCTCTTTGGTCAGAGACTCCATCAGTGACGATTTGCCAGCGTTGGTATAGCCTGCCAAGCTGACTAAGTGGAACCCCTTCCGCTTCCGATGTGTGCGCCTCTGGTCGTTGGACTCCCTCTCTTTATCCAGCTCCTCATCTATCTTCCTCATCCTTTTCTTTATCAGATCATAGTAAACATCGACCGCATACTCCCCTCCCCCGAGAAATCCAGGGTGCTCCCCCATTTTGGCGCTATGGATCCACTCCCGGAGAAGGGGGACCTCGTACCTCAGCTTAGCTCTCTCCACCTGCAGCCGCGATTCCTTGTTGTTCGCCCTCAGCATGAATATCTCCAGGACCAGACGTACCCTATCGACGCATTCCACCTTGAGGCTGTTCTCAAGAACGTAGTGGTGGCTCGGCTTGAGGTCACCGTTGACGATCAACGCATCCACCTTCCTCGCTTCGAGAGCCTTTCCCACCTCCTCGATTTTACCTTTCCCGAGAAAGGTCGTTGGGTCGGGCCTCGTCCTCCTCTGGATAATCTCATATATTATCTCATAGCCAGCGCTCAGGGCGAGCTCCTCGATCTCCTCCAACCTTTCATCCAGGGTGATTATGGCGCATCTCCGTTTGCCTTGCGTGCTTGCCGCCTCGACCGAGGTAACATAGTGTGCCGTCTTATCTTCATCGACCTCTACACGAAGCGCCCACCAAAGGACGCAGCTTTGAGGCAGGCAATCGTGCGAAGGTTCGTACGCAACGTCTGGGCAATCCAAAACTCGGTCAAAGCCACCCACAGGCAGTCCAACCGCCCCGTCTCAAAGCTCTCCAATGGAAACAAAGGGGTGGGGGTCACTCGATATCTTTGACAAAAGATTAACGGCCATTAAATCATCTGGACGCCCTAGATAAAAAGAAGGTACTTGTAATGCTTAGCTGCTCTTCCACTGCAACCTGCGAAATCGCAGACCTCTATTTCCAATGGAAACGAAGGGGTGGGGCCTCGCCATCGCTAGCCTTCTGTTAGGGGGGACGTAGATTGGAAGACAACGTGTTCAAACAATATCTGACCGGTAAACAAATCTTCCGGAACAACAGGGAGATTCTAAGGCCCTCCTACATACCAGGGGACCTGCCACATCGGCAAGGGCAGATCAACCAGCTAGCTCAGATCATGGTAACCGCCTTGAAGGGGGAGCGCCCGTCCAACGTCCTCATATTCGGGAAGACCGGGACGGGAAAGACCGCCGTGGTGAAGTACCTTGGAAACGAGATCATGAAGGCCGATTCCGAGGTCAACCGCGTGATCTTCCTCTACATGAACTGCGAGGTGGTGGACACCCAATATGGCGTCCTGCAGAACATCGGCAACCAATTCATCGTTGATTTCGAGGACAGGATCCCCTTCACCGGCTGGTCCACGGAGAGGGTGTACAACATCCTCCGGGAGAAGGTCGACGACCAGAACCGCGTCATCATCATCGTGCTCGACGAGATCGACAAGCTGGTCTACAAGAGCGGTGACGACGTGCTCTACCACCTGTCCAAGATAAACGACGATCTGAAGAACGCTAGGGTGAGCGTGATCGGCATATCCAACGACCTCAAGTTCACCGAGTTCCTCGACCCCCGGGTGAAGAGCCGCCTGGGCGAGGAGAAGCTGGTGTTCCCTCCTTACAACGCGGAGCAGCTCCAAGACATATTGCACCAACGGGCCGACCTGGCCTTCGGGGAGGGCATCCTGGAGGGGGCGGTCATACCCCTATGCGCCGCCCTGGCAGCGCAGGAGCACGGGGACGCCAGGAGGGCTTTGGACCTGCTGCGCATATCCGCGGAGATAGCCGAGCGCAACAACGACGACCACATCACCGAGGCGCATGTGTACAAGGCCAAGAACAAGATCGAGCTGGACTGCGTGACCGAGGCCGTGAAGACCCTGCCGACGCAGTCGAAGCTCGTGCTTCTGGGCATACTGATCAACGAAGAGAAGAACAATGGCAGGCTGACGACCGGGGACGTGTACGAGACATATCGGGACCTGTGCAAGGTGGTCGGAATCGCCTGCCTGACCCAGAGAAGGGTTACGGACCTCATCTCCGAGCTCGACATGCTGGGCATCATCCACGCCCGCGTGAAGTCGTATGGACGAGGGGGCAGGACGAAAGAGATCGAGGCCGCGGTCCCGTTGGCCGAGACCAAGCACACGTTGGAGGAGGACGAGATCCTACAGGCGCTGAAGAACTACCGGCCGAAGACGCAGACCACGCTGATGTGATCAGTGGGACCCTTTCCCCTTCTTCCCGGAACTGCCCTTGGGCCTCTGATTCGAGGAACTCGATTTGGGCTTCCCCTGAGGATTGCTCCCGCTCGCTTGTTTTACAGGCGCCCCCTCCTCATCGGTCTTCTCCGATTCCTTTGGGGACTTGGCCTTCTTGGGCGGTAGGCCGAGCTTCTTCCGGAACCAGGCGCCCACGCTGATCCCCTTCGATTCAAGGATCAGGCTCGTGGCATCTATCAGGATAGGTATCCCGATAATGAGCCCGAGGCTGATCAACAGGTTGGTCTTGCTGTTCTGGGGTATCGGGATGTTTGACGACTGGCCGCTGGCGAAGAGCTTGATGATGCCGAACCATGGCAGCTCCCCCCTCGCTATGCCGTTCAGCCATTCGCCTTTGATTGGCCTGACGTACTTGCCGTTCTTGATGAGCGACGTCTGGTCGATGTTGCCGTGGTTGTTGTCGCCGAGGGTGATTAAACCACCCTCCGGGGTGGAGGCGCCAAAGTTGGAGATGATGGTGCCGAAGTTGATGTCGACGTCCACCTGGTTGTATCCGATGTCATGAAGTACAAGCACCGCATGGATGTTGTACCAGGCATTCTCTCCCCCTTCGACGTCCCACATGCTCTCGGGGACCGAAGCCAAGGCAGGCACATCGAAACCGCCCCCGGTATGGTTGTATACGATCTCGCAAAGGGCCCGATGGATGATCGGAGTGGTGCCATAGTCCCCGTTGGGACGGTAGATCACGACGTCCCCCAGCTCTCCGTAGGTGTTATAGCCGTCGTTCACGCTACCCAGGTAGGTCCGGACCGAGGACAGGGACGTCTCCTTCTTGAGGATTACCAGGTCCCCGGTGTCGATCACCCCGATATAGGAACGGGCGTCCGAGTGCTGCATGCTCGCCGATTCAATTACCACCAGGGGGGGCCAGACCCCACTATAGAGATAGAGGCCACCGATGATGATGAGGACAATGGCAAAGGCGATGACCACCCCTTTCAAGGAGTTCCATAGCTTCTTCGCCCTCTTAGCCCCGGACACGAGCGCATCAAAGCGAATCTGATTATATGATGCCTTCGACCCCAGCCTTGGCGACGAGAGGTAATTGTACCGGAGGAAAAATATTTAGGCTGGGACGGGGTCCGAGACCCGCATGCAAAGACCCGACAACGACACCTACTTCATGAGGATGGCGGACCTGGTGGCCACGAGGTCGACGTGTCTCAGGCGTCACGTCGGCGCGGTGGTGGTCAAAGAGAAAAGGGTCCTGACCACTGGCTACAACGGGGCCCCGCGCGGCCTGAAGCACTGCGCCGAGGTCGGGTGCATCCGCCAGCAGACCAACGTCGAATCAGGCACAAGGCACGAGCTCTGTCGCGGGGTGCACGCGGAACAGAACGCGGTCATCCAAGCCGCTTATTTCGGAGCGAGCATCAAGGGCTCGACCATCTACACCACCAACTTCCCTTGCGTCATGTGCACCAAGATCCTGGTGAACGCGGGAGTGTCGGAGATAGTGTACAAGGACGACTACATCGACCCCCTATCTAGGGAGATACTAGAGGAGAGCGGGGTCCACGTGCGCCAATACTGCCCTCCACCGGAAACAGAGGAACCCTAGGTCGGTTGCATATTCCTTGGTCGCCTTTGTTGAAATGTGCCAGTTTTTCAATCGTTTAAGAAGCTTCCAGCAGCCACTTTTACAAAGCCTATAAATACGATTACGATATTTCCGCATCACCTTCGGGGGAAACGCCTATGAGCAGGGCTGATACACTTGTGAAAATCAAGGAGGCCGAGTCCAAGGCGAGGGAGACCATCGCCGCGGCCGAAGAGAAGCAGAAGGCCACCTTGGCCGGAGCCCGCCGCGAAGCCATCCGCATCGTGCAAGAGGCCGAGGACAAGATGAGGGCCGAGCACGAGACCATAATGTCCAAGGAGAAGCAGTCGATGGCGGAGAAGAGGCAGCAGCTCCTGAAGAAGGGAAGCGACGACGCGGCTAAACTCATGTCCAAGGCGGCCTCAAACGTCCCGAAGGCGAAGGCCAGGATCAAAGAGGTTTTCGAGAGGACTATTGATGCTTCTGCCTGAGAAGATGAGCAGGGTCCTCATCGCAGGATCAAAGGACAAGTTGAAGGAGACCACAGACGTCCTCTACGACCTGGCCTTGGTCCACCCCATCGATTTCTCAGAGGAGGAGGGGCTCAGCCTGGGATCGCCATTCCCATCGGCCTCGGACGCTTCGCAGAAGCTGTTGAAGCTGAGGGCGCTGCAGAAGGACCTGGAGATCGAGGAGACGAACTTCGGGGTCAAGGTTCCCGTGGGCGACGTCGAGTCTAAGATGTCCTCGACCGTGGAAGAGCTGAACGTTGAGGTGGCGGGGGTCGTGGAGACCAAGAACCAGACCCAACAGAGGCTCGCCGCCCTGGAGAACGACAAGCGCCTCCTCACGCCCCTGATCAGCGTCCCGCTCGACCTGGAGCTCTTTTCTGGCTATGACAGCATTACTGTTTTCACTGGTATGGTGCGCAACGACCCCGAGCAGCCTTTGAACGGGGCGGTGAAGCGCTTCGAGATTTTCAAATCCAAGAACGTCGACTTCGTAGCCGTATTCGTGGCCAAGGCGGAAGCGGCAGAGGCACAGCGGATCCTCGTCCAGAACGGCTATTCCGAGGTTGCCGTCCCCAAGGGAAAGGGCACTCCCGAGGAGATTGTAAAGAGGATCGAGGTCGAGGAGGCCGAGGTCAAGAGGGCCTTATCGGATGCCGAGGAGAAGATATCCAAGCTCCGGGCAGACCACCAGGCCATGATCTTGGCGTCCGAGGAGCACTTGAGCATCGAGGTGGAGAAGGCAGAGTTCCCCTTGCGAATAGCGACCACCAAGAACGCCTTCGCCATCGACGCCTGGGTCCCGACCAAACAGGTGGAGAGGGTCGAGAAGGAGCTCGCTTCCAAACTGGGCAAGAGCTACCACTTCGAGGTCATTGAGGTCAAGTCCCGTAAGGAGATCGTGCACGAGGGATCGGAGATAGAGCACGAATCCGAGGTCGGGACCGAGACCCCGGTGAAGATGGGCGAGAAGAAGCCCATCTCCATGTTCAACGGCTTCACGGAGCTCATTTCCACGCCCAAGTACAATGAGGTCGACCCGACCAACGTCATAGCCATCACCTTCCCTATCTTCTTCGGCCTGATGGTCAGCGACATCGGCTATGGTACAATATTCATCGCGCTGGGCCTTCTAGGTCTGAAGAGGTGCACGACCGACGATTGGAAGACCATCTCCACGATGCTCTTCTTCGGCGGCATTTGGGCGACGTTTTTCGGCTTGTTCATATTCGGGGACGCGTTCGGGCTGCCACTCGCCCCTCACGGGGAGGAGATATCCTGGTCCTCATTGTTGGGTGTGGAGCTTCCAAGTTCCTGGGGCTTGGGCAACATCGAGATGCCCTTCGGCATCTACAACAAGCTGGAGGACGTCAACCAGCTGCTTTATCTCACAGTCTGGATCGGGATATTCCATCTGTTCCTGGGATTCTTCCTGGGCATGTTCAACATCGCCATGAGGCACGGGCTGAAGCACGCCATCGTGGAGAAGTTCGGTTGGGTCCTGGTCCTCCTGGGAATGGCCATCCTGCTTCCAATAATCATTGCGAACATCACGGACATCACGGGCATCGAGTTCACCTCCATGGCCGTACTCATACCCTTGGTCCTGATCATCGTCGGGCTGGTCATATCCATCATCGGCGAAGGGGTGATCTCGATCCTCGAGCTCCCCGGCCTGCTTAGCAACATTCTTTCCTACACTCGTCTTGCCGCCATAGCCGTGTCCAAAGCGGGATTGGCCCTGGCGTTCAACGGGATCGCCCTGGAGATGCTCGCCCCCATGGGCGGCGTCGGCATGGTGTTCGGGATAGTGATCTTCATAGTAGGCGCATTGACCGTGCTGATTCTCGCCATCATATCGGCCGGCATTCACGGAATTAGGCTCCATTATGTCGAACTCTTTCAGAAGTTCTATACTGGAGGCGGGACGAAATACAACCCGCTTAGGATCGTAAGGAAGTACACAAGCGTGAGGTGAAAGAAAAATGGTAGACATTGGATCGGGTTTGGTTGCGATCGGGGCTGGGCTCGCGATTGGATTGACTGGGCTCGCGGCCGGTTGGGCTGAGAAGGACATTGGTTCGGCGGCAGTCGGCGCCATAGCGGAGAACCCCAAGAACTTTGGTAGGTCGCTGGTCATGACTGTCATTCCAGAGACCATCGTCATCTTCGGTCTGGTCATCGCGTTCCTGCTCATGGGCAACATGTAAGCGCGGATGAAGAGACCTCAGAGGTCATTTCATGGCGTTGGACAACGTGGTCGATGAGATACTGGAAAGCGCCAATAAAGAAGCGGACCAGATTCTCAGAGCAGGAGAGAAGGAGAAGGCAGCGATCCTCCAGCAAGCAGCGGACGCTGTCTCTAGCAAACAGAAGGCCCAGCAGAAGGAGACGGAGGACGCGGTCAAGCGCATGAGGCAGCAGGAGCTATCGAGCGCCGAGCTTGAGGAGAAGAGGATCGTTCTGAATGCGAGGAAGGAGATGCTAGACCGCACCTTCGAGGAGGTCAACTCTCAGCTCGCTGAAATGAGCTCCACCGACAAGGCGCGGCTGTACGGTTCGATCCTGGAGCAGGGGCGCAAGGTCATCAAGGACCCGAAGATCTACTGCCCCACAGGCGAGGCCAAGCTTCTTCCCGTGAAGAACGGGGAGAAGGTCGAGGAGGTCAAGATGAACCCCGGCCTCGTCCTCGAGAGCAAGGACGGATCTGTGCGCGTCGATTACACCTTCAAGACCATTCTGGAAGGGATCTGGGAGAAGGAGCTGAAGAACATCTCCAACATCCTGTTCGGGTGATATGATGGCTTCGATCTTTGGGAGGAGGGGCAATTACCCATATGCCTGTGCGAGGGTTCGGGCCAAGAAGAGCCTTCTCCTCACGAAGGAGAACTATCCGAAGCTGTTGATGATGGACCTGAATGAGATAGGACGCTTCCTGGGCGAGACCCAGTACAACGTGGAGATGACCGAGCTGGCATCCCGCTACGACGGCGTGAACTTGATCGAGCTCGGCACGAGCAGGAACCTGGCGCGCATGTACAACGGCGTGCTCGAGTTCACCAAGGGCGAGCTTCGGGACATGATCGCCGGGTATCTGGAACGTTGGGACGTCTGGAACATAAAAACCGTCCTCAGGGGCAAGTACTATGGCGCCTCCGTGGAGGACATCCGCGAGGACCTCGTTCCGGCAGGAAGATTGGGCGAGGACGACCTCAATGCACTATTGGCCTTGGAGTCCGTCACCGAGGTATTGGAGAACATAAAGCTGGAATGGGTCGAGGTGCCCCAAGAGGCAATCTCCGCCCTGCAGACCACTGGTGAGCTGTCCACGGTCGAGGATTATCTGGACAAGGCGTACTACAAGCACGCGCTCGAGTCAATCAACCCCAGCTCCAGGCCAGAGAAGATCCTGCTCGGATACTTGCGCAAGGAGATAGATGCCAACAACCTCCTCACGATACTGAAGCTGAAGCGAGAGGGGCTCTCCCCGGACAAGATATCACCATACCTCATAGAGGGCGGTGACGAGCTGACCAGGAAGGAGATGGAGAGGCTGATAGCCATCGAGGGGTTCGACCCCCTTGTCCAGGAACTGCAGAAGTACTCCTTCTACGAGGACATCAAAGAGGCGTTGGAAAAGGTATCGACCACAAACTCATTGAACGATGTGACCTTGGCGATAAAGAGGCTTCATTCGAGGCAGGCAGAGAGATTCTCTCACCTGTATCCTCTATCCGTACTTCC
The DNA here is from genome assembly GCA_963827135.1 of Methanomassiliicoccaceae archaeon. GTDB lineage: Archaea > Thermoplasmatota > Thermoplasmata > Methanomassiliicoccales > UBA472 > JAJRAN01. The sequence goes on along the minus strand of CAWGZX010000005.1, from coordinate 593,426 downwards.
TATAATCGATTACCTGATACGCAAGAAGATCGAAGTGGACAACATCAGGATCATCGCCCGCTGCAAGGAGAGCGGGCTGGACCCTGAGACTATCAAGAAATTGTTGGTGATTTAATGGAGATCGCAGTCCTAGGCAACGAGGAGTTCGTGCTCGGGTTCAGGCTGGCCGGGATCAAGAGCATATTTGCCGTGGACAGACAGAGGTTCGAGCCCAAGCTGTTGGAGCTGCTCGGCAACTCATCCATAGGGGTGTTGGCCGTGAACGCGTCCGACCTTGAGGACCTACCGGCTCTCACGAGGAAGAAGGCCTTGGAGAGCATCGCCCCCGTCGTCGTGCCAGTCGGCAAGGGGGAAGGGAGCGACCTTCGTGAGAAGGTGAAGCGGGCCATTGGCGTTGATCTATACAAGAACTAAGAGGGGTATAAATGGCGAAAACGGGTGAAATCAACAGGGTGGCAGGCCCTGTCGTGACGGCGATCGGCATCTCCCCGAAGATGTACGACGTCATCCAGGTGGGCCATGAGAAGCTCATGGGTGAGGTCATCAAGATCGTGGGGAACAAGACGGTCATTCAAGTGTATGAGGATACCTCGGGCATCCGTCCGGGAGAGCCCTGCGTTTCCACCGGCCTACCATTGGTGGCGGAGCTCGGCCCCGGTCTGCTCGGCAGCGTGTACGACGGTATCCTGAGGCCGCTTCCAGACCTGATGGCCGCCATGGGCGACTTCATCAAGCGAGGCGTCGCCGCTCCCGGGCTGGACCGCAAGGCCAAGTACGAGTTCACCCCCCTGGTGAAGAAGGGGGACAAGGTGACCGGGGGCCAGATCCTAGGCTCCGCTCCGGAGAGGAGCATGACCCACCGCATACTGGTGCCCAACGGCGTCAGCGGCACGGTGGAGGAGATAAAGGGCGGCAACTTCACCGTCGACCAGACCGTAGCGGTCATCGGCGGGAAGGAGGTCATGATGATGCAGAGGTGGCCGGTTAGGTTCGGCCGCCCGGTGAGAAGGAAGCTCATGCCGGACATCCCCCTCTTGACCGGCCAGAGGATCCTCGACACCCTATTCCCTATCTCCAAGGGCGGGACGGCAGCGATTCCCGGCGGCTTCGGGACGGGCAAGACCGTCACGCAACAGCAACTGGCAAAGTGGTCCGACGCCGACATAGTGGTCTACATCGGCTGCGGCGAGCGCGGCAACGAGATGACCGAGGTGCTCACGCTCTTCCCCGAGCTGGAGGACCCCAAGACCAAGAAGCCCCTGATGAACAGGACCGTGTTGATCGCCAACACGTCCAACATGCCAGTGGCGGCGCGCGAGGCGTCCGTCTACTCGGGCATGACCGTCGCGGAATACTACCGCGACATGGGTTACGACGTCTCATTGATGGCCGACTCCACCTCCAGGTGGGCCGAGGCCATGAGGGAGATATCCTCCAGGCTGGAGGAGATGCCGGGCGAGGAGGGATTCCCCGCCTATCTGTCCGCTAGGCTCTCGGAGTTCTACGAGCGCGCTGGCCGGGCCGAGACCCACAGCGGCAACACAGGCTCCGTCTCCGTGGTGGGGGCGGTCTCCCCGCCGGGCGGGGACCTGTCAGAGCCGGTCACACAGGGAACATTGCGCATCGTGCGCGTCTTCTGGGCCCTGGACACCAAGCTGCGCGAGAGGAGGCACTTCCCGGCCATCAACTGGTTGACGTCCTATTCGCTCTACACGAACACACTGGACCCGTGGTACCGCAACAACGTCGGGCCCGACTTCCCCGAGCTGCGCGCCTGGGCCATGGAAGTGCTGCAGAAGGAGGCCGAGCTGCAGGAGGTCGTGCAGCTGGTAGGCTCCGATGCCCTGCCCGAGGAGCAGAAGCTGACCCTCGAGGTGGCGAGGATGATCCGCGAGATCGTCCTGCAGCAGAACGCCTACCACCCCGTGGACACATATTGCCCGATGTCGCGCCAGTACGCGGTCATGAAGACCATCCGCCATTTCGCGGAGCTCGCCGGCCGGGCCGTGGAGCGCGAGGTATTGGTCGAGAACATCGCCAACATGCCCCTGCGCACCCGTTTCGGCAAGTCCAAGTTCGAGGAAGCGGTGGACCAGGAGCTGGAGGACATCAACCGCGAGATGGACAAGGCCTTCGAAGCCATGGGAGGGAAATAGATGACCACCAAGGAGTACAAGACAATCTCACAGATCGCCGGTCCGCTGGTCTTCGTGGAGAAGACCGAGCCGGTGGGCTTCAACGAGATCGCCATCGTCACCCTGCCCAACGGCGAGGAGCGCCGCGGCCAAGTGTTGGACTCGAGCCACGACATCGTCGTCATCCAGATGTTCGAGGGGACCTCTGGGATCGAGAGGGCGGCCGGGGCGCGCTTCACGGGCGAGACGCTCAAGATGCCGGTGTCCCAGGACATGCTGGGCCGCATACTGTCCGGAAGCGGCGAGCCCTTGGACGGAGGGCCGAAGATCATACCCGAGGACCGATTGGACATCGTCGGGGCGGCCATCAACCCCTGGGCCCGCGATAACCCGCGCGAGTTCATCCAGACCGGCATATCGACCATAGACGGCATGAACACCCTGGTGCGCGGGCAGAAGCTGCCCATCTTCTCCGGGAGCGGGCTGCCGCACAACGACATAGCGCTTCAGATCGCTCGCCAGGCCAAAGTGCTGGGCAAGGAGGAGGAGTTCGCCGTGGTGTTCGGCGCCATGGGCATCACCAACGAGGAGGCGCAGTACTTCATGAAGGACTTCGAGAGGACCGGGGCGCTGAAGCGCGCGGTGGTCTTCATGAACCTGGCCGACGACCCGGCCATCGAACGCATCATCACCCCCAGGTTGGCGCTCACCACCGCCGAGTACCTCGCCTATGACCTGGGCATGAACGTGCTGGTCATACTTACGGACATCACCAACTACTGCGAGGCGCTGAGGCAGATCGGCGCCGCGCGCGAGGAAGTGCCCGGCCGCCGCGGATATCCTGGGTACATGTACACCGACCTGGCGACGCTGTACGAGCGCGCTGGTCGCATCAAGGGCCGCAAGGGCTCCATCACCCAGATCCCGATCCTGTCCATGCCGGGCGACGACATCACGCACCCGATCGCGGACCTCACGGGGTACATCACCGAGGGCCAGATCGTGGCCAAGAGGGACCTGCACCGCGCGGGCATCTACCCGCCCATCGATGTCGGCTCGTCATTGTCCAGGCTCATGGACTCCGGTATCGGCGCAGGAAGGACGAGAGAGGACCACAAGTCCGTGTCCGACCAGTGCTACGCCGCCTACGCCGAGGGCCGCGATTTGCGCGGATTGGTGGCCATCGTCGGCAAGGACGCGCTGTCCGACCGGGACCGCAAGTTCCTGGAGTTCGCAGACCTCTTCGAGAAGCGCCTGGTCCGCCAGGGCAAGGAGGAGGACCGCGACATCGAGACCACGCTCAACCTGATGTGGGACCTGCTCGCGCACATCCCGGAGAACCAGCTAACCAGGATCGACCGCAAGTGGATCGAGAAGTACCACCCGGCGCACAAGCAGAAGGCGGCCTAGGACGGCGTTCCCATGGTTAAGCAGGACATCAAGCCAACCCGGTCGGAGCTCCTCGAGATCAAGAGGAAGATCAAGCTCAGCCAGGCCGGCTACAAGATCCTGAAGATGAAGCGGGACGGCCTCATCCTGGAGTTCTTCAAGATACTCGAGGAGGCCAAGGAGATACGCCAGAGGGTGAACCGCGACCACGAGATCGCGATGACCAAGATCGCCGTGGCCAAGGCCGCGGACGGCGCCATCGCCGTCAAGTCCGCCGCCTTCGCCCTGAAGACCCACCCCGAGATCCAGCTGCGCTCCAAGAACATCATGGGACTGGTGGTGCCAGAGATCGAGGCCACCAGCCTGCGGGCCACCTCCGACAACCGTGGCTACGGGGTCATCGGCACATCGACCTACATCGACGAGGCCGCGAAGGCCTTCGAGGACCTGACGGAGACGGTCATCAAGGCCGCGGAGATCGAGACCACCATGAAGCGCTTGCTGGACGAGATCGAGAAGACCAAGCGGCGCGTGAACGCGCTCGAGTACAAGGTCATCCCCGAGCTCAAGGAGTCCGCCGCCTTCATCCAGTTGCGCCTCGAGGAGATGGAGAGGGAGAACATCTTCCGCCTCAAGCGCATCAAGCAGAAGACGGCCGCTGCCGCGGCCGAGGCTGGCAGATGAGGAACCAGGACGAGGAGTTCGAGAAGAGGGCAGGGCGCAGGGGCGTCATGCTCCGGCTATTCTGGTACATCGCACTGGCCATGCTGGTCCTTGGCTACGTGCTCATCTTCTTCCTATGGTTCTATTGAGCCCCTGGTCCAAGGCGACATCTAGTAGGATCAGTTGAAGTCCTTCATCGTGTATTTTCCAGTGCCCAGGTGCACCATCGGCACCTTGGCCGGATCGGGTACGAAGTTATGCATCCTCTGGAAGGAGGTCTGGTCCTGCCAGGTCGAAGCGTTGATCAGCCTGACCCCCCTATACTCGGAGATGCCTGCGCTGTGCACATGCCCGGTGACGAAGATGTCCGGAACCTGCTCGATGACCAGGTGGTCCTTCTTCTCCGGGGCGATGGCCGTCTTGCCCCCGTAGATCGGCGCGAGGTGCCGCCTCCTCAACATCTCCTTCATGGCATCCAAGGGACGATTGTAAGTCAGCCCCTGGATGGCGTTCACCAGGTCGTCCATGCTCTTGCCGTGGTAGGAGAGTATGACCCTGCCCTCCACCTCCAGATAGCAGGGGTTGCCAACCATCAGGACCGAGGAGTCGAACAGGCGGGCGATCTCCTCGCTGAAGGCCGGCTGAGGCTCGGCCAGCCTCACCGCGTCATGGTTGCCGGGCTGCAATATTATCTGGATGTGGTCGGGGAGCTCCTTGAGCAGCTCGGCCAGAAGGCGGTATTGGTCGAAGACGTCCTCGATCTCCAGCTCCTCCTCCTGGTCGGGGAAGATGCCGATGCCATCGACGCAATCCCCTGGGACGAGGACGTAGCCCAGGCCCTCCTTCTTGGCCTGGGCCCTGGTCCAGGCGGTCATCCGCTCCCACTTCTCCCTCAGGAAGGTTATGCTTCCAACGTGGATGTCGGAGAGGAAGGCGATCTGGGCGCTGGAGTCGGAGGGAGCCATGCTGCCGGCGATGGGCACGTCCGGGCGGATGATCTCGTTGGCCACGATCATCCCTCCCTTCTTCGCCACCTTGCCGACGATCCCGAGGACCTCGTCCTGGATGACCTGCTCGTCGATCAAAGGGGACTCCTTGGTGATGAGCACCAGCCCCTTGCCCTCCTCGTCCTCGATCTCCAGCATCTTGTGGCCGTTCTTGGTGGTGCGGACGTCGTTGACGATGCCGATGCAGCGCACCTCCCGCTCCAGCTGCATGGCCCTGGAGATCGGCACGCATCCCACCAGCTCCCGGCGCCGCACCAAGATGCGCCTGATGCTCTGGAAGCGGTCGTTGAAGTAACGGGCGAAATCGATGATGTTGCCCTCGCAGGTCGAGTTGCCGGTGATGTCCTTGAGCACCTTGACCTCGCCCCTCCTGACCGGGGGCGGGGAGGGGGTCGGCGGGCAGGAGCCCTTGGTCGAAGTGAGGCAGTATGCGTCGCGTATGTCCTGGATGGTGATCACCAAGGGCATCTGGGGCATGACCTCTACCGCCTTCCGTACAAAGCTCAAGGGATTGCTCTGCCCCAAAACGAAGTCGACGGCGTCGGGCGAGAGGAACACGCCCTCCTCGATCAATGCCGCTAGAACCTGGTCCCTCATGATCAGCCTAGCATCATGTGACGAGTCCTTTTAAATACTTCTTCTCGGATGCCGAGCGCATCATGGATCTGGTCACGGCGAAGGCGAGATGCTTCCCCACGGAGGACCCAGCGAAGGTGGAGATGGCGGTCCTCAGACTCTTCCCTGGCAGCGAGGTGGAGAGGTCAGCCGACGGCATCGTTGCTAGGACCGGGGACCTGGGCCGCTTCAAGGAGCTGGTCCGCAACCACCGCATCCTCGACGCGACGCGCGGCGTCATGCTCCGAGGGACGAGCGGGACGACGACCAGCTTCTCGCTGAACAAGCAGGCCGCGCTCTCGGGGAAGGTCAGCTTCCTTGATGGCAAGGTCGCGCTGGGAGGAATCCAGGTGGCGATCGAGGACCAGGACCTCGAGTCCCTGATAGACGAGGTCGCCCCTGTCACCGCCAACGGAGAGGAGGTACCGAGATGATCGCAGTGTCCGCGCCCGTGCTTTCCATTCTGGATTTCGATGAGGCCTTCGGCTTCGTGAGCAAGGAGTTCGACGCCTGGGAGATAGTCGGGGAGGGGAGGCACTTCCTGCCCAACCTGGTCTACCAGTTCCTGGATACTAGCTCCTCCTACGACCTAAGCTTCTCGGCCCACGCCCCTCTGAGCGACATCAACATCGGCTCGCTCAACGAGAGGGTGCGCGAGACCTCGCTGAGGGAGATAGTGAACTCCATCAAGGCGGCGCGGCGCATGGAGATCGGTCTGCTGACCGTCCACCCCGGATTCTACTCGCCCGCGGGAATGATCGAGAAGCCAAGGGTCATCCAGACGACCCTCGAATCGCTCTCCTACATCGAATCGGTGGCCCGGGACCTGGGCGTCAAGGTGGCCCTGGAGAACATGCCCAACATGGGGCCTCTGACCATGGGGCGCACGCCCGAGGAGTTGCTCCAGCTCCTAGGCTCCTTCGACCTCGGCATATGCTTCGACATCGGCCACGCCAACACCATGGGCAAGATCGACGCCTTCCTGGCGCACAAGAAGCGCTTCATCAACGTCCACCTCCATGACAACCTGGGGGAGAGGGACCAGCACCTGGTGGTGGGAGAGGGCAACATCGATTTCAAGAAGGCGCTCTCCGCTTTGTCCGATTACCAGGGGCGCTACGTCATCGAGGCGCGCAGCCTGAAGGAGGCCGTCGAATCCCGCGACCGGCTGAGCTCCATACTCGCCGCCCTCTGATCATTCCTTGTGCCCGCAGCGCGTGCATTCTAACTTACCGTCCACGAAACGCGCCTCGGTGTTCCCGCACCTCGTGCAGCTGTAGAAGCCGTCCTTGTGGGACCTGGCAGCAGGAGGAGGGGGGACGGCGGCACGGGCATCGGCAGCTGCTGGGGCGGTGGAGAGGCCATCGGCGCTGGACTGGGCGTCGGTCCCAAAGGTTGAACGGTCTTCGTGGTGGACGACTTCCCCAACAGGAAGTCGAACATGCGCTTGCTGTAGGCCAGGATGTACACGCTCCCCAAGAGGTCCCAGAACAGGATCAGCAATCCTAGGAGCAGGACGATGGCCGTTGATCCAGGGGCGATGTCCATCGGCACGGAAAGGTAATCGACCATGAAGTGCAGCATAATGCAGGCGTACAGGCCGAGCCTCAGGAAGAGGTAGCCGAAGGCGAGCCCGGCGATCCAGACCGGTATGACCTTCCAAGCATCCCAGTATACGGTGTGGCCGAGGGCGAAGATGCCGGCGGAGACCCATATCAAAGCCAGCTCTATGCCCCCGAACTCGAACCCCCCTCCGAGGAAGTATCGCCTCAGCTTCCTCCTCTTGTGATAGGCGAGGTCGATGAGCAATAACGGCACCCCGATGTACAGGACGCGAGTTACCAGCTCCTCCCAGACCGAGGCGTTGGCCAGGCTGTGGAGGAGCTGCCAGAGCTCCTCGCTCTCGAAGTCCGGGGTGGTGATCTCCACGTTGAAGAGCGTCAGCAGTAGAGCGTAGATGAAATTGAATGCCAGCACGGCGAAGAAGACCGTCCCTATGGTCCAGAGCGGGCTGTGCCCCTCCTTCGGCTTCTCGAGGCTCAGCTCCTTCTTCAGAGTATCGACGCTCACCAAGAGCATCCAGGCGAAGGAAGCCGAGATGATGAATACCAATAGAATATGGTACAGGCTAAATGACCAGCCCGTCAATGCGAACAGGCCCACGAGAGGGTCGGCCCATGGAACGATGATGAACATGACAGTGCCAACATCTGGACCGACCTCAGGGAGCACGATAGTGGGGCTCCAGGCCAGGATGATGACGTTGACGAAGACCAGGCCAACCAGCGCTGCTAGGGCGATCAGGGTCACCAGCCGCCCGAACTTCATGATGGATTCGAGCGTCGAGGGCGGTTTGTAGTAGGAGACGGGAGGATAGATGGGGGGTTGTGGGACCAATGACCTGCCGCAGTAGGGGCAGAAGCGGTCGACCTCATTCAAGGGCCTGCCACAGCCTGGGCAATATCTCATGGTAATTGGGGGCGGTACGGCCTCCCCCGGCTCGGTCATACCCCGTGCAATTCCAAATTTCATATATCTATTCTTCTACACTGTCTTTCCGCACCAACCGACTCCACGCGCGCCGAAAAATAACCATCCAGCATACTGGCCTTCAGGATCGTGGAGCTCAGGTTAATGGAAACTTTTATTATCGAACCGACGTCTTTCGAGGTACCGGCTTAGGAGGCAAGGCAATGGACGACGAGTCGAACGGCAAGAAGGTGGATTTTATAACCATCAGCGCTGAAAAGATACCCTTCGGGCGTAACAATTTCATCGAGGTCGCCAGGAAGAAGGCGATCACCGGTGACGGGGAGAACGAGTTCATATCTCTCTCCAGGGGGTACTATCTTCCGGACGGCACGGAGCGCTTCAAGAAGTCCGTGACGATCCCCGACGACGACAAGATCAAGGAGTTCGTCATTGCCAAGATAAAGAGCCTTTGAACCATCTGGCTATTGCCTTTTCTTCTTCCTTCCCTTCTCCATGATCAGCTCGAGGTAGGACCTTCTTTCGTTGCCCTCGACATCGAGCTCTTTCATAAGGCCGAGGATCCGCGACCTGCCTTCTTCCAGGTCCTCGCCCTCGAACTCGAACTCCACGTAATCGCCCAGCCCCTCCACCTGATCGAGGCAGACGCTGACCCCCCTGATGCCGTAGATCCTCCTCTGCTTCGAGATCTGCATCACTGGCTCGAAGCCCAGCCTCTCCAGTATCTTGGCGAAGGTCTCGGGGTTGCCCAGCGACACCTCCAGCTCCTCGCGGGTCTTGCTCCCCGCGTCCAGTTTCGGGCCCTTGTAAGTTACCAGGGTCAGGTCGTTCTCCACCCTGAGCCTGAGCGCCTCGTCCGTCTGGCCGAAATCGCGGTCGGGGTGGGAGTAGTACACGTCCTTCTGGAACAGCCTCCCAAAGTCCCTGGCACCCATGGCCTTGAGCTTCGACTCCAGCATCGGCAGGTCCGGGCAAGGGGCTTTGATCTCGATCTCCAACACGTGCCCCAATCCGCTTTGCCTAGCATAAATCCCGCCCCGGTCGCATCGTATTTTTACCGAGGACGACATTGGAGCTTGAGAACATGGCGGACCTAGGACTGATGCAAGTCTACACTGGAGAGGGGAAGGGCAAGACCACCGCGGCCTTCGGCCTTGCATTGAGGGCATGGGGGAGAGGGCTGAGGGTCTGCATCATCCAGTTCATGAAGTGCGGCGAGGACTACGGCGAGGTGGTGGCCGTCAGGAAGCTCAAGGGGATCGACCTCTTCCAGTTCGGGAGCGGGAAATGGTTGGGGAGGGAGAAGCACACACCAGAGGACGAGCGCCTGGCGCTCGCCGCCCTGGCCAAGGCCAAGGAAGCGCTCACATCCGGGAACTATGAAATAGTGATACTAGACGAGGTCAACGTGGCCACGGACTTCGGCCTCCTTGATCCGAAACAGGTCCTCGAGGTGGTCCGCTCCAGAGGCAAGGTCGAGGTCATCCTGACCGGCCGGTACGCTCCCAAGGAGTTCGTCAATGCCGCCGATCTGGTGACGGAGATGAAGGTGCTGAAGCATCCGTACGATTCAGGCATCGACGCCCGACCAGGAGTCGAGTATTAAGGCCGCCGGTCAGGCTTGCGCATGGACGGGAGCAAGAAAAGCAGCACGCCCATGATGAAGAATCCCAGCCCGACCACCGGGATGTCCACGATATAGGAAACGACCACACCCGCGACGATCATCGCCGCGGCCAGCACATACAGGAAGAGCTCAGGGCGCACGGCATCGCAATGAGCGCCCCCTCTAATTGCTCTTTGCGCTTCCCTTTCTGCGCGTACGGAGGTACATCAGGAAACGTACCTCCTCGCTCAGACGAATGCTCTTAAGCCCCTCGGCGTCGCCTCGCCTCACCATGTCCAATGCCAGGGGTTGACCGCGGGTGAGCATATAGATGAGCTGGAAAGCCTCGTCATCTAGATCCTGGCCCAGTAGCTCGCGTGCCGTCGCCTCGTCGAAGCGGTGCATCCTTACCTCCGTAACGTCCCCAGAGAGCACATCAGGGCGGAGATAGAACCGGTCATATGAAGGGGTCTCCTCCCTCATGGCCACCGCCAGCTTGCACCGGCCCCCTCGCAATCTAGCGACGAGGTCAACGAGCATATCTACCAGGCTCTCGCTCACGTTCCTGTAGTTGTCTAGGCAGAGCAATGCCTTCTCGCCCTTCAGGCCGTCGATGCCACCGCCGACCCCTAAGGCTAGAGAGAAGCTCTCCAAATCCAATTTGAGGCGCTCCGGACCGCCTTCTCGGCCCAGATCATGCCAAAGGACCGAGCCGTCGAAGAGGTCGAGCGCCACCTTCTTCATGAAGGTGGACGAACCATAACCATGATTGGCGTATACGGCGAGCACCACTCCCTTGCCATTCAGGAAATCCGCAGCTGCTGCTAGCTGCTCTCCCCTTCCGAAGAAATCCCCGACCTCCAACTTCGAATCGGAGGTTATCAATCGTTTACCTGGAGCTTGAGGGCGCAGGACCCCCCCTATCGAATCCACGACCTCCAAGGTGCGAAGGTAGGGGTGGGCGGCCAGGACCTCCCTGACCCGTCGCCGCACCTTCTTGCCCCCCTCTACAATCTCCAGCTCCTCATCGCCGATGGTGCTGAGTATCTCCTTGACGCGCGAGAGGCCGGTCGGGGTCAGCAGATAATAAGTAAGCTTCCTATCGGCCCCCTCCAACCTTCCCTTGCCGACCTCCACCAAGCCCGCATCGATGAGGGGCTTAAGGACCCTGGTGATGTGGGTGCGGTTCATCTTCAAGGCGGAGGCGACGCCCTGCTGGGTCAAAGCCTCGCTCGGTCGCTCGGTGAGATGGGAGCGGGAATCATAGAGGTGAAGGATCGCCCGGTCCTTAGGGGAGACCTGGAGCATCCCAAGGAACTCTGCGCAAGGCGATATCTAACTTTCTAATCGTCTATCTAAAAAGATAATTCTAGAGTATTATTGAAATCAAAAATGAAAACATCCAGATTTTCTGCAATTCACCTAGGATAGCGCATTCTGAGGATTCGTAATAGGGTAATTACCACATAACGGTTATATATGCAACTGGGGGTACTTTCAGTAGTCAAGAGCAAATGCTCCCACGATACATCGGAGGTCTAAGGATGGGTAAGTTCAAGCGCAAGTTGCGTAACAGCAAGAAGGGTGTCTCGGATATCATTGCGAACATCCTCATATTGGCAATCACCGTCACATTGTTCTCCAGCATCATGATCTTCGTGGGGCAGATGCCGTCCCCGCAAGAGAACACCTATGCCGATTTCACCCCTTCCGTGGAATATCTACCAAGCACAACCGAAGTCCAGGTCAATCTGACCCACAAGGGGGGGCAAGAATTGATCAGCAACGACACCGGGCTCTGGTTCTACGTTAATGATACTAAGTACATCATTCCATCCACCGTACTCGTAAGTAGTGTAGGGGATAGGTGGGCAATCGGAGAGACCTTCTCTTACAAATATGATGCGTCTTTAGATCCAAACATGTACAAGCTAAGAATTTCCGTAATAATCACTGATAAGGAAAAGAATTCCTTGGTCTTTTCTGCTAATGTCGTAGGCAGCGCCACTGCTAATACCGCGCCGATCATCGGTGCAAGAGGGACCACTCCTTCGCCCACCTACGAGGGTTCGGATTTCAGTTTCTATGTCCAAATCGTAGACCTCGATAATGATCTCGATACCAGCAGCGTAAACATCGATTTGACTACGATTGGAAAGGGTGCGAGCGTCCAAATGACTGACAGCAACGACGACGGTATCTTCACCGTCGGCGCGTACGAAGCGGATCTCGATTGGAATGGAGCAGTCGTCGTGGTAAGCTGTGCGGACATCGTCGGGAATATGGCTTCGGGTCAAATTACCTTGACCATCACTGCCACATCTTCAAACACCTATTGGAATAACAATACATTTGGGGGTGGCGACACAGGTGAGCCTCCCCTTAACATCAACATGAGCGGACTTCAAGGATTCAACATATTCGAATGGAGTGACTGGCAGGTAAATAAGTTCAATGCCACTCCAGACAGGACATTCACACATGGCCAAGTGGCTGTCGTCGTCGTGGTTAGCAAGTACCTTGTCAATCTGAACGTGGAGAACGTCTTTCTCGTAATGGACCAGACCTCTAAGGATGTAATTCCCCAAGTCTCCAGCCCGACCGAGACCTTTGTAAGATACGGGTTCATATCTGGCTACTATATCTACAACATCTCAGTAGATACAGATCTTATATCCAATCACGCATATTATCAACTTCAGATGCAACTCAGGGACAGCTGGGTCCCGAACAACATCTTCTTCGCAAATGATATGATCAAGGTGGGCTCGCCATCTCCATACCCGAGTATTGTTACATATAAAGACGCAGCTTTTACTAAACCATCAACTGAATTCAACACAACGGACGTAATCTATGTCGAGATCATGAACAAGTATGGCGGCATATGGTACCAATACGGCGGAGACATCGAAATCCGCGACTTTTTCTGGAACTCCCAAGTGAAAAGGACGCCACCAGCAGGTTCAGCGGGTGTCCAACCCTCTGCATGGAATGGACCGGTCAGCAACGTCTGGAATTTGGTGACGCCGACTAATTCCTATCGCTTTGAGATAAACCTACAGAACGCCACCGATGGGGCTACCTGGATTCCAGGGAAGAATAGTTACAACCTGAGATATGATATGTTCAAAGCAGGCAGCGAAACCTACTTGCTCACCTATTTAATCAATGTAACAGCTCCAAAAATGAAGGCTGACATCGTCGTCGCTGGCCTATTGCAGAATGGTGGAAGATACACTTCTCCAGCCTCAATGTTCTATTATAAGAACGACAACCAATGGAGCCCACCCGATTTGATTGAAATTTCTAGTGATAAGATTGCCTATGATCCAGATGTCAGATTGGTGAGAACTGGAGATATTGACCAGGATGGTAAATCGGACATCGTGGCAGTTAGATATGTCACAAAAGGAGATCCTGGAATATTTTTATCATGGTACAAGAATACTGGAAGTGGATGGGTAAGGTACAATATTGCGGCCCTTACAGAAATACCATCTGAAATGGCCATAGGGAACATCGACCTTGATAACGATCTCGATGTCGTCATAGGCTATAGTGGAAATAAACTCAACAATGCAGTATGGCTTTATCGCAACGACGGCATCTGGTCCTCGCTAAAGATAGGTGATTATGCGGGGAAGGACAACGGCGTCACCGCGCTGAAGATTGCCGATATGGACGCTGTCGGCACACCTGGCAACGATGTCAACAGATCATTGGACGTCATCGCTGGCAGGGCTAACGGGATTGTTACGGTATATAAGAACGCCATGGGAACAGGCACATCATGGAACCCAACAAGCGTTTCCGGGACGACTGCTGACATATTCAATTTCGCTGAATCAGACGCCAACATCAGTGGAATGGTGGTTGGGACATACCTGAACACAGCGAACACCTACCAAGACGATGGTGTATATCAGCAGATAACCGAAGAACTCATCCAAGAATTCACGAAAAGCTATCCAACATCGAAAGGTTCTAATGATTCAGTTACTACCGACGAAATCAGTGACCTTCAGAATGAGGACGACACCCCATACACCGTGAATTTTGCTAAGACCGCCGAGGTAAAGCTATGGGACGCCACCGGCCTCTACGACATATATCCGAACTATACGGTCACGTTCAATGCCATGGTAAAGACCACCAATTATTCAGGCGGTGATTACATAAGATGGTGGAGCCAAAGCGGCATGGTTTGGACATCCCACGACATCCTTCAGATAAGCGACACCGGTGGAGCCTACCAGGTCCTTCAGAAGGACATAACGAGCGATGTCAAGACGCTGCTTGGGAACAAACCAACTAACCTACAATATCTCTTAACATCGTTTACAAATAATATTGCAAACAGTTATGTCGACTTTGACTACTGGTCCATAAACATTACCTATACGCTCGGAGATCAATTGGAGCACATCTGGACCATTGATGTACGTACCGGGTCGGCTCACACCTTCGAGGTGTATGGCCTTAGATCGACAGCCATTGATACGGACACCTTGAGGTTCGCTTATTCAGAAGACAACGTTACATTCACCAATTTGGTGACTGTGATCGACACCAACCTTCCGATGGATAAGTATACAGTTGTCTTGCCGGCGGCAACAAGCGGCCTAATCTACATCAAGGTCTATGATTCCGTGAGGAGCTCATCCAACCCATCCCTCAATTGGATAAGAGTAGGACAGATGAGCGTCAGGACGCTAGCTCCTGTCTCAGTGATAGGGGTCGAGGTGCTAGCCCTCGACGTGGCTGACATCAATAAGGACGGATCGAACGACCTCCTTGTCGTCACTAAGGACTCCACCAACAAGGGAAGGATCTATGTAGGTCTGAATATTGGTGGGGACGTATTCACGAGCCTTGGCACCCCAATTGTCACTGCCAATGCCAAATATGGCAGCGTAATAAGCGCGCAGGCGGGGAAGTTCTTTGACTCGCCATCAAAAGCCAGATTGGATATAATGGTCTCTACAGCGAGCACGGTCTATGTGATAAGATATAACGCTGGTACTGGTGTGTACGTTGAAGACTACTCGATCTTCAACATCTCCGGTACCATTATCAGGTCAATGGCCGGAGATGTGGACAGCAATGGCCGTACTGACTTGGTGGTAATCACCTCGGCTAGGATTTGGCTCTATACGAACTACCAAGGAACACCGACAGGATGGCAGACATATCTAGTGGATGACGTGACCGGTCTGACGGTCATACAGGACTGTGATTTGGGGAGGCTGCAGACAAGCTAAGGCACGTTGCATGCAGAAATCGGGCAATCTAGCGTTGCCCTTCTTACTTCTTTTCATTTTTCCTTCCCAGCCAAAAAAGGACAACATGAAATGTCATTTTTAACAGTCTTCAATTGCCTAGGCGTTTGATTATCTGGTTCGACCTCTCATAATCCACCAAGGCAAGAATATCCTGGTATCGAGAGGTCATCCTCGTCAAGGTAATCGCCATGTGCTTCACCCTCTCTACCTCCAACTCCTGAAAGCCCTTGGCTTTGTTAACTCTACGATCCCAATCTTCGGCCAAATCCTCAGGTGAAGAGCCATCGAACTTCTTTCGACGAACAGATTTGGAGAAGGCGCCCTCGCGCACCAGGTCCATTGCCCCCACCTTCTCACAGTAAGTCTCGGTGTACTCGAGGTCGTTCATGTCGATCGGGATCACCGGGACCTTCAAAGATGCCCCGAGCTCCAAAGCCTTGACGAACGCGGGCGAAGGTAGTCTGACCTCCCCGAACTCCTCCATCAATGTCTTGTACGCAGATTCCAAGGGAGAGAGCTCGTACTCGCCCCATGATTCCCGTGAGCGCAGTGCTGCTAACTGTTCCTTGGAGATAGAGAGGCCGATTGCATCTGGTGAGACCCTTTCGATCGCTGATTCGACCTTTTTCTCCTCGCTCACTAGACCCTTCACAACGCCGAGGACATAGATGCGGGAGCTGTTGACCTCAACGCTTCGCATTGGGTTCACTTCTCTTTGAGACCAGATTGAAGAATTTGTCCGTCTCTCCCATCTTCCTCAGCTCATCCCTTCCTACCAGGGCGGTCCCCTCGATATGGTCCCTGCTCCTGATCCTCTCGATGAATATGACCGAACGATGCTCCGTGACCTTGGAAAGGTCGGAGACGGTCTTCGCCTTCTCCATGAGCCTGCTCTCGTCCTGCCCCATGCCAGTGAGGATCAGCACCCTATGGTCCCGGGCTAAGGCCTCGAAGGGCGCCTTGCAGGTAGGGACCACGGAGAAGCCAAGAGCCACCAGCCGCTCGAAAACCTGTTTGCTGAACTCATCCGCTGCCTTGAGCTCGAAGTACCTCTCGCGGTCCTCGGTCTTGTACTCGAAGGGGTCCACCGGCATCACCAGCGGCTCCTTTAGGAAATCCTCCAAGCGCAGAGCGACCTCGATCATGGCCCCCATGCCGCCCTCATACATCTGGATGGTGCGGCGGGAGACCCCGGCCACCTCGGCTAGGTTCCCTAGGCTTATGCCCCGCTCCTCGCGGATCTCCTTCAGGACCTGGCTGTCCAGCTTCACGTACAAACCGCCAGGCGCGGCGAAGATGAACGGGGGCACGCCCTCCAGCATGTAGTCGCTGAGGGTCTGCAGGTTGATGATGGGCACGTTGAAGCGCGAGTAGACGATGCCTTCCTCGATATCGCCAGAACCAGTCCTCTCGCCGATCATTATCGGGGATGCCTGCAGCGCCTCGGCCAAGGTCTTCATCTCCTCGGCGTTCTCCTTGTTGAACGCGTCAACGTTGGAAAGAATCTTGATGATGAGCAGGATGCGGTCCCGTCGTGCGACAATATCGAAGGAGATGCTGCGCATGTTCAGCGGCTTGGAGACGTAGAAGCCTGCGCGTGCCAGCACCTCGCGCACGCGAGCGATGAGCTCTTCCCGGTGCACAATCCTTAGCAGTATACGCACCTACATAAAAGTATGCCAAGCAGCGATCGGCTCCAGTCGCTCTACTTCGTCAAGGAAAAAGAAAAAGAGGGCAGGGGAGGGATGGGGGCGCCCTCTGCCGTTGAGATCAATCCACCTGGACGGTCTTGCGCCTTCTCTTCGATGCTGGGCGCCTCAACACGACCTCCAGCACCCCGTTCTTGTAGTTGGCCTTGGCCGAGTCGGGCATCACGTTGCATGGGAGCTCCAGGTGCTTGGTGTAGCGCTTCTCGGGGGAATCGACCTCCAGGTCCAGGTATCGATCCTCGGCCGTGACCTTGATGTCCTTCTTGTCCACCCCAGGCAGCTCCATTATCACCGTGACCTTGTCCGCGTCCTCCCTGATGTCGGTGAGGGGCTCGCGCACGGGAAGCACGGCATCGGAGAGCGCAGCCTGCCCAGCGTTGCCGAACTCATGGATCAGGGGTTCGCCATCGGGCCTTACCCGCATGGAAATCCCGTATATCAGGGGGTCCCTGGCCTCGGAGACACCCCCGGACATCATGCGCTCCAGCAGCTCGTCCATGCGCTCGCGCATCTCCGCCATGTCAGCGTCGAAGCCCTCGAACACGTCGTCCCAGTCGTCCTTCCTCTTGCTCCTGGGCGTCCTCATCACCTCACGTACTCAAAGTCCTTCACGATGCGCTCGTACTTGCCCAGCTCGCCCCTGGACACGGGACGGACCTTCTGCAAGGCCTCGTTGAAGCATGCCATCGGCACCTTCTCCTTCTTCAGCGAGTCGCTCTTGAGGTCCTTGCCCTTGGCCACCATCCTGCGGATGGTCAGCATGATGGCCTCGTTGACCACCGCATAGAGGTCGGCGCCGGTGTAGCCGTCCGTCCTCTTGGCGATCTTCGTCCGCGTCCACGTCCGCGGCCAAGGGCTTGCCCTTCATGTGCACCTTCAGGATCTGCTTCCTGGCCTCGAGGTCGGGCGCCGTTATCTTGACCAAGCGGTCGAACCGGCCTGGCCTGAGCAGAGCGGGATCGAGCATGTCCGGGCGGTTGGTGGCCGCGATAATAATCACGTTGTGCAGCGACTCCAGTCCGTCCATCTCCGTGAGCATCTGGGAGATCACCCTCTCCGTCACGTGCGAATCGGCCTCGCCCCCTCTGGTGGGAGCGACGGCGTCGAGCTCGTCCAGGAAGATGATGCATGGGGCTGCGGTCCTGGCCTTCCGGAAGGTCTCCCGCACCGCCTTCTCCGACTCCCCGACCCACTTGGACAGGAACTCAGGTCCCTTAATGTTGATGAAGTTCGCCTCCGACTCCGTCGCCACCGCCTTGGCCAGAAGGGTCTTGCCGGTGCCAGGCGGGCCATAGAGCAATATGCCCTTGGGCGGGGTGGCGTTCATGTACTCGAAGACGTTGCCGTACTTCAGCGGCCATTCCACGGCCTCGCGCAGCTCGCGCTTGGCGCTCTCCAGCCCGCCGATCTCGTCCCAATGCACGTTCGGCCTCTCGATCAGCACCTCGCGCAAGGTGGAGGGCTGCATCTCCCTCAGGGCGGAGAAGAAGTCGTCCCTGATCACCTGGAGCTTGTTCAGCACTTCCATAGGTATGACCTCCAGCTCCAGGTCCAGCTCCGGGATGATCCTGCGCAGGGAGCGCATGGCCGCCTCCTTGACCAGCGCGGACAGGTCGGCGCCAGCATAGCCGTGCGTCAGGTCGGCCAGCCGCTCCAGGTCCACATCATCGGAGAGGGGCATGCCCCGGGTGTGGATCTGGAGGATCTCCAGCCGGCCGTTCCGGTTGGGGATGTTGATCTCGATCTCGCGATCGAACCGGCCCGGCCTGCGGATGGCGGGGTCGAGGGCGTTGGGGCGGTTGGTGGCCCCGATGACCACGACCTTCCCGCGCGCCTCTAGGCCGTCCATCAGGGCCAGCAGCTGGGCCACGACCCTGCGCTCCGTCTCGCCGGTGACCTCGTCCCGCTTGGGGGCCAGCGAATCGATCTCGTCTATGAATATGATGGAGGGAGCGTTCTCCGCCGCCTGCTTGAATATCTCCCGCAGGCGCTCCTCGGACTCGCCGTAGAACTTGCTCATGACCTCCGGCCCGCCGATGGACACGAAGTTGGCGTTGGTCTCTCCCGCCACCGCCTTGGCCAGCAGGGTCTTGCCCGTTCCCGGCGGGCCATGGAGAAGGACGCCCTTGGGAGCCTCGACGCCCAGGCGCTCGAACAGCTCTGGGTGCTTCAACGGCAGCTCGATCATCTCCCTGACCTTGCGGACCTCGTCGCCCAGCCCGCCGATGTCCTCGTATGTGACCTTGGGGACACGGCTCTGGGACTCCTTCACCGGCTTCTCGCTGATCTTGACCTCGGTCTCGCGCTGGACCAGGACCGCGTCTGACCCTGGCTGGTAAGAGATCACGACTAGGTCGATCCTCCGGCCCATGACGTTTATCTCGATGACGTCTCCGCGGGTGACCGCCCTTCCTTCGAGCGCCTGGGAGAGGTAGTCCTCCCCGCCCATGATGCGCAGCTGCTCGGTCGGGGCGAAGGTGATCTTCTGCGCCTCCTTCACCACGACCTTGCGGATGGCGACCTTCTCGTCGATGCTGGCCTCGGCGTTCCTGCGCACCGTCCCATCGACGCGGATCAGGCCGCGGTTGGCGTCCTCTGGATATCCTGGCCAGACGATGGCCACGGTCCTCTTCTTGCCCTCGATCTGGACCACGTCGCCTGGGGTCAGGCCAAGGACCTCCATGACCGCGGGGTCCACCCTGGCGATGCCGCGGCCAGCATCCTTGGACTTGGCCTCGGCTACCTTGAGCACCTTCTCCGATTTGTCCATTTCCTGATTCCTTTCCTTGTTGAATTCGAATTCTGCTAGGGTTTCGAGGTAGGAGGCCTACTTGACATCGACCTTCTTCTTGGTCTCCTTCTCCTCTTTCTTCTTCTTGGGCAAGGTGAGCCTCAGGACGCCGTCCTCAAGCCTGGCCTCCAAGCCCTCCTCGTCCGCGTCATCGGGCAATGCCAGCCGCCGGTGGAAGCTGTAGTAGCCACGCTCCTTGCGGATGTAGCCCTCCTTTTCTTCCTCCGATTCCTTCTCCCTCTTCGCCGAGATGTCGAGGACGCCGTCTCCGACCATGACGTTGACCTCCTCCTTGCTCATACCAGGGAGGTCAGCCATTACCACGTACTCGTTCTTGTCCTCCTTGACATCGATCGCCGGGAACCTTGGCGGGGAGGTCAACATCGACGGCCACAGGGGGTAGTCGAAGTCCTCGTTGAACTCCTCCAACATCCGCTCCATCTCGCGGAGCAGCCCGTTTGGTGCCGCAATCCTTGACGGCATCGGTCCAAAGTACCTCATTGGGAACCAATCCTCTCTGCTCTTCCTCTCTTCAGCCATTCCGTTCACCTCTTCTTTGTTCGTCAAGATATCAACCTTAGGTTAACAACCTAGCCTCGAGTTACTGTTAGTTCTTCTATATATATTTTATTTCTTCTCGCCTTTCATAGCCTTCTGGATGTCATCGGCATATTGGCTCATCCTCTTGGCCATGCTCTCCATGTTCTTCTGGATCTTGGGAAGGTCCTGCTTCAGGTTGTCGGCCACCACGTCGATGACGTTGTCCACGTCCTTCTTCACCGACTTGGCCTTGGGAGGCATGCTGTCGTAGACCTCCTCACCCATCTTCCCGATGGTGTTGGCGGCCTTCTCCATCTCCTTGCCCATGTCGTCCAAAAGCTTGGCTATCTGTTTCCCGTACTTGTCCAGCTGCATCTTCTTGTCGCTATCGCTCATCAAATCCCTCCTTTGCTCGATCTCTGGTCCTTAAGCTTCTTGATAATGTCCTCCACGTTCCTGTCCCTCAGACCCAGTTCCTCGGCGATCTCCAGGGCGGATAGCGTGGGGCTCTGCACGAACTCGTAGATTATGCGTCTGGTCTGGTAATCCTCGACGCTCCCCTCTATGATCCCCGCTGCCTCCTCAAGGGTCCCCTCCTTCCTCTCGATGAGCTTCTCTCGCTTCCTTTGCAGCGCCTCGAGCTCCAGGTCAATCTTGGCCAGGTGCTCCCTTATCTCCAGCACCCTCTCCCCGATATCCGGCAGCTCCTCTGGGCCCTCATAAATCCTGTTCGAAAGCCTCGGCCATTGCATCGCCTCCATGGCCAGCTTGACGAAGGTCGTGTCGAATAGGCCTGGCCCGAAGTCAACGATGATGGTGAATTTGGTGGTTGGGACGTAGATCTTCCTCGAAGGTCCACCTTGGTCGCTCTGCTCGGGGAAGCTTCGTACCAAGGCATAGTCCTCCAGAACCTTGAGATGCTTCATTATGGCCTGTTGGCTCATGCCTAGCTCGCGGGAGAGCTGCAAGGGGTAGTGCGGCTCCCTGACAATGGCCTCGAGGATCCTCCTCCTCGTAGGGTTCTCTATCACGGAGAGCATCATGTCGAGGTCCTTCAGATTAGGCATGGGAACACCGTTTACAACCTTAGGTTGATAACATTTAGCATGATATCAATATTTTAACGTTTTCACGAGGGCGCCCGAACGATGCGAACTAGAGGCGGGCCTTGGGAGGACCGCGCCGGGGAGCCACGACAGTATATATCTACCCCTTGTGGATTGGTGGCCGCATGTCAGGAGAGCTCATTGGTGACAGCGTGGTCATCAAGGACCAGGCCGAGGCCAGCCAGATCTATAACAAAGGATATTATGGCTATCCTCAGAGCGGCGGCGGGTTGGAGCTCGACCTGCTCGAGACGATCTATCTGGTGGAGACGGACCGCATAGTCGTCCACAGTGAAGGCCGGAATGTCACCTTGGAAGAGCTCATAATGGCCGCCTCCAAACACGGCGAGGGCTTCGAGATACTCTACATCGTGTATCGAGATCTAAGGCAGAGGGGATATGTGGTCAAATCGGACGCGGGGGAGTTCGATTTTCGCGTCTTCCCTCGCGGGGGAACACCTTCCAACGCACCTACCAAGTACTATGTGCTGGCCATTTCCGAGAGGGCTGCCTGCGTCATGCGCAACCTCTTCGAGGAGGCCGAGCGCTCGGAGAACACCAGGAAGGAGCTTCTTCTGGCAGTGGTCGACGAGGAGGGGGACCTGACCTACTATCGGGCCTCCACCGGGGCACCGCAGGGCGCGCCCCTGCCATCGCCAACGACCCAGGTCGAGGCCTCTCTGTTCGAGGATCGCGCCATGGTCATGGACGAGGACAAGGGAGGCGAGCTGTACGCCCAGGGCTTCTTCGGCAAGAAGATCGGGAGGACGCTCCAGCTGTCCCTAATCGAGGCAGCCTACCTGATGGAGCAGGACATCGTCGTCGTCCATTACGCGGCCTCGGGCAAGCGCATGACGCTCGGCGCCTTCAAGAAGAAGGCTGAGCAGATCCAGCCCGACTTCGAGCTCCGCCTCCGGGCCTACGACGACCTGAGGAAAAGGGGCCTAGTGGTCAAGACCGGGTTCAAGTACGGCTCGCACTTCCGCGTCTACGACGGCAGTCCAGACGGCCACCACTCCAAGTACCTGGTGCACGCGGTGCATTGGGACTACCGGACCATATGGCCGGAGATCTCCAGGGCGGTCCGCCTCGCTCACGGGGTCAAGAAGGACATACTCTTCGCCAGGGTCACCAAGAAGCAGGTCGATTACCTCAGGTTGAGGCGAGTTCGTCCTTGACCTGAATGGTTGGAAACCTTTTAAAAAATGGTTCGAAAGGCCCGCCCGTTGGAGGCGGGCCAAGATGTTTGCTCAGAGCTGGATCTCGATGCCTAGCTTCTCGGTGAGCTCCTTGTAGCGGTTCCTGATGGTGACCTCTGTCACGCCGGCGATGTCCGCCACCTCCCTCTGCGTCCTGCGCTCGTTGCACAGGATGGAGGCGATGTAGATCGCTGCCGCCGCTACCCCGGTCGGACCCCGCCCGGAGGTGAGCTCCTTCTTGCTCGCGTCCTTCAGGATGTCCGCCGCCTTGGCCTGCACCTCGCCGCTCAGCTTGAGCTCGGAGCAGAACCTCTGGACGTAGTCCTGTGGCCTGGTGGGCATGAGCTTGAGCTTGAGCTCCCGGGTCATGAAGCGGTATGTCCTCCCTATCTCCTTGCGCCCGACGCGCGAGGAGTTCGCCACCTCGTCAAGCGTCCTGGGGACGTTGCACTGCCTGCAAGCCGCGTAAAGGGACGCTGCCACGACGCCCTCGATGCTCCGCCCTCGGATCAGGTTCTTGTTCACCGCCTTCCTGTAGACCATGGCCGCGGTCTCCCTGACGTTCCGAGGCAGGCC
Source organism: Methanomassiliicoccaceae archaeon (assembly GCA_963827135.1). Lineage (GTDB taxonomy): Archaea > Thermoplasmatota > Thermoplasmata > Methanomassiliicoccales > UBA472 > JAJRAN01. The sequence continues at coordinate 570,315 of CAWGZX010000005.1, read as the reverse complement.
CATGGCCGAGGCCATGCGGTCGAGCTCGCTCAGGGCGAACGCCAGGTTGCGCTCGGTGGCGTTGGAGACGCGGATGCGCCTCTGCCACTTCCTTAAACGGTAAAGCTGCGCGCGGTTGCGAGTGGGGATGCTCTTACCGTACGAGTCCTTGTTCTTCCAGGAGATCTCGGTCGAGAGCCCCTTGTCGTGGATCGTATAGGTCATGGGCGCCCCGGTCCTGGCGCGCTTCTCTCCCTGCTCCACGTCGAAAGCTCTCCACTCCGGGCCTTGATCGATGAACTGGTCGTCTATGACCAAGCCGCACTCCTCGCATATCAGCTCTCCCCGTTCGTAGTCCCTAACGAGGTGCCCGCTGTTGCATTCTGGGCAGCGTTCGATCTCATCGGCTCCTTCTTTTACCGCCTTTGCCAAGCTCTTCTACCCCCTCGACATAGACCTGCTTCCCCACCGCGGAGAGCAGGCTGCTATCGCCGGTGACCTCGACCGAGACATAGGGAGAGGCTACTGGGCCGAAGACCCTGACCACGCGGCCAATGGGCCTCCGCCTGTTGTCGGTAACGGTCTCTCTCGGTTGGGGGGCGCATACCCCCTTGACGATTAGCTTCCCGTCAAAACTGACCTCTTGGACCTCACCAAGGTACTTCATATCAACCCGAGCCCTCGTCAACCCCGGCGCTTTTTCCCCTCAATATGGATTGTAATATATAAACATTTAGGATATGTTTATAACCCTTTAGCCCTTGCATTAAAAAGGGTTTCTGTCATCTCTTACTTCCAGTGGAAGCGAAGGTTCGTCTCATCCGACCGAACCATTTTTTAGATGGCGAAGGCGTCCTGTCCCTCGTGCAGATCTCAAAGGACCATCCACGTTACAGGTCGCTCGTCGTCAGAGAGATGATGGCGGAGAGGGCGAAGGAAGGCATCGTGGCGCCGACCGGTCTCATCGCGCACGGCAGGGGCGAGGCCTTCGATTATCTTTTGGGAGAGAGGACCACCGAGAACGCGCGAAGGGCGGAACTGACAGCAGTGGCTCTACTTCTGGACGGCAATAGGCCGGTGATATCGGTCAACGGCAACACCGCGGCCCTCTGCGCCCAAGAGGTGGTGGCGCTTGCCGAGGCCACCAAGGCGAGGATCGAGGTCAACCTATTCCATCGCACCGAGGAGCGCGTGGAGATGGTCTGCTCCTTCATGGAGAAAGCCGGTGCCGGGGAGGTACTGGGCAGGAAGGCCGACTCGCTCCTCCCTGGAATCTCCTCGGACCGCGCGATGTGCACCAAGGAGGGCATCTACTCTGCGGACGTTGTGCTGGTTCCATTGGAGGACGGGGACAGGGCCGAGGCTCTCGTGAAATTCGGGAAGAAGGTCATCGCCATCGACCTCAATCCGCTGTCCAGGACCGCGAACGCCGCCCATGTCACCATAGTCGACGAGGTCACCAGAGCCGTTCCAGCCATGACCGGGATGGTCCCTGAGCTGAGGCGCAATAGCGACCGGCGCCTGGCATTGGTCAACTCCTTCGATAACAAACACAACCTGGAGGAGGCGATGGGCATTATGTGCGCCAACCTCTCCTCCTCCCGACCGTAAGGCAAAGAATAAACCGAGACTTGGCGATGCTGTCCCGATGAGCATGAGCGAGGACCTCCTGGTGAAGGGAGTCCGCCGACTGGAATGGGCGGAAACGCATATGCGGGTGCTGGCAGAGATCGAGCGACGCCTGGTGGACGAGAAGGTCCTGAAGGGGGTGAAGATCGGGATGGCGCTCCACGTGGAGGCCAAGACCGGCATGCTCGCCATCGCCCTGGCCAGAGCTGGTGCCAAGGTCCGCCTGGCCTCCTGCAATCCCCTCTCCACCGACGATTCCGTGGCCCTGGCCCTCAGGGAGAAGTACGGCATCGAGACCTATGCCAAGAAATGGGAGACCACCGAGGAGTACTACCGCAACCTGAACGCCGTGCTGGACATGGCCCCCGATTATGTCATCGACGACGGAGCGGACCTCATAACCATACTGCACACCGAGCGCACCAGGCAGATCAAGGACATCAGGGGCGCCAACGAGGAGACGACCACGGGCGTCATCCGCCTCAGGTCCATGGCCAAGGAGGGCAAGCTCAAGTTCCCGGTCATGTCCGTGAACGACGCCCATATGAAGTACTTATTCGACAACCGGTACGGCACAGGGCAGTCCACCTTCGACGGCTTCATGAACGCCACCAATCTGCTGGTGGCGGGTAAGAGGCTCGTGGTGGCGGGCTACGGTTGGTGCGGGAAGGGCATAGCGATGCGCGCCAAGGGACTGGGGGCGAGCGTGATCGTCACCGAGGTTGACCCGATACGGGCCATCGAGGCGAAGATGGACGGCTTCGAGGTGATGCCCATGCTCCAGGCCGCCAAGCTCGCGGACATAATCATCTCCGCCACCGGCTGCAAGGACATCATCCGAGCGGAGCACCTGAAGGGGCTGAAGGACGGCTGCGTGATGGGCAACTCGGGGCATTTCGACAACGAGATCTCCAAGAGGGCGCTGGAGGAATACGCTGGCCATCCGAGGAAGGTGCGGGAGTTCGTGGACGAGTACACTTTGCCTGATGGAAGGAAGGCCTATCTCCTCAGCGAAGGGCGGCTGATGAACCTTGCCGCGGGCCAAGGCCATCCGGTGGAGATCATGGATATGAGCTTCTCCATCCAGGCCCTGGCCATGGAATACCTCGTCAAGCACCATATCGAGATGAGGCCTCAGGTCTACGAGATACCCAAGGAGCTCGATGAGATGGTGGCGCGGATCAAGCTGCGCACCACGGGAGTGGAGATCGATGCCCTGACCAAGGAACAGGTGCATTACCTATCCACTTGGCAAGAGGGTACTTGATGAACCCCTTCCTCTGCGTCTACGGCCATACCAACCTGGACTATATCCTATCGCTCAGCAAGTTCCCTGAGCTGAACACCTCGGTGAATGTGGAATCGAAGGAACTGTACTTCGGCGGCACCGCGGCCAACGTGGCAACGATCTGCGCGGGACTTGGGACGCCCACCGCCCTCTGCTCCTATGTCGGCGCGGATTTCCCGCCTGAATTCAGGGAACTGATGGAGTCCAAGGGCCTTGACCTGCGCGACCTGGTCATCGTGGAGGGATACGAGACCCCCACCGTCTGGGTAGTGTCCGATCGCGAGCACGACCAGGTGGCGTACGTCTACCAGGGCCCCATGGAGGCGATGGAGAACGAGCCCTTGCTCCTCAACGCGGCCAGGGAAGCGGAGTGGGTGCATGTGATGACGGGTCGCCCTCCCTACTATCTCAAGCTGATGAAGGAATGCCGCCGCCTGGGCAAGAAGATAGCCTTCGACCCGGCGCAGGAGGTCCATAACATCTGGAACAAGGAATGGTTCTCCCAGGCGTTGGGGATGGCCGACGCATTCCTCGGCAACGAGAACGAGCTGAGGACCGCCCTCAAGTACATGGGAAAGAGCAGGCCCGAAGAGCTCCTGGAGCACGTCGACCTGATAATCAACACCATCGGGTCCAAGGGCAGCGTCATCTACACGAAGGAGGGCAGGATCGACGTGCCCGCCGTCAAGCCGAGAAGGATCCTCGACACGACCGGAGCGGGAGACGCCTTCAGGGCTGGTTTCTTCTCAGGGCTTTACCGGGGGGCGAGGCTGCGCGAGTCCGCGATCATCGGAGCGGCGGTCTCCTCGTTCGTCATCGAGGAGAAGGGCTCCCTGACCAACATGCCCTCATGGGCTCAGGTCGAGGAGAGGGCTTCGGAATACATGTGAGCGATTGTTATCGAGATAGGTAAGGAATCCTAAAGGCTGGATGGTGCTACCAGCATGACAGAAAGCTTTATTTGAGATGAAGCCGTAACCCGGTGCAGGTGAACGCATGGCGGTGGGTTTCGTACTGATAAGCACAGCGCCTGCGAAGGAGCATGAGGTCTACAATGAACTCCTTAAGGTCAAGGAGGTAGTGGAACTTCATCCTCTCTTCGGCGAATACGACCTAATCGCCAAGATCGAGGCCGACGACTTCAACCTGCTAGGGCAGGTGGTCGTGGACAAGATACGCTCGATCCCCGGGGTAATCGATACGAAGACGCTTACAGGAATAAAGTTCTAAGGAAAGGTGAAGGAAAGATGTCTATTGAGGATTTCTTGACCGTGTTGATGTTGACATTCGCCCTGTTCATGGTTCTGGCAGGCGCATTCACCGCTTACTTCGGTAGCGGAAAGAGTAGGACGATCGGCATTGTGCTGCTGCTCGTCGGCCTGATCGTGGGCATCGTCTGGGTGTACCTGGGCGGTTTCACCGATATCATCAATGTTGAGCTGGGCGACGTGGTTTGGGCCGCCTTCCTGGACATAATCGCGGCGGTCATCGGCGCGCTTATTGCCATCGGCGTGTTCCTGCTCGCCATCATGAAGAGCTGAACAAGGCCAGAAACCCCCAATCCTTTCCTTTCTTATCTTATTTCCATCTTTTGCGATATGCTTTTATCCTCTCATCCTTTGGGAGGCATTCATGCCCGCTGTCCTGGTGATACTAGGGAGCAAGAGCGACCTTGAGGTAGGTCAGAAGGCCGCGGCCACGCTGAAGAAGTTCGGGGTCGGCTCCAAGATCGTGGTGGCATCCGCCCACCGCACCCCCGACCGGGTGAAGCACATGGTCGAGGCCTCGGACGCGGACGTCTTCATAGCTGTAGCAGGTCTCTCTGCGGCCCTCCCAGGCGCGATCGCCTCCTTCACCATCAAACCGGTCATCGGGGTGCCGGTGAGCGGGAAGGTGAACCTCGATTCCATATTGTCCATAGTCCAGATGCCTCCAGGGATCCCCGTCGCCGCCGTGGGCATCGATCGAGGCGAGAACGCCGCCCTCCTCGCAGTGGAGATACTGGCCATCAAGGATGCCAAACTCTCGTCCGAGCTCAAAAGGCACCGTAAGGAGATGGCCGATCAAGTGGAAAAGGACTCCCAGGAGGTCGAAGGCTGATGTTCGATCCCGAGGAGTTCGTCGAGGAGACCATCGCCGACCTGCGCAAGACCATCAAGGGCAAGGCGATCATCGCCTGCTCCGGAGGCGTGGACAGCACCGCAGCCGCAGTGCTGGTCAGCAGGGCGATAGGGGACCAGCTTCTTACCGTCTACGTGGACACCGGCATGATGCGCACGGGCGAGACCGCCATGGTGGACAAGATGCTCTCCCGCCTCAAGGTCAACCACAAGATAGTCGACGCATCGGACGAGTTCTTCGACGCTCTTAAAGGCGTCATCGAACCGGAGAGCAAGAGGAAGATCATCGGGGAGAAGTTCATAAGGGTCTTCGAGCGCGAGGCCAAGCACTTCCATGCCGAATATCTAGTCCAAGGCACGATCGCGCCCGACTGGATAGAGAGCGGCGACGGCACCCGCGACACCATCAAGTCACATCACAATGTCGGCGGGCTTCCCAAGGACATCAAGTTCAAGCTGGTGGAGCCGCTGAGGGACCTATACAAGGACGAGGTGCGGAAGATCGCCCGCCATCTGGGCGTGGAGGTCTCGGAGAGGCAGCCGTTCCCCGGCCCGGCGCTGGCCATCAGGATCATGGGGCCGGTTACTAGGGAGGACGCGAACATCGTCCGTGAGGCCTGCGCCATCGTGGAGGAGGAGCTGGAGCGCGCAGCAGCCCAGGGAAGAATGGAGCTGCCCTGGCAGTACTTCGCCGTGCTCCTCCCGGTGCAATCGGTGGGCGTGCATGGTGATAACCGCGTGTACGGCAAGACCATCGCCATCCGCGCCGTCCAGAGCATAGATGGGATGAGCGCGGCCTACTCCAAGGTCCCTCACGAAGTCCTAGAGCACATCTCCGTGCGGATCACCAACGAGATGAAGAGGAACGTGAACCGGGTCGTTTTTGATATCACGAACAAGCCACCCGCCACGATCGAATGGGAGTGAGCTGGCGAAGGGTCGTGGCTAATATTCCGTAGGAGAGTCCCAATCTGGCTCTGCGTCCTCACATTCCCTCATCCTGCTCAGGAGGTCGCTCTCCCTCTTACGTGCCGCTGAGGAATCCGAGCGCAGATCGCTTGTGTATGATCGATGGCATCTCGGGCATAGTGTCTTGAGGTTGCCTGGGTGGTCACTGCCGCCTCTCGACCGTGGGACGATGTGATGCACTTCCAGGCTCTCCAATCGGTAACCACCGCTCCCTCTCCTGAGGTCCTTGTCGAAGACCTTTCTACGGATCTTCCCGAAGCTCTCACCGCAATCCTGGCAGGTATAGCGGTCCCGGCGCGCAATCGCACCCTTGAGCCTCATCCAGATGAGATGGCGGACCAGGTCCGGCGTATCCGGTCGATAGGGTAGCAAGGTGGTCCCATTCTCAAAGAAGAGATTCCCCCCTGGCTTATTGGTTCTCATTTCCTTTAGGACGGCTTTGACCGAATGCCAGTCCTCGCAGAGCCGCTTGGCGGTCGAGCCATTTCGGTGCCTTCGCTTGCAGTGAGGGCAATACAACAGGGCACCCTTACCCCCCTCTACCATCCCCTCATCGCGGAACGGGCACAAAGAAAAGAGATGTCCGTCGCACCTGACTGGGTATCCCGGCAGCGTCCCTTGGAAGATCAGCTCCTTCGTCTGGTGATCACCCATAAATCGATTGGATTGGAGGAAGCAATAGCTCGCCTCCCCTCCAGTGATGCGATGCACGCAGGCCGAACCAAACCTTTCGCTCAACGGATATCGAAGCGACGGCTCAGAATGAGAAACCTTCGTTATGGACCAGCCTTGCGGAGGAGGTCCTCGAACTGGTCCCAGGTCGAGACCTTGGCGTGGGGGACGATATCGTCATCGTGCGTATAGAAATCCGACTCCTTGAGGACGGTGATCATTCCCACGTTGAGCGCCCCCAGAATGTCCGCTTGGAGATTGTTGCCTACGAAGTAGGAGCAATCCGCCTCGGCCCCGACGTTCGATAGGGCGATCTTGAATATCTTAGGGTTCGGCTTCCTCAATCCCACGTCCGTGGAGAAGACCAGGTCGTCGAAGAACTCGTGGATATGGTAGTGCTTCATGTCCCGCTGGGGGAAGTACGAAGGCAGACCCCAGGCCACGTCCGAGACCAGGCCGATCATGAAGTCGTTGTCCTTGACGAATTGCAGCATCTCCCTGGTGCCAGGAACGATCTCCCGGTGCTCGAGCAGCACCGCGTAGAACTCCTCGAGGGACTGCTCCATGAGCTCCTCGTCCCCTTCCACGGCGAAGCGGTGGAAGCAGTTGCCGAGCACATCCCTCAGCGGGATCTCCAGGTGCTCCTCCAGCTTGACCTTCCTCCCCTGCTCCAGAAGGTCCAGCAGGTATTTCGATACCTGCTCCTGGTCCATACCGTTCGGCGAGGCATCGCAGACCCTGCTCGCTACCTTTCCGACAGCCCTCTTCTCCGGGTCCTTCCAGTCGTTATGGTAGTTGATCAGTGTGTGGCCCAGGTCGAAGAGGACGGCCTTCATCGAGTCCATCGTCAGATTCCCCATGCACATAAACCTTATGCTTCTACCACCGGCCTTCTCCAACGCCTCGAGTCAGCAACAACGGTTAATTATCCCAGCGCGGATTCTCTGCCGCATGAAGGTGTACGTTGTCGACAATGGCGGGCAATGGACGCACCGCGAATGGCGGGTGCTAAAGTACCTCAAGGTCGACACCAAGATCATCCCTAACAACACCCCCTTCGAAGAGCTGAGGGATGTGGACGCGCTCGTGCTGTCCGGGGGCTCCCCCCGCGTCGCCTTGGAGAGCGAGCGCATGGGCCGGAACGGCGAGTACCTGGACAAGGCCGATTTCCCGATACTGGGCATTTGCGCGGGCATGCAGTTCATGACCAATCATTATGGGGGGGCGACCGCACCAGCCAAGGTCCCCGAGTTCGGGAAGACCACCCTCCATGTCGACGACGAGGACGACATCTTCGTCGACCTGCCCAAGAGCTTCACCGTCTGGGAGTCGCATAATGACGAGGTGTCGGTCCTGCCCAAGAACTTCAGGGCGTTGGCACATTCAGACAACTGTTCGGTGGAGGCTTTCAGGATCGAGGAGAAGCCGTTCTACGGCCTCCAGTTCCATCCAGAGGTGGAGAACACTGAGCATGGCTATGACATCTTCAAGAACTTCCTCAAGGTCGTGGAATCTTGGCAATCGCAATGACTCCTCTGGAGAAGCAGGCGCTCCGGGATGCGGTGGAGAAAAGGAGAAAGGATGAACTGTTCGAGAGCTCTCTGGCCCGCCAGGTCAAGAACCTTGGCCTCAGCTATGAGGATTATATCCGTGTCATCTCGGATCTGAGGGACTTCGCAAAGAACGAGGAGATCGAGGTGGAGGAAGCGGCTAGGCGCCTCTATTCCTAAGGAATTATAGGAGCAGAATGAGCACGATCAAGGCTATGACGATCAAGGCCGTGGCTATCAAAGCGATCATCGCTGCCCGATTGCTCGAGCCGAAGACGATGGGTATCGGGCCGATGAGCACCACGCCTCCGACCTCTTCCTTCGTCCTCTCAGCCGAATTGCTTACTTGAGTCTCGTTTTCGTAAGCCTTACCGAGGCCGAAGAACGCATTCAACATCAGAACGACAATCCCGGCGAATATCAGCAAGATGGCCACGGCACCGATCCAGGTCGAGGACTGCAGATAGGGGATGAAGAACAATATTAATCCGATCTCGATGTCGCCGCTCTGGATCCCTGCCACGGTGGCCATGAAACCCGCCACCAGCAACGCAAAGCCGAGCGCCTTCAACCCCTTCATCAAGCATCGGAGCTAGCGACGACTATTCAATGACTGCGGCACTCGCAACAAATAAGAAGCTCCGACTATGTTAGATAGCCTAGCATGGCCGAGACGAGTTTCATGAGACCTAAGGTCGTGATTAGCAAATGCATCGAGTTCGACCACTGCCGCTACAACGGCGACATGATCGGCAACGAGCTGGTGAGGAAGTTAAAGGAATCAGGCATGGTCGAATTCCTCCCCGTATGCATGGAATCTGAGATTGGTCTCGGGGTCCCTCGTGACCCGATCCGCATCGTGCAAGGGAAGGACGGCATTAAGCGCCTGATACAACCAGCAACTGGAAGGGACGTCACCGAACTCGCGACCCGATTCAGCGAGGAGTTTATGTCCTCTTTAAAAGAGGTCGATGGCTTCCTCCTCAAATCGCGCTCACCCTCCTGCGGCATCAAGGACACCAAGATCTATCCTAAGGCGGAGAACGCCGCCGCTCTCTCCCGGGAGGCGGGGATCTTCGGAGAGACGGCGATGGTCAGCTTCCCGCTGGTCGCGATCGAGGACGAGAATCGCTTGCGCAACATCAAGCTGGCCGAGCATTTCCTCACGCGGATATTCAGCTTCGCCTCCTGGAGGCAAGTGGAGGCCGAGGGACATATGAGCAACATCGTGGAATGGCACGCCGACAACAAGCTGCTCCTCATGATGTACAACCAGAAGGAGATGAGGGCCCTAGGCAACCTGGTCGCGAATCATGAGGGGAAGGGACTCGAGGAGCTCAAGCTCGCATATGGAAAAAGCCTCCATCTAGCCCTCTCCAAGCCGCCCAGGTGCACATCCCCGATCAACGTCCTGCACCACTGCCTTGGCTATGTCAGCGACCGATTGACCAAGGGGGAGAGGGACTTCTTCCTCCAGCAATTGGAGATGTACCGGGATGCGCGCATCCCGCTCAGCGTCTGCCTGGGGATCATGAGCTCCTGGGTCATCAGGTTCCAGGAGCCATACCTGGCAAGGCAGACATTCTTCAAGCCCTTCCCGGACGGCCTGCTAGAGGTTGGGGTCACCGACTCCTGCGAATGGAGGGACCTATCCGGCAAGGATTAAGCAATTTCAACCACCTGGACCAAGCTTTTTAATGCCCCATCCCAATCGGGTCCTGGGTGCACTGGTGGCCTCCATTAAGTTTTACGTGAGCGAAGTCCTGCAATCAAGGGGCTTCGTGATCACGGAGCAGGAGCTTTTCCTGCTGGCAAAAAAGGGTGATGTGGAGGTCGCCATATGTCTGATCGGCGCGGGAGAGGAGAAGCTCCTCCCCGCGTTCCTGGACAGGTTCAAGAGGTTCACGGGTAAGAAGCTCGTGGTCAGCGTGGTCCCTGTGCCTGAGATACAGCCGGAGAGGCTGGACGGCAACCTCATCATCTGGGATAGGGAGGCATTGGCGCAGGAGATAGGGCGCACCCACCTGGAGAGGATCGTGGGGGAAACCGACCACGGGCTGGTGGACGAGCTCGTCGCCGACGACTATCCACAGATGATGACCCAGGCCGACATGCGCAAGCTGGAGGGAGCGGAGGTGGGGGAGAGGATCATCCGCCCCACCATCGACTCCAGGGACGTGAAGGAGATCGGGATGCGCACGGTCGGGGGCTTCCGCCAGAAGCTGGAGCTCGTACCTTACTATGTGTTCGACTTCTCATGCCCCATCTACTCTGGGATCGATATCGTTGGCGAGGAGAAGGGGCGCCTGGGCGTCAACGCCCTTACCAAGCGGGTGGAGCCCTGGAATGAGCTGATGGAGGTCGTCTACTCATTGGAGCAGGACCACCGGAAAGCCAAGCCGACCTTCGACGAGCAGACGGCCATCGACCTGGCCAAGAAGGAGGTTATGAGGATGCACAGCGTCGAGCGCGAGGTAGTGCGCGACGAGGGCCACGTCACCATAACCGAGAAGAAGAAGGTCGCCCCCAGGGCGGACGACGTGCACCTCGAAAGCAAAGGCATCTTCTATCTGCCAATATGGTGCGTGGAAGGGATCCACGGCGTGATGATAATCAACGCCGGAACGGGCAAGATAGTGAGCGAGGACTTCTATCGCCTTTGATCCTAACTAGTATGCAAGTTGCTCAATCGCTTGCGGATGTTGTTCCAATGGGAGCCTTTCCAATAGACCTTGCCGCAGCTTCTGCACTTGAAGAACTCCTGATGGTTCTCCAAGGCGCCTGTTGGGACCACGCCCAGGAGTTCTTCCTTGGGGGTCAGGTCAAGTTCCCCGTTGCACACGGTACAGCGGACCATGGCCTCGTCCGCGGCAAGCTGGTAGGCATCGACGACCTGGCGCAGCTGGGCGTCTATGTCGTCGCTGAGGATGTATAGCGACAGGGGAGCCGCGCGTTTCGCCAGCTCCTCGTCCCTGGTCAGAAGCACCCGACCCTGCTCCTGGGCGGATCGGAGTATCTCGTCATCGCCACGGTCCTTCTCATAGTTGGTATCATAGCCCATGATCCTAAGCCAGCGCGCCAATGATCCGAGCATCTCGTCCGCGGCGAACCTAGGCTGGAGGGACATCTCTGATGACCTCATAACAGAGGAGGACGCCGTCACCGAGGATTTCAGTGCCCTTGAGATGCAACCTGACACCCTGGTCGTCATCGAACCCCTCCCCGTCCACCGGGGATGGGGCCGTCCTGCCTCCCAGCACCTTCGAGCCGACGAATACGCGGTATTCATCCACCAGTCCAGCCTTGAAGAACGACCAGATGGTCTCGCCCCCACCCTCGACCATCAGCCTCTGGACATTCCTAGCTTCGAGCTCCTTCATGAGCTCATGCAGATCGATCAGGTCCTCCCCGATTCGCACGACCTCCGCCCCTGCCCATGTCCTAGTGCAGGAAGTGGATGTGGCGATCAGTGTGCCCGCCCGGCCATCCAATACCTTGGCTTCTGCGGGGGTGCGGCCCTTGGAGTCGAGAACGATCCGAAGTGGGCCGTCCTCCTGGCTCATCCCCTTCACAGTGAGATGCGGGTCATCGGCCAGGATGGTGTTGACCCCGACCAATATCGCCTCGCATTCCTCTCTCAGGCTCTTGACGCGCTCCATGTCCTCAGACGAGGAGATGCGGATTTGCCTTCTCGACCTACCAGCGATCTTCCCGTCCGCGGTCATGGCGCAGTTGACGATGACGTGCGGTCTCATTTGCACGCAATCAAGGAAGGGGCTAGAGATAAACCTTTTCAGAAGCGGGCAACGCCCCCGCATACCCTAAGTACAGGAAAGGTGAATTAGCTGGTCGATGAACGACATCGACATCATCGACATCAAGGAGAAGAACATCAAGGGAGCCTACGTCATCGATGGCTTCCCTTCGGTCGGGCTCGTAGGCTCCATCGTCGCCAACTACCTGGTCAGCTTCCTGAACCTGGAGCAGATCGCAGTGGTCGACTCCATCTACTTCCCTTCCATATCCTTGGTCCGCGATGGCGTGCCTCTGAGCCCGGTCCGGGTTTACGGAGGTTCCCTGGGGACGAAGGGCCAGGAGAAGGTCGTGGTCTTCGTTTCCGAGTTCCAGCCTCCCCAGGACATACTGAAGGCATTGGCCATCACCATGATGGACTGGGTGGAGGACCACAAATGCAAGATGGTCATATCGCCCGAGGGCCTTCTGAGCAAGGAGGACACGGAGCGGATAGAAGCATATTCTCAATCCGTAGGCAACGACAAGGATCTGGTCGAGCACGTCGTCTCCAGTCCTAAAAGCAAACCGTCTGGGGAAGGCATAAACGTCCTGGGAGTGGGCTCGACGCCCGTCGCCAGACAGACGCTGAAGCAGATCGATGTCAAGACCTTCGAGAACGGCGTCATCGCTGGCCTGGCCGGCGTACTGCTGAACGAGGGCGTGGCGCGGGACTTCGACGTCATTACCCTGCTCTCCGAAGCTCATGCCGAATACCCGGATGCCAGGGCCGCGGCCGCGATCATGACGGTCATTGACAGGATGCTGCTGCACGTCGAGCTGGACCTCAAGCCCCTCCTGGAGGAGGCTACCCTCATCGAGGACACGCTGAAGCAGATCCAGAAGAAGGCGACAACGGAGGATGACCCCTCCAAGAAGAAATCTAGCTACATGTACGGCTAGGCCGCACATCCACATTGGTCCCGTTCTCCGATGGCGTGAACTCCACCGTCGACCCTAGGAACCGTCTTAAAAGGTTGGCTTGCGCCTCCATATGGCCAGTGACCTCCTTGACCAAGAAGGAGGAGGGCTCTTCCGCCAAGCACAGATAGGGCAGGAGCTGGTCGGCGCAATGGACGTCTAGGGTGGAGTTCGAGCACATCTCTTCCTCAGGGCTCTCGCTGCCGCATCCCCTACCGACTCGGATGGCAATCCCCTCTCGCCCAAGGAATCGGCGCTCAATAAGCAGTTGGAGTACCTAGCTAACTAGGAAAACGCCAGCGCCTCTGGAAACGCCCTGGCTAGACTCGCTTCGGAGTTGGATGCGATTACCGATGAGGGCTTTACTGACCGCGTCCCCCATCCTTTTTCCCACATGCTCTGGAAGCCCTTGGGTGAAGACGTTTCCGTAGATGCCGCCTAGCTCATCCCGCTCGATCAGGCGGAGGGGTTCGTATGTGGCAGGAGCGCGCCATAGCGTCAACGCTCTTCCTCCCCCCTCAGGATAAAACCCCCGCTTCATTTCGACGATCGAAGCTCGGCCCCCCACCCTCTCAAGCTGTGGGAAAAAGACCTGGCCATAGAAATCGATGGGAGGGGACCACCTCACATTGGTGCCCCCAACGACATCGAAGCAAGACTCATCCTTGCACCTGGCGCTGGCCAGCATGCATGCCTGCAGCACCAAGGTGATGCTGCCAGCTGTGCCAACGTTGAGATGATGCCTGCCACCGCGAACCTTCCCAGGCGAGAACTGCAGGCTGTCGGAGCCAACGAATCCTCCGCTCACCTTGGCGTCGCAGATCCTGGCCACACCGTTCACGGCGCATAGGTGCTGCGCTTGCAGCCCGGGGCTCTCCCTCTTGGCCCGAATTCCTCGCACAACTATATCGTTACCTGTGAGGGCGGAGAGCGCTATTGCCGTACGCAATATCTGGCCTCCCCCCTCTCCCTCCGATCCGTCCACCTCGATCAATGCGAGCATCCCCTTTGCCGACAGCTAATGGGTCGGTCGTCCTTGACCTCTTCACATTATTCATCCTCGATTTAAATTCGCCGAGGGCGCTCAACACAGTTCTAGTATAATGAGAATAAGAACATCCGTCGGTCATTCGTCAGACAAGCCAGATGTCGAAATCATAGAAAAAATTAATAAAATAACTGGCTAGAAAGATATTTGTATTAAGCAATCACATAATGCAGAAGCGGGATGCACTAGCTCGCTGTTCCTTTCGCAAGGCGCAACGAACATATAGAAAAAGTAATCTGGATAAGGAAAGGTATCGGAACAAGGTTCAGATTATTCCGGAATGGGCGTCAGACAAAGAGCTAAAAGTCGCAAAAAGCAGCAGGCCAGTGCACTATACCGCAGAAAGGCGGAAGGACGGGCAGGGAACCGGGGAAGAGAGAAGAAAATGGTCGAGACGCTGCAGGTCATGATGGAGATAGGGATAATCATGCTCTTCGCCTTCATAGGCGCAGGGCTTGCAGCCCGGTTCAAGCAGAGCGTCATCATCGGCTACATTTTGGCGGGCATCGTGATCGGTCCGTTCATCCATATCGCGCTCTTCGGCGTCGAGTACAACGGCCTGGTGACCGACACTACCTTCATCGCCTACATGTCCCAGATCGGCCTCGTTCTCCTCATGTTCTTCGTAGGCCTCGAGTTCTCCATTTCCAAGCTGAAGAAGACCAAGGGGCCCGCCATCATACTGGCGATGGTCAACACCGGCATCGACTTCTTCCTCGGGGTCATGCTGGGGATGATCCTGGGATGGCCGATGGTCGACACCATCTTCCTCGCAGGGGTGGTGGCCATGGGCAGCGCCGCCATTACTGGCAAGTCGCTCATGGAGCTGCAGAAGCTCTCCTCGCCCGAGACCGAGTTCCTGCTCGGCATGGTGGTGGTCGAGGACTTCATCTCGATGATCGTCCTGACGGTCGTGGGCAGCCTGGTCATACCCAGCGGCACCGTCGGCCTGGGGGCGAGCAGCTTCGCCATGATGTTGGTCGGGGTCGTGGCATTCTACATATTCTTCATCGTCCTGGCGATATGGGTTGTGCCGAGGACAGCTGTCTATTTCCAACGGATCAAGAACGACGAGCTCTTCATCCTCTTCGCCCTAGGGCTAGTGTTCATCTCCGGCTGGCTGGCCATCGCCTGCGGGGTACCGGCGATAATCGGCGCCTTCTTCCTGGGGATGATCTTCGCAGAGACAAAGCTCGCCGAGCGCTTCGACGTCAAGCTGGGGCCGCTTCGCGACGTGTTCGTGGCCATATTCTTCGTGTTCTTCGGGATGTTGATCGACCCGGCCATGTTCGGCTCGGTCATCACCATCGTGCTGATGGCAGTTCCGCTGGTCATCATCGGGGACTTGATAACCACTGGTGCCCTAGCCTACCTGCTGGGCTTCTCAGGTCGTGCCGCAACCTTCATGGGCTCTTCCATGTGCGGGCGCGGTGCCGAGTCCATCATGTACGCGAGCGTCGGGTCGACCGCGGCCAGCGCCACCAAGGGCGCGGAGCTCAACGCCTTCGCTGGCCTGTTCTGCTTCATCATGAGCGTCCTCACGCCGGTGTTCATGCGCTTCAGCGATGTCCTCTATCGGGGGTTCGCCAGGGTCCTGCCTTTCTCGATCAAGCAGAGCGCGGCGGTGATGTCGCGCACCATGAGCAAGATCGTGCTCCCCAACTCGTTCAAGCTCTTCAAGCGTGGCAGGCGGATAGAATACGGACTGACGGCCTACTTCGTCCTATTAATGGCGGTGGCCTTCACTGACGGACTACTGCATATCGCCCTCTTCGCTGTGACATTGGCACTCACCATCTGGACCCTGTACATGATCGAGGAGGAGCTCATACCCATCGTGCGCCACATCAACTACGAGAACATCGGGGCGGTGGCCAGGGATGGGAGGGCCATAGCCCACTTCGTCTCCTACATGATATTCCTCGGACTGCTGGCGATACTGCTGATCACCTTCGTTTTCCCGTACGAATGGTGGCTGTCGCTGGTGGTCTGCGCTGGCTACCTGGTGGCCACGATCACATTGATGATGGGCAGCGCCAAGAAGATGAAGGCGCCCTACCATTTCCCCACCGATGCGAAAAGGGCATGGACTATGGATACTTACGAGCCCATCGCCACCAGGCTCAGCTCCGACATCGAGGGGTCCTCGTCTCTGCCCTTCCCTGTGCCGACCAACAGCAAGAAGACCGCGTTCAAGGCCAGCGCCCACAGCAAGCCCAAGGAGGAGCGCTTCCAGCGCCTTTAGGTCGAAACGATCGCGGCCCGAGGCATTAGTATTAAATTAACTAGGCTCCCTTAGCGACAGCAGCCGGTTCGCCCATGACCAACGAGAATGGCAATCTTCGCATCGGGATCGTTGCCTGCGAGATCCTCAAGAGGGAGATCGAGCTCATTACCAAGGACGACCCCGACATCGTGCACCGCGAGTATCTGGAGTTCGCCCTGCACGTCGACTCCGCATTCCTCAAGGCCACGGTCAAGGACAAGGTGAACTCGCTCAAGGGCAAGGTGGACGCCGTCTTCTTGGGATACGCCATCTGCCAATCGCTCAGGGACGTGACCAAGGAGGTGCAGGTCCCGACCGCCATGCTCGAGTCCGACGATTGCATCGGCGCCTTCATCACCCCGATGGAGTACGAGAAGGAGAAGAGGAAGTGCACGGGCACATGGTTCTCCTCCCCTGGCTGGGCCGAGCTGGGCGCGGAGGGCGCCATCAAGGAGCTCCACCTGGACTCCATGAAGGACCAGGGGTACGATCCGATGTACTTCCTCAGAATGCTGTTCGAGGGGTACTCGCGCAGCCTATACATCTACACCGGCGTGGATGGTGAGGATCAGTATAAGGCCAAGTCCGAGGACTTCGCCAAGAGCCTGAACCTGCGCCACGAGTGCCGCGGCTGTGATATGCGCGTGCTCGAGAAGGCCTTGGCCCAGGCTAAGGATCTTGCCCGCGCATCTCGTGAATCGGGCGAGGGCTGCGCCAGGGACAAGGGCGAAGCGGTCGCCTGAGCTGTTCAATGTTTCCAGGCTATTTTTTACGCCATGACCATCCCAGGATGGTGCAGGATGACCCTGCCGGACCCTGGCGACGGGTATTTCGTTCCTGAGATCATACGGTCTAGCAAGGTGTATCGACATGAGTGAGAGGCTAAGGATCCATGACGACCCGCAGGAGAGGTTCCTGGCCATCGATGGCAGCGAGTTCTCCACCTTCATGGGCATGAGGACGGTACACGCGAGCGAGTCCGAGGTCAAGGTGGAGATGGACCTAGAAGGAAAGTTGAACAGCGTCGGGACCGGGCACGGAGGGGCGGTCTTCTCCCTGGCCGATCAAGCCTTCGCCCTCGCCTGCAATATGGGAGAACATACCCAGGTGGCGAGGTCTGCCAGCATCAAGTACATCAGACCGGCGAGAGGGAAGCTAATGGCCACGGCCAGGAAAGAGAGAGAGGACGATAAGGGGTCCGTCTACAAGGTGGAAGTAACCTCCGGGGGCACCATCGTCGCGGTCTTCGAAGGCATTGGGCACAAGTTAAAGTCCTGAGCGCACTCGCTCCATGAGCGTTTTAAGAAAAGAGTGCGGCTGTTGGGCTCTCGAGACACCTACTCGCTCAACATTCAAGGTTACATCAAACGTCCTTTTTACCTCTCTTTCGCAAGACAATGAATAGAGCTATCGCTACCACTGCCACAACCGCCACAGACACACCTAATATCAGCGGCCAGGATTGGTCTGAAGGCGGTGGAGTCGCCTCTCCAGTGAATTCGATTGCACCATAGGTGAAGTCGTTGTCGAAGGTGTCCTCTTCACCTGGGACCTGCGCTAATCTTATCGTGATCACTTGATCCCCTTTAGGCACGGCTGAGATGTCGCATCTCAACGTCGTTGATGTGATGTTGCCTCGCTCCAAGAAGACGTCCCTTTGCGCGATCAATGCCGTTCCAGCATAAACCTGAAGATTCGCGGTCTCATTGTTGGCACCTGGATTCGCACTTCTGACCACGACGTCCAAAACGCTGTCTGTGTAGACGAGAGTAGAGGAAGGGGTCGCATTTACCAAGGTGACCTCATGGTAGTTCAGAGCTGCCTCCATCATTTTCTCGATCGTATCGGTGGTCATATCCTCTTCAAGTATCTGGCCATGAACCTTATCGGCGAAACTCGGAAGATTTTGGAACGGGAGGATGATATTCTCCCAATCGTTGTTGCCGAAAAGCAATTCGTCTGGTGGGCTAGTATATCCAATGTCTATATCTGAGCAATCGTTCACGTTGGCCCGGGCGCTAATATTGTAATAATGATCGCCATCCCAATCTATCGGTCTAAGAATGGAAGGGACCGTTATATTCTGAGAAGGATCCATATAGCCAGTGAAGGACCAACCTCCGTTGTAAGCCGGAACGTAATCGACACCAACCCCATCCAACTCATTCAGATCCGACTCATCTAAGGTAGGAAGCTCAATCCTGGAGTAATCCAAAGGCCGGTTGTAGATGATTGATTCCAACATGAACATATAGTTCATGACGCTGAGATAGTTGGGTTTGTAATTGACTTTGTCCTTTCCACCGTGATTCAAACCCAGATTGTGCCCAAGCTCATGCATGAAGACGCCCGCCTGAACCTTGGGCCACTGATGTAAGTTGCCAAGAGCCACGACGAAATCGTTTCCTGGCGTTTCACCCACACCAGAGTACCCAGTTTTTTGTACCGTCGATCCCTGGATTTCTGCCAACTCGTTTACGAATAGGCAGTAGTGATACACCTGCGTCTTCGCTTCCAATATCGTTGTCTTATCATCCGAGGATTGGTCTGCGAGTGTACCGAAAAAAGTCGATTTGAAGTAGTCAATGTCACCCCATTCGAGGGTAAATGACTGGTAATCGATTTTCTGGTCCATAAGAACGTGGAGATCGATTCCGGTCCTGCTATCGGGGTTATTGACTGGAGCTTTGCTGAACGCGATCTTGACATTGTCGATTGCGACATCGTCTGGCCTAAATCCATCCATGTAGTCGATCTCTACAAAAATGTCCTTATGCTGCCAATCCGCGTCCAAAGCCTTTAGGTCAAGGTCGGTCGTTCCATCCGAGTCTATGTCGATGCCATTCTTCTCCCATAAATCCCAAAGGCCATCCCCATCGCTGTCTATATCGCCTTCAATAATAATCTTGAACATCCCATAATTGTCGTTCGCCCCGGAATCGGGTAATTTGAAGCCGATTCGATCGTCCTTTCCAACCACAATCGATTCGTATTCGTGCGCAGGACTGTATGCATTATCAATCGGATGTAAGGGGATCCATGACGTCCCATCATCTAAGCTGGTCAGGAATCCGATCTTGGCGGGCAAAGGCCACCAGCCATTGTCGCGGGCGTAATCATCCCCCCAAATGCAAGCAAACATCCAGAATGCGTCTAACCCCACCGTTCCTGTTTTCTCACCGCCACCTTGGCCCGGGTACATCGGCGCCCCCTCAATTGGGCCGACTGGAGGATCATCTTCATCAAGCCAATGGCCCGTTGGCCAATTGCTCCACGTCCCTTCGACGGTAATTTTGTAAGGCCTGTTCTTTGTGAGGGGATATTGAGAGTAGCAAGTCGGATAACCTATAATGCTGTAGCTATCAAGCCAAATTTCCTCGATATCGTTCGTCTGTCCCAATGGCGAGGCTTTAGCATCCATGACAAGCGACGAATCATCCATTGGGACGAAAAGAAAGGAAGCACTGCCGACAATTAGCACTAGAACGATAATCACGGAGAAAACGAATCCCTTGATATCCAATCCCCCTAGCACCCTCGCCGCGTGCAATCATTCTCTGGCAAGGATGTCTGTGGAAAAATAGAGTAGAAGTCGAGTATTATAACTTTCTATCAATGGGCCATCGATAATTGTTCTCCTAGCTCAGAACCCACGCATCCCAAACCATCATAGATAAATGAAAGAAAAGGGAAAAGGTTTTTTGGGCATATCAGTGCAATTCCATTTTGATTGAAGTAAAAAAATAATCATCTGGTATGATGTGCAAGTGCGGCTGCCGGGATTCGAACCCGGGTTTGAAGCTTGGGAAGCTCCGGTCATAACCACTAGACCACAGCCGCTTGCTTCAACCGAATCGTGGATATGATGATAAACCTTTCTCACTGGCCCCCTTAGCCAGCAAGCTACGCGCCGGGAAATGCGTTTCTCCAGCTCACTTGATGGTCTCGAGCTGGCTGATGATGTTCCAGATGAGGGTGCGACCGTGCAAGGGTATGTTCGGGTCGTTCGCCAGCTCATCGAGAATGAATATGGCGCTGGCCGCCCTGACGTCCAGAGGCTCCTTCTGCTGGAGCAGCCTCTCCTTGGCGGACGTAGCACCGCGCCGGATATTCCTCGGCACCGAGGTGTCCTCCGCCAGCTGATCCAGAACATCTATGATCTGCTTCATCTTCGTATCCGCGTCAACCATGTCGTCAGCCTCCTTTGATATTGAATCGCAATCGGGAATCAGTTCCCGCTCTCCTTGGCCTCGATGGGCTCGAACCGCATCTCACCGCGCTCTTTGAAGGTGCTCACGACCATCAGCGTCTTGGTGTCCTTGACCCCTACGATCTTGGAAAGGTCCTCGACGATGAACCTCTTCAACTGATTATAAGTCTGGACCTTAACCTTGGCCACGATGTCCGTGTCGCCAGTGACCAGGAACACGTCCTCCACCTGCAAGTAGCCTGAGACCCTCTCCGCGATCTTGTCCACGTCCTTGGTGTCTACCTTCAGGTTTATCAAGGCCGTGACCTGGTCATCGCCATAATAATGGGAGATGACCTCGTCCATCTCCGATTTTTCGTTATCCTGCATACCAATGACCTCCACCAGCATTCATTAGGAACGGCTATTCCCGAACACGAATCGCATCCAGCGATTATCATTCCCTCTCGCAAGACCCTGATGCGCCCTAAGAAGGCTCACACCGCGGTCTCGAATTCCTCTTGGAGGTCGATGATCACCTGCTCAAGCACCTCTTCGAAGCTCGAGCTGCGGTACTCCCTCATGCCTCCTAGGTCGCTCTGTACTCTGGCGATGTAAGTGTTATTGTTCTTGAGGAATTCGACATTGCATAGGGTCTCTTCCATTGGTCATTCACCTCTTGCCACGTCAAAGCGAGGGCCGATATTAAGCGCGAATGCACGGTTCAGTATATAATGATTCGTTAATCGCTCGCCTCGTTCGCTGACATCAGCCAGATATAGAAAAAAGCCTTCATCGCCAGGTTTAGAAGCTCTGATCCTTTCTCAGTGCCTTGACCATGTAGAAGGCGTCCTTCCCCTTACCATAGTAGTCGGCAATGGTGCCCTTGACCACATAATCGTTGGAAAGGTACAGATGGAGCGCCACGACGTTGCTCATCGCCACCTCGAGGCAGAGCTCCTTCGTCCCGATTCGCAGGCACTCCTCCTCCAACGTCTCTAGGAGTCGCCTACCCGTACCCTTCCCTCTCCTATCTGGCAGCACCGCGATGGAGATGATCCTCACCGGCCCGGCCGAAGGCAGGTGCACCGATCCATAGCCCACGACCCTGCCGTCCTCCAAAGCCACCAGCGTGTGGAACCCCTTCTCCCCGATCATCGACTGCAGCAGCCAACGTTGGAACCTCTCCTCATGGAAGGAGGAACGCTCTATGGCCTCCAGGGACTCGAGGTCCCTTCCCCGGGCCTTTCTTATCTCCACGCCCGAGAATCTCTATGGTCGAGAGATAAAGCTACTGGTCGGTGGGAATTCCATCGTACGGACCGAAAGGGAAAACTATCCGTAAGCCATGCTCATGGGCATGAGCTCTCCAAGGAAGATCGGTCAGGTGCTCTCCTCTCCCGTCCCAGGGCAGGACGAGACCATCCAGGGCTGGATCTACCGCACGCGCAGCAGCGGAGCCATCGTCTTCGCGGTGGTGAGGGACTCCACGGGGATCATCCAGGTCACTGTCAAGAAGGGCAACCTGCCCGAGGGAGAGTTCGAGGCGGCGAAGGCCGCCCTGGTCGAGTCCTCGGTCATCGTCACCGGCCCGGTCTTCGAAGACAAGAGGGCGCCAGGAGGCTACGAGCTCAAGGCCTCGTCCTTCAACCTGGTCGGTTCCGCCGATCCATTCCCCATCACCGAGTACCAGAGCGAGGAGCTGCTCCTTGACAACCGCCACCTCTGGATCCGCTCCAGGGAGCAGACCGCTGTTATGAAGGTGAAGGCCTCGGTCCTGGAAGGCGCAAGGAACTGGCTGAAGGCCAACGACTTCACCGAGGTCACCCCGCCCATCCTGACCCAGAACGCCTGCGAGGGCGGGGTCACGCTCTTCAAGCTCAAGTACTTCGACCGCGAGGCCTACCTCTCGCAGAGCGCCCAGATGTACCTCGAGGCGCTCATCTTCTCGCTCGATCGCGTCTATTCGCTCACCCCGTCCTTCCGCGCCGAGAAGTCCAGGACCACCAGGCACCTGACCGAGTACTGGCACCTGGAGCTGGAGGAGGCATGGACCGACAATGAGGGCAACATGGAGATCCAGGAGAACCTGGTGACGGCCATGGTGGAGCAGGTCCTCAAGGACCGCCAGGCCGAGCTCAGGCTGCTCGGTCGCGATCCCTCCGATCTGAAGGAGGTCAAGCCCCCGTTCAAGCGGGTGCGCTACTCCCAGGCGATCGAGGCCTTGAAGGCCAAAGGGTTCGACCTCTCCTTCGGGAGCGACATGGGCGCGGTCGAGGAGCGCGCCTTCACCGCCGAGGAGAAGGTGCCTGTTTTCGTCACCAACTTCCCTAAGGTGATCAAGGCCTTCTACATGAAGGAGAACCCTGGCGACCCTACAACGGTGAAATGTGCCGACCTGCTCGCCCCTGAAGGGTATGGCGAGATCATCGGCGGCTCGGAGAGGGAGACCGACCTCGGGCTCCTCTCCGCTCGCCTGCAAGCCCAAGAGATCCCCCTGGAGGCATACCAATGGTATCTGGACCTGCGGCGCTTCGGCTCCGTCCCCCACTCCGGCTTCGGGATGGGCATAGAGCGGGTGGTGCGCTGGGTCTGCAAGCTCGAGCACATCAGGGACGCGGTGCCCTTCCCAAGGACCGTGGCCCGCTGCTACCCCTAGGTCATCTTCCTGGCCATGGCGGAATAGATCTCGATGGCCCGCTCCAGTTGCCACCTTTCCACGAACTCGTCGTCGGCATGGGCCACGGTCATCGCCCCTGGTCCGCACACCAGGACGTTGTCATTGGCCGCCGCGAAAACCGGCGCCTCCGTGGCATAGGGAACTATGACCAGGTCGCTCCCGGTCACCTCCTTGGCCGCCTCTGAGAAGGGGGAGCCCGGATCGGCCTCGTAAGCCTCCAGCTCGTAGAGCATATGGATGTCATAGTCGCCCCCCTTGAGCTCATCCATGATGATGGTCCTGACCTTCTGGTAGGTAAGGGGCTTGGGGAATCGTGCGTCGATGTCCACTTCGCACCGGTCCGGGACGATGTTGGACTTGGTGCCCCCCCGGATCATCGAGATGCACAGGGTCATGTCCTCTGTGGGCGATTCAGGCGCCCTGGCCCACTTGCTCAATCTCTCCAGCAAATGGGACATCTTCTGGATGGCGTTCTCCCCCAACCATGGCTGGCTGGCATGGGCGGCGGTGCCGTAGGTCGTCAAGCGGAACCGGGAGATGCCCTTCTCCTTGTAGGCAGGGAGCAGGTCCGTCGGCTCGCCCACCAATATGCCATTGGCCTCCTTGACCAGGTCCAGCTCGGCCAAGGCGTAGGCCCCGGTCATCTTCTCCTCCTCGTCGGTGGTCAGGAAGACCGAGAAGCGCAGGTCATCGCGCATCAGCTCGACGCAGGAATGCAGCATCGAGGCCACCGCCCCCTTCATGTCCGCCGCCCCTCGGCCGTAGATGCGCCCGCCCTCCACCTCGCCCTGCTCCCGCTCCCAGCCAGAGCCGATCGGGACGGTGTCGAGGTGCCCGGAGAGGATCAGCCCGCCCGAGCCGTTGGTGGCGCAGATGGCCGGGACGCTCTCCTGGCCATGCAAGGTAACGCTCATCCCCTGGTCCGAGAACCAGTCCATGACGTAGCTGAGGATGTCGTACTTGTCCTGACCGTAGGCGCTGGGTTTGGCCAGCAGGTCGAGCAGGGTGTTGACCACCTTCTCAGGCCTTCTCGACATACCCGCCCCCCCGGTCCGTATCGAGGATCTTGCACGATGGCTCGAGGCCGCCGAGCAAGCCTAGCAACCCCTGACGAAGGGAGGCTTGACCACCTTAGCCTTGGCGCTCGCACCTCGGATGACGATCTCCACCTCGGTGCCCTCCTTGGTGAAAGGAGGACGCACGTAGCCCAAGGCGATGCCCTTCTTCAGGCAGGGAGACAAGGTGCCGCTGGTCACCTTCCCGATCACATCCCCGCCCACCACGATCTCATAGCCATGGCGCGGGATGCCCTTCTCCATCAGCTCGAGGCACACCAGACGAGAATGGTCGTCTGCGGCCTGTTGTTTGGCCAGCGCGGCTTTCCCGATGAACTCGCGTTGCATCTTGACCACCCATGGAGGGCCGGTCTCGAGGGACGTCTGGCCCCCGTCGAAGTCCGTCCCGGACAGAAGGAAGCCCATCTCCAGGCGCAGGGTGTCCCTGGCCCCCAGGCCGCACGGCCTTATGCCAAGGTGCTCGCCGGCCTTCAGCATCGCCTGCCAGAGCACCGGTGCGGCCGAGTTCTCGACCAGTATCTCGAAGCCGTCCTCTCCGGTGTAGCCAGTCCTGCAAAGATAGCCGGTCTCGTTGAACCCCAGCTGCCCTTTGGTGTTGGGCTTGCATTTGGTGGCGACGATGTCGCATAGGAAGCCCGAGGGCTGGTAGCGGTTGATGATGCCTTCGGTGATTTCAGGGTCGGCGAAGAGCACCGTGAGCTCGGAGGAATTGCGCTTCATCGCGCCAAGGTCGGAGAAGGTAAGGTTCTCGAGGATCTCGGCGGCCTTCGGGCCTTGCAACGCGATGCAGGCCAGCCTCCGCGAGACATCGATGATCTCCTGCTTATCAGCATGCGCCCGGACCCAAGCGAGCACGCGCTCGGTGGTGGCGGCGTTCGGTACCATGAGGTACATGCCCTCCTCGAAGTGGTAGACGATGGTGTCGTCGATGATCCTGCCCTCGTCGTTGAGGATATGGCAATATAGGCCCTTGTCCACAGGCAGATCCTCGACGTTGTTGGTAAGCAGCTCAGCCAGCAGCTGCTTGGCGCCATCCCCCCTCACGATGATGTCGCCCATGTGCGAGACGTCGAAGATGCCAGCGGCCTTGCGCACGGCCATGTGCTCCTCGATGATGGAGGAGTACTGCAATGGCATCTCCCAGCCGCCGAAAGGGACCATCTTGGCCCCGAGCTTCACGTGAAGGTCGTACAGAGGGGTCCTTTGCATCATTATCGCCTCGGGCCTTGATAAGCCAACAAGCGCTAAATTACTTTTCCGAGGTCAAACTGGCCATCGCCGACTAGTGAATGGAGGACTCCAGCTTCTCTCGGAGCACCTTGGCAGGGATGTCTGGCAGCGAGATGTAGGTCGTCCTCCCGCCCCCGGTGGAGTCGCCGACCACGCGCGTGGTTATCAGGCCTTCGTTGGACAGGTCCTGCAGGTAGGCCCAGAACTGGGTGTGCGCCCGCGCCCTCTCCCCGAACTCCTCCGCCGCCACCTTGTACACCTTCTCCACCTCCCCGGTGGTGACATAGGCCTGGTCCTTGATGGCCCGGGCGATGGAGAGCAACACCAGCCTGCGCTGCTTGTCCAGCTCTTCGATCTTGCTCTCCGTGACCACGGAATACGTCAGGGCCTTTGCGGCGCGCACATGCTCCGCGGTGACCATCTCCGCCGACTCCTCCTCGGCCAGCATCCCCGCCTTCTCCAGGAGCTCGATGGCGAACCGGGCGTCCCCGAACTCGGAGGCGATGTCCCCTATCAGCTCGACGCACTCCTTGCCAATGGCGTCGGGGAACAGGGAAAGGCTGGCGCGTTCCGCCACGATGTCCGATAGCTCCCTGGCGCTGTACCTGTCGAACAGGATGGCGTTGGCCTTCTTGAACGTCGACGATGAGGCTGGGTCCAGCATGTCCAGCACGTACTTCTGGGAGACGAGGATCAAGGACATGGACGCCTTTCCGCCGACCTTCTCCTCGTCGAAGCGCGAGAGGTGGTAGATGAGGTCCCCTGCCCCCCGCCGGATGAGCACGTCCGCCTCGTCCAGCACCACCACGAGATGGATCTTGCGCTTCTCGATGTGCTTGCGCAGCGAGCGCAGCATCTCGGACGAGGAGAAGCCCCGGTCCGGGAAGTGCTCGTCGAAGTGGGTGACCAGCCGCAGCAGCACGCTAGACTCCGTGTTCCTCTGGCGGCAGTTGACGATGACGAAGTCCACGGCCCTGTCCTGGCCCTGCGCCTCCTTGACCATGTCCAGGCAGAAGCGCTTCGACGTCGCGGTCTTGCCCGTACCGACCGGGCCGATCAAGAACGCGGTTTGGGAGGTTCCCTGCTCCAGCACCGGCCTGAAGAGCATCCAAAGCTTGGAGAACTGCGCCTCGCGGTGCACCAGCCTCTCCGGGACGTAGTCGAAGGATAGCTTGGAGGCATCCCTGAACACCCTCGAGCTCCTCTCGTGGTACTGGCTCTTGCTCATCCCTAGACCTCAGCCCCTCTTGACCCTCAGATATCCAGAGAAAGGCGTTACCTTGACACCTTTCTTTTCCAATCTATCCACGAGCAGGTTTAGCCCCACCGAATCGGAGGCCATGTGGCCGGAGATGACCACGTTCACATGCGCCTTCTTGGCCTCCTCGATGTGATTCTCCGGCACATGCATGCAGACCACTGTACCGACGCCCGCCTTGGAGAGGGCGTCGTACATCTCCTTCGGTCCGGCCGTGCCGCCCGCGAACTTGACTATGACCTTGCCCGCCTTACGGTTCTTGTCCCCGACATACACCTCGGGATTGTTGTTAAGCCTGGCCGCCATATCGTACTCGGGAAGCTCCATGAGCGCGTCGACGACGTCGCTGACCTTGACAGGCTTCCTCTTGTCCATCATCCCTTGGACATGCCTCTGGCCCAGCATGTCGCAGGGCGAGTGCAGGCACATCAGCGGGACGCCCAGAAGCCGCGCCGCATCGACCGCCTGGTCGAAGTTGGCGGGGTGGACCGCCCTGAGCACCTCCTTGATGCGTGGGGCCATGAGGTCCTCAATGACGTTGATGGGCACGCCATGCTCATGGTACATGATTTCTTGGACATGCATGACCTCGGGGAATATGCTCCTGGCCTTCCCCAAAGGATGATGGCCGATGACCGCGTCCACACTCTGTCCCTTCTCGCGAAGGCGGTCGGCGATCAGCATCTCGGCCGGGCCGACGTCTATTCCGACCAGCGCCCCCTTCACATCTGCATCCTCAGCCCCGAAGAGCATCCTGGAGTCATGATACGGGTTCCAGAGAAGGTCCTGGTCGAAGCGCTGCTTAGCCTTGTCATCGAGCCTGTCGAACTTGTCCCTCTGGGCCTTGAGCTCGGCGTCGAACTCCTCCTTGGTGCGTGGGTCGGCCTCGCGCCCTAGATGGACGGCGAGCTTGTAGATCTCAGCAAGCTTCATTCTAACCACCGAAAGAGAAGGATGAGATTATTTAACCTTGCCGAAAGTGCTGGCAATTTAAAGCCAGTCCGGTGCTCGAGGGGCGCTTCTGGCCTTAAGTAAATTAGTTATATTCTGGGGTGCATGGTTCGGGAGTCGAGAGGGACCTGCATGGTAGTCGACCAGATGCTCAAGAACACCATCGGGGTGGCCAACACCGAGGACCTGATAATCGAGGCCGTTAGGGACCTGGTCAAGGACGAGATCAAGAACCAGATCAGGCAGAAGATCAACGAGGACCCCCAGCTCAAGGCGGAGATGAAGCTGGCGGTCAAGGACTTCTTGGACGCCAAGATGCGCGAGGGCTACGCCATCTTCAAGCTCACCAAATGCACCGCCGAGCTGGGAATGAGGTTCGTCCCCGAGGACATGAAGGCGCAGCTGAGCAAGGATGTGGCCGAATTCATCGAGAAGGAAGTGACCCAGGTCATCGAGAAGATCTGAGCGATCATCCTACATCAATCCGTGACGCAGACCAAGGGTCGGACATGAAAAGGATGTACCCGATTTCCTGGCGGAAAGGGTCCCACATCAATCCGTTCGAGTTCATCAATGATAGCAGGGTCGGCATAAGGAGAGCAAGGTGGACTGAGAAGAGATTGCTGGCGGTGAACCTGCCGTTACAAAGGGCGCGCTTAAGGTACTGTCCTCTTTGCGGTGGGAGTGCCGGGCGTGCCTGTCCCTGCAAATATCGCTCGAAGTTCTAAGACAATGGGCTGTCCTTCAGCGGGACGGGGATCAAGGATGACGCATATTAGAATGTACAGAAAGCAGAATAATATTGAGAAAAGGGGTTTGGGTTGGCCCCGCGACCAGTGCCCGTAGGATGCCGGGCAGGGGCCGGTGGGCCGAGGATCGGTAAAGGCGGGGCGAGTTGGTGCCTCGTTCGGGTTTAACCGAACAGAGCGCCGAGGCCGGCTGCAGCCTCTTCCTCGCTGACCTGCTCCTTCTTCTCCTCTTCCTTCTTCACTTCCTTCTTCTCGCCTGCCGGGGCGGCAGCGGGGGCGGCGGCCGGGGCCGCGGCGACGACGGCGCTCTTTATGGCCTCGTCGATGTCGACGCCCTCGAGGGAGGCGGTCAAGGCCTTAATCCTGGTGGCATCGGGGGAGACCCCGGCGCCCTTCAGGACATCGGCGACCGCGTCCTCTGTGATCTGCTTTCCAGCGGCGTGAAGAACCAAAGCGCTGTATACGTACTCCATGTTTTTACCTCCTTAGTATCATCCGAATAGTGCACCAAGGCCAGCTGCGGCATCCTCCTCGCTGGCCTTCTCCTCTTTCTTCTCCTCTTTCGGCTCCTCCTTCTTGCTGGAAGAAGGCGCCGGGGAGGAGGGCGTTGCTGACAGCCTTGCCTTAACGCGCTCGTCCCCCAGCTCGGGGACCCGAGCCGCGAGAGCGAGCATGCTCGCCTCCGCCTTTGCCAAGAGGAATTGTACTGTGTCCTTAGTCGGGAACGCCGCCTCGGTGGATACCGCGACCGCGCTCCTGTATGCCTTGGCCAGCAATGGGCTCATCGTCTCGGGGGCGAAGTACGCCACCTCGACCGCCAGGGCCATGGCGTTGCGCGAGGCCTGGCCTATCAGGCCGACGTAGTAGTCGGCTGGAACGTCCAAGACCTCCTTCTTGTAGATTAGACCGTCCTCGAAGACCGCCCTCAGGTCCATGCCCACGGTCATGGGCAGGATCTCGAGCTTGGGCAGGACGGCGGCCAGCTCCGCGGAGATGGTGTCGCCCCTCTTAACCAGGACCTTGTCCTTCTTGATGACGATCTTCCCGCCCTCTATGCCGGCGGGAATGCCCACCTTCTGCAGCTCGCCCACGATCGGGCCAGGCTTGAACGGCGTATCGCCTGCCTTGACCTCGATGTCGTCGGGGGCGATGTCACCGGGCTTCGCTGGGGCCGCGCTCTTGGTGGCCTCCATGTTGCGGAACAACCTGAACGGGTTCTCGTCGGTGGCCACGATCGCGCACTGCCCGCCGAGGAACTCCTTGATCTTCTCTAGGCCGGGGCGCTCCTTGGCCGCCTCGTCGATGGCTATGTCCAACAGCGTGTTCCGAGACATGATCAGGGCCGCCTTAGGGCGCATCCCCTGTCTCATCATCTGCAACTGGGCGGACGGTATTCCATGTAGGTCGACAACGGCCACAGAGTGATGGGACTTCATGGCATCGACGAGCTCCTTGACCACTTGCTTCTTCCAAGCCGCTACGTGCGCCATTTGCTCACCTCACATCACCTTCTCGGAGGAGCCCATGGTCGTCTTCACGTAGACGGAGCCGATGTTCTGCATGCCCCTCTCGAGCTTTCCGGCGATCCTCTTCAGGACCATGTCGATGTTCTCTGCTATCTGCTCCGGGGGCATATCCACTGTCCCTACGGGCGCGTGGAATGTCTTGCGGTCCTTGCTCCGCACCGTGACCGTCTTCCTCAGGGTCTCGATGACCGGCTTGGGGTCCGCACCAGGCTGGATGGGCTTTGGCATCTTGCCGCGCGGGGCGAGCACGATACCTAGCCGCTTACCGACCACGGGCATCAAAGGGGCCTCAGCGATGAAGAAGTCGAACTCGCCGGCCATCTTCTTCGCCTGCTTCTTGTCGTCCGCGATCTTGCCTAGCTCGTCGGCAGTGAGCACGCGGTCCGCGACCGTCTTGGCCTTTCCGACCATCTCATTGCCGCCGATGACACAAACCTTGACCTGTCTCCCTCGTCCGTTGGGCAGGATGACATCATCCTGGACACGGTTCTTGGGAACGCTCAGGTCCACGTCCTTCAGGTTGATGGAGATGTCCACCGTCTCAGTAAAATTGCGCTTCTTATGATTCTCGAGCGCCTTCTTGACGGCGTTCAATGTCTGTTTCTCAACCAATGGCATCCCTCCTGTAGTGCTGGCGAGCCTAGGCTCTCCTACAGTGGAGGAGTCCCTCTATGCACGCTCTGTTTATAAGGTTTATGCAGAGGAAGTGGCGCTCAGGCCTTGAGCTTGGCGTCCCACTTTCCTTCCTTGATCTCCTTCTGCATGGTCTTGGCGCCCTTGCCCTCGACGTTGATGCCAGAGGAGACGCAGACGCCGATCACCTCGAGCACCCTCATCTTCAGGTCCTTGCCCATGAGGGAGTCGCCCTTCATGTTCGCGACCTTGATGGCCTGCTCGATGGTGATGTTGCCGGCCTTGTCCTTGTTGGGAACGCCCGACCCCTTCTCCACTCCCATCTCCTTGAAAAGGAGCTGCGAGGTAGGGGGGGTCCCGACCTTGACTTCGAAGCTCTTCGTCTTGGGATCGATGATGACCTTGACCGGGACCTTCATGCCCTCGAACGACTTGGTCTTCTCGTTGATCTTGGCAACGACCTGGACCACGTTCACTCCCATCGGGCCCAATGCGGGTCCGAGGGGCGGGCCGGGGGTGGCCTTGCCTCCGTCTACTAACACCTCAATCGTGTCTGCCATATGCTCACTTCTCCTTCTCTAGAACGCGAACGTGATCTCCTCTGACCGTCACGGGGATGGGCACCATGGCCTCGAAGAGCTCCACCGTGATCTCCTCCTTCGTCTCGTCGATGTTCTTGACGCGGGCCTTCTCTCCCTTGAACGGGCCAGCGATCAGCTCGACGACGTCCCCCTCCTGGATGCCCGAGACCAAGGGCTTGGGGGTCAAGAAATGGTCGATGTCGGCGAAGTTCGTCTCGCCATCCACTAGCCCGCGGGCCCTGCGGATTCCGCGCACCGACTCGCGCAGCTCGTCGGTGTTCATGCCCTCGATGAGCACGTAGCCGTGCAGGTTCGCCGGGGACAAAATGGCGTAGATGCCGCTGTTCTTGGACTTGGCCTTGCTGCCCACGTCGTCCGCCACGTTCTTCTCGTGGCCGATGGATGCCTTCAAGGCGACGATGGACTGCCGGGCCATGGCCATGAACTCCATGGTCTGGAGGGACGAACCATCATCGAAGGAGACCTCGAGCTTGACGTGCCCTCCCTCGCCGTAGCGGACGCCCTTGGGCGCCCCCACCTCCAGCTTAAGTATCTTCGGGCGGGAGCCGTCCATGTTGAATGTGACCTCGGTGGCCGAGGCGGAGGCGCTGTCCCAGATCAGGCTCGTAGCATCGTACAGGTGCACGTCCCAATCCGCCGGCCCCTCCAAGGGTGTGATTACTTCGACGGTCAAGCGGGCTTTGACCTTGCGCTTGCCGCCAGACTCGTTCTTGACCTGCAGGTTCCATATGGTGTTTTCTCCCGCGGGGACCTTCCGTTCGTCCATCTCGCCTGTGAGCACTAGGCCGCCATGCTCGATAGCGGGCGCTGCAGGCTTTGGCTCCGGTGCGACGGGGGCCGGGGGAGTAACAGGTTGCGGTGCTTCTTCGTTCATGGAAAGCGCACTCCGGGTTTCTCGCTGGGCATTAGTTCACGTAGGTTTTCCAGATCAGGTAGATCAGGAAGCCAAGGCCCCCGATCAGCAGAAGGCCAATCCCCGTGATGGTTATGGTCTTGACATACTCGTCACCGGTAGGCTTGCGGGCCATCTTGATGACACGGCCATACTTGCCCTTGCCAATCCTGCCGACCCGCTCGTCGATGTCCTTCTGGACCTCTCTGGACTTTTCCACAATGTCCATTGCGATACTCTCTTCTAGGACTAACCCGAATCAGTTCTATATTAAATTGCTTTTGGTTCACCTGATGAAATCGACGTCCATGCTCTTGGCCGCGCCCCGCATCTCCTTGGGGCCCAGGATGTGCTTCGACTTCACGCCAGTTATGACGACCATGACGCGGACCTTGTCCTGAAGGGCCGGGTCCACGGCCGCCCCCCAGATGATTCTGGCATTGGGCGACACCTTCGACTGGATGATCTCGGCCACGTGCTCTGCCTCGCTCACCGACATGTTCTCTCCGCCGGTCACATTGATCAAGGCACCTGAGGCGCCGGTTATGTCGACATCTATCAATGGCGAGTTGATGGCCTCGCTGACCGCCTTCTCGATGCGGTCATCCTCGTCGCTCTCTCCCAGGCCGATCATGGCCACGCCCGCGCCCTTCATTATGGTGCGCAGGTCGTTGAAGTCGAGATTGACCAGGCCGGGCTTGGTGATGAGCTCGGTGATGCCCTTGATCGCTCTGACCAGGACCTCATCGGCCACCTTGAAGGCAGCGTTCAGAGGCAAGCGAGGCACGAGCTCCAAGAGCTTGTCGTTGGGTATGACGATGACGGTGTCGGCCACGTTCCTCAGCCGCTCCAGGCCCCACTCCGCGTTCTCCGCACGGATGGCGCCTTCCGCCTTGAAGGGCGAGGTGCAGATGCAGATGGTCAATGAGCCCATCTCCTTGGCGATCTGGGCCACGAACGGGGCGGACCCGGTACCAGTACCGCCACCCAGTCCAGCGGTGATGAACACTATGTCAGCGCCCTGCAAGGCCTTCTTAAGTTCCGCCTCCGCCTCCCTGGCTGCCTCCTCCCCTACTTGGGGGAGCGCGCCTGCTCCGAGGCCGCGCGTCGACCTCCTTCCCAGGAGGATCTTGTGCGGAGCACGTATGGCCAGAAGGTGCTGGGCATCGGTGTTGCACGCGTAGAGCTCGGCACCGCTGATCCCGACCTCGGTCATACGGTCGATGGTGTTGGTGCCACCCCCTCCGCAGCCGACGATCTTGATATTGGTCTTCAGGCTTGCCAGAATCCGCTCGAGCTCCTCGTCCTGGTCCGAGTAGGGCTGGAACGAAGGGGTCGGGGCTGGTGCCGGTGCGGCTGCAGGTCCTGCGCGCGAAAGGGCGTCGCTGATGAACGACTTCATTGACAATTCCATCCTGGGTATTTTGAGAGAGCGTGGCAGACAGCCCCGCTCCTCAAGGCTTATATGCAGATTTGATTTAAAAGATTTCTATACGCCAGTTTACGCTCAGAATGGTGAGATGAGAGAAAAGAAGAGTAAACCGGTCGCCCCGTGGCAGGGGCGATCGGAACTAGTTTGAGGTTTGCTGGTCTCAGCGGATGAAGTCCACGTCCGTGTCCTTTAGCCGGGTGAATTCCGTCTGACGGCCTATTATCTGCCTCGATTGGACCCCGGCAACTATGACCATGACGCGGATCTTGTGCTCCAGGGCGGGGTCGATGGCCGCGCCCCAGATGATGCGCGCAGTGGGGCTCACCCGCTTCTGGACCTCCTCCGCGACCTTCTGCGCATCGGATATGGTCATGTCTGGTCCGCCCACCACGTTGACGAGCACGCCATTGGCCCCGCTGATATCGACCTCCAGCAGGGGCGAGTTCAGCGCCATCTCGATCGCCTCCATGGCACGGTCCTCGGCATGAGCGTCGCTCTCTCCCAGGCCGATCATGGCCACGCCCGCGCCCTTCATTATGGTCTTCACATCGTTGAAATCGAGATTGACCAGGCCGGGCTTGGTGATGAGCTCGGTGATGCCCTTGATCGCCCGCATCAGCACCTCGTCCGCCACCTTGAACGCCGAGTTCAAAGGCAGCCTTGGCGCAAGCTCCAGCAGTTTATCGTTAGGAATGACGATGACGGTGTCGGCCACGTTCCTCAGCCGCTCCAGGCCCCACTCCGCGTTCTCCATGCGCCCCTTGCCCTCGCCCTTGAAGGGCGTGGTGACCACGGCCACAGCCAGCGCTCCAGCCTCTTTCGACAGCTGGGCTACGACCGCGGCAGAGCCAGTCCCGGTCCCGCCGCCCATGCCGGCGGTGACGAAGACCAGGTGCGCGTCCGACACGACGTTCTTGATCTCCTCCTCGGCCTCCCTGGCCGCGCTCTCCCCCACCTGCGGAAGCGCACCCGCCCCCAGTCCTCGAGTGCTGCGCCTGCCGAGTAGGATTTTGTGCGGAACCCTTATGGAAAGCAGGTGCTGGGCATCGGTATTGGCCGCGTACAGCTCCGCGCCTATTATGCCCTCCTGGCAGATGCGAGCGATAGTGTTGGATCCCGCACCTCCGCATCCGATGATCTTGACATTGGTCTTCAGTTTCTGCAGTATGTCCAGGAGCTCGGCGTCCGCCGTGTCTCCAGTGGTCTCTACGTTCGTCGGCAGCGTGTAGGCTGGCGCTGCCGGAGCCCCCAAGCCGCCCGATCTGGCCAGCGCTTCTTCCACTAATGATTTCATAATCCCATCCATCCCCGAGCCGATATGGCTCCAACCAGCGCATCCCCTCTGGTCAGGGATAAATTGGGTATAACAGTATATAAGTCTTTTTAAAATGTCAGACGTCACGTCTGCCAAAGGTGCGTGCGACTAAGCAATATTCATAAATCGCCCATGTCCATCCTCGATTGCATGAAGGTCCGGGCGGAAGTGAGGTTCATTGGAATCGTCCAAGGGGTCCACTTCCGGGACTACACCAGGAGGTTCGCGAACCAGGAGCGTGTTACTGGTTGGGTCAGGAACCTCCCCGATGGGACCGTCCAGGCCTGTTTCGAGGGGGAGAAGCGCGGCATCGAGGAGGTGGTCCGGAGGCTGAGGGAGGAGCATCCCCGGGCCCGGATCGAGAAGGTAGACGTGAGATGGGGGGACTGCAAGGACGAGTTCCCTAAGTTCTGGATAAAGGGATGAGCCTAAATCCTAATATCGATCCCATAGACCTTCTTAGGATTCTCCGAATGGATGATGTACGCTTTCTCCTCGTCCAAAGCGCCTGATTGAAGTAAGGCCTTGGTTCGCTTCGGTACGGTGGTGATGGCCATCACCGCGCCCGGCCTCTTCAGGTCGTCGAGGTAGTCTGTCTCCATCAGGAACCTGGTTCCCTTAGACAGGGCCTCGCCTATCGCCGTCCTGCTGGCAAGCACCGAGGGGAAGAGGCCGGAGTTCTCCATCTCCGTGACCAGGGGCGGGCAGTAGTGTTTGACCACCCTGTGCCTGGGCAGGCCGACCCGGTCCGCCATTAGCGCGATCTCCAGCATGCTGTCGGGGGTCGCGCTCTCGGTGTGGAGCACGACCGCGCATCCCGCCTCCTTGGCTAGGCTCATGCCGAATCCCATGATCTCGTTCGAGGCCGCGAGGACCTCCTCGGAAACGGGGAAATGGGGGCGTCCGATCTCACCGATGCCAATGGCCTTGCCCTGGAGCACGAGCTCTTTTGCCGACTCCATGCCCCCCTTCATGATCTCCACCGCCTGGCTCAGCCCATGCCTCTCAGCAAGTCCGATCAAGAGGACGGGGTAAGGCCCCACGGTCACATCGACGCCGATCCCCACCTCCCTTCTCACCGACTCCGCGAGCCGCAAGGTGATTTCGTACGACTCGAGGAAATGCTCGACCTCGGTCACGCGGACCATCTCGTAGGGGAGGTGGCTCAATATGAGATGGGTCCCTCCAGCCTTGGAGAAGTCCCTGGCCGCCTCGACGTGGCGGCCCTGAGGGTGGAGGTGGACGTGGTTGTCGAGTATGGGAACGCGCATCAACGGAGCAGTCCGGCCGCCTTGAGCTCCTCGGTGATCTTGTTGACCGCGGCCTCGACGTCCTGGGGCTTGCGGGCTCCAGTGCAGACCAGTTTGCCAGAGCCGAACAGCAGCACAACTACCTTGGGCTCATCGATGCGGTAGACCAGGCCAGGGAATTGCTCTGGCTCGTACTCCACCCTCTCGAGCCCCAGGGAGATGGCGATGGCGTTGAGGTTGATCTCCTGGCCGAGATCCGAGGACGCCACTATGTTCTGTACCTCGATCTTCGGCTCCATCTTGATCTTGATGCCCGCCTTCTCGATCTGCTTGGCGACCTTGTTGATGGCTACCTTGACGTTCTCCAAGGACTTGGCTCCAGTGCACACGACCTTCCCTGAACGGAAAAGCAGGGTCGCGGTCTTGGGGTCCTTGAGTCGATAGATGAGCCCCGGGAACTGCTCGGGTTCGTACTCCGCACCGTCGAGTGCTAGGGCGATCGACTGCAGGTCAAGCTCCTCACCTAGGGAGGTTGAGGCCACGACATTCTCGATCTTTATCTTGGCCATTTAGGTCACCTTCGGCTCGTATTTAAATAGGGGTTTATATACATTTATATCCTCCCCCCCCTCCCCCAAGGCTTCTTAATAGCACAATGGAACATATGAGCCCGAGCTATAGATGAGTCAGCGCGGCCTCGATCCCTTGCGGGTCTACATCATCAATCAGACCGTCCATTGGCTGATCGTCGGGCTGATATTCCCCGTCCTCATACTCTTCATCCTGGAAAAAGGCCTGGACATATTCGAGGCCAGCCTAGTGATGTCCGGGTACTCCATCACCACAATCGCCCTCGAGCTTCCCACTGGCGGCCTCTCCGACGCCATTGGGCGCAAGCGGGTCTACCTCCTATCGTTGGCCGTGACCTTTGCAGGTTATGTCCTGATCGTGTTCGTCGATGGGTTCATCCTCATCTTCATTGCCGCGGCAATTCTCGGCGCGGCGAGAGCCCTCTCCTCTGGATCGATCGAGGCCTGGTTCATCGACGAGTTCAACCGCACCAACCCTCAGGGCAATCTCCAGCACGCGTTGGCCCGCGCCGGGTTCTTCCTACCGTTGGGGATTGGGCTGGGCTCTCTGCTGGGAGGCGCGGTTCCATCGGTCGCCGCCAGCCTCTCCTCCGACCTGTTCGGGAACCCATATGCCCTGAACTTCGTACTCGCGGCGGCGATCGTAGTCGTGCAGGCGATTTTGACGGCCATCATGGTCAAGGAGGCGCGCCACGAGTTCAGCAAGGAGGCGATAATGGGCGGGATAAGGTCTACGCCGCGCATCATCGGTGTCTCCGTGCAATTAGGGATGCGCAACCCGATCACCAGGGCACTGATAATCGCCCTGACTGTGCTTGGTTTCGCCATCGCAGGCCTCGAGCTACTATGGCAGCCGAGGGTGAGCGAGATCCTCGGCGGGACGAGCGATACCTGGGTACTGGGAGTGCTCGCCGCCGCCTATTTCCTGGCCACAGCATTGGGCAGCCTAGTCTCCCCTGCAATCTGCCGGGGATTCAGGGATTCATATGCCACAGTCCTGTTGCTGGCCAGGATCGGCACAGCCGGCGCGCTGATCGCCCTCTCCTTCCAACAAGGGATATTCGGGTTCGCCGCGCTCTACATCCTGATCTACTTCATCACCGGCATCGAGGATTCGCCTCATTCCACCCTCTTCAACAAACAAGTGCCGAGCGAGCATAGGTCGACCTTGATCTCCTTCAAGTCCCTGATGCTGCAGCTTGGCGGCGTCGCAGGCAGCATCACTTTAGGCTGGATCGCGAACTCCTACTCGATCGCGACCGCCTGGGAATGGGCGGGGATCGTGCTAGGGGTATCAGCGATAGCCTACCTGGTCCTGGCGCGTAATTTGCGCGAAGAGCGTTCTGCTAAGGTCAGAGCGTGATCCCGCTTTCTTGAGAAGCGTTCAATTCCACTAGGCGCCGATATTGCCAATCGCGTTCCCGGGCGACGTTCACCTCTCCTTGCTTGGGATTGCCAGGCCATATCGCCTTCACAGCATAGCTGGCCGCAGCCATGGAATGGGTGGGGACACGGGCGGTCGCCATGGTATGACCGGTGGACTTGGCAGCGAAGCGCGCCGAGCAGTCCTCCGCCGTCTCCCGAGTAACCGCGTGAGCTGAGAGGGCGATTTCCCGCACCTACTTTATCCTGAAAATCCCGGTGCAAGCCCATTCCCTGCAGACCTCGATGGCTTCTCTTGGCCGCCGGTCCTTTGAGAGCTCGCCCTCAAAAAATGGAAGGACGCGCTCGGCACAGTCTGCGGCCCAGACCGCCAACGCTCTACGTTCGCTCCTCCTCACAAGCTCAGCAATGTCCTAGCTGATGTTGGCGTCGATGAACCTCGTCCTCCTCATCAAATTGCATCCATTATCGTTCCAAGGTTTGTATCATTCCATCTTTGAAATCAGTTAAAGGTTACAATGGGCCAAACGCCATACAGCCCATAGCGCTGCGTGCTACTAATCTATATATAATCCTCATGGGAATACTGAGAAATCGTCCGACAATGGTCGGACGTAGCGCGCGCGGAGTTGTGTCATGGGCGATACCGAACGCATCACGGTAAGGATTCCAGCTGAAAAGCTTACAGCCCTCCAGGAGCTGGTGGACAAGGGCAAGTTCCCCACCATTTCCGATGCCATAAGGGCGGCCTTGGATTCCTTTGTGGAGAAGCACTTTACCCCGGAGTACATCGAGAGGATTACTGTCGAGCTACCCAAGGGCAACGTGGTGGAACTGGAGGCCCTGGTCCAGGAGGGCGATTCGGTATCGATAGACGATGCGATCCGTAACGCGGTTCGGGAGTACGTCCGCAAGCGCCTGAACCGTGCCATGGAGGAAATGAAGTAGGGCATCTTGAACGCGGGATGGGATGTTCAAGTGGGATGGGAATACGTCACCGACGACGACCTGGCTAGCGTAGGTAAGCCAAAGATAATCATCGTCGGCTGCGGCGGCGGGGGATGCAACTCCGTCAGCCGGATGAACGAGTTAGGGCTCAATTCAGTGGAAACCATCGCCATCAACACCGACCGCCCGCATCTGGCCAAGGTCAAGGCTCATCGCCGCCTGCTCATCGGGCAGGGCATCACCAACGGGAACGGCGCGGGCAGCGATCCCGAGGTGGGGCGCATCTGTGCCGAGAACGCCGTTCCCGAGATTTCCAAGCTCCTTCAGGGGGCAGCACTTACATTCGTCACCGTGGGCATGGGCGGCGGGACCGGCACTGGCGCGGCCCCAGTGGTCGCGGACGTTGCCAGGAGGTGCGGCTCGTTGGTGGTCTCGATCGCCACCACCCCCTTCGAGATGGAGGGCAACCGGAACAGGACCGCCATTCGAGGGCTACGCTCTCTGCGCAGCGCATCCGACACCTGCCTCGTCCTAGATAACAACCGCCTCCTGGACATGGTCTCCAACCTGCCGTTCCCCCAGGCGCTCTCCATCATGGACGAGCTCATCTCCGAGATGGTCAAGGGGACGGTGGAGGCGATAACCGAGAGCTCGCTGATCAACCTGGACTTCGCCGACCTGAGGACGGTGGTCAAGCAGGGCGGCATATCTACCGTACTATACGGGGAGAACGCGGACCCCGATGGCGTAGTCAAGGACGCGTTGAGCAACCCGCTGCTCGACGTACCAATAAGCGGAGCGACCGGTGCGCTGGTCCACATCACCGGGGGCACCAACCTGACGCTCAAGCGCCTGAACAAGGTGATGAAGAGCCTCACATCCAACCTGGACCCCGACGCCAAGGTCATCTTCGGGGCCAGGATGGACGAGAAGTTCGAGGGGTCGATAAGGCTCATCGCCGTGGTCACCGGCATCGCCGAGCTGGCGGACGACATGGAGATCGATGGCCTGGTCATCTCCCGTTTCACCGTCTAGTCCTTCTTTTGCTCCAGCCTCTTGATCTTCTTGGCCGCGTCCCCGAAGACCCCCATGATGGTGTGGAACTCCCATTTGGTCGGAACTGCCCTCCCCATGAGCCGGCGGAACATGACCTTGGTCCTCTCGCGGCGGAACTCTGGATAGTCGACGGAGTCCAACAGGTCGTCAAAGAAGAGGAACAGCCTCTCCCGCTCCTGCCCGTTCGTCGGCCTCGGGCCGCCCGGTTTCCTCGGTCGAACCTGGAAGAGCTCGTACAACACTATCGCCGCAGCATGGGAAAGGTTCAGGATGGGGTACTCATCGCTGGAGGGTATGTTGACCAGGATGTCGCAGCGCATGAGGTCCTCCTGTAACAGGCCAGTGTCCTCCGGGCCGAAGAGCATGGCCACCCTCTCTTCGTAGTCCTTCATCCGCTCCGCGAACTCGCGTGGCGTCAAGGGGATGCGGACGTAGTGCTTCTCTCCGGCGGTGACGATGCCGCTTGTCCCCACGATGAGGTCGAAGCCCTCGATCGCCTGGTCCAGGCTCTCCACGACTTCGGCCTTGCGCAGGATGTCCCCCGCATGCTTGGCCCGCTTGTATGCCTCCTCCGTGATATCGCATGGGGAAACGAGGCACAGGTCCTTGAAGCCGAAGTTGCCCATCGATCGCACGACCGCGCCGACGTTGCCGTCGTGCTTGGGATTGACCAGGACGATGCGGAATTCAGGCATGGGAGCCGAAATCTAAATGGCCGTGCTCTACTTAATGATGATGCCATGACCTGGAGGGCGGCGGTCAAGCTGGCCTACGAAGGCAGGGACTTCTTCGGCTCGCAAAGGCAATCAAAGCTCCCTACTGTGGAGGATGAGGTCATCCGCTGCCTGAGGAAGATCGAGGCCATCGATGACCCGAAGGAAGCTAGGTTCAGCTCCGCGAGCAGGACGGACCGCGGGGTCAGCGCCTTAGGGAACGTCGTGGCCTTCGACACCGACTTCAGGCAGAGCTCGCTAATGAGGGCGCTCAACTCCGCCAGCGACAAGGTCTATTTCATCGGGGTGGCGGAGGTCCCCCAGGCGTTCACGCCCCGCCGGGCGTCTGGCCGGCGCTATCGTTACTTCCTTGACGCCAAGGGCATGGAGATGAGCAAGCTAGAGGAGTGCGCATCGGTGTTCCAGGGCAGGCATGACTTCCGCAGGTTCTGCAAGGCCGATGGCAGGTCCACGATGAAGGAGCTGAGGGTCGTCACCGTGCAGCCGCTCGGCGACCTCTTGGTCATCGACCTGGAGGCCAGGGAGTTCCTGCGCAACATGGTCAGGAGGATCGTGGCAGCCATGTCAGCGGTCGGCTCGGGCAGGGCGGAGCTGGACGAGGTCAGGAGGGCCTTGGAAGGCGAGGACATCCAATTCGGTCTGGCGCCTCCGGAGAACCTGTACCTGATGGACGTCCGCTACGATTTCGAGTTCAACATGGACACTCCAGCCAACCTTGAGGCCAGGCTCAGGACGGGGAGCCAGGCTGCCTTCATGCGCCTAGCTTTATTCGAGGAGCTCCGTTCGAGAGGACATTGATCCATCGAGATTAAATCTCGGGCTTCCCACCGACATCGAGCGCATCCCGGAGCTCTTCCTCAGAACCTTTTATGACTTAGCCCTGCTTTTGACCGCACGTGAGGGTCGCACTCAGCGGAACCCCAGGTACGGGAAAGACCTCGGTGGGCGAGGCGCTGGCAAAGCGTGGATGGACGGTTTACGAGGTCAACCGGTTGGCCGAGGAGAAGGGGCTCCTTGGGAAAAGGGACAGGAGGAGGGCGACGCGGGAGGTGGACATCTCTGCACTGGACAAGGCGGTCTCCGAGGACGAGGGGCTTAAGGACGCCATATTGGTCGGGCACCTCTCGCATCATCTGACGGTTGACCTCATAGTCGTGCTGCGCTGCCGACCTTCAGTCCTTGCAATCAGGCTGGAGGGAAGAGGCTATTCCGAGGACAAGGTGAACGAGAACGTGGAGGCCGAGGCCTTGGACGTCATCCTGATCGAGGCGGTGGAGACCGACAGACAGGTTCTGGAGGTCGACACCACCATTAAGGACGTCCCGGAGGTCGTGGCGGCGATGGAGGAGATACTGGACGGAGAAAGGGAGAAGTACGCTATCGGCCATATCGACTGGAGTGAGGAGGTGCTAGGGTGGTTCTAGATGCTAAGCGCAACAGGGCCGACTTCATCCTGGACCCTGCGGCAAGAGCTCTCATCAAGGTCAACCCCAACACCATCTCGTTGATATCTCTCCTCCTTGCTGGCTTGGCCGGGGCATTGATATTCCTGGCCTACGACAACCTCACCGGCTTGTTGTTGCCATTGGCAGCAGTGATAATCCTGATAAGCGGGTTCCTCGACGCCCTGGACGGAAAGATCGCGCGCCTTTCCGGGAAGGCGGGGAGGAGGGGGGACTTCGTCGACCACGTCATCGACCGCTACGCGGACGTGATAATGATCGGGGCAGTGGCGGTGAGCGCCTGGTGCAATCCCTACCTGGGCATGATGGCGATAATCGGCGTCCTGCTCACGTCCTACATGGGCACACAGGCGCAAGCGGTGGGGGCAGGCAGGCATTATGCCGGCCTCCTAGGAAGGGCGGACCGCTTGGTGCTGATGGTCGCGGCCTGTCTGGTGCAGTGGGTGCTCTTCCTCTTCGGGGTCGTGTGGATCGAGCTGTCCTTCGTCAGCTTCACCGTCTTCGAGGTGATGATGCTCTGGTTCGCCGTGGTCGGCAACCTGACCGCCATCCAGCGCGCCTATGGAACGTGGAAGTTTTTAAAGTAGAGCCGATGCCTTGGTTATGGTCCAGACGCTCCGAAGAAGTGCTCACCTGCTCTCAGGTGCGGCCGCACCCTCGACGGCGCCCACCCCTTCCTTCTCCCCCTTCTTGTATGCGGCGGCCTTGCGCTTCCTCCTTAGCTTGGCGCGATAGTAGATCAAAGGATGCTTGACCCAGTCCAGTCGGCAAAGGTCGTCCGGGTTGAAGCACACGGCGTTGGTCTTCATCGTCGAGCATTCCGGCGGGGTGTAGGTGGTTCCTGAGATCTCACCAGTGATGTGGTCGATCTGGTACTTGGTCTTGGAGGCGTCGAAGTCGGGGGAACCGGAGAAGATCTTGAGTATCTCCTCCCTGGAGAGGCCGATGTTGAAGAGGAATGATGTCAGGGCGAAGCGTCCCGGATGCGAGATGTTCTCTCCGGCCTGGGCCATGGCCACCAGCCTCTTCATGCAAGGGGGGAAGCTCTCCACGTCCACCTCCCCGAAGCCTTCGGCCTGGTACCGGTCCCGCATCTGCTCAGCTAGCATCTTCAGTTCCGACACATCGCTCTTCAGCGCTTCGATCATCGCCTTCGTAACAGGGAGAGGCAGCTCGTCCTCGATCTTGTCATGCAGGGCTTGCTCCAGAACCCTGGCGAACTTGACCTTGGACAGGGCGACCATACCGTCCTTGACCTCGGTGTTGACCAGCTTCCATTCCTTGCTCCTCAGCCCCGACGTGAAGCGGAGGAAGTCGGTGAAGTGCATGCTCGGGACGTCGTCCACCAAGGTCGCCTCCACTCCCAGCTCCTCGGCGAGCTCCATCAGCGTCTCCACCTTCTCGGTCTGCATGCGGTCGTAGGAGGTCTTGGCCTCGGCCAGCGCGTATCGACGTATCAGGAAGCCATCGCCGACGCAGGAGACGAGGATTCGTGCCATAGGATAGCTAAGGACCTCCTGCAGCCGGTCCTCCTCCGTCACCATCGAATTGTCATCTATGCTCGCCTTATCGATGGCGTCAAGGACCCTCTTCTTGCCCCTCATCCTAGCCTGGGAGAAGGCACTATGGCTCAACAGTTCCCCCAGCTCCACCTTGGAGTTCTTGACGAACTCCGAGGCGCCCCGGACGAAAGGGTATCGGGCGAACTCCCTGACCTCCATCGCCACAAGCTAACGCCCCATGACAAATAAATGCCTCGCCTAACCAAAGGCTATGAACCGGGCGATGCCATCGGCGACCTTCCCGTCGTCCAGGCGCGGCCTGAGGGCGTCAAGGTCATGATATGGCCGGCCTCTGAGGATGCGGACTGCGCGCTTCTTGCCCACCTGGGGCAACGACCCCAGTGCTGCCAGCGGGCAATGGTTGATGTCCAGGGGGTGCTCGACCGCGGTTATGCTGCGGTAGCCCCAGTCGACCACCATGCAATCGAGGAACCTGCCCACCTCCAAGGGGTAATTGAATCCCACTAGGATGGGGTAGGTACCGATCTGGCGGCCATAGGTCCTGTTGCCCTCCCTGAGCTCGGTGAACACCCTGGCCAGCCTGGTGCCCACCGGGATCATCTCCTGGAGCATCGGGCCATCGATCTCCTCCCTCACCGCATCCTTGAATCTGAGGAACTGCGAGTGGTTGATGCCGCCGCGGAACTCGCGCCTGATGCCGCTGACCTGACGGACATTGATCCTTCGCAGCCAAAGGTCCTCGCTCCTCACCTTCCTCAGGAAATCCAGGTTCAGTTGCGGGGTCCTCGCGCTCTCGCCGTCCAGTCCGATTATGAAGTTCAGGCCGGGCAGGAGCTTAGGGAGGCCGGTCGGCCCTCGCTCCCGTCCTGCTCGGTTGATGAGCCTGATGGCATCGAGCACCTGCTCGGGCGTGGCGTTGAGGTTGTTCGCCTCGACCACCGCGGGGTCGGCGCTCTCCATCCCTAATGCCAAGATGTTGCCGCTGGTGCAATGCCGGACGATGCTCTCAAGTATGTGCCCCGACTCCTCCGGGTGGGCGGCGATCACTGCCGGATTGGCGTTGTCGAGGTGGAGGACGTCGACGCCCAGCCTATCGATGCCTTCCAGCAGTTCCTCGACGGCCTCAGGGTTGGGCCTTGGGGTCTCGGACCGGTCCTCCATGGCCATGTAGGACACGAAGCAGGTCTGGGCG
Organism: Methanomassiliicoccaceae archaeon; assembly: GCA_963827135.1. Taxonomy (GTDB): domain Archaea; phylum Thermoplasmatota; class Thermoplasmata; order Methanomassiliicoccales; family UBA472; genus JAJRAN01. The sequence goes on along the minus strand of CAWGZX010000005.1, from coordinate 525,409 downwards.
CCAAGGCGGAAGTTCCTCACACCTTGCCGATGCAGTTCAGCCACTTCGGCAACGATGTCCTGGGGAAGGCGGTGCACCGGCTTGCCTTTCAAAGGCTCGACGCAGAAGGAGCAGCCCCCGCTGGCATAGCGCACGCATCCTCGGTAGGTCTCGATCTCCGCGATCAAGGGCTGCGGGAAGTCGGGATGCATGGTGGCACCAATGGCCCCCTTCAGCAGCCAACGGTTCCATTCCGTCAAAGAGCGCCAGCGGTCCTTGCTCTCGCCCTTGGTCAAGAGGTCGTACACCGAAGCCGCGGCGTCCCTCTTGGCGACATGCTCGAAAAGCTCGGGGAATCTCTCGGCCTCGAGGACCGCTGGTCCTCCCAGCAACCTCTCCCCTGGGAATGACGAAGCGACAAGGGATATCTCCTTGGATGAGGCGGGCATGCCACGCAGGTAGCGGCCAGGCACGGCGCAGCCGGCCATGACCACCAGCGCGTCGCCCTCGACCCTCGCACCTTTCCTGATCTGGTCGATGGAGAGGAGGCGCACCTCTGCTCCGGCGTCAAGGACAGCGCCGACAACAGCTCTGATGTGAGGCGAACTATAGGGAGGGACGCCAAGCGAGGCGGGCTCATCGATGTAGCCGTCCACCACCAGTACGCGCGTCATCGTCCTCATCATCGCTCAACAGCTATTAACAGCCTACTAGGACGGAGGAAAGTTGTATATGTATAATATTATAAAATAAATATAATTGTTATGCACACCGATGGAGCACCTGCCCTTCTATGATGGAGGCAGACCATCCCGAAGGAATGCCAATCATTGCGCCGGTGCCAGATGAGGAAGTAAAAACGAAGATAATGGTTTCAGATCAGAGTCAGGCCGGTGTTCTCAACGCTCTGGATGCCCTCTATGGAGCGAAGCTTCTCCTCGAGCGCTTCCATCACATTATTGGCGTCGTCCATGAGGACGACGATTTCCAGCATCTTGAGCCCGAAGGCGAAGGGCTTGACCTCGGCCTTGTAGGGCTGGGCACCCTCAGGCAAGAGGCCAGGGATGCGGTTCTTTAAACCCTCCATGTCGAAAGTGGTCTCCTCTGGAAGGATAGTGTAGGTAGCCGCGACCTTTCCCATGGTCCCACCTAAGGTCCGGAGAATCCGCACTTGGCGCAGATGTAGGTCACGCTCTGATCACGGCAGTTGGGGCATCGCCCGATCTCGGTCTTGCCGCAGTTGGGACAGGGGAAGAAGGTCGTGCTCTTGCCGATCAGCCTTATCCCACAGGAGCTGCAAATCTTCTCGTTTTCCATGGTGCTCGCCGAGGCAGGATTATGCTTCACATATTTATACGTGAGCGGAAAGGGACCTTCGAACCTCCCAGCCAGACCGCGCCCCCGGAGGGAGGGGCGGTCAAGGTCCTCGGGGGTTGTTAAGCGCTTCGCCCTCGTTATCATATTAGTACAGCGATCGGCAATGAGCGCGAGGCATCCCCTCGAACCAGTCCTTCACCAGGGGGTTGCTTACCAAGCTTTAAATAATGGTACTCTTTTCTGGCAAATCCGCATCGCCGGAGACCACTTACCAAGGGCCCGTAGCTCAGCTAGGTAGGATGCTCGCGAGAGCGCGCATCCCTAGAAAGAGCACCTGGCTTTTAACCAGATGGTCCGGGGTTCGAAAGCCATCGGGAAAACCGAGGGGCCGAAAGTCCCCGCGGGCCCGCCTTGGAAAAGGGTGAGGGGCACATGGAACGCACAAACGCGATAACCAACATTCGATGCATTTTTATAAGGCCACTACATGGTATAAAGAACGGTCCGGTTGGAGGGGCGAGGTGATTTTCGTGGAGGACGAGATCCAGTTCAATGTATTCTGTCATGATTTGGTGCCATCGCACTACCTGCTTAACGATGAGGAGGCAAAGAAGGTCTTGGTGGAGCTCAAGGTCGACAAGGACCAGCTGCCCAAGATCCGCAGGAGCGACCCCTGCATAAGGCTCCTCGATGCCCTGGAGCAGGAGAACGGCCGGCCGGCCATAAAGGAGGGACGCGTAGTAAAGGTCGTGCGCAAGTCCCTCACTGCCGAGATAGCGATCGCATACCGCTTGGTCATCAGAGGGTGAATCCTTTGCGCGATTTGGTAGAACTCTACTTCAAAGAGAGGAGCATCGTAAACCATCACATCTCCAGCTTCAACGACTTCCTCTCCACCATGGACAATCCGAACAGCCGAATGCAGAACATCGTCGACAATCTTCGCGTATCCGCCGAGGACATGGACCGAGGCATCATCCGCCTCGACCCCGAAAAGACCGACGGCAAGATCGTGGAGATCCGCGTGGGCCGCAAGCGCGACGAGAAGACCGGGCTGACCGACACCCACTCCAAGCCGACGGTCCGCATCAAGCTGCCGGAGATCCGCGAGGCCAATGGCTACGTGCACGACCTCACCCCCATGGAGGCCAGGCTGCGCAACCTGAACTATCTTGCGCCGGTCTTCATCGACTTCACCGTCATCGAGGACGGCATCGAGAAGGAGCCGGAGCAGGTGCATATCGGCGACCTTCCCATCATGACCAAGTCCAAGCGCTGCACCCTCTACAAGGAGAACATGGAGGAGGAGCGCGAGCTCAGCGAGGAGGAGTACCGCATGAAGCTCATCTCCAAGGGCGAGGACCCCATGGACCCAGGCGGATACTTCATCATCGGCGGCACGGAGCGCGTCCTCATCACCCTCGAGGACCTCGCGCCCAACCGCGTCATGGTCGAGATCAACGAGCGCTACGGAACGAGGCTGGAGGTCGCCAAGGTATTCTCACAGAGAGAGGGGCACCGCGCCCTCACCCTCGTGGAGAAGAAGCGCGATGGAATGCTCATGGTCACCGTGCCCGCGGCGTCGGGCCAGATCCCGTTGATCGCGCTCATGAAGGCCCTGGGAATGCAATCGGACGAGGAGATCTTCAACGCCATCGTCTCCACCGAGGACATGTCCAACATCGTTTACGCTAACGTCGAGGAGTGCCAGGATAAGAAGCTCTACCCGCCCAACGGCATCTTCACCACCGACGACGCCATCCTCTACCTGGAGAGGAAGTTCGCAACTGGACAGGCCAAGGAGTACAGGCAGAAGAAGGTGGAGAGCATCATCGACCGCTCCCTGCTGCCGCACCTCGGCGACACCAAGGAAGACCGCACGAAGAAGGCCATCTTCCTCGGTCGCATCGCGCGCTCCGTCCTCGAGCTCTCCCTGGGCAAGAGGAAGGAGGACGACAAGGACCACTACGCCAACAAGCGCCTGAAGCTCGCTGGCGATCTGATGGAGGATTTGTTCCGGGTCGCTTTCACCAACCTCATGAAGGACCTGAAGTACCAGCTGGAGAGGTCCTATGCCAGGAAGAAGGACCTACGCATCTCCTCGGCCATCAGGCCCGACCTGATGACGCACCGCCTGCTGCATGCGCTGGCGACCGGCAACTGGGTCGGTGGCAGAGCGGGCGTGTCCCAATTGCTGGACCGCACCTCCAACATGTCCACCCTCTCGCACTTGAGAAGGATCACCTCTTCGCTTACAAGGTCTCAGCCGCACTTCGAGGCTCGAGACCTGCACCCGACGCAATGGGGCCGCCTATGCCCGAACGAGACCCCCGAGGGTCAGAACTGCGGCCTGGTGAAGAACGCCGCGCTGATCATCGACGTCTCCGAGGGATTCCCCGAGGAGGACGTGGCCTACATGCTCAAGGAGCAAGGCGTAAAGGACGTCAAGAGCCCCCCGGTCGGGACCCGGGTCTACGTCAACGGAGACCTCAAGGGGATCAGCGACCGCCCGCAGGAGCTGGTCATGGAGATCCGCCAGAGGCGTAGGATCGGCCTGCTATCACACGAGATCAACGTCCGTTACGACCGGGAGATGGACGAGGTCATCATCAACTGCGACGAAGGGCGCTTGCGCCGGCCGCTGCTGGTCCTCAGGGGCGGGCGGACCGTCCTCACCCGCAAGCACATGGAGGACACCCGCGACGGCAAGTCGCACTGGTCCAACCTGATCCACGAGGGCGTCATCGAGTGGCTCGACGCTGAGGAAGAGGAGGACACCTACATCGCCGTGGACCCTTACTTGGCGCCGGAGCGCTGCAACAGCTGCTCCACGGCATTATCCCCGACCGACCTGGACTGGATGAACCCCGGGACCCCGGACCAGGAGGCGATAGTCAGATGCAAGCACTGCGGTGCGGACCTGAAGGCGACCTTCCTGCTCAACAGCGACCACACCCACATGGAGGTGGACCCGATGGTCATCCTGGGATGCTGCTCTGGCCTGGTTCCATACCCAGAGCACAACTCGTCCCCGCGTGTGACCATGGGGTCGGGTATGGCCAAGCAGTCCTTGGGACTGGCATCCAGCAACTACCGGCGCCGCCCTGACACCCGCGGGCACATCATGCACTATCCGCAGAAGCCGATGGTGCAGACCAGCACCATGAAGTTCGTGGCGTTCAACGAGCGCCCCGCCGGTCAGAATTTCGTGGTCGCCGTCCTATCCTTCCACGGATACAACATGGAGGACGCGCTCATCCTTAACAAGGCGTCGGTCGACCGAGGTCTAGGTCGAAGCAGCTTCATGAGGACCTACCGCGCCGAGGAGCGTCGCTACCCCGGAGGCCAGGAGGATCACTTCGAGATCCCCTCGCCCGATGTCCGAGGGGCCCGCGCCGACCTTTCCTACGGCAGCTTAGGCGAGGACGGATTGATCTCGCCCGAGACCGCGGTCCTGGGAGGCGATGTGTTGATAGGCAAGACCTCTCCGCCTCGCTTCCTCGAGGAGGAGACCGACTTCCTCACGCCGCAGAAGCGCCGTGAGACCTCCATCACCTGCCGGCCTGGCGAGACCGGCTGGGTGGACAGCGTCATGCTCACCGAGAGCGAGAACGGCTCCCGCCTGGTCAAGGTCAAGGTGCGCGATGAGCGCGTGCCCGAGCTGGGCGACAAGTTCGCCTCTAGGCATGGACAGAAGGGGGTCGTCGGCCTCATCGTCCCGCAGGAGGACATGCCCTTCACCTGCGACGGTGTGGTGCCGGACCTGGTCATCAACCCTCACGCCATCCCTTCGCGTATGACCGTCGCCCACGTCCTGGAGATGATCGGGGGCAAGGTCGGCTCTATGGAGTCCCGCTCCATCGACGGCACGCCCTTCTCGGGAGAGCGCGAGGAGGCCATCCGCGAGTCGCTGGTCAAGAACGGGTTCATGCACACCGGCAAGGAGGTCATGTACGACGGCCTCACCGGCAAGATGATCCATACGGACATTTTCACTGGCGTCATCTACTACCAGAAGCTGCACCACATGGTCTCGGGCAAGATGCACGTCCGGTCCCGCGGCCCGGTGCAGATCCTCACCAGACAGCCGACCGAGGGGCGCTCCAGGCAAGGAGGCCTCAGGTTCGGTGAGATGGAGCGTGACTGCCTGATCGGCCACGGAGCGGCAATGGTCATAAAGGACCGCCTGCTGGACGAGTCGGATGGCACGTTCCAATACGTCTGCGGCAATCCCGGATGCGGACATATCGCCATCCTGGACCGACGCGGATCGCTCAAGTGTCCGGTCTGTGGCAACAACACCAACGTGCACCTGGTGCAGACGTCCTATGCGTTCAAGCTGCTCCTGGACGAGCTGCTGTCGCTTGGGGTCGCCATGCGCCTTCAACTGGAGGATTTACGATGATGCGCGGAGTCTCCAAGAGGATCGGTTCCATCAAGTTCGCCTGCCTCTCGCCCGACGAGATACGCAAGATGTCCGCCACCAAGATCATCACCGCGGACACGTACGATGACGATGGCTTCCCCATCGACATGGGCCTGATGGACCCCCATCTGGGCGTAATCGAGCCCGGCCTGAGGTGCAAGACCTGCGGGCACAAGGTCGACGAATGCCCTGGCCACTTTGGCCACATAGACCTGGCCATGCCGGTCATCCACGTCGGCTACGTGAAGGAGATCAAGAAGCTCCTGCAATCGACATGCTCTGTCTGCGGCCGCCTCCTCCTCACCGAGGAGCAGGCGCGCGAGTACAAGGACCAGATGGAGTCGATGGAGGAGCTCGGGCATGACGTGATCGACGTCCGCATGGTCTCCAAGGACACGGCCAAGGACGCTTCCTCCAGGCCTACTTGCCCCCACTGCGGCGCCGATCAGAAGAAGATCACCCTGGACAAGCCGACCACCTTCCGCGAGGACGGTCACAAGCTCACCCCCAAGGAGGTCCGCGAGCGCATGGAGCGCATCCCGGACAACGACCTCCAGCCGCTTGGCATAGACCCGGCCTCCTGCCGTCCCGAGTGGATGGTGCTGATGGCCTTGCCGGTGCCTCCGGTCACGGTCAGGCCGAGCATCACCCTGGAGTCCGGCGACAGGTCGGAGGACGACCTGACGCACAAGCTTGTGGACGTGCTGAGGATCAACCAGAGGCTGCGCGAGAACCGGGACGCGGGCGCGCCCCAGCTCATCGTCGAGGACCTTTGGGAGCTCCTGCAATACCACATCACCACCTACTTCGATAACCAGACCTCGGGCATCCCCCCCGCCAGGCACCGCTCCGGACGTCCTCTGAAGACGTTGGTGCAGCGCCTGAAGGGCAAGGAGGGCAGGTTCCGCAGCAACCTCTCCGGCAAGAGGGTCAACTTCTCCGCCCGTACCGTCATCTCCCCCGACCCGGCGCTCTCGATCAACGAGGTCGGCGTGCCGGAGGAGGCGGCGAGGGAGCTCACCGTTCCCGTGTACGCGACCAAGGCCAATCTGGCCGTCCTCAAGGAGATGGTCAAGCGCGGCGTAACCCCCCGGGTCAACGAAAAATACATGCATGGCGTCAACTACGTGATCAGGCCTGACGGCAGGCGGATCAAGGTAACTGACAAGAACGCCGAGACCGTGGCAGAGGGAGTGGACGTCAACTTCGTGGTGGAGCGCCAGCTGAAGGACGGGGACATCGTCCTCTTCAACCGGCAGCCCTCGCTGCACCGCATGTCCATGATGGCCCACACCGTCAGGGTGATGCCGGGCAAGACCTTCCGCCTCAACCTCTGCGTCTGCCCGCCCTACAACGCCGATTTCGATGGCGATGAGATGAACCTCCACGTGCTGCAGTCCGAGGAGGCCAGGGCCGAGGCGCAGATCCTGATGAAGGTGCAGGAGCACATCCTGTCGCCCAGGTTCGGAGGCCCGGTGATCGGGGCCATCCACGACCACATCACCGGCACCTTCATGCTCACCCACCGCAACCCCTCGTTCACCAAGAACGAGACCCTCTTCATGCTGGCTAGGGTGAACCACAAGCCTCTGCCGGACCCGATCAAGCAGAAGTCGGGCGAGGAGAGGTGGACGGGCAAGCAGCTCTTCTCCCTCATCCTACCAGACGACCTGGACGTGACGTTCAAGTCCTCCATCTGCCGCAAGTGCAACGTCTGCCAGAAGGAGAAGTGCGACCTCGACGCCTATGTTAAGGTTAGGAAGGGGACATTGCTGCAAGGCACCATCGACGAGAAGGCCATCGGCTCCTTCAAGGGCAAGATCCTGGACAAGATCTCCCGCGACTACGGAGCTGACCGCTCCCGCGAGTTCCTGGACAACGTGACCAGGCTGGCCATCGGGGCCATCATGATCAGCGGCTTCACCACCGGCATCGACGACGAGGATATCCCGGAGGAGGCCAAGCGCCAGATCGAGGAGATGCTGCATGACGCCACCTTGCGCGTGGACCAGCTGGTCGAGGCCTACCGCAACGGCGAGCTGGAGCAGATGCCCGGCCGCTCATTGGCCGAGACCCTGGAGGTGGAGGTCATGAAGGTGCTGGGCAAAGCCCGTGACGAGGCTGGCCAGATCGCCGGCCGCCATCTCGGTCTGGAGAACAGCGCGGTCATCATGGCCCGCTCCGGTGCCAGGGGAAGCATGTTAAACCTCTCGCAGATGGCGGGCTGCATCGGACAGCAGGCCGTCCGAGGCGAGCGCTTGTCCAGGGGATACTGGAACAGGACGCTGCCGCACTTCAGGCAGGGGGACCTGGGCGCTCAGGCCAAGGGGTTCGTCATCCACTCGTACAAATCCGGCCTTTCCCCGACCGAGTTCTTCTTCCACTCCATGGGTGGTCGCGAGGGCCTGGTCGACACCGCGGTTCGTACCTCGAGGTCGGGTTACATGCAACGCAGGCTGATCAACGCGCTCGAGGACCTGAAGCTCAAGCAGGACGGGACGGTGCGCAACACCGCCGACTCCATCATCCAGTTCAGGTACGGCGATGACGGGGTGGATCCCGCCCGATCGGTCCAAGGGGCCCCGATCGACATCGAGGACATCCTCATCGAAGTGCTGGGCGAGGAGGCCGAGCTGCTGGCCCGGGTAGAGGACCGCAAGGTCGTCTCCTACGCCACCACCGAGAAGGACCTGATGGAGACCGAAGGGGAGGACTTCGAGGGCGAGGAGTCAGAGGAGACCGACTTCGAAGGAGGAGGTGAGGAGTGATGGCGAAGAAGGACACCGTCAACTCGATAGTGAAGCTCGGCCTGGACGAGGAGAAGGCCACCAAGCTCACCGACCGCTACGGGTCGAAGCAGAAGGCCATCTCGGCTCCGGAGGACGAGCTGAAAAAGCTCGGCCTTAACCAGAACGACATCAAAGCTCTGCGTGGCATAAAGCCGGACAAGAAATCCCCGGCCAAGAAGGGCTCGAAGAAGAAGGAGCCGGCCGTTGAGCGCAAGAAGATAGACATAATCATCCCTGACAAGACGCCCAAGCCCTCCGCGCTGGAGGTGAAGATGCGCAAGATGGTCAAGGACATGAAGATCAACTTGCCGCACGCGGTGGTCAAGACCGTCGCGGACCGCATCGAGGGCATCGGCGTCCCCGAGGACCGGATCAAGAAGATACTCAAGCGGGCCTTCGAGCGCTACATGGAGCACCAGATGGACCCTAACGAGAGCGCGGGCATAATCGCCGCGCAGTCCATCGGCGAGCCAGGCACGCAGATGACCATGCGTACCTTCCACTACGCCGGTGTGGCGGAGATCAACGTCACATTGGGGCTGCCGCGATTGATCGAGATCGTGGACGCCAGGAGGGTGCCTTCCACCCCGATGATGGAGATCCACGTGATCCCTGGCTACGCCAAGGACGCGGACGACGTGCGCAAGATCGCCTCCAACATCGAGATGAGCTCGGTGGTGGACGTCGCCTCCATCGAGACGGACATCGTGAACATGAAGGTCCTCATCAACCCGGACGAGCGCAAGCTGGTCCAGAAGGGCATCACCATCGACGAGATCTACAACGAGCTGGTCAAGACCCGCGGCCTGAAGGGCCTGGTGGAGAAGGAAGGGAGCAGGATCATCATCTCCTCCGACGAGCCGTCCTTCAAGAAGCTGCAGCGCATCATCGACGACGTCAAGGACCGCAAGATCAAGGGCATCGAAGGCATCAAGCGCGCCATCATCCGCAAGCAGGGCGATGGCTGGGTCATCTACACCGAAGGCAGCAACCTGGCCCGCGTACTGGACCAGGACGGGGTGGACAAGTCCAATACCTCCACCAACGCCATCCAGGAGATCTACGAGGTGCTGGGGGTGGAGGCGGCGAGGAACTCCATCATGAACGAGGCGTTCCACACCCTTGACGAGCAAGGTCTGAACGTGGACATCCGCCACATCATGCTCGTGGCGGACCTCATGACCAACGACGGGGACGTGAAGGCCATCGGCCGTCACGGCATTTCCGGCCGGAAGTCCTCCGTGCTGGCGAGGGCCGCTTTCGAGATCACCGCCGTGCACTTGCTGCACGCCGCGCTGACTGGAGAGGAGGACCACCTCGACGGCGTGGCAGAAAACATTATAGTAGGGCAGCCTGTTACGCTCGGCACCGGGGCCGTCAATTTGGAATATAAACCAGTTAAGAGGGGGCAGACCAATGATTGATATCGGAAGGGCATTGAAGACCGCCGTCCAGACCGGCAAGGTCGTGTTCGGCGTACAACAAGCTGAGAAAGCCGTGAGGAATGGAGAGGCGAAGATGGTGGTCATCTCCGCGAACTGCCCCAGTCAGTTCCTAAAGACGACGACCTCTGTGCCGGTTCGAACGTTCGAAGGCACCAACATGGAGTTGGGCGCCTTGGCAGGAAAACCGTTCTCGGTGTCCGCGGTGGCCATCATCGACAAGGGCACCTCCAACATACTTTCGCTGTGATCCTCATGCCAGAAGTTAAGCTAACCGAGGACACCTTGCGCTACATCACCCTCTTCGAGAACGTCACCAAGACACATGTCAAGGACTGCATGGAGACGGAGGAGAAGCTGGTCTTTGTGGTGGAACCAGGGCAGGCGAACAGGGCGGTGGGCAAGGCGGGGGAGAACGTCATCCACCTCAAGAACACCACGGGGAAGAACATCCAGGTCATCGAGTACTCCGACGACGCCGAGCAGTTCATCAAGAACGTCTTCTACAACTATGGCGTCCAGGGCGTGGTGATCGAGAACCGCGGCAACATCGTGCACGCCACCGTCACCGTGGACCCGAAGGTCAAGGGGCGAGCGATCGGGAAGAATGGCCGCAACCTCAAGATCGCCAGGGACATCGTAGCTCGGCATCACAACGTGCAGAGCATCATCGTGGCCTAGGCACGCTCAGGCCTTTTCTTCCTTTTCCTTTTCCCGCCAAGCAGCTCGCGCTCCACCTCCAGGCGGTCGGCGGTCGGGTACTCCTCGACGATGAAGGAGTCGAAGGGCAGCTCCCCCTCCAGCTCCTTCAGCACCCAAGGGGCGACCTCCAGCCTGCCCTTCTCCTGGTCCATGTGCATCAGGTCATCGGGCACTTCATATGCTTCTCTCAACAGGATCGAGGCCTCCCCGGCATGGTCGGCCTCCACCACCCCCTTGACCAGGGTCCCCTCCTCGGTGATCGCGTCGCCCTTCCTCGCCACGCTCTTGGCCCGCCGCTTGAGCCGATTGCGCAGCTGCACCGAGTCCTTGAAGGATGAGGAGCAGTAGTGGATCGGGACCTTGACGTCCAGGCGCAGCATCCTCAATGCCAGCTGCTCGCTCCCCTTGGCCGAGGACGACACGTCGTCCTTGACGGCATACCCCCGTCGCTGCAGCGCCCTATAGTTGGTCTCGGAGAACTCCAGCTCGTTGAGGTTGACGAAATCTAGTCCGATGGAATCGGCGAAACGGATCAAGGCCTCCAAGGAGGCCTCCTCATCCGGAAGAACAGGCACCTCCAGCCCCACCCTGATTTCAAGGCCCTCGACGGCATCGCGCAAGCCGCTCCTTTCCATTCTCTTCCAGAGCTTGAGAGGGGGGTGGATGCGCAGCTCGTCCAGGCCCGCTTCCTGCAATGCCCGGTATGCCTCCCCATCGATCGTCGCCGTGTAGAGGTGTACGTGATGTCTCGGTCCGAAGGTCCGTTTCAGCAATCGTATGAGGCTGATGACCTGGTCCAGCTCCTCAAGCGGGTCGCCTCCTGTGATACCCGTCCCTGTCGCCCTGATCAGCCTGGCCTCATGGAGCACGTCGTCTGGTCCCTTGACCGCCAGCTCATCGGCGAACACCACCCTCCTGCCCTTCTTGACCTCGGACAAGGGGCAGTAGAAGCAACCGCTCCGGCATTCACCAGTGACCAGCAGGACCATCTTCGAGCCTCGGCGGCAGTGCCTGCATCCCACTGGGAGAGAGCGGGTATGGGCCGATCCAGCCTCCATGGCCTTGGGCCTCATGGCTAGTCCCAGGGCAAGTCGACTTATCAACCTTTTCCTGAGGGGTCATCCTTTTATCCAGGGGATTCGCTGTCTTCAAGGATGTCCATGCTTAGCTCAACCCGCCTCATCCTGGCCTTGGACGAGACCGACCCAGGCAAAGCCCTGGTCGTGGCGGAGAGGGTGAAGGAGGAGGTGGACGCCATCAAGATCAATTGGCCGCTGATCCTTGCTGGAGGGCCGGAGATGATCACCAAGCTCTCTAAGATGGCGCCGGTCATCTGCGATTTCAAGGTGGCGGACATCCCCAACACCAACATGCTGATCGCGAGGGAGGCCTTCCGGCGCGGAGCCTCTGGCATAATCGTGCAAGGGTTCGTCGGGCACGACTCGGCAAGGGCGGTGGTCGATGCTGCGCAAGGTAAGGACGTGTTCATCGTTACCGAGATGAGCCACCCAGGTGGCAAGGAGTTCACCGCCCCCAACGCTGACCAGCTGGCCAGATTGGCGGTGGAGGTGGGCGCCAGCGGCGTGATCGCCCCGGCCACTAGGCCGGAAAGGATCGCGCACGTGCGCTCCATCGTCGGCAGGCTCCTCATATTGTCCCCCGGCGTAGGGGCGCAAGGGGGAAGCGCATCGGACGCGATAAGGCACGGGGCCGATTACGTCATCGTAGGCCGTAGCATCTACGAGGACCCCGACCCCGAGGCGGCGGCGGGGAGGATAGTCAAAGAGGTAAAATCGGCCTTGAAAGGGCGAAAAGAAAGGGGTCCCTGACAATCAGCCAGAATGCTAATTTTTACATCCTCGCAGAAAGAACGTATTTATAGTGGTTTTGTAATCTGTTGTCAAATCCTAGGAGATAGTTGATGGCATCTATTGAGGGAGGGTCAGGCGGCTCCGCCGAAAGGAGGCGCCTGAATTTTCTCAGCGGTCTCGGCAAAGGGTCTAGCACCTGGCTGAGGCAGAATTGGCGCACAGCGGTCATCCTGGTATTCATAGTACTGCTGGCCTTCTTCGTAAGGAGCTATTTTGTCCTCGGCATCTCGGTCGACAACGGATACCTCGTCTCAGGAGGGTCCGACTCGTATTATCACGAGCGCGTGATCGACTATGTCTCCCAGACGGGTCATCACCTTTACATGGATCCCCTGCTCAACTATCCATGGGATCTGAGGAACCCCCGTCCGCCGCTGTTCGACTGGTCGGTGGCAGTGACCGGCATGGTAATGTCCAGCATAACAGGGGACCCTGTGTCGGATAGCACTGGCTTCACCTTGGTCTCGGCCACGGCCTTTTGGGGCGCCCTCACCTGCATCCCGGTCTACATGATCGGCAGGCAGGCGTTCGGTCGCAAGGTAGGGCTAGCTGCGGCCTTCCTCTTCGCCATGATGCCCGCTCATATCGAGCGCTCCGTGGCGTCCGAGGCGGACCACGACGCGATGGTCCTGTTCTTCGTGGTGCTCTGCTTCCTCTTCCTGCTCATGAGTCTCAAGAGCATCGTCGGCGACAAGTGGGTCGCCAATTGGAAGGACCGCAAGGCCGTAAGAACTGGCTTAGGGCAGTACTTCAGCACCAATCAGGTGTCGATGCTCTATGCCGCCCTGGGTGGCGTATGCATAGCCGCGGTCGCCTTCATCTGGACCGGGTACATGTACATCCTCATCATCGTATTGGTCTACTTTCTGGTCCAGCTTCTGGTCAACATCTTCCGCGGGTCAGACTCCATGGGGGTCTGGCTCAACATTGGGATCATGCTCGGCTTGGCGTTCCTGCTCATGGCCCCGCTCTACTATGTCATGGACTATTGGGGCACTTGGTTCGATGTCCCGGTCATACTCTTCCTGGCCATGATGGTTGTCGGGGCGTTGTTCGTGAGCACCAGGGACCTGCCCTGGGTCCTCGTGCTGCCCATCTTCGCCATCATCACGATCGTGGCCCTGACGGCGATATCCTACATCTCGCCCAACCTGTTCGACGCCATCATAACCGGCCAAGGATACCTGGTGAAGAGCAAGCTCTATTCCACCATCTCCGAGGCGCAGGCGCCCAACTTCTCCACGCTGGCCATGTCCTTCGGGATTGTGACCTTCTGGCTCGCCCTTGCGGGAATCGGATATGCGCTGTATAAGATACCCAAGAACCTAGCCGCCTACTTCGTGTTCCTGGTGGTCTGGACGGCCACCGCCATCTTCATGGCCGCATCGGCCGGCAGGTTCATGTTCAACGCCGCTCCCGCCTTCGCTGTCATGGCCGCCTGGATACTGGTGATGATCATCGATGCCGTAAGGTTCCAGGACTACCCCAAGGGATATTCCGGCGTGAGCCCGAGGAAGAACCCCTTCACCTGGCTGAGGAAGGTCTTCAGCGTGAAGTATGTGATGGCCGTGTTCTTCGTACTCATGCTCGTCCTCGTGCCCAACGTGTGGGCCGCGGTCGACGCGGGCATACCCTCGGAGACCAAGAAGACCTATGACTGGCAGGTCTACAACGCCATGCCCGAGGCCTTAAGGCCATCGGATTGGAGCGACACCACCCCATGGTACTTCGGAGCCTTCGGCTACAGCCTGCCCCTGCCCAAGCAGTACTTCCCCGCGGCATGGAGCTGGTATAGCCAACAGGATACCGATCTGGCTATTACAGAACGTCCAGCTTTCCTTTCCTGGTGGGACTATGGTTTCGAGGCCATCCAAGCTGGTGAGCATCCGACGGTGGCGGATAACTTCCAGAACGGCTACCAATTCGCAGGCAACTACATCACCTGCACCGACGAGACCGAGGCCATCGCCATGCTCATCACGAGGTGCATCGAGTACGATGACATCAGTGAGGGCTCGGCGATTTCCGACGCCATGGTCAGCCATGGCGTGAACATGGCCGAGGTCAGGAGCATCCTTCAGAACCCGTCCGCCTATGTCCCGGTGGTTCTGGCGAGCCCCGATGTATATGGCAATTTCTCTCAGGACCTGACGCCTCTCAACGCGAAGTACGTCGCCTCCAGGGTGGAGATCGCCAAGATCGGGGAGGAGAGCTGTGCATCCCTGTACCATGCGATACGCTCTATCACAGGTGCCGACATCGGCTACTTTGCCATCGATTCCCGCCTGTTCCCCTTCTCCGCTACGGGCAACAACATCTTCTATGCGCCCTGCAAGCTGTCGGACCATATCATCACACAGCCGGGTAACAGCCCGATTGATTTCTATGAGATCTATGCCACGGTGATAACCAGCGACAACACCCAGGAGGAGATACCGCTCAGCGAGGTCACCTCGGACATGACCGTCACGGACTACAGCATCGTCTATACGGAGCTGTTCTACGAGACCATGCTGTACCGCGCCTTCATGGGCTTCGGACCATACGACATCGGTGAGACCGAGCAGGGGATCCCAGGTATATCGGGCTCCTTGGCCAGCTACTCCCCGATGCAGGGCTGGAACCAGACGCACTTCCGCGTGGTCTACAGGACGGCATACTACAACCCCTATCCAGAAGATGACGTGGCCAACCACACCGACGCCTGGATGGCAATTTCCTACGACGAGGCGCTCAAGCTTCAGATCGAGATTGCCGCCGGTACCGCCATCGGCGTGGTCGACACTTCCGCGTACGGCCTCGCGCAGGGCATAGTCTTCGTCCAATACTACGACGGAGCGATAATCGAAGGACAGGTGAAGACGGAGTCCGGTCTGTCCTACCCCAACGTCTGGGTAACGGTCCAGGACGAGTACGGCATCCCGCACGACTACGTCCAGACCGATTCTGAGGGCCGCTACTCGGTCATCGCGCCCTTCGGCGACGTCAAGGTCGTTTACTCCTATGGTACCTTGGACAAGAGGACCTTGATCGCCTCCGAGCTAAGTCGGAAGTCGATCACCGTCAGCTATGCCCAGGCCATGAGGCAGACCGATTTCCTCATCAACGGCGACATGACCGTTACCAGCGCCAACATCAAAGGCCAGGTGTATTGGGACGTGAACGGTGACAGCGTCTACACCAGCGGCACTGATAGTATCATATCGGACGCAACCGTCATCGTCCAGAACGAGGACCTCGGTTTCGAGGCTGAGACGACCTCGACGTCGACCGGATACGTTATCAGCGACGTGCCGGCCATCGACGGCGAGGTGTACGCCATCGTCAACGGCCATCCCACCACATCCAAGACGGTCCAGGTATCGGCCTTGACCGACACCACCGTCGACATCGCCATCAAGCCCGCGACCATCAAGGGCACAGTGTCCTATACGGACGGAAGCGAGGCCAACGGGTTCGAGGTCCAGCTGGTGGATTACACCAACTCAACCACCACGACCCAGGTCACGGACAGCTCCGGCAGCTTCGCCTTCGAGGACCTGGTATATGGCGACTACGAGCTGCTGTCCGGCGAGACCGGCACCACCTTCGGGCAGCTGAGGTACAACCTGACCGATGGGGAGACCGTGAGCGAGTCCATAACCGTCAAGGACTCTATGGGCGTCTCTGGCCAGGTTTGGCTGTCCACGGGGATAGTCGCCTCCAACGCCACGATTTCCTTCTTCGACGAGGACGCCACCTATGTCGTCCGAGCGGACAACACAGGCCGCTACTCGGCCACCTTACCGGTCGGGCAATACAACGTCCACATCATGGCGAGCCTGAACGGCGTGGACTTCGCCTTCCTAGGCGTACTTCCGCAGGGCTCAGGGTCCAGCTACGACCCCATGCTCGTGCCCGCTTCCTACGTCCAAGGCAAGGTGACAGGGATGCCGTACCCCAACGGGCTGACCCTGCGCTTCGAGTCCAAGACGACCGGAGCGGCGATCAGCGTCATCACCAACAGCACCGGGCAATTCCGGCTGCTGATACCCAACGATGTCTATTTCGTCTACAACGGAGAGTCGGGATGGGCTTATTGGAACGATGTCATGGTCACCAGCTCTGGGCCTCTGACCCTCGAGCTGACCAGCTCCGCCAAGGTATCAGGATACGTCTGGTACGACGCGAACGGTAACTCGGCGATGGATTCAGGCGAGGCGATGTCCGGCGTGCTCGTACAGATGTCAGATGCGGACTCCAGGACCATCGTCAAGGAAACGGACATCAGCGGCAAGTACGAGTTCCAGCTGGTCTCGGGCAGCAATTACCTGCTCAGCCTCGACCAGGATGGTTACATCCCCTATTCGAAGGCTTACGCCCAGCTGTCCGGCTCCAACACCAACAACATCAAGTTGGTGGCGGTCAACCGCACCGTGACCGGCGTCGTGACCTTCAACGGGGCGTCGATGCCCGGAATGAACGTGACCTTCAGCGCCGTGAGCGGTCCCGCGCAGACGCTGTCAGTGACGAGCGCCGCCGGAGGATCGGTGGCGGTCGATCTCAAGCCCGGTACCTATAACGTCCTTGTAGACCAGGACGTGGTGGCCGGCAACAACGTCTCCAAGTATCAGTACGAGGCGTCCCTGACGGTCAGCGTGGGCGCCGACCCGTCCTCGCTCGACATAGAGCTGGTGAAGCGCTATCTGGTCACGGTGACGATCTCCCCATCCAGGAGCGCACAGGCCAAGATAACCATCTCTGGCCCGGACTCCAAGGAGCTCAGGGCCACGGGCAACCTCACTACCTATCTCCAGGAGGGCGACTACAGCTTCTACG
The DNA here is from genome assembly GCA_963827135.1 of Methanomassiliicoccaceae archaeon. Classification (GTDB taxonomy): domain Archaea; phylum Thermoplasmatota; class Thermoplasmata; order Methanomassiliicoccales; family UBA472; genus JAJRAN01. The sequence goes on along the minus strand of CAWGZX010000005.1, from coordinate 508,065 downwards.
TGATCATCGAAAGGCTCGGTGCTCGGTACGCGTCTTTGAGCAACGAGACCATCGTCAACGGAGCGAACTCCCTGACCTTGGTCAACGCGGCAGCCTACTTCCTGCAAGGGTCGGTGAAGGTGGATGGCAAGGCCATCATCGGAACGGCGCCCGTTATAGTCACCAGCGAGAATGGAGGGGACCTCAAGCTGACCACGAACGTCGCTGGTTCCTTCTCCACCTATCTACCCTCGGGAAAATACGTCGCCTCAGTGGACTATCGGACGACCGAGGTAATCAACACCAAGGACAGGTACGTCAGATACCAGGGATCGCTCGGCTTCAACCTCACCTCCACCATGGCCATCACCGTGCCGGTGCAGAAGGACCTCGACAACAGCACCCTCTCGGGCATGGTAAAGGTCTCGGGCCAGAACGTGGCTGCGAGCATCGAATTCGTGCCCGCCTCGACCACGGCGATCTGGACCAACACCACGGCCTCCGCCTCCGGCTTTTCCTTGGACCTGGCCCCGGGCAACTACTCCATCTACATCAGGGAGATCAGCGGCCCAGCGGTATACATGGGCAAGGTCGGGGTCGCGCCTTACACTTCGACGAACCTGAACTTCGATCTGGTCCCGGGCGTGAGGTACTTCGGCATCACGCAGCTGGCAGGCGTACCAGGGCCGGCGGTCCTGGAGTTCTCCAGCCAGAACTACAAGGCCCTCACCAGCTCATCGGACGGGAGCTTCGAGGTCTATCTGCCGCCCGACGTCTACCAAGTGAAAGGGGAGGCGACGGGGACGGAGCTCGGCGTCAAGGTCGAATATGCCACCGAGTTCCAGTTGAACCTCCAGGAGAGCCAGGGCAGCGTAATCAACCTCGCCAAGGTCTCGGACTATGGCGTGGACCTGCAATGGGACAGCTCGGAGAAGAGGACGGTCGAGGCAGGCCAGAACGTATCCTACAACCTTAGGATCGTGAACAAGGGCAACGCCGCGGACACCTACACTTTGAGCTACCAAGGCGCGCCATCCGGTTGGACGGTGAGCTTCTCGCAGAACCCGGTCTCGGTCGACTTCGGCACCTCCAACTCGCAGCTGGTGACCGTCACGATCAAGACCCCGACCAGCGCGAAGGTCGTCCACACGAGCATCACCGTAAAGGCGCTTTCGTCCTTTAGCACCAAGTCGGACACCGTGGTCATGGACGTTGGCATAGTCCCGAGCTACTCGGTGAGCATCGCCGGTGGCATCACTCAAGTCACCTCAGGGGACGAATACACCTACACGATGTCCTTGAGCAACACAGGCAACATCGACGATACCTACAACGTCTCCATTAGCAACGCCGAAGAGCTCGCCACCTGGGGCTGGGAGGCCGATGTCCGCCTCTCTGGTGGCACGTGGTCCGATAGCTTCTCCACCTCGGTGGCATCGGGCAGCAAGACCAGCTTCGAGCTACGCCTCACTCCCATACGGGAGAACCCCGACGGCGACATCACGGCGGTCCTTAGCGCGGCCTCCAAGGGATCGGCCGGGACCTATGCGGTCCTGCAGTTCGAGCCTTCGCTGCCTGCGTTCAGCATACCGGGCGGCCTGTCGGTCACGGGCAACGGGGTGGCGACTCAGTATCCTGAGATTCCGATCTTCACCTTGGTCCTGCTTGGTCTGCTGTTCGCGGTGTCGACCGTGCTCATTCTCCTGATAATACAGAGGGGGGTGCTAAAACGCAAAAAGCGTTGAGCGTCTTGATGTTCCTCCTCCTATTGCTGGGGGGAGCGGTGCTGTCGTCCCAGGCAGCGGATGCGACCAACCCCATCTACATCAGTGTGGATGGCAAGTCCACGGTAGCGACCGGCGAGACCAACCCTTACGAGATAATGGCCATCGGAGGCCCGGCGGAGGGAACGGGGGGCAACTACACCTTCACCGTGACCCTGGAGGGCAAGGACATCGACGATGCTTGGCTATATCCCAGCGAAGGCACGTCCGCCACAGGCATCTTCGAGTTCAACCTCACCGCACCGACCGTGACCACGGATATGACCATCATCGTGGACGTGACATCCACCTCCTCGACCGGTAGCAAGCAGACCTCGTCCCTGAACTACTATGTGGAATCGGTCGCACCCATCGTCATCTCGGCCAAGGTCATCAACCAAGGTACGGTCGCGCTCACCGACATCCCTGTCTACTTCTACGCGGACGGGGAGCTGCTGGAAGAGACGAGCGTCTCGTTGGCGGCGGGTGCCTCGACCTTCGTCTACTACAACTGGACGGAGAGCGTCGGCCAAGGGGAGCACGAGATCACTGTGGAGCTGGACCCCAACGGCCAGTTCGTGCGCTTCGCATCGGGGGGCACCGTGTACACCCAGACCATCTACGTGGGGATGAGCGACTACGGCAACACGGACGCAATCCTCATCGGTGGCATAGTGTTGTTGGCGTTCGTCGCCTACATCGTCTACAGGCGGCCGATGGCCAAGCGCCGGAAGAAGTGAGAAACGCCTTCCAAGCATTTCTTATTCTTTTCAATCATAGCGCAGCGCCCCAAGGCAAATTAGTTAATCCGCCAGGGCGATGGGCTGTCGATAGAATGTCCAAGCAAATCCTCGAGGTCACCATGGATAGCTATGAGGCCATGGCCAAGGAGAATCCCAAACTGGTAATCGATTGCTGGGCCAACTGGTGCGGGCCATGCAGGCAGATGGCGCCGATCTTCGAAAAGGTGGCAGAGGACAACTCTACGAAGGCAGCCTTCGGGAAGATGGACTGCGACAAGAACCCTGAGCTGGTCCGACGGTTCAAGGTATTGGCCATCCCCACCCTCCTCCTTATCAAGGACGGCGAGGTGGTCGAGAGCATCGTGGGACTGGTGTCGAAGGAAGAGGCCGAGGCCGCGTTGAGAAAGGTCTTTTGACGATAGCGCTCAAAGCTTCTCGTCCAGGGCGCGGATGCGGTCTCCCAGCCGCTTCGAGCTCACCGCCACCGCGACCTCGCCCCTGGTCTTCTCCAGAAGAGAGCGGGCGATGTCCTGCTTCCGTCGGATCGAGACCAGCGCGTCCGGGTAATCGAACCTCATGATGACCTGGAAGAAGTCCTCCATCATCTCTAGGTACTCGGTGGCCTTCTGCGTATCCTCCGCCCTCAAGGCCTCAAGGGAGAACCTGCGCAGCTCCCCGATGCAATCGGCCAGGCCGAGCAGATAGGCGGTGTAAGGGACGTCCAGGTCCTCGGGGGACGGGATCTCCTCCTTCCTGTAGATGGAAAGCAATATCGCAGCCTCGGACAGCTCCTGCATGGCATCCTCGACCAGGCCGGAGTTCAAGAGCTCGGGATGCTCGAGCAGGAGGCTGCGCAGGCGCTGCGCCTCGTCCAGGGCCTCGGACATCATCTCGGTCACATCCTCTCCTTTATGGATGGAGTGGATGACGCTACCGGAGATCCTGATGATAGCCCTCGAGGACTTGATGGCTATCTCCCTGACCGTATCCTTCTCATCCAGTCGCTCCTGGATGTGGCGAGCGATGACGTCCAGGCTATTCATGCGGAAGCGAAGCGCCCTAGGGGATAAATACTATTTCCTAAGGGAGCGCATGCGCTCGACCTTCCTCTGGATGATCTCGTGCTTCCCGATGTCGTGGCGGACGTAGATGTGCTCGCCCGAGACGAAGCGCAACGCCCTCTCGCACTGACGCTCGGCGGCGTCAATGTTGACGTCGATTCCAACGACGGCCACGGACCGAGAGGTCGAGGTGAGGATCTGGCCCTCTTCCTCGTTGACCGCGGCGTAGAACAGCTCGGCCCCCGCCCTCTCCACCCCTTCCTCGTCCACCTTGATCGGGACGCTGGCCATGGGTTCGAAACCGTAGCCTTCTGGTACGACGTACTTGCAGACGGTGGCCGCCCTCTTGAACTCGCAGCTTTTCCTCGAGATGTCGCCTGCGGCGATGCCGGCGCAGACCTCGACGAAATCGGACTCGAGTAGAGGGAGCACGTTCATGGCCTCCGGGTCCCCGAATCTGGCGTTGAACTCGATGATGCGGGGGCCGTCCTTGGTGAGCATGAACTGGCCATAGAGGACGCCATGGTAGGGCGAACCCTCGCTGGCCAGGGCGTGGACGGTCTTCCTCATGGAGTCCACCGCCTCCTCCATCTCGGACGATGTGATGAATGGAAGGAGGTGGTCCTCGGAGGAGTACGAGCCCATGCCTCCGGTGTTCGGCCCCTTGTCCCCTTCGAAGGCTCTCTTATGGTCCTGGACCAAAGGCATCGGTACCACGTTCTTCCCGTCGCAGAAGGACTGTAGGGTGAATTCCTCGCCCTCGAGCCGCTCCTCGAGGACAACGCCCGCTCCGCCGATCCCCTTCTTGAATATCTCCCTGACGTAGGCGAGCACCTCCTCTCTGCCTATCATGTGCTCCCCTTGGATCTTGACTCCCTTGCCCCCTGTCAGGCCAGTAGGTTTCACCGCCACCTCATAGTCTATCGACCTTAGGTGGCTCTCCGCCTCGCCGAGGTCGGTGAACGATGCGAACCGGATATTGCCTGGGACCCTGTACTTGGACAGGAGGCCTCTGGCGAAGCTCTTCGAGGTCTCGATCCTCGCCGCGGACCTGGTCGGCCCGGCGCAACGGATCCCGTTCTTTACCAACGCATCGACCAAACCCACCTCCAATGGCGACTCAGGGCCGATGACCGCGAGCTCGACTCTCTTCGAGAGCGCATATTGCACGACCTTCTCAACATCGGTCTCCTTGGCCAGTAGGAATTCCTTACTGGCATGAGCGATGCCAGGGTTCCTGTTCTTCATGACCGTATAGATATCGGCCCCGCCTCGGGCCAAGGCCTTCACTATGGCGTGCTCCCTGCCTCCTCCACCTACAGCCAGTACCTTCATGTTCTGCGCCTTCCCTGGTCATCATTACATAGATCGCCAATTGATTCTAACGGCACCATAGGACTCATTCCGTAAGGTGCAAGGCCTTCAGGAGCTCCGGCAGACCCGCGCCAGTCCTGGTGCTGGTCATATGCAGGATTCCGCCCTTCCTGATCTTGGCGTAGTCGGCCTTCAGCCGGTCCACGTCCACGTCCAGATGCGGCAGGAGGTCGATCTTGTTGAGGACCGCCATCTCAGCCTCAAGGAAGATCATGGGGTGTTTGTTGATCATGTCATCCCCTTCCGTAGGCGAGATCACCACCAACCTGTGGTCCGTTCCCAAGGGGAAGTCCGCTGGACACACGAGATTGCCCACGTTCTCGATGAACAGGACGTCGTAGTCCTCCAGCCTGAGGTCGTCCAGAGCGTGATCGACCAGATGAGCGTCCAGATGGCACTCCTTGCCGGTGTTCAGGTTGATGGCTGGTATGCCCGCTTTTTTAAAGATCCCGTAATCGTCCTCTCCGGTGACATCCCCAGCTATCGCCGCCACCTTCTTACCCTTAGCCATCAGCTCGGAGGCGAGCCTGACTATGAGGGCGGTCTTGCCCGACCCGATAGATCCCATCACATCCACCGATCTCACGCCCTTGCTCCTGAGTCTCCGGAGGTTCTCAGCCGCTAACTTGCGGTTCTCGGCGAGCACGTCGGCCTCCATCTCGATGGTCGTCGTCTTGTGCACGAAAGGCGATATTTCGGTCTTTTCACTTAACCTTTCTCCGAATCCCTCACGGTTGTACGACGCTTCGTATGCGCCTCTTTACGCATTGATAATAAGTCCTCCGAGGAATTGCGGCGCCCCCATTAACCCTAAAAATCGTTTTGCGAATTTCAACCACTAGCCAGACAGTTTTTCAAAAAATGGTTAAAAAGAGAGATTTTTTCCTTGTCTGGAAGAAGGTTTAAGTAATAGGCAATTCCATAATACCCTTACCATTTAAACACTTTGGTTCGGGAGGAATTCCTTGTACCTCTTCCTGAGGTGGCGAGATATGGATACGGCAAACGTTAATGAACGCGCTCTACCGATAGGTCGCGTTCTTGGAAAGAGAGCATTGCTCTATGTCGCGTTGCTCGTATTCGCTTTTGCGTTGGTGTTATTGCTTAACACCAGCAATGCGAGCGCGACGACTACAGTTAACGCCGACATCGCTGTGAATACACAGTGGACGACGGCGGATGACTATGTGATTGATGGTGATATCAGTGTACAAAGCGGGGTTTGGCTTAAGATCGACCCCGGAGTGTACGTGAATTTCACCGATGGATCAAGTTTGACTGTTGATGGTTATTTATGGGCTAATGGTACGAGCGCCTCGAACGGCGCCATTAGGTTCTCAAGCTCAACCGGGGCTGTACCCGGGTCCTGGGACGGCATTTATCTGAATGGTCCTGCAGGATCGAGCCTGAGGTTCTTCTCCATTAGCTATGCCACCAACGCAGTCACGGTCACTGATACGACAGCGGCCGTCAGCGGAACCATACAATTCGTGTCTGGCAGCGCAGTTACCATTGTTAGGAATACCGGTAACTTGAATGTTGCTGCGGCAGGGTTCGTCATCAATGATGCAGCCAACGGATTGGTCTTAGTGACCAACGGCGGCAACATCGTGGCGACCGTCACGGATTGCGTAATGGCCAACGTTGATGGCAATGCGATCAGGGCGACTTCCTCGGAGAACGCATCCATAAGCGTTGTAGGCGGTCTTTACACATCTCCTACGGCAGGCATGAGCACCGCGGTTTTAGCTCAAGCTTATTGGAATGCGTCGGTCAGCATCAGCGGTGGGGCAGCCATATACTACGCCCAGTCATGTGCCGCGGCGGTTTCGAGTAATGCGAACGCCGTCGTGAGCGTCAATGGTGTCACATTAGGTAACATCATAGACCTTGGCACGACCTATGCCGCAGGCGCTTTGACCACTGCCCCAGGGGGATTGGCCCAAGTGACCCTGACCAATATGAAGGTACAGAATGCCACTATCGGTGTGTTCGCCTTAGCTCCCTTCGGGGGGGCTAACATCGCCGTATCCGACGTCACCTTTGAGAATATGACGCAGTATGGCATCTATGCGGAGGCATTTGGCACTGTAACAGTTGCCTTGAGCAACGTAATAATGTCGCAAGTCGACGGATATGGCGTTTACGTCATATCGTATGAAGGAGGCGCCACTATCACAATGACCGACGTTTCCATCATCGGCGACTTCGCTAGCATCGGCCAAGGCAGTGTCTATTGCAGCGTCAACACCACAGCGTCAGTCACCGCTACGAACTTCCAAGCGGCCAACCTGTTCCTTGGGTTGAGCGTTCTGACTGCTAATGGTAATGTCAACCTCGATGTAACGAACGCGAGGATTGAGAACTGCTTCGCGGGCATAGGGGTATCTGCACCAAACGGAGCGATTACCGCTAGGATAGACCCAACCTGGATCAACCACACTGTATTTGGGGTGGCGGTCAGCGCGAGCGGAAACATTGCCCTTACCCTTGTGGACGTGTTTATTAACGACACGGTCTACGGAGTGGATGCTGAATCGGCATTAGGCAATGTGAACTTCGCCTGGACCAACGGTACCATTACCAGCAGCTTGTCAGGTGCATCAGGCATCTATCTGGATGCAACCGAGGGAGCGGTTACTGCATCGGTCAGCAACGTTCTCGTCGACCTGAGGAATGATGGAATATGGTGGGCGAATAATGGCGATGTCGATATGGATGGATTGTACGTCTATTCCAACCACAGTGCCTCTGTCACATTGACTGATTTCAGTGTGAACTACGGGTTCTTTGGTGTTAGCGTATTCTCCAACAATGGCAACATCGTCTTCGATGCCACAAGGTTGACGATTTCGCAGCCCGCGATCGGAGTGCTATTGGTGGCACCCAATGGTGGGCTTACAATCACTGTCTCAGATTATTCGAATTACAATGATGAAGACAGTATTGTGACGTTGTTGAATTATCTTGATAATGGAGCCCTTAAGGGCTATTCCAATGGAAATATCAGTGCGGCGATCAGCGACGTGGACATCAACGCGTTCTCTGGAATCGTGCTGGTCAGCGACAACGGTGGAATAGACCTTAGCCTCTCAGGATATGCAAGGATAAACACCGTTGGCGGCTTGCCGTTCTGGAATAGCTTCTACGGCATCTACCTTTCGGCACCCAATGGGCCAGTGAACGCAGAGATGGGCACCGTAAACATGGAGCTGTATTGGAACTATGATTCGGCTATCCGTGTATTCGCCAACAACTCGGTCGATGTGAGCATCCAGGACCTAACCGTCACTGATGCAATGAACGCAGTTGTAGTGGAGTCACTAATCGGCGACGTCAACGTCGTGATCAACGGCGCCAGCATTGCGAACAACGTAGCCAATGGCATAATGGTCTACGCTTACGAAGGCTCCCTCACAGCTGAATTGACCGACGTTCTGATAAACCACACAGCGAACAATGGCATCGTCATGCAAGCCATGGGCGATCTGGACCTAACGATGACGGGCGTCGTAGTGAACGACACCTCCAACGTTGGCGTTCTATTGCTCTCGAGCATGGGCAACGTGGCGCTCGACCTCACCGACCTCCAGATAACAAATGGTGGTGGGAATGGAATGGACGTCCTTGCAGCCATGGGCACGATTGATGCTACCATAGACCCGTCGTGGTTCTTCAACAACGACGTGGGGTTGTTCCTTGACGCGGCTGGTGCGGTAATGTTGAACGTCACCGACACCACCTTCGAAGGGAACGTCAGGGGCGTCGAGATCCACTCGCAAGCAGGCGGAATCGAGGTCAACATGGTCAACGTCCAGTTCCTCAACAACGTGGAAATCGGACTGTTCGCAGAGGCGGACCAGGATGATGTTGTTGTGAATGGGACGATGTGCTATCTATCGGACAACTACTGGGGCATCTTCCTGCGCACCTTCGTGGGCGATGTCTACGCGACCGTGGATAACACGACCATAGAGTTCGGTTGGTACGGTTTGCTGGTGGAGAGCGCGAACGATGCGTTCGTGACACTGGTCGATGACCAGCTACTTGGCCAGAGCTTCGCCGGTGTCTATATCACCGCGGCGCACGACGCCAACGTGATCTACCTGCGTGACAACTTCAATGGCTCGACGGCCGACGATGGGCAGATCTTCTTGCCAAGCGAGGTCGACAGCGTGTATCAGATGATCGACCCCGATGAGTACACCTTCGACTCCTGGTTGACGGTGGACCTCGACTGGGGCTTCGAGTTCAATGGCGTTGTCTATGACCAGGTCACGATGTCCAAGTATGGTTACATCGCGTTCGGCGAAGAGGACGTGAACGCCACGTACTACAGCTTCGGATCGGGAGTGCCGAACATGATCGCGGCGTTCCAGAACGAGAACTGGGTCACCGACGAGTATCCGGGCATCGGGTACAAGAAGTTCAATGGATCCATTGTGTTCCATTGGTACGTCTGGCAGACCGACAGCCCGCAGTTGAAGAACGTGTTCCAGATCTGGTTGTTCGAGGATGGAAACGCTGAGATCCGCTATGCTATGCTGGAGTCCAAGTACGCTCCGTCCGCACCAATTGACAACGCCTATGGCGTCAACTTCGCGGGCTGGTATATGAACTGGGACCTCAGGCTATGGAGCATGAGCGCATCATACAACGACTGGAGGAGCGTGCACTTCACCATGGAGCGCATGTCGAGAGGCTTCGCTTCATATGTGCACGCGGAGGGCAACGTTACGGCTAGCGTAACCCACAGCTCCGTGACCCACTACATGACCGGCGGCATGCTCTTCGAGTGCGTCGATGGCATGCTGACCGTGGAGATCTCCGACACCACCTTCGATTTCATCGGAGGTAGCATGTTCGGTGACTGGGCCGCGATATCCTTGATTGTCCGCAACGGCCCGATGAACGTGGAGGTAACAGATCTGAGCTTCTACTTCATCATGGGTCTGGCCATCATGTTGTCAGACAGTCCGGGAGCTGGCGGTCAGAGCAGCATGGCCATAACCAACTGCGTCTTCGAGCAGGTCGTGGCATGCGGCGTGATGAAGACCGTAATAATCGATCCCGCACTGGTCGGCAGCTATGCGCTCAACGCGACCAAGGTCGTCTCTGGGAACGAAGGCAACCAAGCCGGTATGTTCAGCATGGAGACGACGGTGATAACCGTTGGAGCAACCTGGGACCTCATGATCGAGAACACATTCCAGGACAACAACATCACTGGTAGCGTCAACCCATGGCTAGAGGCCATGTACGGGCCGATAGCGCCGCCAATCGTTATCGACATCTCTCAGTTCGTGACCACCATGCAGTACATCAGCAACGCTGATGGGGCTTCGAGCGTCCAGTACGATGTCAACGTGATTGACAACGTCCTGACAGAAGCTCCGTTCAATGGCTATGGTGCAGTCGCGATCGAGGCAGAGACGGTCTATGCGGCATCTGGAAGCATCGAGACAGCCTTCAACCTACAGGTCGTGGGCAACACCATCAGTGACTCCGAGACCTACTTCGACAACGGTGTCGTGGCCACGGTGGAGCAGACCCTGACCGGAACTGATGCAGGTTCGAGCGCTGACCTCGCGGTGAACGCCAACTTCGAGAACAACGTCCTTGACTTCGGTTGGGCCTCCGCTGCCTTCGGCTTTGCCTTGACGGCATATCAGCCGGTGGCACAGGGCCTCGGGACCGGGACCATGGAGTTCGTTGCTAACGTCGCGGGCAACACCATCTGGGGCGCCAACACTGGCGTCTATATCTGGACCGACGCCAGCGTCTATAACAGCTGGGGCGCAGCGGTCACGGACGTCGCAGTGACCATCCAGGGCAACGACATCGTCAGCTACAATGACGGTGTGATCGTAATCATAGACTCGAGCGCTATGTTCGAGCACTACTTCCCGCCCTACGAGGTCGAGGTGAACGCTGACTCTGACATCGCCTACATGGTGGACGTCAGCGGCAACGACATCAACACCTATTACAACGGCGTCACTGTGTACGTGAGCAACCTGGCGCAAGAGGACTATTATGGAGTCTTCACCAGCGCTGTGGCCACCTCTAGCGGCTCGATCGATGTATACAACAACTACCTGAGCCGCTGGTCCTGGAGCTATTCCGGATGGTTGATGGACCTGGAGGCCTGGACCCAGTCTTCGACTGGTCAGGCAATGAGCAGCTTGGATGCTAGCATCAGCGTTGTGAACAACGAGATGTGGGCCAATGGCGGTAACGGCGTCTACATGGGCGGCGGTGCCGAAGCGTGGACCTTGGAGCGCAGATGGGATGACACTGCAAGCGCAGTGGCCACGATGGACATGCTGTTCCAGGGCAACCAGGTATGGTATGCCTCCTACGCTCTCTTGATTGAGGAATGGTCCGAAGCCACATGGGGCGAGACCATGACCGACGTCGAGACCACAGTGGACATCTTGGACAACGTGGTCATGGAAGCCTACAATGAGGGCCTCTACACTGACCTCTATGCCGATGTTAGCACTCAGTGGGGCTCGCCCATCGCGTCAATGAACGCTGCAGTGGTCGTTAACAACAACACCGTCTCCGGCGACGGCTGGGACGGATATTGCTGGGCGATCGACGTGGAGCTCTACGACGACAGCTTGGAGACCTGGGGCGCAGATGTGTCCGGTTCCGTGCTAATCACCAATAACATGGTGAGCGGCGCGGAGGGCGGCATATACACCTATGGCTGGCCGGTCGACGATGTGTCCGTGACCATCATGGACAACACGGTGGACTCGTGCTACTATGGTATCGAGGTCGATTACATGGCATTCGTCATCCAGGACAACCTGGTGACCAACACGGCCTATGAGGCGATCTCGGTCTACAGCGGCAGCGGCATCATCGTTGACAACGTCCTGACTGGGATGCCGGGAATGGAGGCCTGGGGTATCGACGTGTACGATTGGGAGGACGACCTGTCCTATCCAGCCTACAACGTTTGGATCCAGGGCAACTCGATCACCGGATTCGGTGGGGACGGCATCTGGGCGGATGACACGATTGGCATGACCATAATCGAGAACGAGATATCCGATTGTGGCGGCTGGGGCATCTACATCGAGGGCGATGAGTACATGTCTGACTTCATCTCCGGCAACCTGGTGATCGTTGATAACATCATCACCAATGTCGCTGGTGGAGTGTTCGTGGGCTCGTACTTCGATGTTACCGTCAGCGAGAACACAATCGACGGCGTTTCGGATGCGTACGGAGTCTGGGTAGACAACTGCGTGGACTTCGAGATCATGAACAACGTCGTCAGTAACGCCTACGGCGGAATCGCCATTACCAGCTCTGCAGATGGCTTAGTTGAAAACAATGTGCTGAGCGCGATGGCGGTCGAGGAAGATGGCGACGGTGAGGAAGAAGAGCCGAGCTCGAACGGATACTGGTACGGTGTTGGTATCTACATCGATTACAGCGAGAACATCGTTGTGACCGATGCGACCGTCACTGGATTCCAGTGGGGCGTCGGGGTGATCTACTCGTCCAACATCTCGTTGATAATGGTCGATGTCAGCATGTCCGCCAACGATGGTGGCCACTTCGACTATAACGAGGGTCTCCTCATCCAGGACTGCGCCTTCAGCATGAACGGCGGGAACGGTCTGTCGATCTACGAGAGCTCCGGAACCGTCGAAAATGTCGTGGTCAACGGCAACTTCCTAGAAGGCATATGGATCCAATACAGCGACATCACCCTGATCAACGGTGTGTTCAACAACAACGGTGAGTACGGAGTGCTGCTCGAGAGCGCGGTCGACTGGATCGTCAATGGAGAGAGCGCGGTTGTCAACAACCCTGTTATCTTCAACGGCGACCTGACCGTTCAAGAGGGCGGCACCCTGCTGCTGATGATGCTGATGGACTTCGAGATCACTGGCGATGACAGTGATGGTCTCGCGACCATCACCGTCGAGGCTGGCGGAAGGATGGTGGCGGTCGATGTGGACTTCTGGTTCTCGTTCTATGACGTGGGTCAGCCAATGGGCTACTACTACGAGTTCAACGTGCTCGGCAGCCTGGACTTCATGAATGTCATGGTAACCGACGCGCTCGAGCTGTACCTGGGCCCGACCTCATCCGTCCAAATATTCGCCAGCCAGATTGTGTACAATCTGCGCAACGGTGTAGTAGTGGACGGTTGCTCGCCGGTCATCATGTCCTCGACCATCGCCATGAACAACAGGAACGGGCTCTACGTCATCAATGGAGCTTCGCCTGATATCTCGGACTGCTGGATCGCTGCAAACGCTCGCGGTATGTACTTGCGTGACGGTGACATGGGCCTTATCACGGACAACGTGTTCGCCTTGAACTCCGAAGCGGGCATACTGGTGGAGGATACCACTGGCGCCATCCGGGACAACGTCTTCTTGCTCAACAACAAGGAGATCTTCGTCAAGGGTGGCGTGATCAGCATCGAGGACAACCAGATCGGTTACTGCACCTTGGTGGACGTCATCATCCAGTTCGCGCCCTTGTTGGGCATGATCGAAATGGGCGAATCGGCGTACATCCCGTTGCTGGACCTCTGGGTGGGTCCTGAAATGTTGTCAGACCTGTTGCTTGGCCACATCGGTGTCACTGCCATCGACGGCGCAGTAGTTAGCACGTCCGGAAACGACTTCGGGATGCTAACGACGGGCGTCATGGTGGTGAACTCTGAGTTGACCTTCAACGACAACATCCTGTCCCGCGTGGTGATTGTACCCTACATGAGCTCCGATGGAATACTGCACAACATGAGCTTGCCAATTCCAGTGTTCGACGGCATCGTCGCCATTAACTCTGACGTGACCGTGAACGGTGGCACCATCAAGGTCCTTGATGATGCCATCTTCCTGAACAACTGTGTTGCACAGATTTCCAACGCGACGCTAATTGCAGGAGACTTCGCTCTGATCGCGATTGGCGGCTCAGATGTGACCGTGACGGACACCAATTTCGTGGGCAAGGTCATGGCCGAAGATGCCACTATGATAACGGTGGCCTTCACCTTGATCGTCGTGGTAAAGGATCCGTGGGGCAACACCTTGGCCGATGTGCCAGTGACCGTAAGGAATGCTCAAGACGAGACCGTCAAGGGCGTGACTAACGCGAACGGTATCTTCGCTACCAGGGCGGTCAGCTTCGTGCTGACCCCTGCCGGCAAGGACACCAGCATGAACCCGTACAAGGTGAATGCGTCCTTCGGCGGAGTAGACACCAGCGGCTACCCCGGACACGAGGCAGAGTTCAGCCCGGCCGATCCTGACCCGACAACGGTCAGCGTCGACGGTCCGACCAGCGTGGTAATCCAGACCAATGTGATCGTGAAGTTCTACCTGTCGACCACGGCCGCTGACCCACAAGGTCACGTGGTACCTGGCGCCATCGTAGTGCTCAAGAGCGCGAATGGTCTGTATACCTACAGCGGAACGACCGGCGATGATGGAGTGTTCAAGGCCTTGGTCAAGTCGTACATCCAGACCCCAGAGGGCAAGGATGCGAGCGCGGAGCCCTATTCCGCGGTTGTCACCTTCCCCGCCTCGGTCGAGGATTACGGCGGCAGGGTCGAGTTCACCCCAAGGGTCGTCACCTCCAGCGTGGCAGTGAATGAGGACATGATCGAGATCGTCAAGACCGGCATCAAGGTCTGGTATGACCTCGAAGTGACCGCCAAGGACAAGTTCAACCGCACCGCGGCCGACGTCTACCTGGTCATTACCGATGCACAGGGCGTAATCGCCGGTGCTGACCAGACCGGAGAGGACGGCGTTGCCGTGTTCGAGGTCGTGGGTTGGGCGCAGTCCGTGGACGGAACCATGGATCTAGGCATGAACCCGTACAAGGTAACCGCCAGCTTCCCAGAGAACCCGACTAACGCGGAAGCTAGCGTGGACATGTCCGGAGGCAATGTCGACATGTGGATCCAGGAGGTCGTGACCGAGTTCAACTGGACCTTGACCTTGACCATAGCCCTCATCGGCGCGCTGCTACTGGGCATCGTATTGATAATCATCGCCCGGAAGGACTAAGCGTCCAAACCTTTTCCTTAAACCTTCTTTTCCCTTTTCTCTTTCCTTTGTCCTGAGAGCGGAGCTTGGGCCTCCATACTCCAAAAAACCTTATTGCCGAAGCCTAATCTCGACCCAGGCGATCGATTGAGCTATTCACGGAGGGTGGCGGAGCTCCTGCGCCATGCTGGAGCCGAAGATGGTGACAACGTCAAGATCGTCATGGGCTCGACCGAAAGGTCCGGTGTCCTCATGCCTCATCATGAGTTCTCCGACCCGGACGTCTTGGTCCTCAAGCAAAAGAGCGGTTATAACATAGGGGTCAGGCTGGGGGAGGGTGCGACCTTGAGCGTGACCAGTAAGGGCGCGAAGAAGGAGAGACCGTCCAGGTCCCCCTCCCTTGCGGAAGGTAAGAAGAGGGTGGCGGTGCTAGGGACGGGAGGGACCATCGCCTCCTACGTCGACTACCGCACCGGAGCCGTGCACCCCGCCCTTTCCGCTGCCGACCTAGTATCTGCGGTACCAGAGATGGCCGAGGTCTGCCAGGTCGAGGCCAAGGTCATCTTCTCCATTTTCTCGGAGAACATGAGGATCGAGTATTGGCAGAGATTGGCGGAGGAGGTCGCTGACCGCCTCAACGCTGGAGACGAGGGGGTGATCGTGCCTCACGGGACGGATACCATGGGATACACTTCGGCCGCCTTGTCCTTCATGCTGGACGACATCCCGAAGCCAGTGCTCCTGGTCGGTGCACAGAGATCGTCTGACCGCCCCTCTTCCGATGCCTACACTAATCTGGTCTCCGCAGCGAGGTTCTGTGTCGATTCCGATGCCGCGGAGGTATTCGTGCTCATGCACGAGTCCATGTCCGATACCTCTTTCGCGGTTCACCGAGGGACAAGGGTGCGAAAGATGCACACCAGCCGTCGGGACGCCTTCCATAGCATAAACGAGGGCCCAGTTGCGAGGATGGACCTGGAGGGGAAGATCGAGATGCTCTCCCCTCATCGGAGGAAATCCGGTTCCAAGGTCAGGCTGAGCAGGGACATGGAGGAGCGAGTGTGCCTGTTGCAATTCTACCCCGGCATGTCCCCGAGCGCCTTCGATGCATTCCTTTCGCATCACCGCGGAGCGGTGATCGCCGGTACTGGCCTGGGGCACATCTCCAAGGAGCTGCTGGAGGTGGTTGGGAAGCATGCCAAGCAGGGAATGCCTTTGGTTATGACCTCTCAATGCCTGAGCGGCCGGGTCAACCTCAACGTCTATGACACCGGGAGGGACCTTCTCAACGCTGGCGTCATCCCCGGCGAGGACATGCTGCCGGAGACCGCCCTGGTCAAGCTGATGTGGGTACTTGGCAAGGCCAAGGGGCCAGAGGAGGTCAGGGCGATGATGGCGACCAACCTCAAAGGCGAGATGTCCCCGAGGAGGGAGGCCTGATGGCCGAGCACGTCCTCACCTGTGGCATCGAGATCCATCAACAGCTCGACACGAAGAAGCTATTCTGCTCCTGCGCCACCGAGCTGGTCGAGGCTCCAGGCTTCGAGCTGCATCGTCGCCTCCGCCCCACCCAGAGCGAGTTGGGGGAGGTGGACAGGGCGGCATTGGCTCAGGCGGAGAGGAAGATGCGCTTCCGCTACCTCGCCCCGTCCAAGGTCACTTGCCTGGTAGAGGTGGACGAGGAGCCTCCACATGATGCCGATTCCCAAGCCATCGAAGCCACGCTCATCTTCTCAGTCCTCCTGAAGGCCAAGGCGGTCGACGAGGTGCATTTCATGCGCAAGATCGTCATCGATGGTTCCAACACCACAGGCTTCCAGAGAACGGCTCTGGTGGCCGTGGACGGCGCGCTGGAAGTTGATGGCAAGGTCATCACCATCCAGTCCATCTGCCTGGAGGAGGACGCGGCCAGGAAGATGGAGGCCAAGGGGCAGGAGATCACATACAAGCTGGACCGCTTGGGGATTCCCTTGATCGAGGTGGCGACCGGACCGGACATGCACACCCCTGAGGAGGTCAAGGAGGTCGCGGCCAGGCTCGGCTCGCTGCTAAGGGCGACCAAGAAGGTCAAGAGGGGGCTGGGGACCATCCGTGAAGACATCAACATCTCCATTCCAGGAGGGGCGAGGGTAGAGGTCAAGGGGGTGCAAGAGCTGCGCATGCTCCCCGAGTACGTGCAGAGAGAGGTCGACAGACAAAGGGCGTTGCTGGAGGTCCGGGACGTGCTCATCTCAAGGAAGGCCGCCCCTATCCAGGCGAAGGTAGCCGACCTCACCTCCAACCTTAAGGACTGCAAGTCCAAGGTCATCGTCGGTTCATTATCCAAAGGAGGCAAGGTCAAAGGGGTCTCCCTGCCTGGGTTCGAGGGCACGATGAAAAGCCCCGATGGCAGGTTGCGCCTTGGGGCCGAGATGGCCCAGAGGGCGAGGATGCGCGCCGGGGTGATGGGCATCTTCCATTCCGACGAGCTGCCTGGCTATGGCATCACGCAGGATGAGGTGGCCGCCATGCGCCACGCCCTGGCCCTCGATAACATGGGGGCGTTCGCCATCTGCGCCGACGAGGCGGGCAAGGCCGAGGCCGCCCTATTGGCCGCGGTGGAGAGAGCCAACTTAGCGCTGGAAGGGGTGCCCGAGGAGACCAGGGACCCGCTGCCCGACGGGAGCACGACCTATTCCCGGCCCCTTCCTGGGGCCAACCGCATGTATCCAGAGACGGACGTCAAGCCCATCACCATCACCGAACAGAGGATAGGTCAGGTCCGTTCGAATCTCCCAGAGATGCCAGAGCAGAAGGTGCAGCGCTTCGTCTCGAAGTACGGCATCCACGAGCAACAGGCGCGCCAGATCGTGCGCGACGGATACGAGGATCTGTTCGAGGACGTCGCCTTGAGATACGATCTGGCGGCGGTGGCCGCTCGGACGTTGCTCAGCACCTTGCCCGAGATCCAGAAGGAAGGGGCGGACACATCGAGGCTGGACGATCCGGCGATGCAAAGGGCGTTCGGCGCGCTCCATGAAGGCAAGTTCACCAAGGAAGCCCTGCCCCAGGTGCTGAAGCGGATGTGCGAGGGCAGGAGCGTGGAAGAGTCGATCAAGGACCTGGGCCTGTTACGCATGGACACCGATGAGGCGGAGACGGTCGTGGCCATGATAGTAAAGGAGAGGGAGGCCTTCGTCCGCGAGAAAGGCATGGGGGCGGTCGGCCCGTTGATGGGCCCCGTGATGGAGCGCCTCCGCGGCAAGGTGGACGGCAAGATGGCTAGCGAGCTGCTTAAGAAGGAGATATCCAAGGTGCTCGGGACCTCAGCGTAGGCGGAGCTCCTCCACCCAGATCTCCTCGAAGAAGAGCCTCTTGGAGGAAAGCCTCTCCCTGACGAATTGCGAAAGCACGCACTGCAAGGCGGCATCCTCCATGGTGGTGGAGAGGAGGACCAATATCCTTCCGCCTTTGACCAGATGTTCAGGGGCGTCCTTGAGGAATCTTTCCAGCACCCTCACGCCATCCTCCCCTCCGGCCCAAGACCGCTCGATCTCACCCCTGATGTCGTCCGGAACATAGGGCGGATTGAAGATGATGAGGTCGAACGATCCCTCGACATCCTGGAATAGGTCGGAATGCAGCACCTTGACATCGAGGCCGTTCACCTTGGCATTGGCGCGAGCGCAGTCGACCGCCTTGGGGTTGATGTCGACCGCGGTGACCAAGCCCCCCGCCTTGGCGCAATGGAGCGCGATGATCCCGGTCCCGCAACCCATTTCTAGGACCTTCTTCTTCGAATCAATCTCCAAGCATGCCAGCAAGAGAAATGTATCCTCGGATGGAGGATAGACCGAATCGCACTCCTTCATCCTCATGCTGTTATCGACTCTCATTGGTCTTCGTTCCAACATCGGACTGTCGACGCTTTAAAACCCGGATAACCCGAGGCCTTCCATCAATATCAACCCCGTCCCCTCGCAAACGAAACCAACATATCCATCCACCAAATAGGGGCATCGTAACATGGACACCTTCTCTATAGCGGCGATAGCGGTCATGGTGGCGACCCTGGCCTTGGGGATGCTCAAGCGCTTCTCCCTCACCTTGATGTTGCTCATCGGCAACCTGGTCGTCTTCATGATCGAGGTGCTCGGGCCAAGCTCCACGATCATAATCGAGCTCGGCTTCCGCCCCATCTACCTTCAGACCTTCGACAGCCTCTATACCATCTTCACCAGCATGTTCGTGCATCTGGGCATATACCATATCTTCGCCAACATGCTCTTCCTCTTCCTTTTCGGAGGGCCTCTGGAGGAGCGGATCGGCAAGTACAAGGTCCTCGTGATCTACCTGGCCGCCGGGGTCATCGGCCTGATGCTCCAGGCCGCGGTGATGTGGGGCAGCTATGCCCTCATCATCGGCGCATCCGGGGCCATCTCGGGGCTGGTCGGAGCGCTCTTCATACTCTATCCCAGGGACAAGCTCACCCTTCCGCTCTTCGTCATCATCCTGCCTAACGTCCCAGTGTGGGCGGCCGCGGTCGCCTTCTTCGCCTCACAATTGCCTTATGTTCTGGGAGCCGGGGCCAGCGGCGTCGCCTATGCGGCACACCTCGGAGGCTTCCTGTCCGGAATGGCCCTCGGCCTTCTGCTTGGCAGGGTCCATACGGCCCCTACGGTCGTGAAATTCAAAGACGAAGGATTGGAGCCCCTGGCCACCACCCCCGAGCTCAAGAACGCGCTGGAGAAGATCAAGGGGGAGAAGCAGGAGGACATCCGCAAGGCCTGGCTGGAATATTTCGCCGCCAGGGCGGTCTGTCCCAAATGCGGCTCCCACTTCATTTTAAAAGGCGGCAAGTTGGTTAGCGAATGCGGTTATGAGGTGAAGCTCAGATGAGGGCGAAGGTCGACGTTCTTTGCGAGGGCATGATCCGAAGGGACGGGAAGGTGGTTCTGGAGGCGCACAGCTCCTCCACGCTCGTGCGCACGAAGCACCATACGATCGTTGTGGACACGTCCTCAACGGCCTACCGGCCGAAGGTCATCGCCTCGCTAGAGGGGCTCGGGGTGCAGCCCGAGGATGTGGACATGCTCGTGCTGACCCACAATCACCATGACCACTGCGAGAACAGCGACCTCTTCCCCCGGGCCAAGGTGATTGCCTTCGAGTCCGAGCCGGCCAAAGAGGACGAGGAGACCAGGATCGACGCCTCGGCCAGATTGGTGAGGACGCCAGGGCACACACCTGGAAGCGTGAGCCTGTTCGTCGACTCGGACAGGAAGTACGCCATCGTAGGCGACGCGCTCCCGATAAAGGACAATTACCTGAAGTGGGTGCCACCAGGCCTCAACTACGACCCGGATAAGGCCTTGAGGAGCATGCGCAGGATAGTAGATTGGGCGGACGTGGTGGTCCCCGGGCACGGCGCCCCGTTCGAGATAAGAAGATAGATTCAATAGGACGCGGTGATATGGAAATGACCGGATTGAAATCGGAGGGATGAGATGGCGGTACCTAATTCACTTTATCTAGACTGCCCTTCCTGCGGCGAGAAGACGCTGCATGAAGTGTTGAAGGGACGGATATCCAAGGGCGGCGACGTCCTGGAGACCACGATCAAATGCCAGGAGTGCCAGCATGTGCACAGCGCCGTGGTCCGGGAGCCGAAGTCGACCAAGGTGGCGATCATTCTCAGCGACATTGGTGCCACCAAGAAGACGGAGTTCGAGTTCGGCGAGGACGAGCTGGTGGTGGTGGGGGACGAGCTCTTCATCGGAGATACCAACGTGGTCATCACCGCCATAGAGAAGGGCGAGCGAAGGGTCCCCGAGGCCGTGGCCAAGGAGATCAAGACCATCTGGGCCAAGAAGTTCGATAAGGTCCGGGTCAAGATCTCGGTCAACAAGACCTCGAAGACGCTCGCTGCCGAGCTCACCGCCCTGCCTGACGAGGAGTTCTTCGTCGGGGACATCCTCAACATCGGCCGTGACAGCGTGGTAATCCACTACATCAAGACCAGGGAGAGCATGGTCCGCCAAGGGGGCGTGCCCGCCAGGGACATCGTGCGCATCTATGCCAAGAGCGCGCGCATGACCTATTCGTAGGGGATATGGAGCCCGAGCAGGCTAGGCGAAGGATGGTCTCCAGGCTGAGGGACTCAGGCTACATTCGCAGCCAACGCGTTGCCGATGCCATGATGGTCGTGCCCCGGCACCTCTTCCTGCCGTACGAAGCGCGCGAGAATGCCTATGTCGACTCGCCCCTGCACATCGGGGAAGGCCAGACGATCAGCGCCCCGCACATGGTCGCCATCATGGCCGAGGCATTGGACCTAGGACCAGGACATAGGGTGTTGGAGGTGGGCGGCGGCTCTGGATACCATGCCGCGGTGATGGCTGAGCTGGTGCGCCCCGGGGGCATGGTGTACTCCATCGAGCGCATTCCCTCCCTAGCTGAGATGGCGAGGAAGAACCTCAGGGAAGCCGGATACTCAGGCCTAGTGGAGGTGATCGAGGGCGACGGGACGAGAGGGCTGCCGGAGCACGCTCCCTACGACCGCATCTCGGTGGCCGCGGCCGCTCCCGATGTGCCCGAGCCTCTCAAGCAGCAGCTTGCCGACGAAGGAAGGATGCTGGTACCGGTGGGAGGGAGCTGGCATCAGGATTTGGTGATGGTCGTGCGTAATAAGGGCAAGTTCCGCATCGAGGACCTCGGGGGCTGCATATTCGTGCCCTTGATCGGGGAGCACGGCCACAAGCCATAGGTCATCCGTCCTTCCCAAGTAAGTAAGGCAGTACGGCCATGAGGTTCTGGCTCCTAACGACATGTGTCGCGCTCCTGGCCACAACTTCGTCCAAGGGATTGTAGGCTATGCTCATGCCTGATGCCTGGAACATGGGGATGTCGATGAAGCTGTCCCCTATGCTGGCAACCCGCTCCCGGCTCACCGAGTACTTGGCCATGAAATAGTCCAGGGCGGCGCGCTTGTTCTTGAGCTCCACTCGGAGCACTCCCTCCCCGGTCACAAGGCCGCGCTCATCGCATTCCACTCCATTGGCCAGGAAATCATCGAACCCATAATGTCTCGCGATCCTCTCGGCCACGATGTCGATGCCCCCGGTGATGATGACCGTCGTCATCCCTGCTGCCTTCAGGGCGGAAACGGTCTCCTCCACGCCGCTGGTGATGGGAAGGGGCTCTAAAATGGAGTCCAGGTCGGAGCGGCACAAGCAAGGGTTGCGCTCCTTCCACAAAGCTATGTCCCGGCGCATGAACTCCATGTCGTCGATCCGCCCGTCGATGAATTCGTTCAGGGCGTCCTCGTTGTCCACGGAGAAATGGTCATGGATCCACGTCCAGCAGCTCCTGTAGTCCACCAGGACGCCATCCATGTCGAAGGCCACGAGGTCGAATCCTTTCTTCAGGGTCAACGGAACTTCCAAACCCCGCACGATAATAAACGCTTCGT
This sequence comes from Methanomassiliicoccaceae archaeon, assembly GCA_963827135.1. Lineage (GTDB taxonomy): Archaea > Thermoplasmatota > Thermoplasmata > Methanomassiliicoccales > UBA472 > JAJRAN01. The sequence goes on along the minus strand of CAWGZX010000005.1, from coordinate 485,664 downwards.
TGGCAACGCCAATAAGCTAGGGGCAGGGATGCGGACCCCACTCATCCGCTGCGTTAAGAGCAAAAGCATAAGGACGCCAAGCGGTTTCGTGGACCAGATGATAACCCTCGTCGGGGTCGGCCATGTATTCGACATCGGAGCCCAGGTAAGGGAGATCATCCAGGGCGAGATGCCGGGCGCGGTCTGCGTCGAGCTCGACCCCAGCCGCTACTATGCGCTCAAGAACCCCCAGGCCAAGCGGACCATGCCCCCAACCTATCGATTGCTCTCGATCTTCCAGAAGAAGATGGCGAAGGATTTCGGAGGGGAGCTTGGCTCGGAGATGCTGGCGGCGATAGATACTGCCAGAGATGCAGGGATACCCGCCCTGCTCATCGACGCTGATGCCTCCACCCTATTCGCCCGTCTGTGGAAGGAGATGCCCATCAAGGAGAGGGTCCTTCTCTCCGTCTCGGCTTTCACCGGCTTATTCGCCAGCAAAAAGAAGGTGAAGCACGAGCTCGATAAGTTCGCGGAGAACGAGGACGAGTACCTCGTGCAGTTCGGAAAGCAGTTCCCCACCTTGAAGAAGGTCCTGATCGATGACCGCAACCAGCTCATGTCCGGCCGCATCGCCGATGCCGAGGCGAGGTACGTCAACGTGGTCGCCGTTATCGGCGATGGGCACGTGGAAGGGATATCGTCCATCCTCGCCTCCAGGCAGCTGAACGTCATCCGCCTCAAGCAGCTCCTTTCGGGCGATTTCCCCAGGAAAGGGGCAGAGGTGAAGGCGGGGAACGCCGAGGTGAGCTTCCAGTACACCTACCGCTAGGGAAACAGCTTAATGCCAAAACAAGCCATCTCCATCAGGAATGAAGGTAAAGCTGCTATCTTACACCATGGACGCCGAACGCCTATGCGCCGCGGCCGCTCGCTCTTGCTACTCCAAGAAGGGAGCTAGCAAGCTTTTAGAGGAGATCGACGAGGAGAAGGCGGGCAAGGCCATATCGGACATCACCGGGATGGGGCACCACTCTGTCCTCGAACACGCCTCTTACACCTTCTCCATCGAGGGGGTCTCCCGCGCCCTCACGCATCAGCTGGTACGCCACCGCATCGCTTCCTTCTCTCAGCAGAGCCAGAGATACGTCTCAATGAAGGAGGCGACCTTCGTCACACCCCCCTCGATCGCTGGGGACGAGGAGCTGAAGGCCGAGTTCGAGGAGCTGATGGCCAAGGCCTGGGAATACTATCGGAAGCTCACCGAGAAGGTGCCAGCGGAGGACGCGCGCTACGCCCTTCCCAACGCCTGCACCACCAACATCACCGTGACCATGAACGCACGCGAGCTTTGGCATTTCTTCTCCCTCAGATGCTGCAATCGCACCCAATGGGAGCTGAGAGCCGTCGCCGACGAGATGCTGCGGCAGGTGAAGCGGGTCTCCCCTAGCATCTTCTCCGAGGCTGGCCCTGGCTGCGTCCGAGGGCCGTGTCCAGAGGGGAAGATGACCTGTGGAAAGTCCCGCAAGCACGAGCTGAAAAGCCTTAAATAGGCCTAGGCCTTAACCCGGACTTACCTGGTGGATAATCATGGGAAGGATCAGGCCCACTTACATCAAGAGAGTCGCCATCGAGCTCGTCGAGAAGTACCCTAGGCTTATTACTGACGACTTCGAGGCCAACAAGCACCTGGTGGATAAGCTCACCAACGTCCAGTCCGTCACGATGCGCAATCGCATCGCCGGCTACGCCACCCGCTACCATCAGAATAACAAGGTATAGGGCCGATACTCTTTTCTGGACATCTTCTGATACGACCTAGTCCATGCCATATGCCATAGAGTCGAACCAACTGGTAAGGACCTTCGGGGGATCCAAGGGGAAGAAGCCCTTGGTGGCGCTCGACCATGTCGACCTGCAGGTGGAGGAGGGCGAGCTCTTCGGTCTGCTCGGGCCCAACGGGGCGGGCAAGACCACCCTCATCAAGATCCTAGCCACGCTCCTGCTTCCCACAACGGGCACGGTGAAGGTGCTGGGGCGCGATGTGGAGAAGGAAGCCCAAGCCATACGCCCCCGCATCAACATGGTCTCGGGCGGCGAGACATCAGGCTATGGCCTGCTGACGGTCAGAGAGAACCTGTGGATGTTCTCGCAGTTCTATGGGATTCCGAGCGAGGATGCCAAGCGGACCATCAACGAGATGGTGGAGCTCTTCGGGATCGCCGACAAGGCCGACTCCAAGGTGCGCACCATCTCCACCGGACAAAGGCAGAAGATGAACGTCATTAGGGGCTTCGTCACCGATCCTGACCTCATCTTCCTGGACGAGCCTACGCTGGGGCTCGATGTCAACGCCTCCATGAACATCCGCGAGTTCATCCGCAAATGGGTAAGAGGGGAGGGCAAGACCGTCCTGCTCACCACCCACTACATGCAGGAGGCCGACCAGCTCTGCGACCGCCTGGCCATAATCCACCAGGGCAGGATCCTGGCCTGCGACACACCGCTTCGACTGAAGCGGACCGTGGCCAAGGACTCGACCTTCTCCATCACCACCTCCCCCTGTTCCTGCATCGGGGAGATAAGCTCGCTACCGGGAGTCAAGGGCTTCAGCGCCAAAGGGGACGGGTCAAAGGAAGAGGTCCGCTTCGTCCTCGAGGACGAGGCGGTCATCTCGGACGTCATCTCCTTCATCACCAGCAAGAACGCCAAGGTCATATCCCTCGCCAAGACCGAGCCCACCCTGGAGGACGTGTTCATCCAGCTGGTGGGTAGGGGGTTGGAGTGATGGACCTCCAGCTGAACTGGAGGGCGATATGGGGCCGTGCCTATCCCAGGATCATAGGCGTGCAGCGGGAGCCGAGCTGGATCCTCTTCGACATCTTCCTTCCCATCTTGGGCATAGCCGCGTTCGTCTTCTTCTATCGGGCTATGGGGGCGCCGGAGGTGTACACGGGCTTCGTCGTCCTGGGCGGGGCGATGACCGCGTTCTGGATCAACGTCCTTTGGAGCATGGCCGCCCAATTCTACTGGGAGAAGGAGACGGGCAACCTGCAGCTCTACATGATCGCTCCCATGTCCAAGATGTCCGTCCTGGCGGGCATGGCCATCGGCGGCATGTTCCTGACCGGGGTCAGGGCCGCCTCCACCTTCATTCTCGGCTTCTTCATCTTCGGCGTGGAGCTGGAGGTAACGAACCCAGCGGCCCTGGTGGCGGTCTTCGTGGTCACGCTCATCGCCTTATATGGCATGGGCATGCTGTTCGCCTCCCTCTATCTCCTCTACGGGAGAGGGGCGTGGCACCTCTCCAACATCTTGCAGGAGCCGATCTACCTCGTCTCTGGCTTCTACTTCCCAGTGAAGGCGCTTGGTTCCTGGGTCGCATTGGGGGCGAGTATCATCCCCATCACCCTCGGCCTCGATGCCATGCGTCAGCTGATGTTCAACGGGACCGAGCTGCTCCCCTTCCTGTCGTGGCAGGTGGAGCTGGGCGTTCTCGTCCTGCTGGCGATCGGGTTCGTATTCGCGGCGAGGTGGGCGCTGCATTATATGGAGTACCTAGGAAAGAGGGAAGGGAGGCTGACCTTGAGATGGCAATGAGCGCTCATCTCCGCACCCTGAGGAACGCCGCCTGGCTAGGTTGGCAGATGGAGTCCAACTGGACCAACCCCTGGCTCTTCGCCCTCTACTCCGTTGTCAAGCCCATCTCCGCCACCCTCATCCTGGTCTTCATGTACCTGGTGATCTGGGGCTCGGTGCTGGAGCAGCCGGAGATCTTCTCCTACATGTACGTGGGCAACACCTTCTACATGTACGTGGCCCAAGTGCTGTTCGGGGTGGTCTTCGTCATCCACGAGGACCGCGAGCACTACCAGACGCTTAAGCAGGTGTACATCGCGCCCATATCCTTCTATCTCTACATCGTCGGCAGGGCCTTCCCCAAGATCGTGATCACCACCATCGCCGCCATCATAACCCTGAGCTTCGGGGTGGTGTTCCTCGGATTGCCCATCGACCTGGGCGCGGTCAATTGGCCCTTATTGCTTCTGGCGATGGCGATCGGCCTGTTCTGCATCTGCATGATCGGGATCGCCCTGGCAGGGGTCTCGATGCTCACGGCCAAGCACAGCATGGGCATCAACGAGGGCATCGCGGGCATGTTCTACCTCTTCTGCGGCGTGACCTTCCCCATCACCTTCCTGCCCACCTGGGGTCAGGTGATTGGGCTGACCATCCCCATAACCTATTGGCTGGAGGTGGTGCGGAGAGCGGTCCTGCCCGCCGACCTGCAATGGGACAGCGGCCTGACGGTCTATTCCACCGGAGACATCTTCCTCATGCTGCTCGTGACGAGCCTCGTTTTCCTGCTCCTCTCCCTAGGCATTTTCCGCTACGCCGACCGCTTGGCCAGGAGGAAGGGGAAGCTGGACATGAGCACCACCTACTGATGTGGTTAACTATAAGAACCGGGGAGTCTTGAGGGTGTTTCGTCTTGCCCGAGTGGGGTAGCTTGGATATCCTAGCAGGCTGCGGACCTGCAGACCCGGATTCGAATTCCGGCTCGGGCGCTCCCTTTTCCAATCTCAGAGATTGACGCGCTCTTTGATCTCGACGTTCCCAGGTGGTAGGATGCGGGAAATCTCCTCCTCGGGCACGTTGAGCTCCTTGGCCAAGGTGGAGGAGACCTTGCTCCTGCCTGCATCCCCCGGTGCTATTACCACGTACCTCTTGGACAGGGCGACCACGGCCTCCTTTGGCCCGCACATGACCTTCCGTGCGCCCTGGTGCTCGATCTCCCCGATGGCAAGTTGCAGCTGGATGTGGTGGACGTAGTTGCGCTTCCCCCGGATGATGAACGCCCCGCGCGGAACGAACTCCCCCGCATCCGGGGTCTTGGAGACCTGGTCCGGGAGCACCCAATAGGCGCTGCCCTCCCTTATGCCAGCGTTCCAAGCCTTGGAGTGCGCCAGAGCGAAGACGGTGGCCTCGGCCAGCTCTTGCTCGGTGGCGGTGGAGCCGTCCTTGATGATCACGCTGGGCGCGCCATGCACGTCCGCATGCGCATAACGGTCAACGGAAGTCAGGTGCTTCTTCACCACCTGATCATTGGTCCGGGCGTCCCTCCCCGCCAGCACCAAATGCCCGCCGCTGGCGATGAACCACTTGTAAGCCTCGAACCAGAACTTCTTGGTCGGCTTGGTCTCGGCCTCAATGCTCTGCGCCTCGATCGCGTCCTTGCGCTTGAGCTCGGCGATCTTGGCCTCGGTCTCTATGATCAGCTCGTGCGAGCGGTTGGCCTTGTCCTTGGCCTCCCTGGCCTTGGCATAGATGAGGCTGGCGTTCTCCTCCACGCCCTTAGTGTAATCGATCTCCACCACCAGCTCGCCCAAGACCAGCCCCATGATCCTCCTCTTGGGGTCCACGGAGCGCAGGCGAGGATCCTCTTTAGCTAAGATCTTGAGCTCCTCCCAGTCCCTGCCCTCGGCCAGGGCCTTTACGTCGGATAGGGCGGAGCTGGTCGGCTGATAGTTGGCGTAGATTGCCTCCGCTTGCCTGACGAGTGCGTCCGCCTCCGCGTTGGAGGTCCCCTCCGCCTCCTTGAGCTGGGCCAGTTGCCTGGAAAGGCGTTGTACCTCCGGGTTCACCGCAGCCTCCCTCTCCCTCGTCCTCCGGTTCTCGAGATAGAACTGCATGCCCTCCGAGAAGGAGGGGAGGCAGACCTTCTCCTTCCCCGCGTACTGGTGAAGTTCGACCGGCGAGACGTCCAACACCTCCCCATTGGCCTCCTTGTAGGCATACGAGCTGGTGTTGGAGGACGCCTCCTCCATGATGGAGAGGGCCGCCAGGATCAATTTCGAGAGGGAGTCGGGGTCGATCGAGATCGCCTTCGCCGACTTGTCCACTCCCGCCCTGATGCATACCTCCTCGGCGTACTGGCCTCCCATGTTGATAGAGGTTGCCAACGTGCGCACCAGGTCCGACTTCGAGGATCGGATTGCCTTCTCGAAGGCTTCCGGCCCCTGAACCCGGGGGTTGAAGCGCGCGGGCGGGAATTCGTAGGAGGCGCCCGGCCTCACATCCCTGTGCTTCCAGGTCTTTGAGACCAGGCAGTTCACGATCCTGCCTTCCGACACCAGGAGCAGATTGCCCTCCCCGAAAAGCTCGATTATGATCTGATATGCCTCATCCCTCAGAAGCTCGATCACCACCACACGGTCGAACTCGTGTTGCCTGATACCAGTGATCCTGGCGTTGGAGAGGAGCTTTCGTAGGTGCACGGCGAATTGTGAGGGCGTATCGGGGACCTCGGGTCGGTCCTTCGATAGATAGAGAAAGTTCTGGTCGATGAGCACGACCTCACGTCTTCCTAAGCTGGGGACGTTCGCCCTGAGGAGGACGTTCCTCCGGTCCCAATGAAAGACCTTGTCTAGGTAGCCTCCGACCAGCTCCTGCATCTCCTTGACCACGCGGAGCACATCGAAAGCGCTCATCTCTTTCTTCATCAACGAACGGGAAAGGGCCATCGGGAAAAATACTTATGGCCAAGCCTCCGCGAAACCTTTATCAAGGAAAAGCCTGTTCGAGGGGCAGACGCCACTGTGGCTTAGAGGTAACGCGTTCATAGCGCGTCTCTAAATAGCGACGCCTTGGTAAGGCGTAGGTCGAGGGTTCGATTCCCTCCAGTGGCTCCATTTCACTTTTCAATTGTCATTGCCCAACGAATTATTCATGCGAAAATGAAATCAAGTTGAAATAATCGCCTAGGCATTGTCTCCATCGAAGAGAGATAATAATGAAATTGCGCCGAAGGCAGAAGTGGTTCTTGACCTCTTTGATCTTGATAGGAACCGTGCCAATCATCGGCACGATCGGCTTCCTACTTATCGAGCCGACGGTAGACACGCCCTGGGAGGCCTTCTACTTCACCATCATCACCATCTTCACGGTGGGCTATGGAGATGTTTATCCCACGACGATGGCAAGCCAGGCCCTAGCGGTCTTCGTCGTCGTGCTAGGATTCACGGCTTTAATCACCTCATTGCAAAGCATTTTCAATCACGTGCTATCCCAGGACCTGAGGGAGGAATTAGGCCTACCATCGAGGAGGACTAGGATGAAGGACCACATCATATTGTGCGGCTTTGGCAACTTAGGGCAACAGATCGTCGAGCAATTGAAGGAGAAGGGGGAGAAGTTCGTGATCGTGGAGAGGGAGCCTGCAAGGGTCACCTACCTCGTGGACAGCGGCGTTCAGGTCATCTCGGGCGAAGCCACAGACCAGGACACACTGCAAAGAGCCAATATCAATGAAGCCAAGGCCATGGTACTAACCATGCACGACCCCACAAACATCATGGTGGTGATCGCAGCCAAGCGCGCCAATCCTAATATCTACATCGTCTCCGAGGTGGAGGACATGCGCAACCTGGAGGTCCTGAGAAAGCTTGGGGCTGATGAGATCATACACTGCTTCGAGATGGGGGCGAGGGTTATGGTTTCCAAGGCTCGGCGCACCATTATGGACCCGGTGTGTGGGGCAGAGCTGACACCTGGTAGCGCGAAATACTCTTGGGATTACGAAGGGAAGAAGTACTACTTCGACTCCAAGGAGTGCATGGAAGCATTCGAGAAGAACCCATCCCGGTTCGTGGAACTCGTCGGGCTCACGGACACCTGCAAGGTATCTTGAGACCTCTATCTCATTAGGTAGGCAACGAAGCCAGACCAGACCTTGGGATAGAAGTAGGTCGATTTCTTAGGCATCTTCTCGCCCTCGCTCGCCACCTTCCAAATGGCATCAAGCTTCGGCGGCGAGAGGATAACGGCCAAGACCCCGCCCCCCTCCTTCAGCTTCTGCTCCGTAGAGGCGACATCATGATCGTATTCGATGGCCACTTCGCCCTTCTTCTGCAATATCTTCTTCAGCAACAGCTCCTCGCATATGTAGGCGTCCACAGACCACAACGGGTCATCGGTTGGCTTCCAGGCCAGTTCGAAAACGAATTTCCGGCCATCTGCCATGATTATTCCGAGGCTCACCCGACTGTTCATCGACAGCATCCGAGCCATCTCCTCCATGCTCAGCATCTCCCAGATGGCGAAGAACTTGGATGCGTGGAATAGGAACTCCTCTGTGTTGATCTGGATCCCTTTGAAGATGCGATGGGTAGGCAGCACCACCAGACCTGGGTCGTTCCCCGCCACCAACGTGGCTAGGACATAGCCCTTCTTAGGGTCTTGGGGGTGCTCCAAGGAGTAGCGAAGCGCGGTCTCGTAACGGTGATGTCCATCCGCGATGAGCAACTTCTTCTTTCCAAGCTCCGATTTGACGGTCTTGACGGCCTCAGGGTCCGAGACCCTGGATAGGGTATGCTTCGTTCCAGAGTCCTCTACGACCTCGAAGAGTTTGGTCGCCCTCTTAGTAATCGCATCAAAGGCCTTTGGATCCAAATGGTCGTAGAGGCAGAAGATGGACTCGAGATGTGCCTCGGTCGCCTTGAGCAGATTTAGCCTGTCCTCTTTCACCTTGGGGAACGTCTCCTCATGGGGTGAGATGTTGCCCGCTTCGTAGCCTTGTAGGCCAAGAGCGCCCATTATCCCAGTTCTAACTAACCTCTTTCCCGAATGGACGAACTCCTGCCTCATAACATAATAGCAATCATCTTCGTCCGTTCTGAGCTTCCCAGAGTCGATCCAGGCCTGTAGCATCCTGGCGGCATTGGAATAGCCGTTCTCGTCCCCACCAAGGGTTATCTTCGTGATATTGAACGGGTTGGACTTGAGGACGGCCAACTGGGCCTCGCTTATAACATCGTAAGGCGGCGACACCCTGTCTTCGATGCGGTCTTGCCCCTCGACCGAAGGTAGCAAGCCATGGAAAGGACGAAAATCGATCATTTGGAACGACCCTTCTCAGGGTAAGGCAGGGGCCCTCAAGAATTTTGCCCTAATGGTGGGTCGTAGACGGTAGCTCAATAGAACCATGGAAAATGTATGGTGGGCTCAGCCGGATTCGAACCGGCGATCTACGCCGTGTAAGGGCGTTGTTTGCCAGGATGCCTGGTGATTCCAGGCGACCTCATGACCGCTAGACCATGAGCCCGTTCCCCTGAGACCCTAGTTCATATTAAAATGTAGGCCTGAAGCAAGTAGAAAAAAAAGAAAATGAAAAGGAAAATGTTTGCTTTACGGTCCCATAATCCATGCGTTACCGATTCCAAACATATAGTCAGAATTGCTGACGGTCGGGCTGACTAATATGTAGAATTCTGGGTACTCGGTGAAGCTTGTAAGGGTCCTGATCACCATCTGGGTCGTCTGATCCAGGGTTAGGGCTGTCATAATGGGCAGCATGTACACATGGCTATCTAGGCCCATGGCTCCTGGGAAGTAGAGCGTGACCAACCACTGGTTGGGCTGAGCCGGGATATCTGATACCCAAGCGTCCATAGCGATCGCCTCTCCGTTAAGATCGGCGCCCTTCAAATACCAGCCACCGAGGCTTGTGCCCCAATCGGTCATGTACCTTAGCCTGACCTTGACCATCTGTCCGGCCCATTCGCTAAGATCCCAACTGGCTGAGACATAACCTCCGGAGTTCCCGGTGATACCAGGGAGTTGCTCAACGATGGTTCCCATTGCAGATGGGTCGGACTCTGTGGTCGTGTACTCATTGGCTACCGAGGTCCAGTTCTCTCCGCCGTCCGATGACACCTGAACGAAACCGAAGTCCCATAAAGACTCAATGTCCCAGGCGGTGTCCAGGGTAAGAACCGCAGACTCCATTCCTGTTAGATCGAGGTCGGTGTAAAGGCTGTAATCAACCTGGTCGCCCTTGTCGGACCACCATCCGGTCGTGGTCGTGATGTCGTTCACGGCAAAGTTGTCCACAATCATATGGGATGCGATCGCACCGCCATAAGTTATGAAGCTGATCCTGAATGACACGTCGAAGCCGGTCAGGTCGGATACGTCTACGTTGGCCCTCCCATCGAAGTCACCCTCTCCATACGCTCCCCAGTACGCGATCGCCTTGTAGGTTCCACCATTTATGGAGTAGGCCAGATAGGCATAGTCGTACGGGCTTCCCATAGCATAGTCCAAGTCGAAGGAAAGAGTGGCCCTGGTGTAGTCCCATAGGTCAAGGTTCGGGAGGTACAACCTCTCATTCTGAGGTCCTGCTGGTCCTCCAGTGAATCCTTGAGCCCATAGGACGTAATTGCCTCCGCCGACGTTTATCCACTGCCACGGTCCGCCACCAGCAATGCCGGCGGAAGCCGCAGACCAATCGAACGGCATAGAGAGGTCATCGCTCCAGATCACGTCGCCTACGCCCATGGGGACCTCGGCTATCTGCCATCCCTTTAGGCTCTCGGGCTGACCCGCGAACGTGAACTTCAGCTCATCTGGGTCAAAGCCAGATGACCACTCTCCAGAACCCTGGACATAGATGTAGTCCGTTCCATAGGCTCCAAGGTTGCGGATGCCAGTGGTATACCCATCCATGGTATCAGTGGTTCCGAAGTACATGCCGCCAGACAGAACGACCTGGTCATCAGTTGGCGACCAGGCGTTGATCCTAGGTCCGCCCATCGAGGTAGAGGCGGGATCGATGGATTTGTAATTGAACCATCCGTTCCCTGGTGTGTCGCTAAGGATCAGATTCGCCAAGCGCCAGTAGTTGAAGACCTTATTGAAGTCCCAACCCGTCGCCCCGACCTGGTCGAGAGCGAAGTTGACAGTGTCGATACCCACTGTGCCCTCGCTGTGCACCATGGCCTGTATCATCTCAGGACCGAAGTGATCGGCGAGGTAGGTCGCAAACATGCCAGCCGCACCATATGGAGCAAGGCCGTTGATTCCACCCTGCTGTTGCCAGTCGACCAAGGATAGGTCCGGGGTGTAGAAGAAGTGGTTGATGTAGGTGTCGTCCATTCCATATCCGCAGAGAATCTCCGCGTACATGGAGCAACCCTCATTCACGAAAGATATCTGCTCCGGGTTGAAGAAGTTGTTCAACAGGTGCTGATACTCGTGAGCTACAGTCGACTCATAAACCCATGGCCTGGCGGACGTGCCAGTTGTCCGGTTCTCCCAATCCCAGCAGTCCGCATGGATTATGTTCCTGTCATAGGCTGAATCCATGCTCGAAGAGTAGTACCCAGCGATATAGCTTGGGTATGTCGAATCCCAGAAAGATTCGTCTACGATGTTGAAGACCATGATCATGACCCTTCCGGTCACATTGGTACCGAAGTAGGGCTGGCCCCCAGCGTTGAAGATCGAGTTCTCCCCGTCAATCTGAGGTGGTGCCCCGAAGAAAGCGGTCATGTTGGGATAGATGACCGACTCGAAGTGGTTGACCATATACTGAGCCTGGGCCTCGCTGATGGTCACCCGGCTCGTAAAGTCGTTGCGCGCATCCCCGGCGGGGTAACTCAGGTCCGTTGCGGTCCAGAGTTCGCAATTCGTGGTCTCGGCTCTCTTCTGGAAAAGCATGTAGTTGCTTGGGTTCGTGTCGTTGAAATGCCATGCACCATAGGTGCCCACATAATATCTGGCAATCGAACCGTTTTCATAGATATTTCCAGGAGCTGCCAAGGCGTTGCCGTTTACGGCCTCAAGGCCCTGCACCAAAGAACTATAGTCCAATGTCTGGTCCCTTGCAGTTGTTCCTGCATCCATCGGTTCAGGGTCGACGAATTTCGCCTCATCCGATACCGACGGTGCAACAGGTGCGCTCAAGGCCGGCGCTACGACGGCGAACGCTCCCAGCATCATTGCTAGCACAATTGCTATGCTGATAATTTTAGCTGTACTTCTAAGCATCTTGCCCCTCCTTTCGATTACGCCACCTGGGCTAACGATAGAATTAACCCTGTAGTGACGTCCACACTCGTAAGGGCAATTATTCAGTCGCTGACTATTTATAAATTGTGTAGTTTTCTGGGTTTACTGGATTGTGTAAAAAAAGGTCCTATTAATACTGCGCTCCGAGGGACCGAAACGATAGAATACCTGCAGCGCGTGTTTGCTATCCCGCGGTCATCACCGATGGTTCGCAGCAGTATCTCAGAGGGAATCAGGGCGGCGATGAGCCTCCCGGGCACTTGGCCGACCATAAGAAGATACCTAGTGAACACGATTTTCGATTCCACATTTGTGATGTTGGGCATAATCATCGGGTCCGCTTTCACGAGCGATCCCAACATCCGCTTGACAGTCGTGACCATGCTGACAAGCTCCGTGGCCCTTGGCATCTCGACGGGGGTAAGCACTTATGAGGCGGAGAATCTGGAGCAGAACAAACGCTTAGATAGACCTTGAAAAAGCGATGCTTCGCCCACTCAATGACACCCACATCGGCAGATCGGCAAGGTCCAGCATGATGCTCATCTCATTCATCATCTTCCTCGCCCCCCTCCTGGTCGGATTGGTGATACTGACCCCCTTCATCCTATTGAAGGACGACATCGTCATGGCCGCTTGGGCCGCCATAGCCCTTGCCATTTCGGTGCTCTTCATTACGGGGGTGCTCATGGGCAGGTCGGGCGGTCGCAATCCCTGGGTCCAGGGGCTGAGAATGGCTTTCATCGGGGCGATCGCCTTCGTGATATGCTACTACATCGAGAGCATCATTTGATCAGCAAATTCGGGGCACCGGGTCACCGACCGGGGGCTCAAGGATCCTCCTACCACCGACCTCGGTGCGAAGCACCACTCCCTTCAGGTTTCCAGATGCCCTTCCGACAATGGCCGCGTCCTTTCCATATTCGTTCTGTCTTATGGCCATGAGGACCTCCTCGGCCATATCTGGCACGACCCCAACGATCATCTTGCCCTCGTTACCGATCGCAAGGGGATCGAGGCCGAGCATGTCACAGGCGTTTCGGACCGGCTCCGAGATAGGTATGGCGGTCTCTTCGACCTCGATGCCAACCTTGGACTTGGAGGCCCATTCGTTGATGGCGTTAGCGAACCCCCCTCGCGTCGGGTCCTTCATGCACACCGCCCCTCCGACCCTTAGTATGTCCTCAACAAGGTGGTTGAGAGGCGCTATGTCGCTCCTCACCTGGGTCTCGAAACCATAGCCCTCACGGAACGACAGCAGGGCGATCCCATGATCGCCTACGGTACCCGATAATATGACAACATCGCCATCCCTGAGGTTGTCGTCGGTCATCCATCTCGAATCGACCTTCCTATAGGAGCTCGCCACCTCGAGGTCATGGTCCAGGAAAGGGCTTCTTCTGCCGATGCCAGAGGTGGTGATGACCATCCTCTCGATCTTGCCCGCCTCCATCACTTTCGTGTCGCCAGTGGCCACTGGGACGCCGCACAGCCTCGAGGTCTCGCCTATGCTCTTGGACACCTTCTCCAGCACGTCTATGTCCAGACCCTCCTCGAGGATCATCGAACAGGAGATTGCCAGGGGCTGTCCCCCCATCACAGATAAGTCGTTAACGGTGCCACACACGCTCAAGGACCCGATGTCCCCACCTGGGAAGAAAAGCGGTTTCACGGTATGGCCGTCGGTAGTGAAAACGATGCCGTCCACGACCGCGGAATCATCGAAGGAGTGCAAGGGCACCTCGCCCTTCACCTCTGGAAGGAAAGGGATGATATGGGTGTGGATGAGCTCCTGCATCATCTCCCCGCCAGCCCCATGCCCCATCGTGACCCGCTTCATGACCCGGCGATTGCGCGTCGCTCTCTTTAATCCTTATCTAAAGCGGTTCGAGTAGCAGTAGGAAATCCCTCCTTCGCGGAAACAAAACCTTATCTGGAAAAGGCACATAACCAGGGTTACTCGGGCCCGTAGGGTAGTCTGGATTATCCTTTTGGCCTTCGAAGCCAAAGACTGGGGTTCAAATCCCCACGGGTCCGCCAATCTACTTATCCAGATTGGTAGCAACAAGGTCCAATGGTTGGATTCTCGCGATTCTCAGTTGGCTCTCCCTTACCTTGGCACTTCATCAAAGGCGCGCACAGGAATGCCGTGAAGCTGGGGATCGATCAACGAGATTTACATTTCGCCCGGTCGTAGGAACGCTCCACCGCTTCCAGGGTTAGGAACTCCTTCTCCAGCGAAACTCTCTCGAAACGGAATTCCCTCACGAAGTCGTCAACCTTCTCTTCGAAAACCTCACGATTGCCCAGCCCGGTGTCCAGAATCAGCACCTTCTTGTATCCCGCGGTCTCGAACATCCACTTAAGCATGCTGAGATCCCCCTTATCCACACCCCGGGTCAGCTCCATCTTAAAGATCAGCTCCCTCCAGTTCTCCGCCCAACCAGGGGTCATGTAGAAGACGCCAGGATAGCGCTTTAGCAGACTGTAATAACCATCAGTCCCCCCCAGCACGGCAGCGATGCAATCGTCAACCGGCCTGCCTTGTTCGTCGGTGAGTAATGTGAGCTGATGTTTCGTCTCCGCCTCGATATCTGGGAGGTGCTTGAACGCGTTTCCGCAGAGACCATAGAACAGCATGATTGAGCGGCACAATGGGCCTATCAGCTCGACCGCCTTAGCCACCTCACGGCGCAAGATCTGCGGGTCCTCGTGCAACGCCATCGACTTCATGAGGACGAGAAGGTTGAACCCTCCCTGGGGGAGGGCGTCTAGCTCGCTCTCATTGATCGACGAAACCCTCGCTTTGGTCCCAGCTTTCCTCAGCTTCCGTATCAGGTTGTGTGAATCATCATTCTCGATTACAACGACATTGGCGATGTCCGTGTCCCTCAGGACCGAATGCACGATCTCGTCCTCGAGAATGGGGCAGCCTACGATGCCAAGGTAACCCTTAGTCCCGTTCACGTCTATGCGAAACGACCATCTCCTTTTCATCGTTGCGGTCCACCGCAGGCTCGTCCGTCCAAGATTCGACGGAGCCTCCGACCGATAGTTTTATGCACTGGCTAACTTCCTCTCCGTAGTATGGCTAACGTTACACCTCAAGCTGAGAAGCTGTTCAACGCAATGAAGCTGGCTGGCGCGGTGGGCGAGGAAAAGGCGCTCAGCGCCGAGAAAGTGACCTCCTTGTCCAAGCTCCCGAAGGCGCAATGCATGAACGCCCTGCAGGAGTTGGAGAGGAAGGGAGTGGTCAAGGTCAAGAAGAAGAACATGGTCGTCTCCTACACTCTGGCGAAGACAGAGCTGCCCTAGGCTCACAACATTGCGGGAAAAATAATTGATCGTGTCCCAAAGCCAGCTACTTCCTTGAGCCATACGATCTGATGTGCTTCCAAGCCTTGTGGTGGCGGTCGAACCTTACATCTTCCTCATCGTAGATGTCCAGGTCCTCGCGGCCGTACAGCTTCCTGTCCTCGCCGATCGGGCACACCTTGATGCAGAAGCCGCAGGGCGAGGCGAACTTGCCGGCAAGCTCCGTCGCTCGGCTTGCGCAGGCCGATTTGTCGGTCAGGCTCCGGGGGTAGTCCTCCTCCCCAATGGCTTTCACCGGGCAGATTTCAACGCAGCGCAGGCATCGAGTGCATAATTGGTCCTCCATGATCGGGTCGCCAGGCAGGTCAGCGCTCGTGAAAACGCTTCCGAACCGCACCCTTGGACCGTATTCCTTAGTCAGCACCATGTTGTTCAAGCCGAAGGTCCCGAGCCCTGCCAGGTAGGCCGCATGACGGTGCGAGAAGAAGGTCAAGGCCCTCTCCTTCATCAGCTGTATGTGCCCGTAGCCGTCCCGGGGGATGAACAGCGATGCATGCCCTCGATCGTTGAGGAAGTTCGATATCCAATAGGTGGACTGGTCCAGGATCTCGTTGATGGTCTTGTAGAGCTGGTGGTAATGTATGGAGGGAGAGGTTTCCAGCACCGGCAAGGTGACCGGAAGCCCGATCACCACCACGGACCTGCCCTCAGGGAAAATGGCTTTGGGCCGGAACTCCTCAGGTATCCAGGGCAGGAAGGGCGGGTCGTCCCAACGATCCACTGGGGCAACGCCCACCATGTTGATGCCAAGTTCCTTGCATCGCTTCCTGAGGTCCTCCTTCAGACGCTCGCTCATCCTAAATGCTAGCGCGATAGCTCAATAAATGGATTGCCAAGGAACGCACGCTCGGACCGAATAGAAGCCCAGAGTTCAGATTTGCGCCATATCGGCCTTATGGTGCTTACCCAGGACCTCGACCAGCTTGTCCACGGTCGGCACCCCTCCATAAAGTTCCAACTTCTGATTGACGAACAAGGCCGGAGTCACAGCCTGGCCATATTTGTCGAAGAGGGGCATGATGTCGGACATGAAGCCGTAGCGCTTCGACATCATGGCGTCCGTGGCGTGGACGAGATCGATGTCCGCTTCCGCACCGACCTTGGTCAAAGCCTCCTTGATCCGTTCGAGGTAGGCCTTGTCATGCACGGCCAGCTTTGGATTGCAACAGGCGAAGGAGAGGAGCGTTAGCTTGAGCTTCTCAGTCATAGAGATAGCCTCCGATCTTGCGCAGGTTCTCGATTCCGTAGACGTCGGTCTCCAAGAGCGGCACTTCCTTGATTATAATGCTCTTGAACCTCTCATCGATCTCCTTCAGGTACCTCTCCTGGGTAGCCCTTCTCTTTTCCAGGAACCAATTGCCTTCAAGCACCTTCCTAGGGATGACCTCGTTCACGATCATGGATGGGACCTTGATCCCGAACTTGGCAAGGTCCTCTACGGCACGGGCCGACTCCTCTATCGGGAGCTTCTCGGGCAAAGTGACGATGGTGAACGCCGATACGGTGTCGTCCGCCAGACCCTTGACCGCATTGTCGTAGCGGGCCTTCTCTTGCTTCAGGTCCTCGATCATTCCCTCATCGTAGACGAATCCTAAGGCCTCGGAGAGCTCGCGGCGGTGCTTGATCTGGTTGGAGACGTAGCTGGACCAGTCAAAGGGCATGCTCAGCTCCCTGAGGGTTTGCCCGGTCGGGGCAGTATCGAACACCAGCTTGTCGTGCTCTGTGTCCTGCATGTAGGAAACGAACTGGTCGAAGGCGGCTATCTCCTCAGTGCATGGCGTCGAGAGCAGCTCGCTCCCGAAAAGGGACGAGAACCCTTCTAGCATCCCGGTCATCCGGCTCTGGAAGACGCCCATGGCCTTCTTGGGATTGATGTTGAGGCCGCTGAGCCTGCAGGAACATCTGATGGGCGTAATCTCGGTCTCGCTTATCGGCTGCTCGAACGTTGCCGAAAGCGATATAGTCGGATCGGTAGCGATGATCAGCGTGCTGTATCCCTGGTCTGCGAGCCAGAGTGCCGTAGCTGCGGCCATGGTAGTCTTGCCCACACCGCCCTTGCCCCCGAAGAATAGGAAACGCTTGCTCTCGACCAGCTTTCTCAGCGCTCGTTCTTTCATCAGAATCGCTCAGCGTATCATTAGACACGGAAGATAAGGGTTCGCATGCTTCCTTCCGCTCATGGAGCCCGAGCCCCAGCGATAAGAAATGGATAAGTTGGAAAAGGTTTCGAGACGCTCAGCGTTCAAAATAGCCTGAAGGCCGCCTTCTTGGCACCGCAGACCGGGCAGACATCTGGGGCATCCCCTTCGACAGTCCAGCCGCAGGTGGAGCAGATGTGCACCTTAGCATCGCGCCAGTCCTTGCCCTGGTCCACCAGGCCCTTGGCCTCCTGGTACATCTTCTGGTGCACCTTCTCCGCCCTGAAAGCCCAATCGAAGGAGGTCAAGGCCAACTTCTCCCCTTGGAACTTGGCCGTCTCCATGAAGACCGGGTACATTTCCTCGATCTCGTACGTCTCACCTGCGACGGCATTGGCGAGGTTCTCGGACGTCTTGCCGACGCCGAAGGGAGCCTCGGCCGCCACCGACCCCATCTTGAAGGGCGCGCGCCTCATATGGCCAGTGGCATGGACCTCTTCGGCGAATGCCACGGCCCTGAATAGCCTGGCCACGTTCTTGAATCCGTCCTTATCCGCCGCCTCGGCATAGACCATGTACCGCATATGGGCCATGGACTCACCGGCGAAGGCGTTGTGCATGAATTGCTCAGTCATCGCGTGCATCTGCTTCCTCCGAACCTTGGCCCCGATGTTCCATTAACCCTTATTTAGAATTTGGGAAAATGGGACGGCGGGCACAGAAGCAGGAGCTCAGCCCCGCCCTCGAATGAGATAGCCAATCAACGCCACCGCGCCCACGAACACCATGAATGTGATGACCAGGAAGACCACATTGCCCGGATACAGGTCGTTCACGATCCACTCCACGCCCAGGATGAGCAGTATCCCACCCCAGAGGAGCATGTAGACGAAGATCGAGCCGCCCTTGCCCGAAGCCCTCGAGGCCATTAGCGAGATCACCAGCAGGTAGGTGCCTCCGGCGATCATCATTATAGGGAAGAAGTACCACCAAACGCCCAGGTACCAGGAGATCAATATCGCCACGGCAGCGCAAATGATGAGATAGCCGAACGCCAGCCCAGCACGGTTCCTGACCCTTGCCTCCTCAGCCATGTCGTCACTTGACTAAAGATACGCACCCCTCCCTCATTATCGTTTTGGAGAGGCGTTGACGAAAAAGTCAACACCAAGCGGGGGTAAGTATACACCCTAGCCGAATCTGCATCTGATAGAGTATGAGCGCAAGACGAGAATCGGCCTTCATCGCGGCCCTGATAGCCTTCGGTCTTATATTGTCCGGTGGCTTCATCATGCTGGCTAGCACCCAGGAAGTTGACGCCTCCGGCCTCCTGCCGACGTTCAGGACCCAGCACCAGCTGCAGGATTTCGTCGGGCAGTCGCAGAGCTCCGACATCTGGAAGGACTTCGGATCGGAGGCCATGAGCGGCAACGGCGCCCCTGCCGACTCCGTCCGCCACTCCACCACCAACGTCCAGGTGGAGGGCGTAGATGAGGCGGACTGCGTAAAGACAGATGGGAAGTTCCTCTATATCGCATCGGGTGACGAGGTCTCCATCATCAAGGCGTATCCCCCCGAGGAGCTATCGAACTCCACTACCATCGACATGCGCCAGTCCCTTGGATTCGAGGACAACTATTCGGTCTGGATACAAGGCATCTATCTTTACGGCGACAGGCTGGTGGTCGTGGTCTCGGTGAGCGGGCCCTACGTCCCCTACGATTATTCTGGCAATGGGAGCTATGCGGTCTTTGCCCCATCCGTTTGGCGCATGCCTGAGGAAAGGACGGTCATCGCCGTGTTCTCCATGGACGAGGAGGGACGACCTTCGCTTGTGGGGACGGCGGCGACATCGGGCTACGGGGTCACGAGCCGCCTTAGCGGCGGGATAGTCTACATCGTGACCCAGCATTATCTCTGGATGTATGATTCGGTGGTAACCTTGCCCAAGGAGTGGCAAGACAACGACTCCGAGTCGATCCCGATCACAGACGTTCATTTCGACCCGGATTGCGAGGACCCCGCCGCCTTCCTCAACATAATGGCGCTTGACGTAGGGAGCATGGAGAGCAACCTAACTTCCATCTTGACCGGGTACACGTCGACCATCTACGTGTCCACCGAGGCCATGTACCTGACGTTCCAGAAATGGAACGGTGGGGGGCTGGTCGACATCGTCAACTCCGCGAGGGAGGCTATGAGCGCTGACGGGGTCGCCGTCAGCTCGGACTCGATCACCACCACCATCTACAAGGTTTCTCTGGATGGATTGAGAATGGAGGCCAAGGCTCGCGGAGAGGTTCCAGGCTATCTGCTCAACCAGTTCGCATTGGATGAGGATGGCGGGTTGCTCCGCGTCGCCACCACCTTCAGCTGGGAGAACCAGCGCAACGCGGTGTACGTCCTGGATGGCGATCTGCGGGTCGTTGGCGCCTTAGAGGACCTAGCCCCGGGGAGCGTGTGTACTCGTGCCGCTTCTCCAGCGATACCCTTTACCTGGTCACATTCCGGCAGGTGGACCCTCTCTTCGTAATTGACCTAAGCGATCCCACCTCCCCCAGGGTGCAGGGCGAGCTCAAGGTCCCTGGTTTCTCCTCCTATCTGCACCCTGTCGGGGAATCCAGACTGGTCGGAATCGGCATGGAGGAAGGCTCTCTGAAGATCTCGCTCTTCGATGTCTCCGATCCATACAATCCGGCCGAGGTCACTAGCTTAGTCTTGCCCGGGTGGTCGTATTCGGACGCGCTCTGGGACCACAAGGCGGTGACCTATGATCAGGTCACGGGAAGCCTAGTGATACCGGTCAGCTCTTACGACAGGGACACCTGGAACTGCACCTCGGGCGCATACGTCTTCGCCATCGGAGACAATGCAGTGGAGCTTAAGGGCACGGTGCCCCCTGGTCCAGGGGAGTATGTGATGCGCGCGCAGTTCATCGGCGACTGGCTCTACACCATTTCCGATACCACGGTCTACGTCAATTCCCTCCTGGACCTGAGCGCCCAAGGCAAGCTGGTGTACCGCCAGTGGGACTATGCCTATTTCCCGATGCTATTGGCCGAGGGGGATGTGGCGGCCATCGGAGCGGTAAGATGATGGAAGCGGACGCGGACAAGGGGTTAAGCACCCCGTCCTCCTTTCCTTATGACAGGGCGGACAAGATGAAGGTCGAGCTGGACAAGAAGGCGCTCTTCGCCCTGGCCTCGGACAATCGCATGGAGATACTGAAGGCGCTGCATCCCCAGAGGAGGACGGTGGCGCAGCTCGCCGACCAGCTCGGGATAGACAAGGCCGCGGTGCACCGGCACCTCAAGAAGCTTGAGGAAGGTGAGCTGGTGACCCGCTACGAGGAGCACGGCTTCGTCTATTACGGCCTCTCCTGGAAGGCTCGGGACTTGATATCACCAGGAGAGAACACCAAGATAGTAATCGTCTTCTCGCTAACGCTGATGATGATCGTGGGCGCAATCGCTGCTTTGACGACGAGCCTTTCCGAGGCAGCGCTTCGGGCCGGAGAGGCGCAATCCGGCAATGAGGCTCCCGTGGACGGAGCCGATTACTTCCTCCCCGGCGGGGGGACGAGCCCGGAGCTGATGGTCCTTGGCATAGTGCTGCTGGTCATCGCCGCCGCATCAGCATATCTGATATGGCGCAGGGTCAGGGCGCCAAAGCAAAGGGCATCGCCCTCCGATGGTAGCAGGGTCCCGGTCCGAGACGAGACCATGGACTGATCGGGGGAACCTTATCATTTTTATATTCTTAATTATATATACTATCGGCATTTTAGATGAAATGGAAGAGCCATCTGGAGATCGCCAATGCCGTGGCCGAGCGGCTGGACCTGCCGAAGGAGATGAGCGAGGTCCTGCGCCAAGGCTCGATCCAGCCGGACCGCGAGGGCGACAAGGTCATCACCAGGAACAGCCGCATGCTCCTGCGCCGGCGCCGGGTTAGGCATCATCGCGCCACGAAGCGCTTCATAAGGGGTCTGCTATGGAAGGCGAGGACCGCCTACCTGGAGGGCAGGGAGGAGGACGCGATGTGGTGCCTGGGCCGCGCCCTTCACTATGTCCAGGACCGGAGCGTCGCCGTTGGCCCGTTCCACTGGTTCCACGATGCACGAGAGGCGGAGATTGGATTGAGGCGAGTGCCTCTCGATGCCGTCCGCATCGGGGAGGAGGCGGCAGTGCCCTCGCCCCTCTTCATCGACCTCTGCCTGCGTTCGCTCTCTCCTAAGAAAGGCTCGTCCTCGGCCATGAATCAAGCCAGCATGATCTCCACCGCTCTGGCCTTCGCCGTGCTCCTGGACCCGTGTCCGAGCAGGGAGTTGGCGGTCCAGGTCAAGATGAGCGAAAGGAGGCATCGAATGGTCTTCATTCCTTTGGCGGTCGGCGCAGCCGCGATCTTCGCCTCCGTCGGCATTTGGCTCGGACAGCCTGTCCTCGTCGCTTCCTCGATTCCAACAGCTGTCGCCATCCTATCCCTGGACTCGAAGCGTCGGATGCTGAGGCGAGAGAATGAATGGTTCGCGCCTCGGAGAGCACCGAGCGGAAGCATTTAGTCCATAACCTTGGAATCCCATAGGCGATGAGCAATGGTGACCTCGAAGCTAGGGCAAGGCCGATCCAGAAAGGGGACGGAGAGGGCAGGTGCGTCTGCTACTGGATGAGCCGTGAGCAGCGCTGCCAGGACAATCACGCTCTAGCCTTCGCAACTAAGGAGGCCGACCGGCGCGGTCTTCCATTGCTCGTCTTCTTCGCCATGTCCCCGAGCTTCATCGGCGCGGCCATTCGCAACTATGAATTCATGCTGGAAGGGATGACCGAGGTCGAGAAAGGGCTGACCAAGAAGGGCATAGGCTTCCGTCTGGTCCTAGGTGAGCCCATGAGCAGCGTCCCCGACCTGCTCTCAGAGATCGAGCCAGCAGCAATGGTGATCGACTTCGACCCGCTTCGGCTGAAGAGGCTTTGGAGGGAGTCTGTCTGTAAAGAATCCAGAACGACCGTTTACGAGGTGGACGCGCACAACATCGTGCCTTGCTGGATCGCCTCAAATAAACGAGAATGGGGGGCGGCGACCCTACGCCGCAAGCTAGCCAAATTGTTACCTTCCTTCCTCGACCAGCCTCCTTCGGCGAAGAGGCCGAGGACCGAATGGAAGGATGGCCAGCCGATAGACTGGAAAATGGTCAAAGCCTCAATCAGGGCCGAGGATCAAGGAGGCCCGATAGACTGGATTAAGTCGGGAGAGGCGGCCGCCCATAAGAAGCTCGAGGATTTCATTACCAAAGGCCTCTCCAGCTACCAGGACCGCCGGAATGACCCCAACAAAGGAGGGCAGTCGGACCTCTCCCCCTACATCCATTTCGGACAGCTCTCCCCCCAGAGGACAGCCTTCGAGATATCCAAGGCCCAGGTACTTGGGCCTTCGACGCAAGCCTTCCTAGAGGAGCTCATCGTCAGGCGCGAGCTCTCGGACAACTTCTGCCTCCACGTACCTGACTATGATTCGGTCTCAGGCTTCCCGGAATGGTCGAAGGCCTCATTGGAGCAGCATCGCCACGATGAGCGCGAATATGTTTATTCTTCGCGAGAGTTCGAGGAGGCCAGGACGCACGACCCGCTCTGGAACGCCGCTCAGAACGAGATGGTCCGGCGGGGCAAGATGCATGGTTACATGCGGATGTACTGGGCCAAGAAGATCCTGGAATGGTCGGAGACGCCGGAGGAGGCCCTGCGCATCGCCATCATGCTCAACGACCGCTACGAGCTGGATGGACGGGACCCCAACGGCTACGCCGGCATGGCCTGGTCCATAGGGGGCGTCCACGACCGGGCCTGGCCGTCCCGCAAGGTCTTCGGCAAGGTCCGCTTCATGAGCTATGGTGGGGCAAGGTCCAAGTTCGATGTCGATGCCTACGTCGCCAAATGGACCTAGGTCATATCTGCATGGGCTTGCCTTGCTTGACATCCTGTAACCCAGCGATCCCCGCCTTCCTCAATGGTGATGGGTCCTCGGTGTGCACAGGGAAGACCTTCTTGGCATCTATCTCTTGGACGACGTCGATTAGGTCCTCCAGCGAGACATGGCCGGACGCATGGAAGCGTCGGTCGAACGCTGGCTCCTCCCTTCCTTCCTCGCCGGCCAGCGTGAATCCTTTGACCTTGAGCTGGAAGAGCCTGAGCCAGTTGTTCAGCCTGCGGAAGTCCACAACCTGCTCCTCGTTGAAGGCCTCGCTGTTCGAGTAGACGTACGTCCCGCCCTTGTGCTTGATGTCCAGCAGGTTCCCCATGTCGAAATAGGAGAAGCAGAGGATGTATCGCTCGGGAGCCTCGGCGACTGACCTGGGGTCGAGGACCTCGCTCGAGCACCGGCAGGCCGCCTCCTCCACCCCGCTTTCCTGCGCCTTCAATGCCCCGAAGACCTTTACGCCTTCCATCCTGTCCTTGCCATCTACCTTCTCGATGGCCTGGAGGTAATAAGCGTCCTTCTTGGTCACGATCAGGCTCCGGTCCGTCTCCTGGGCGATCTCCATGAACGTATCCAGGCGCTCGAAGTTGCGGGCGGAGAAGTCCGCGATGACCAGCGAACCCTCCTCCTTGACCGCGTCCAGGCATGTCTGCTTGACCACTGCCTCGTCCACGTAGGCCGAGGACTCGCCCCTGGTCGTCCTCGTGCCCTCGATAATCAGCGCTGCCGGCTCGAGGGCGGCCGCCTTCTCCACGAAGTCGTCCGTCCTCTTGCGGAAACGCCCATGGCGCCTCAGGTCTCCAGTATACACTACGTACCCATCGCTGGTATTAACGGCATAGGCCGTGGCGCCGTAGATGGAATGGTCGACGTCGAAGGACTGGAACTCGAAATCGAGATAGCTCCGGTCCAAGAACTCGCCTGCGTCGATCTCGTAGCTGTAGACGCTCTCCTCCCAGAAATCCCGCATCCCTTTCGGGGGCGATGAGGTAAGCATGAAGTCCCTTCCCTTGTAGGTGTCGCCCTTCCTCATCCTGATGGTGCGTACGATCCTTCCGTCCTCAGGGTCCCTGTCCCTCCTCTGGCCATAGACGCACTCGGTCTCGCACCCTCTCTGACCGCAGTCCTTCATGGCCTTCATCATTACCGCGGTCATGGGCGAAGCCACGAAAGGCACGCTGAAGTCCAGGAACCCGGCGTGGCCGATATGGTCCATGTGGGCATGGGACACGAACAGGGCGTCCACCCTCAGCTTGGTTTGATGGACGTGGTCCACATCGTCGCTCATGGCGTCCGCGCGGATCTGGGGGATGTCAGGGATCAACCCCATCTCGAAGTAATCATGGACGCCCCTGGACGAGCGGGGCTTCAGGAAATCCGTGTAATAATCGCCCATTCGCTTGTAGTTCTGCCCGAAATCGAAGAAAAGGCCCTTGCCATCAAAATCTAGGTGGATCTTGTTGCCCCCGATGCAGTCCGCGCCGTCAAAGACCGTTACCTTCGCCATTCCATCGCACCTCTGACCTTCCTGCCATCTGATTAGGGTTCGCGCCGGACAAGAATCTATGCCCAAACCGTCTCTCTGGGGAATGCATCATTATATCGTCCCTGGGTTTCAATATCATCGACATGACCGGTCACATGGTGCGCGACCTGATGTCCCCGAAGAGAGAGGTCGTGGATCCGCAGGACGCGGTGATCAGCGCCATCGAGCTGATGGTGGAGAGGGACGTGGGCAGCGTCCTGGTGGTGGACAGGGCAGGCAGGCTGGTGGGGATATTCACCGAGAGGGACCTTCTGCGCCATTACCTCGAGGCGCAGTCCAAGTTCCTCTATCTGACTGTCAACCAGGTAATGACCAGTCCCGTCGTCACCGTCCCCCCCACCGCGACCTTGGACGTGGCCCTGGACCTGATGGCAAAGAAGAACATTCGCCATCTCCCAGTGGTGGATAAGGAGGGCAAGGTGGTCGGATACCTCACTTGGAAGAGCATGTTCCAGCGCCTTAGCGGAATGCTCCGAGGCTAACGTTGAGGCCAGCGCCGTCTATCATGGACCAACACCGTTATTAATCCGCAGCCGTGTTCGCTCAGCTTGATGGTTGCCAAGACCTTCGCAGAAAAGGCGCTCTCCCTGGCCAGCGGGAATGAGGCCTCAACGGGGAACATCGTGACGGCCAAGATAGATTTGGCCATGTCTCACGAGAACTCAGCCCTGGTCCTCAAGTCGTTCCGGGAGATGGGCGGCAAGGAGGTCTGGGACCGGAGCAAGGTCATAATGCTCTTCGACCACCGGGTACCAGCGAACACCGTCAAGGCCGCTGAGGGGCACAAGGCGGTGAGGGAGTTCGTCCGGGAATCGGCCATACCTAACTTCTACGACTTCCGGGCCGGGGTCTGCCATCAGGTGTTGCCTGAGAAAGGCCACGTGCTCCCTGGCATGCTCATCGTGGGCACGGACTCGCATACCACGACCTACGGGGCCCTGGGCGCGTTCTCCACCGGCATCGGGGCGACCGAGATGGCCTCGGTGTGGGCCACAGGAGAGCTCTGGTTGAAGGTGCCAGAGACCCTCAGGCTGGTGCTGAGCGGCCCCTTGCCTCGGGGAACGACATCCAAGGATGCCATATTGAGGGTCATCGGCGACCTGGGGGCGGATGGAGCGGATTACAAATGCGTCGAGTTCGTCGGGCAGGCCGTCGACTCCTTCTCGATCGCCAGCCGAATGGTCCTCTCCAACATGAGCGTGGAGATGGGCGCCAAGGCAGGCGTCTGCTTCCCCGACCAGAAGACCGTCGACTTCCTAGCGGCCAGGGGGAAGAGCGCCACGACCATGATCTTCTCCGACCCGAAGGCAGAGGTGAAGGAGGTCATGGAGTTCGACATGTCGAAGCTGGGGCCGCAGGTGGCGAAGCCCCACTCAGTGGACAATGTGGTGGCGGTTGAGGAGGCCGCAGGCATACCCATCGACCAGGCGTTCATCGGTTCCTGCACCAACGGCAGGCTTGAGGACCTGGTAGAGGCGGAGAGGATGCTGAGGGGCAGGGAAGCATCTCCCAATGTGAGGCTCATAATCGCCCCCGCTTCTAGGGACGTTTACATTGAGGCCTCAGAGAAAGGTCTGCTGGCATCGTTGGCGAGGTCGGGCGCGGTGATCCTGAACCCAGGATGTGGGCCGTGCCTAGGCGCCCACGAGGGCTTGCTCGCGCCAGGGGAGAGATGCATCTCCACCACCAATCGCAACTTCAAGGGCAGGATGGGATCTCCGGAGGCAGAGGTGTACCTCGCCTCGCCGGCGACGGTGGCGGCAAGCGCGCTCAAGGGAGAGATCGCCGACCCCAGGGAGGTGGCCCGATGATCAAGGGGCGAGCATGGGTCTTCGGGGACCACATCAACACCGACCTGATCATACCCGGTCGCTATCTGGACGATTACAGCGCCAAGAACCTCGCTGCTCACGTCATGGAGGATGCCGATCCAGAGTTCCCGAGGAGGGTGGCGAAGGGCGACATCATAGTGGCGGGACGCAACTTCGGATGCGGCTCGAGCAGGGAGCAAGCGCCTTTGGCGCTCAAGCATGCGGGGGTCTCGGCCGTGGTCGCAGGCAGCTTCGCCAGGATATTCTACCGCAACTCGATCAACGTCGGTATGCCGGTGATAGCGTGTCCCGCCGCCGCCTCTAGAATACGGTCGGACGACCAGATAGGGATCGACCTGCATGGCGGCTCGATCGCCCTGCAGGATGGGGAGAGGCTCACGTTCTCGCCCCTCCCCGATTTCCTCCTTCGCATTTTGGACGAGGGAGGCCTGGTCCCCCACACTAGGAGAAGACTGCGTGGGGAATAAGAGGGCCAATGCATCATCTTTGAGGCTCTGGCTCGGCAAAAAGGATGGGAAGGAATGCCAGCCATTGCTACAAAAAGCTTATAAGGGACCCGCTAATTAGGGGCCTTACCCCTTTATTGGTGATTGTATGAAGAAGTACACCAGGTTCGAGAAGGCTCGCATCATTGGTGCCAGGGCGCTTCAGATTTCTCTCGGTGCACCAGTA
This sequence comes from Methanomassiliicoccaceae archaeon, assembly GCA_963827135.1. Taxonomy (GTDB): domain Archaea; phylum Thermoplasmatota; class Thermoplasmata; order Methanomassiliicoccales; family UBA472; genus JAJRAN01. Next base: position 458,302 of record CAWGZX010000005.1, on the reverse strand, counting down.
CTCATCGATATACCAGAGGGTACTATCGACCCCATCGAGATAGCTCGCACGGAGTTCGATAGGCATGTCATACCCATTGATGTCAAGAGGGATTAATGGAAGGGTTGTAGATGAGCGACGAGATCAAAGTTGATTTGCTAGTACCAGAGGATGTCTATCTTACCTCCGGCGTTCACATAGGCACGCAGCAAAAGAGCGCCGACATGAAGCAGTTCATTTTCAAGGTACGGTCCGATGGGCTGTACGTCTTGGATGTGAAGCAGACCGATTCGCGCATACGCGCCGCGGCGAAGTTCCTGGCCCGCTACTCCCCCGATAGGGTGATGGTGGTATCCGCCCGCCAATACGGGCAGAAGCCAGTCAAGATCTTCACCAGCATCGTAGGTGCGATGACAACCAAGGAAGGAAGGTTCATCCCTGGGTCGCTCACCAACCCCCAGCTCCCGCAGTACACCGAGCCCGAGGTCCTATTGGTCACGGACCCCGCGGCCGACCAGCAGGCGATGGCGGAGGCCATGAACATCGGCATACCCATCATCGCCCTGTGCGACGCCAACAACGAGACCAGGAACGTGGACCTGGTCATCCCCACCAACAACAAGGGGAGGCGCGCTCTGGCCTGTGTGTACTGGCTCCTCACCCGCGAGATGCTCAAGGAGAAGGGCGTCATCGCCAAGGACGAGGAGTTCACCAAGACCATCGACGACTTCGAGGCCAGCTTATAGGCCGACCTCGCAAACCCCTTCGACCAAAACCTTAAATCTCCCTTCTAACAGATTTTCTACGGGTCAGCATGCGTTATCCCGCCGTAGCCGGTCGTTTCTACGCCTCCAAGGAGAAGGCGCTCCGCCATGAGATCGAGCAATGCTTCACCAGCAGGATCGGACCCGGCGATGTGCCTGTCTTAAAGCAAGGTAAGAGGGGGAGCATCGTAGGAGGGGTCGTCCCCCATGCGGGCTACATGTTCTCTGGCCCTGTGGCCGCTCACGTCTACAGCGCCATAGCCAAGGAGGGATTCCCGGAGACCTTCGTCATCATCGGCCCCAACCATCATGGGGTGGGACCCGGGATTGCCATGAGCAGCGAGGACTTCCTTACCCCGCTCGGGACGATGGAGACCGACAAGGAGCTGGCCAAGAGGCTACGGGGCTTCGTGGACGATGACCCTTCAGCCCATCAGTATGAGCATTCGGTCGAGGTGCAGGTCCCTTTCATCCAGTACTTCTCCCCGAAGGCCAAGTTCCTGCCGATATGCATGGGATTCCAGGACTTCGAGACCGCCAAGGAGCTAGGCACAAGGTTGAGGAAGGCGTGCGAAGGGAGGGACGTCATCGTCCTGGCCTCCAGCGACTTCTCTCATTATGTGCCCCCGAAGTTCGCGGAGAAGCAGGACATGGCCGTCATCGACAGGATACTCGCCTTGGACGCCAAAGGGGTCGAGGCCACCGTTCGTGGCAAGGACGTGTCCATGTGTGGCTATGGCCCGGTCATGACCATGCTCGAGGCCGTGGGGGGCAGGAGCGCCCAGCTCCTCAAGTACGCCAACTCTGGGGACGTGCAGCCGATGCCCGAGGTGGTCGGATACGCCGGCATAATCGTCCGCAGGTGACCTGGTTAACGTTTTGTATGTGACCCCTCCATAACCGGCTGAGCAAGGAGTCGGTGGGTAAGTTGTCAGAGCCCCCTGTCGAGAAGAAGCGCCCCAATCACGGTCCCAGGAGCGATGGCACGCAGAAGGTGGCGGAGGGCATAGAGCGTCGCGTCCAAACCGACGAGACGATCGCCGGATGGTGGAGATATTTCCCCCTGGCGGCCGTCACCTTCGGCCTAGGAGGGTTCGTGGCCTTCGCATTTCTGCTTCCCGGCCTGGACGGGTTGATATTCGGGTACGTGGTGATGTACATCGCCGGCTTCGCCATGCTGGCCATTTTGACCTATAAGCAGACCAGGAGGCTCACGGGTCACGTTGCCAGGGAGGCACTGGTACGCCAGGGCATGTTGGAGCGACTCCGATCAAAGGACGATCGAGGAACAGGCGCCAAAGGGGAAATGTCGGAGATGGAGCGGATCCATGAGGAGGCCTTGGAGAAGGAGAGGCTGCCGAACCCGCTCTACGCTGCCATGACCGCGCTCCCCTTGGTCGGCCTTCCGCTAGGATATTATTACCTGTACCATCTCAACCTTATGCCAGGGCCGCATGATTCCCGTTGGCTGCACTTCCTCGCGCTCAACTCCTCCGCTGGTCTGAAGCTGGGCGTCACCGCTCCCTCGGTACCGTCGGCAACGCTCTCCAAGAGGCCTTTCACGCTCTACGCCATTGTCTCGCTGGCATTCTTCCCGTTCCTCGCCTATTGGTACCATGTCATGATCCGCGAGGTGAACGAGCACTTCAAGGCGCAATGGAAGTTGGAGGACGAGCTGCTATCCAGCTTCGAGTAGCACGAAGGTCGATGGAGGCGTTCGTCCCCATGGAACGTGTTTGAGGGCGGCTCAGATCCTCTTCATCCGCCCCAGCACCGGCTCGTAGATCAGGCCTTTGTCGAGCAGGGAGTTGGTCACTTCCTCCAAGGCGGTGCGGTCCATGCCTAGTTTCTTAACCTCATCCACGATGTCGTCCCAGGCGGCGCCCTTCCCGGTCTTGTCCAGCTTGGTGATGATGGCCATGACCTTTTCCTCTTTCTCCTCCTCCGCGGCCTCGACCGCCTCCTCGTCCTCGACCTCCTCAGGGCGCTGGGCCAGCTCCGAGGGCATTTCCGACTCCAGCTCCGACTGGTACTCGGGAAGCAGGAACTTCAGGGCATCCACCACCATGGCCCGGTACCTGCCCAGGTCGACGTCCTGGTAATGGCCCACGGCCTTGACCACGCCTTCGGCTAGCGCAGGGGAATGACCTAGCTTCATCAGCTCGTCCACGGTCGGGACGGCCATCTCCTTGGCGTCGGTGACGGCGTCGATCCTCCTCAAGGTAGCCTTGCAGGCCTCCAGTACCCAGTGGTCCCTCTCCCTCGCCTCGACGATACGGACCTTCTCCGGACGGATGGACACGTACATCGTCCCCTCCTCCGGGGAATAGGTGCGGGTCTTCCCCACCACGGCGATGAAGGCCGGCGCCTCGATCTTCGAAAGGGCAGCTGTGGCCTCTGGCTGATACTGCCCGGAGGAGATGTAGAAGTTGCCTGTGGGGTCTTGCAGGCGGCCCTTCCAGAGGGGCTCGTCCCCGGTGCCTATGTTCTCCAGGTCCGTGAGCACCCCGACCAGGAACACCCTGTTCACCATCGCTCCCAGGGGCGAGACTATGTAGGAGGGCGCTCTTTCTCCCTCCCCTTTTATCTCGAGGCGCGAGGAGTTGTACTCCGCGGCGAAGATGCGCCAAGCCACCTCGCGCCCGATCATTGGGTCCCCTCCAGCTCAGATAGGAGGTTGGCAGCCTCGGCCCTGACCTCGGGCACGAACATCCTGGCCTCGGAAACGATCATCATCAGGCCATAGTCGTCACTGATGACGTTGCCCCTCACCTCCAAAGGCTTGGCCAGCAGGCGCTCCTCGATCTTCTCCTTGACTACCTCCGGGTCCATGGCCTCCCTCGCCTCTTTGATGGCCTGCTCCAAGGTTATTCCGACCAAGGCCTCGGTGAGGTCCTTGTTGAGCACGGCGGTTATCGAACCAGCGCCATCATCCACCACGGCCTTGATGCGCAGGTCATACTGCCCCTCCACCTTCCCATGGAGGCGGCACAGCTTGTTCTGCACCAAGCGGTTGCACTGCGGGCACCTCTGGATCAGCCCACTGCCCTTCTTGACGTCCACCACCACCCCGGCGACCAGGACGTCGAAGGCGCCGCCCACGGTCTCGAGCTCGGCTATGACCCTTGGCTGCGGCTTGGATAGGTCCAGGTCGGGGGGAACGGCGACTTGACCCGTGAGACCTCCGCCCTCTCGCCGAAGTTGAGCTGCGGTATGCCCCTCCAGGAGCGGACGTAAGCACCCCTAATCAGGACGATCTCGTCCTTCTTGAGATTGAAATCATGCCAGGCGGAGAACTGCGCCCTTCCGGTCTCGTCCGCGAGCATTCCCGAGAAGAAGGTCTTCGCCCCCTCCTGGGACTCTATCTTGCGGGTCTCCACCGAGAGTATCTTGACCGTGGTGGTCACGCTGTTCATGCCTTCGACCAGGTCTGCGACCTTGGCCGTGGATGGTCCGTAGATGGGCACGTCCATCCCCTCGGGCAGCCGCACCGATTCCGCAGGTTGCGACTCGATGGTCGCGCGGGTTCCTAGGTTCAGCTGGGGCTTGCCGTTCCATTCCTTGGTGTAGGCATTGCGGACCAGCAGCACCTGCCCCCTCTCGAGGGGGAATCGGTCGGCGTCCCAGGCAGTGTATGCCATGGACCCTGTCTCATCGGCAAAGAAGCCATAGATCAGCGTCCTCAGCTCGCCGTTCTGCTCGATATCCTTCCTATTCGCGGTCAGCACCTTCACCAGGATGTCGACGCTCTGCTCCGCGCCTGAAAGCTCGGACAGCTTCTTCTGCACTCCCTTGCTGAGGGCGTTAGGGTCCCCGCCGAGCTTCCGGACCACCGAGCGCTTGGCGGTCTCCAGCGAAACCCTGTACAAGTTCAGGTAGGTATCCAGCTCCTTCTCGATCTGCTCCTCGCTCACCTTGTTTCCGAGCACCCGGGAAATTTCAGACACGTGGGGTGCGATCTCTTCCTTTTCCATGGTTAAACCTCGTGGGCACTAGGCCCGATACCATAATCAAAATTCCTTTTAAAAGTATGATATGAGGGGTGCTCGAAAGTGCCCTAATCCCCTAAGGCAAATGAAGAAATTGAGGGGAAGGGAGCCGGCTCACTCGGTGAAGGTCTCGCCGCGCTCGTAGTTCTCCTTCAGGTGCTTGATGATGATGTCGCGGTTGCGGCGCAGGTGGCTCTCGTACCAGACCTTCACCACGTCGCTCATCTTCTCATGCAACTTGACAAGCTCCGCCTTGGCCACCGGGGCGTCGTAGACCACGAACTGAGCGAAGATGCGCTTCCATCCAGCGTACTTGTAGTAGTGCTCTCCCTCGCAGTACTCGAATATCATTCGCACATGGGGCGTGGAGTCCACAGAGTAGTACCAGACCTTGAGCGAGTCGCCCATCCGGCCCTGCTCCGTAGTGCGGTCGACCAGCTGTAGGCTGTTGACCGCGGCGAAGTTGAATCCCTCTTTGAAATGCCAGACGTCGGGGTAAACCTCGAAGGCGGCGAAAGCCTCGTGCGATGGCTCCATGGTCATGTTGACATTGATTTTCCCGAAGCGCATGAATATCTTCCAGAAGTCCTCGATGAGCGCCTTGTTGATCGTCCTCTTCTGATTGTTCATCTCAGCGAGGTCCTTGCTGATTGCCTCGGTCTGCTTCTGGAGCTCCGCATCCAGCTCCGCAAACCAGTCCTTACCGTCACCCATGGTCAAAATCCCCTATCGAGTACTGAATGGGGATTATCCCACTTCGACCATAAAAAGATTGCTTTACCGTTGGACATACTGGATAGGCTCCCTTGGCTAGTGCGCCACCTATTCCGTTCGCTATAGGTGCAAACAAACATTTTTCTGTAGATGTCCTCATGGCCTGACGATGGACATAGTCGGCATTTTTATGGGTTTCCTAGAATCCCTAGCGAACAGTCCATTGGAGTATGCCGTCGTCCTCTATCTTTATTCCATCGCCACGGCCGTCTTGCTCCCGATTCCTGTCGAGCTCGGCCTGTTCCTCGCTCCTTCCCTGGGAATTCTCACGAAATCCTTGATTGTGGCCGCTGGCAAGGCCACTGGCTGCATCCTCGTCTTCTATCTGGGACTGAAGGTGGAGAAGCGCATCCGACAATGGTCGGAGAACGTCTTCTTCATCGGCTGGTTTGTGAGATCTATGGAGTGGTTCGTATCCAAGACCAGGTACTGGGGCCTCTACATGTTGATGAGCGTTCCCTTCATGCCAGACACCATCACCATCTACCTCTACTCCGTCTTCAACAAGGATGAGATCATCACCCCCAATTACTTCGTCATAGTGAACTTCCTGGCGACGATCAACCGGTGCATGATAGTGATCTTCTTGGCCGAAATCCTGGGAATATACGTTGTATGACGAAGCGAGCTGGACTCGCAAACCAACCCCAAATGGTAATGTTTATATTGCCGATGCGAATACAACGATATGGTCCAAAAGGACACGATTCTCAGGCTTCTCGAGGAGTACGATAGTGACAAGATCACAATCGCCACCCTCTGCTCGCATTCTTCCATGCAGATCTTCAACGGCGCCCGCAAGGAAGGGTTCCGGACGTTGGGGATAGCAGTGACCCAGAACACCAAGTTCTACGACGCCTTCCCTCTGGCCAAGCCGGACGAGATCCTCCGCATGTCCACCTACCAGGACCTCCTCGACCAGAGGGACGAGCTCCTCGCCCGCAACGTCATCATCGTACCCCACGGCTCCTTCGTCGAGTACCTTGGCTCCAAACGTTTCGAGGCCATGGAGGTCCCGACCTTCGGGAACCGCGAGGTCCTCGGTTGGGAATCGGACCGGGATAAGATGAGGGAATGGCTAGAGTCCGCCGGCATCGAGATGCCCGCCAAGGTCGACGATGCCAAGAAGATCGACAGGCCGGTCCTGGTGAAGTACCACGGCGCCAAGGGCGGCAGGGGATTCTTCATCGCCAAGGACTATCCCGAGTTCAAGATGGGCATCGACCTCTCGCAGCCCTACACCATCCAAGAGTACATCCTGGGCACCAGGTACTACCTGCACTTCTTCTACTCGCCGATCATGAAGGAGGGGTACAAGGTCGAGGACGGGTCGCTGCAGCTCCTCTCCATGGACCGCCGGGATGAGAGCAACATCGACGAGATGTACAAGCTCGGGGCATCGGAGGAGCTCAAGCGCCTAGGCTACTTCCCGTCGTTCGTCGTGACAGGGAACGTGCCGGTCGTGATACGCGAATCGCTCTTGCCCAAGGTGTTCGATATGGGGGAGCGCGTGGTCCGTAGGGCCAACCAGCTCTTCGGAGGCATGATCGGCCCCTTCTGCCTCGAGGCCATCGTCACCGATCAGCTGCAGTTCAAGGTCTTCGAGATCTCATCCAGGATCGTGGCCGGGAGCAACCCGTTCGTCTCCGGCTCGCCATACTCGGACCTGGTCGAGCTGGAGATGTCCACCGGCCGCCGCATCGCCCGCGAGATACGCCTGGGGCTGGAGAAGGGCATGCTGGACAAGATCATATCATGATCTCCCTGATCCTGGCGGACGCCGAGGTGGAGCGCGCTCCATTGCTCTGCTCGGATGGCACAGCCCCCCCAAGGGTGTGCAGCGTGAAGGATGCTGAGCTCAGGGGGGTCATAGTCCTCGACAGCTACATCCATCGCCACATCCTGCAGGGCCTAGATGACGCGGAGAGGAGGGGTAGGCCGGACATCGTGCACTCTTTCCTGCTTCTTGCGCAGGGCTCCCGCGCCTGCGAGGATGGCAAGCTAGCTTCCTTCATCCATACCCGGGGCGGGGAGGTCATCACGGTAGGGAGGAAATACAGGCCGGACCAGAACTACATAGCCTTCCTGCGCTCCCTCGGTGAGCTCTTCGAGAAGGGCCACCTCGATGGAGAGGAGGAGGGCCTGGTGCTTGAGAGGGACATGGACCTCAAGGCGCTGCTCGGACGGCTCATGCCAGACGCGGTAATCGTCCTCACTCCATCCGGGGAAAGGAACGATCTGCGCCGGGTTCTGAGCGGTTCGGGCGGGAAGCACCTGGCGGTGATCATCGGGGGGTTCCCGGAAGGGGATTTCCATAGCCCGGTTTACCAAATGGCGGACGTGAAGGTGTCCCTAGGGGACGAACTGCTAACGGTCCCGGACGTCACATCCCAGGTTCTAACGGCAATTCCTTGATCTACCAGCCGCGCTCCTGAAGGCGCTGCTCCGGCTTGATGGTGGATATCTCGATGCCCTTCATCGCCTCCCCCAATCCCTTGGAGACCTCGGCCAGGACCTGTGGGTCGTCGAAGTTGGTGACCGCCTCCACGATGGCCTTGGCCCTTTCCTCGGGGTTGTCGGCCTTGAAGATCCCAGACCCGACGAACACGCCGTCGGTCCCAAGTTGCATCATCATTGCTGCGTCGGCCGGTGTGGCGATCCCGCCTGCGGCGAAGTTGATGACCGGCAGCCTCTGCAGCTCAGCCACCTCCTTGACCAGGTACAATGGCGCCTCGATCTTGCGCGCGATGGTGACTAGTTCTTCCTGCTCCTTGCCCTTCAGCTCGCGGACCTGGGACATGATAGCCCTCTGGTGCCTAACGGCCTCGATCACGTTGCCGGTCCCCGCCTCGCCCTTGGTGCGGATCATGGCCGCGCCCTCGTCTATGCGGCGTATGGCCTCGCCTAGGTCTCTGGCGCCGCAGACGAACGGCACGCGGAACTTGCGCTTATCGACGTGGTAGAAGGGGTCCGCGGGGGTGAGAACCTCGGACTCATCGATCATGTCCACGCCCAAGGACTCGAGGATCTGGGCCTCGACGAAATGGCCGATGCGGCATTTGGCCATCACGGGTATGGTGACGGTGTCCATGATCTCCTGGATCTTCACGGGGTCTGCCATCCGGGCCACCCCGCCCTGCGCCCTGATGTCGGCGGGCACGCGCTCCAGGGCCATGACTGCCACGGCACCGGCGTCCTCAGCGATGCCAGCCTGCTCCGCGTTGGTCACGTCCATGACCACGCCGCCCTGCTGCATCTTGGCGAATCCTCTTTTTACCAGTTCGGTGCCGAAGCGTAGCTTCGTCATGTCGAGTTCAAATGGCATGCATTCTCACCGGTCCTCTCTAATGTCCAAGGTTTATTTGAACCTTGCATGAAATGCATTTATTAGTACTTTACTGTACATATAAGCTCAATTGTGGCGATGGTCCAATGAGGAAAAATCGAATCTACAAAGCCTAAAATACGCTCTTGGACATGGCCTGGACGATGGTCGCAGAGCGTATGATGCGGATGCCCGAGTCCGGGACGGTCCGCATCTCCAATATGGTGAGCAAGCTGAAAGGAGAGGGAGTGGACATCATATCCTTCTCCGTCGGAGAGCCTGACTTTCCCACACCGGACAACATCTGCCAGGCGGCCATCAGGTCGATCAATGGCCATTTCACCCATTACACCCCCTCTGCGGGAATACCAGAGCTGCGCAGGGCCGTGGCGGAGAAGTCCCGCAAGGAGAACGGCATCCCCTGCGAGGAGCAGCACGTGGTCATCACCCCTACCAAGTTCGCCCTCTTCATGTCCTTCCTGGCCATGGTGGACGAGGGGGACGAGGTCGTCATACCGGACCCCTCCTGGGGGACGTTCGAGGCCTTGGTCAGGTTCGCTGGCGGGGTGCCTAAGCACGTGACCTTGAAGGCCGAGGAGGATTACCGCATGCTGCCCGAGAGGGTGGCCGAGGCCATTACCTCCAGGACGAGGATGATATTGACCAACTCGCCCTCCAATCCGCTCGGCTCGGTGCTGGAGAAGGGCGACGTCCAAGGCATAGCCGACCTGGCCAAGGACCACGACCTCGTCGTGCTCTCCGACGAGACCTATGAGAAGATCATCTTCGAAGGCAGGCACTATTCCTTCGCTTCGCTGCCTGGCATGTTCGAGCGCACCATAACCATCAATGGTTTCTCCAAGACCTATGCCATGACTGGGTGGAGGCTGGGGTGGGTGGTGGCCCCTCCCCCGATGATCAAGGAGATCAATAAGCTGCAGACCCAGTCCATCACCAACGCCACCTCCTTCGTCCAGGTCGCGGGGGTGGAGGCGCTTCGTGGTCCGCAGGGATCGGTCCAGGCGATGATCGAGGAGTTCAAGGCGCGCAGGGACCTGGTCTACGAGCTGATGCAAGGCATACCACGATTGCACTGCCCCAAGCCCAAGGGGGCTTTCTACATGTTCCCCCGGTACGACGTGGCCATGCCCTCAGAGGACCTGACCATGCACTTATTGAACGAGGCGCACGTGGCCGTGACTCCGGGGTCCACCTTCGGTCCCGCGGGTGAGGGGCACATAAGGATATCCTACGCTGCCAGCAGGCAGGACCTGAAAGAGGGCATGCACAGGATCCAAAGGGCGATGGCCGCGCTCTGAGCCTAACGGCCCTCGTGGATCAGCATATTCGGTATTCCATCCTCGATGGGGTAATCGATATGGCATCTGGTACAAGTGATGACTCCCTCCAAGATCTCCCCTTTCTCCTCCTTGGTTGACCTTAGCTCTAGGGGATGGTGTTTGCACTTTGGGCAGGCGAGGATTTCCATGAGGGTGAGTTTCATCTTGCTCGGACCAGGTAGGCCGAAGGTATGAATAATTCTTCCGGATGGGCGCAGGAATGGGTTAATTAGAGGGCTGAATTATTGCGGTCTCATGGCAAAGGTAGGGGTCATCGGCGTGGGCTCCATGGGCCAGAATCACGCTCGCATCCATTCCGAGCTCGCCGAGCTCATCGGCGTCTACGATGTAGATCGCGCCTTGAGCAAGAAGGTCGCGGCGCGCTTCGGGGTCCGTTCCTTCGAAACCGTCGACGACCTGCTCTCCCAAGTGGAGGCGGTCAGCATCTGCACCATCACCACCAGCCACTTCGACGTCGCCAGCAAGGCCATCACCGCGGGGAAGGATCTTCTGGTCGAGAAGCCGTTCACCGGGACCTCCGAGAAGGCATCGGAGCTCTGCAGGATGGCGGAGAAGGAAGGGGTAACCCTGGCCGCCGGCTTCGTGGAGCGCCATAACCCCGTGGTCAGCGTGGCCAGGGGGGCGGTGCGCGAAGGGCGTTTCGGCAAGCTCATCACCTTCGCTTCCAGGCGGGTCTCGTCCTTCCCTGCCAGGATCAGGGACGTCGGGGTCATCATGGACCTTGGCATTCACGACGTCGACGTGCTCCGGTACATAACCGGTGCCGAGGCCAGGAGCGTCTTCGCCCTGGGAGGGAGGATCAACAACTCGTCCTACGAGGACCATGCCAACCTCCTGGTGGAGCTGCACGGGGGGGTATTCGCCTTCATCGAGGTGAATTGGCTCACCCCCATGAAGGTTCGGAAGGTCTCACTCACCTGCAGCGGAGGCTATGTCCAGCTCGATTACATGGATCAGAGCTTGGAGATCTCCTCCTCCACCACCAAGGAGTACGACATGGCGGATGCCTTCCGCATACCTCTGGATACGGACGTGAGGAGGATCTCAGTGAGGAAGGAGGAGCCGCTCAAGCTGGAGATCGCTGATTTCCTCAAAGCCTCAGCCTCGGGCAAGGTCCCCATGGCCAGTGGTCACGACGCGCTCAACGACCTCAAGGTTTGCGAGGCCGCCCTGATGTCGCTGAGGTCAGGCAATAAAGTGGAGATATCAGACTGAGGTGAATCGTATGAAGGTCATCGATCTAAGGAGCGACACAGTCACCCTTCCGACAAAGGAGATGCTCGACGCCATCGCCAAGGCGGAGCTAGGGGATGATGTGTCGCGAGAGGACCCCACCGTGAACAAGCTGGAGCAGATGGCCGCTGACCGCTTCGGCAAGGAGGCGGGCCTTCTGGTCACGAGCGGTACGGCTGGGAATTTGATCTCAGTGATGACGCATTGCCGGCATGGCGATGAGTACTTACTGCGAGGCGGAGGCGCACATCTACTACTACGAGGTCGGGGGAATGTCCGCCGTCGCCGGGGTCATCCCTCGTTTGATTAAGGGGAAGCGAGGAGTGTTCACCGCTGAGCAGCTGGAGGCGCATTACCGGGGAAGGGAGATGCACTATCCAAACCCTTCCCTGGTGGCCATCGAGAACACCCACAACCGAGCGGGCGGATGCTGTTGGACATCCAAGGAAGTGGAGGAGGTCGGGAGGGCCGCGCACGACCGGGGCATGAAGGTACATATCGACGGCGCGCGCATCTTCAATGCCTGCGTCGCGCTCAACGTCGAGCCGAAGGACTACGCAAGGAGCGTGGACAGCATCACCTTCTGCTTGTCAAAGGGCCTTTCCTGCCCCGTCGGCTCGGTGCTGGTCGGTGACAAGGAGTTCATCGACCGCGCCCGCAAGGTCAGGAAGGTCCTGGGCGGAGGGATGAGGCAGGCTGGAGTGATCGCCGCCCCGGGCATTGTCGCCCTCGAGAGGATGGTCCCTAGGTTGAAGGAGGACCACGACAACGCCAAGCTCCTCGCCATGGGCCTGGCGGAGCAAGGGCTGAACATCGACAAGGCCACCGTCCAGACCAACATCGTCGTCGCCGAGACCGCCCCGAACAAGTCGGCCGAGCTCATCTCCAAGGCCAAGCGCAGCGGCGTCCTCTGCTCCTCATTCGGGAAGAGCTTGGTCCGCTTTGTCACCCATCGTGGCATCGACAAGGCCGACATCGAGGACGTGCTGGAGAGGCTCAGAAGCTGATCGGTGGGCCTTCCCAAGCACCTGTGGATTAGACTAGGATTTTGGCAGCGCCGTCGTCAAGAGGTCGTGACATCCACTTGAACGGTGCGCGCATCCATACCATAATCGTGGGCGCTGACCGCTACGCGCTGGCCTCCGCCCCTCCACCTTCAATAAGTTTATATGACAACCCTCTTAATACGGGTGCGTCATGCTACTAAATGACATGCCTGGTCGCTTACTGGCTTCACAGAAAAAGGAGGTTCTAGCGGGCGTGTCATGCATGACGGGCAAGGCACCGGGATCGGACGGCGTCCAGGCATCCCTCGGAGGATGCGGAGGGGAGGCAAGGGTGCGCTCCCTCGGCCCTGGACGGTCCTGGTGATCCTCCTTGATGTCTCTGGGGGTGTATCCGTGAGCAACAGGCTGTTTACCGTTGGACCGGTCGAGGTCTTCGAAGATACGATGCAGGCAATGAACAAGCCCATGATGATCCACCGTGGGCAGAAGTACGCTAGCCTGCAGCATGGAATCGTGGAGAAGCTGCACAAGGTCCTAGACACCGACATGCACATCTTCCTGGCCCCTGCCTCGGCAACCGCCTTCCTGGAGGCGTGCGTGCGCTGCGGCGTGCACGAGCGCATGATGTCCCTGAGCAACGGCTCCTTCGGGGACCGTTGGGCGCAGATCGGCATGGCCTGCGGCAAGCAGGTCAAGAAGATCGAGGGCCAATGGGGAAAGGCCATCCGCTGCGTGGACGTGGCGGGGAAGCTCGAGCCCACCACCGAGGCGGTGACCATAATCTCCAACGAGAGCAGCACCGGGGTGCTCAACCCCACCCGGGAGCTGGTCCGCTTGTTCAAGGCGGAGGCCGACCCGCTGGTCTTCGTGGATGGAGTGACCTCGGTCGGCGCGGTGGACTTCAAGCTCAGGGACCTTAACATCGACGCCTTGGTCTTCGGTTCGCAGAAGGCGTTCGCCCTGCCTCCTGGCCTGGCGATCATCTGCTGCTCCGACCGCCTTCTCAAGGTGGCGGAGAAGGTGCAGGGCAGGGGCTACTATCTCGACCTACTGGAGTACAAGAAGGCGGCGGACAAGGACATGCCTCTGACCACTCCCCCGATATCGCTGATGTACGGCCTCGACTACCAACTGGACAAGATGCTCACGGAGGGGATGGCCAACCGCTACTCGCGGCATCACGAGATGGCCGAGGCCGCCAGGTCCTGGGCGCGGAAGCGCTTCAAGCTGTATGCGGAGAAAGGGTACGAATCGGAGACGATAACCGTGGTCGAAACCGACAAGCTGGACTTCCCCCTCCTGGACAAGGAGCTCAAGTCCAGAGGGTTCGAGGTCTCCCCAGGCTATGGCAAGATCAAGGACTCCACCTTCAGGATCGGTCACATGGGCGATCTGACCATGAAGGACATGGACGACCTGTTCAAGGCATTGGACGACTCGCTGGAGGCGATGAAATGAAGCTCCTCGTGACCGACGAACTGTCCAAGGAAGGACTGGATTTTCTGACGAAGGGGACGGGCCTGGAGGTCGATGTCAAGCCCGGCATCCCTCAGGAAGAGCTGCTCAAGATCATAGGCGATTACGAAGGCATAATCATCCGCTCCGGCACCAAGGTGACCAAGGAGGTCATCGAGGCCGGGAGGAGGCTGAAGGTGGTCGGGCGCGCCGGCGTGGGCGTGGACAACGTCGACGTCGAGGCCGCCACCCGGAAGGGCGTGCTGGTAATGAACACACCCATGGGGAACATCGTCTCCGCCTCCGAGCACACCATGGCCATGATGCTCACCCTGGTGCGCAAGATCGTCTGGGCGGACGCTTCCATCAAGTCTGGTAAATGGGAGAGGGGCAAGTTCACTGGTACCGAGCTCAACGGCAAGACCTTGGGCATAGTCGGCATCGGCCGCATCGGGGCCGAGGTGGCCAAGAGGGCCAAGGCCTTCCAGATGAAGATGGTCGGTTACGATCCGTTCCTGCCGCCCGAGGTCGCGGTGAAGCTGGGCGTTCGCCTTCTGCCGATGGAGAAGGTCATCGAGGAGGCGGACATCATCACCATCCACGCGCCCCTGACCCCATCGACCAAGCATCTGGTGGGAAAGGAGCAGTTCAAGCTGATGAAGCCCCACGCCATAGTCATCAACTGCGCGAGGGGCGGCATCGTGGACGAGGAGGCCTTGTACGAGGCGCTCAAGACCCGGCGCATCGCTGGGGCTGCGCTGGACGTGTTCGAGCACGAGCCCCCCAAGGGCTCCAAGCTTCTGGAGCTGGACAATATCGTGCTCACGCCCCACCTGGGCGCGAGCACCAAAGAGGCCCAGGAGAAGGTGTCCCTGGAGATGGCCGAGTGCGTCAAGGCCTTCCTTGTGGATGGCAAGATGTCGAACGCCGTCAACGCGCCGTTGGGCAAGATGGACCCCAAGGTCATGCCCTTCATGCCGCTCACCGAGATGCTGGCGTCCTTCGCCTTTCAGCTGGTGGATGGCCCGATCAAGAGGGTGGAGACCGCCTTCTACGGCGAGCTGGCCAGCATGGACACGAAGACGTTGACGACCTCAGCCATAATCGGGGTGCTGAGCAACATCATCGGCGAGAACCAGGTCAACATCATCAACGCCGCCTCCATCGCCAAGGAGAAGGGCATCCAGGTCTCGGAGACCAAGAGCGAGGAGTCCCCGCGCTACGTGAACATGGTCGCGGTGACGCTGCACTCGGACGGAATATCGCGCGAGGTGCGCGGGACGGTCTTCCCAGGTACGCAGGCCAGGCTCCTAGGCATCGACGAGTATGACCTGGACATGCCGGTGGAGGGCGATTTCCTCATGACCAAGCACAACGACGTTCCCGGCATAATCGGCCGTGTCGGCACAGTGCTCGGCGACAACCACATCAACATCGCCAGGATGGGCGTGGGCCGCGAGAGCCGGGGCGGGATGGCGGTGATGCTGGTGGCAGTAGACGACGTCGTCTCCAAGGAGGTCCTGGAATACATGCTGAAGCTCAAGGACTTCAAGGAGGCGAGGTTCATCCGGCTTTCCCAGATGAGGTTGAAGACCTACATCCAGTGAGCTGGATGGGCATGTAGAATCTATCGTCAGCCCAAGGCCTGGAGCGTAGGCGAAGCACTAATTCCTGGCAAGCTTATCCTGAACGCTGCGGACCTTCTGCTCCATGGCGTCCCTCCTGCCCTCGCGGTCGTCGATCTCGATGGTGGTCACGACCCGATGGGACATGGAGCGCACCTTGCGGTGGCAATCCCCCAGCACATCCATGATTTCGTCCCATTCCCCCTCCAATATCGTCGCCATGGGGGTGAGCTGGTACTTCAATCCGCTCGCCTGCACTATCTTAACGCATTCGGCGACGTAGGCGCTGAGGCTCTCGCCCTTGCCAACCGGCACGACCTTGAATTGAGCGATCATATTCCACCGCCTATGCTCTTGTGGCGGCACCCCTAAAAAGGTATTCTTTCTGACCGAAGAACAACGGAAATTATGATGCCAGATTACACGAAGCGGTTAACAATAATTATTGGCGCTCGTAAGAATCTTTAAATATAACTTGTTGAATGGTGTAGGTCTAATCTACCTTGTAGTTGACATTTATCATCTAAAGGGGGGCTTTATTTAGATGATTCCGAAGAACGCTGTTGCGAAAGGGAACGGTTTTGCTAAGGGGCATAAGGGGAACGGAAAGGCTTCCGCGCGATTGGAGGTCGCGGAAGGGAATGGAGGTAATGGCCATGCGGATACCTTGGTTCTCAAGGAGAACGGAAAGGTGCTGACGCTGACGGTCGATGACCTGACGAACGCCATCCGCACCAGCATAGACCACACGGGCATGCCCGAGGAACAGGCGCGGGCCATGGCCCAGCATGTCATGAATTTCTTCGGTTATTCTGAGCGTATCATCGACAACATCCTCGAGCCCGAGGACCGGGACGCCTTCTATATGCTGGAGGACACGGGCATCCTCACCACCGAGCGTGAGGAGACCACCCTGTACGATGGAAGGGAGTGGCGCATCCATTATTGGCTCTTCAAGAAGGAAAGGATTTTCGAGCTCATCTCCGGTCGCAATGGCTGCAATGGGGACCTGAATGGGGTAGACAACTGCTACGAGGACATGCCAGAGGAAGTCTGGCAGCGCAATACCTGAGGCGACTGCCGATCTTGTAGATGCCCAGTTTCGGGCACCCCCGCGAAACCGTATTCATGCTAGAACCGTTCAGATTAGCGGATGGACCTTTTTCCCTACGAGCCTAGGAAGCATCAGGAGGATATCGTCTCCTCGGCCATGAGCGCCTTGAAGGGCGAGGGCCACATCGTGATGGAGAGCGGCACGGGGACGGGCAAGACGGTATGCGCCCTGACGGCGGCATTGCAGATCGCCCTGCCCCAGGGGAAGAAGGTCGCCTACCTCACCCGGACCAATTCCCAGCAGCGGCAGGTGCTCCTGGAACTGCGGCGCATCAATTCTAAGAGGCCGGTATTCGGGATGGGCGTGCAAGGCCGGCAGTCCACCTGTCCCCTCTTCTCCAGGGACCCCGACCTAAAGCAGGGGAACGCCGAGGAGCTCTCCCGCCTCTGCGGGGAGAGGAAGAGGAGGTCATTAGCGGGGAAGGAGGGAGGATGCCGCTTCTACGACGCGGTGCTCGAGACCAACTTCGATGAGGTGCTAGCGCATTGCCAGAAGGAGCTCCCGACGGTAGAGGAGTTCGCGCAGTACTGCGATGCCAAGGGCCTATGCCCATATGAGCTTGGAAAGGAGCTGCTGCCCCACGCGACCGTGGTCACCGCCCCCTACGCCTACTTCTTCGCCCCTTTCGTCAGGGACGCGTTCGTGGGCCGAATGAACGTCTCCCTGGCCGAGCTCATCCTCATCGTGGACGAGGCGCACAACCTTCCCGACTACGCCAGGGAATCGCGGACCATCCAGCTGTCCCGAGCGGCGCTGGACCTGGTCCTGAGGGAGCTGGACGAGTACGGCGACCCGGAGGTGGTCGAAGGAGCGAGCATCAGGGACGTGGTGGAGAGGCTCGCCGCCCTCTTGGAGGAGGCGGTGAAGGAGTACGTCATCGACGACGACGGGCTGATCCCCCCGGACTTCCTGCAAGCGGGGCTCATGGAGGCATTCACCATAACCTCCAGACAGCTGGTCATCGCCTGTAAGGCCATGATGACCCACGGGGAGATCGTCAGAGAGAGCAAGAAGGACCAGGGCAGGCTCCCCCGCTCCTACATCTTCTCCCTCGGCGCCTTCATCAACTTCTGGCTGAAGATGGAAGAGGAGTACTACGTCAAGCTGGTCGTGGGCGGGGAGAACCCTCGCTTCGAGGGCTTCTGCCTCGACCCTTCCATCGCCTGCTCCTTCTTGGAGGAGAGCGCTGGCTCGCTGCACATGTCCGGCACCCTCGCCCCCCTCTACGAGTACCGTGACTCGGTCGGGCTTCCGGAGGGGACCATGCTGCGGACCTTCCCTTCGCCTTTCCCGACGGAGAACCGAAGGATATTCTATTCGGAGGAGGTGACGACCAAGTACGAGGAGATGGCCCAGGACGACAGCATCGTCCCGAGGATGGAGGAGATGGTGGTGGCCTGCTGCAATACCCTGGACCGCAACACCGTGGTGTTCTTCCCTTCCTACGCGCTCATGGACCGCTTCGTCTCCGACGGCGTCCTGGCACGCATCCGCAAGAAGGTTCATGTGGAGGAGAGGGGCATGCCCCAGGCCGAGCTGATGAGCACGGTCCAGAGCTTCAAGAAGGCCACGCTCCTCGGGCAGGTCCTGTTCGCGGTCATGGGGGGTAGGATAAGCGAGGGCATCGACTTTCCGGACCGGGAGCTGCAGGTCGCATTGCTGGCCGGCATCCCCTTCCCCAAGCCCACCGCCAAGCAGCGCGCCCTACTTCACTATTACGAGATGAAGTTCGGCAAGGGATGGGAGTACACGGTGAAGGTCCCGGCATCCCGGAAGATGCTCCAATCCATCGGGAGGCTGATCCGGACCGAGAAGGACGTTGGAGCCGCGGTCATCCTGGACAGGAGGGCGAAGCAGTTCGCCGACCGCATGGACCTGGTGGCGGCCGAGGTATTGCCCAACGACCTTCTGGCCTTCTTCAAGGAGCGAGGGGCATAGCGAAAGTTTCTATATCAGCCTCCGGAATCCAGAGAGACGATGGACGCGCTCACCTCGATCGCGGTAGGCATTTGGGTGTTCTTGCCCGCCCTCGTGCCTAACTCGGCCGCGGTCCTGTTCGGAGGCGGCGCCCCCATAGACCGGGGGCGGACATGGCGAGGGAAGCGCATCCTGGGCGACGGTAAGACCTGGAGCGGCCTCGTCGGAGGCGTCCTCAGCGGCATACTGGTCGGATTCGTCCAGTTGCTGGTCACCACCCCGAGCGCCGGGGCGGAGTATCTGGGCTACGGCCCCATGCCCCAGGCCGCGGGGATCATCGTGGTGATGGCGGTCGGGTCCCTGCTGGGGGACATGGGAGGGGCGTTCCTCAAGCGCAGGATGGGGCTGGAGCGGGGAGCGAAGGCCACCGGTCTCGACCAATATGACTTCGTGGTCGGGGCGCTGCTGCTGGCGGCGCTCCTCTTCCCGGCCTGGTTCTCTGGCATCTACATAGAGGGCAATGGACTACTGGCGCTGCTGGCCTTGATCATCATCGTGCCGGTGATCCATCGCCTGGTCAACATAATCGGTTACAGAAGGGGTCTGAAGAAGGAGCCTTGGTGAGATGAGCAAGATGCGGATCAAAGAGGCCCTGCTGGAATGCGGGGCGTTGATGTATGGCGAGTTCACCCTAGCCTCGGGGAGGAAGAGCAGGTACTACATCGATATCAAGAAGGCCTCCACCGACCCTCGGGTCCTGGCGGAGTTGGCGGAGGAGA
The DNA here is from genome assembly GCA_963827135.1 of Methanomassiliicoccaceae archaeon. Taxonomy (GTDB): domain Archaea; phylum Thermoplasmatota; class Thermoplasmata; order Methanomassiliicoccales; family UBA472; genus JAJRAN01. The sequence continues at coordinate 438,980 of CAWGZX010000005.1, read as the reverse complement.
TGGCCTGCTACATGGCCGCCAAAGGCATCGTCGTGGACAGGATCGCGGGCGTCGTCCTGGGGTCCATACCGCTGGCCGTCGCCCTCTCCCTGAGGACCGGGACCCCCTACGTGATGGTGCGCAAGGAGAAGAAGGACCATGGCACCAGCAAGCTGATCGAGGGCGGGCTGATGCAGAACGACCGCGTCCTGGTGGTGGAGGACGTGGTCACATCCGCCGGTTCCTCGGCCGAGGCCATAACCATATTGAGGGACGCGGGCGCCAAGGTGTCCACGGTGCTAACGGTCATCGACCGCCAGGATGGCGGGAAGGAAAGGCTGGCCGATATGGGGGTGGAGCTGCTGTCCCTCCTGACCGCAGATGACGTGCTGAGGGAGTGATATGTTCCTGGACCTCGATTGCGAGCTCTGCCGTCTCTGCCAGAAGAGGACAAAGGTCGTCGCGCCCAGCGGGGATTTTGCGTCCCCGGTCGTCCTGGTGGGCGAGGCGCCAGGTGAGAAGGAGGACCTCACCGGAAGGCCGTTCGTCGGCCGCGCCGGCAAGATGCTCGACCGCATCCTGGAGGAGGAAGGCCTTCCCCGCGAGCGGCTAATGATAACCAACACGGTAAAGTGCCGCCCTCCGAGCAACCGCCGGCCCAAGCCCGACGAGGTCCTGGCCTGCCGACCGTATTTGGAGGACGACCTGAGGGGGAAGCAGCTCATCGTATGCATGGGCAGGACGGCCTGCGAGGGCCTCCTCAACAACAAGGTGGCGATGAAGGACTGCGCCAACCAGCTCTTCACCATCGCCGTGGGCAGGGAGCGCATCGACCTCCTGCCGACCTATCACCCCTCCGCCGCCCTGCGCAACCTCGAGGCAAGGGAAGCTCTAAGGCAAACCATTAGGATGATCAAGGAGAGATTCCCCGAGCTCTAGAACCTCTTCTTCCACAGGAACTTAAAGTTCTTCCAGCCGTCCTTCCAGGAGGACAGCTTGACCTCGCCCACCCTCTTCCTGTAGACGATGGGGACCTCCTTGGCCCGGAGCTTCCTGAAGGCCTCGATCTTGATCTCCTCGGAGAAGGGCATGCCATCGTCCTCCAGCACCAGCTCGGACAGGCAATCCTTGCGGAACACCCACATCCCGCTCTGGGAATCATGGAAATGAACTTTGAAGAGCACCCTCGACGTCAAGGTGAGGACCTTGTTGCCGAAACGGTGCATGCCGCTCATCGCCCCCTCCTCCATAGCGGCGAAGCGGTCGGTGGTGATGAAGTCCAGACCCTCGGCCTGGAGCATGTCCGCTAGCTTGGGGATGTCCTCGGCGGGATAGGTGCAGTCCGCATCCAAGGTGGCGATGATCTCGCCCGTGGCCGCCTCGAAGCCTGACTTATAGGCCCGGCCATATCCCCGCCGCGGCTCGTCCACCACCCTCGCCCCTTTGGAGGTGGCGATCTCCCTCGTCCGGTCCTTGGAGAGGTCGACGATCAGCACCTCGTAGCCGTAGGAGCTAGCGCTCATGGTGGAGTTGACCGAGTCCATGACCGCGCCTATGGACTTCTCCTCGTTCATGGTAGGGATGACAATGCTGACCTTCAGTGCGGCACCAGCTCTACCGGTAAATGCTGACATGATATAATAGCTCCTGATAGGGCTTACTTGGCCCTCAGCATCTTCTTGCCGTAGGCGCCCTTGGCGTCGAAGAGCTTGAAGCCGACGTAGCCCATGACGGCGACGACCAGCCTGGTGAAGGACCAGAAGGTCATCTTCTGCCTTATCATGCGCATGGGGTCGTAGTTGCCCCAGAGGCGCCCATGCTTCAGGGTGAGCTGCTTGCGCCCCGCCCCGTTCCAGAAGGCCTGCTTGTAGAAACGGTACAAGGTGGCCTTGGTGCGATGGTAGATGACGGCGTGGGGGTTGTATACGATCTTGTAACCCGCGTCCACCGCCCGGTAGTTCAGGTCGATGTCCTCGGCGGTGATGAACCAGGTGTCGAACCCTCCGACCTTCTCCAGCACCTCGCGCATGAAGGCCTCGTTGCAGCTCGGGTAGGAGAGGTCGACGCCCTTGTAGAACAGCTCGACCCGGTCCAGCTCCTCCCAGGCCTTCAGGCCCATGTTGATGGTCTTGCCAGCCACGACGGCGTTGCCCTCCATAACGCTCTTGCGTAGCTCCCTTATCCAGAAGGGGTTGGCGATGCAATCGCCGCCAGTGATGGCGATGATGTCGCCCTTCGCCTGGGAGATGCCGTAGTTGGTGCTGAGCCCCCGGGAGCCGGGCTTGATGTACATCCTGACCAGCCCAGGGTACTGCTGGACATATCTTTCGACTATCTCCCGAGTCCGGTCGCGCGAATTCGCGTCCACCACCACGATCTCGAGCGGGCCTTCCTGCGTGACCAGGGAGTCGAGGAGGTCGGCTATGTTCTTCTCCTCGTTCATGATGTTCAGGACGACGCTGACCAACATTATGCGCCCGCGAACATCGTCGCACGATTAATAGGTATTGATGGCCAATGAGATTGGTAGGGGGACGACCAGACATTGATGTGACCGCCATTTGTCCGTGGATTGGCGGAATCGGCCTCGTCCAGCTTGGGCGAATTCGAGCGGCGCCAACCAAAAACAAACTTTTAATCCCTTCATCGCCATCGCGCGCCAGATGAGCGTGGAACCGAAGGTCCCCAAGTACAAGCTTTACGCCAAGCATTACTCCATCAACGATTGCGACATAGGCGAGGGCACGGTGGTCCGTGACTTCGTGAACCTGTACGGATGCAAGATCGGTAGCGACTGCAAGATCGCCGCCTTCGTCGAGATCCAGCGCGGAGTGGTCATCGGGGACCGCTGCAAGATCGAAGCCTATGCCTTCATCCCTTCAGGGGTCACCATCGAGGATGAGGTCTTCGTGGGCCCTCACGCGACATTCACGAATGACCTGCATCCACACGCCACTGGCGACTGGAGCATCACCTCGACGAGGGTAAAGAAGGGCGCTTCGATAGGGGCCAACGCCACCATCATCTGTGGCGTCACCATAGGAGAGAGGGCGATGGTCGGGGCGGGAGCGATCGTCACCAAGGACGTTCCTCCCGGTGCATTGGTAGTTGGCAACCCGGCCAAGGTCATAAAGAAACTGGAGTGAGAGCATGGCAAAGATACCACTGGGCAGACCAGAGATGACCGATGAGATGATCGAGGCCGCGGCCTCCGCTCTGAGGAACGAGCGCCTGGTCATGGGAGAGAGCGTCAAGAAGTTCGAGGAAGAGTTCGCGAGGTTCACCGGAACCAAGTACGCCATCTCCTGCTCTTCGGGGACCAATGCGCTTCAGCTTGCCATGATCGCGGCCAAGGTCGGCGGTAAAGAGGTCCTGACCACTCCATTCTCTTTCATCGCCACCGCCAATGCGGTCATCGAAGCGGGTGCCAAGCCCACCTTCGCGGATTCCAGCGAGAGGGACTACAACATCGACCCCATCAAGGTGGTCAAGGCCATCCGCGACACCACCGCGGGCGTCCTGCCGGTGCACCTCTATGGCAACCCGACCGATATGGACCCCCTGGTGGAGATCTGTCGTAAGAAGAAACTGCTACTGGTCGAGGACGCCTGCCAGGCACATGGCGCCGTCTACAAGGGCAAGAGGGCCGGGTCGATGGGGGACGTGGGCTGCTTCTCCTTCTACCCCACCAAGAACATGACCGTGGGCGGGGACGGGGGCATGATCACCACCAACGACGACAAGCTGGTCAAGGAGGTCTCCAAGCTGCGCGATTGCGGCCGCGTCTCGCGATATGTGCACGACGTCGTCGGCTACACCTCGAGGCTGAACACCTGCAACGCCGCCATCGGGCGGGTGCAGCTGCGAAATCTCGAGAAGTACAACGAACGCCGAAGGGAACTGGCCAAGCTCTACTCCCACGAGCTCAAGGGCTTGGAGCAGGTCGTCGTCCCTTCCATGGGTGACAAGGACGTAACTCCAGTCTTCCATCTCTACGTCATCCGCTGCAAGCATAGAGACGAGCTGGCCAAGCACATGGAGGCCAAGGGCATCGAGGTCGGTGTGCACTATCCAGTGCCGATCCACCTCCAGCCCATATACCAGCAGATGTATGGTTACAAGGAGGGAGACTTCCCGGTGAGCGAGGCGCTATCCAATCAGCTGATGTCCCTGCCCATCTTCCCCGCGCTCAAGGAATCCGACGTCAAGGAGGTCTGCGCGGCGATCAAGGAGTTCTATTGGGGGAAATAGGAAATGAAGATCCAGGTGGGCGTCCTCGGTGTGGGCTACTGGGGCCGGAAGATCGTTGAGGAATGGTCCGCCATCCCGAATGTCAAGGTCAGGGCGGTCTCCGACCTCTCCGACAAGAACCTGGAGCAGGCCAAGGACCGCTATGGGGTCGAAGGGCTCTTCCACGACTATCGGGAAGTGCTGGCTATACCCGATATCAAGGCCGTGAACGTCTGCCTCCCAAACGCCCTCCACTTCCCCGCATGCAAAGAGGCCCTAGAAAGAGGGAAGCACGTTCTTGTCGAGAAGCCCATGACGCTGACGACCGAGGAAGGGATGCAGCTGGTGGAGCTGGCGGAAAGGAAGAACCTCACCCTCAGCGTCGGGCACATCTATCGCTTCAACAATGCGCTGGCCGAGATACGTCGACTCATCAAGGAGAGGTTCTTCGGACGCGTCTTCCTTTTGGAGATGGAATGGACCAACCTGGAGCAGCCTTTCTCCGACCGGGATGTGATCGTCGACCTGGCTCCTCACTATTTTGATATCATAAACTACCTGATGGACGAGTGGCCGGTCAAGGTCACCTGCGTGGCCAAGCCCTTCAGGCGCAAGGAGCAGGAGGAGATGGCCTACATCGTCTCGGAGATGGGCTCGGGGGCGGTCTCTCATGCCACCCTGAGCTGGCTCTCGCCGAAGAAGGTCAGGCAGATCAGCGTCATCGGTGAGAATCGCTCCGCGTACATCGATGCCGTGGCCCAGGAGATCATGATTTACGAGTCAGGATACACCTACCGGCTCGGGGTGGAGCGCAACAACACCATTCGTACGGAACTAATGCACTTCCTGCAGAGCATCGGGGACCCGATGACCGAGACGCGCAACTCTGGGAACGTGGGGCTGAGGACCGTGGAACTGATAGAGAAGACGAAACAGTCCCTGGCCAAGGGATGCACCGTCCCTGTGTGAGGAGGCAGTAGCGGAGCATGCCCAAGAAAGTGCTCATGCTCCTCTCCAATCCGTTCCTTCCCGACCCCAGGGTGGAGAAGGAGGCCAAGGCGTTATCATCCGCTGGATACGAGGTGAAGGTCCTGGCCTGGGACCGAGAAGGAGCTATGCCACCATCAATGCAAGGGGAAGGCTTTGAGGTCCTCAGGGTGCCGACGCGTTTTGCTAAGGGGCGCTTCTTCGTCGGTCTTCCGGTATTCTTCCTCAAGGTGGTGCTCAAGGGTCTCCGGTCAGATTGCCAGGTCGTCCACGCCCACGATTTCGACACCCTTCCCCAAGCGGTTCTTATAGCAAAGATGAAAGGCGCGAAGCTGGTCTACGATTCCCACGAGCATTATGCCAAGATGATCATGCTGGACATGTCAGCCAAGGTCGCGAACATGATCGATCGCTGGGAGTCCCGTCTGGTGGGCAAGGCGGACCTAGTGATCGCGGCCAACGAGCCCATCATGGAGCATCTAGCTGCTGGCACCAAACAAGAGAAGGTCGTGGTCATGAACTGCATCGACCTGCCCCCGGCGCCACCCACGAAGAAAGGCGCAAGGGACAAGGTGGCCCTCTTCTACGGCGGTGCCTTGGAGCCAGGGAGGTATGTTCTCGAGTTGCTTGAGGTCGTGAAGAGGAATGAGGGATGCACCTTGCGCATCGCTGGCCGGGGCAGGTACGAGCCACAAGTAAGGGATGCGGCGAGCCAATGCCCTAGGATCTCCATTCCTCGGATATGTCGACCAGAAAGCCATCCTCCAGGAAACTAGTGAGGCGGATGCGGTCGTGTCCTTATTGGACCCGAGCAACGAGAACTATCGCATCGCCACCCCGGTCAAGCTCCTTGAGGCGATGGCCGTAGGCGTGCCAGTCATCACCACTAGGGGGACGCTCACAGCTAAGATAATCGAGGAAGAGGGATGCGGCATAACCATGGACTGGAGCACGGAGGCCTTCCTTTCAGCCTTAGACAAATTAAGGGATGAAATTTCTTGGCGGTCCATGTCCGCCAAGGCCAGGAAGGCGGCGGAGGACAAGTACAACTGGAAGATCATGAGGGAGAGGCTGCTGAAGGCCTATGGGGGGCTCTGAGATGAGCGCGAGGAAGCGGGTCCTCATTGTCTCCCTCTCCGACATCAAGCGCGATCCACGTGTTTACCGCCAGACTAAACATTTGTCCTCGAAATATGAGGTCGCCACCCTTGGTTTCGGTGACTCAGGATTGGCCGGGGTGACGCATATACCTATTAAGGAGATAGGCAAAGGCATAGTGAGCAAGGCCAAGCGCGCCATAATGCTCAAGACGCACAACTTCTTAGGATATTACGAAGCCACCTTCGATGTGAAGACGGTGCTGGAGAGCCTAAAAGCCGACAGCTTCGACCTGGTGATGGCCAATGATAGCGATTCCCTTCCATTGGTGTTTTCTTGGGCGCAAGGGGCACCAGTTTTACATGATGCGCATGAATACGCCCCTCGGCAAATCGAGGACCGGTGGACATGGCGTTTCTTCATGCGTGAATATATGGACTGGATATGCAAGACCTACCTGAAGAGCTGTGCGGCGATGACCACGGTGTCACAGGGCATCGCCGACGAATATTCGCGCAATTACCATGTCCAGGCCAAGGTTATCACCAATGCACCTGATTACCGTGAGATGAGGCCACGCCGGTCGAAGAAGGAAGGATAAGACTAGTTCACCATGGCAACGCTAACCCCAATCGCAAGATCGAGAACTACCTGAACCTAGTATCCTTGCTGGATGACCGTTTCAGTCTAGATCTGTATTTGATGCCTCGTGACCCTTCCTATCTTGAGAAGATGAAAAGAAAGGCGACGCCACTTGAGCGTGTGAGGATCCACGACCCCATCCCTATGCAGGAGCTCATAACCACCTGCAACCAGTATGATATTGGAATCTTCTTTCAAGAGCCCCTGAACTTCAACCTGGCCCATTCCCTACCCAATAAGCTGTTCGAGTATGTCCAAGCCAGGCTCGCGGTCGCGGTCACACCCTTACCAGACATCAAGCGTCTAGTCGATGATTACGGGTTGGGTGTGGTCTGTGACGAATTCAACGTCGATAGCATGGCCAAGAAATTGAATAGACTGAGCGAACAAGAGGTAATGGACTTCAAAGAGCGATCCGATGCAGCCGCCAAGCCCCTATCCTCGGAGAGCAACATGAAGGAGCTCGACGCAATTGTAAATGAGATAATGAAATAGGTTTTTGGGAGTCCTGGCATGATAGCAATCGTCGATTATGGTGTTGGAAACCTAGCATCCATCAAGAACATGCTCAATAAGATCGGGGAGGAGGCAGTCGTCACTTCCAAGAGGGAGGAGCTCGAAAAAGCTACCAAATTGATAATACCGGGTGTCGGCGCCTTCGATACTGGGATGAAGAACCTTTCCGACCTAGGGTTGATAGAGGTCTTGAACCGATTGGTCTTGGATGAGAGGAAGCCGATATTGGGGATTTGCCTAGGGATGCAGATATTGGGAAGACGAAGCGAAGAGGGGGATCTGAAGGGGCTTTCCTGGATAGATGCGGAGACCATTAAATTTAGATTCGAAAGAGACGAATCCAGGAAAATACCCAACATGGGATGGAACGCATTGAGAATATTGCAGGAACATCCTTTGTTGACTGGCATCAATTCGGATTCAAGATACTATTTCGTGCACTCCTACCATGTTAAGTGTAGTCTCGAGTCTGACATGCTCGCACAATCCAACTATGGCATCGACTTCACTTCCGTGGTCGGCCACGAGAACATCCTTGGAACCCAATTCCATCCTGAGAAGAGCCTGAGATGGGGGATGCAACTCCTGAAGAACTTCGCAAAGATGGTGTAACCCTTGATAAGAACCCGAGTGATCCCTTGCCTTTTAATGAAGGACCATGGATTCTACAAGACAATCCAATTCAATTCTCCTCGTTATCTCGGCGATCCGATCAACATCGTGAAGCTCTTTAACGATAAAGAGGCTTATGAGCTCGCCATCCTGGACATCTCAGCCACGCCAGAAAGGAAAAGTCCAGACTTCAATTACCTCTCTGAGATCGCGGGCGAGTGCTTCATGCCTATTGGGTATGGCGGTGGGATAAGGGCCGTCCAGGACATACGCAAGGTCCTGTCAATGGGATATGAGAAGGTCATCATCAACGCGGAAGCGGTCAGAAGTCCGGACCTCGTTCAAAAGGGCTCCAAGGAGTTCGGGTCTCAGAGCATCGTTGTCTCTATAGATGTGAGGAAGGGCGCTAATGGCGGTTACGAGGTTCACACTAATGGGGGTAGGGAGAGGACTGGCTTAGATCCCGTCGAACACGCCAAGAACATGGAAAGGCTTGGCGCCGGGGAGATACTGCTCACCTCCATAGAGCGTGATGGCACCATGAACGGTTACGATCTCGAATTGATAAAGAGGGTATCGAGCTCAGTTAGCGTTCCCGTGCTTGCATCTGGAGGGGCAGGCAAGATCGAGCACTTTAGCGATGCCGTGAGGTCAGGAGCGTCAGCCGTAGTCGCAGGTAGTCTCTTCGTCTATTACGGGAAACATAGAGCGGTCTTGATTAACTTTCCTGATACGGACCGGTTGAAGACTGTATTGTCATAAGCGGCTTCACTGGCCAACGAGTCTCATCTTCCTATTGGCCTGTTGCAGGATGGTGAAAAGCTCCTTGTTCTTGACGATGAAGTTCATGTCGTTATAATTGGGGTAATCATGATAGGTCTTTGGCGGGAGGGACATTATCCTCTCGAATTCATCAGGACCTATGCCGAGTTTCTTGATCACGTATTGCTTATCAGATTCTTGCCGGTCAAGTGGGTAGGGGGGCTTCTCCAATTCTTGGAGCGCCCTTTCTCGAGTAATCTCTCCTGAGCAGATAAGGCTCGAATAATGTGCCCGCCTCTTGTCGAACCCGAACTTCTTGGGAAGGATGTATCCTTGGAAGAATCTGGTATAGATGGATTCATAGTGCTTTTGTCCGTAATACTTCCATCCAATTTCTTTCTCCAGAACATCTATGGCAATCGTTTTGTTATAGTCTAGATAGTTCAAGATCGGAAAGCTTCGCAGCCTGACCTTGAATATCCAATTCTGGAATGCGTCGTAATGAGGGAAACCCCTAAGTGGCGCCGAGCCAAATGTAGAATGTACCGCATGGATATACCTCCAATCCTGTGCTCCATACGACCAAGCTATGGGGAGATGGCTCTCGGTTCTGTAATTGGTACCGATGATCACAGTGCTAACGCCCAGCTCTTCGGCCTTATGCCTCAATATCGCGGCAATCGCGTGATCCGAAGGTATCTCAGAATCAGGGGTCGAGGCCTTAAGGAAGGAGAGCTGGAGGTCCCTGAATTGCTCCCAATCTAGAACCTCTGTATAAAGGTCGTATCCGAGTTTCGTCATCAATAATTCAATGTTCTTCACAGCAAGCTCGCTATCCCATCCATTATCCAGATGGATTGCTAATGGCCGGAGCCCAAGCTTCTTGACAATATAGGTAACATAGCTGCTGTCGACGCCACCGCTTACTCCCATGATGCAATCATAATCTTTACCTATGCCCTCTTTCTTGATTTTGGCCACATTTTTATCTAAAGCGATCTTGCCAGCTTCACCATCAAAAACAAATCTACTGATCATATCATCGCGCCTATGGCAATGATTGCACACCCCATTACCGTCAAAAGAAATGGAGGGGTCCGAACTATCCATCACACAACGTGTGCAGATTTGATAATTCTGAATCATTTTCTTGCACACAATCACTTCTATATATTTATCGATTTCAACCTGTCAATTAGACTGAGAACTTATTCCTTAGGGAAATAGAGCTAAAAGGATTCCATTAGAAGAGTTACTTAATAAGTCAATCAATATCCCGACCTGAATGGGAAAAGAGGATTCGGGAGTCGTAAGAACAAGATTAGATTATGAACATCGCCTATTGAACAGCAAACTCTCCAATGGTAAAACCCTATTAGAGCTCACAGAATTCAGGGGCATCACCCTCTGGTGGTTCGTCGACCCGGGCTTTAATGAAATTCTTAAAACCTACTTCTGGGGCAAAGAGAGCACTCAAGAAAAAAGGCGAGGCCGTCTTAAGATAAAGAAGGGATTGCGATCTCTGGCTTGGGTTTCTGTCTTAGGAAATGATTTAATTCTTCGCATCCTCGCCCGATCACTCAGCAGGCCAAGCCGTTCCCTCATAGGTAAGGATGCCAAGACGAAGAGAAGGATATTGATAACGGGGGAAGATATTGAATGGCGGCGAACGGGGGACTCGGCATCTGGCAAGGAAATGATTACGGATCAATTCTTTAAACCGATTCTGGACATCGCAAAAAACAGACCCGATCATTTCTTCATTTCTTCATTTCCTTTGAAATCCCCGTTGATATGGGCTCTTCCTTCGTTCTTTCGCTCCATTGAAATTGCAAAAGAAAAAAATGACAAATGGAGCATTCCACATATTCCTTTTGACACGTATTCTTCAATAAATTCAACAATACTGCGAATCCAAGCGTGGAGTCATTTTTCTAGAATATGGAAACAATTGGAAAGCGATCCCATTTTTAAAGAGTTGATAAAATCTGAGAAGGTTGGGAATATTTCGGAACTACTTGGTCACTTCCGTAGATATTTCCATTTCGATTTGCCTGAAGCTGCCTATAGAATTGATTTAGCTCATTATTGTCTAAAGGGCATTACTCCAGATCTTGTGATTTTGGAGGAAGAGTATGGGCGCTTTGAGAGAGCGTTAATAATTGCTGCCAGGAACGCCCGTATACCTACTTTAGGTATCCAGCATGGAGTGATTCATGAGGATCATAAAGGCTACATTTATAGAAAGGGGGAGATCTCAAAGGATGGTTTAGTCGGCGCGCCATTCTCACCCGTTCCAGACATTACAGCAGTATATGGTGAGAGGCACAGGAGGCTCTTACTCGAGGACAGTGATTATCCCAATAGAGCCGTCAAGGTGACTGGTCAACCCAGATATGATCGTATAGCTGAAATAATGAAAGTAGTTGACCCAGGAGAAGTCCATAAAAAGATTCCACTTCCACACGGAAAAAGGATGGTTCTAATGGCTATGGCATTCAATGGATTACCGGATGAAGAAAATCGTTTCTATCTTGAAACGATTTTGCATGCAATTAACGGCATTTCTAACGCTTTTCTGGTAATCAAACAACATCCAGGAGAAACGGAATCGCACCGGAGAATGATTCTAGAAATGTTAGTTGAGAATCGTGAAAACGCAGTTCTAGTGCCAAAAACAAGTGATACATTGAGCCTTATCTGGGCGAGTGATTTGGTGCTTACTCGATATTCTACAGTTGGATTGGAGGCTGTAGCATTAAAAAAACCATTAATTATCCTAAATTTAAGTGGACAACCGGACCCAATAGATTACGTCTCAAGGGGAGTGGCAATCGGGGTCTATAACGCTTCGGATTTACAACTGGCCATAGTGAAATCATTGTCCTTTAATGACCACAATATGGCAGCGAATCGAGATGAGTACATTCTAGATAACTTGTACAAAATGGATGGCGGCTCCTCGCAACGAGTGTATAATCTGATTGACAAATTGCTGGAAATCAGTAATTAGGGCAATGAATTCACTAACCATCACCAATGGGATGCAATTTCCGTTAATTCAATCCCCTTAAAAAATTAGATTAATTAGCGTGCAATTACTAGGTACGATGAATTGGAAGGACAAGTCTATTCTCATAACTGGTGGAACTGGCTCTTTCGGGAAAAGATTTTCTAAGATAATGATTGAAAAGTATTATCCAAAGAAATTAATTATATTCAGTAGAGATGAATTAAAACAACAAGAAATGAGGGTCAGCGGTTATGACGATGAATCTCTTAGATATTTCATCGGCGACGTCCGTGATGAGGCCCGATTGGAACGTGCAATGAGTGGAGTGGATTACGTTGTCCATGCTGCCGCGTTGAAGCAGGTGCCAGCTTGCGAATATAATCCAATTGAAGCAGTAATGACCAATGTAAATGGTGCAAAAAATGTAATTGATGCCGCTATCGATTGTGGGGTGGAAAAGGTCATCGCCCTCAGCACAGACAAAGCCGTCAATCCGATAAACCTCTATGGCGCAACCAAGCTCGTAGCCGAGAAGCTATTCGTTCAGGCTAATGCTTATAGTGGATCTGGCGGAACGAAGTTTAGCTGTGTTCGATATGGTAATGTTGTGGGAAGCAGAGGTAGTGTCGTACCATTGTTCGAAAAGCAAAGGGGGACTGGTAGGATTACCATCACCGACGAAAAAATGACAAGATTTTGGATCACACTCAATCAGGGAGTGAACTTCGTCGTGTCTAATCTGGAGAAAATGCATGGAGGAGAGATTTTCGTACCAAAAATCCCAAGTATGAACATTATGGATTTGGCTCATGCAGTCGCCCCCGGTTGTAAAGTAGATATTATCGGAATTAGACCGGGTGAAAAATTGCATGAAGTCCTCATTTCCGAGGATGAGGTGCGAAATACCATCGAACTTGATAACAGGTATGTAATTGAGCCCGACAACCCGATGTGGAACTATGTCCCATGGTCGGCGGGCAAGAAAATGGCTGAAGGGTTCAAGTATTCGAGTGGATCCAATAAGGAATGGCTGACGATTGAAGAATTAAGAAACATAATTACTGAGTCTGGGTGCGAAAATTGATCCCGTATGGTAGACATGAGATTGATGAAGAGGATATAGCAGCTGTCACAAGAGTCCTCCGATCAGATTATCTTACAACTGGACCAGAGGTCGAAGCCTTCGAGCAAGAAGTTGCCATATTTACCGGAGCGAAGCACGCAGTGGCCGTATCTAACGGTACAGCTGGACTCCATTGCGCCATGTATGCAGCTGGAATAAAGCCAGGAGACGAAGTAATCGTTCCAGCAATGACGTTTGCAGCCACAGCCAATGCCGTAGTCTACGTAGGAGGAAGACCGGTTTTTTCCGATGTTTGTTCTAAAAACCTTCTTAGCGACCCTCTAAGCGTAGAAAACAGAATCACACCAAAAACAAAGGCTATTGCCTGCGTTGATTACGCAGGACATCCATGTGATTATGACGCATTGCGTGAGGTGGCCTCTAATAATAATCTACAACTCATTGCTGATTCTTGCCATTCATTGGGTGCATCCTATAAAGGCAGGACCGTCGGCAGCCTGGCTGATATGACGATTCTCAGTTTTCATCCAGTTAAGCACATTACTACTGGAGAAGGCGGAATGGTCCTCACTGACTCTTCCCAACAAGCGGAACGAATTCGCAGATTCCGAAACCATGGAATTGATAAGGATGCGCAAACCAGAACAAGAGAGCAGACTTGGTTCTACGAAATCAAAGAGCTTGGTTACAACTACCGTTTAACTGATATCCAATGTGCACTTGGAAGGAGCCAGCTTCATAAATTGCCAGGATGGTTGAACATTAGGAGAGATATCGCCAGAAGGTATGATGCTGCGTTTGAAGCCATTAACGGCATCAGACCTTTAGACAAAGAAGTATTTGTTAATCATGCCTACCACCTTTATGTTGTGAGAATCGCCAATGGTCTAAAGAAAAGGAACCAAGTCTTCTCTGAACTTCGAGAAAAAGGACTTGGTGTGAACGTGCATTATATTCCCGTCCACTTTCATCCTTTCTACATAAAGAACTACCATACTGGACCTGGAATGTGCCCCGTTGCTGAAGAAGCGTATGAGCATATTATCAGTCTGCCAATATTTGGAGCGATGACTGAGGCGGAGATCTCAAGTGTCATATCTATTGTGGAAAAAACAGTGCAATGATTTTCAATCATCTCTGGATGCATGAGAAAACGTCTCAGTAAATGCACTTCTGCTTTACATGCTGATTTATGGTCAATAATTCGGGTTTCGCATTGAAGAGAGAAATTAGCTCTACCCAAGTGAAACGATCATCTGGGAATTGGTCATAGACAGCTTTTACGAAATCCAAGTCCTCAGACGTATCTACTGTCCATCTCATATAAGACAGGTCAATATCATTGAATAATCCCATTAATCTGAATTTATCAGGGTTTCGAAGGAAGTATTGGGTCACATGCTCTCGAAGCCGAGGATTCTTGTCCTCCTCCCAGGCTCTGGCAAGCGCGAGGTAACTGAACACCTCAACATCAAGACCTCGAGGAAACGTCCTTGGCTCAATTACATTGCTCACATAATCCACCGTTTCTCGATTCTGCATGTACTTGTTAATTACATGGTCAACAATCGAAGGATCAATCAGAGGGCAATCAGAGGTGATTCTCACAACCACATCCGCATCGAATCTTCGTGCAGCCTCGTAATAGCGGTCTAAAACATCATTCTCACTTCCTTTGAAGGATTCAACTCCCCTCTCATCGCATGCTTTGACAAGCGCTTCATCCATTACCGATTGTGTTGTGGCCACCACGATTTTGTCTATCAATTCAGAGTGAGCCAATCTGTTCAGAACTCTGAATAGCATTGGCACCCCTGCAATTTCCAATAATGCTTTACCAGGTAACCGGGTGCTCCCCATTCTAGCTTGGACTATAGCCACTACATTATTCTTCGATGATACTTTCATTTATGACGCCATCCAAAATCAGCTGGACGTGAACCATATCTACCCATCGATCATTTCCCATTTCAACGGAGCCCCCTGGCTTATGTCGGCCTTAGCCTTTTTTCCTAAGACATCCTTCAAATGGCGAGGATGCAAACCTCCCGCAGGACGTATCGAACGGACATTCTGCTCCGTGAAGATCTCTCCCTCTCTAATATCCTGGATGACGTAAAGCGACCTTCTTAGTGACCTACTCTTCTTCTCCTTTTCACCAATTTCTGTCTCTATCCCACCTAAAGCACGCTCAACTCTGCGTATTGTGACAACCATCTCCTTCATTTCCTCGGGCTCGAGCGAAAATTCGGAATCTGGCCCACCCAGATCTCGGAATACTGTGAAATGCCTTTCAACGATGCATGCGCCAATGGCGACAGCGGCAATAGAAACAGTGATGCCTTTTGAATGATCAGAAATACCAACTGGTAGACCGAATCTTGAAGAAAGATAGGGTATCATTCTAAGGTTCATTTCCTCGATTGGGGCAGGATACGCACTTGTGCATTTTAACAGCGCAATCTGTTCTTGTCCAACACTCTTGGCAGCCTGTATGGCTTCTTCTATCTCATCCATCGTTGCCATGCCGGTTGAGATAATGAGAGGTTTTCCAGTTCTGCCCATTGTCTGAATAAGTGGTACGTCGGTTAACTCAAAGGAAGCCAACTTGTGAACGGGTACGCCTAGTTCCTCAAGGAATAGAACATCATCTATAGAGAATGCGGTGGAGAAGAAATCTATTCCCAGCTTATTCGCCTCTTGTTTAATTTCCAGTTGCCATTCCATCGGCATATATGTCTTACAATAAAGGTCATAAAGATCCTGACCTGCCCAAATCGTCCCTTTGCATGCATCCCCTTTATCCGCCTGTGGAATCGTAATTGATTCTGGTAGATATGTTTGCGTTTTTATCGCATCAGCTCCGGCTTTCTTTGCCTCTCGCGTAAGCTCCAGTGCAAGGTCCAAATCCCTGTTATGGTTTGCCGACATTTCGGCCACAATATACGTCGGCGCCCCCCCACCTACAGCACGGTTATTGATAAAGAATCCAGAGCCCAAGGCCTTACCTCTCCATTATTAGATGATGGCACTCCTGTCCATCAATATTACTCATTCCAATTTCTCTGAAACCGACTTGCTTAAATGCTCTTAATGAGGAACTATTCCCTAGCTTTACAAACGCATCAAACTTGCCTAATGGTAACCTATGGGCTCCTATTCGACATCCCGCACGAATGATTTCTTGCCCATAACCCCGACCCCGAAGCCCAGGGTCGATATTGACAGACACCTTCCCAAATCCGTTGAACACTTCGATTCTCAGAATGCCAATAGGTCGGTCATCATCCGTGAAGGCGATTAACATCAGGCACTCTTGTTCTGACAATTTAGAAGTGTACCATTTAACGTGCTCTTCCCATGGTATTGGATCCGTCCTGATAGAAAAGCTCCTTGAGATTGGGTCATTTGCCCAATTCCAGACCATCTCCATATCTTCATCAATTGCCTGTCTTAACCAGAATTTTAATCCTATCAAATTGGAAACGATTCGATTGGCCCCAAAGCCGTCCACTAATGAAGAACCTTTTTCCACCATTTCTCTCCGTTTTTCATAAGACTGGCTTACTTCTTTGATGACAGCGCTCAATTTGGAAGTATCTTTTATTTCCATACCATTGATGAGACGACTAATGCCTCGTTTTTCAAGTTCAATCGCATTCATTCTTTGATTCTCTGCAGCCAATATCGTAATGAATGGTTTTGCCATGTATAACAGCTCATAGGTAGTTGTGCCTCCAGCCGTGATGACAAAGTCTGCCCAATCCATGAGTTCTGGCATTTCATTCGTGCCTCGAATAATCTTGATTCCATGATTGAGCCCTTCCTTCTCATTAATGATGAGCTCATTCGCACTACCCTTTCCATTAATCACAATCAATTCTTCATATTCGAGACCGGATTGCTCAATCCCCTCTATGACCCAGGCAGTTCTTCCCTGCGTATCTGTTCCACCAAGTGTCACAAGAACATTGCGTACTGTGTCATTAAGCGGTTTTTTTCTGCGAAAATCTAGAAATCTTGAGCGGAGAATTGAATATCTAGGGCCAATCAAGCAAAGGGCCTGAGAACCTTGTTTTTGGTATGGGCTATCTTCTGCATACAGATTGTAATTGATGATTGCGTCAACAGGGTAGCCAGTAGCAGAATAGTAATCATCGATAATGGCGACCTTGGGACTACAGCCCCTCAGAGATTTCTGATACTCTTCTGAAAATGAATATCCATCAAGAATAATCCAGGAGGCATTCAGATTCTTAGCAAGCATTTTGGTTGTATTGGCATCATCCTTTTCTCCAATATCTACCTGGACAAGCTCCATCCCATATCCGACATCTTCCAGCAGTTTCTGATGGTCACTTAATAAACACGATGAGACAAAAACCGGGTCGTAGCCATAAAAAGAAAAACGCTGAGCTAGAGCCAGCGATCTAATGAAGTGGCCGGTCCCTATTGTTGAACTCGAATCCACCCTAAGGATAACTTTCTCTTGAGTTCGCCAATTCAATGTCGCTGCACCGCTATACTAAACAACAGTGATGTTCATTAATAGATTGGGCACAATGTAAAAAGGCCTGAGCATTGAAATTAATGACGTTATACTTCGATGGATATTCACATTTTACGAGGGGGAACATCACTGAAGGAGCGCCCAATAACCACACCCGTACATCATCATCGAATCATTGCCAGATTGTTCTTTATACACATTCCCAAAGCAAACTATTTACATCTAATCATAGATTGGCGCATGTGAAGAATCGATCCCCGCAGGAAGCCTTCTGGGCAGGGTCGTTTGGCGACGACTATTCGCTAAGGAACAAGGAAGAAGGCATCATCGCTAGCAACATCGCATTATTTTCACGAATAATGACAAGGACCAGAAATGTTAATTCAATTATAGAGTTCGGAGCTAATATTGGATTGAATCTGATCGCAATTAATAAGCTAATGCCAAGAGTGGATCTTTCTGCCGTTGAAATTAATAAAAAAGCATGCAAATCTCTAGAGGAATTGGGTTTCGTACAAGTTTATTGTCAATCAATTTTTGAATTTACAATCGACCAGAAAAGGGACTTCACATTTTCAAAAGGGGTCCTAATCCACATCAATCCATCTCTTCTTAATAAGGCATATGAAATATTATACAATGCAAGTAATAAATACATCTGCATATGTGAATATTATAATCCAACTCCTCTTGAGGTAACATACAGAGGATACGAAGGAAAGCTGTTCAAACGCGATTTCTCCGGAGAGATGATGGAGAAGTTCCCAGATTTGAAGTTGATCGATTATGGATTTGTCTACCATCACGATCCATGTTTCCCACAGGACGATATAACTTGGTTCCTTATGGAAAAGGATGGAACGAGGAAAGATGATTGATTGAACAAGGAGGATGAATTATTGAGGTACTGCAAACGCTGCGTAATGCCGGACACGAAACCTGATTTGCATTTGGATGAGCATGGAATATGCAGTGCCTGTCGGAGTTATGAAAAAAGAAAAGTTGTCGATTGGAATGCTCGCAATCAGCAATTAGTAGGGATATTGGAAAAATACAGAAGTAAGGATGGGAAGACATGGGATTGTATTGTTCCTGTAAGTGGAGGCAAAGACAGCACATTCCAAGTCCTCAAGGTGTTGAAGATGGGGATGAATCCTTTGTGCGTTACAGCGACAACTCGCGACCTCTCTGATATTGGGCGCAAGAACATCGAGAACATCAAGAACCTTGGGGTCGACTATATCGAATTTACGACGAATCGAGTTATACGAAGGAAGCTTAATAGGATTGGATTAATGGAAGTCGGAGATATCTCCTGGCCCGAACACGTTAGTATTTTCACTATCCCCATTAGGGTGGCCGTCGAGTATAATGTGCCCCTAATAATTTGGGGTGAGAATTCCCAAAATGAATATGGCGGACCCGCAACAGCCAGTGAGAACAATATTTTGAACCGACGATGGCTTGAAGAATATGGAGGCCTCCTAGGGCTCCGTGTCTCTCATTTGCCAGGCTTGGAAGGAATTGAAGAAAGGCATCTGATACCATTCATCTATCCATCAGACGAGGATTTGAAGAAGGTGAGTCACCGGGTTATTCCTTGGATACTATTTGCCTTGGGATGGCTATACTAATTCCTTGATCTCCCAGGCACATGGCTTTACTACATTCCATAAGGTCATCGAAGGATCTTGCGTCAATTATGAGAATCTCGATAACTCCCAAACTGGCATACATGACTACTTTAAGTTCCTCAAGTTCGGATTCGGGCGGGCAACCGACCTTGCGTGCCTACACGTTCGCAGAGGGCGTTTGTCAAGGCAGGACGCTTGCGATATCGTAAAGATTCATGATGGTAAATTTCCCTGGTCCTACCTGGACAAACCACTAAAGGATATTCTGGATCCATTGAACATTGCTGTCGAGGATTCGTGCGTATCTGTGATAGATACACCGACAGGAAAATTTTCAAAGTAGATGCAAACAAGAATCTTATCAAAGACATAAAAGGAAACCTCACCAAACTTAGATATGCAGAAGATGAGAAAGTTGATGATGTTCCCAGATAGGCGATTCAATCAAGTCAAAATCTTGGACCGGACATTAAAATACAGGTCTTCAAATGCTGCAAAATCTAATAATGATGGAAGATGGACTCAATGAAATCCGTGACAATCGTCGATTATGGTATGGGGAATCTCAAATCATTGCACCGCGCTTTGAACGAAGTTGGCGGCAACGTTGTAATATCCAATGATGTAAGAGATATCACATCAGCGCAGAGACTGATTATCCCGGGGGTTGGGTCTTATGCTGATGGCGCTAAGAACCTTAGGGCCAGGGGTTTATTCGATATTATCCGAAAGGTGAGCCTCGAAGACGAACGACCGATCCTGGGAATCTGCTTGGGAATGCAATTGCTATCTAGCAATGGCAATGAGGGAGGTACAAGTGAGGGCCTGGCGATAATTCCCGGCGAGGTTAAACGGCTTGAACCAACTACGTCTGAAGAGAGAATTCCCCATATGGGTTGGAATGATGTGAATTTAACGACGAACGGCGAGCTCTTTTTAGGCATCCCCAATCACTCCGACTTCTACTTCGTCCATAGTTATTGCCTAATTCCCGCGAATTCCTCCCACATCGTTGGTACTACAGATTTTTGTGGAAGGACTGTAACGGCGGTAAGGAACGGAAATACATGGGGGGTGCAATTCCATCCTGAAAAGAGTGGACCTTTGGGTTATCGCCTCTTAAGGAATTTTCTGAATTTATAGCAGGAGAAATCAAGGCATGCTGAAAACGAGGGTCATTCCGACGATGTTGTGGAAGGATTTCGGCCTTGTCAAGGGCGTAAGTTTTGATAGTTGGCGGAGGGTCGGCGCTGTTTTACCATCAATAAGGGTCTACACCCTAAGACAGGTTGACGAAATCATTTTCGTTGATATTTCTGCCACATTGAACAACCGATCACCAGATTTCGAATCCATCGAGGAATTCACGGAAAGTTGCTCAGTCCCCATGACCATTGGAGGAGGTGTGGACAAATTAGAGCACATCACTAAACTGCTTAGGTGTGGCGCCGACAAGGTCGCAATAAATTCAGCATCTTACACGAATCCTGACATCGTTAGAAACGGTGCTAGACAATTTGGGTCTCAATGCATTGTCGCGAGCATCGACGCGAAGAAGAACTTGAACGGTTCGTATGAATGTTACAAGATTAGCGGCAGAGTAGCCACAGGAAAAAACCCCATCGAATGGGCCAGGAAGATGGAGGAACTTGGCGCTGGTGAGATTTTACTCACCTCAATCGATAGGGACGGGACCATGAGCGGATACGATATTGGTTTAATTAAAGGAGTGGCTCAGGCGGTTTCGATACCAGTAATCTCTTCGGGTGGTGCAGGAAATTATGAGGACATGTTGAAAGCAATATCCTCCGGGGCATCAGCTGTCGCTGCAGCAAGTATCTACCATTTCACGGAGCAAACACCTTTGGGGGCGAAGAAACATCTCGCCGCATCTGGCATACCGGTAAGAATGGTATCCCAATAAATGGGGCGCGAGGAATTTATTGGGTCATTTTATAGTTTACGATGGAGCTTTGGCTTGATAAGATATTTATATTAATCTGGTAATATCTCTAAATGTCCGACACATGTCGGACTCGAGGGATGGGATTGCAGACAGGGGTCTCTCTCCACGTGGAGGACCCGTTCTATTCGACCCTCTCAACGGGAGGTCGCGCATGTACCTAAAACAGCTCGAGCTGGAGAACTTCAAGTCGTTTGGCAAGAAGATGACCGTACCCTTCCTGGAGGGCTTCACCGCTGTCACAGGCCCCAATGGGTCTGGCAAGAGCAACATCTCTGACGCCATCCTCTTCGTCTTAGGGCCGAAGAGCTCCAAAGCGCTTAGGGCAGCCAAGCTCACTGATTTAATCTTCAACGGAGGTCCAAGCAAGCAGCCTTCCGATCACTGCAAGGTCTCCCTGGTCTTCGACAACCACGACCGGACCATCCCTATCGATTCTGATATCGTTCGTCTGACAAGGCACGTCAAGCTCTCGGAGAGCTCTGACGGTTACAATTCCTATTTCTATGTCAACGACCGCAAGTCATCCCTTAGCGAGTTCGACTTCCTATTGCAGAACGCGCGCATCTCCGCCGAAGGTTACAACCTCGTCCAGCAAGGCGATGTGACCCGCATAGTCACCATGTCCTCCGTGGACCGCCGTAGAATATTGGACGACATGTCTGGCATCACCAAGTACGACGAGGAGATATGCAAGGCCGAGGCGGAGCGCAAGGTGGCCGAGGAGAACATCGAACGCATCAGCATAATCCTCGATGAGCTCAACAAGCAGATCAGACAGCTGGAGGAAGAGCGCACCTCCGCCCTCAAGTATCTGGAGGCGAAGGACAAGCTCAACATGGCCAAAGCCCAGATGGCCCACAAGCGCAGAGAGTCGACCCTCACCGAGATCGATTCCATCAAGAAGCAGATGCTGGCATATGAGCGCGAGATCGAGGGTCTGAAGGTCAAGAAGGTCGAATGCTCGGACAGGATCAAGGACCTGCAGGCGAAGATCGAGGCCGCAGAGAAGGATATTGAGCGCAGGGGCGGCAACGAGTTCAAGGAACTCAAGGACCGGATGGATGCCGTCAAGATCGACATCGCCAGGACGCAGGAGCAGGGGAAGAGGGCACAGGACGACCTCGAGGAGCTGACCACGCTCCTCAGCTCCTTCGAAGAGGAGAAGGTCGACCTCACCAAGCAGATCGATCAACTGTCAAGCTCACTGAAGACGACAGAGGTCGAATACCTGCAACAGCTTACAAATCTAGACAAGAAGAAGAAAGACCTGGCGGAGGTGCAAAAGAAGGTCTCTCACCACGATCAGGAGCTGGGAGACCTGGACAAGAAGGTCACCTCTCTCGACGAGCTGGTCCGCAAGCTGGAAGAGGAGCGGAACTCTCTGGTCTTAGAGAAGGACCGGCTGCAGGACAAGAAGGAGCGGTTGGAACAGGACATATCGAACCTCGAGGAAGGGAGGAAGACTCTCGAGTTCGAGGTCACCGACGCGGACTTCAACATCAAGGGGCTCCGCTCCGCCGACAAGGATTCCACTCACGAGCTGAAGGCTCTTCAGGAGGAGCTCTTCCAGAAGAAGAACCTGGAAGGGAAGTTGAGCCGTCAGGCCGAAGACCTGGAGCAAGCGATACGCCGCCTGACTAGGGAGTACAGCCAGCTCAAGGCAGAGACGGAGGCCGCTGAATCAGTGGCGAAGGGCTACAACCGCGCCGTCCGCTCTTTGCTCGAAGCGAGGGACCGCCGTGAGCTCAAAGGCATACACGGCACAATAGCCGAGCTGGCCGAGGTCGACCCCAAATACGAGGTCGCCCTCAACGTCTCCGCAGGGAACAGGATGCAGTCGATCGTGGTGGATGACGATGAAATGGCGGCCACCGCGATCCAGTACCTCAAGAGGAACGGCTTGGGGCGGGCGACGTTCCTACCCCTCAACAAGATGCTCGACGGCAAGCCCCGCGGCAAGTCCATCCTCGCCGAGAAGGAGTCGGAGGGCTATGCCATCGACCTCATACGATTCGACGAGAAGTACCGCGCCGCTTTCTGGTACGTGTTCGGGGACACGGTGGTCGTGGACACCCTGGACAAGGCGAGAAGGCTGATGGGCGGAGTTAGGTTGGTCACGCTTGGAGGAGAGCTCATCGAGTCATCCGGCGCCATGGTCGGTGGGACGGTCGAGTCCTCCCAGCTCAAGTTCGGAACAGCCAAGAACAAGCTCGACGAGCTGGGCGAGGAGCTGAGGAAGACCACCGAGCACGCGGAGAAGGTGCAAGAGGAGCTACGCAAGGTCCGCGCCGATCTGATCGCCGTCGAGTCCTCCTTGAGGGACACCAACAACTCAGGCTCCACCAACAACGTCAAGATCGCCGCCCTGGAGGAGAGGAGGAAGGAGGTCAAGACCAGGCTCTCGCAGACCGATGAGGAGCTGAGGAAGCGCCAGGCGGAAAGGGTCGAGGTCGAGAAGTCGCTCCAAGCCACCATCGTCAAGCTCACAGATATCACATCCAGATGGGAGAAGGGCAAGGGGGAGCGCGACTCCGGCCGCAAGCGTATCACGGAGATCGCCCCGAAGGAGCTCTCCAACAAGCTAAGCTCATTGCAGTCCGAGATAACCGAGCTGGCGAGCAAGGTCGCCGACCTCAAGGCCGGAAAGGAGACATCCTCCGCTCAGCTCTCGATGGTCAAGGAGAAGCACTCCGATCTGGTCAATGAGGAATCCGAGCTTCACGACAAGGCAGCGCGCCTGAAGAAAGCGATCAAGGTTTCGCAGGAGTCCGATTCCCGGCTCAACGTCGAGCTCAACGGCATGAGGAAGGTCGAGGAGTCGATGGGGAAGGAGATGAAGGGCTTGAGGGACAAGCGCGACGACCTGTTCCGCCAGAAGACCGCTCAAGAGGGCGAGAAAGACAGGATCCAAGGCAAGATCGAGACCTCGGGCGATATCAGCATCGGGATGGTGACCAAGCAGCGCGCCGCCGAGGACCGCCTCAAGGAGGTGGAGGCGGAGATCGCCACCTACACCGTGGTGGTCCAATACCCGTTGCCCACCCTCGAGGACCTCAAGGACACAATCTCCTCGTGCGAGCGCACCCTCAACGCCATGGGGGCGGTGAACCTGAGGGCGGTAAAGGATTATGACGATAAGCGTACCAGGCACGACGAGCTCAAGGGAGAGAGCGACCGCCTGGACGCGCAGCGCAAGGACCTCATCAAGCTGATGAAGGAGCTGAACGAGAGGAAGAAGGAAGCCCTTTCCAAGGTGTTCGTGGCCATCAACGAGAACTTCAAGGTCACTTATGCAGAACTCTCCAGCGGTGGCGAGGCCGAGCTGGTCCTCGAGAACCCGGAGCAGCCGTTCGAGGGAGGCCTGATCATGAAGGTGCGCCCCCGCAACGGGAAGGTCCTGCGACTGGACGCCTTGAGCGGAGGAGAGAAGTCCCTGGCCGCGCTGGCGTTCATCTTCGCCCTGCAGCAGCACCAACCCTCGCCCTTCTATCTGCTGGACGAGGTGGACATGTTCTTGGATGCTGTGAACGCCGATATGGTCGCCCACCGGGTGCAGAAGTCGTCCAAGACAGCGCAGTTCGTGATGATCTCGCTGAGGAAGGTCACCCTGAGCAAGGCCGACCACATCGTCGGAGTCACCAAGGGCGAGGCCGGCATCACCAACGTTATCATGCGCCCCAACATCGGCGACATCAAGGACCTGCAGGAAGAGCTGCACATCCCTGAGGAGAAGGCGGGGGGAGAGGCATGAACCAAGGTCTCGACAACGTCCTCGGCCACCTGATGTTCCATAAGGCCCTCATATCGGAGGACGAGGCGCATATGAAGCTCGACCGCTATCTGGGAATCGCCCGGCAGTTCCAGAGCGAGCAGGACGTGATCACCAAGGACCCGGTGGACAGGTCCATGCAGCTCGTCTTCGACCTGGTCCTCAACAACAACTTCGACCCTTGGGACATAAACCTGGTCTCGTTCACGGACCTCTACCTGAGGCGGATGAAGGGATCGGAAGTGAACTTCATCGTCGCCGGGAAGCTGGTGTTCATGGCCTGGAGCATCCTCAAGATGCAGAGCGAGGAGGTCCTCGCCGCCAGCCAGGAACAGCAGCAGATGTTCTGCTCCGATTGGGACTTCGATGTCATCGACGACTGCTTCGTCGACGGACCGGCCAGCCGGGTGCAAGCCGACGTCCCGGAGAGCATCGACCTATGCGAGGCGATCCGGCACCAGCAGCAGAGGCCGGTCAGCTTGGTCGAGCTGTTGGACGCGTTCGAGGACGCGCGCGAGGAGGCCGAGCTGCGCGAACAGAGGCAGATCATGCGCGACGCCATCGCCGCCTCGGAGCAGAAGTTCGATCCCAAGAACCACGCCGAGGACCTGGAGAAGGACGTCGAGCAGGTCTGGACCAGGATCATGAAGTGCGGCAACGGGCCGGTGCCGATCGACGACATCTTCGTCGGCGATAAGGAGGACCGGGTCACGGTGTTCATCTCATTGCTGTTCCTTGCCCGCAACGGCAAGGTATCGCTATGGCAGGACGACCTTCCCTACGGCCAGATATTCCTGGAGATCAAGATACCCTGGGACATCGGCCTGCTGGAGGACGCCCAGGCGGCGGCCAAGCTGCCCCACCAGAGCGCGGTGATGTGAGGTGGAGCAGGACCCTCTAAGGATCGTGGAGGCGGTGCTCTTCGCATCCTCGAAGCCGCTGCGCATGGCCGAGATCGAGGCAGCATCGCAGCTCTCCGATGACGTTATCCGCAGGGCTTTGGCCAAGCTAATGAAGGAGTACGAGGGGCGCGGATCGGCCATCGAGGTCGTGAAGATAGGGATCAGGTACTCGATGCAGCTGAGGAAGGACCTCGTCGGATATGGAATGCCATTCGCAGAGGTCGAGGTGCCCAAGGAGGTGCTGAAGACCGCCGCCTACATCGCCTACAACCAGCCGATAAGGCAGAGCGAGCTGGCAGAGGCGCTGGGCTCGGAGGTGTACGAGCATGTGCGCGTGCTCCGCTCCGCCGGCCTGGTGAGCGCCAAGAAGCAGGGCCAGACGTTGCTGCTGTCCACGAGCAAGAAGTTCCCCGAGTACTTCGGCATACCTTCCTCGAGGAAGGAGGACATCAAGCGCTGGATGGAGTCGCAGGTCTCAAGATGAGCTTCAGGGTTTCTTTCCGAACTCCAACTTGAGATAGCCCCACATCTCTTTAGGGTTCAGCACATCAAGGAAGTAACGGATGTCCGCGTCCTTCAACTCTCTTAATAGGTACAGTGACAGATAGAAGACCCCTGCCGACGCCATCCAAGTGAGGAAAAGGTCGTACCACCGTGTGGGCTGATAGACTATCTCTATGGCTAATAGGGCCCCGATACTGAGCAGCGCGGCGATGAGATGGAATGACATGGAATGGTTGTAACCAAGGCCGACCATCCTCCAGATCATTGTCCTGTAAATAATCACCACGATCAACGATGCTAAAACGACCGCCAGGGCTGTGCCCACAGCCATCAGGCCCAGCATTTGGACCTGGAAGAAGGATGTGGGGACGAAGATAATGATGAAGATGAGGAGCAGCCCCAGCTGAATTCCGCTTACCCATACTAGCTCCTTAGCGCGGTTCATGGCCACAATCTGGGTCATATAGACGCCACCTAGAGAGAGAATTAGGATGTTCAGGCAAAGCACCTGCATCACCTCTGCAGATGCCGTATAATTAGGACCAAGTAGCACGGTGGCGATTAGCATTGGGAAAACGAGGAAGACGCAGATTATTGGGGTTATGATGTAAGATAGGTATCTCTCCCCCCTTCGCACCATCTCCTGTATGGACCGCTTCTCGCCTTGCTCATAGAGCCTCGCGAAAGTCGGGAACATCAAGGTGCTTAGCGCCGCCCCGAAAACGTACAGCATGTTGAGGATGGACTGACCAGCAGCGTAGTTAGCCACCTCGGCCGAGTTCCAGAAGAACCCAAGCGTGACCTTGTCGATGTTACCTATGATAGTTCCTAGGACTACCGTGATTGCCAGAGGCATGGCGAAGACAGCCATGTATCTTATCAGCGTCGGACGCTTAAGCCTCAAGCCTTCCCTGGAAAGGAGCAGAATGCTCACAATGGCCACCGCCAAGCCTCCGATGACATAGGTCCAGGCTAATGCGTAGACGTTATCGGCCGGGATGGCGAAGAAGAATATCAACGGGACCCGCACTAGCATCTCCGCGATTAATGATATCTGGGTCTTCGCCGTCTTCATGCTGGCATCGAAGGTCGCCGTGGCCACCGTGGCTATGTTGTACAGCACGAAATACAAGGTGAAGAGGACGATGAGTTGGACATCGGTGTCGTTCAGCGGACGGTCCATCACCACGGTCCAGGTCCAAAAGCTGATGAAGATCGCCGTCACCATCGCTGCCAACAGCAGCAGTTTGACCACCAGATAGCTGGACAGGCAGTCGCTGGGATCCTTGCCTTCGTTAACGCGTTTTATGTAGGCGGTCGCGAAGCCAAGGTCCGCAAAGGAAGCGAACAGCGCCACCAAGGACATAGTGTAGGCGATCTGACCATAGGTGCTACTGGGGAAATAGCGGGTGATCAGGTACAGGCCGATGAACCCTAGTAAGGCCGAGATTGCCTTGCTATAGACGATCAGCAACGACTTTCGGCCTATCATCTGCAACCAGATGCCCATCTGCCTAAATATCCTTACCTGGGCGGCGCAGCCTGCACTGGGTCACAACATCGCAAGAACCAATGACGGAAGGATGGTTGGCGGGCATATTTGTGGTAATAAAGCAAACTGACAGACCGAGGCATGCAAGACCGTGAATCCGAGCGCGAAAGGTTTTAAACCCCTAGCCAATATTCCCAGACTGAGTGATTACGCATGGTAATGCCTTTGGCTTTGCTCGAGAAGTCTATGAATAAGAAGATCACCCTGCTCTTGAAGGACAACCGTGTCCTTGAGGGTAAGCTTACTGGCTACGATGAGTACATGAACATGGTGCTCGAGGAGACAGAGGAAAGGACCGCGGAGCAGACCAGGCGATTGGGCGTCGTTATCCTTCGCGGCAACAACGTGGTGAGCATCTCACCACTTTGAGACATAATTTTAAAAAATGGGCTGTTGCCTAAGATAAGATTGGCATGAAGGCGGTCATCCTCGCAGGCGGGTTCGGCACCCGGCTCCGACCATTGACGTATTCCATACCAAAGCCCTTAGTGCCACTTGTGGGCAAGCCCCTCATCGTCCGCATGATCGAGTCCCTGCCCCAGAGCGTGGACACCGTTGTTCTGGCGGTCAGCTACATGAAGGAAGCCCTCGAGGAGCATTTCCATTCGCAGCCATGCGGGCGCAAGGTAGTGGTGGTCCACGAGCCCACGCCGCTCGGGACCGGTGGGGCCATCAAGAACGTGGCCCAGTATCTGGATGAGACGTTCATCGCCATGAACGGCGACTGCATTTCCTCCCTGGACCTCCGTGCCCTGGTGAAGGCGCACCGCGAGCAGGGTGGCATAGGCACCATAGCCCTGTGGCAGGTGGAGGACCCCAGCGCATTCGGTGTGGTGGAATTGGACAAGGCCTGCAGGATCATCAACTTCCAGGAAAAACCCAAGAGGGAGGAGGCGAGGTCCGATCTCATCAACGCCGGTTACTATGTCTTCGAACCAGAGATACTGGACTACATCGGCAAAGGCCAAGTTTCCATCGAGAGGGAGGTGTTCCCCAACATCCTCGACTACGGCCTATTCGGCCATAGATTCGCAGGCCATTGGATGGACTGTGGCACGAGGGAGAGCTTCCTGGCGGCTCAGGCCAAGCTCCTGCAACTGGAGCCCGCCTCGCCCCCAGCCCCATGCGAAGGCTGCACCCTAGAGCCTCCCAATCTTATCCGCTCCAGCTCCATCAGGAATGCGAAGATAGGCCCCTTCGCGTGCATCGAGCCCGGCGTGGTCATATCCGAAGGATGTCAGGTCTCCAACTCATTGATCATGAAAGGCGCGATCCTTGAGCCCAACTGCATCGTGTCCGGCTCAATGGTCGGCCCTAAGATGGTCGTCTGCAAAGATAGCAATTTATCAGACACGATCCTTGCTAGCAAGCAGGCGTGAAATCAATACTGAATAGTTATTTATTGCCAGAACAATTCCGCAGACTGTAGGCGCATGGGGTTGCTGATGAGCCGACTGGAGAGAGCGACGGATTTTGTGAGCAAACCCGTCGTCCGAAACCTCTGGACGTTCGCGGTCATCATCTTCTTCCTTAGCTTCGTCATCGTCCCGACCCTTTTCGTCCTCACTTACGCCTTCACCAACTGGGACCTGATCCAGACCGAGGTGCTACAGAACTCCGAGGTGATGTCGCAGATCTGGACAGCCATCGCCAATTCATTCGAGATCGCGGCCATCGTGACCTTGATCGACATCCTCGTCGGGCTGCCCATGGCTTGGATACTGGTAAGGAAGAAGTTCCGGGGCAAGCAGCTCCTCGACACCTTGATCGATATGCCTTTGGCGGTACCCACGGCCGCCCTTGGTTTCTCTGCTGCGATTTTTTGGGGCATAACCCCAGAGGACCTCACCAACCCTCTAGGCCTCAAGATAGTCAGCTCTCCATTCATCCTCATCATCCTGCTCCATATCGTCTTCTCCTATCCCTACATGGTGCGCTCCCTGGCGGCCATCCTAGAGCAGATCGACCAGACCTTCGAGACCGCGGGGCAGACGCTGGGGGCGAGCAAGCTGACCGCCGTCCGAACCATTACTCTGCCCCTCTTCAGGGCAGGCCTAGTTACGGGTATCATCCTCTGTTTCGCCAGAAGCCTTAGCGAGACCGGGGGCACCGTGGCGGCGCTAGCCACCATTGGGAACACCAACTTCAACACGGCACCGACGCTGATCGACTCTCTGCAAAACACGCCAGCCTTGGCCTTCACCAGCATCGTGCTCATCATCCTAGCCCTGGTCTTACTCGTGATCGTAGCCATCATCGTGAAGAAGGTCCATATCCCCTTCCGGAAGGTCTGGCCGAGGCCCGAGAAGATACTTTCCCGAGGGCTCGCGCCGCGCTTCAAGGATGCCACCTCCGTCCTCTTCCTTGTATTCATAGTCCTCATTCCGTCGTTCTTCGTCTTCACCTTCGTCTTCACCTCCGAGCCCTCCACTTCAACTAACTGGGCCGAGTTCGGAGAGGCGCTGGTCAACTCCTTCCTCATCGCTGGCGTCGTCACCCTGATCGATCTAGCCTTCGGGATACCATTGGCATTGTACATCGCTAAGAACAGGTCCAAGTGGTTGCCAGAGACGCTGGACATCCTGGTCAATGTCCCGCTGATCGTCCCTACCGTGGCCTTAGGTTTCTCCCTAAAGTTGTTCTGGACCGGAGGGACGCCGGTGACCGGGCCATTCGCTATCTTCCTGGTGATGCTGGCCCACATCGCCTTCACCTATCCATTGATGGTGCGGAACGTCACTGGCGCGGTGGAGGAGATCGACCCTACCTACGAGGAGACCGCAAGGACGTTGGGGGCGAAGCCCGTACAAGGGTTCAAGCGGGTGCTCTTCCCCATGATCAAGGCTTCGATATTGGCAGGGGCAATAATGGCCTTCACCCGCAGTCTGGGCGAGACGGGTGCGACCCGAGCTGTGTCCACCACCGTCTTGACGGCGCCGAACTACATCGTGAACCTGATCAAGCTTGACAACGACTATTACACGGCCGCCCTGGCCTGCATAATCCTCATCATCATCTCCTTCGGTCTGATGCTCGCCCTTCGCTACTTGACTAGAAGAAGAAAGGGGGCGATCTAGATGCCCCATATAGAGCTGCAAGGCATCGTTAAGCACTACGGCGACATCAAGGCCGCTGACGGTGTGAACCTGGAGGTCCACAATGGGGAGTATCTCTGCCTTCTAGGACCGACCGGGGCGGGTAAGACCACGCTCCTAAGGATCATATCCGGACTGACCAAGCCGGACCAAGGCAGCATTCTCTTCGATGGCAAGCCCATGGACAAGGTGGAGCCAGAGGACCGCCGCGCGGTGATGCTATCCCAGACCTACGCCCTCTTCCCCCAGCTGACCGTGGCGGAGAACATCCTATTCGGGCCGGACATCCGCCAGTATGAGGAAGGGGTCAAGGAGCGCACCTTGGCGGACATGCTGGACCTGGTCAGGCTAACGCATCGCCCTGACGCATATCCCAGCGAGCTCAGCGGAGGGATGATGCAGAGGACGGCGCTGGCGAGGGCCCTGGCCTCAGGGGCGAGCGTGCTCCTGCTGGACGAGCCGCTCCGAGCCCTGGACGCCAGGCTGCGCATCAGCCTGCGGCACGAGCTCCGCTCCCTGGCCAAGTCCATGGGCATCACCACCATCCATGTCACGCACGATCAGGACGAGGCGCTGGTCATGGCTGACCGCATCGCGGTCATCAGAGAGGGGAAGGTGGTGCAGGTCGGGACGCCAGGGGACGTGTTCGACAATCCATCTACCCCGTTCGTGGCCAACTTCGTGGGCCAGTCTAACTTCTTCGTCGGGACTGTGAAGGAGAAGGCGGAATCCACCACCATCCTCGGCGACTCCGGGGCAATGGTCATGGCTAGACCTTGCGAGAAGAGGCTCGGGGAGAAGGTGGTGGTGGGCGTAAAGGTCGGCAACACCGAGGTGCACAAGGAGGGCGAGGGCTACTTCGAGGGAACGGTTGAGCGCATCCTCTTCGAGGGTCGGAACATCTATCTGGATGTTGATGTGCCCGGCCTTGGCAGGTTCTCATCGAAGATCCCATCCTGGCGGCTTGGTAGGCTAGCGGTCGGGGACAAGGTGAAGATCAATTGGAGTGCGGACAAGGCGGCCGTGTTCGGAATGCCCCCAGAAGGGCTGGAGAAGGAGCTGAGGGTGGAGTGAATGCCTGAGATATCATTGCAGAGGATAACCATGCGCTTCGGCAAGGTCCTGGCAGTGGACGAGGTCGACCTCACCATCGCTGATGGCGAGTACGTCACGATCCTCGGCCCGTCCGGCTGCGGCAAGACCACCTTGATCAGGGTGATAGCGGGCATCCTGGAACCCACCCAAGGGGAGGTCTACATCGGGGGAAAGAGCATGAAGGAGGTCCCCATCGAGGATAGGGACCTCGGCTATGTTTTCCAGAACATCGCGCTGTTCCCGCACATGACGGTCAAGATGAACGCGGCCTACGGCCCGACGGTCAAGGGCCGCCCCATCGAGGAGCGGGAGAAGATCGCCAGGAAGTACCTGGAGATGGTCAAGCTCCTGGACAAGATGGGCATGTTCCCTTCGGAGCTGTGCGGCGGGGAGCAGCAGAAGGCCTCGCTGGCTAGGGCGCTGGCCACCGGTGCGAAGCTCCTCCTGCTCGACGAGCCGCTGTCCGCCCTCGACGCCCGCGTGCGCGTGGACCTGCGCTACGAGCTGAGGAGGATAGCCAAGAGCCTCGGCCTGACCGTGGTCCATGTCACCCACGACCAGGAGGAGGCCATGTCCGTGTCCGATCGCATCGTGGTGATGAGGGCGGGGGGCATCGTGGAGTCCGGGACCCCGGAGCAGCTCTACACCAGGCCCAGGGACGTTTTCACCGCGAACTTCGTCGGGGAGACGAACCTGCTCGAGGGCTGGGTCAAGGAGAGGCACGAGGGCGAGAGCATGATAGAGCTGCGCGACAACTCGGTCATCGTGGTCGAGAGGTGCGACCCCCTGGTAGGCGAGGCGGTCGTGGTCTCGGTGAGGCCGGAGTTCGTCTTCTCCTTCACCGACGGGCTGCTGTCCCGCATCGAGTACCTGACGTACATGGGCACCTACTGGAGGGTGAGCGCCAGGTCGCAGTCGAACGACATGGTGGATTTCGATATTCCCTCGATCGAGGGCAAGCTGTACCATCCTGGACAGGAGGTTTATCTGATGTTCAACAGGAAGGCGGCCGTGGTGTATCCCCGGCCGGTAGAAGGACTTACGGAGGCGGTGAAACTTGAGTGAGAAGGAGACCTTGCTGGATTGGTTCGGCAAGAGAAGGGAATCGGTGGTCATGAGCCTGTTGCGCGACCATGCGCAGAAGGTGGCGGACACCATCACGGAACTGAACCGGGCCGTGCTTGCGCTGTGCAAGTCGGATAAGAACGCCGCGCTGGACGCCATCAGGCGCTCGGCGCTGTCGGAGAAGGAGGCGGACAACCTGGAGGACCGCATCACCGAGGAGCTTTCCAAGGGCGACCTCGCCTCCAAGGAGAGGGAGGACATGATGCACCTCATCCGCCGCATGGACTTCGCGGCCGATTGGGCCAAGGAGGCGGGGATGAACATACAGCTGGTCATCGAGGCCAGCGTCAACGTCCCCGTGACCCTGTGGAACAAGTACTGCACCATGACCCAGGAGCTGGACAAGGAGGCCAAGTTGCTCAAGAGCTGCATCGACAGCCTGGGCGTGGACGAGGAGGCGGTGATGAAGTACGAGAAGGCCGTGAAGGTGCAGGAGCACATACTGGACGATCTGCACTACAGCACCAAGAAGGAGATATTCTTCTCCGACATCGACCCCAAGGCCATTTATCTTATGAGGGACATCCTGCACTGCCTGGAGAACGCATCGGACAAGTGCAACGATGCGGCGGAGATCATACACCTCCTGCTCGTCTCCCAGAGGCATAAGGCCAGGTAGGATGATGTCGCAACGGCTCTTCGGCACCAACGGCGTGCGCGGCGTGGTGAACGAGTTCATGAGCCCTCAGCTGGCGTTGGATGTCGGCCGGGCGATAGGCACGTTCATGAAGGGCAAGGTGGCGTTGGCCACCGACTGCCGCACCAGCGCGGACATGATCCGCTCGGCCGTGGCCGCGGGACTGACCTCAGTGGGCTGCGATGTCCTGGACCTGGGCGCGCTTCCTACCCCGGCTTTGCAGTACTTCGTCAAGATCAGCGAGATCTCGGGCGGGGTGATGATCACCGCCTCACACAACCCGCCAGAGTTCAACGGCATCAAGGCCGTGGACGCGGACGGCACGGAGATGCACCGCTCCCGAGAGGAGGGTATCGAGCGGATCTACTTCTCCAAGGACTTCGCCCAGAGGGACTGGAGGGGGATAGGGGCTATACTGCCCACGTCCGGCGCCATGGATTACTATCAGAAGGCCGTCCTCAGCCAGGTGGACGTCGATGCCATCAGGAGGGCGAAGCTACGCGTCGTCCTGGACTGCGCGAACGGGGCCGGGTCCCTGTGCACTCCGACGTTGCTGCAGAGAATGGGGGCGAGCGCTTCGACGCTGAACTGCAATCCCGAGGGGACCTTCCCCGGCCATCCCTCGGAGCCAGTGGAGGAGAATCTCGGCGACCTCATCTCCCTGGTCAAGGAGTCGGGTGCGGACCTGGGCATAGCACAGGACGGGGATGCCGACCGGGCGATCTTCATCGACGACAAGGGCCGCTACGTCTATGGCGACAGGAGCCTGGCCCTCGTGTCCGCGGCCATGGTGGCCGAGAACGGGGGCGGCATCGTGGTCACCCCTGTCTCCACCTCGCAATGCGTCGAGGATGCGGTGAAGGCCGCGGGCGGAGAGGTCATTTATACGCGCGTCGGGGCCCCCATCGTGGCGAGGAGGATGATGGAGGTGGGAGCGGTCTTCGGGGGCGAGGAGAACGGGGGACTGATCTTCCCCCGGCACCAGTACTGCCGGGACGCGGCCATGAGCACGGCCAAGATGCTGGAGGTCGTCTCCATCGAAGGATCGCTCTCCTCGTTGCTCAAGAAGGTGCCATCCTATCAGCTGGACAAGCGCAAGCTGCGCTGCCCGGACGAGCGCAAGGAGCAGGTCCTGAGGCAGGTATGCGAGGCCTTCTCCTCGAACAAGGTCGACACCACGGACGGGGTCAAGGTCTTCTTCGAAGGCGGCTGGACGCTCATCCGCCCCTCCGGGACCGAGCCGATATTCCGCGTCTACTCCGAGGGCAAGGACAAGGCCACGGCGAAGAGGATCGCCGACCGCTGCGAGCGAGTGGTAAAAGAGATCCTGGATGGATGATCAGAGAAGCTCGAGGCCGAACAATCCTTGCATCAGGAATATCAGGCCGAAGATGATGAAGATGGCCGCGCTCCCTAGTTTTATGTAGCGCTCAGGCACGCGCTTGCCGATCTCCGCGCCCAATAGCACGCCTGCCAAAGTCACCACCGCGAAGGCCAGGACCGACCCGATGAGGATGAGCCAGGGCTCCCCGTACTCCGCCGAGAGGGCGATTATGGAAAGCTGCGTCTTGTCCCCGAGCTCCATCATGGCCATCAAGGCGAAGGTGCTCCAGAAGGCCCCCCACCTCACCTCCTTCCTCTCCTTGAGCTCGCTCCTCTTCTCCGGCAGGGCGATGGTCAGGACACCGAAGGCCAGGAAGAGCAGGCCAGCACCGATGGTGATGATGTTCTCGGGAACATAGTCGAAGATCACCTGGCCCACGACCACCCCGACGGCGGACACCAAGGTCAGAGCGAGGATGGTGGCGGTGAAGACCAATCGCTTGGAGTGCTTGGAGGACAGGGTGATGACCGCGATCATCGACTTGTCGCCCAGCTCGGCGAGGAGGATGATGGTGAAGGCCGCGAAGAACGCCGTCAGCTCCATCCTCTCACCGGTCCCATTTCGCTGCCATCCGACCTCAATAGAATGTGGAGAAAAATGAATGAAGGGGGTTAGTGCCCCAAGCCTGGAATCCGCTCAGATCTTCATTATCTTGCGCCGCCCCATGGCGATCATGTAGAGCACTTCCTCGCCAGGGTGGAGCTGTCCCTTGAACTCGTCGGTGATGGACAAGGAGAAGTTCTCGAAGTTCTCCAGGTCCATGAGCTGGACCTCAGCTCCTGCTAGGGCAAGGATCTGGGCCTTCCTCTTGTCGATCATTGGGACTTGGACCTTATGAGTGACAGGGTGGACGATTGAGCGCTTCTTCTCATCGAACAGTCCAACCGCGTCGATGCGCGCCTTTGCCTCACCATGCTTCCCGGGCTTGGAGGTGGTGATGGACAGGATCTTGCAGGGCTCCTCGTCGATGACGACGAATCGGCCTTCTTTGAGCTCCCTGACTTCAGCTTGGGACCACATATGTATCTACTCAGGGAAATCTGCCGGGGTTTATAAACCTAAGCCAACGCCACCCGTGCTCATTCATCGCGCCAATTCCATCGGCGCCCCGGTGGCTTCCGGACCTAGGCTATTATACTTTTATCAGGGTATTGGCTGGCAATGCGGCCCGCGTTGGAGGTGGCCCTGATCCTGCTCTCGGTGGCGCTGATACTCTCAGCCTCGATGTTGTATGGAGGGGCGCCATCGAGCGATGGGTCATGGTCAGGCAGCAGGATCACCTTCTCCGACGTCCCCACCGGGACGACCTCCTCGGTCCCGGACCTCATGCTCCGGGGCAATGAGGCCACGGACGTGGTGGTGCTCGACGCCTCCCTTTGGCTCATGTTCCGCGCTAGCGACCGGAGCATGCTGGCGCGTTACCAGCCGAACGTCGATTCGGCCACCTGGAACATTTCCTTCGAGGCCTTTGCCCCGCGCACTGGTAGCTCCTATGGCTCGGTGGAACCTGGCCGAATCGGGTTGCGGGCCATCCTCTCCGGCGAGGGCGAATCAAGGCTGGGCGTGGAACTGTGCGTTGGCAACCCTGACGAAGAGGGGGTCTTCCTCATCAAGGGGGCGACGCGTCAGCTCATCGACGCGGGCATCCTTCCAGCCTACCCCTCTGGGAATACATCCGACGGGGGTCGCCCGGACAGGTACGTGGTCTCATTCGAGAGCAGGTCATCGGTGGTCAGGGTCATGGTCAGACACACCTCCGCCGGGATCCTCCTGAACCGCTTGGTGAAGCTCACGGTAACCTCCCCAGCAATCGAGCTTTACGCCAATTCCGACATCGAGCCAGAGGCCGCGTACAATTTCCAGACGGTGAGCGGCGGTTGGATGGTCGACGACCTCACCATCCGACCATTCGGGTCCTCGTATCCCACCATCCCGCAGGTGTGGTGCACGGTGGACCAGGGAGACCCGGTGGCGGTGTCCCTCTTAGATGCCGAGGGTAAGACCATTGATGCCAATGTCAGCATCTCAGGACGCGCCGCACAGCGCGACGGGGACCTTTACCAGGCATCATACGAACGTATCGTGGACTGGAGCGTGCCCACGGACGTCGAGGTCTCTGGCGGGCCGGTCAATTTCAAGGAGCGCCTCCTGGTTTCCACCACCTCCTCCGCACCAGGCGCGGAGGTGGCTAGATGGTGGAACGGGTGGGACTGGGCCAGCGTTCTAGGGACCGACGACTGCAGCGGGCTCAGCACCGTGGCCGCAGTTTATCGGGGCTTCAGCCACCCTCTCACAGCCTACATAGAGTCCACGGCCGGGAACTCCAACGACATCCTGGTCTCGCAGTCCGAGCTGGCAATGCACTATCCTCATGACTACCTCGATTGGAAGCGTAAGAACTGGAGCGAGGCCGTGGCCTCGGCGGAGCTGATGCACAAGCGCCTGGAATCGAAGTACGCCTTCGCCAGCCGCTGGGACGACCCCGCCTATGTCGGCAATGGGGATACCTATATCTCGCTGGCCAACCCAGGTAACGCTGCCACCTACCAGATCATGTTCGCGCAGTACATGCGAGGGACCAGGATCGAAGGCACGAGCTCGAACCAAGGGGACCTGGTCGCGGGCAACTTCTCCCTGTATGGCAGCTGGTGGCTGATCAACGAGCCCTGGTGGGATGCCACGGATCGCTCCTGGCAGCCTGCCCGTCCGATGGACATGATGGACGCGGAGCGCCAGTTCAGGACCGATGACAACTTCGCCCCCTGGGCCGAGGTCCAGGAGATCGCTGCGCGTGGCGGTCTGCTGCGCGTCTACAACCATGAGGGGAACGACCCCATGACCTCGGAGGCCATAAGGCTCGTGTCCTGGATCGTGGACCCCAAGAACAACTTCGGATTCGAGAACTGGAAGACGACGGACGGCGAGGCCGCCTCCTATGTGTACGCGAGGCATACCACTTCGGTTCGCCTCAACTCCTCGTTGGAGATGGGGTACGACGTCAGCCGTAAGGACCCCAAGGCGGCAGGCTATTGGCTGGTCCCGGTGACGATCTCCATCGACCTGGGCGGGCGGCAGGTGCTATCTGTGGAAGTGATCGAGCGTTCGAGCCATGGGAACCTGAGCATGGAGCTGCAGCCCCTGAAGGGCAAGAGGGTGATGGACCTGGGGTACGATGTCCGTGAGGGCAAATTGTACGTCTCGCACTTCTTCAACGCCTCCGCGACCATCGTTGTCAACCTCTCCCCGGTCGACGTTGCCAATTATCCATCGGACAACGACCCATCGGATGGCAGCTTACAATTGGTAGAACCGAACCAGGCAGATCAGGTCGGGGAATTTTCAGCGGACCCCGGACTGGCGCAATCGAGATGCGTGATGGCCGACGAGCTCTTGGCCTTTCCAAGAAGATATTCCTGAGACGACCTAGGGTCAGATTTCCGTCTATTGCCTTCTTTGGCGGTATTCGCCCCGGCCATGCCTGCCCCTGCTTGGGGCCTCCCTCCTCTCCCGCTTCGGCGCCTCCGGGTATTTCTCCTTGATCTCGTTGATCCTCTTCTCCATGCCCTCGGCCAGCTTGTCGCCGATGAACTCCCCTTTGTAGAAGTCCACCCTGGCGGCGATGGCCGCCTTGGAGGCTAGGGAACGGGCGACCTTCCCCCTCTGCCAGTACGGCGCCTTATGGATGGCCGGGTGTTGGAAGATGATGCCGTGCTTGGGAGGCGCCTTCCCCGACCGCAGATGCATGAACATGGCCTTCTCGGCGCCAAGCAGCTGGACGGTGGAGGAAGGAAGCTTGGCCAAGCGCCCTAAGCCTCCAGCTAGGGAGATCAGCCTCGCCCCTAGGTTCGCAGTGAGCAAGCGGTTCAGGTTCGGGGCGTTCTCCTCCATGGTCTTGAGCACATAGGCGTCCAGGCGCGCCTTGGTCTCGTACAGCTCGCTGACGATCAGCGCCAGGTCCTGGATGGCGGCGATATCCTCTTCCAGCATCTCCGCTCCCACCGACTCGAGCTGGACATCGATGGCCTTGAGGATCGGCTCGCGGTAGCCGTGCCTGCCGATCAGGTCCGCATACCTCTCGTCCTTGGCGTAGTCCCCGAGCTCGGGGAAATGCAGGCCGTACCACTCATGCAGGCGCTCCGACATCACGTTGACGGTCTCGATGAGGTCGTCGATGGCCCGTATGGCCTGGACAAGTCCTTTATCCGAGGCCAGCGGCTCCCTGGTCCTCATCTTGCCCAGCTGCACCATCACCGCCTGCATCAGCGCCATGTCGTAGCCGTAGTCCTCGGCCTTGATGAACGAGGAATCGTACACCTCGGGCTTGCCTATCTTCGACAGCCGAGCGTCGGCCACCCTGATGCGCTTGTACCCTTCGGCGATGCGCTCCTCCTCCTCAAGTATCCCGCCCCTCTGGACCACCGCTAACTTCTCCGCTATGGTCTTGGCGTCCTTTTCGAAGAGGATGTGCTTGCGCACCGTCTCCTTGTCACAGAGGAGGACGCCGAACCACTTGGTGACCACGATCATCGGCTCACCTCCCTCCCCCTGCGGTCATTCCAAGGATCTTTCGAACCTCTTCCTCCCTCAGCCCCTTGACGTCGCCAGCCCCTTCCGCCCTAACCTGCATCTCCGCCAGGAACTCCAAGGTCTCGAGGCGGTAGTAGGCCTCAGCCACGTCCTTGCCCACGGCTATTGCCCCATGGTTCTCCATGATGAACGCGTTACGTTCGGGCATCGCCGCCTGCAGGTTCTCCGCCAGTTCCTTAGAGCCGGGGGTGGCATAGGGTACGAAGGCCACCTTCCCCAGGTAGATCAAGCCCTCGGGCGTGAAGTCGGTACGGACCGTCCTTCCCGAGCAGGCCAGTAAAGTGCAGAAGAGCGGATGCGCGTGCACCACTCCGCCAATGTCCTTCCTTGTCCTATAGAAAGAGAGATGGAAGGGCGTTTCCATGGAGGGGTTGCTTCCCGCCGTCACCTTGCCGCTCTCTATGAGCATCCGAACCAGTTTGAAAGGCCTCAAATTGCCCTTGCAATGTCCCGAGGGGGTGATGATCATGGCATCGTCGTCGATCCTGCCCGAGATGTTCCCTGACATTCCAGTGACGAGGCGCCTGTCGTAGAGCGCTTTACCATAGTCGATGATCTCCTTCCTGACCTCGCCCTCGATGCGCTTCACAGCCTCGCCCCCTTCAACCTCGATATCTCCTTCGGGGCTAGAACGCCCACCTCGGTAATGAAGCCCTGCACGTACTTGGAGGGGGTCATATCGAAGGAGGGGTTGAGCGCACCGCTGCCTTCCGGCGCTATCCTCTTTCCCTCGATGAAAGTCACTTCCTCCTCCCCCCGGTCCTCGATGACGATGCCCTTCCCTGATTCCAGGCCGAAGTCGAAGGTGGAGATGGGAGCTGCGACGTAGAATGGAACGCTCAGCTCCTTGGCCAGGACCGCCTTCTCGAAGGTGCCGACCTTGTTGGCGAAGTCCCCGTTCGCCGCAATTCGATCGGCACCGACGATCACCAGGTCCACCCCTTGGCGCATGAAGTGCCCCGATGCCCCGTCCACGATGATGGAGTGCGGTATGCCTTCGTTCCTCAGCTCGTAAGCCGTGAGCTTCATGCCCTGGAGCCTCGGCCGGGTCTCGGAAACGTAGACGAAGAACCGCTTGCCTGACCGCCAGGCCAGGCGGATGGGAGCCAGAGCCGTTCCATAGTCCACCGTGGCCAGCGCCCCGGCGTTGCAATGGGTCATGACCTTGCCCCCGTCATGGATGAGCGCCTCGCCGTGCTCCCCGATGCGCTTGCACCTCTCCACGATCGAGTTTGCATAATCATTAGCCGCCCTCACTGGGGGCTCGCCCCTCGAAAGGCATTCGAGCATATGGTCTACCGCGAAGAAGAGGTCGAAGGCCGTCGGCCGCTGCGACTTCAATAGCGCGGCGGAAGCCTGCAGGTCCTGACCGTTTATCGCGGCCAAGGCCATCCCGTAGGCGGCAGCGGCACCGATAGCGGGAGCGCCTCGGACGGTCATGTTCTTGATGGCCTTGGCCACCTCCTCCACGAGGGCGAACCCCACCAGGTGGAATCGCTCGGGGATGAGGCGCTGGTCGATCATGACCACTCTGTCCCCTTCCATCCACACTGCCCGGTATTCCATGGCTCCCTGCTCGGTCAGAATCCGCAAGCGATCACTGCCTGTAATTTCGAACGCGCATAGAAAAAGATTGGTCTTGGAGGGGTCATTCCTTTAGGAATCAGTGGTCAAGATGATTTATATATGCTGCATTGCATTCTTTGGCTGCCGGGGGGAGAGCGTGACTGAGAAGAAGACCGATGCCTTCGACGTCTATTCCACTACCACTGGTCTTAGGCAGATCTCGAACCCAGTGAGGCAGAAGATTCTAAGCGAGCTGCAGCGCCGCGACCTGAGCTTGAGCGAGATCGCCCAGCTCACAGGGAAGGCGCAGTCCACCCTCTCCGTGCACCTGGACAAGATGGTGAAGGAGGGCCTGATCGGCTACCGCGACGACCCTGAGGATAACCGGCGCAAGATTTTCTATCTGGTATCGAGGCCGGTCGGGTCTTCCGTCGTCCCGCGCGAGGATTTGATGAAGCAGGTGGAGAACACCATCTCCAAGAGCATCGGCACCCCATCCACCTTCCTAAAAGGGGTCATCCGCTCCATCGTGATCGGCATGGAGGCCATCGGCTTCAACATGGACCCGGTGCTGAAGGACATCGGGCGCCAGATAGGCAAGGAGATTTCCAAGCGGATGAAGTCCAATAGCGTTGAGGGCATCATCGGCGAGGTGAAGGAGTTCTTCAAGATCCACGAGCTGGGCGAGGTCAACGTCTACGCCCTGCATCCCGTGACCCTGATAATCAAGGACGAGTATGACTGCTCCAAGGCACCAGACGTCGGGAAGACGCTATGCCTGATGAACGAGGGCATCTTGGAGGCCATTTTCGAGACGAGGATGGGCATGCCCGCCCGAGTGACCAAGGCCGAGACCTTCGGGTCGAGCTTCAACTTCTGCAAGTACGTCATCGAGCCGGGTCTGTAATATCTGCCTCCATCAAGCGGCATTCCCAAGCTATTTGAGCCCGAAGGCCCAATGGCATCTCGGAGTTGCAGTAATGCCCAGCCTCTATGAGATGTTCGAGGAGATAGACGACGAGATGCTCTTCATCATGGACTGCGTCAGCGCCATCCGGGAGATGGTGGAGAAGGGTCAGAAGAAGAAGGCGTTGGACGCGCTCCTGCAATTGGAGGAGGAGATGGACGAGTTCCTGTCCATGCCGGTCGACGACGAAGAGCTGGAAGAAGAGGACAAGGAAATTAAGGATGAGGAGTGAGCGATGATCACTGCTTCTTCAGCCTATAGGTCTCCTTCTTCTTGCTCGTAACCCGCTCTATCTCGCCCCTGGCCTCAAGGTCGAGCTTTACGTTCTCCGCATACCACTTCATCGAGCCCTCGAACTTGCTTTGGAGCTTCCTTGTCACGCAGGTTATGAGCTCTTCTTGGGTCAGCGGCTTGGCCTTAAGGCAATCGAGGAGACCCACCTTGACCAGGTCGTACTTGGCCTTGCTGATGCTGACGCCTATCTTGCCC
Organism: Methanomassiliicoccaceae archaeon; assembly: GCA_963827135.1. Classification (GTDB taxonomy): domain Archaea; phylum Thermoplasmatota; class Thermoplasmata; order Methanomassiliicoccales; family UBA472; genus JAJRAN01. The sequence goes on along the minus strand of CAWGZX010000005.1, from coordinate 396,275 downwards.
TGAGGGTGTTTAGTGAGGATACGCTCCTCGTCCTTCGACATACTGAGCATTAGACCTAGCGAGGGCATCAATCTTGCCCTAGCTCCATTCTTGTCGAAAGAGCACTTGCCATTGTCCGTTCTCTATTTGTCGAGCAATGGGCGTCCCGTGGCCGTCGCTCGCACCAAGATGGAGCTGATGAACTTCATCTCCTTCCCGTAGCCATCCGAGAACTTGCGGTCTATCTGGTCGATCTTGACCTTGATGTCCTCGACTCTGGATTGATCCATCTTCTCCCTCACATAGCGCTCGGCCGTGCTACGGGCAGATTGCAGGGCGTCTCCAAGGTGCCCATATTCCGAGGGCGAGCCGAACTGCGAGAAGACGATGAACTTATCATCTCGGGGATAGACCTCTACGGTGATGGATTCCGAGATTAGACTGCACACCGCCCCTACTGCGTTACCAACATCGAAGTTCGGAGGGATGATGACCTTCGCATCCATCCGGTTCTCCAGGGGCTTCACCAATATCTGCGCCGGAGCGCCGACCCCTACGATAGGCCGGTCCAGCGATGCCTTCAGGGACATATGCTTGAACACCATCTCCCCGGCGGCCGCATGCATCATCCGGTCGGTGGCCGGGGACGAGCCCATAAGTCCAGCCTCATCGGCCATGGTCTTGATCAGGACCTCCTCGCCCACGCGTGTGACCACGCGCTCCATGATCCGCTTCGCAAGGTTGTCGGGCGTGTCGTCCATCTTGGAGGCGAGCAGCTGCAGCCCTATCTGCGAGGCCTCCTTGTCCCCAACCACGAAATCCCCTCGAAGATGCATGATGTCCGTCGGGGTCAATCCAGTGCAAAGAACGTTGCCCCGGGCCATCAACGCAATCAACGCGTCCTTGATCAGAAGGACATCCTTTACCCCGTCCATCGTCTCGAACAGGCTCCGGGGCCCCTCGCGCGCAATGTAGTCGTACACCATCGACTCGTTCTCTGAGAGGTTCTTCAGATTGCCCTTCCCGGCGACGTAATAGGTGGTCTCTCCGTCTCGTTGCATGGCTTCCTTGAAGTCCCTTCTCATCGTGGCGGCTATGGCCAACGGGACGACTCTGTCCGGGCCGATGGTCAGGTCCCCGCTGCCTCCCATACGCACCGCAGAGTCTCCACCGAGCCCACAGGTCCACATGTCCAGCGCCTTGACCCGGGTCCTCCAGTGGCCGACCATCGCCCCCTCGAAGTTGATGCGCGGGAATCCATTGTCAAGGTAAGCGATGTCCGTCGATGTCCCTCCCACATCGACAAGGATGCATGTGTCTAGCCCAGCCAGGACATTCGCCCCCATTAGGCTGGCCGCCGGGCCTGACAATATGGTCTCGACCGGACGTCGCATCGCGGTCTCGATGGTCATCAGTCCTCCATCGCCTTTGAAGACCAAGATGCGCGCTCGTATGCCCCTATTCGCCAATGAGGACTTGATGGATGCCAGGAAATCGTTGATGATCGGGAGCAACTTGGCGTTGAGGACTGCGGTGACCGTCCTCTCCCTTATGCCTAGCTCTCCCGTCAGGGTATGACCTAACACCACTGGCAGCGTGGTCAGCTCCTTTATCATGTCGGCTGCCTCGCTCTCCTGCCAGGAATTGTAGACGCTGAAGATGCAGGAGACCACCAAGGCGTCCACGCCCTGGGACACTTCATTGATAGCATTCTTGAGCTCCTCCCTGTCCAGAGTCTCAACTGCTCTCCCGATGGAATCGAAACCTCCCTTGATGAAGCACGATTTCTTGCATCCCAGGTCCCAATCCTTCTCGGGCTTCCAGCCTATCCCGATCAACCCCACTTCTCCTCCCCTGCCCTGAAGAATGGAATTCGTCGCCAGGGTCGTCGAAAGGCCGACTAGGACAACATCCTCCTTCGCAAAGCCGCCTTGAACCAGCACGCCGTCCAAAGCTCCTGTGATGCCGATGGAGAGGTCCTGGTAGGTCGTAGGCGATTTCGCCTTCGCTATCACATCTTTCGTGTCCAGGTCGACGATGACAGCATCAGTGTAAGTCCCACCTGTATCGATACCAAGACCCAGTTTCATTCTAATCACCGTTTAGTTTTAACTTGGATGCTATTTGCATTATATAATGTTTTTTAGATTTTAGTAAATAGATATATTAATTATAACAATAAATAATATTCTCTTTTACTGGAATTCGAGACCAGTAGATTTACGATCAATCCGAAGCACATTGACCGGCGAGCTGACACTAGCTAACAGAATTCTGAGGATTTTCCTTGATGCCTATGGTGGTCAGGCGCTCCAAGGCATAGATGGCGGTCTTGCGAGCATTTAAGCTATGGTCCTGAAGCATCATCCGTAGTGGTGGTATGGAAGAGAAGTGCCCTATGCCTAGGCGCTCTGCCAGACGCCCCAGGGTCCAAGCCGCCATGCCCCTGACCTGTGGGTGGGGGTCCTCGAGGAGCAGGTTCAGAGACCTGATCTCGTTCTCTCCTCCGATGCCTAAGCTGGTCAGCTCCCCAAGAGCCCAGGCAGCGTTCTCTCGCACTTCCTCGTCCTCGTCGGTCAGAAGCTCGATGAGCCTGATCAAGGGATATTCCCCACGCACCTTGTTCTGCGCCATCTTGCCAACGGCCCATGAGGCCATCCGTCGCTCGATTGGGTCCTCAGCACGGAGCAGCAGGCAGAGGCCGGTCAGAAAAGAAGGGTCCACGCCCTTCTCGCGCAAGAGGAGGTGCAACCTCTCGAGGGATGCCAGCCTCTCCGCCTTGCTGGCCGCCTTCATTCCGGCTTGAATCTCCTGCACATCGTTCCGATCCATGGTACCAATGCTTCACAGGGCGTTCCATGGTTAAAAAAACTTAGACCCGTGACTATTTCTTCAGGGGCACGTCGGGCTTCTCCTTGTAGAAGTCGCAGCTGACATAATCCTCTTGGCCCCGGCACATCTCGAAATCCTTCAGATGCAGGATATCATTTCGGATGCGTCTTGCCTTGCAGCTGGCACATCGCCCATCGTATGCGTGCCAAAGGCATTGCTTCTTGACGGGGGGTTCATTCATCCGGCTCCCTAAACACCGCAACCTGAAATAAGGTTATTGGCATCCTATGGCTAGGTCCTGACTAAGGTGCGCTTCATAAGAATAGAGGATAGGAGTGGGCTCAGCCAGATTCGAACTGGCGAACTTCTGCGTGTCAAGCAGACGTCATAACCACTAGACCATGAGCCCTTGTGGGTTCTGCTGTAATACCTTCGATACTATATGCCTTTCGCCCAGCGCTCGTGCTCCTTTTCCACCACTGGTCATTCCAGGCCGCCATGGTAGCAGTCGGTGACATACCTGATCGTGACCCTCCCCCCCACCTGATGCTCGGCGAAGACGCGTCCCAGCTCCGCCAGCATCTGTGGGAATCCTGGCTCGCCCTCCTTAGGCATGTAGGAGGCTGAGGTGATCAAGCACTCTAGACCCTCCAGGTCATGATCCCTGCAGTGCCGGAACTGGGAGTGATGGTAGCCGGATGGATAGAAGTGGTCCTGCGGGTCCTGGCGCAGGGCATCGATCTCGTCCTTGTCCCGCGAATATCGATCGACCAGCTCTGAATAGGCTCGATTGAACGGGTCTGCCTCCTTCTCCCGGTTGTTCCAGACCATTATCACTTGCCCACCTGGCTTTAGAACCCGTCTCAGCTCCTCCCTCGTAAGATCGGGGTCGAACCAATGGAACGCCTGCGCTGCCGTTATCGCGTCCATGCTCCTGTCCGGCAAGGTGGTGCGCTCCGCGCTACCAGCTACGCTATGGAAGTCAGGGACCTCGCCCAGTCTAGCTTCGGCCAGCTCCCGCATCTCCTGATTCGGCTCCACGGCATATACGGAGACGCCGTGTTGGAGCAGGAGCTCGGAGAAGATGCCGGTCCCTGAACCGAGATCCGCGACCTTGCATCCCTTGCCAAGAGCGCCGACCACGAACAGATGGTCGAAAAGATCTTGCGGATAGCCAGGCCTGGCCTTCGCATATGATGACGCGCGCCCGGAGAAGCGCTGCTTAGGGTCGACCCGTCCATCCATGCGGGAGGCACAGGGCCTACTCGGTACATCATTTTTTCCGGGTCCCCCGGTACCTTTTTATGGTCCTCCCTGTTATCCAGAAAAAGGGTGCTGGATGCCCGAGATATTGTTATTCACAAAGCCTGGCTGCCAGAAATGCGACTGGATCAAGGAGCGCATCCCTCCTGGCCTAAAGGTAAACATCATCAACATGGAGACTGCTGAGGGCATGGCCGAGGCCGCCTACTACGAGCTGCTGAACAAGCACACCCCCATCCTGGTGGTCGACGACACGGTCACCGAAGGCGCCATCAACATCATGGACAAGCTGAAGTCAGTGGCAGGCTGCGGTGACGTTTAATTAGGCCATCGCGCCTAGCATCCCTGTCATGTTCGCGCTAGGCATCGAAGGCACCGCCCATACTGTGGGCGTTGGGATAGTCGATGAGGCAGCGAACGTCCTGGCCAACGAGATAAAGATGTACAAGCCCGAGCAGGGTGGGATACATCCAAGGGAGGCGGCCAACCACCATGCGGAGAACGTCGTCCCGCTCGTCCAAAAGGCCCTAGAGACCGCCGGCCTCAAGGCCAAGGAGCTTGACCTGATCGCCTTCTCTCAAGGCCCTGGCTTGGGCCCGTGCCTGAGGACCGTGGCGACGGCCGCTAGGGCGCTGTCCCTGACCCTGGACAAGCCGATAATCGGGGTCAACCACTGCATAGCCCATCTGGAGATCGGGAGGGGCAAGACCCTCGCGCAGGATCCTGTCCTGCTCTATGCCTCCGGCGGCAACACCCAGGTCATCGCCTTCGCCAACGGGCGCTATCGCATCTTCGGCGAGACCTTGGACATCGGGATCGGCAATATGCTGGACAAGCTCGGGCGCGAGATCGGCCTGGGCTACTACGCGGGCCCGAAGATCGAGAAGGCCGCGAAGGAGGGCAAGAAGCTGCTAGAGCTCCCCTATTCGGTGAAGGGGATGGACATGGCGTTCTCGGGGATTCTGACCGCATGCCTGGTGCTCAAGGAGAAAGGAGAGTGCATCGAGGACATCTGCTACTCGGTCCAGGAGACCTGCTTCGCCATGCTCACTGAGGTCACGGAGAGGGCCATGGCCCATGTGGAGAAGTCCGAGGTGCTGCTCGGCGGCGGCGTGGTCCAGAACAAGCGCCTGCAGGATATGGTGGAGCGCATGGCCTCGGACAGAGGGGCCAAGATGTTCGTGCCCGAGAGGACCCTCTGCATCGATAACGGGGCCATGATCGCATGGACCGGCCTGGTAATGCATCGATCCGGGATCCGGATGGGTGTCGAGGACACGGTGGTGAACCAGCGCTTCCGGACCGATGAGGTCAACGTCACCTGGAAGAGCTGATCAGGCCGTACCCTTGGAGGACCTCTGCTGGCCGATTATCTCGTCCAGCTTCTGTAGGAAGACCTCTTCCTTGCCCTTGGCGATAGTTGCCCCGCTTGCCACCGCATGGCCCCCTCCTTGCCCTCCCACCGTGGCCGCGGCCTCGCGCAGCGCCACCGCCAGGTCCACCCCCTTCTCCACAAGCCTGAAATTGGCCCGGGAGGAGACCCTGACCTTGTCCCCGTGCATCGACAGGGCTATGGTGGGCTTGTCGCAGTCCCCGACGAACTGCATGGTAAGCCCTGCTAGCACCCCTGAAAGCGAAGGATTGGTGCTGATAAAGTATTGCAGGTTCTGTTTCTTCGAGACCCCACTATCGACGATGGACCTCATCGCCTCCAGGACGCTCCACCTGTATTCCTTGCGCAGCCCCTCCGCGATCTGCCTGGCCTTGGCGTCCTTCAGGGTGAGGGCGACGCCTACGCCCTCCTGGTCCGTCCGGCCGCAAGCGTTCAGCAACTGAGCGAGATCGTCCGCGGTCGTCTGCCAGGAGGGGAAGAAGTAACGGTCCGTGGTCTGCTCCTCCATCGCCGAGGTCGTGCAACCTTGTTCCAGAAGGCGCAAGGCCACCAGGGAGGTCAGCTTCCTCCGCTCGTTGTCGTTCAATTGCACCAGCGAGGCGTCCTCGGGAATCCCCGCCTCATTGAGAAGGGACATTGCTCCCTGCAGGTTCCCCGAGATGCCGATGATGAAGGGCTCGAAGCCCTCAGCCAGCTCGTCTGCCAGCTTCCCCTCGGGCAGGAGGCACCCCGGACGGAGTTCGAGCACCTTCCTGGAAAGGCCGCCCTCCAGAAGCCACCTGTTGATTCCGCTCAGGCCACGGATATGCTGCCTGTCACCGACGATTCCAGCGAAGGCGATGGGCAGCAGGTCCCAGTTCCTCTCGTCCATGGCCACGGCGAACATCATGCTCACCGCCCCGGCGCAACCAGACGTCATCCCGTCGATTCCGAAGAGGTGGGGATTCACATGGATGACCTTGCTCGAACCTCCCACAGGAGCGTGATGGTCCAGGACCACCACGGGGCACCCCAGCTGCTCCAGCTCCGAGAGGAAGGAGGAGCCCATGTCCGCCAGGATGAGGCACTTGGACCCACGTCCCACGGCCTGGACGGTCTCCGCGTCCAAGCTCTTGGAAAGGGTCAGTTGGAAGCGGATGCCCTTGCGCAGGAGCGCGTTGGCGATGATGCCCGCGGAGGAGATGCCGTCCGCGTCGTAGTGGGTCAGCACTCGGACCTCAGGGTGCCTGCAGACCTCTTCTGCGGCCTGGGATAGAAGGGAAAAGAATGGTTTGGGAAGGCCTTCTCCTTCCATCAGCCCTCACTCGAGCAGCAGTTCCGCGTTCTTGAGGCTATATTCCCAGTTCTGGGGGAGAACCTCTTCCCGCTTGTAGTATTTCACCAAGCGGCGGATCTTGGACTCGATGAGCTGGAGGTTGCGGTTGTTGGCCATGTCCTTCTTGTTCTCGAGCATGTGGATGTTGACGTTGATGGCCCGCCTCATCAATGCCATGAGGTCGTCGGGTATCTCGGGCTTCATCCCATGCTCTGTCAATATCTCATAAACCGTCTTGCCGGTGGCGAGGCGTACGCTCGGCACGGCATAGTTATCCCTGAGGACGAGACCGATCTTGGCGGAGGTCATGCCTTCCTTGGCGAGTTTGACCACCATCTGCTCGATCTCCTCCTTCGACATGGTGACCCACTCGGGGTTCTCGGTCACCAGGGGCTTTGCGGAGGCGGACTTGCCCCTCCTTCGCGCATGCATTTTTGCCATATGATCATCATTCCTGGATTATACTGACTAAAGTGTTTATACCAGTGGCGAAGTACAAGCCCATTCCCATCCTAGTATATAAGTGTTGAGCGTTGCGCGCGCCGCGTCAGAAGAGCGAGCCGAACTCCTTCTTACCAGAGCGGTGTTCCGCCATCTTCTCCTTCGACCACGAAAGGACATCTGCGTACTCCTCCTCCCCGAACGCGAGAGGGGAGGGCAGCTCGGAGAACATGTCCCATTGCATTTCCGCGTCGCCCTTGACGTCCGCAGGGCACGTCAGCTCGCCGCAGAAGACGACGCCGTCCCTGCGCACCACGAAGGCCACCGGGGTCATGTCGCATCCGCATTCCTCCCTGACCTCGCGGATGGCCGCGTGCTCCGCCGCCTCGTTCAACTCGATGTGCCCGCCGGGCATCTCCCATCCTTTCCTCGTAGGATTGTAGACCATCACGAACCTGTCCCCGACATAGCAGATGCAGTAGACCCACTTCATGCGCTCACCACGATCATGGCATGATCCTTCTCGAAGGGCGCCAAGTCCATAAGGTCGAGGACCTGGAACCCTTCCTTGGTCAATTGCGACCGCGCTTCTTCAAATATCCTCTCGGGGTCGCGGGTCACGTCCTCGGAGCGGGCTTTGAGGGACAGCATGCCAGAGCGCGCGCTGAACGCCCTCATGGCATTGGCGAAGATGCCAGCCTGGTTCTTCTGGGCGATGTCCTGGTAGACGATGTCCGCCCTCTCCACCAGAAAGGAGAAGTCCTGAGGCCTGGTGGCATCCCCTAGGATGGGCACCATGTTCCTCCGCTCCTCGCAAACCTTGACCAGGTCCCTGAAGGAGCGGGGTGAGATCTCGACGCAGTAGACCGTGCCGTTGCGAGCCATGTCGGCGACATGGCTTGCGGTGGTGCCGGAGGCGGCGCCAAGATAGAGCACGCGCGAATCCTCGTTGAATGGGGACCTGAGCCCGCCAAGACGGAGATACGCGCCGAGCTTGCTGCGGCTAGGCGACCACTCCCGGTACTCGACGCCCTCGAAGGTGAGCAGCCTCTCTCCATAGACCTTTGCGCCAGGCGCATAGTTCCTCGTCAACAGGCGTTCCCCGTCCCAATAGACCCCCTTAGCCCGGGTTTCGACCAGCCGCGTCTCTTCCATCCTCTTCCCAGGGACATGGAGGTTAGACTTAAAATCACAGCGGGCCATAAGAGCCGCGTGGCGGACTCCGAGGAGGCGAAGCGCATCGAGGAGCTCAGCGAGCGCATCGAGGAGCTCGAGTCCACCCTGAGGAAGGTAGCGGAGCCCTATTCCGAGCTGGTGCGCCAGCTCTCCATGTTCCAGGACACGGTCCAGAAGTACTTTCGGCTCATGGACCTGTACCAGAAGCACGGTGTCGTGAGCATCGACACCATCCTGCCCCAGGTCAAGGACCCCATTTCCAAGGAGATCATGCGCATCCTCCTGGACAAGCCAGGCCTCAACATCTCCGAGGTCACCGAGGAGCTTCGGGCGCGGAGGGGCTCGTCCTCGCGGAGGATAGTGCGCGACCGCCTGGGGGAGCTGGTCGCCGAAGGCCTGGTCAAAGAGAAATCGGACCGGAAGGAGAAGGCCTATGAGATATCGGAGGAGGTGGTGCGCAAATGGTCACAAGTGCTCGGATTGTCCAAATAAGGTGGCCACCCGTCCCTCTGTCCGAGGCGGGGCGGGAAGCCCCGAGATATCGCAACATGAGGATCCAAACAAGATCTAGATCCAGAGGCGGAAGAGAGGTGTGAGATAAATGGCAGAAGGAAAAGACGAGATGCCGGACCCGGAACAGCTGAGGCGGATATTCGACGTCATCGGGGAGAGCGTGCCCGAGCTGCTGGACAAGATCACTAAGATATTGTACAGCGCCGCGGAGGGAGAGAGGTTCGGTCAGTCAGTCGCAGCATTCTACAAGGCGCTTGTGGACGCTGGCATGACCAAGGAGCAGGCCTTCACCCTGACCAAGGAGTACATGAGCAATGTCTCACTGGGAGGCATGCTGAAGAACATCTTCTCCGGCGGTCTGAGCCGGGACCTGGCAGGGGATGTGGGGAAGGGCAAGGGCTAGGAGGGCCTCGAATGGCCAACGCCACCAAGGAAGAGATGCCAGAGGTCGTAGCCATATTCATGGTCCGGCTACCTCGCATGCTCTGGGCCCTGTTCACGTCCTATCTGCGCATGAAGAAGCAGGCCAAGCTCGCGGGGAGGGAGTTCTATCGGACCCTGATCGAGAACGGCATGCCCCCCAGCATGGCCCGCGAGCTCAGGGACGAATATTGCAGCATGTTCAACCTCTCGACGATGATGAAGAGCTGGGGGGCGCAGAAATAGCGGAGCGCCCGGGAAAAACCCAAGCCGCCACCGTCCGCCTCAATTTCTAAGAAGATTACTTCCTGATCAAGTACTCGACGATGCCGTAGCCCACGTCGTCGTCCAAGGTGAACTTCGCCAGGCACTCGTGCATGTGCGAGACCACCTTGCCGTCGCGGGAGGCGAAGGGCATGGTGGCCTTGTGCTTGACGACGGCCTTCACCCCGTGCACATCGCCCTCCTTGTCATGCAAGGCCATGTAGACGGTGTTAGGGCTGTTGTCGCGATTGTACTCGGTGACGATGTCCGCGCGCATGATGGGCACGTTCTTGCCATCGATGTGGATGAAGCCCGCGTCCACCTCTCCCTTGTCCATGAAGAGCTTGGTGAGGTTGAAGGCGTAGCCATCGTCGAACTGGCAGGTGATCCAGACCCACATCCTCGGGGCGGTCCAATCGCGGACCCCCCAGGAGTGGTCCCTCTCGCCCAGGGCGTTGATGTCGTAGACCCTGGTGCCGATGTTCAGCTTGCCTGTGGTCTTGCCGAACTGCTCGGTGTGCTCCGAGGCCACGGCCTGGGCCATCTTCTCCTTGTCCCCGCTCACGCTCTCGCGGTAGTCGTAGATGTTGTTCAGGGCGGTGAAGTCCAAGGCGAAGGAGACGCTCTCCTTCTCCGCATCCTTGTGCATCTTGGGGAGCTCGCCCGAGAACTCCAGATGCCATGTCCGTTCGTCCTCCACCTTCACGAGCTTCAGCCCGCTGGCCGTCAGCTCGTTGTCCTCCATGGCCACCGAGTCCTTCATGCCCATAACGCTGCCGTCCGGCAGCATGAGGAAGCAGAAAACGTCCTTCTGCTTCTTGTTCGGCTTCAGACCGATGCGCATGAATCCGCAGATATCCTGCCCTCGGTCATAGAAGTTGAAGTAGAAGCTCTCGTTCCATTCCTCTTGGCTTCCGAACTCGTGGATGACATCGCTGCTCAAAGAATTCACATCTCCTCTAGGTAGATGATTCCCTCATTACCGTCGAGGGTTACCTTCTGCCCTGTCTTTAATATTTTCGTCGCTCCCTTGACCGCCGTGACCGCCGGGATACCGTATTCTCTGGACACCACCGCGCCGTGCGATAGTATGCCCCCCGTCTCAGTAACAAGGCCTCCGATCTTGGAGAAGACCGCGGTCCAGCCAGGGTCGGTGTTGGACGTGACCAGTATCTCATCCTCCCTGACCTCGGAGAGGTGCTCGATGGAGTCGACTATGCGCAACGACCCCCTGACGACCCCCGGGCTCGCCGAGGTGCCTGGGATCTTCACGACGTTGCCAAGCTTGTAGACGGCGTCGTCGAACTCCACGCTGCCCCTGAGGAACTTGGGCGGGAGCCGGTTGCGCCAGCGGTCGAACTCCCTCCTCCGGGAGATGATCCTGGCCAGGAGCTCGTCCTGGTCCTTCACTCCTTCCTTGGCGATCTGGAATATCTCCTGCCGGCCGAGGAAGTAGATGTCGTCCTGCCTCGGGATGTGCCCCTTCACCTGGAACCTCCGCCCGTACTCGTTGAAGAGGCGCCTGGTCCGCAGGAGGATGTGGTCCAGGTAGAAGCGCTGGTTCTCCCGGAACTGGAGATAGGTCTGGGCATAGCCCATCACCAGCTTCACCGCCTTCCTCCTCACCCACCCTCCCTTCATGTCCCGCACCTTCTCGAGGACGATCTTCTCGGTAGCGACCCTCTCAGCGATCTTCTCCCTCTCCATCCGCTCCAGGTCCAGGTCCGCGGCCTGGGAGAGCGACTTGACGATGTCCACGACCAGGCCAGGATCGTCCGCCCATCGGGGGAAGAACAGCTCCCTGGTGTGGGACCGGCACCCATACTCGGCGATGAAGGAATCGAAGCTCTGGCGGAAGCCAGCGAAGCGGGGGTCCTGCCTCATGACCTCGGCGAACTCCGCCGAGGGGAGCCTCTCGATGTACTCCATCACCAGGCGGTCCTCCTTAGCCTTCGCTGCCAGCTTCGCCAGGGCGATGTTGGTCTTGATGGTCTTGTTGTCCGGGAGGCCGGAGATGAGCTTGGAGTACAGCTCCCCGCTCCTGTCATCCAGCCAATCCGTGAGCAAGCGTTTGAGGATGAGGTTGGTGCCTATGGAGTGCGTCACCATCCCATAGCGGATGAGGCGGTAGTGCTTGATGAAGGCCGCCTCCAGCTCCCAGAACACCTCCTCCAGCGATTCGTTGGTGTAATTGGGCAGGTCGTAGGAGTCGAATCTCTGGCAATATACCATGAAGCCCTCCGCCCATTTCCTATATGCCTTGTCCGTCCGGCTCATCATCCCGTCCGGGTCGATGATCGCGATCCTCAGCTCCGCCAACGCCCTCTTCCCCATTCGCGCCCGGGCATTGGCGATGCGCTCCTGGTCCTTCTCCGGGAAGTAGTTCAGCAGCTCCTTGGTGCGCGAGAAGCGGGGGTTGTAGCAGAAGATGCCCTCCAGCACCTCGGTGTTGAAGTAGACGTGGCCCTTATGGAGGCGGAGCAGCTCCAATTCGGCCAGGTCCCAATAACCCATGACCCTGGCCCCCTCGTGGTTGACGATCTCCGTGAGATAGTAACCGAGCCACGAATAGAAGAGAGGCGAAGTGACGTCGGACCAATACTCGTCGCCGTAGCCCCTGGTCCAGAGCGTGTCGCCCTTCTTGCCGAGCGTGGTTATCGGTCTTGACTGGAGCAGAAAGATGACGCCGTCCTCGATGGCCCATTCGGCGTCCTGCGGCCCCTTGAAGTGCTCCTCCAGCCGCTTGCCTAGGGACGCGATCTCCTTAGCCTCGTCGTCCGTCACTGAGGGCTCCGTCTGCCTAGCCACCTCCACGTCGACCGGTCCCTGCCCCTTCGAGTTGAGGTAGACCGCCTTGGACTTGCGCGAGATGTCCCGCTTGACGATCCTGCTGGTCCTGCGCTCGATGTGGAAACGGTCCGGGACCACTATGCCGGAGGCGATGCTCTCCCCCAATCCCCAGGAGGACTCGATTATCATGTGCTTGTCCTCCTGGTCGATCGGATCGCGGGTGAACAGGATGCCTGCGGAGCGGGCGTCCACCATCCTTTGCACGATGACTGCGATACCGCCCCCGGTCTGAGGGATACCGGCATTGTGGCGGTAGGCGATGGCCCGATCATTATAGAAGGAGGCCCAGCACCTCTTGACGAACAGCGGGACGTCGTCGCGAGGCACGTTGAGGTAGGTGTCCTGCTGGCCGGCGAACGATGCCTCGGCCAGGTCCTCGGCCACCGCGGAGGATCTCACGGCCCAGAGCGAGTCCGCCCCCATCGCCCCGAGCTCATCGGCGAACTCCCTGCGCACCCATGGCTCGACGTCCGCCTTGAGGACGAGCTCGCGCACCTGTTTGGCGCAAACCTCCAGGGAAACCTCGTCATCGAAATCTATCCCCCCCAAGATCAGCCCTATCTCCGGCTCAAGGGCCAGCTTCTCCAGGAACTTGTTATAGGTCTGGATGGGGATAACGAAGCCTTCCGGGACCTTGAACCCCGAGCTAGCCAAGGACGATAGGTTGGCAGCCTTGGCTCCCACCGACGCTCTGTCCTCGGGTGCGATCCCCCCCAAACGCAACAGCTTCTTCTCCATCCGATCAACTGTCCAGCCATTCAATGATAGAAGGCTCTCCCCTGACCTTCGGGAATCGCCTTACGCATTAATACAGTTGCCCTCGGCGGCAGCTCCAGCGCTCGCGCCCAAAGGGACTGGTGAAGCATTTAAGCAGAACAGACCATACTTCGGGGCGATGAGGGACATACTGCATCTGATGGCTAGGAAGGTCAGGGAGGCCGAGCGCGCCCTCCCAAGGAGCCATGACCGGACCGAGGAGCTCTACCAAGGGGCGGACGGCACCCCCACCTGCGCCGTGGACAAGTTGGCAGAGGACGTCATCCTCCAGCTGGTGGAGGAGCGGGACCTGCCCTACAACGTGCTCTCCGAGGAGATCGGGTTCGTGGACCGGAAGAAGTCCAAGACCTTGGTGATCGACCCGATCGACGGCACCTACAATTCGGCCATGGGGCTGCCATTCTATTCCGTCTCGCTCGCCATCGGCCAGAGAAGCCTGCGTGACGTGGAGGCCGGCCTAGTGCAGAACCTGGTAACCGGCGATACCTACTATGCCGAGAGAGGCAAGGGCGCGGCCCTCAACGGTGAGCGCATCCAGACCCGCTCCTTCAACCCCTACAAGAGCATCTTCCTCGTCTACCTGGGCAAGTACTCCAGCGTGGACAACTTCCGCTTAGCTAAGATGGGGGTGAGGGCCAGGGCGCTAGGCTGCGCCTCATTGGAGATGTGCCTCCTCGCCGAGGGCAAGGCCGACGCTTACTACATGAGCTGCGAGGTGTATGAGAGGTCCATTAGGGTGGTCGACATCGCCGCCTCGGTCCTGATCCTGAGGGAGGCGGGCGGGGAGATAGTCGACCTTTCGGGCCGTCCCCTGGATATGAAGTTCGATCTCCAGGAAAGGAGCAATTTCCTGGCCTACGGCGACGAGGAAGTGAAGAAGGTGGTCATGTGAAGTTCGGACTCACCGCGAACGTCAACGTTCCCGATGCCCTAAGGCTCTCGCGCCTGGTGCGCGACACGCTCAAGGGGCAGGAGCTGCTGCTGGAGAAGAACGTGGCTAAGGTGCTGGGCGAGAAGGGGATGAACATCGAGGACATGAACGTGGAGGTGATGGTGACCATCGGCGGGGACGGCACCATACTACGCGCCCTCATGAAGAACGGCGCCCCCATATTCGGCATCAACGCCGGCGACCTGGGCTTCCTGACCGAGGTGCAGGAGGACATGGTAGAGGACGGGCTGGAGTGCATCCTTCACAAGGAGTACACCATCGAAGGGAGGTCCAAGCTTCGGACCGACTTCAAGGGGGAGCGCATGATGGATGCCACCAACGAGGTGGTGGTCCACACCGCGCACATAGCCAAGCTCAGGAACTTCCGGGTCTTCGTCGATGACGAGCTGGCGCTCGACGTGAGGGCGGACGGCATAATCGTCTCCACCCCGACGGGCTCCACCTGCTACGCCATGTCGGTCGGGGCCCCCATCCTCGACCCAAGGCTGAAGGCATTGGTCATCGCGCCCATGGCCCCATTCAAGTTCGGCGGGCGTCCCACGGTCGTGCCGGCGGACAGCGACATCCGGATCGAGGTCATGCGCCCCAAGCCGTGCGTGATCGTGTTCGATGGGCAGGAGCAGGTGGACATGGAAGGTCATGAGGAGGTGCGCTTCACCACCTCGGACAAGACCGCCCGCTTCGTCTCCCTGGGCAGGACGTTCTACACCAAGATGCGCGAGAAGCTTACGGGCGGGCCGTGCTGGGCATGAGGAAGACCTACGCCGTCAACAAGGAGGCCTTGCGCATGATCAACGAGTCGGCCATAGAGACCTTCCCCAACGAGTTCCTGGCCGTACTGAAGGCCGAGGAGGGCGTGATCACCGAGCTAATCGTGCTACCTGGCACGGTCCAGGGCGACAGCCATGGCATAATGCACACCAATATGCTCCCCATCGATTACAGCGTGATCGGCACCGTGCATTCGCATCCTGGGCACTCCAACCGGCCGTCGGATGCCGACCTGCAGTTCTTCTCCCACTTCGGAGGGGTGCATATAATAACCTGCTTGCCTTTCGACGAGACCAGCTGGAAGGCCTATAATTCCAATGGCGAGAGGGTGGAGCTGAAGGTCGTCGGGTGACGCCTCAATAGACCCTGCTGCCCGGGCCGATGTTGCCCTTGGCCATCGCCCCCGGTCCGATGAACGAGTTTTCCCAGATGATGGTGCCAGCGTCGATATTGGAATTGATGCCGGTCTTAACGTCATCGCCCATGATCACGCCCAGCTTCCGCCTCCCGGAATCGATGACCTTGCCGCCCGTGGCGACCTTCACGTTCCTGTCGTCGAAGCGCAGGTTGGCGACCTTGGTCCCGGCACCGAGGTTGCACCTCTCCCCAATGATGCTGTCCCCAACGTAGTTGTGATGCGGGACATGCGACCCCGCCATGATTATCGAGTTCTTGACCTCCACTGAGGCGCCGACCTTCACATTCGGGCCGAGGCAGGTCCCCCCCCGGATGTAGCAGTTGGGCCCGACCTCGCATCCCTTGGATATGTACGCGGGCCCGAGGATGTACGATCCTGACCGGATCAAGGCGCTCTTCTCCACCACCACGTTCCCTTTCAGCGTGGCTCCGGGCTCGACCTCCCCCTCCACCCGTCCTACCAACCGCGACATGAATATCTCGTTCGCCTTGAGCAGGTCCCAGGGCCGGCCGACGTCTATCCAATCGGTGGCGATGCGATGCACCATCACCCCTTCGGACCTCGCCAGGCTGGTCAAGGTGTCGGTTATCTCGTACTCCCCCCTGGGCGACCTGCCCGTCCTTCGGATCTCCTGGAAGATGTCGGGGGTGAAGACGAACATGCCGGCGTTGATCAGGTCCGAGGGCGGGAGCTTGGGCTTCTCCAATATGCGTATGAGCTTGCCCTCCTTCTCCTCGATCACCCCGAAGGAGGATGGGTTGGGGACCGTCACCGCCCCCATGACCGTCTTGTGCTTCGCCTCGAATATGGAGTACATCTCCTTGACGTCCAGCTCGGAGATGACCACGTCCCCGTTGACGCAGAAGAAAGGTTCGTCCATGAATCCATCGGCGTGGCCCACTGCGTCGGCCGTGCCCATCCTCTCCCTCTGCTCCAGGTAGGTGATGCTTAGGCCCATGTCCGACCCGTCGCCATAGAACTCCTTGATCCGATTGGCCTTCCATCCGACCAGGAGGGCGACATCCTTGACGCCACCGGCCTTTAACGCCCCGAAGATGTGGCTCAGGAAAGGCTTCCCCGCGACCAATAGCAACGGCTTAGGCACATTGGATGTGAGCGGCCTGAGCCTGGTGCCCTCCCCCGCTGCCAAGACCAACGCTTTCATCGTAGACACTCCCTCACGACTTTGTCCGCCTTGGACACTAAGCCCTTGAGGTCCTTATCCTTTCTCGCCTCCACCGTCAAGCGCAGCTTCGGCTCCGTGCCGGAAAGGCGGACCAGGAACCAACCCTCCTCGAATTGCGCTCGGTATCCGTCCACAGTGATCAGCTCCAAGCACCTGAGCGAGGCCATGGCCTTCTCGAGCTTGGATTCAAGGGCCTTCCTTCCCTTAAGATCGAACGGATATGATGTCCTGGAGACCGGATACCTCGGCACGCTGTCCACCATCTTGGATAGCTTCTCATCCTGAATCATTGAGGCTAGCAAGGCGGCGGCATAGACCCCGTCCGGGCAATAAGTCTCGCCCGGGAAGATGAACGTCCCGGAGGGCTCGCCACCGAACTCGATGCCATGTGCCTTCAAGGCCTCGGCGACATAGACGTCCCCCACCCTCGTCCTGATCACCCGCCCCTCCACCAGGTCATCGAGGACCATCGAGGCGTCCACCGGGGCGACGATGTCCTTCGCTCCGAGGAAGGTCGTGAACAGGGCTAACAATCGGTCGCCATCGATGAACCTTCCCTTCTCGTCGAAGGCGACCATCCTGTCCCCATCCCCGTCATGGGCCAGGCCGATATCGACATCCTTCTTGATCATGAGTTGCTTGAGGACGGTCAGGTTCTCCTCGGTCGGCTCGGGAAGCCTGCCTGGGAAGTGGCCGTCCGGCTGGCAGTTGATCCCTAGGACCGAGCATCCGAGCTTTCGCAGGAGTATTGGGCTGACCGGGGTCGTGGCCCCGCACCCGCAGTCCAATATCACCTTGGCCTTGGCGGGCTCGACCGAGTCCAGGACCGCGGAGATGTGATCCTCTATGGCACCTGTGTGCGCCGCGCACCTTCCCACACCCCTCCAATCCGCCAAGCGGTATCCCTTGCCTTCTATCAGGCCCTCCAGCTGACGCATCTGAGCGGTGTCGAAGGCCGACCCGTCGGGGTTCCAGACCTTGACTCCGTTATACTCCGGAGGATTGTGCGAGGCGGTGACCATGAGCCCGCAATCGTAGGCCTCCGCCGCTCTGGCCAATGTCGGCGTGGGCACCATGCCCGCATAGGAGGCGTTCGCACCGGTGGAAGTGATCCCAGCGCTCAAGGCGCTCACCATCATGTCCCCGCTGGTCCTGGTGTCCTTGGCCAGCAAGACCTCACGGCTCAGGGAGCCTACGGCAGCACCAATGCCCATGGCCAGGTCCGGGGTGATGACCTTGCCTACCAATCCTCTGATACCCGAAGAACCGAATAACGACATTTGAACGACCTCTTAAGCGCGAGAAATCAAGATAAACCTTTTTCCGGCTCGCGGGCTGGGCGGCCTCTTGATTTTCGCATTTTTCGTGTCGCTCCTGGCTCTCCATCCAGCTTCATCCAGCAATCTTTGAAAAAGAGGGAAAGATATTAAAGGCAAGATTTACTGGAACGGTCTCATTATAGGATAAATTTTATATATAGGTCCAATGTATTACTTACTGGGTCATGTGCCAGCACATGGCCAGGAAACTGAACAGGAGGGATATTATTTGGTGATGGAGAAAATAAGCCTCGACAAGGCCAAGGAGATCGCAAAAAAGAAAGGC
The DNA here is from genome assembly GCA_963827135.1 of Methanomassiliicoccaceae archaeon. Classification (GTDB taxonomy): domain Archaea; phylum Thermoplasmatota; class Thermoplasmata; order Methanomassiliicoccales; family UBA472; genus JAJRAN01. The sequence continues at coordinate 378,120 of CAWGZX010000005.1, read as the reverse complement.
CTGAAGCCCGGCCGCGTTAAGGGGACGAACGGGGTCCAGTTCACAAAGGGGAACAACGCTCGCCTAGAGATCGTTTCCTGGGAGGACTTCGAGAAGACCCTAAGCAAGAGAGGTCTAGCGGTCTTTGAGAGCGGCGGCTGGATGAAGATAATGAAGAAGTAATCCAATTCGACGCTCCAATCTTTTTTCCTTTCAATTCTTCTAATTTTCCTGAGGGATGGGCAAAGCCATCACAGCTTCATGATCAGCCAGTTCTTGGCCTGCTTCTCCTTGCCCTTGAACCGCACCAGCGCATAGGTTCCCTTGAGGCGGGCCCCCTGCAGGGCGAACACCAGCTTGTCCTCGCCCCTTTCCCTAAGCTGGAAAGTGCCCTTGTCCCAGATCCTCACCTCGCCCGCGCCGTACTCCCCCTTGGGGATGGAGCCCTCGAAGTCCGCATAGTCCATGGGATGATCCTCGGTCTGCACCGCGAGCTTCTTCACCTTCGGCTCCTCCGGGACGCCCTTGGGGATCGCCCAGCTCTTCAATACGCCATCCAAGGCCAGCCGGAAATCGTAATGCAGGTGGGAGGCGTGGTGCTCCTGGACGACGAAGATGCCGTCCAGTCCCTCGCCCTCCGTCCCCTCTGGCTCCCGGGTCCTGCGGAAGTCCCTCTTGGCCTTGTAATCCTCCAGGCCCATGATCTCGAATCTAGCAGGGAGGACGACGGATAAGTATTTGCTCAGCGCACCTCGTCCAAGGCCGTGGACATCTTGAAGCGGATGCGCAGGTCCCGGTCGAAGGCCTTGCGGAACCCCTTCTCCTGCGACTCCGCTCCCCAGAGCTCGAGCTCGCAATCCCCGCGGGCTGCGACCTCGAGAACCGCCTCATCCTTGTTGGCATTGATGAAGCGAGCGTGATCGATCAAGGCGCAATGGCTCCGGTCCAAGGCCTCGGCGATGCGCAGCAAGGAGGACAGGGAGACCACGATCCTCTGCGCCGAGGGGTCCAGGCCTTCGAGCTCCGAACTTCTCTTCCCCAGCGACTTCTTCCGGTGGAACTTGGCCAAACTCGCCATGATCTCGATCTCCCTCTGGTCGAAGCCGAGCAGCTCGGCGTTGCGGACGATGTAGTACGAATGCTGATGGTGGTTGGTGAAGCTGATGAAGTCCCCGATGTCGTGGAGGTAGGCGGAATAGCGCAGCAGCTCCCTCTCCCTCGCACCGAACTCGTGCATTCCCTCCTCCTTGGCGGTGTCGAACATCTCCAGCGAGAGGCGGGAGATGGTCTCGGCGTGCAGCTCATCGAGATTGCAGGAGCGGCCGAGCTGGAGGACGCTCCTCTCCCGCACCGACATCTTCTGGTGGCTGGGGAAGCCCTCGATCTGCGAAAGGTAATCTACCAGCATACCGTCGAGCAGGCCGCGCTCTGAGACCGCCAGCTCCTGGATGCCGATTTCCTCCATCAAGGTCTCGAGTATCGCCGCCCCGCCGATGATGATGTCCGCCCGCTCCGGGTTGATGCCCGGAAGCCCCCTCCTCTCCTTGAGACCTAGGGAGCATAGCAGGGCGATGGTCTTCTTGAGCTTGGGCAGGGTGAGGACGTTGTCCTTTCCCTGCGTTCCGTTGAGGTTGCGAGACGCCACCTCGCCCAAGTTGATTATGGTCCCTGAGGTCCCCACCGCCAGGTCGATCCTGTAACGCTTGACCTTCTGCACGGTACGGACGATCTCGCTGCGCACCGACTTCTTCATCTGGGCGTACTTCTCCGGGCCGATTGGCCCGGTCTCCTCCTCGGAGATGAAGAGCTCGCTCAAGCGGATGGCGCCGAGCTTCAGGCTGTCCAGGTAGACGTAATCGGACTGGTTCCCCACCGAGATCTCGGTGCTGCCGCCCCCGATGTCGATGAACACGCCGAAACGGTCCTGGAGGTGGAAGGTCGTCGAGACTCCCAGGTAAATGAGGCGGGCCTCCTCCTTACCAGGGATCACCCTGACCTCGATGCCCACCTCCTTGCGCAACCGCTCCAGCAGCTCGCCCTGGTTCTTGGCCTCGCGGGTAGCGGAGGTGGCCAAGGCCACGAACTCCTCGGCCCCGTAGGCTCGACCCATCTCCACGAAGCGCTTGCACACCACCACGCACCTCTCCATGGCGGCGGGGATGAGCATGTGCTCGAGGAATTCTCCTTCGCCCAGGCGTACCACCTGCTTCTGCCTGGAGAGGATGGAATATGAGTAATTGGGATTTAGCCGGACTACCGCGGTGCGGATGGAGTTCGTGCCGATGTCGATGAACGAGACCACCTTCCCGGGGAAGCTCATTTCCTAGCCTCCCTGCGCACCTCGATCTCCAAGCCCGCCACTTCCCTGAGCAGGTCGCCCTTCTTCAGGACCTCCCTCTCTTCCATTTCCAGGCCCGATGCCGCGGTGCAGAGCAGGACGAGCTTGTCGGGGGCGAGCCGGCAGCGGAGGGACCGCACCTTCATGTCATGCGAGCAGTCCAGGGCATCCGCGACCCGGAGAATGGCGGCCAAGGAGGCCACCTTCCTCTTCTCCTTACGGCCGAGGTTGGAGTAGTGGGCATGGCTGGGGTCGGGGGGCGCCTTGCGGTGATAGCGGGCGATGCAGCCAATCGCCCTCCTCTCCTCCCTGTCGAATGGAAGGGCGTCCTCCTCCATGATCAGGCGTAGACTAGCCTTGTGATGGCCCCTCCTGCCCTCGCTCCAGCCGATGTCGTGGAGCACCGCCGCGCACTCCAGCCAGAAGCGGTCCCTCTCGGAGAGGTCGAGCCTTCCCGCCAAGCAGTCGAAGAGCACCATGGAGAACCTGGTGACCTGGTCGGTGTGAGGGTCCTTCCCGAGATAGGAGCGGGCCACCTTCCACGCCTTGCTCAGTGCAGAATCATGACTGGCCTTCTTTCCTTCCTTCTCGGCCACCCGGTCGTACGCCCGCCCCTCGATTATCATCTTCGCGAAGCGCTTGGGCAGACCCGCGTCCTTGATTGCGCGAGCCGCTGCCTTCACGTCGTACCTGACCCGATGCAAAGAGGCGCGGAGGGGGCTTAGCTGGAGCAGGGCGTACGACGCTCGAGGGTCCCCGTCGTCCGGTCTTCCCACTGAGCCCGGATTGAGGAAGCGCACCCCCTTCACCTTTCTGGACATGGGCAGGTGCGAATGGCCCATGATCACGAGGTCCGCTCCGGCCGCATCGGCGATCTCCTCCAGCCTCCTCTCCGGGGTCTCAGGACCGAGGTGCTCGTCCATGGAGTCGGGGCTCCCATGCACCATCAGTAGTCTCAATCCTCCCACTTCCATGCGCAGCTCCTGGGGCAGGGACCTGAGCCAGGCGCGGGTGGCGGGAGAGATGTGCTCGTACGCCCATTCGAACGCCAGCAACTTGTCCTTGGACTTGTCCCCCGGCCAGAGGTCCTTGTGGTCATGGATGCGGAACGCCTTCAGGTCGTAGTTGCCGATGACGCTGATGCAGGGCTTGGAGCGCAGCAGACTAGCCACCTGCTCCGGGTCGGCTCCATAGCCTAGCATGTCGCCGGTGTTGAGCAAAACCCTGCAGCCTCGCCTCTCCGCGTCCCGCAGCACTGCCTCCAATGCCTGCAGGTTACCATGCACGTCCCCAATGACGGCGATCTTGATGCCGGGGTCCGCAGTGAGCGCCTCGATGGCCTTCGAGGCCAGGTCCTCCGTCTGCTCCGCCGCGGCCTCCAGTCTCCTGAGCAAGGAATCGAGGAAGCCCTCTGCTGCCATGGAATCCCACAGCTCTACGAACTCTCGATAGGCTTCCCGCCTCCTTTTGGAACGATCTTCGCGTAGGAAGACCAAGCCTGGCCGCACCAACTTGGGGCTCATCCCTTGGGGCAGCTCGAGCTTCCCTTGGCGAAGGTCCAAGATGAGCCTGTCCATCTCCTGTATCCAGACGTCGCAGTCATGCACGTCGCCCAGGAGATCCTGCAGCTTCTTGATCCGTGAGATATCCATCTCCAGGCGGTCGTCGAATAGCTCCCCGACCATCTCCAGGGCGTAGCGTAGGCGCTTGGCGGAGATGCGCATGGCATGATGCTCTTCGATAGCCCCCTCCTGATGGACGTAGCCCTCATGTTCCAGGAGCTCCTCCATCTTGCCCCGGACCCGCCTCCAGGCGTTCTCATAGGCGGCAGGTGACCTCCCGGGCACGCCCTGCTTCCTCAGGGAGTCCCTCTCGGTTCGGAAGTGCTCGAGCATCTGGAATAGCAATCCGCGCTCCTCCAACCCTCGTAGCGCCCTCACCAAGGGAGCCTGGAGCTTGGCGCGCTCCTGCGTCTTCCACCGGAGGACGAGCTTGATGCCTGGAGCCTCCTTCGGTCCCTTGGAGGGTAGTATCTCGGCGAGGAACCCGATCTGCACGTCCGCATCCCTCGCCGCCCCCAAGGCACGGGTTATGCGTCTGATCTCCTTCCTCAGGGATCCCACCTTCTCCGGAGGAAGGCAGTCCTCGAAGGTGTCGAGCGCGGCCCTGGCCCGGCGGGAGGCCACGCGCATTCGATGCACGTTCTCCACGTCATCCTGGGCGATCACGCCCTCGCCCTCGCGCATCATGCCCTCCATATGGTCGACCGAGGCCTCCGACCAGAGCCTCCTCCAGCTGGGGTCGGGCTCAGTCCTCATGCCACTCTCCCCTGTGCTCTAGGAAGTGCTTCTGCGAATCTAGGGCCGCCTCGCCCTTCTTGGGCCGGACCTTGACATAGCTGCCGTCGGCCCGAAGTTGTCGGGCCTTGACGTTGTCGCGGAGGTGGACATCGAGTATCTGCTTCACCAGGGCCCTCCTTATCTTAGCGTCCTGGACGGGGAAAAGCAGCTCCACGCGCTTGTCGAGGTTTCGTGGCATCATGTCGCTGCTTCCCAGGAGGACCTCCTCCTCGCCACCGTTGCGGAAGTAGTAGATGCGCGAGTGCTCCAGGAAACGGCCCACGATCGACGTCACGGTGATGTTCTCGCTCACGCCCTTAATTCCCGGACGGAGGGAGCAGAGCCCCCGCACGTTCAATCGCACCGCCACCCCCGCTTGCGAAGCTTGGTAGAGGGCCTTGATGACGGCCTTGTCCAGAAGTCCGTTCAGCTTCCATGCTATCAGTCCGTTGCCGAACTCGAGATGGCGATCTGTTTCGCGATGAATCCTATCCAGGATCCCGGACCTGAGACCGGTGGGAGCGACCAGAAGCTGGTTGTATTGAGAGATGTTCGAGTACCCGGTCAGGGCGTTGAAGAGGTTGGAGACGTCTACCCCGGTCTCACGGTTGGTGGTGATGTAGGCCAGGTCGCCGTAGACCTTGGTCGTCACGTTGTTGTAGTTGCCTGAGGAGAGGTGGCAGTAGCGGACGATGCCCTTGCGCTCCTTGCGCACCACCATGCAGATCTTGGCGTGCACCTTGAGGTCCAACGGTCCGTAGACGACGTGCACCCCCGCCTGCTCGAGCGCCCTTGCATAGGAGATGTTGTTCTCCTCATCGAACTTGGCCTTGAGCTCGACGACCGCCGCCACCTGTTTGCCCTGCTTCCTGGCTTCCATCAGAGCTTCGATGACCGGGGAGCGCTTGTCGATTCGGTACAAGGAGATCTTGATGGCCAACACATCTGGGTCGACAGCTGCCTGCTGGAGCATGGCCACGACCGGCTGGAACGAGTCGTAGGGATGGAAGAGCAGATGGTCCCTGGCATGCAGGGAGGCGAAGACGCTCTTGGGGCTGGAGAGGTCGTAAGGGACGTATTGGCTGAACGGCGCGTCCTTGAGGTCAGGTCGGTCGAGGGACAGCAATTGCCAGAAGTCTACCAAGCCAAGGGGAGCGCCATGCTGATAGACCAGATAACGAGGTAGGTCCATGTTCTTGGCCAACATTTCCCGGACCGTCTCCGGCATGGCCTCGTCCACCTCCAGGCGGACGGTGGGGCCGAGCCTGCGGCTCTCGACCCCCTCTTCCACGGCCGTGAGCATGTCGTCCGAATCGTCGACCTGGATCTCGATTTCGGCGTCGCGGGTGACTCTGAAGGGATAGGCTGCCAGCACCTCCATGCCCGGGAACAGCAGGTCGAGGTTGGCGGCGATGAGCTCCTCCAGCATCACGAAGTTGAGGCTTGTCTTGCCAGCGGCGTACTCCTCCTCGTAGTTGTTCTCAGGGACCCAAATGAAGCGGGGCAAGGTCGTCGTAGGTACCTTGACCCTCGCGAATCCCAGCTTGTTGCCGTTCCTCACGGTGATGGCCAGATTGATGGCGAGGTTCGAGATGAATGGGAATGGGCGATGCGTGTCGAAGGCCAATGGAGTCAGGGCGGGATAGATCTCATGTTCGAAGAGCCGGCGCAGGGCTACCTTCTGCTCATCGTCCAGCTCGGACCATTTGTGCACGTGGATGCCATTCTTCTTCAGGGCGGGGCAGATCTGCTCCCTCCAGCATTGAGCGTGGCCCGCGAGTATCGGTCCTAGCATCTCCCTGATCTTATCAATGGTGTTGGCAGGCGGCAGGCCATCAGCGGTGAACTTGGCCACCCCTCGGGTCATCTGCCGCCTGAGATCGGAGACGCGGCTCATGAAGAACTCGTCCAGATTGGAGCCGCAAATGGCGAGGAACTTCACCCTCTCCAGCAATGGATGATAGTCATCACGCGCCTCATCCAAAACCCTGCGGTTGAACTCAAGGGAGCTCAGCTCGCGGTTGATGTAGAACTCGCTCCTGTCAAGGTCCACGCGCTTGACGGTCCTCGGCCTCGGTTCTTTTGATCGATCGGTCACCATGCTTACGCGGACACCGATGATGCTACGGGCATTTCTGCGTTTCTGAATTCAGTTCCGTCTGGAAAAAATATTGGGAGCCACATCTAAAAGGAATTCCCTGCGCTCTAATGGGCAAGGTATTAGTAGATAGAGGTTATGTTCCTTTCCCGCAACGCATGCAGGGATAACCAAGCCTGGCCAACGGTGTGAGATTCAGGGTCTCATCGCGAAGGCGTTCGGGGGTTCGAATCCTCCTCCCTGCACTATCTTCTCCTTCAATGTCAAAATAAATGGCTTACTTTGGGATGGATAGATTCTAAGTATTGCCAAGCAAGAGGATCATCCTAAGTTGTCCGGCGAATCTGAAGTAAGGGTAAAGATGAAATATTCATGATTGAATTTATGTAAACGGAGGTGAAAGGAGTGACAGACAATGGGAAAGGATGGTTAATGGTAGGATTATCGTTCATAATTGGCGTCGCCATTTGCGCAGTCGTATATCTGTACAATAATGGGTATTTCTAGGGCTCAGCTATACCTAATGAGAAATTACCTCAACACACCCTTCGCCCAGGGACGTCTTAGCCTGGCCTAAATTTCCCTGATGATTGGACAACCTTACCTTGTCACACACGCCTTCACGGGCATTTAGGGAAATTGCGAAGACGCATTGACATAGACTTCAGATGAACACATTGCCCCAGCGGTGAAGACATATCATTATCTACTATTGTGGCGCATCTTTTCAATCCAGGGTAATTGGAGGTGGTAGTACATGTGGGGAAGCAAGTATTACTACAATCAGTGGGCCGACCGAGTTAATGGATATCTTGGAGGACTGAACGTTATAGGCATTAAAGCCAGTTTAATGGCGCATGACGATTCAGACGTCCCCAATCACACATTCTTCGAGCAAATGACGATTGGCGGTGTAAAGGAAGCTTGCATCAAGGTCTGGGACAAGAACATAGATTTCATAGAGTTATGGCGCATGGAAGGCAAGGGAGGAGCAAGCGTTGATATCATTTACCTGGTTCGAGCGAATGTAGGTGACCACGAGAAGGATTTCAACGTCTCATGGACCGCCCCCCTCGGCTCCTATTTCAAGAGCGGAATCAGAGAGTATCGGTGGGAGGAAGGGCAGCTGGCCGATCTCCTGAACTCCGACATTAGCTTGACGGATATGCTGATGCCGTTCCAGCGCGCCATTAAGGTCAGGGGGAATTCAAAGCACCAATTTGTAATGATAATGGAGAACCGCAATGGAGTCCAGACATATCCATATCCTGAGTCGAGGCACTTGGAGGCGATGGACAGGGTGGGAAGACACATCAAGATGATGTCTGGAACAACGACCCGAGAGCTCCAAGCTTAATGAGGAATTGAAACGACCGTTCTGGTCTTGCCTCTTGTAAGTGATGTTATTCCTCCGACGACGGCAATAACCGCGGAGACCACGAATGCCAGGTTCATGCCTTTAACGAATTCTTCGGCGCCCACGAGCGCGCTCAAAGGGTCCCCGGAAAAAAGACCCGAGATGCTCGCGGACCCCGCAACGGTGGCAATGATCGCCCCCATCACGGCGAGGCTGGTGGCTTGCCCAGAGCAGCGCATGGTCGCTAGCGTGCCTGCGGCGATGCCGAGCTTCCTCTTGTCGACCGAGCCCATGACCGCGCTTGTATTGGGACTTGAGAAGACACCAATGCCGACCCCTATCAAGAAGAGCCCGAAGGCGACGCGCCATATCGGCGAATCAACTTCCAAGGTAGCCAACCAGACCAAGGCCATAGCGACGATGAACATGCCCGATGACGCCAGGGCTCTGGAACCTAGACGGTCGGACAACCTCCCCGAGACGGGTGAGATAACGGCCATGGTGACAGGCATTATGAGCAGCACCAGGCCCGCATCTAGGACGGATAGCCCTTGCACCCTTTGCAGATAGAAGGAAATGATGAAGGTGACCCCAAAGAAGGACGTGTAGTTCAGGAAAGCCGATATGTTCGCTGCCGCAAACAGCCGATTCTTTGTGAACAATCTGGGGTCTATAAGCGCCGACTCGCCCTTGCCATTCTCCACATAAACGAAGATGATGAAGGTTATGATACATACGGCGAACAGGGACAATATCTCCGCGCTGCCCCAACCTAGCTGCTCCCCTAGAGTTAGCGCCACCAATAGGCTTACCAGGCTGATGGAGAAAAGGAATAGGCCAGGCACATCGAATCTGACCTTCTCGAGCACAGGCTTCACTGCCCTCAGCTTGTAGTAGGCAAGCCCCATGACCGCGATCCCGATGGGAACGGTCGCCCAGAATATCGATCTCCACCCAAGCGCATGCGTCAGCACTCCCCCCAAGGGAGGGCCGATGGAAAGGCCCAGGTAGACGGCCATGGAATTGATGCCCAAGGCCTTGCCTCGCTCGTTGCTGGGATAGGTCTCGGTGACTATCGCTGTCGAGGTGGCCCCGAAGCATGCTGCACCGAATCCCTGGAAGATGCGGAAGATTATCAGTTCGTTACCCGTCGTGGCAACGGAGCAGAGCAGCGAGCCCAAGGTGAATATCCCGAACCCTGCGATGAAGATCCTCTTTCGACCATAAAGGTCTGAGACCCTTCCCATAACCAGTATCATCACCGCCAAGGTCACGAGGTAGGCGGTTGGCACCCAGATTATCTCAGCATAGTCCATACCAAGGTCCTGGGCTATCTCGGGAAGGGAGACGCTGACAATGGTGCTGTCCAATGGCGCCATCATCGATCCCATGCAGGTGATGAAAAGGACCCATCGCCTGTAGCTGACCTCGGGGGACGACATCAGTTTCTCAGGGACAATGAGGACGTGCGAGCATGAAGCTTACCGAGAGAACGTCAGAAATGGGAAAGAATAATGGTGGGGGAGGTGCAAACAACCCCCTAGGTGTTGGGACGGATGAGCGAAGAGGGAGCGAGGCCGGTCAAGGTGAGCTTATCTGGCGACCTTCCCCCACCGGCCAGATTCGATCCCAAGGTCAGGAGAGCGCCCGACCGCGGCCATGGTCTGGGCGAGGCGGAAATGGTCATGGCAGTGGAGAACGCGCTGCGCTACGCCCCCTCCTCCTGGCATGAGGCGCTCGCTCCTGAGTTCCTCGAGGAACTTCTGACCATGGGAAGGATATACGCCTATCGCTTCCGTCCTCCAGGTAGGATCTGGGGAAGGCCGGTCGATGATTACAAGGGCATCCTCGAGGCAAGGGCCATCCAGGTGATGGTCGACAACAACCTCGACTTCGAAGTGGCCCTATACCCCTACGAGCTGGTGACCTATGGGGAGACGGGCCAGGTGTGCCAGAATTGGCTGCAATACCTCATGATCAAAAAGTACCTCGAGGTCATGCGTCGCGACCAGACCCTGGTGGTCATGTCCGGCCATCCCCTGGGCCTCTTCCCCTCCCGCCCCGAAGCCCCGCGGGCCATCCTCACCAATGGCCTCATGGTGGGCGCATTCGACAACCCATCCGACTTCCAGAGGGCTCAGGCCTTGGGCGTATGCAACTATGCCCAGATGACCGCGGGAGGTTGGATGTACATCGGCCCTCAAGGGATCGTGCATGGCACCTACCTCACTCTACTGAACGCCGCCAGGAAGTATCTCGGCATCAATGGCGAGGAGGACCTGGGCGGGGTACTCTACCTAAGCTCGGGGCTGGGAGGGATGAGCGGGGCGCAGGCCAAGGCCATCGAGATCGCCGGCGGGATAGGCGTCATCGCCGAGGTGGACAAGTCCCGGATCAGGACCAGGTCCGATCAAGGATGGTTGACCCGGTGGTCAAGCGATCTCCGGGAGATATTCGGGTGGGTGGATGAACAGCGCGCCTCAGGAAGGCCGATGTCCATCGCCTACCATGGGAACGTTGTGGATCTATGGCAATATGTCTTGGACCATGGGATAAAGGTCGAGCTCGCCTCCGACCAGACATCCTGCCACGCCGTCTACGAGGGAGGCTACACCCCAGCGGGCGCGACCTTCGAGGAAGGACGACGAATCCTCGCCGAGGACCAGGGGCGATTCAGGCAGTTGGTGGACTCATCCCTGCGGCGGCAGTACCGCTTGATAATGGCCATGCGGGACAGAGGCACCAAGTTCTGGGATTATGGCAATTCCTTCCTGAAGGCGGTCTTCGACGCCGGAGAGAGGGAGGTGGCGGTCGAAGGTGACCCCAAGCACGGGTTCGTCCTCCCCTCCTATGTGGAGGACATCATCGGCCCGATCTGCTTCGACTATGGATACGGGCCTTTTCGCTGGGTATGCCTGAGTGGAAAGCAGGAGGATCTGGCCAGGACAGATGCGGCCGCCATAGAGATCATCGGCGAGATTTGGGCATCCAGGAGCGAGAGGCGGGGACAGGACCGGGATAACTACCGTTGGCTGAAAGACGCGGACAAGAACAGGCTGGTGGTGGGCACGAAGGCGCGCATCCTATACGCCGATGGGACCGGCAGGGTGAGGATCGCCCAACGCTTCAATGAAATGGTGAGGAAGGGCGAAATAGGCCCGGTCATGCTGGGAAGGGACCATCACGACGTCAGCGGGACCGACAGCCCTTTCCGGGAGACAGCCAACATCAAGGACGGCAGCAACATCATGGCCGAGATGAGCCACCAATGCTGGGCTGGTAACGCCGTCCGGGGCATGACCATGGTCGTCCTCTCCAACGGAGGCGGGGTCGGGGTTGGCAAGTCCGTCAACGGCGGCTTCGGCCTGGTGCTAGATGGCAGCGCGAAGGTGGATGACGCAATCCCCGGTGCTCTGGACTGGGACGTGGCCTGCGGCATCGCCAGGCGCGCCTGGGCCGGGAATTCGGCGGCCTTGGAGACCGCCGAGACCTGGAACGCCGCGGACAAAGGCCAGATGACCCTGCCAAACCTTCCCCAGGGCGGGATGGTAAGGGAAATCGTGGCCAAGAGGCTGAGGCGCTGAGCCTCCGAGAGCAGAACGATATTTATCATCGGGGCGCGAATGACGAGTGCATCCGCGTTGGTGGACATCGATGGCGAAGCAACTCCTCGGCCCCTTCTCAGAGATGGTCACGATGGACCGCCTTCCCGATCGAGGGCCGTTGCTGGACGAACGCATGGAGGTCGTCCGCGATGGGGGGCTGATCATCGAAGGGGACAGGATCCTGGACGTCCTGGACGCTGAACGATTCAGGCAGGTCAGGGAGCTGGCGGAGATGAAGGGCAGCCCGCTCGGCCATACCCCCATCAAGAGGAAGATGGTGCTTCTGCCCGGCTTGATCGATTGCCACACCCACATCTGCTTCGCTGGATCGAGGGCAAAGGAATATTCCAAGAGGATATCGGGCGAGTCCTACCTCCAGATATCGGAGCGGGGAGGGGGTATAATGAGCACGGTGCGCGCCACCCGACAAGCGACAGAGGACGAGCTCGCGACCGCCCTGGCTGAGAGGGCGCTGGAGCATTTACTTCGGGGAGTTACGACCTGCGAGGTCAAGAGCGGCTACGGGCTGGATGTCGAGACAGAGCTCAGGATGCTCCGGGCCATACGCCGCGTGAACGCGTCCCTCGACCCGCACCCGAGCCTGGTCCCGACCTGCCTGGCAGCACATGTGCGGCCGCCCGAGTTCAGGACTGACCAGCAATACCTCGACTTTATAATCAACAAGCTCTTGCCACTGGTGAAGAACGAGGGCCTGGCCAACAGGGTGGACATCTACATCGACCGCGGTGCCTTCCCTCCCGAGCTTGCGGACGGCTACCTCTTCTTGGCGAAGAAGCTGGGGTTCGCGGCAGTGGTGCACGCGGATCAGTTCGTGGCGGGCGGGGCGGTCATCGCGGCCAGGGTGGGAGCCGTCAGCGCGGATCACCTGGAGCGCTCCACCGACCGTGAGTTCAAATGGCTGAAGGAGAAGGACGTTGCGGCGGTCGTGCTCCCCGGCAGCTCGCTGGGCCTTGGAGACCCGTTCGCACCGGCACGCCGCATGCTCGATTCCGGGCTTTGCGTGGCCATCGCCAGCGATTGGAATCCCGGTACGGCGCCCATGGGGGGCCTCCTGACCCAAGCCTCGATACTGTCCGCCAACCAAAGGCTCACCGCCGCAGAAACATTCGCTGGGCTCACCTTTCGCGCGGCGAAGGCCCTGGGCCTCGATGACCGAGGCATGATCAGGAATGGGCAGTTGGCAGACCTGGTGGGCTTCGCCTGCGAATCCTACGATGAGATCCTTTACCGGCAAGGTGCTCTGCTTCCTTCTCTGATAATCAAGGGCGGGAAGCGGGTCATGCGGGCGCCCAATCAAGCGGGGGGATAAGACACGGCATTGGTCGAGTGCGTCCCGAACTTCAGCGAGGGCAGGAGGCAAGAGGTGGTGGAGGCCATAGTCTCGGCCATCAGGTCCTCCGCCAAGGTTAGGGTCCTGGACGTGAGGAGCGACCCGGACCACAATAGGACGGTGGTGACGATGGTGGGGGAGCCGAGGGAGGTGGTCGAGTCGGCGTTCGCCGCCATCAAGAAGGCGGCCGAGCTCATCGACATGGACCTCCATCAGGGGGAGCATCCCCGCATAGGCGCCACGGACGTGGTGCCGTTCGTTCCCGTGAGCGGAATCACCCTGGAGGATTGCGTTCCCTTGGCCCGTGGGCTGGCCGAGAGGGTTTCCAGAGAGCTGGGGATACCGACCTATCTCTACGAGGCGGCGGCCACCAGTCCGGAGCGGGCGGACCTGGCCAACCTCCGGCGCGGACAGTATGAAGGATTGAGGGAGGCGATCAGGACCGACCCCAGCCGGAGACCTGACTTCGGACCACCGGAGCTGCCCAAGGCAGGCGCGACGGTCATCGGGGCAAGGGAGTTCCTCATCGCCTACAACGCCTACCTGGACACGGGCGATGTGGAGAAGGCCAAGGAGATCGCCAGGAGGATAAGGGAGAAGGGAGGCGGGTTCCCGTTCGTCAAGGCCATGGGCTTCCAGACCAGACCGTATGTCCAGGTTTCGATGAACCTCACCAATTTCCGCAGGACGCCGATGCACCAGGTCCTTGAGGCGATCAGGACCGAAGCGGGTAGAATGGGCCTAGAGGTGACGGAGACCGAGATATACGGGATGGTGCCCGCCGACGCGCTGTTTGACGCAGCCGAGCACGAGCTCCAGCTAGGGAAGGGATGGACCAGGGGGCAGGTGATCGAGCGGAGGCTGGAGGGCCATGATGAGGGTTCGGGGCTTCTTCGTTCTCTGGAGATCGAAGTTTTTTTGGACCGGCTGGCCTCCGCCGAGCCGACGCCTGGAGGAGGCAGCGCTTCCTGCCTGATGGGAGCGATGGGCGCGGCGCTGGGGGCCATGGTCTGCCGGTTGACCATCGGAAAGAAGGGCTACGAGGAGGTCCAGGTATTGATGATGGAGGGGGTGGAGCGGTTCGAGATGCTGCGTAAGGCGCTGACCAAGCTCATCGACGACGACGCCGACTCCTACCATGGGGTGATGGAGGCATTCAAGCTCCCCAAGACCAACGAAGAGGAGAGGTCGGCCCGCTCCCTGGCCATCCAGGAGGCCACCAAGCTGGCCGCAGAAACGCCGATCCGCACCGCTGCTCTCTGCAGGGAGGTCATCGACCGTCTCGCCCAGGTCGGGCCGAGGTGCAACAAGAACGCGGCCAGCGACGCTGCGGTCGGGCTGGACTCTGCGCTCTCCGGACTTCTCGGAGCGGCGCTCAACGTGGAGATAAACCTCTCCTCGATCAAGGACGAGCGATACCGCACCGATGCCCGGGCCATGCTGGACACTTTGCTCGAAGGCACGAGGGAGAAGGTCGAGGCGTCGATCGCGGAGATCAGGGGAAGGCTGTAATCCATCAGCAAATGGCAAGTAAGTCCACGCAGAATATTGCCTTAAGGGCAGGACACCGAGCGAAAAAGGGGAGCTTATGAGGAAGGGCGTTCTGTTGGCCATCGGAGCTGTGGTGGTAGCGGTCATGCTCGTCGCCATCTACATAATGGTCGGGGCCGGGGACGAGGGCGAGACCATGTCCAAGAGCCGCCAAGAGACCATCCCCTCCGATGCCGTGAAGGTGCACCCCGCCACTGACCATCATCCCCCAGTTCTCCATTCCTCTGAATGGCAGCAGCCTATTCCACTAGAGGGCCCGATAAACACCGCTGGGGCCGAGGACTCCCCCTTCGTCGTATCGGATGGCAGCGCACTTTACTTCTTCTTCACCCCGGACGTGCGCAAGTCCGCGAACGAGCAGCTCTTCGACGGCGTCTCTGGAATATGGGTATCGAGCTGGAATGGAAGTGATTGGTCCGAGCCCACCCGCGTATGGTTGCAGGAAAAAGATAAGCTAGCATTGGATGGCGCGGCGTTCGTCCAGGGCGACGAGATGTGGTTCGCCTCGGCCCGGGAGGGCTATACGGGAGTGAACCTCTTCACGGCAAGGCTCGAGAACGGTCAATGGAGGGATTGGCAGTACGTTGGGGACATGATCAACGTCGAGTACGACGCGGGCGAGATGCACATCAGTGCGGACGGACAGCGCCTGTTCTTCCATTCCGAGCGCCCTGGAGGGAAGGGCGGACTGGACATATGGTGCTGCGAACTGGTGGACGGGCAATGGCAGGAGCCCTATAACATCGAGGGTGTGAACTCGCTGGACAACGAAGGATGGCCCTTCCTCAATCAGGATGGGAACGAGCTATGGTTCACCAGGACCTATCTAGGGACGCCTGCGATCTTCAGGTCAAAACTGTACGACTCCTCATGGCAGGAGCCCGAGCTGATAGTCTCGACCTTCGCCGGGGAACCTACCCTGGACCAGGACGGCAACCTCTACTTCGTCCATCATTTCTTCGAGGACGGGGTAATGCTCGAGGCCGACATCTACGTCGCCTATAAGGTCTGACAGGTTCAGGGTGTTGATTTCTTCAACCTCCAAACACCCCTCCATCGATGGATGGTGAGCGAAACGCACATATGCTACTCAGCTGAATGAGCCTCGAGGGTCGCAATGAAAGCGCTCATAGTTTATGATACCAAGACCGGGATGACGGAGAAGATCGCTCTAGCCATCTCAGCGGGAATGAAGGAGGTAGGGACCATCGTAGTGGTCAAGAAGGCTGACGAGGTGACGGAGGAGGACTTCAGAAGTGCGGACGCCTGGATCGTGGGAGCTCCTACCCACGCCTGGTCGGCTAGCGGACCGGCAAAGAAGGCGCTCAAGCTCGGGATCACCGCTGGCGCTTCGGGCAAGAAAGGAACGTCCTTCGACACCCGTTTCGACAATTCGGCGAAGGGCGGAGCTGGAAAGCTGCAGGAGATGATGGAGAACGCCGGCGTCCAGATCGTGGTTCCGCCCGAATGGTTCATCGTCACGGGCATGAAGGGGCCTTTGGCCGATGGTGAGGAGGCGAAGGCCACCACCTTCGGTCGTAAGATCGCTGGAGCGCTAAGACCTTAGCGCTCAGGAACCCGGAACCGACGCATATCTGTGGTATGTATCTTAGTTTCTCGGGTATTGATGCCCCTGAGCCGAGCATACCCGTGATCAGGTGAAACGGATCATGGAATTCGAGAAGAGAGAGAAGTTCAAGACCGAGCTGAGGAGCTTTTTCGGGCTGACCATCCTCAACCTGGTGATCGGGGCGCTCATGCTGGCGCTGGGCATCTCCCTGGCCGTGACGCGGTTATTGGGGATGGTGGACGCTGGGCAGATCGACCCCCTGTCCGTCCTGATGGTCGGCCTGAGCGCCGTGGCCATCGGCGCTGGGTTCTACTGGATAATCCAGATCGCGGAGATCATGGATGGTGTCGACGACGTCAAGGCCGCCTGTGACACGCTGGAGAACGGTAGCCAGGAGCAGGCCGCTGGCTTGACAATCAAGATGCTGGCCCACTATCGATCCAACAGGACCACCATCTCCAGGATGGTCGTGCTCGGGAGGGTCGGAGGAGCCCTCTTCCTTATCGTCGGAGGCCTGGGGATGATCGGCGCGGGAGCGTCCATCCTCTCCTCTGGCCTGATGGCCGAGAACTCGAGCCAATTGGTCGGGGGAATTGTCGCCTTCGGGGTGGGCGTCGCCGGGCTGCTCATCTCCCGTTATTTTTCTATCTATTCCAAGGTCTGGGACGCCAGGCTAGAGGAGACCGCGAGGATAGAGAAC
Source organism: Methanomassiliicoccaceae archaeon (assembly GCA_963827135.1). Classification (GTDB taxonomy): domain Archaea; phylum Thermoplasmatota; class Thermoplasmata; order Methanomassiliicoccales; family UBA472; genus JAJRAN01. The sequence goes on along the minus strand of CAWGZX010000005.1, from coordinate 361,232 downwards.
GCCCTAGAGCAGCAGCTGGGGGCCAAGTGAGATGAAAGGCAGGAGGACCTCCTTCGAGATCTATTGGGAGGTGCTGGTCTACTGCCGCGAACCAAAGACCTTCACCACCATCATCAACCGCTGCGACCTGAACTCCAAGATCGGCCAGCAGCACATCAAGTTCCTGATGGACAAGGGATACCTTCTAGTCCAGAAGGACGAGGAGAGGACTACCTATGCTACCACCGCCAAGGCCCAAGAGTACATCACCCTTTTCTCGAAGATGTACGGAGCCTTGTTCGATGACCTCCCTGGGTTCAAGTTATAACTTATCCAGATGGGAAGTGGTCTCAAGATAACCCGACCTGCTCCTAATCATCCTTCGACCGCATGTGGGGAGGTGGCCTCGTCCGGCTCCTTATCCACCTTCAGGACCAGGAGCAGCACCAGAGCGGAGACCACGAACCCCGACGCGACCAGGAACGTGACCTCATAGCCCATCGAGGTGGCCACCAATCCCCCTACCAGGGAGCCGACTATCGTCCCGATTCCCATGATCGCGTTGTAGGCGCCGAGCGACTCGGTGCGGAAGTCCCTGTAGGAGATGTGGGAGACGATGGTGTTCCCGGCCACGCTGAGGTTGGCCCAGCAGAAGCCTATCCCCGCATGCAGGACGCAAAGCACCGCCATCATCGGCCAGAAGGCGAGACCCAGCATCGTCACCAGGAAGACGGTGGGGAAGAGGAGGATGCGCCCTATGAAGGCCATCGCCTGCACCTTCTTGCCTCCGACCAATGAGGTCCATCTCCCGGCCAAGGAATAGGTGAGGGCGGAGGTGATGCTGCTCGCCAGATATACGATGAAGACCTCGGAAATGGTGAGCCCCAGCTCCCGCTTGAGGAAGATGGGAAAGGCCGTGTAAAAGGTAAGGAAACCCGTGAATGCGAGGAAGGTGACGATGTAGTACAGCTTCAGGTTGCCGGGGAAGTTGTGCGGAGAGAGGTTCTTGGCGCTGACCTTCATGATATGTATGATCTTGGTGGGGGCGTAGCGCCCTCGCTCGAAGTGCATCAGGTGGCTCGCGGGGACTTCCCCGACGGCTTCCTTCCTCTCCATCTTCGTTGTGGGTTCGGGTACCCACTTGAGCGCGAGCAGGATGGAAACCATGCAGAGCGCGCTGGCCGTTATGAACAGTCCGCGCATGGCCGTGACGGTGCTCCCGTCATCGCCGGCCAGCTGGAGCCATATCGTGCCGAGCACCAGTCCCAGGACCCAACCAATGCCGCTGATCTTGCTGAAGTCGCCGATCCTCTTGGCCCATTCCTCCTTGGCGAAGGACTCCAGGATGATGACCGTGCTGACCGGAGCGGCAGCCGCGGCTATCGCCCCCAGAAGGAAGTTCCCGAAATAGTACGCCCCCATGTCCATGCTCAGTCCCATGGTCAGGAGCGCGATCGCCAGGCCCAGGAATCCGATGAGCACGAAAATCTTACGCTTCCGCGTGGTATCGGAAAGGTTGCCCCAGATGATGTTGGCTGGGACCGAGGCCAGGGATGAGATGGCGCCAACGATCCCGACATCTGCAACCGTGCCCTTGAGGCCCTCGGTGACGAAGAGAGGGATCATGGGCGAGGTGCTGCCCCCGGCCACGTTGTATGGCAGGAAGGTGTAGTACCAGCGGTCGCTCCTGCCCTTCGAATCGGCCAACCCCATCCCTCCAACGCGGAAAACCATGGCCAGAGATATGAACTTATCTTAACCGGTCCACGGCAACCCCACGACCCATCTGTCACCTCTTCCAGATGGTCCGGATCGCCGTCTCCAGCTCTTCGGGCAGCAAAGAGCCGATCAGGAGCACATTGCCGCCCTTGTAGGTCAGCCGTACACCCCTCTTGCCGTTAATGGTGTAGGCTTTCTCCTGGTCGCCATAGCGGATCCCCCAGCCACCGAAGTCCCCTAAAGGCGAGAAGGTGACGGACTGCACATCGATGACCCCTTCCAGAGGGATGTTCCTGAAGCGCAGATGGAGCGGCAGGAACCGGACGAAGAGACCATCCTTGCGGACCTCCACTTCCAGCTTGGTCAGCAGGAGGAAGGCAGGGAAGATCACACCCGCCAGGATGAAGATCACGATCAATTCCCAATCGCTGGCCGGGTTGTTCCCCACGGGGATTCCTAGCAATAGTTGGTAGATGGCCATGGACCAAATCATCAATATCAAGAACACAAGGAAGGCCCAGAAGTACCAATGCCTGGGCCTCTGCGCCTCTCTGAAGATCGGGTCGAGGGGTACGCTCATACGATCAACTTAACCATTATGGCCAGGGCAACCACTCCGATCACTAACAAGGCCACTCCAGCCATCCGCTGTTCCTTGGCGCGGACGAACACCACCAGGGCGGCCGCGATCCCAAGCAGCGGGGTCAGTATCAGGCTGATGATGCCCAGTGACAACCAGCCCTGCGCCTCGAGGCTCAACGCCGACTCGATGGCATCTATCGGTCCAAGGACCTTGCCCACATCCCCGTCCAAGGTAAGGTAGAGGACGACCCCGATAATGAGCAGGACGAAGCTGACATACATGCCAACGCGCAAGGCCTGCTTCACATAGCGCAACAGGAGCTTGTCCGTCTCTTGCCTGGTCATGGTCAAGGCATCACCCCCACCGCCTTGAGGAACATGAGGATGGCGACCGAAACGAGCACGACGGAGAAGATGTTCTTCAAGGCCTTCCCCTGGACTCGCTTCGACAGGCGCGAGCCGAGCAGGGCTCCGCATAGCACCCCGATGGCGACCACTGCGGCCAGCCCGGCCATTATCAGACCGAACTGGAAGTAGACGATGGCTCCGGCAAGAGCGGTTATCCCGATCATGTAGTTCGAGGTGGCGCAGGCGGCGCGCATCGGCACACCCATCCACAACCGCATCACCGGGACATTGATCACCCCCCCTCCTACGCCGAGCATGCCCGACTGCACCCCACCGACCAAGGAGCCGGCCATGCCCTTGCCTAGGTTCCTCACGCCATACTCGACCTTCTCGTCCCCTTCCTGGTACGAGCAGGAGAGGTCGAGCTTGCCGCATGGCCCGATGGGGCAGATGCCCCCGGACTCTCTGCTCCGCACCATGTAGAAGGCCGTGTAGAGCAGGACCAGTCCGAAGAGCAAGGCCAGGATGTATTGGTCGGTGTAGACTGCTATCAGTGCCCCGACCAGCCCCCCGATGGAGGTCACGACCCCAAGCATCAGGCCGAGGCGAACGTTGCTCACCCCCTCCTCGACATAATACGACGCAGAACCTGTGGACGTGGCGATGACCGCCACCAGGCTTGCGCCGATGGCCTCCTGCATCGGATAGCCGAACAATAAGGTCAGGGCAGGGACGATGATGATTCCGCCGCCCAGTCCTAGCAACGAGCCTAACAGTCCGGCTCCAGCCGCGGTGAGGACGATACCGAGGGCTATGAGCGGGTCCATTTTCCACTGGCCTCTGACTGGGAATCGAACCTTGGATAGATAATCATTCCCTGAGCGCTCCAGACACTTCCATATATACCTAAGGCGCATAATCGGGACGATTCATATGCCGAGCAAGAAGAAGGGATCAAAGCAGGACGCGCAGGAGATGAAAAAGGCTGAGTTCGAGGACCTGATCGAAGAGTTCGACCAGGAGGAGCAGAAGGTGGTCCAATTGATGGAAGGCTTCGCCGACCTACTTGACGGCATCTACAAGGACGGCCTGAGCTTCTATGATGTGGCCTTGGCGCAGAGGGTGGTCAACGCCTTCCTGCTCGATTTCATGGAGGAGATGTACGACGGGGAGATGGACGAGCTCATCGACGAGATAATCAAGCTCAACGAGAAAGCCCCATCCAAACCTGCCACGAAGCTAAAGAAGAAGGCCAAGGCCGCCAAGAAGCCTAAGAAGTAATAGGGTCCCAGGCTCGTCCTCAGGCTGAGGGAAAATGGGGTCGATACTCGTTCGATACGCGGAGCTGGGCCTGAAGAGCCGGTCCGTGCGCAGGCGCTTCGAGGCCATCTTGGTCGACAACCTGATGAGCTCCTTGGCGAACGCTGGCCTAGAAGGCCTCGTCACCACCGAGTACGGCCGCATCTTCGTAGAGGTGGACGACCCGGAGAGGGCGAGCAAGGCCTTGGCCAGGGTGTTCGGGGTCTCCTCGGTCTCATCGGTGGTTCGATGCTCCAGCGATATGGGCGAGATGAAGGTCAGGATCGCCGAGCTCTCTCAGCCTCTTTTGCAGCGAGGGCAGAGCTTCGCCGTCCGCGCTCGGAGGGCTGGTATCCATCCCTATACCTCCGTGGACCTGGGGAGGGAGCTGGGGTCAGCGATCTTCCTCGCCAACGAGGAAAAAGGGGTGAGGGTGGACCTAACCGACCCTGACGTGGAGATCTACGTCGAGGTCAGAGACAGGAGGGCTTACTTCTTCTCATCATACATCCCTGGGCCGGGCGGCCTTCCCCTAGGCAGCCAAGGGAGGGTCGTCGTCCTCCTGGAGCAGGAAAGGGACGCTCTCGCCGGATGGCTCATCATGAAACGCGGTTGTCGGGCGATTGCTCTGGGGGAGGAAGGCTCGCCCGCAGCCAAGATCCTTAAAGCCTGGGACCCCGCGCTCAGGATAGCTAAGGAGGAAGACCTGGCGGAGGCTGTGAGGAAGCACAGGGCATTGGCGGCGGTCTTCGGTTTCGTCTTAGAGGACTTCGAAAGGATAAAAGAGGTCGACGTCCCCGTGCCAGCGTTCTTCCCGCTGGTGGGGATGGATGGTAAAGAGATTGAGGAAAGGTTGGAAAGGATTCGGGCCTGATCACTTGCCCTTGCGGTCGTGGGCTTTTATGGAAGGCCTGACGCGCTCCGCGCCTCGTCCCTTGTTGCGCAAGCCGCGTCCCCTGGTGCCTGCGCTGGTCAGGCCACGGTAGACGCGCCCCTGGTGCTGGGGTTCCGCGATCCAGGCGTAGACGGGGTCGTTCCTGATGCACGGGTGGTGCTTGTCCAGCATGATGACCTCGTACCAGACGTGCTTGCCATCATCTCCGACCCAATAGGAGTTAAGGACCTCCAGGTTCGGGTAGCGCTTGGCCGTCCTCTCCTCGCAGATGCGCTGGAGGTTCTTCTCCATGGTGATCTTGTTGATGCCCTTGCGCTTGGCACGCCGGCCCTTGTGGATCTTGTGCTTCCTCAATCCGCCTCGGCGCACGCGGCCCCGAACGACAACTATGCCCTGCTTGGCCTTGTAACCAAGCTTGCGGGCGCGGTCCAGCCTGGTGGGCTTCTCCACGCGGATGAAGTTCTCCTCCTTCCTCCATTGGATCAACCGCTCCCAGAGCAGGTCCCCGACGTATGTCTTGTCCGGGTTCTTCCAAGCGTCCTCGATGTAATGGTACATGCCCTTGCCAGAGGGCCCCTTCTTCGCCTCGCCCTCTTCCGGGGCAGGCTGCTTCTGCTGTTCTGACATATTATTCACCTTGCCGTCGTAACGGTCTTCGGATTCACCCGCGTGGGGCACAACTCCGCGCACTCCGTTAAGGGAGAGCGTCTCTGCCAATCGTGAGAAGGTATATAATCGTTTTCACGACCGGCGCATTGGAGCGCTTTCACACCTGGTATCCATCCGAGGGCGCTCACTGGTCGGAAGGAATGGCCGGATTGTCGAGGCCCAACCTAGCGGTTCCACCCTTGGCACCAACCCTTATAATGCAAACGATGCCATCTTTCTTCGGAGGTGGCGTAGGATGCTCGAGGGAAGAAAGGTCAATCTCAAAGTCCTGGAGCGAGAGGATTTCCCCCTCATCAGGGACTGGCTCAACGATCCAGAGGTCTTTGGCAGATACAACCCCCTGCACCAGGTGCCTCTGGACGAAATAGGTAAGATATTCGCCAGCCCCCATGAGGCACGACCATTCATCGTGGAGGACAAGGAAGGGCGAAAGGTCGGCTATATTTCGTACTTCTACGTACTTCATCCAGCGAGCAGGCAGATAGAGTTGGGATATAGCTTCATCCCTGGTGAGAGGGGGAAGGGGTATGGCACAGAGGCCCTGGAGATGATAGTGGATTTCGTGTTCCTTACCAAGGACGCGGTCAGGGTTCAGGCTCAGACGGACCCTAGGAATCTGGCTTCTCAGAAGGTCCTGGAGAAGGTCGGATTCAAAATGGAGGGGGTGCTGCGCAAGTCGTTCTTCATAAGAGGGGAATGGACAGACAGTTGGATCTACAGCATCCTCAGGGAGGAATGGAGAGGGCCGAGGATTTTAAAAAATTAGCGATCCGCTCGGTAAATCGGAGAAATCTGCTCATGCCTAATTTCTAGATGTATGTAAGCCTAGGTGAACGATATGGATGGCAGGGTCGCGATGAAACCACCGAAGAGCATCGACGATTACATCATGGCATTCCCGAAGGATGTCCAGGAGAAGCTCGAGAGCATCAGGAGGACCATCCGGGAGGCGGCTCCCGAAGCGGAGGAGGTAATGAGCTATGGGATGCCGGCATTCAAGCAGAACCGCGTATTGGTCTATTTCGCAGCGTATAAGAAGCACATCGGGTTCTATCCGACAACTTCCGGCATAAGCACATTCAAGGACGAGCTATCTAGATACAAGCGGTCGAAGGGCGCGGTCCAGTTACCCCTCAATGAGGAGCTCCCGCTCGACATCATCTGGAAGATCGTCAGATTCCGGGTCAAGGAGGATCAGACGAAGATCAGGAAGTAAGCTCAATCATCCCTCCCCGCAATCATGATTCACATGAAATCCTGCAGGCTGACCTTCTTATCGGTCTTCTTCACCTCGTCCTTCCTCACCTTCGGCGCCTCCTTCTGCGGTTCCCCCTTGATGGAGCTCTCCTCCCCTGAGAAGGCGCTCGAGAACAAGCCCGCCTGCTGCGATCCCGCCAGCAGGTCCCTTTCCGCCCAGCCGAAGTTCTCTGTGGCGCGCGCCACGCTTTGAGCCAGGCGCGTCGCATAGTACTTCCAGTCTGGAGCGCCCTCAAAGGAAGTCCCGGAGACGTATGGCTGGACCTCCTGAGGGGTGCGCTTGGAGTTGATCACGATCCAAGAGACCTTCATACCAGGCACGAACTCGTAGCCCAAGGCCATGAGCTTCTTCGCCGCCTGCACATGGGCCAGGCGGTCCGGGTCGTCGTACTCGTTGAAGTTCTTGACCCCCCGGGAGATGACCAGCTTATCGATGGGCACCTTGCCCTCCATGGTCTCGGAGATGCGCTTGCGAGCGATCTTGACCGCCTCTTCAGGCTTCTCATCCAGGACCTTCTCGAACACCTCCGTCAACAGCTCGGTCTGCAGGTCGAAGGAGTCGGTCCGCCTGGTCTCGTATCCTCGTATCAGAAGCTCCTCCTGCCTGCGAGGCCAGACCACTCGGCCCACATACCTCTTCTTCTTGCCGTGCGAGAACAAAGGGTCGAGTACCTTCTCGAACTCCAATTGGCCGCCCTCCCGGGAGAAGCGCTCCGCCACATCCTTGCCGAACTTCACGGCGCCGTCCAGGTTGGCCTCAGGGCTTCTGACGAAGACCGAGTCCGTGTCGGAGTAGATGACCTCAAAGCCCTCGGCCTCTAGCTCGCTGATGATGCCCTTGGTGGTCTCCCGGGCGAAGGCGGTGATGCTAGAGCCGATGGCTCGGTCCGTGAATCGGTAGAAGGAGGACGCGAACACGCCGTAGAACGCGTTCATGAGGATCTTGATGGCCTGCTGCAGACCGTCGTAATAGCGGTGCTCCTCAGGGCTCTTAGCCTCGCGCATCTTGCGCTTGGTCTCGTCCCTCTCCCGCATCAGGTTCCGGAGGATGTTGGGCAGAAGCCCGGGGCGCTGCGCCTTCGATAGGAAGTGGACGCCGGTCGGTGAAAGCACCTCCCCTATCGGGTCGAGGGTGGTGAAGCAGATGTTCTTGGCGATGATCAGCGAAGGGTACATGGACTTGAAGTCCAGGACGCAGACCCAGTGATACAGGCCTGCCTTGATCTCATGCACGTAGCCGCCCTCGATCGCCTCAACCTCTTCGAAGGAGCCGGTCATCGGCACCCCCACTCTTGGCGTCGCTCGGTCCGCCGCCCTGATGAGGATGGAGTCGATGAGGAACGAAGATCCGATATTGAGCACGTCGTCCAGAGGAAGCTTGGTGACCGTGGCCATGTCCAGCGTCCTCCGGATCGTGCCCACCTTGTCCAATATCCGGAGCGAGAGCTCGGCGTCCCTAGTGCAATAGGCGAGGATGCGGTCCCGGTTGTTCTGCCATTCCTTGTCGATCTTGCGCGGGTCGTACTCCGCCCCCACCCTCATGCCCATGTCGACCTCGTGCTTCTGCTCGCCCAGCAGCTGCTTGGAGACCGCGTTCAACGTCTCCTGCTTTGGCTTGAGGTCGCTCTTCACCGCCCACCAGGCGTCCGCAACCAATCGCCCGTTCAAGCGCCAGAACTTCTGGTAGACCTGGCGCGGCTCCGACATGTCCCTCCCCCATTGCAGCGACCGGATGCCTGCCTTCTTGGCCCTCTGCTGTATGGTGGGGATGTCGTAGCCATCGATGTTGTATCCGGTCAGAACATCCGGGTCCTCCCTCTGGATGGCCTGGGTGAATCGCTCGATAATTTCCCGCTCCGTGCCCCAGATCGGCTCTCCTGGATGAAGGTCGTCACCAATCTTCACGAAGTAGCAGATGGTGTAGAGGTGGCCATCGGTGATGGAGTTCTCTACGTCGAATGCCAGTATCTTCAAGGGAGGGCTGAAGGACTCAATGTTCTCAAAGTTAGGAGAGCCGTCCCTCTGCTCCAGCTCCAGGACCACGTCCGTGGTGTGACGTTCGCTCTTGACCTTCGTTCCGTGCACCCTGATGCAAGCGCCCATGTCGAAGTCGAAGATGAAGCGCCGATGGAACGGTATGTCCGCGGCCAGCACCTCGAAGCGCTGCTTGATCTTATCCCGGAACTCCGGTACCAGACCAGGATAGCGCACGGTGACCTGAGCAGACCTCTTGACCTGGCCCTTGTGGAGCAGGTCGACCCACTCCACCTTGATCACGTCCTTGTCCTTCTTCAGGGCCTCTACCAGATCCTCGCTGGCCCCGAACACATGGAAGTAAGGCATGAAGCCAGAGTAACGGATGGCGATGGACAGGCCTTCTCGGGTCTTCCCGAACATCTCGATGATCAGCTCGTTCTCGCTGGGCCGCTTGTAGGTCGCGGTGATCAGGCGGACATCGAAGGACTCGCTCATGGCTCACTTCTTGGTGATGATGGTGACGACATCGGATGGCTGCAACACGTAGTCGTGCCCGACCACCCTATGGGTGCGGCAGTTGATGGCCCGGATGAAGTTATCGCCCAGGTCGGTGTGGATCTTGTAGGCCAGGTCCCTGGCGGTCGCGCCTCTCTTGACCAGGTGGGTATCGGGCAGGATGTTGCCCTGCTTATCGGTCCATCGGTGCTCGTCCTCCACAGGGTAGACCGGGATAAGGTCCAGCATCTTGTATGCCGCGTTCTCCAGGCACTGCTGCACGCCCGTGCCCTTGAACTTTGTCATTACATGCGTGTGAATGTAATCCAGCCCCTTCTTCTGAGCAGGGTTGAGCTTGCTCTCGTCCTTCATCTTGAACTCGACATCGCCTGGAAGATACTGAATAAGGCCGCCCTTGGTCGCTCTCCTTAAAGCTAGCTCGGACTGGGCGCAGGTAGGAATGCTCAGGTACCCTTCCACCTTGGTCATCCTTTGCACTGTGGCATCCTCAGCGATGTCCGCCTTGTTGAGGGCCAGGATCATAGGCTTGGAATGCTTCCTTATGGCCTCTGCCAGCCGCATCAGGTCCGCATCCTTCCACGTCACAATTGATTCAGGAAGCGCCGCCTCTCTTAGGGCAGCATGGATATGACCGATGGACACGCTCAGACCGGTCAGCTTGGCGTGGATGAGCTCCTCTATCTTCTCACCCTCCAGGTGGGCCTGGCGGGCGCTCTTCTCCCACCCTTTGTCCATGATGCCCTTTATCCAATGGTCGATCTCGCTCTCCAGGAACCTTACGTCGACCATCGGGTCATGGGTATGGGCCGGAATGGGCACGCCCTCGGAGTTGGTCGAACCCGAGGAGTCGACGACGTGGATCAAAGCGTCCGCCTGCCGCAGGTCGTCGAGGAACTGGTTACCTAGGCCTTTCCCTTGCCAGGCGTCCGGGACCAAACCTGCCACGTCCAGAAGCTCGACGGGCACCAGGCGCACGCCGTTCTCGCATGCCGAGTTGCGCGGGTTGCACTGCTCTCCTAGGTCGAGATGAGGACATCTGGTTCGTAGATACGCCACTCCCTTGTTGGGCTTGATGGTGGTGAACGGATAGTCAGCTATCTCCGCTGGTGCCAGGGTGGCCGCGGAGAAGAAGGTCGATTTGCCGACGTTGGGCTTGCCTACGATGCCTATCAGCATTTGCCTCTCCCCGGACAATATACCGCAAGGCGTTCAAAAATGATTGCTATGGACGTCACCAGTCCTTGCGAGCAGCTCCTTTGAAATGGAACTCAGCCAGGCGATGGGCGCTTCAAGACCGTTACGAAGGCTTGAAGGATAGGTTAATCTAGGCTGGGGGCTAGCTATCTTAGAGGGTCGAGCATGGCTCAGAAAGCTTCGAAGAAGAAGTGCAAGATGGCTGTCTCGAGCTCGGGCGCGGGCCTTGAGAGCAAGATAAGCTCTCTAGCCCGGTGCACCCATTTCGTGCTGTTCGAGGGCAGTCCAGACGATTACCGGATCGTGAAGTGCGGATCGGCGGAGGCCCCCAATGAGAAGGGACCGAAGGTAGCGCAGAAACTGACCGAGCTGGATGTGGATATCGTGATCACCAGCACCATCGGGCCTCGCGCCTTCAGCATATTGAAGGAAGCGGGCATCGCGGTAAAGGCCGGTTGCAAGGGGACGGTCGAAGAGGCCGTTAAGAGGTGCGCTGCCGGGAAGTTGAAGGACTGCAATGGAGCGACCTATGCTGGCAACATCGAGCTCTGAAGGCAACCCTCATGATAGAGAGGTCTGGATAGGTAAGGAGGTGGAACATCATGGTTGAACCCGAACCGAGCCTCGACAAAGGTGGTGACGAGAGAGTGATGCTCGGAAGGAGGCCGCTGGCATTGAGGTTCGGGCTTACCCTCTTAGCCCTGCTCATGGCGGTGGTGGTGCTAGCGTGGGCTGGACAATGGGTATTGAGCATCATCATGCTGGTAATACTCGTGCTCGTGGCCATGGTCTTGTACGTCTGGGCGAAGAAAGGGTGACGCTCCAAGGATCCAGCTACTTCCCACTTCGCGAGATGGCGTCTGCCAGCTCTCCAATCATCTCTGGGGACAACTCCTCCACCCTCCTCTCGATATACGGCAAAGCCGATATGGAGCCCCTGTTGGCCTGCCCGGTCATCTTTAGGATGGTCCCAATCTTCTTCCTCCTGTGCTGGAATAGCAGATTGACCAGATGCAGGAAGAAGCGCTCATTGAGCACTTTGAAGGGAGGCGGCCTAGGCTCCAGGCTTACCACCGTCGAGTCCACCTCGGGCTGAGGCCAGAATTTGGACCTCGGGACGTGGTGCAGCAGCTCGCAGTTGGCTCGATAGTAGGTGTTCACGCTCAGCCTGGAGTAGTCATCGCTTCCCGCGGTCGCGGCCATCCGGTCCGCGAACTCCTTCTGCACCATGATGACTGCCCTATGGAAGTCGTGCTCCAGGATGCGGAAGATGAGGGGGGACGAGATGCTGTAGGGGATATTGGAGACGAAGCGATCGAAGGAGGGCAGCTCGACCTCCAGAGCATCGCCTTGGATCAGCACCACACGGTCACCGAACCTTGCCTGGACGAAAGCCGCCACGCCACGGTCCAGCTCCACGCAGACGGTCATTCCCGCTGCTGAGCGCAACACGCGCTCCGTCAAGATCCCCAAGCCAGGGCCGACCTCGAGGACGACGTCCCCCGTCATTATCCCCAGGTGCTCCACCTCGAGATCCGCGACGTTCTCATCCAAAAGGAAGTTCTGCCCCTTTGACTTCGTGGGGGAGATGCCGTACTGCGCCAGCAATGCCTTGACTTCGGAGGGCGTCATCTACCTGGCCACGAAAATGTGGTACTTCTGGGTCGGATCGGCAAGCTCCATCTCGATGCGCTTGGAGATGACCTTCTCCGGGTGCTTGAAGGAGGGCACCCTGGCCGCGATGTCCGCGAAGTCCTTGAAGGTGCCTTTCTTGCGCTCCTCGATGATGGCCCACATGGTCTTCTTCCCAAGCCCAGGAAGCAGCTCCAGCATATGGAACCTGGTGGTGATGGCCTGCGCCTCGTTGAAGAACTTGACATAGCGGGCCTCGTTCTGCTTGGCTATCTCTGCGATCACGAACGGCATCTCGGAATGAGCGGCTGAGGTAAGCTCCTCGTAGGATACGCGGCGCTTCACATGCGCGATCTTGTCCCGCTTCTCCGCCTCCTTGCCGATGTACACTCGCTCCCCTACGGTCAGAGGAACGTTCATCTTGGGCACGAGCTCGAAGAGCTTGAACTCCGTCTCGCCCAAGGCATAGGCCAGCGGCTCCCTTTTGAACCCACGCTCCGCTGGGAGTCCTTGTGCTAGATAGTCGAGGATGTGGGCGAAGTCCTCCATGGGTGGCACCAGCTCAGACGTACTTCTTGACCGCGGCGATTACCTGGTCTATTTGTTTCTTATCAAGGATAAGCCTTTCCTTGGCAAAAAGGGCGCGTACGTCCTCAGGGTACTGCGGGCAGATGTCCACGATGCGGTTAGCAACTGGCTCGGAAATGAATTCCAACTCCTTCAGGTCGGCCAGTAGCTTATGCGCATCCTTCATCGAGAGCTTCGTAAACTTGCTAGCATGATCCAAGGCTACCTTCTGCTCGTTGGTGAGCTCGGTGCGGTCCTTCGACTCCTGCTCGAGTATGTCCTTGATCTCGGCCAGGGTGACCAGGCGCTCTTCGGGCATGTTGCTCACTTCCCTACTGTACCTTCTTCAGGTGCTCTGGGGTGGATAGGACGGTCTTGATCTTGTTGCCGTCCTTGACGGCGATGACGAATGCCTTACCCTGGGTGCCCATCACGGTGCCGGTCTTCCCGTGGAAGCGGATCGACGGCATTCCGTGGTGTATGCTCGGGTCTAAGAAGATGTGAACCTTCTCACCGACATCGAACACCTGGAACTCATGGGTGATGGGGGAGAGACCCCTAGACCTGGGGCTCTTGCTGAGTATCTGCCTCGACTTCTTCCTTGGGCCATGTGACGTTCGAACCATTGTGATCCCTCAAGTTTGATCCGCAATCTCGATCACGTCCAGCGCCTCCACGACGCAGGGGATGCCAAGCTTTCCGGCCAGGGATGGCACGGTGCGGCCCGAGTCGCCATGGACGAGCTCCTTTATGTAGGTCCCGGCCTCGGTGCGCACCCTCAGCGTGGCGACCTGCCCATCGAGCTCCTCGAGGACCAGGTCCTTGATCTCACGCTCCCTCGCCAGGTCAGCCCGCCGATGCGACACTCGTGTTGGCGTCTGCTGGGTGATGCGTATGCGCTTGAACGATTGGATTACCTCATTCAATTGCTCCTTATTAACTTTGCTTTCGAGGCGCACCCTCACCCGGTACTCCTTGTCCGGGGAGGCGTTCTTGATCTGGCGCACCTCTTCGCGCGAGGAGAATCGCAGTCCCTCGACCTCCACCATCTCCCTGCCGAAATCGTTGATCTCGGCCTGCAGAGCGAGCAGGTCTATCCTCCTCTTCTTGGGTTCCCGGACCTCCAGCACGAACGGCCTTCCGTTCCCGAGCATCCTGGCGTCGATGTCCTCCCTTCCCATGCCATGGAAGAAATGGTCCACTCCCTGCGCGTCGCGTTGTAAGGGGTCCCCTACGATCTCCTGCACGCTGGTCTGGTACATCTTGCCTGTGCCACCGCATTTCGAGCAGCCCTTCCCCCGGCAGCGGTTGCAGGGCCATCTGGTCTGAGGTATCTCCCGGGAGAACTTGCGGTATCTCCCGTAGACGAAGAGGGGGGCGATGTCGAGCTCGACGTGGGAGAAGCGGGTGTCCACCAGGGCGACGACATCTGGGGTTGCGAACTCCACCTCGTGAGGTATCAGTGCCTGCACGGCCTTGCCGATCTCCCGGTTCAATTCCGCCTTGATGGTCTCTGCCTTGTCCTGGCTGACCAAGCCCCACAACCTCTCTTCTCTCTCGGTGATGATGGGGTCGACCCGGGTCCCGATCAGGAAGGTCTCGAACTCCAGGTCCTTCAATTTCTCGACCACCGCCTCGGCGAACCTGGGCACTATGGCGAAGACCTCGTCGCAGACGCTGCATCTTTCATGGGGGGCCAAAGGCTCCATTCCCTCCAATCCCCGAGAGAAACGTACGGCCATGCGCAGGGACTCGCCCCTCTCCTGGTTGGAGAGTCCGGTGTCGACCAGTGCGAAGAGGCGGCCTAAGCAATGGTCACAAAGGTCCTGGGCGAGGGCTTTCTCAGCCCTGATGACGAGGTCGTTCATCCTATCCGCCCCCAAACCCAACCGGTTCTTAAAGCTATCTTGACTCGAACGGAGTCAAGGCTCGAAGCCCATCTCGATGACCCTGAGCTTGGGCCGGCTTCGCTCCATGTATCGGTATACCGTGGCATGTTCGCTTCCGCGTAAAAGCATGTCCACCGCCTTCCTGGCCACCTCAACCTGCTCCGGCTGGCCGATGATGCCCACCGTGCTGTTGTAGACCGAGATGTAAGCCCCGGTAAGGTCCTCGATCAGGCGACGGGTCTTACCGTTGGAACCGATGACCCTCGCCCGCTGGCGGGAGAGCTGCTCCGGCTTGCTTCCGACGTAGTCCTTCATGTCTATGATCTCGAGGTACTCCATGTCGTCCAGGAGCCGGGAGGCGTGCTGTGGGCTGAAGCCTCTTCCGATGGCCTTGACGATGTCCATGGCCTTCAGAATGACGATGGGGTCCTTGGCACTCTCCTCCATGATGTTGACCTCGCCCTCCGAGTCGATGACCAGCTGCAGGCCGAGCTTCTCCTCTAGGTAAGACTTGGTCTCACCGTTCGTGCCAATGATGACGCCCACACGTTCCTTTGGGATCCTAACCGTCTTCATTTCTTGACCCCCATGATCTGTTTTAGAAGGACTTCGTTCTCGATAATCTTCACATCGTAGGAACGGAAGAAGTGGTTGATGTTCTTTATGTCCCTCACCAGGAATTCCTTTGCATTGAAATGGTCCGTAGTCATTCCCTGGCCGACGTCGATTATCACTGGCTCCCCCCGCTGCATGAGGATGTTGTACTCGCTCAGGTCCCCGATGACCAGCCCTGCCTTCTTATAAGCGAGCTTCACATATCTTACAACGGTCTTGTAGGTTCTAGACGGGTCTTCCAGCTCTACGTTCCTAAGCACAGGTGCGGGGGTGCCCTCCTCGCCTATGAATTCCATGACCAACATGTTCTGACTGAACTTGATGGGTTCAGGAACGCGCACCTTGGCATCTTTCAACCTCCGGAGGTTGCGGAATTCCTTGGTGGCCCATGCGAAAATGACCTTGCGCCTTGATCCGTGGAGGCCCTGGAAGCGAGGGTCGCCCTCAATATACCGGGAGATGCGCTTGAATGTCAGGTTCGAGGTACGGTAGACTTTAAGGGCATAATAATCACCATCTGGGGAGGTCACGCGGAAAACGTTCGCCTCCTTACCAGTTGAAATGGGGAAGTCGATGGTCTCGATCAGGCCATCGGTCATTAATTTGTATATTGTGAGCAAGGCTGGTTTATCGAAGACCTCGTCAAGGGTCTTCCTGTCTTCGTCTTCGACCGCGCCATAGTCCTTTGTCTTTATCTGCTGGATTCTGCGTTCTAGAATGGCGAAGGTGTCATCATGGTGTGGCATCTTAGCCTCTCGATTCCTCAAAACACGTCCAGGTTCTTAGGCAAGACCTTCTTCCTGCTCAGGTAGGAGGCCTGGGTCTTGGTGTACCGGTAAAGTATGTCTGCCTTGTCGTCCTGGAACTCCCATGGATGGATGATTACGAGATCTCCCTCGCGGATCCACATGCGCTTGCGGATCTTGCCGGGGATGCGGCCCATGCGCGACTTGCCATCTGCGCACATGATCTTGATTCGGGAAGCCCCCAGGAGCTGGTCGGCTATTCCGAACATCTCCCCCTCCTTCTTGTTGGGATAGGGGGTACGGAGTATCTCCTCTTCGGGATTGAATTCTACTCTTGGCTTGAAATCCTTGCTCAAATCTAGCCTCCGTGAGGTTAGAGCCACATAAGGATTTCGAATATATAAGATGTCGTCATTCCACGGAAAATTCGACTGTAAGGGCGAGCATCTGGATAGGAGAGATTAATTATCGCACAAGCCCACATTTTCCTCCGTGCTCCGTCTCATCCGCTTCCTCCTGCTCCTCATCTTGGTCCTGACTCTGAGGATCGCCTTGAGCCCGCTCGATATCAGCTTGGGAGAGAACGGGGCGTTCAGCATATCCATCATTGCGTCATTGATCGGGCTTCTTGTGCTCTTCGCTTTGGAGGTAAGGCAGGAGCCGCACGTCGAATTCGGGTTCGAGGAGTACGTCGAGGGGATCGTGGTGATATTGTTCGGGGCCATGCCTCTCGACCTATCGGTCTTTGCGATAATGCTCACCGCGCTCCTCGCTGGTTGGGTATCCCACATAACTGGCAGATACTGGTGATGCCCAAATCATGATGAATGGTTGCCAACGCGCAACGGTCCTGCGCCAAGGTTTAAGTACGCCTGCCCGATAATGACGCTAATCCGCTCCCGTAGTGTAGTGGCCAATCATGCAGGCCTTTCGAGTCTGCGACCCGGGTTCGAATCCCGGCGGGAGCACTTCAATAATTATCCAGAATAAAATTTATAGGATTCAATCAAATTGTTTAATTTAAGGCACAATCTCATGGATGAAGTGGATGGATGTACTATGAATCCAACCACATAGGCATGGTGCTGGATTATCCCACGAACCTATGCTCCCATCGATGAGGATATCAAGAATCACTCAAGACATCATTGATGATGGCGGCGGCCTTCTTCGCTCCATTGAGCGGGATCGGCCCATAATCCATCTTTCGACCAATGTTCCTTAAGACCGTCTCAGCCAACAGCTCGGGCGTGGTCAGGGAGAAGAGCATGCGCAAATCCGCACCTCTGCGGTTATTTGAGGCGCATACGTGCACATTCTGCTCGAAGTGTTGCTCTAAGGGGAAATAGATAAATGGTTTCTGTAGGGCCAGCAGCTCTAGCGAGGTCGTCCCGCTGGCGGTGGTGATGGCGATATCGCAGGCGGCCAAATGGCGGTAGAGGTCGGGGAGGTAGCCCATCACCTTCAGCCCCTCCTTAGCCTCAATTTCCCGGGGATCGATTCTCGGCCCGCAGACCAGGATCATCCTAGCACGGGACAGTGAGCGTTTGATGATTGGGTATGCCCGGGCGCAGAGGTCTAGCAGGGGCTTTCCCGCGGACGTCCCACCGACCGTGCACACGATTAGTGGCTCGTCCCCATAACCAAGGGCCGTACGGACCTTGGGCTGGTCGGAGAAGTCTCGAGGGTTGAAGGACAGGATGTACCCTAGAAAGTCCAGCCTCTTGACCAGATCCTTGAGGCTGGGCAGGGGTCCCCAGGT
Organism: Methanomassiliicoccaceae archaeon; assembly: GCA_963827135.1. Classification (GTDB taxonomy): domain Archaea; phylum Thermoplasmatota; class Thermoplasmata; order Methanomassiliicoccales; family UBA472; genus JAJRAN01. Next base: position 343,586 of record CAWGZX010000005.1, on the reverse strand, counting down.
CTTGTCAGGGATGTCCTCGGGCACACCGACGAAAAGGCAGCGGTCGATCATCTGCGGGTCCATCATAACCTTGTACCACATGCCGTTGGCGTTGTACACGTAAAGGCGTTCCAATGGATTCTCGGTCATCGGCTCGAAGCCAACAAAATCACATATGAAGACCAGCTTCGCCTTCTTAAGCAGACCCTGCTGCTTTTGGATCGCCTCCAACAAATCGTACGTCTCGTCCCCCACGACCAAATCAATGCCCTCTCGCTCCATTATTTGACGACAGGCCTCGGCATTGGCGGCTCCATCGCTCATAATGTCTACGCCAATCATAGTCATATTGGTCCGGAACTCCCTGGCCGCCTCCTCTATCCTCGCCGTTCCGTACGATACCATAGCTGATTCGGGAGCAATGCTTTCCCCCTCCTTCAAGATCACCGAGCGGGCGGGCTCGTCGGCTAACCAAATAATCTTTAGGTCCCGTCTGAGATGGCGTAACGCTTTCGCTATTGCCAGGTCCCGCCGGACGTGCCCGAGACCAATTGAGCCGCTGATGAAGAGGACTTTTTTACTCATACCCTTGGCACCAACCAAAAAACCCCGGGGTGATTAATATAAACCTTCGAGAACCGCCCAAAGAGGAATGCGCTCAATCTATCCGCGCCGAAAGAGTCTGTCTTGATGGATGCATTCGTCCTAGCCATTCAGCATATTCCTCTCCTAAGGATGCATTTGCATTATTTAATGTATTAACTAGTTGCACGTATACAGATATGGTAATCTGGATTTGCGTGACATTTTTTCCTGGCGGGAGCACCACTATGCATATCCAGACAAATATTCTTTCTGCTTTATCAAAACGTTTTTTGGACTTTGCCCAAGGATGGCAGGATGCACCTGATGTTCATCAAGGACGTAGAGGCAGAGGTCGAGATGCTCCGATGCGAGGGTACATTGAGGTCAAGAATGGCCCGAATTTAACGGAACCCCACACCTACTAAAAGTAGACGCTCGAAGAGAATTTAATGGATGCATATGACCCTGATTAAGAAGAATTTCAACAAACCTGATGAAACCCAGAGCCCCCCATACATGAAGGCCGACACCATCAAGATTGGGGAAATGACCGTAGTGAAGCAAACATACCAACCAGGCTGGAGATGGTCTACCCACGTGAAACCGCTCGCAAAGACAGATAGTTGCCAAGTGCATCACTTTGGAGTCTTGATCTCGGGCCGGTTGCGTGCCAAAGCCAACGACGGTCAAGAAATCGAGTTCGGCCCAGGCGATGTGGCAGACATTCCACCGGGACACGATGGTTGGGTTGTCGGTGATGAGCCAGCAATATTCTATACCTTTACTTCCGGCTCCGCCAAGAAATAGCTAAATGAACGAGTAAAGGAAAAGTAAGGGGTTCCAGTCCATTCTCATTGCCCGAACTTCACGGCATCCTAATACATTATTCAATGCCACTCTTTAGTCACGGTAAGAATTACTAATGTCATCGACTCGCTCGATACGATCATCCATGGATTAGATATTGATCAAGGTACTCTGGATAGAGTGCAAAGTATGTTTTCGTTGGATTCTTCAGTTTTGTCCTTCTTGTCTTGTCAAGTTTGTAACTGTATCGCTTTAGAACGATCTCCTGAAGTCTCGATGTTGGTATTCGGTAGAAGGCATGATTGCCTTTCTCATCGATTCTCACGAAGAAATATACTTCTCTCAGCTCCCTCCGTGACTTCGTTCCTTTGATATGCTGGCTGATATCATTCTGTTCAATAGAGATGAAGGAATCAGCATCGATGTACCAAAAGAATCCAGCCTTCCTTTTTGTAGAGCACACGATGGCATAGGACTCTTCTTGAGCTCTCTCTTAATGGTCTCTTTATCATCGACATTGGACTTGGAAAAGGTAATGAAACGCTCGTAAACCATTCTATTGGCTCTATCCTTCACTGCCCTGATCTCTCGGCGGGTCACCAATATCTTCACTAACCTTTACCCTTTTTTTTGGACTTCCTTTCATCCCTATTTCCTTTCCGTTCCTGTATCTTTTCACCACCGCCAAAGCCTTGCCTGCCCTTCTTTCTTGTAGTCATTTTAGCATCTACCTAATGCTACGTATCATCGTTTATTTTGGGTTATGCTTTGGTCAAGAGATATCTCAATCCGACCTCACAGCATCCAAACTTGCTCCCCCTCCTTCACCCTACATATGAATGAGTTCCAATACCCTTCGAGCATAGTGATTTTCTTTTGATAGCCAGCAGGTAATTGCTATAACATCATTTGTCCACATGTTAGCATGGAAGATAACATGGAGGGGCCTATCCACCATGAGCAAGAGATATGTCGATTCATGGCCGACGATTACGTTTCAAGGATCATGCACGCCACATTTGGAAGGGCTTTAAGCGTACGGCAGATAAGTGAAATTTGTGATATACCAGTTGCATTTGCGCATCGGCGGGTACGGGAAATGGCCGAGTTTGGTCTCCTTACTTGCGCCAAGGAAAAGCAAGGGTTAGGAGGTGAGAAGGAGAGGTTCTATCTGTGTGCTGTTAACAGGATACAATATACTTTTAACAATGGCACTTTTAATTGCCTGGTGTGCCTAGAAGCAGATTCGACCAATATCCAGATGACAGAAGAGCATTGAATGATTAGGCCCCCCGTCTACTTAATAGAAGGACCTCTGGTACTGCCCAGTTATCTGGCAGCCCATTCATCGCCGCTCTTGAAGGAGTGGCAGTCCCTGCAGTTGTCCTTCATCCTACATGGGGGCTCGTTCAACTTTGTCGGCTCCAGGATCACCGTGGAAGTTCATCTAGGACAACCACGGTTGGATGCCGAATGGAGAGGCGGACTCAGACCTACGGGCCATTCTCAAGAACTAAAATCTGGCCAGAACAAACATCTTTGCCAATCTCTATCATCAATCCCTCTGAATATCTAATGCGATAGCCATTGCGCAAGTTACTAAAGCTTCATTACCACATCGCCATTATTTGGTGATGTACTGGCCACATGCCAAAGCTGCGCTGCCCAAATCCAACAGGGGCAGGCCTTTTGCCCTAAATGCGGAAGTAAGGTAGATCCAAACGCGCAACCGAGGCCAGACGCATCCATAGCGGCGATCATGATGGCCTCAATCGGAGGTCTTCTCGCTTTCTTCGGCCTCTTCTTAGGCTTGATTGGGGCGATCGCCGAGCCTGCCTTCTTATACGTGGGATTGGTGGCATGCGCCATCGCCGCTTTGCTGCTCCTTCTCGCCTATGTCGGGAGGCGAAGACAGCTGAACGAATGGAAGGCCAACGAGAGATCATCTGTCGTCCTGACAAAGTGCACATACTGTGGCCTCCAGAACGACAAGGGCATCAGGAAGTGCATCTCCTGCGGCGCTCCGCTGGGGCCCCGCTAGGTCAAGCCCCACTCCAGGTCCGGCCGACAGCGAAACGCTTATGCGCTCCTGGGAAATGCTACCGTGCATCATGGATAGCACCAAAGAGGCGGCCGAACGCGCCAAGCGCGCATCCTTCGGTCTCGCCGCCCTTCCGCTCGCCACCCGCAATCGGGCATTGGCCATGATAGCGGAAGAGCTGGACCGCCGAAAGGCTGAGATCGTGCTCGCCAACCAGCGGGACATGGACGAGGCCAAGCGCAACAACCTCGCCTCTCCATTGCTGAAGCGGCTTCGCTACGATTCCGCCAAGCTCGACGAGTCGGCCATGCAGATACGTTCGCTCATCAACCAAGAGGACCCCATCGGCAAGGTGCTCTCGCGAACCGAACTGGACGAAGGCCTGGTCCTCGAGAAGGTAAGCTGTCCGATCGGGGTTATCGGCATCGTCTTCGAGTCCCGTCCTGACGCGCTGGTGCAGATCTCAACCCTTTGCCTCAAGTCCGGCAACGCCGTGTTGCTGAAGGGAGGTTCGGAGGCCAAGCGCACCAACGAAGCGCTTGCGAGAGCGATAAACGAAGCCATAATCGGGGTCAACCCTTGTTTCGAGGGCTCGGTGCATCTGCTCTCTACCAGGGACGAGTTCCGTTCCTTGCTGGCCCTTGATGGCCTAGTCGACCTCATCATACCCAGGGGATCGAACGAGCTGGTCCGTTCCATCCAGGAAACGACGAAAATACCGGTCCTGGGGCATGCGGCGGGCATATGCCACACCTACGTGCACGAGGACGCTGACGTCCCATTGGCGATAAGGGTGTGCTTCGATGCCAAGGTGCAGTATCCCGCGGTATGCAACGCCATGGAGACGCTCCTGGTGAACAGGAAGGTGGCCAAGGACTTCCTGCCAAAGATTGCCTCAGAATATGAGCGGGCGGAGGTCGAGCTTAGAGGAGATGAGCTGACCAGGACGATCATTAATGCGAAGGGGGCCACCGAGGCGGACTGGGCCACGGAGTACAATGATCTCGTACTCTCCATCAAAGTGGTCGACACTTTGGACGAGGCCATTGCGCACATCAACATGTATGGATCGCATCACACCGACGCGATCATCACCCGGAGCAAGGACGTCGCGGAGAGGTTCATGGCCTTGGTGGATTCCGCCAGCGTCATGTGGAACTGCTCGACGCGCTTCGCTGACGGCTTCCGATATGGGCTGGGCGCGGAGGTGGGCATCTCCACCAACAAGACGCACGCCCGTGGGCCGGTCGGCCTGGAAGGTCTGACGATCTACAAGTGGAAGCTCCGTGGCGAGGGCCAGATAGTCGCCGATTACGTAGGGGAGAACGCCAAAGGGTTCACCCACCGGAGGCTACAATGAGGGAGATAGGTGCCAAGCGGTTGGTGGTGAAGATCGGCACCAACACCATCTGCCGGGTGGACGGAACCATCGATCAATCCTACCTCGAGGGCGTGGCCAAACAAGTGATGGACCTATCCGCTAGGGGCATCGAGACAATCATCGTAACCTCAGGCGCGATAGGGTCTGGCACGACCGAGCTGGGATTGGAGCGGAGGCCTCAGGACATGGCGGCCAAGCAGGCTTGCGCCGCCGTAGGTCAGGCCACGCTTATGATGGCCTGGAGGGACGCCTTCCGCAAGTACGGGAAATGCATCGGACAGGTGCTCCTGACATATGGCGCATTCTCGGATCGCATCCGTTATCTGAACCTCAAGAACGCCATGGATGAGATGATCAAGCTGGGTGTGGTCCCGATCGTCAATGAGAACGATGTCATCGCCACGGACGAGATCGAGGAGATATTCGGGGACAATGACAAGCTCTCCGCATTGGTCGCAAGCAAGATCGATGCCGACCTGGTCCTGCTTCTGACCGACGTCGATGGCCTCTACGACCGTAACCCCGAGGTCGACCCAGATGCCCGGCTCATCCGAACCGTGGACGAAATCACTAAGGACATCGAGCGCATTGCGGGCAAGAACATCAGCGATCGGGCAGTGGGCGGGATGCGGACCAAGATATCCGCGGCCAAGGTCGCGATGCAATCTGGGATTAATCTGGTTATAGCCAACGGCCGAACCAAGGACGTCATCCTCAGGGTGGTCAAGGGCGAGGATCTCGGGACTCTCTTCACTGCGCAAGTGAAGTATAACAACAAGCAGCGTTGGATCCTCTTCGCTGCACCCAAGGGCAAGCTCAACGTCGACTCAGGGGCCGAAAGGGCCATTAAGAACGGGAAGAGCCTCCTGCCATGTGGCGTGACCTCGTTCGAGGGCAAGTTCAAGAAAGGGGACGTGGTGCGCATCGGCACCTTCGCCAAGGGAGTGGTGAACTTCTCCTCTGCGGACCTGCCTAAGGTTCTCAAGAACTGTGCTGAGGAGAAGGCCAATGGCAGAGGGAAGGTGGGCAACGACAAGGTCTTGGCCATCAACGAGAACATCATCCTGCTGGACCGAGCATAAGGATCGTGGTGTAATTGATTGACAGCGAAGTCGTTGGCCCTCTGAACGGCCATTAAGGCATCCGCCGAATTTGCTCGGGTTGATAGGCGGCAAACCCATCCAGCGACTTCTTTTATTTCCTTAAGGCAAGCCAAAGCCCTACGACCGTCATCGCCATTGCAATAACAAACTCAGTGAGGGGCCATAAGTCGCTCATCGTCAATCCCAATTCATGGAGGTTTAACAGCGTGTAGATGAATATGGCCCAAGGAAACGCAGACAGCACGAACAGCATCTTACCAACAAGCTTCCAGTCCATGGTAATCCTCTCCTAAATGCCGATACCATGACTTAAGCCAAGCGTTCCTTCCCGAGCAGCATACGGATTCATACGAAGAATGAAATCGGAGCTGAACCTTGGCCTCGGCGTGAAGTACGCGGTCGTTCTCCATGGCCCCGAGGTGGTCGACACCGGGCTGGCCAAGAAGGTCATGGACCTGCTCTCCGAGGAGGGGGAAGTAGAGGCGGTGATGAGTGGCTACACTGGGGTGGTCGCGATCGTCGACGCAGGGCTGGAGGAAATGGTGGACATCTCCCGGATGAGGAAGCCCTCACGGGAGCTGTCAAGACTGAGCGCCACCAACGACATCCTCCTCCTGGTGAACTACGCCAAGAGCAAGGAATCGGCGGTCAGCTTCGGCAGGATCGTGTACTCTAGATGCATGGACGAGGTGACCAAGCCATTCCTCCAGATAGACAACGGCATCCTCATCGACTGGAATGAAAAGGACGAGAGGACAGCCATTCATCTGGCCTATGAGATGGGGTTGGATGTGCTGGCTGTAGGCGCTGACGCCAGCTCGGCCGAGATGAATGACCAGGCGAGGCGAGTGCACGAGGTGGTGCCGGGGAGAACGTCTGGATCGATGGGGTAGTGGTCGGGAAGGCCACGTCCTCCGAGGTCTGGCTGCGCAAAGGACCGGACGGCCTGCTGAGCGCTGACGGCATCCAGCTCAAGGAAACCGGGGTCAACAGGCTAGGTCGGTTCGACCTGGAGAAGGCGCACGTCCGCTCCGGTCTGACCAGGAGGACGAAGGCCACGGCGCGGGCCATCGACTCGAGCAAGGAAGGGGTCTACCTCATAGACCATAGCGCTGAGGAAGCTATCTATCGGTGCCGCGACGCCTCTCTGGTGGTCACGGTCGGAGACGATACCAGCAAGATCGCTGGCAGTCTCCTATACCGCTTCAACGTCCCCATAGTCGCCATAACGGACGGTGACGAGGACGGCATATCACTCGAGGAGCTGAAGACCAAAGGCTCGGTTGTCATCAGGGTGAGGGCGGGAACGGACGATATAGTAGGTAGGGGGGTCCGCCATGAGATATTTCATGGAGGAACAAGGGTGGAGGGGAGGGCATCCCCCTTGCGCGTAGCCGATCAGGTCATGAGGATTGCCGGCGACAGGCTCGAGTGGCACAAGATTTCCGAGTGAACCTCTCATCCTCTGCCGATAGATCTTCGTCTGATGCCTGGCCTAGCCTTGATTTGTGCCTTGTAGAGTTTGTCAGGCGGGTGCGGGCTTGGGCTTCCTTATCTTGAACTCGTAGTACCAGCCGATGGCCAGAGCTGCGATGCTCACCGGGATGGCTATGACCAAGGGGTCGATGACGTTCCACGGCGCCCCCGCCAAGGAAGGCTTGCCGAAGATCGCCTGGCACAGTCCCAGCCTCTTCGCGATGTCCGCCTGGATGAAAGCGCTCCACAGGAACCAGACCAGCGCTCCCGAGACTAGGCTGGCTATGGCCCCGATCCTGGAGATGCGCTTCGAGAACAGGCCGTGAGTGTACATGGGCAGGAAGGCCGCGGCGCACAGCCCCATGAACATCGCCGTGGCCTTGGCGATGATGTTGCTGGGCATGATGAAGGCCAGTCCGACGCTGACGACGATCATGATGATCGTCCCCACCTGGTTCGCCTTAAGGCTCGAGGCTGGCTTGCCCTGCTCGTTCTTCTTCTTGCGGTCGAGCGACCTCTTCATCTGCGTCCATAGGTCATAGCCTGCCGCCGAGCCCATGGTATGGAATATCGCGCTCAGCGTCGACATAGCTGCGGCCAGGAGCGTGAGCATGAAGATGACGATCACGAAGGGCGGCATGGCGTCGTTGATGTAAATGGGAATGATCTTGTCCACGTCGTTGGTCATCGCCCCGACACCATCAGGCGTCCAAGCGATGGCGCCGTAGTTATCCCAGAAATAGACGTTCGAGAGGGCGCCGACGGTGAAGGCCACCCCGGTCATGAGAAGGATGAAGATGGAGCCGATCGGCACCGCCCTGTTCAAGGCCTTGTTGCTCTTGGCGGTCATGAACCTCACCACCAGCTGCGGCTGCGCCAGCACTCCGATCCCTACCCCCAGGATGATGGTGGTCACCATCTGATACCATATCGGGGAACCGAGATCCGGCATGGAGGCCCAGCCGGTCCAGCCCTTGGAGGCCAGCGCCGCCGTCGAGGCGGGCGGGACCTGGGAGGGAAGGTCCGTGAGCGCCTGATTGGCGTCGAAGACCCCGCCCAAGGCCATGAAGGTCAGGATTAGGATGGCGGTCATGCCGAACATCATGATCGCGCCCTGGAAGGCATCGGTGTACATGACGGCCAGGATGCCGCCTGTGATGACGTAGGCGGCGGTGATGACGGCGAATCCCAGCAGGGCATAGTCATAGGGGACCTGCAAAATCTCCTCGATGAAGCGAGCCCCGCCGATCAGGACCGCGCTGGCATACAGCGGCATGGAGAGGAGGATGATGACGCTGCAAGTGTATTGGAGGAAATTGGAGTTGAAGCGCTTCCCCACCAGGTCAGGGAAGGTCATGGCTTTTAGCGATTGGCCTATGGCCCTGGCCTTCTTCCCGTAGAGGATGAACGCCAGCAAGATGCCTATGGAGATGTTTAGTACCGTCAGCCAGATCAAGCCTTCTCCCAGCTGTGCGGCGACGCCCCCGAAACCGACGATGGCCGAGGTGCTGATGAACGTCGCACCGTAGGAAAGCCCGATGATGAGCGGGTTCACCTTTCGGCCCGCGATCAGGAAGTCCTCGTGGCTCTTCGTCTTCTTCCAGCCAAGATATGCCAAGTACAAGGTGATCGCGACATAGACCGCAGTGGTTACCCAGAACACCCAGGGTTCGATCATTTAGCCCCCTCCAATTTCCACATGTTATCATCAGGCCGACGCCGCGTCGACCTTCTCCTTAACGAATTTGTTTTTGTCCAGCGCGTAGCCGACGACCAGGGCGGCCACCGAGCAGGGAATGGCCACGATGAGCGGGTCCACCACCTGCCAGGGCATGCCTAGCAGGGAGTCCACCCCAAAGAGCGCCTTGCATATGCCTAGGGGGGCTGACTCCGCCTTGTGCACGAAGAAGGTCCAGAAGAACCAGACCAAGGTCCCCACCACCAGGCTGCACACGGCCGCTAGCTTGGAGATCCTCTTGGAGAACAGACCATGAACGAACAGCGGCAGGAAGGCCGAGGCGCAAAGGCCCATGAACATGGCCGTCGCCCGGGCGATGATGCTCCCCGGCATCACGAAGGCCAAACCGAGGCTGGCCGCGACACCTCCAAAACCGACGATGGCCGCGGTGCTGATGAAAGTGGACCCATATGAAAGACCGATGATCCAGGGGTTCACCTTCCTGCCCGCGAGCAGGAAGTCCTCGCCCTTCTTGGTCTTCTTGTATCCGAAGTAGGCGAGGTAGAGGGTGATGGCGACATAGACCGCAGCCGCGGTCCAGAAGAGGACGGCGTCAACCATCTAATCATCCCGATTCCAATACAACCAGCCATAGACCACGGCGGCGACGGTCGAGCCTATCGCCAATACATATCCCAGAATTATCCATGGGTCGTCGATTCCCAGCATCATCATCATCTCCCATTTGCGCTCTGCAACGATAGCAGTCAATGACTAGCAACACTAGTTCCCTGAGCGCTCTCCAATGGCGCAGCGGATCGCCTTGAAGCGTATATAAAGTTACATGCTAGTACGGAACATGCTAGCAGTTGTCAATAGTTTTTGAGGGGGGCTTTTTTTCATTTCTCAAGCTAGATCTTCCTCTTATCCACAACTCGCTTGGCTTTCCCCTCGAACCTTGGCAGCGTGCCAGGCTCAACGAGCTCGACATCAGCGCTGATCATCAGGGTGTTCTTCAGCCGCTCGTGTATCCTCGACTTAAGCGATTCCAGCTTGGCCACGTTGTCCTGGAACGCCTCAGGCTTCAGCTCGACGCGCACGATCAATTCGTCCAATGCCCCCTTGCGTTCCAATACGATCTGGAACTCATTGCCCAGCTCCGGGTTGGACATCAGGACGTACTCCACCTGCGACGGGAACACGTTGATCCCGCGGATGATGAGCATGTCATCAACCCTTCCAGTGATTCGCCCAAGCCGAGGATGCGAGCGCCCACAGCCACACTCCTCCAAGTCTATGGTGGCGATGTCCCCGGTACGATAGCGGATGATCGGCACGGCTTCCTTCTGGAGCATGGTGACCACCAGCTCCCCCTTCTCTCCCGGGCCGAGCGTCTCCCCTGTGTCGGGGTCCAGGACTTCGAGCAATGTCATGTCCCCCCAGACGTGCATGCCCTTTTGCTCGATGCATTCGCACCAGAGCGGACCGGAGAGCTCGCTGGTCCCATAGATGTTGATGGCCTTGACCCCGAGCCAATCCTCCATGCGGCCCCGCATGCCTTCGGACCACGGCTCCGCGCCCAGTATGCCGAGCCGTAGGTTGGTGTCGTTCTTGATATCGAGGCCGATCTTCTGAGAGACCTCACCCAAGTGCATCAGGTAGGAGGGGGTGCAGGCGATGGCCGTCACGCCCAAGCGCTTGATCATGTCCAGCTGTCTCTCTGAGTTGCCAGTGCTGGCCGGGACCACGGTGCAGCCTAGCCGCTCGGCTCCATAGTGCAAGCCTAGGCCACCTGTGAAAAGTCCATAGGTGTACGCGACCTGCAGTATATCGTCGGCGCTGATACCGGCCGAGGCGATCCCCCTCGCCACCGACTCCGTCCAAGTGTCCACGTCCTTCTGGGTGTAGCCGACGATGGTCGGTCGGCCGGTGGTGCCCGAGGAGGCGTGATACCTGACCAGCTCACGGTTGGATGCCATGAAAAGCTGGTTCGGCTCCAGCTCGCGCAAGTCCTTCTTGACCATGAACGGGAGCTTGGCCACGTCCTTCAATGACTTGACGTGGTCGGGATGCACCTTGCCAGCGTCCATCCTCTGCCGATAGAAGGGCGAGTAGTCGTACAGGCGGTGAACCAAAGCCTTCAGGAGCTTGAGCTGCAGTTTGTCCAGCTCCTCCTTGGGCATGAATTCCATCTTTGGGTTCCAAGCGCTCATCGGATCAACCTCTGGTCATTCGAGTCTATGCTCACCTGAAGTGCGATACGTTGTAGAGGGTCCGGCCGCTGCCCAGGATGGTGTCGATGGCCTTGTCGAAGTCCTCGACCTTGAGTATGAGCACGGCGTTGGGGGAGTTGCGGTAACCGTAGGCGTACTCGATGTTTATGCCCGCCTCCTTCAGCAGCACCGTCAGATCGTACAAGCCACCCGGCTTGTCCTCCATCTTCACCGCGAGCACATCGGTGAACTTGACCACATGACTCTGGGAGGACAGCTTCTCCAAGGCCTTCTCCGGCTTGTCGACCAGCATTCGCACGACGCCATACCCTGAGCCCTCGGCTATGGTGAATCCGAGGATGTTGACGTTGACATCCTTCATATCTCGGGCTAGGTCCATCAGCCTTCCTGGCCGGTTCTCCGAAAAGATCGAAAGCTGCTTGATGCGATACTTCTCCAATTCCTGCTTCATCAGTACACCCTCCTGTCCACCACTCTCTTAGCCTTGCCCTCGAAGCGGGGCAAACTCCCTGGCTCCACAAGCTCGATCTCCACGCCTACGTTCAGCAGGTTCTTGAGCTTGCCCTCCACCTTCTCCTTCAGGGCGTTCAATTGGTTGATATTGTCGGTGAAGGCCTCGGACTTGAGCTCCACGCGGACCAGCATGTCATCGAGCGCTCCCTTCCTGTCGATGACTATCTGGAACTCGTTGCCCAGCTCGGGGTTGGTCAGCAATGAATATTCCACTTGCGATGGGAAAACGTTTATGCCGCGGATGATGAGCATGTCGTCCACACGACCAGTGATGCGGGAGATGCGCGGGTGCGTCCTTCCGCAGCTGCACTTGTCCTCATGGATTACGCTGATGTCGCCGATGCGGTAGCGTATGAGCGGGAACGCCTCCTTCTGCAGCATGGTGATGACCATCTCGCCCTTCTCCCCTGGCCCCACCGGCTCCTGGGTATCGGGATCGAGGATCTCGAGCATGGTGAGGTCGCTCCAGAAGTGAATGCCTTGCTGGTCAGCGCACTCAGAGAACAGAGGCCCTGCAAGCTCGCTCGCACCATAGCAGTTGATGCCCTTTACCCCGAGCCAATCATGGATCCGGTCGCGCATGCGGTCCGACCAAGGCTCGGCCCCGAGCAGGCCGACCCTCAAGCTGGTGTTGTTCTTGATGCTCACTCCCATCCTCTCTGCCACCTCGCCCAGATACATCATGTAGGAAGGGGTCGCGGCCATCGCCGTCACCCCTAGGTCCTGGATTAGCTGGATCTGTCGCTCCGTGTTGCCTGTGCTGGCAGGGACGACCGCCGCTCCGATCTTCTCTGCCGCATAATGGAATCCCAGTCCTCCAGTGAAGAGGCCGTAGGTGTTGGCCACCTGGACCACGTCCTCAGAGTTCAGGCCTATCGAGGTCAGGGCTCTTGCCAAGGACTCTGACCAGGACTCGATGTCGTTTTTCGTGTAACCGACGATCGTCGCCTTCCCGGTAGTTCCGGATGAGGCATGATAACGTACGATCTCTCGCCTAGGGGCGATGAACAGCTTGTCTGGATAGTAATCTCGCAGGTCCTTCTTGTACATGAAGGGGAGCTTGACCACGTCGTCCAAGGTCCTGACGTCGTCCGGGACCACGGCCTTCTGCTCCATCCTCAGCCTGTAGAAAGGGGAATTGTCGTATAACCGGCGCACCAAGGCCTTGAGGCTCTTCAGCTGCAAGGCCTTCAATTCTCCGATCGGCATGGTCTCGATCTTGCTGTTCCAGTACGCCACTATGCCCTTCCTCCTCGCCCGGGACGGTGTGCAGGTTGATAGCATGTAGCATATTTGAGAATTCTCGAGCATGCTTTCACAAGCAAAAAGTACCCCGAACCTACCTTTAGGGAAGGATGCCAGAGCTTCCCGAGGTCGAGATGGTCCGACGATATGTGGAGGAGCGTTGCCGAGGGCGCACGATCTCCAAGTTGAGGGTCATCGACGAAGGGATATTGGACGGCGTCGTGAAGGATGCCCTCGCCAGGTCCGTCCAAGGAAGGCGGATAATAGCGGTGAAGCGACATGGTAAGCAACTGTTCCTAGAATTGAGCGAAGGGGTGTTGACTGTACACCTGGGCATGACCGGTGACCTACTGGCGCTCAATAGGGAGGAGATGCTCCCATCTCATGTTCGTGTCCTAATGATCCTCGAGGACAGGACCGGATTGGCTTTTAATGATCCTCGCAAGTTCGGGGCAGTAGGATTCGCCGGCTCGGTCAACGAGTTCGTTACAGAGCGCAAACTGGGGCCCGATGCATTGCAGATATCAAGCAAGGAATTCGTTGAGAGAGCGCGATCCTCGCGCAGGGCGATAAAGACCGTCCTCTTGGACCAGCACATCTTAGCTGGGGTGGGGAACTTGTACGCGGACGAGGCCCTATACCAGGCGAAGGTGCATCCCTTGACACCAGCGAACAAGCTCTCCGATCCCATTCTTAAGAATATTTTGGTAAAGGTTAGTCGGACGCTCAGAGCATCGATCAAGGCGTCCACCGACTTCAGCAAGCTTCCTGAAAGCTTCCTCCTCCGCTCCAGGGCGGCTGGTGAACCATGTCCACTTGGTCATGACAAGTTGCGAGCCATCAAGGTTGGAGGTCGGACGACCATCTTCTGCCCTCATTGTCAGAAGGTCATATGAGGTCAACATCAAGGGTCATTCCGATGCTATTTTGAAGGGGAGCACCTCATCACACATCCACAGCATGACAAGACACCTCGACACCACAGACGTAATCCTAGTGCAAATGATGCTCTCCGATTCCCGAACGCCTGCACCGAGAATCGCCCAATTCCTAGAGATATCGGTGGATGAGGTGGAACGGAGGATCACGAGCCTGCTCAAGGAGGGTGTGTTCAGGTCGTTCATCACACGCTACAGCCCTTCCTATCTGAAGTCGGTGGGCGTGCTCATCTATGGCCGAGCCGAGACCACCACCTTCGAGGATGCCTTAAGCAAGCTAGGTAAGAACGACTCGACCTCCTGGGCCGGGATGGGCAGCGGGGGAAGGCTTTACGCTGGGGCCACGCTGAAGAAGCTTTCGCACCTGGATTCCTATACTTCCTTCCTCAAGGACGAGGTCGGGATGCAGGACCTGGTCTTCGGGATCAGGTCGGCGCCACCGGACCTGAGCCGGCCAATCTTCCAGCTTACCGAGGTGGACAGGCGGATATTGAGGAGCATGCATTACGATGCACGCAAGAGCGCGTATGAGGTCTCACTCGATGTAGGGGTTTCAAGGGATGTGGCAGAAGAGCGCCTTGGCTTGATGGTCAAGGAGAAAGTGGTGGATTTCTCGGCAGTTCTCTCCCCTGAATCATGCTCCGACCTGCTCTGCATGTTCCATATGTTCCGTCGGGGCCACCAGGAGATCAGAGATTTCATGCGGAACAAGCTCAACCAGCACTCGCCCAGGATATTGTTCTTCAACACATACCGCAATCTTCCCGACCTGGTGATGGCCATGGTCTGGGCTAGCGACATGACGCAACTGCGCGAGATCAAGGAGTCACTGGAATCGGACCAGGTCATCGAGCGCGTCGAGGCCAATATCCTGCTCGCGTCCAGGGTGGTGGAGAGCTGGGCAGACAACCTGGTCAGCGACCTTGGAACAATTGAGAGGGAATAGAATCAGATTTTTCTGATATTTCAGAATATTCAAATACCGTTACAAACATCCCGAATCGATATCATGTCAGGCAACAGCAAGGAGAAATGCTGCGGGCCATCACCCGATCATAAGGAGATGTATAAGGTCGAGGCAATCGTCAGCGTGGATGACAGGGGCCAAATGGTTCTACCTAAGGAGTTGAGGAATAAGTTCAATCTCAAACCTGGAGAAAAACTGGCGGTGGTGGTCATGGAAAAGGATGGCAAGGTCTGTTGCCTGCAGCTCATCAAGGCCCAATCCCTCTCGGACCAGGTGAAGGGGATCGTGGGCTCGGCCGAGGCAACCAAGGGGTGACAGCATGGATCGATGGAAGACCGCCACCACAAGCATGACCGCCTCCAACAAATGGGACCATTTCACCGCCCGCGTCGGCTATAAGCGAATGTATCATCGCGTGGAGCCAGGTCTATATGGCGTAGGTTCGCCCAAGAGCGGTTCCCCTGTTTTCGTCTCCGCGAACTATACCCTTAGCTTCGATTCGCTACGGACCTCGCTGGATGGCATTGATTGCTACATCCTGGTCCTGGACACCAAGGGCATCAACGTATGGTGCGCGGCGGGTAAGGGCACCTTCGGAACGGACGAGATCGTCCGCCGTGTGGAGGCCGCGGGCTTGAAGGACGTGGTCTCGCATCGTACCTTGATACTTCCTCAGCTCGGAGCGCCTGGAGTCTCCGCGCACGAGGTCAAGAAGAGGTCAGGTTTCAAGGTGGAGTACGGCCCGGTGAGGGCGAAGGACATCCCCGAGTACATGAGGAAGGGCGAGGCGAGCGAGGAGATGCGCACGGTGCGCTTCCCTATCCGGGACCGCGCGATCCTCATCCCCGTGGAGATTAAGAATTGGCTATGGCTCCTGGCCTTGCTGCCGATATTGCTCTTCATCGTCGGGGGCTGGTTTCCCGCCCTGTTGGCCCTGATGACCATAATCGGAGGCATAGCCATGTTCCCATTGTTGCTGCCCTTCTTGCCGACCAATGACTTCACCAGCAAGGGCATGGTACTGGGTCTAGCTCTGGCGGTCCCGTTCTCCTTTTACGCGATTTATACTGGCGCTGACGTACTGATAGGACTGGCCTTCGGTGTGGCCATAGCTCTGCTGATGATCCCGGGGGTCGCGTACATCGCCTTGAACTTCACTGGATGCTCCACCTACGCTTCCAGGACTGGAGTCAGGCGTGAGATCTTCACCTACATTCCTCTTCTAGTAGGAATGGTCGTGATCGGCGCGGTCCTGATGTCCATATCTATCGTCGTCAGCTACATGGGGTGGGCGTGATGCAGTCGGATATCCCCATCATCCGAATGGATGGGCTGGAGGCGCCCTCGGTCGTCACCCCGATCAACACCCTGGTCTTCTTCCCAGGCAAATGCGTGAATTGTGGCAGGTGCCTGGAGGTCTGCCCGCATCGGGTTTTCCAAAGAGGTGAAGGAAAGGTGCGTCTCGCCAAGCCAGAGAGCTGCATGGAATGCGGCGCGTGCCAATTGAATTGTTCCGCCTCGGCCATCAAGGTGGACAGCGGCGTTGGATGTGCTGCGGCGATGATCAACGCAGCGATAAGGGGCAAGAAAGAGGCCACCTGCGGCGAGGACTGCTGCGAGTAGAGCCCCCAACTCTTTTATCTTGAGAGCCGATGCCATGATGTGCCCTCGAGGTCCGGCGATTTCCTGAACCTATTTTCAAAGGTGGTCATATGGATACTCGTCATGCTCCTCTGCCTTCTGGCCGTTCTAACGATAATCGGCATCTTCGCCGATCTGTGGAAAGGGCTGCAGGATATCGGTCAGATAGAAGACGTCAGGGCGTCCATCCTGAACTTCATCGGTGAGATACTGTTGGTGGTGATCATACTAGAACTCGTGGACACCATCATGGTCTACACCAAGGAGCACATAATCAGGGTGGGCTCTGTTATCTTGGTTGCTATCACGGCCGTGTCCAGGGAGCTGATAATCTTCGATTACCACAATGGCGACTACCTCATGCTCTTCGGGATTAGTGCAGGCATAGTCTCGTTGGCGGCCGTCTTCTGGGTCGTCAGCCATCTCTATTCTGATGCTAAGAAGGGCGAGATCAAGGACGGGGTGTAGCCACTCCAGGATCACTTATCCATCATGCGCAGGAAGTTACCGCTGAACAAGCGTTCCTTCATCTCCTCACTTCCCCAGGGCTGGGACTTGACAAGATCTATGAAATATGGTTGTGAGAAGGCTAGCTCAAAAAGCGGCCAGTCCGTGCCGAAGAATATCCGGTCCGGAACACGTTCCGCCGCCTCCTTCAACCTTGAAACGACCATGTCGGGGTTCGAGGGCAGCCAGCCTTGGAGTGCGGAGCAATCTGTATACGCATTTGGATATTGCTCCAGGAGCGGGTACATCTCCTCTCTGAACTTACCTCCCATGTGTGCGATCACGAGTTTGATCCTCTCATGCTTATCAAGTACCTTGGAATAATAGGAAGGCCGGGAGAGCTCCTCGTTCATTGGGCCCCATACTGCGCCTGAGTGGGTTACCACTACCATACCAAGGTCATCGAGCAACTTCCAGAACGGCATCATACGTTCCTCGTCAGGGTGCCAACCCGTTGGCGGATAGACCTTCACGCCCTTGGCGTCGAATCGCTTGACGTACTTGTCAACTAAACGGAGGGACAGCTCTCCTCTCTGTGGGTCCACACCTATGAATGGTATGAGCTTATCAGGATAGGGGGAGCAGGTCTCAAAGATCCAGTCGTTGAACTCCTCCACTCCCTGCTTTGTTGGACCGACCATGCCGAAGTCCAATGGGAGTATGACCGATTTATCAATCTCAGCTACCCCCATGTTCTGTACCAGTTCCTTCTCATCGGTCTCCGAGGTCAGCCAATCCTTGCCTCCCTCCCCGCCTTGGAAATATAAGGCATCCAATAGGACCAATGGTTCCAGGTACGAGTCAATGATTACATCTGGGTACATGGTCCTCTTCCAGATGTGGACATGCGTGTCGATTATCATCTGAGCCGCGAATCGACTTGGGTCGGATAAAGAGATTGTCAAATCCCTTGACAACGCAGGAAGGAATCCAGCGAATCGCTAGGTGTTCGGACTGTATGATGGGATGCATTCTCTCAATCTTATCTTCATATAATCATCAACACTTATCGCCAATCCAGGTTCTGAAGCAGGAGCTAAACGCCCTTAATGGATGGAGCCTCCATCCAACGTAATGTCTTATATTAACGATTGACCTTTACGATATACTCGCTCATTTTTGCGAGGGGGTGGAATTTAGTGACAAAAGAACAGATTCTAGCTGGACTAGAGAAAGCCGTGGTCGCTGGCAACAAGCCCGAAGCGGTCAAGGAGGCGAATGCCGCCTTGAGCTCAGGCGTGAAGGCCCTGGACGCTATCGACCATGGGCTCATCAAGGGAATGACTATTGTGGGAGACAAGTATGCCGCCCATGAGCTGTACCTCCCTCAGGTGCTCCTTGCCGCCGACGCCATGTACGGTGCGCTCGACGTTCTCCTTCCTCATATCCCAAAGGAAGATGCCAAGAAGCGTGTCGGTGTGGTCATCGGTGTCGTCGAGGGCGATGTGCACGATATTGGGAAGAACCTAGTGAAGACTATGATGACGGCCGGTGGCATGAGCGTCACCGACCTGGGGCGCGATGTTCCGATTGAGAACTTCGTAGTGAATGTGAAGGAGAAGGATGCGCATATTGTGGCTATGAGCACACTCATGACCCCGACCATGGATGGCATGAAGAGAGCGGTCGATGGTTTGATCGAGTCCGGAATGAGGATGAAGGTCAAGATTATCATCGGCGGCGCACCGACATCCCAAGAATTCGCGGAGGACATTGGGGCGGATATGTGGGGCATGAACGCACAGGACGCCATGAACAAGCTGAAGAAGGTGATCTAAGATGGCAATGTCTCACATCGAGAGGGCGATGGCATCCATCACCAACCAGCCGGTGGACCGCCTTTCGGTCTATCCGATAGCTTGCGGCGTCAACCGCAAGCTTCTGAGCACCCCCACTACCTATTCGGAGTGGTGCAGCGACCCGCGCAAGTTCGCCGAGGCCGCAATCGCCGGCTACAAGTACTTCGACTGGGACTGGTACTTCGGCTTGATGGACCTTTCCGTCATGGCCGCAGATGTCGGCTCCGGGGTCAGGTTTGACGAGCAGAACACTCCCTACGTGGTCGACCCCTTTGTCAAGAAGCCAGAGGACTACGAGAAGATACAGGTACCCGATGTCAAGAAGGGCAGGTGCGGCGTGATCATCGAAGGCACCAAGCTCTTCGCCGAGCGCTTGGGCAAGGACATCATCACCGCCGGATTCATCGAGGGCCCTCTACTAGCGCTAACGCAGACAGCAGGCGCGGAGAAGGTGTTCATGGACATGTACAACCACCGCTCCGCGGTGCACAAGGCCTTGAAGACCTTCACGCAGTTCGATGCGGACTTCGTCAAGGCATTTGCTACGACCTCAGCCCCCGGCCTATGCTGGGACTATCTCTGGGGCTCCTACTCCTGCCTTGGAGATAAGGAGTACGAGGAGTTCGAGTCGCAGTACGCCCGCGAGCTCAACAAGCTGACCGCGGACGTCGGCAAGGCCTTCTGCATCCACAACTGCGCCGACCTGCCGCACCTGGACACGCAGGTCAAGGCCATGAAGCCCGTGATCTATTCCATGGCCTACTACCCGTTGATCCCGGGATCGCCCTCGCCGAAGGAGGTAATCGGCAAGGGATACGCGGACGGCACCCTGATGGCTGGCAACATCGACCCTCAGGCCTTCATAAGGTTCTCGTCTGAGAAGATCGAGAAGGTGACCATCGACCTGCTCCAGGAGGTCAAGACCGCGCTGTGCGCCAGAGGCCTGCACTCGCGCTACGTCGTCGCCTCCGGCTGCGAAGTGCCGCCGTCTCTATCCACCAAGATGGAGAACATCAAGACGGTCGTCGACACCGTCAAGAAGTACGGGCAAATCGAGTGCAAGTAGGAACCTAAACCACTTCCAATACTTTCCTTTTATTTTCTCCTTTTCACCGAAACATTGACATTGCTCAACGCGGTTAGGCGGCAAGGTGAGTATTGGATGAAATTAGCCCAGATCGCTGGTTTCCTGGGGAGCGGCAAGACCACCTTGTTAATCGAGATCTCAAGGGAACTGGTGTCAAGAGGGCATAGGATAGCCATCATAGTAAACGACGTCGGCGAGATCAACGTCGATGCCAAGTTCATCGAGACCTATGGGCTCAAGGCGAAGGAGATTTCTGGTGGATGCATCTGCTGCCAGATTGCTGGGTCATTCGCAAACACCATCGCCATCTTACATAATACATTCAAGCCAGACATCGTAATCGTGGAGCCTTCGGGCGTGGCCATACCATGGGGACTAAAACGCGCCGCGGAATACTCTGAAGCTGAGTGCGACGTAATCATAGTGCATGCCCCAGTGATCACGCTTGTGGATGCGACCAGGATTGATCTTCTCATGGATGCCGTAAAGCGCCTCGTGGAGACGCAGATCCGTGAGGCTGACGTGGTGTTGATCAATAAAGTGGACGCGGCCGCGGAAGAGCAGGTCGAGAAGTCGCGTCAGCTGATTCGCTCGATCAACCCTAAAGCTGAGATTATACTCGCCTCAGGACGAGGAGGAAAAGGCCTCAAGGAGGTCGTGGATATCATCGAGAATAGGGTGTCGCCGCGATATGACGAGGCAGTGGAGAAGGAATTGCTAAGGAAGCAATATGGCGGGGGATAGTGAGGCAGACAACATGAGCGATGATGATGAAGAAGCGTTGCACCTCGAGCTTCATCGTGCGGCTGATGAGCTAGGCAAGTTCGCTGCCCGTCTTAAGGTGCATGATGAGAAGGGCATCACACCCACAACCGCGAAGAAGTTCATGGACTCATTGCTCGTCAATGTCACAAAGGAATGCTTCGCTGAAGGAGCGGACCTCATCGGTCATGTCAAGGCATTCATGCACACTGGTACCGGGACGCTGATGGCCAGCCTAGTGGACATGAACGTTGGGGTCCAACTTACCTCTGGCCTCGAGGAGGGCTCCTTCAAGGAGGCCGAGATCACTCTGCATGTCATCGTCCATGGGATATGGGACGACAAGGTCAAGGAAGCCTCCAGAAGGGGGATTCATATGGCAATTAAGAAATTCAACCTCGACCTTGAGGTATTGCAGGACTACTTCGAAACCGAGAAGAGCATCGAGCACCACATCAAGAAATGAGGAGGTAAAAGAATGGATGGATATTGGGACGCAATGAAATCAAAGGGCTTCTCACCTAACACGATGAGGTCGGTCCGAAAGACCATCACCTGCCCGAATTGCGGATTCGTTTTCTCGCTTACCTACGCACGCACCTTCGCCTGCAGGGGATGCGCCCAGGCCGTTTATAATTGTCCGAAGGTGAGGTGCGCGAAATGTGATTTCGAATTCCCTCTCCGCAGCATGAGCGAGGTCGGAGATGAGTACCGCGAACGCTCTTTGGCTGACCACATGGGCGATGTCATTGACGATTATTATAAGGAAAGAGGAATAAAGAAGACACGTTGAGGCGCGGACCGCAGTAGGCTGGCGCTCTCTCACACCTCTTTATTGCTCAATCCAGTGCCGCCGTCATCATCGCTACGAACCGCTTTACCTCGTCCTCATTGATGTTCGGGAAGTCGAAGGAGCAGGTGAATTTGCAGGCACCGACCTCCCTTTGTAGTGCGTCGTCCAGCACCACCGACCTCTCCGCCTTGATGCTCATGTTCCCCAGGATACGTTCGGCGCATCTATTGCGGCAACCGTTCACTGCCACCATTTTTGAGGTATCCACCCCGCTCATGCTGAGCATCAGAGGTGACACCCCGATAGAGCAGGCCGAGAATTGCATGATGCGGGACTGGTTCTTCTTGGAGAACGCCTCCACCGCCCTCTCAAGGATGACGCTCCTCTCCCCGTTGGCTCCGCAGACCACCACTCCCTTCCTCATGCCTGCACCTCCTTGAGGAAGGATCGGATCTTCTCCTCTGCCAACTTGACGTTTCTCTCCGTCATCGCCGGGTATTTATCCATGATGGCCACAGCTTTAGGCTTGACCCCGAACTTGGCCAGTCCCTGGTTCCCGCATCCCCCCTCGCAGGCGTCCACCACCACCGTTCTAGTAGGGTCGAGGGACGAGATTTCCTCAATCGGCCTCTCCAATCCTGCCAGCGCAGGGCACATGGTGATGACCCTCACATCTCCACACTGGGCAACATTCCGGACTGCCGCCCGGAGGATCCTTGCTCCAGGGCTGTATCCGCCGCAAATGACTACATTGATCATTTACAGCCTCTGTTCGAAGAACTGTTTCGGCTTGCCGACGGCGGTGATGATGACCTTCGTCTCGATCAATACATCGCCCCCCCACTCCTTTCCCATGGATGCGCGCATCTCCGCGTTCTCCACCAGGACCTCAACCGAGTCTGCTCCGGCTTCCAATGCTCTCTTGGTCGCCATCTCTATACCCTGCTCCTTAGCGCACTCGACCGCCTCGCTGTAACGCTCGAACTCTCTCTTCTCGATAGGAGAGTGCAGGGTGCAGGGGGGGTCATCCATCACACCAAGACCTGGCTTGGGTCGAATTAGGATCTCCACGACCTCCATGATGCTGCCGGTGATCGCTCCCAAGGCGTTGCCCACCTCCATGTGCTCAGGGAGCAGGAGCTGGGTGCTGAACTTCTCCGCCACCGCCGGCAGGTAGGCCTCCACTGGCGCTCCGATCCCGATGAGCTTCTTGTGCAGCACCAAATGGCAGGAGTAGTCTAGACCCGATTTCAATGTCACGAACTTGTCGAAGAAGTCCATGGTAACGTCGTTCAGGTCCATCTTGCCCGTCTCCTCGTAGACCAGCTTTTTCAGAAGCTCGGTGGCGATCTTATCGATCACCATCTGCTTGAGCTTGGCACAGAGATCCTCAATGCTCATGCCCAGCGTCTTGGATTGGATCTCGATGCCGATGCGGGAGGGCTCTGGGTCGTATTCGATGTAAGTGCCCATAGTATGGAGCACGTCGGTAGGCGTCAGGCCTATCCGTTGGATGAGCCCGAGCTCTTCTAGGCGGCGCACGTTGAAGGAGTAGGGGTGAATGCCGGTGAGGTCGCTGACCTCGAAGACCGACCTCGGCTCCTGCTTGACCATCTCCACGAACTTGGCCTCCTCACTGCTGAGCCCGAATCCCTTTATCTCCTTGCTGAAGACGAAGAACTCCCAGACCTGGTTGACGCTCTGGAGGTCTGTGTGAGCGGCCTGCGGACGGGGCTTGACGTCCTTGGCTTTCACCAGCTTGGACTTGATCTTCCCTGGCCACATGGACTCGGCGATGCACAAAGGGATGACGCGGAGAGCGGTGAGATGGATCTGGCCGTTATGGATCAGGATACGGCTATCCCCTCCAATGCCAGAGGTGGAGATGTCCGCCGCGCGCACCCTCGTCCTCCAACCCCCGATCAGTGCGCCCTCCGGATCGAGGCGCGGCCTCCCCTTTCTTAGGATACCGATGTCAGTGGTCGTGCCACCAACGTCAATCACAACAGCCTCGTCCTCACCAGTAAGGAACTTGGCTCCGGTCAGGCTCGCCGCTGGACCAGAGAGGATGGTCTCCACCGGCCTCTCCTTGGCCACAGCCTCGCCCATCAAAGAGCCATCCCCCTTCACGATCATGAGGGGCGCCTCGATCTGGTGCTCCTTCAAGACCTTCTTGACCGACGCGACCAGGTCGGCGATTATCGGTATAAGCCTGGCGTTGAGGACCGCGGTCAGGGTTCTCTCGTGGAACCCTAATTGGGAGGAGAGCTCATGCCCGCAGACCACTGGCAGGTCGGTCACCGACTTGGCCAGCTCCTTGAGCGCGATCTCGTGCTCCGGGTTACGCACCGCCAGGTAGCTGGAGATGGCGATGCCGTCCACCTTGTCCTTGACCTGTTCGATGAAGTTACGCGCGGCATCGACGTCCAACATGTCCTTCTCGTCGCCCATCAGGTTATGCCCGCCAGCGATCTCCACCAGCTCGTTGACCGGGATGGCCTTGTTGAACTCATACCCGGCAACGATCAACGCGACGCGACATCCCTTCCCCTCGACCACGGAATTGGTGGCCAGGGTGGACGAGACCGAGACCAGCTCGACCTTCTTGTAGAGATGCGGGTCGAGCTTAGTGATGGAGTTGGAGATCCCTATGGACAGGTCGTTTCTGGTGGTTAGCGCCTTGGCTTTGGAAACTACCGCACCCTTGACCAGATCGATTATTGCTGAATCAGTATAAGTTCCGCCTGTGTCGATGCCCAACCCTAAGCTCAAGAAATCCCTCCAACCTTGCAGCAAATCCTAGGTGCTTTCAAGTTGGCACCCGAACGCATTAGTCGCATTATATCTTTTATTGCCATTACCTAGCTGTTATTGAAGAATCCCACACCTCAGGCCACAACGGGAAATCGCTTGCCGATGCAATCTTTCTCGATCAGGCGCATCCAATTACCCTAGACCGCTCGCCACCTCGATGTCCACCCTCTCACGGAACCTCAGGCTCTCCCGCACCAAAGGCTCGAGATTCTCTCGCGTGATGCGCACCACCCTCGGGAGCTGCTTGGGAAAGGTCCTCTCCAGTTCGCGGACCAGGTAGTCATGGACCAAGCCCGAATCCCGGATCCCAGGGATGGTCCAGTTCTCTACGAGGGACATAGCGCCATCCCGGCCCGCGCGGTGGAAGGCCTCTACCAAGATGGAGGTGGTGACCGCGTTCGAGGAGAGGACCAGGACCTCCGCCTCCCTGACCGCGGACTCGTTGGCGTTGAAGGCTATAGGCAGGCCACCGCCCCGCTTCACAAGGGCCAATGCCTGCACATCGCTGACGTCGTGGCCGATGTAGCAGGTATCCTCCATGCTGACACCGGTCTTCTTGCACACGTCGACGATGGACGCGGCCTTGTCGTCGCCCCCGATGATGCTTACCTCATTAAGGAGACGATAGGCGGAAAGGTCGCTCATTTCCTGCCAGAAAATCTCGTCCAGACGGGCGATGAACTGCTGGTCCTTGGCAGGGAAATCGCGCATGGACCTCGCCCCGGGCGGGATCTCAAGCATAGGCATGAGGGCGATCTCCTGGGCGAAGTTCTTTAGGATTTGCGATTCCCAATCATCGATGCGGACCGAGTCCAGGGACAGGCGGGTGCAGTACACACTATCGAAGGGGAAGCCTATCTCCTCGCACACCGCCCCCACGAAATGCTCGTATCCCGAGCTGACCATGAAGGAGGCCATCAGCTCCTGCACGAAGCGCATGGCCTTATCGGCACCTGGAACCACATTTATGTGCTTCCGTGAGAACTCCTGCATCCTATTGTCCGTGACGCCGTACGCCTTGAGGAAGGGAAGGATGAGCCTGAGGTGATCGCCATGCTTGTATCCCTGGCGACGGAGGATGTGGGCGAGGACTTGGTCGTACCTCGATACTACGGCGAATAGCCTCTGCCCCCGATCGATGAAATGGCCGCAAAGGTCCTGGGGATTGTCGTTGATGGTCACGGGGCCCTCGAGATTGGTGATGAACTGCTTCCCCTCATACGCGGAAATTTCCTCCAATCCCTCAAAGTCCATGGAACCGCCTCAGGGCGACCTCTGCTGCAACCAGGCATCCACATTCGGCGTCAGGTCGGAGGCGGAGGTCACGGCCATCCCCTCGCTCAAGAGCCTGCCGTTTACGATATCCAGGTCGCCATCAGCGAAGAGTTTGACCGTATAAGTAAGGAGCGGAATCTCCCGTCGCTCCTCCTCAGAGGAGATGCGATTGAAGAGCGGAGAGGCCAGGACATCATCATCACTCAGCAAGGCCAACTTCCCTCCCGCGACTCTCCCCTCCATGTCCATCCAGAGTGGCTTGAGCTCAGTGGATGCCAAAGTGAACGAGCAATATGTGATCGGAACCCCCTCCATGCCGCCAGGTCTGCAGAGCCTCACCATCGCTCCATGTCGGTCGGCGCGAGCCCTGATGAGCTGGCTGGCGATTCCTTTGCGATCCCCGCGGGGGCCGTTGGGCAGGGAAGGATAAAGGCCGACGAGGTCGAAGCGGGTGCGGGAGTCAGCGTCCATGGGGACCGAGAGTCCCACGACCAGGCCCAGCTCGAAGGCCCTCTCATAGATCAGCTTGCGCATCCTCTTGCCGAAGCAGGTGCGCCAGTCCGTTTTGGGGTCGTGGGACCAGGACTCCTTGGTCTTCTGCCAGGAGAGCGACAATATGGGGACGTCATAGGAGCGCACCAGCTCTACGAACCTTTTTCGGCATGCGAAGCTAGGGTCGGAGAGAGACTCGCCCTCGTCATAATCGCAAAAGACGAAGGACACCGAGACATCCAAGGTCCCTCTCTCAATGGCGCCCATGACCGCTCGGAACAGATTGATGTCAGCTTCCTCGCGGCCACTTGAGAACCATCCTATCCTAAGGGTCATGTTCCGTTCCCACCAGACAGCAGCTCGTCCCGCTGCACGAGGTCAGATATCCTTCCCAGGAATAATACTATGTCCGACCTCAGAATGGGCTAGAACAGGTCCTCTACCACCACCTTGGCCGGTCCGCCCACGGAGCATTGGATGGTCTCGATCCCCAAGGCCTCGACCCTCGACCTGACCTCATTGACGTCCTGCAGGCGCGAGTTGATGTAGACGGTGGCGCCGGTGTCGATGGAGAAGTAGGCTGGCAGCCCGTCCTGCCTCATCCTCTTCACCTCAAGGATTATTTTTACCGTGTCAGGTCGCCAGAGAATGAGCTCATCGATCCCGGTCATGGTTATCCCGTGGAGTAGGAGCGTGTCCGTCTCCGCCAAGGAGCATACCCGGTCCAGGTCCCGGGCGAAGATCGCCCGCTCCATCTTGTCCAGCGCCTCGATGACGTATTCCAGCCTAGCCTTGAAGAAAGGCGAGGTGATGACGTCCTTATGCGCCGTGTCGGTGAACTTGTGCGCCGGGACCAGGGCGCAGACGATGCCCATGTCCAGGTCCTCAGGCCCTGCGAGCATGTGCGAGTAAGAGTCCTCATCGCCCTTGCCCGCATACCACCTGGAGAAGCCGCCGGTTACAGCCCTGGAGGCGGAGCCAGCCCCTCTCCTAGCGAACCTCGAGGTCTCCTCTAGGCTCAGGTCAAGGCCCAGAGCTGCACTCGCCGCCACGGCCAAGGCCGCGAAACCAGAGGCGCTCGCCCCTAGCCCGATGTTCGAAGGGAAGGAATTCTCGGAGACCATCTTGAACCCGCTCCGTTCCTTGGCCAAGGCGCGGAGCGGCTCTACGACCCTGAATATGCGCTCCATCTCCCTGCTCCTCGCCTCCTTGCCGTCGAACTGCGCGCCGTCCTCCTTGTGACCGAACTCTATGGTGGTCAGGGTCCGGATGGGCGCAGTGCAGACTGAGATTGAATCGTGGTAAGGGAGGCGGAGCTCCTCATCCCTCAGCCCATGGTATTTTATCAGCCCCTGGATGGGATAGGCGATCGCTGAAGCTTTCATACTAACCTCATATGTCGAAGATGACGGTGACCGACGGCTCCTTCGAATCCACGGAGAGCATATGATAGGTGATGGCCTTGACCTCGTGCCTTTGGCTGTGTTTGCTGCGCGAAAGGCGCTCGCCCTTGGCTTTGCATAGGACCCTATCGCCACGGATCTCCACCTCGAACTCGCAAAGCACCAGCTGCTTGGCGTCGTGGAAGTAGAGGAACTCGGACAGGAAGTTGTATAGGAGCGACTCCAGGTCGTGGCCCTCCACCTCGAAGCTGACCTCGATCATGGCCTTGACCTTGGAGACGTCCACCATCTGATCGAAGAGGGCGTACGCCGCATTGGCGAAGCATTCCTCCAGGTCCTTGCCCATCGCCTTCACCATGACGTCCGCGGTGTGCTCCAGGAGCTCGTACCTCCTCATCAGCGAATGGAATGGGCGCCACAGCTTAATACGTGATGTCCCGGCGCTCTCGCCCCCTCGGAGGATTCGAGCGAGGCCGTTCGACAGGGGCAAGAAAATCTATAAGCATAATCGGTGTTCGACAGGAGCACATGCGCGTCCTCATCATCGGGTGTGGCTCCATTGGCAACGTCCTCGCCAAGGCAGCTCAGGAGATGCCTGAGATCGACGGCATCTATTTCACTGACAGGAGCGAACAGAGAGCCAGGGCCAGGGCCATGGAGTTCTCCAAAGGGAGACTGGCCGGTTATGACGACGCATCCATCATCGAGGCCATAGGAGAGGTCGACCTGGTCATCGAAGCTGCAAGCCAGGAGGCGGCGAGGAAGTTCGTGCCCATGTGCTTGGAGAGGGGCAGGGACATCATGGTCATGAGCGTGGGCGTATTCCATGATGACGACTTCCGCGGTAGGTGCTTCCAATTGGCGAGCAAGAACCGGGTCAGACTCTACATCCCCTCCGGGGCGGTGTGCGGCACGGACGGCCTCAGGTCCGCCCAGGGGAGGATCTACGAGGTCCGCCTCGTCACTACCAAGGGTCCCAACGGCTTCCAGGACATACCTTATCTGAAGGAGAGGGGCGTGGACGTGACCAAGCTCACCAAGCCAACGGTCCTGTTCGAGGGTCCGGCCAGGGAGGCGGTGCGCCTCTTCCCCAAGAACGTCAATGTGGCCGCCACCGTTAGCCTGATGGGCCTGGGCTTCGACAAGACCATGGTGACCATCATATGTGACCCCCGATCGGCCGTCAACTCACATCAGCTCATGGCCAAGGGCGCATTCGGAGAGCTCAAGGCCGAGATCCAGAACGTCCCGTCACCGGAGAATCCAGCCACCAGCTATCTCGCCGCGCTTTCCGCGGTCTCCGCCCTGAAGAGCATCGCCACCAACGTTTGGGTCGGCGTCTGAGCCATCAGGCCTGGAACAAGATTAATCCGCCAGTAGCTTCTTTTCCGAATGGTGGTACTATGAAGGAGAGGGTCCTCAGGATATTCCAGAATGTATCAGAGAAGGTCGACGCCATCGTCCTTGCCAACGACGTCGAGCCGAATCTGGACATGTCATTCTACTATGCTACCGGGGTGGAATCCGGGCTCTTCGAGCAATGTGCCGTGGTCCTCTGGCCTGATGGAAGGTCGCAGCTCTTCACTTCTTTCCTGGAAGAGACCAGCGCCCTCGCCTCTGGCTCCGAGGTCAAGGCCTACAAGAAGAGCGCTGAGAGGGACAAGATGCTCGAATCATCTCTAAGGGGGGTCGAGCGCGTCGGCATTTGCGGGGCGGGGCTGACCTACCGTATGATGCAAGAGGTGCGCAAGTGGACCGGCGCCGAGGTGGTGGACATCTGGAGGGCGGTCGAGGCTGCCAGGATGATCAAGGACGAGGTGGAGATCGAGAACCTGCGAACCGCCTGCCGCATCGCTTCTCAGGTGGGAGAGAGGCTGCCTTCGATCCTCAAGGCGGGCATGACCGAGGTGGAGGCCGCTGCCGAGATCAACTACCTGATGCAGAGGAATGGAGCGAGCGCACCATCCTTCGCCACCAACGCCTCGTTCGGGCCCAACTCCGCCGAGCCTCACCACTCGCCTGGGGACGACAAACTGAAGGCGGGGGACACCGTGCTATTCGATTACGGCGCATTGTTCCGGAGATATGGCTCGGACGTGACGCGCACCTTCTTCTTCGGCAAGGCGAGCAAGAAGCAGAGGCGCATGTACGAGGTCGTGCTTGAGGCCCAGATGGCCGGGATCGAGGCCATCCATGCCGGCGCAAACGGCAAGGACGTGGACGCCGCCGCCCGCGAGATCATCGACGCATCCGAGTTCAAAGGCCTGTTCATCCACTCCCTCGGGCATGGCATCGGCCTATCGGTCCACGATGGCGGCCGCATGGCCCCGGACCTGGACCTGATGCTCAAGGAGAACATGGTCCTGACGGTGGAGCCAGGAGTTTATCTCAGAGGGGAGGGCGGGGTGCGCATCGAGGATGATATCAGGGTGACCAAGAAAGGGTGCGAGGTGCTCACCGCGGCGCCCAAGGAATTGATGGTGGTATGATGCTCGACTTACTGGGAAGCGCGGTCGAACGCATGCGGTCGGAAAGAACCGAGTTCTGCGATGCCAGGTACCAGTCGCTCAGGAGGCTGAACGCGATCATGGTGGACGGAGCGGTCAGGAGCCTGAACGAGGATGTGGTCCTGGGCGCCTGCCTCCGAGCCAGGTGCAAAGGGTCGTGGGGCTACGCCTCCACCTCATCATTGGACCGGGAGGCCATATTGCTGGCCGCGACCCAGGCGGTAAGGAATGCCAAACTGGGGACGGCGAAGGGGAAGGTCATCCACGAGATGAGGGGTGAGCGGGGGAGGCACAAGGCCAAGGTCAAGCTACATCCTTCCAAAGTGCCCCTGGAGGAGAAGCTCTCCCTAATCAAGGACCTGGACAAGGCGCAGAGAGGGAGGGCGAGCGTGGTCAACAGCAACGCCAGCTACATAGAGAGCGTCAAGAGCAACATGCTGGTGAACTCCTTCGGCGCAGAGCTGGAATGGGAGGAGGTAAGGGGGCGGGTGAACTGCATGAGCATCGCCTCTGACGGCTCGAGGACGGAAGTCTACTACGACATGGTGGACGGCAGCGGCGGATACGAGCTGTTCAGGTCCATCGACACCTCCAAGATGGGGCTGGAATGCGCCAAGGAGGCGGAGAAGATGCTCTCTTCCAAGAAATGCCCCACAGGGGAGATGACCTGCATCACCGATCCCGTGATCTCCGGGCTGCTGGCCCACGAGGTCATGGGCCATGCCTCCGAGGCCGACGAGGTGGTCAAGAAGC
This sequence comes from Methanomassiliicoccaceae archaeon, assembly GCA_963827135.1. Taxonomy (GTDB): domain Archaea; phylum Thermoplasmatota; class Thermoplasmata; order Methanomassiliicoccales; family UBA472; genus JAJRAN01. The sequence goes on along the minus strand of CAWGZX010000005.1, from coordinate 312,806 downwards.
GCTCCTTCCTCTCCGACGTGGTCGGAAGGAAGGTGGCCAGCGACATGATCACCATGGTGGACGACGGGACGTTGAAGAGCGCCCATGGATACATCCCGTTCGATGACGAGGGGTCCAGGTCGTCCCGGACGGTCATCATCGACCAGGGTGAGTACAAGGGCTACATGCAATCGCTAGAGACCGCGGCGGAGATGGGCGTCGGGCCCACTGGTAACGGTCGGGCGCAAGGACCTCATCAAAAGGTCTTCGTGCGCATGACCAACACCTTCTTCGAGGCGGGCGATTGGAAGCTGGAGGAGATGATCGAGGGCGTTAGGCACGGCGTCCTCACCGACCGGGCCATCAGCGGCATGGAGGACCCGGTGGGGGGAGGCTTCGAGGCCAAGGCGCTGAGGGGCTTCCTGATCGAGAACGGCGAGATCACCAGCATGCTGCGCGGGTTCACACTGACTGGGAAGGCGCTGGAGATACTGAAGACGACCGACGCCGTGGGAGAGAGGATGAAGTTGGACGGAGGCACCTGCGGAAAGGGCGTCGAGGACTTCGTCCCGGTCTCCTCCGGAGGTCCTCACTGTCGCTCCAGGATCATACTGGGAGGTGGCTAGGTGAGGCCCGAGGAATTGGCTTCGGAATCGGTCCGAGAGGCCAGAGCCGCAGGGGCCGACCAGGCCGAGGCCTACGTCGTCAAGGTCAGGTCCCTCTCGGTCTATGTCGACAACTCCAAGGTCAAGAGCGCCGAGGCGAAGTCGGACCTGGGCCTGGCGATGAGGGTGAGCAAGGGCGGCCGAATAGGCCAGGCCAGCACTTCCCTATCCTCGCTCGCGGATGCCACGGGGTGCGCCCGCACCGCCGTCAAGACATCATCCCTCGTACCTGTTGATAAGGTGTTCAAGGGCTTCGCCCAGCCCTCCAAAGGCCGCGCCGGCCTCAAGGTCAAGGACCCTGAGGTGGCCTCCCTCACCATCGAAGGGGCGCTGGAGATACTGAAAGGCATGGTCGATGCGGCGGTCGAGCCAAGGAATGTCAAGGTCCCCAACGGGCTGCTGCGCATCGCGGAGTTGGACTCGGTCGTGGCCAATAGCAATGACCTCCTGACCAAGAGGGAGTGCACTTTGGTCTATGCCATGCTCAGCGCCATGACCGAAGGCACGCCTGGAGAGGGGACGGAGAGCTTCTACTCGCCCCGCCTCAAGGACCTCGACGCGGGTCGTTTCGGCGGATCGCTGAGGGCCAAGGCCAAGGCCTCGTCCAAGGCCAAGGCCTACAAAGGGAACGTCAGGCTGCCGGTCATATTGCCCCCCCACGAGATATCCGAGATGCTGCAGGGGTCGGTCCAATTCGCTCTCAGCGCGGAGAACGTGAATCGAAAGCGCAGCCCGCTGGCAGGCCAGGTGGGGAAGCAGGTGACGTCCAAGTGCCTCAACCTGATCGATGACCCCTGGGACCTCAGGGGCATGCTCTCCTCGCCTTACGACGACGAGGGCACGCCCACCAAGCGCAAGCCCTTGGTCAAGGACGGGGTCCTCAAGGGCTTCCTCTATGATCTCTATAACTCCCAGTTCTCGGGCGTGGAGCCCACTGGCAACGGCCTGAGGCGCAGCGCGGCCGACCCCATCGGCAACTACCAGATCGGCGTCGGGATCGCCCCGGTCTGCTTGGTGCTCAAGCCCGGCACCAGGCCGGTCGAGGACCTGGTAGGGGAGATGGACCATGGCCTGCTGGTGGAGAAGACCTCCGCCCCGGACGTACATCCCATAACCGGGGACTTCGGCCTAGAGGTTCGCTGCGCGCATCTGGTTCGCAAGGGCGAGATAAGGTCGACGGTCAAGCACTGCCTGCTGTCTGGAAACATGTTCCGGGCCTTGAGCCAGATTGGTGAGGTGGCCAACGACAGCACCGTCTCCCGCAACCTCATCCTGCCCTCGGTCCGCTTCGAGGACTTCGAGCTGATCGGGAGCGCTTGATTACTTCGTCTCCACGAAGCGGAGCGAGCCCGAGTTCATGCAGTAGCGCTTGCCAGTAGGCTTCGGTCCATCGTCGAACACGTGGCCGAGATGTCCTCCGCAGTGGGCGCAGGCGACCTCGGTGCGGACCATGCGGAATGTCTTGTCGTCGTGGAACTCGACCGCGTCCTCGGAGACTGGGTCAGAGAACGAGGGCCATCCCGTCCCGGAGTCGAACTTTGTCTCAGAGGCAAAGAGCTCGCTACCGCAGCCAGCACAGTAGTACTTGCCCTTGCGCTTGTTGTCATGGTACTCATTGTGGAAGGGAAGCTCGGTCCCTTTCAACCGCAGGATCCGAAACTGGTCCGCGGTAAGCACCTTCTTCCATTCCTCTTCGGTCTTTACTACCTTTTCCTTGGCCATATTTTCTCCCCTGACGCCCTCGCTCCTCTCGCTATTTGACCCTTCCTATGGTCATTTCGCCCTAAGATAACCAGGCGGTAAGGCTAAAAAGCAACGGTAAAAATAATCCAAAGGAAGGATGAGCACACTCGCCGAAGACAAAGTCCTGAGCATGGGCGAACCGAACGGCGGCCCATACCCTGTACTGGGTAAGCTGGACCAGCCCCGCTCAGCGACGGTGCGCGTCCCCCTGTGCCTGGACCTGGCCACCATCGACTCCACCGAGAAGTTCTCCGGGGCCCCTGGAGGCGGGGGCGTCGGCATGGCCATCGACATGCACATCTTCCTCAAGATCCTTCCCGCCGACGACTGGGAGGTAGAGGTCGTGCCAGATAGGTCGGTGGAGCACGTCTGCCGCAGCATCTGCAACCTCGTGGGCGTGGAGAGGTCCTTCCGTATCACCACCCCGGATGAGGCTGGCGTGCCCTTCGACTGCACCTCGGAGATCATCGCGGCCGCAGCCGCTGGGGTCAACGCGGCCTTAGGTCGTCCGTTCGGCCAGAGGGAATTGAGGCGCATCATCAGCAACAACCTGGTCGAGGAGGACGATGGCGAACTGCACCTCGCACCGGACACCGGCGTCAGGGTCGCGGGAGCCTTCTTTGGAGGGCTGGTCATCGTGACCGACGAGCTGGAGATAGCCTGCCGCACCCCCTTGCCGGACACCGGCTCGCTCATCCTCGCCTACCCCGACGACGAAGGCGTAGCCCTGGACAAGGAGAAGATGGTCTACATCGACGGCAAGGACCGGGAGAAGAAAGCCCTGGAGGTGCTCATGCGCCTCATGCCTGCGGCCATCAAATCCGAGATCCCCAAGATGGGAGATTCCATCTATCGGCTGCAGCTCCTAGGCTCCAAGGTGGTGGAGATACGCCGCTTCGGCGGCGGAAAGGACATCTACCGCCTCATGAGCATGCTGCGGGTCAAGGGCTGCGAAATCGTGGCCGTCCATAACGACACTGGCATCGTGACTGCCTACGTCGGACAGGACAAGATCGACGATATCCTTCAGGTGATCAAGGACTCCGGCAACAGCAAGATAATCACCAGACCAGATAACAAGGGCATGAGGATAACGCTCACCAAGTGATTCATGCCCGCTCCAGCCGTACAAAGGTCCTGTCCCCGATCTCCTTCATCGACTCCGCTTCCCCCACGACCATGCCGATAGGACTCACTGGAGAATAGGCCTCGGGCTTGGCCCCCTTGCTCACCGGCGTCTGTCCGAAGAATATGCAGAACGCGTCCCCCTGCGGCCAATAGGCCACCTCCCCCACCTCCATCACCTTCTTACCATTCTCGAGCTTCATGTGCACCGGGATCTCGAAGTAGATCTCCTCCCCCCAGACGTTGACATAGGCCTCCAAGGGCAAAGCCAGGTAGACTGCGTCCGCGGTGGCGGAGTCGTTCAGATGGATGAGGAACTCCTTGTCGGGGGTCTTGAGCAGGATCCGATTCCCAGTCATCACGATCGAGCCAAGATAGCAGGGTATGATTAGTTGAGCTTTGCTCCCCTTATCCGTAGCGGTCATTGTTGGCCAATTCCCGCGTCCTCCGCAGCCCCTCCTTCAGCACGTCCAGCGTGCCGTCGCGGCATTCATGCTTGAGGTTGAGCTTGCCCGCGAACTTTTTAGACAAGGTCTCGAAGTACTCGCGGTCCCCGACCCTGGTGTCGATGAAGAGCGCCCTCGAGTATCCATCGAAGAGCTGGTGCAGGAACCACATGGTGTCATACCCTTGCGCCTCCAAGGCCATGGCCTGCTCCTCGCCCAGCTCCTTGCTCAGTTTCTTGTCGAACCAGGACTCTCCCTTCTCGCAGAAGAATGGGGTGGCGTACCAGGTCCCGGCGCACTTCTTCCTCTCCTTCTCATACTCCCCGGAGGTGATGAGAACCCCCACGCAGTCATCCTCCTCCAGCATCACCGTGGGCACCTCCATCTTCGAGGTGATGCCCTTGAGCGATTGGCAGATACCATAGCCCAGGAAGACGGCGTCTACCCTCCCCTTGAGGGAGTTGACCTTGTCCACGACCGCCCGCTTGAGCTCCTCCGGGTACTCGTGCAGGCCGAACTCCAGGTACTCCTTGAAAGCGACATCATCGTCCTGGCCCTCTAGCAGGTACTCGATCTCCCGCTTGAACGTCTCGCAGGCCACCACGCCAATCCGGCCGCTCATCCGCCCTCCGAGGGCGAGGCTCGAGATAAAGCTGATGCATCGAAAAGCAAAGGTCGGGAAGTGGTTTGATCGATTGATGTTCTACTTCTTCTCGAACAAGTCCCTTATATCCTTGCCCACGACCTCGATCCTGCTCTCGGCCTCGGCCTTCTCCATGGCATCGAGCTTCTTCATCCCGGTCTGGGCGTCCTTGAGCCAGGTCTCAGCGAACTTGCCCGCCTGGATCTCCTTGAGCATCTGCTTCATCGCCTTCCTGGTGTCGTCGGTGATGACGCGGTCCCGGGTCGACAGGCCTCCGAACTCCGCGGTGTTGGAGACCGCGGTCCACATTCTCATCATACCGCCTGACTGGATAAGGTCCACGATCAGCTTGAGCTCGTGCAGGCACTCGAAATAGGCGATCTCGGGCTGGTAACCGTCATCCACCAGGGTGTCGAAGCCCGCCTTGATCAGGGCGGTCACTCCGCCGCAGAGGACGGCCTGCTCGCCGAACAGGTCCGAAGTGGCCTCCTCCCTGAAGTCGGTCTCGAGAACGCCAGCCTTGGTTGCGCCGATGCCCTTCGCCAAGGCCAGTGCGACTTTCTTGGCCTTGCCGGTGAAGTCCTGGTGCACGGCGATGAGCGCAGGAACACCGAAGCCCTCCAAGAACACCTCGCGCTCCCTCGGCCCGGGCGCCTTGGGCGCCATCATGATCACGTCCACGTTCTTTGGCGGCTTGATGGTGCCGAAGGTGATTCCGAAGCCGTGCGCGAAGTCCAACGCCGCCCCCTCCTTGAGGTTCGGCTTGATTTCCTTCTCGAACACGACCCCCTGGATCTCGTCGGGTATGAGGACCATGACCACATCGGCTCCCTTGACCGCCTTGGGGACCTCGTCCACCTTCATGCCGTTCTTCTTGGCATCATCCCAGGACTTGCCGCCCTTGCGCAGGCCCACGACCACATCCAAGCCGGAGTCCTTGAGGCACATGCTCTGTGCCTTGCCTTGGCTTCCGAATCCGATGACCGCTACCTTCTTCCCCTTCAGGACGCCCAGGTCGGCGTCAGCATCGTGATAGATCTTTGCCATGTCATCACCTGTTACGGTGGTTACTTTTGGACCCTAAAAGCTAGCGCCTATAACTAGGTTCGTAGGTCATGCAACTGGTACAACGATTCTGACCATGGCGTCCCACCACAGTAAAAAGCATAACCAATTACGGGGTTCAGGAGGCGGCAATGAGCGATGACGAGGGCGTTAAAGCAAAGAGGACCAGGTTCGCGATCATCGGTGGATATCTCGGATCAGGTAAGACGACCCTGGCCACAGCCGTCGCCAGGGAGCTCCGAGCGCGATATGGAAAATCGACGGCCGTGGTGACCAACGACCAAGGCAGCGTCCTCGTGGACACCCAGTTCGTCAGGGATGCAGGCTTCGACGTCGCCGAGGTATTGGGGGGATGCTTCTGCTCCAAATTCCCCGAGTTCGTCAAGAACGCCAGGAGCCTGGTGGCCATGGGACGGCCCGATATCATCCTGGCCGAGCCGATTGGCACATCGACCAACGTGCTTTCTTCGGTTGTCGCCCCCCTGCGTAACATGTACCCGGACGAATTCGAGGTCGCCCCCCTGCTCGTCGTGCTCGATGGCACCCGGGCGACCGAGTTGCTGCAGAAGCCCGAGGGATTCGGCCTCGGCAGCCAATCCAGGATCATCCCACTGAACCAGGTGCATGATGCCGAAGTCATCCTCATCTCCAAATGCGACCTGATGAGCCAGAAGCAGATCGATGAGGTGATCACCAGGATAGAGGCGGAGGCGCCTGGAATCGAGGTGGTCCCTTACTCCGCGCACACCATGAAGAACGTCGATAAGATAGCCGAGCTCATGGTCTCCTCTCGGACCAGCCAGAAGCTGCCCCGTCCCGACGACCCCTCCATCTTCTCCACGGAGAAAGCTTCGATGGGCTGGTACAACCTGAGCGGGAGGATCATGGCCTCGCGCCTGGACCTCTCCGCCTTCACCACGGACATCTTGAGGCGTGTCGCCGAGGCCTTCCCAGGGCGCATGACCGGTCATGTGAAGATCGTGGTATCCTCACCCCGCGTGGCGGTGAAGATAGGGCTCGTCGAAGGCCAAGTGCAGGTAGAGGGTCTGAGGGGAGGAAGGCATCTGGAGGGCGAAGGCAGACTGGTAATAAATGCCCGAGTCACCACCTCCCCCGAGGAGCTCAAGCGCGTCTTCGGGGGCTCGGTCGAAGCCACCTGTGCTCATTACCAGGTGAGATTGGACGAGGTCTCGATATCGTGCTTCGTCCCCCGTCCTGAGACGCCAGATCACCCGCATCGGAAATGATCCTGGGCGCGCCCAACTGCAGTGGTCCTTACTTGCAGGCCCAGTTGCATCTCCCCGAGACGACCTCTGTGCTCATCTTCCCTGCCGGGACCATGGGCAGCACGTCCTCTTCCGGGTCCACGATAATGTCCAGGAGACAGGGGACGTCGGACTTTAGTCCTCTCTGGTACGCCTCCTCCAGCTCCGAGGGCCTCTCCACCCTTATCCCCTTAGCCCCGAAGGCCTCCGCTAGCTTCACGAAGTCAGGGTTGGCATGCAAGCTGGTTCCCGAATAGCGCTGTCCCCAGAACAGTTTCTGCCATTGCTTCACCATGCCCAGCCAGCCATTGTCCATGACGCAGACCATGACTGGGAGGTTCTCCTGCATTGCCGTGGCAAACTCATGGAATACCATCTGGATGCTTCCATCGCCGGCGATGTCGATGACTGGCCTGTTGCGATAGGCCATCTTCGCGCCGAGAGAGGCCGGGAACCCGAAGCCCATGGTGCCCATGCCTCCGGAGGTTATGAACTGCCGCGGATGACGGACCTTGAGGAAGTGCGCAGCCCACATCTGGTTCTGTCCTACCTCGGTGGTGATGATGGTGTCATCGGTGATCACCTTGCCCAGCTCGTAGATTGCCTTGTACGGTTTGATGGGCATCGTGTCGACGTTGATGTTGCAGGAGCACTTGGTCTTGAACTCCTGGATGCGCTGGGCCCAGGGGGTGTCGAGCTTGGCCTTGCCTACGCCCTTGATTATCTGCTGTAGGGCTTTCTTGGCATCGCCCACCAATCGCACCTTGGTCCTTGGGTCCTTTCCCGCCTCGATAGGGTCTATGTCGATGTGGATGATCTTGGTGGCCATCGGGATCTCGTTGGCATTGGGAATGGTCCTGTCCGAGAATCGGGTCCCAACCGCCAGGATCAGATCGGCCTCGAGCAGGGCGCGTCTTGACACCTCTCTCCCATGCATGCCGAGTATCCCGGTCGATAGTGGATGGATCTCAGAGATGATGCCCTTGCCCATGATGGTGGTGATCACTGGCATCAACATCATTTCGGCAAGGCGCGTCACCTCCGGGCTCGCATTGGCCCAGATCGCCCCTCCTCCCACGAGCATGGCAGGCCTCTCCGCGTTGAGCAGCTGGCGGACGGCCTCTAGAATTTGAGTAAAGTCCTCTGCCGGCGAGGGTATGGGGAACGATTCGTCCATCAGTCTCTCGGGCACATCCCCGTTCATCACGTCCATGGGCAGGTCGACATGCACCGGTCCCATTCGGCCGTTGCGGGCTATGTTCATGCCCCTCTTGATTGCCTCAGGCAGCTGCTTCGGGTCCAGAACCCTGAAGTTGTGCTTCGTGATCGGCATCATCAGACTGAACGTGTCAGCCTCTTGGAAACCTGCCGTTCCGATCAGGTGGGTGGCCACCTGGCCGGTGAGAACCAACATAGGACTGGAGTCGGCATAGGCCGTCGCCACCCCGGTCACGAGATTCGTGGAGCCCGGTCCAGAGGTCGCCAGGCAAACCCCCGGCCTACCAGTGGCCCGAGCATATCCATCCGCCATGTGGGCGGCGCATTGCTCGTGGCGGACCAGCACGTGGTGTATCTTCGAGTCCAAGAGGTCGTCGTAGATGGGGATTACCACCCCACCTGGATATCCGAAAATGACCTCCACGCCCTCACGTTCAAGCAGTGCCAGCAGAGCCTTCGAGCCTTTCAAAAGCCATACCTCCTAATCCTTGACAATGTTTAAGGACACCCTCAAGAGTAGAGTGCCCTCTAACCGAGAACAACGATCACCGTGCCGACCAAAACATCGAGTCGTCCAGAGCACGTGATATCTGTTCGCACGGTTCAAAGACATGAAGAGCATGATATTTAACGGTTCTCAGACTTGCTTCGAGCGCGTCCGCCGCTAAGAATAACCTATCGGAGCACCATCCAGGGAGCGCGAGCATGACGTATTACAAGATGAGCAACACCATCCTGCTGCAGACCATGGACATGCAGAAGGCAAAGGAGTACTTCCAGAGCAAGGGAATGGTCTGTGTTGGCGAGAGCGAGGAATCGGTCGAGATGTTCGACGGCGACGTCAAACTCATCATCGCCAAAGGGGACGAACTCGGCCCCATCATGGAGCTCTTAGTGCCGGACCTCGGAATGGCTGTCGAAGACCTTACTTCCCAAGGTTGGACGGTTGTGGACCAGGAGGGTGAGGGCAGCTCATGCCACATGGTCAACTCCATGGGCACGCTTTTCCGACTGGTCGAGGACCCCCATGCCTATGACGAGGACGAATGAGGGGGAGATCGAGCTGAACGAAGACTTGGTCGAGATCTTGGATTACGACCCCGTCTGGAGGGAGCTGTTCCTAGCGGAGAAGACTCGCTTGGAAATGGCTTTCATGGGCCTAGCTCTTGAGATCGAGCACATCGGCAGCACCTCGGTCTCAGGGTTGGCCGCCAAGCCAGTGATCGACATCCTCGTGGCCATCGAGGTAGCCATCGAGGCCGACGAGCTCGTGCGCGTTCTGGCGACATTGGGCTATGTCCACGTCCCCCAGGACGATCGCGATCGCATCTTCTTCCGCAAGGGAATGCCGAGGACGCATCACGTGCACGTGGTAAGAGCCGGTTCCTGGGCCTTCTTCAGTCACGTTTGGTTCAGGGACTATCTTGTGGACCACCCCTCGGCGGCAGAGGAATATGAGCTGCTGAAACGGGTTTTGGCCGCGCGGCATAGGTCCGACCGCGCCGCATATATCAAAGGCAAAGATGCCATGGTCTCGATGATATTGGATCGGGCGGTGAAGGAAAGGTTGATAGTTCCACGAGACCCGCTGGACTGATATTGGTACATCGAGACGGCCATTCAGCTCGGCATCTTGGAATTCAAATCCCCCTTCGCGCTCGAGCTTGGGTTCGATCTAACCAAGTCGATCGAAGGAATCCCATCATCGCCTTCTCTGCCGCATGGGGAGGTCCTTGATGGGTAGAGCCCACATCAGGCTCATGGTCTTGGCGGCATCGGTGGCCACCTCCCTCGTCCGTATCCCGATTAGGCGCCTCTTACCCCCGTTCAGCTCTAAGGTTATGGAACGGTCATAGTCCCTTTTCCCCTGACCATTTACCGTGACATCTCTTAGTTCGATGCCCACCATATCTGATTTATCCAGGAATCCGTCCACGCCCCGTATCTTGTTGAACACGCTGGAATAGGCCTCCACGCCGTTTGAGAAGATATTGATGGGCTCGGTCTGAGCATGGAACTGGTTGGCAACGTACAGCATCGTTACTGCTTCCAAGGGCAGCACCCCCACCAGCAATATTATCAGAACGATCCAGTACTCATCTGCCTCGACATCTGTGAGCAGCATCACCCCTAAGAGGACCAGGACGATCACCGGAAGCGAGATCCATTCCAATAGAAGCAACAACCTTTTCGTGGACGCTTTCGGGTCCGTGCTCTCGATGGTTCGGACCAGTATCCCTTTTTCTTCCAAACTTTCACCGGGTGACCATCGCATGATTGGTGGCGGTTATGAAGATTTTCATTACGGAGACATTTCCCGGAGAAGCCTTTAGAGCCAATGGCTCAGGGTTAATATTTCACACATCCATGCGGTCATCATCCCATGACCGTTGAAGAGATATTCAACCGGGCAGCGAAGAGCCGGTTATTGCAGGACCCATTCGTGGAGAGGGTATGGGAGTCCGTCCAGGGGGATTCCTTGTTCCATAAGACCCCCGACCAGCTCCGGACGGTCAGGACGCAGATGACCAGGGAGAGCCTGCTCTTCTTCAAGCGCCATAGCAGCTACTATTCCGAGCTATTCGAGCGACTGGACATAGAACCTAGCACTGCCGGGATCGAGGATTTGGCCAAATTGGCGGTGCCATCGGACATGCTTCGGGGGGAAGGTCACAGACCATTCCTCATTCCGGATGTCGAGCCAGAGGGAGAGAGCTTTCAATCGTCAGGCACGACGGGAAAAGCACCGGTCAAGCTGTACCGATCCCCGTTGGACCTGGCGATCATGGTGAAGGCCAACGCCCTCCTGTTCGAATATGTCTATGGGGACGTATTGGACCAAGGCAAAGGGGTCGCCTTGTTCATGGCCGCCCCCGAGCTCCGATACCGGCTCAGCTTCGTGGCGTTCGTGGAGCTAGCTTTGGAGTCGAAGGGAATCGAGCTCATTTACGGCATGGACCTTCATGAGGGGGTGGAGGGCGACAAGCCCTGGCAGAAGCTCGAGCCAAACCGCAAGCGGATAATGAGGTTCCTGAAGAGCAAGGCGGAGCCCAAGCTCTTCTTCACCGCTCCGGCCGGGGTCTACATGCTCGCCAAGCGGATGGAGGCGTTGACATGGTCGAAGCGGATCGTGCAGAAGTTGGCGACAGGGTCTCCCCCTATAAAATTGGGCAAGGGAGGAGCCATAGTCACGGGCGGAGGTACCAAAGGCTTTGATGACCTCCCCCCTTATGAGCAGATCGTGGGGCTCTCCAGGAAGCAGTTCACAGCCTCATCGAGGAAGGGGGAGCCAAGGCCAGCCCCATTCATGGACGTGCTCGGGATGACAGAGACCCTTACTGCCCTCATCGATCATTACGGGGTCATGGAGAAGATGCCCCACCCCCTCTCTGAGGTCTTCCTCCTCGATCCGAGGACCTTCAAGCCTTTGGAAGGGGAGGGAAAAGAAGGCGTCCTATGCGTCTTCAACCCCTTCACCACCTCCTGGCTGGAGTGCTTCTATCCTGGGGACATAATGTCCTACAAGGCGTCTGAGCGATTCTATGGCAAGGAGTTCATGTTCCAGAGGAGATTGACGATTAAGGAAGGGTGGGAGCTCCAGCGCGCCTGTGGCGGCTCGCTGGAGGAGATGATGCGTGGAAAAGGAGGCAAGACATGATCGAGCCCCGCTACTTCGGATCGAGCCTAGAGAGCGTCGAAAGGGAGGCAGGGGGCGAGAAGGTGAGAGAGATCACCGAGGCATCCCTGATGCAGCTCTTGAGTGAGGGGAGGGCGATCCAGGCCGAGGTCTGCGACCTTCCTTTGGATGAGAGGCTCCAGGTCGTCGACTGGCTAGGAGAGCTTTGGAGGGAACGTCTTCTGGCCGGGGAGCTGTCGGGGATCAAGGAAGCTCTGAGACAGAGCACTGGCTACCCTTCGAAGCTGATCGATCTAGAGGTATCCTTGGTGGCCAAGGTGCTCAGTGGCGACGAGATCAGACGTAACATCGAGGCCTCCTTGGTTGGGGGCAAGAATGCATTGGAAGGCTTCGTGAGTATAGGCGAGGGCGAGGCTCTGAGGCACATGCCCGCCGGTCCCACCTTGATAATCTCATCTGGCAACTCGATAATCCCCACCCTGATCCCGACGGCCATCTCCCTCACGACGGGAAACTTCACCCTCCTTAAACCCTCCCTCTCCAACTTTCATGCGGTGGCGGAGGTCTTCGGCGGCCTCATGGAGCTATCCTCCAAATCACCGGCCGCCCACCTAATGGCCAGGTCCCTGTGCATCTCCTACTTCGGGCACGATTCGCCCGGTTTCACGGCAGCGTTGGCCAAGGCACCATTCGGAGTGGTCAACTACTGGGGCGGGGAGCCTGGAAGGACGTCGGTGGCCTCCAGGCTGGCACAGAACCCTCATCACCCGCGCTTCTTCGTCAACGGCCCTTTGACCGGGGTGGCGGTCATCGGCGCTGGTGGTGACGATGAGAGGGCAGCGAGAGGCCTGGCACTCAACATGATCCTTTACGAGCAGCAGCTCTGTTCCTCTCCTACCGTCGGGGTGTACGTGGGTGGGTACGAGGAAGCCCTCCATTTCACATCAATGGTCCGCAGCCACCTCGAAGCCATCGGGTCGCAATATCCGGTGGAGCCGTCCAATGATGCCCTCTTCATCACCAACAGCGCCCGCAAGGTCCTGGTCCTGAAGGGGTCGAAGGTGCTTCATTCCGAGGGGACAGAGAACCCTTGGACTTTGGCTATATCCAAGGGGTCCAGCAACCTCGATTCGGTGATCTCGTCCTTCCCTTCCTTCAACGTCCATGGAAGGCGTCGCTTCCTAGAGCTGGTGGTGGTCGAGAACGTGGAAAGAGCCGCAGACCTCATCAAGCGCGTGCCAAGCATGGCCTCGTTCAACGGCATCGACAGGGTGCAGACAGTGGGGGTTTCCCTGTCCGGGAAGGTTAGGGAGGAGGCGCTCTGGGCTTTCGCCTCGACAGGGGCCTATCGCCTTGTTCCGATAGAGGACATGTTCATGCGCTCGGCTTCCGAGCCTTATGACGGTACGACCTTGGCGTCATTGTTCACATACGCGGTGTATGAGCGGCACCGGCCAATATCGTTGGAGGGCGCGATTTGAGGGTTCTGGTGACCGGTGCCACCGGCTTCCTCGGCGGGCATCTGATCGAGGGTCTGCTCAATCACGGCCATCAGGTGGTGGCGATGGCAAGGCAGGGCAGCGACACCGAGCTATTGGAGAGGCTCCGGGTCGAGATCCGGAGGGCGGACCTGGGCGATGTTGAATCGCTACAAAGGGCGCTGCATGGCATTGACATCGTCATCCATCTCGCGGCCTACTACACCTTCAGCGGCAAGAAGGAGATGTACGACAGGGTAAACGTCCAGGGCACCAGAAACCTTCTCGAGGCCATGGAGCGAGCCAACGTTCGCAACATAATATATTGCTCCTCAACAGAGGCCATGGGCCCGACACATGATGGTGCGGCGGCCGAGAATTCCCCGTGTCACCCTTACTATGAATACGGCCGGTCGAAGCTTAGGGCAGAGAGCCTGGTCTCGGAGGCTGGCGCCAAAGGGATCGAGCACGTCATCCTTAGGCCCGCCGGGGTGTATGGGCCGAGGAATCTGGACGACGTCTCATACTGGTTCATTACCACATTCGCCAAAACCATGGCCTCGAAGTTCATCATCGGGGACGGGAAGAAAGTCCTACAGTTCGTCCATGTCTCTGATGTGGTGCAGGGGTTCATCCTAGCTTTGGAGAGGTTCCAGGCGGTGAAAGGCCGGACCTTCATCATATCCGATTCGCGGGCATACAGCTACGAGGAGATCTATGCCATCATGGCCGTGATCTTCGGTAAGGACCCTCCCGTCATGCACATCCCCGTGCCTTTGGCCAAGGTCATGGTTGCCCCAGTTCAGCTCGTGAACTGGATCAGGCGGAAACCCAACTTCATCTGGAGGGTAAGCACCATGGATACCTTCAAGATGGACCGCAACTACAGCATTGGGAGGGCGAGAGCGGACCTGGGATATGAACCGAAGTATGCTCTTCCCCAAGGCCTCACCGAGACGGCCATATGGTACAAGGAGAACGGCCATCTGAATTAGAGGCGAACGCTTTATTTTAACGGCGACATTAACCCGGCCAAGGAGGACGGTTCGTGGAGGGCGGGTATACTCTCGGTTATAAGGTCAGGAACGTGCTGAGGATAGCATACACCCTGCCTTTCGTCCTGGCCTCTATCACCGGGGTGGCGTACGCGCTAACGCTAGAGCAGGAGTGGCTCATGGCCCTCCTCATCCCCTTGGACGTCTTTGTCCTGGCCATGTTCGTCAACCTGACCAACGACTATTACGATTTTCGGAGCGGGGCGGACAAGGCAGGCTTCGAGGTCATGGACGCGGCCATGTCCGACCCGGCCAACAAGAGCCTGACCGAAAAGGTCTTCTGGCAGGGCAACTCCTTCGACCGAGGGCTGATATCGGAACGGACCGGATTGATCCTGGTGGCCACCTGGCTTGAGTGGCCGTTGCGCTCTCCATCCCCATCATCCTCTATGGTGGCTGGCTGGTGCTTATACTGGGCCTGATCGCCTTCTTCCTCGCCTTCTTCTACACCGCACCGCCATTGAACCTGGGGGCGAGGGGGTTGGGCGAGGTGGACGTCATGCTCTCCTTCACCATGATCTCATTCTTCAGTTACTTTGTGATCGCGCAGGAATTGGCCTTGGTCCCCGTCTTGATTGCGGTGACGATCGGCCTGAACGCCATGAACATGCGCATCGTGGATGAGATGTCCGGCCTTGAGGCGCACCAGCGGACCGGCGAGAAGGACCTGGTGGTGATCCTCGGCGTGGACGGGGCGGCCAATCATCATGATGGCCATCATGGTTGTCATGTACGGACTCTGCGCCGTCCTATGCTATTTCGACCTACTCTTCCTACTGCTTTTCCTCATCACCCTGCCATTGGCGATTCGCGTCTCAGAGGAAGCTGAGGGACAGAACCGACGAATTCAGAGTGATGCGGCCGGTGCTGGATGTGCTCAAGCTCGCCATCAGTCCATGCGCTGCATCATCATCATTGTTTTGAGTATGCGAATCGCTTCGACATATCTCTGATAGCTCCAACGTTGCCTTTGGTAATCAGCCGGTACTCGCGCACCGCGTCGAAGCCGCATTGCTTGCAGGAGTCCGTGTTCTGCATCGGGCATCCGTAAAAGTGAGAGCAATCAGGCAGAACGAAGGCGGAGACCCAGTGCGGGCATTCCTCGCCGAAATCCTCCTTCAACAGGTCCTTCAGCGAGCGTACGGTGTTGAGCAGAGGGTAACCTTCCTTCTTCAACTGAACGCCTCCTCGACCACTTCGGTCTTCTCCTCCAGGCTCAATGCGATGTCCTGTGGTGGAGGGGTGATGAAGTTGAGCATCATGCCACGGATGTGAGCATTGCTCTTTGACGATACCAGCCGTGGTCCGGATCACCCCTTTGTTCTGCTGCATGACGGTCATGTTGGCGAAGATGTTGGGGTGGTCGGTCGTTATCAAGGTTGGACATGAGCTTGTCGTACACCCCTTGCCCGCGAATCAGAGTCGTGCACCTCCTTTGGGCCGTCCAGGCTAACCGAGATCACATCGCTCTCCTCGAAGAACAGTTGGTGCCGTTGGTCGTATATCCGATGACGAAGTAGCCGATGTCGCGTCCAGCCCTGATAAGATCGCCAAGGTCCTTTTCACCTGATTTCCATAGAGTAGGTTCGCCCCCTTCGAAGAACAGGACCCGTGCCCCTTTCTCATAGAAGTCGCGCATCTCCCTCAGCGCATCATCCCAACCAATCTGGCTAGGGGAAGGGAGCTTCTCGGCATTGCCGGAGATGGAGCAATGTTGCACTTGAGATTGCAGTTGAAGTTGATGATCATCGTGTTGACCAGTGGCTTCTTGCTGCCGACCTTGGATTTGAGGAACCATCCAGCGTAATAGCCCATCTGGCCAGCGCTCAGAGCTCGCTCATTGTCTGAGGAACGGCCGTGAGCTATTTATATCATGGCGAGGAAGGCTCGAAGTGTTTCAGGCGTACTGTGGAAACGATAATAAGCCCGATATCGAAATCGTAATGGTGATGCAGTATGCCATCAGACTGGAGGAAGGATCTCAAGGAGATGTATTTCCCACCAACTAGCAAGGTAGTCGAGGTAATGGTTCCGGAGTTGAGGTTCCTGGCCATCGAAGGCGAGGGGACCCCAATAGCAGCCTGGAGTTCCAGAGCGCAGTCGAAGCACTCTATCCTTATCTTACACGCTGAAATTCTCATCAAGAACCTGGACCGCCGAAGGACTATAAGGTCGGGCCCCTGGAAGGGCTATGGTGGAACAGCGACAAGGCAGAACTCGTCCAAGGCAAGGGAGATTGGAGATGGAAAGCCATGATGCTTCAGCCTTCCTTCATCGACAGAGAGACTTTCGAGAATGCTAGGAAGGACGCGATGAAGCAAGAAGGAGAACAATCATTTAGGCAAGGCCATCCTGGAGGACATCTAAGGAGGGAAGGAGCGCCCAGATTACACACGTTGGCCCTTGGAGCGCGGAGGCCGAGAATATTGCAAGGTCAAGACCTTTATAGTAATAAGGGAGGAACGCCAGAGGGGAGGCATCATGAGATTTACATGAGCGATCCAAGGCGCGTCGCCCCTGAGAAGTTGAAGACTGTGATAAGGCAGCCATTTTTCTTAAATGATCTTTTCTTATCTGAATAGGCGAACCATCGTACGAAACAAACATATAATTTTATATTATCAATCAGTTTTATCTTCAATCGAATATCGAATAAGGAGGGGAACAATGGCAGACACGGGAAAATCTATGAAGATTCAAGTGCTTGAGACAATTGCCGCACTAATGACCGCCGCATTTGGTTTCGTCGCCGCCTTAGCCTGGAACGGAGCCATTGTGGCGACAATCGCAAAATACATGGATACCGGCGACGGTCTAGACTGGATTGTATGTTTATGCAATTCTCGTCACCATAATCGCAGTGATCATGGGCGTCATTATTGCGCGAGCATTAGGAAAAGCCAAGAAGACGGTTGGCGAGAAATAAGGCCACTAAAACTCCTTTTATCTTCCATTTATTTCTTCAACCAATTCTACCACGCAAAGAGTAGCAATTCGCATTCCAAAGGAATAACCACAAGGGAGATATTCATTCACATTATTGTCCTAAATGGGAGTAGGATTAGATGGCCAAGGTCAAGGTAGGCATCAACGGCTATGGCACCATCGGCAAGAGGGCTGCGTTCGCCATCCAGCACATGGATGACATGGAGGTCGTAGGGGTCACCAAGACCAAGCCTTCCTACGAAGCCCGGTTGGCGTTGAAGGAAGGCCTGCCCCTCTATGCCGCATCCAAGGAGGCTGTGGCGGAGTTCGAGAAGGAGGACATCAAGGTAGCTGGCACTCTCGAGGACCTGCTCCCTAAATGTGACATCATGGTCGATGCCACGCCTGGTGGAATAGGCAAGGTGTACAAGACCATGTATGAGAAGGTGGGAGTGAAGGCGGTTTTCCAGGGAGGGGAAGACCATGGCGTAGCCGGGATAAGCTTCAACGCCATGGCCAACTACCACGAGGCCTGGGGAGCGCAGTTCGTCCGCGTGGTGAGCTGCAACACCACCGGACTGGTGAGGACCCTCTACCCGATCGATCGCGTCTTCGGCATCGAGAAGTGCTTCGCTGCGCTCGTTCGCCGGGGAGCTGACCCAGGTGACAAGAAGGGTTTCGCCCTCAACGCCATCGAACCCTCTCTAAAGCTTCCTACCCATCATGGTCCCGACGTCCAGACCATCATGCCTTGGCTGAACATCAGGACTATGGCTGTGGTAACACCCACGACCATGATGCACGTTCATTGCGTGACTTGCGAGCTGAAGAAGAAGGCGACCGAGAACGAGGTCCTCAGCGTCTGGGACAACGTCCCGAGGATCAGGTTCGTCAGCGGCAAGCATGGCATTAAGTCCTCGGCACAGGTCATGGAGCTGGCCAGAGACCTAGGGCGACCAAGAGGGGACTTCATGGAGATAATCGTCTGGCAGGACGGTGTGAAGATGGAGGGGCACACCCTCTACTACTACCAGGCCATCCACCAAGAGAGCGACATCGTCCCCGAAATCGTGGATTGCATCCGCTCCATGATGAAATTGGAGAACGACCCTATGCGCTCCATCCGCAAGACCGATAAGGCCATGGGCATTGGTAAGTGAGCAACCTTATGGGTCTAATTCACCATCGACCCCCATCCAGCGAATGGAAGAAAAGCTAAATTAACCAGGGAGAATGACATACATAGGGAAAGGGAGGGAGGAAGCCTCATGCTCGAGTTCAATACTATGGACGACTTCGAATTCAGAGGGAGAAGCGTTCTTCTACGAGTCGACATCAACTGCCCTTTGCGCAAGGAAACGCTGGAGATCGAGGACGACAATCGCATTCAACAGATCATGCAGACCTTGAAGGAGCTGCTGCACAAAGGGGCGAAGGTCGCCATCCTGGCGCACCAAGGTCGCCCCGGTGACTGGGACTTTATTCCCTTGGACCGACACGCCAAGGTGCTCTCCAGGCTACTGGGGAAGGAAGTCAAGTATATCGACGACCTGCTTGGGAAGGAGGCACTGGATGCCATCCGTTCCATCTCCCCTGGCGAAGCGATCGTCCTGAAGAACGTGCGCGAGCTTGCCTATGAGCAGGACAAGAAGACCATGGAAGAACACTCCAAGATGGAGCTGGTCACGACCCTGGCCCCCCTGTTCGATGTCTATGTCAACGACGCCTTCGGCGCCTCGCATCGCTCTCAATGCTCGTTGGTCGGCTTCCAGGCTGTTCTGCCCTCGGCCGCCGGCCGTCTGTTGGAAAAGGAGCTGAAGGCCTTGAGTCAGGTATTCAGCAATCCTGCAAGGCCAAGCGTCTTCATTCTGGGAGGGGCCAAGTTCGGCGAATCGGTCAAGGTGGTGGACCGGCTTATCGGCAATAAGATCGCTGATTGGGTCATTCTCGTCGGAGTGACCGGAAACGCCTTCCTCAAGGCCAGAGGAGTGAAGCTGGGGGCGCCCAGCGAGGAATTCCTGATCAAGGAGATGACCCCTGAGGACCTGGAGTCGGCCAAGAAGCTGCTGCAGGAGAAAGGGGCGAAGATCATACTGCCCTACGATGTTGCGATCGAGGTCGATTGCCGGAGGCGCGACATCCTGGTGGGCGATCTGCCCCAGGAACATCCTGTACTTGACATCGGGAGGGCGAGCATCGAGAAATTCTCCCACATCATCGCGGGAGCAGGGACGGTGTTCATGAGCGGGCCAGCAGGCATGATAGAGAAGGAGCCTTTCACCCTAGGCACTAAGGACCTCATGCTCGCGGCCACGCATTCCAAGGCCTTCACGGTCATCGGAGGGGGGCACACCGCATTCGCAGCAGAGAAGTTCGGGCTCTTCCACAAGTTCTCCTACGTGAGCACCGGAGGGGGCGCCCTCGAGACCTACCTGCTGGGCAAGCCTCTGCCTGTGGTCGAGGCGCTCAAGGCGGCCAAGAACCGTAAGTGCCCGCCGAAGCAATAGGGGGATCAGGCAGCCAATAGCCCGAATCACTTCCTTAGCACCTTGGCCATTCGTTCCAGCGCCTCGGTGATGCGTCTCGAGTCCTGCGTCAAGGCCATGCGCACGAATCCCTCGCCGTTCTGGCCGAACCCTATTCCGGGGGTGATCACCACGCCGGCCTCGTTCAGCATCCGGTCGGCGAACTTCATGCTGCTGCCGTTCACGCGGAACCAGAGGTAGAAGGTGCCTTTCGGGAGGGAGACGTCGAATCCCAGCTCCCTCAGCCCCTTGACCATGATGTTGCGCCTGTCCTCGAAAATCTTGATGTTGTCGCGGACCATCTTCGGCTTGTCCCTGCCCTTATAATGGTCCAGGGCGAAGGCGGCGGCCTTCTGCACGAACTTCGGCGCTCCCGAGTCGATCTGGGACTTGACCCTCTTGAGGCCGGAGATGAGGTTGGCGTCCCCGACCGCGTACCCGAGCCGGTAGCCGGTCATGTTGAACGTCTTGGAGAGCGAGCCGAACTCGATGGCGCCCTCCTTGCCTACCTCCAGCATGCTTGGCGCCACGTAATCGTCGAAGGTCAGCTCTGAGTAGGCGTTGTCGTAGACCATGATGGTGTTCGTCTCGACGCACCAGAGGTAGAGGCCGATGAGGTACTCCTTGCTGACGCAAGCACCTGTCGGGTTATTGGGATAGTTGATGTAGAGCATCTTCGCCGTCCGGTCCAGCACGCCCGAGGAGTCCTCGATCTGGAAGTTGTGGTCCGGGAGCAGAGGGATGCGGATCGGCATAGCGTCGCAGAGCGTGGTCGCGCCTTGCGCATACACCGGATACGCCGGGTCGGGGCACAGCACCTTCTCTCCCGGGTTGACGAAGGCACGGGCGATGTTGGCCAGGCCTTCCTTGCTGCCTAGGAGGACGCATACCTCTCCCTGGGGGTCGAGGTCGACGCCGAAGCGCTTCCCGTAGAAGTCGGCGATGGCCTTTCTGATCTCAGGCTCTCCGGCCGAGGAAGGGTAGTTGTGGTTCTCGGGGTCCAGCACCTGGCGGCGGAGCTCCTCGACTATGGGCGCGGGAGTGGGTATGTCCGGGTCGCCGATGCCGAAGTCTATGATGTCGACTCCCTGCGCCTTCTTGACGCGCACCTTCTCCTCGATCTCCGCGAACAGGTATGGGGGGATCTTCTTGACACGGTTGGCGTACTCGAATACCATCGTCATCACTCCTGGAAGCTGCCTTGGTACACCAGCGTGGCTGGGCCGCGCATGGTAACCTCGGATAATGCTTCATCTACTTTAATCCACAGGCTCCCGCCTGGCAGGCGCACCTCCACGTCCTTGCCGGCCTTGACCCTGGAGCTGAGGACGCCCGCCACCACCGTGGCGCAGGCACCCGTGCCGCAGGCCATCGTCCAGGCGGCGCCGCGCTCGTAGACCCTGACATCGATCCTCTCGCCGTGCATGGAGGCGAACTCGACGTTGGTCTTCTTGGGGAACAGAGGATGGCGCTCCAGCGCCGGGCCGAGCATCTCCACCTCCTCGGGAGAGAGCTGCTGGAAGGTGACGAAGTGCGGGTTGCCCATGCTCACCGCCGTGCCCTTGACCTTCATACCGGAGGCATCGAGCTCGCTCTCCACGAATCGGCCGTCGCAGCGCATGGGGACGCGCTCGCAATCGAGCACGGGAGCGCCCATGCCCACCGAGACCTCGGCCACCCTCCCCTGCCTCAGCGTGCATTCGATCCGCTTCCTGCCCGCAAGGGTGTCGATTACCATCTTCGTTCCCTTCACTAGCCCTTGGTCGTAGAGATGCTTAGCCACACAACGGATGCCGTTGCCGCACATCTCCGCCTCGCTGCCGTCGGAGTTGAGGATCTTCATGTAGGCGTCCGCTCCCTCGCCCCTCATGATGTAGAGGATGCCGTCGGCTCCGATGCCGAAGCGGCGGTCGCACCACCTGACCGCGAAGGAAGGGTCCTTGGGAGCCTTCCCATCCAGGTCCTCGAGGACGATGAAGTCGTTGCCCAGTCCCTCGTATTTGAAGAATCTCAAATCATCAGCCTCGAGGGTATGCGCTCCAGCCGCAGCAGGTCGTCAGTGCTCTCCGCCTCGCGGATCAGCGAAGCGACGTCGTCCTTCACCAGGACCTCGCGAGGCTTCCCCCTCATGTTGTACTGCGAGGCCATGGCGAAGCCGTATGCGCCCGCGTCATAGACTGCGATTACATCGCCCTCCTCCACCTTGGGCAGCTGCCGGTCCTTGGCGATGAAGTCGCCGCTCTCGCATATCGGGCCCACTATATCGTAGGTGAACTCGTTTGGGCGCTGGAACTTGTTAGCAACGGCCACATGATGGTAGGAGCCGTAGAACGCCGGCCGTATCAGGGTGTTGAACCCCGCATCCACGCCGCAGAAGCGCTTGTCGCCCGTATCCTTGACGTCCACCACGCTTGTCAGGAGCACCGTCGTGTCGGCGATTATGTAGCGTCCTGGCTCGATGGCCACCATCTTGGCGCTGCATCGCCCCTTGATGCGGGAGGCGACCTCCCTGGCGTAAGCATCCAGATCCATCGGCCTGTCCTCCGGCTTGTATGGTATGCCCACCCCTCCTCCGATGTCCAGGACCTCTAGCTTGAGACCGAGGCGCTGCTCGATGTCGTTCATGATGCCCACCAGGACCTCTGTCACCTCAGCGAACGGGGTCACGTCCTGCACGCCCGCCCCGATGTGCGCATGGAGCCCGAAGGGAATGAAGCCCAGCTCCAAGGCGCGATCGTATGCGCGCACGATAAGGTCCTTGGGGACTCCGAACTTGGTGCTCTTCGCCCCCGTGACCACGTGAGAGTGATGCCCTGCGCCCACCTGCGGGTTCACCCGGAAGGATATGCGCACATCCGTGGATATCTCGGCCAGTCGCTCGAGCTCCGAGAGGGAGTCGACGTTGATCATGACCTTGCGCGCCACCAGTTGCTGCAGCTCCTTGGTGCTGACGTTGACCCCGGTGTAGAGGATCCTGTCCGGGGAGAAGCCAGCCCGGAGGCAGGTATCGACCTCGCCGATGCTGACAGCATCGATGTAGCTGCCCTCCTGCTGAAGGATCCTGAGGATGGCCAGCGCGGCATTGGCCTTGCAGGCGTAGTGCACCCTGGCGGGCATGTAGGGCTTGAAGGCGCCACGGATGTTGCGGTAGTTCTCCCTCACCGCCCTCTCATCCGTCACATACAAGGGTGAACCGAACCTCTCGACCAGCTCGACCGCCCTCAACTCACCGATGATCATCTGTCCGTTCCTGTTTTCGAAATCCCGCATGTTAAACACCTATGAACTTGCTGTGCAATCTCCGGACCACCTCGTTGGCCTTATCGCTCGGCACCACGAAGTTGAGGGCGACGTCGGACGCCCCCTCGGAGATCATCTCTATGTTCGCCTCGGCCTCTGCGGCCTCATGGAACACCATGGCCGAGGCCCCCGTCCGGTTGATCAGGTCATCGCCGACCGCGCAGACCAGGGAGACGTTGTCCTTGACCGTCACCTTCTCCACCTCCTCTCCGGAGCGCCGGATGCGCTCGCAGATCCCCTTCGCCGATGAGGAAGGCACCGCGAACGCCAGCGTGGACAGGGAGGTGGAGATGGCATAGGCCGCGGACCCGTTCTCCGAGACCGTGGCCAGGAGATGCATGACCAAGCCCGGATTGTAGACTATCTCCGAGGAATAGACCTTGACCACCGCCAGGTCGCTCTTCACCGCCACGCTCTTCAGGAGGCTGCCCCCGCTCGATCTGGAGTCGCGGATGCAAGTGCCCTCCGCGCCAGGATCGAAGGTGTTCTTGACTATGACCAGTATCTTCTTCTTCCTTGCCGGCTCGATGGAGCGGGGATGCAGGACCTTGGCCCCGAAGAAGGCCAGCTCCGCTGCCTCCCCATAGTCCATCTCCCTTATCGTCCGTGCCGATGGCACCACCCTTGGATCGGCGGTCATGAATCCATTCACATCGGTCCAGATCTCAACTACATTCGCGTCGAGGGCGTACCCGACCACCGAACCTGAATAGTCCGACCCACCTCTGCCGAAAGTCAGAGGCCTGCCCTCCGAGTCGACGCCGTAGAATCCTGTGATGACCACGGTCTTCCCCGCGTCTATCTGGGGCTTGACGCTGCGCTTGAAGTTGCGGGTGGTGGCCTCCAGGTCGGCGGTCCCATTGCCCGGGGTGCCGATGGCGACTATTCCGGCTTCCTCCGAGGTCATGGCCAGCGCGTCCACCCCGTTGGCTTTGAGCAGCGAGGCCAGCATCAACGAGGAGAGCCTCTCCCCCCATGAGGAGATGGTATCGTGGAGCATCACCCGGGCCGATGGCTCATGGTAGCGGTCCACCGCCTGTCTCAGGCCAGCTATCCTTACTTTGAGCTTGGCTTCCAGGTCCTTAAGGGCGTCCTCGGCCATCATCGGCCGGACGGCTGTGGTGTGCTTCCAGAGAAGCTCGTCGAAGAAGGCGTCGCTCGCGCCCTGCTCCTCCTTCATCAGACCTATCAATGAATTGGTGACCCCGGACATCGCCGACACCACCAGCACCTTCCGGGACTGGTCTCCCTGGACCACCGAGAGCAGGCTGCGCAGCGCACGCTCGCTGCCTACGCTGGTACCGCCGAACTTCATGACCTTGATCAAAGGCCCAGCACCTCTGCCATGCTGTGCACCTTCCCATCCCGCCTGGCGGAGACCCAGCGGATGGCGGTCAGGCAGCCCTCGGCGAAGGTCTCGCGCGAGTGCGCCCGGTGCGTGAGCTCCACCCTTTCCCTGTTGCCAGCGAAGATGATGGTATGCTCGCCCACCACGTCCCCGGCGCGCACCGCATGCACGCCTATCTCGCGCCCTCGGGCTCCGACCAGGCCCTGGCGGCCATACACGATGGAGTCGATCCCGGTGACCTCGGAGACGATCTGCGCCGCCTTGGTGGCTGTGCCCGACGGTGCGTCCTTCTTCTTGTCATGATGGGTCTCGATTATCTCGATGTCATAATTCTCCAGCACCGCTGCCAGTACCCCGCACATCTTCCAGAAGACGTTCACGCCCACTGAGAAGTTCGGGGACACGATGGCTGAGATGTTGTTCTCCAGGACGCTAGCCTCGAAGGACTTTAGAAGCTCCTCGGGCAGGCTGGTCGTGCCGACCACGCAGTTGATTCCCAGGGGCGGCACCTTCATCAGGTTCTTCGCCGCCGCGGAGGGCGAGGTGACGTCGACGTATACATCGGCCCGCTCCAGGGCTTTATCGATCTCAGATGCGGGGAAGAGCCTGCAGCCTGGTGCCACCTCCTTACCAACGTGGCCCCCCGCGTCGGAGACCACACCTGCCACCAGTTGCATGTCGCTCTGCTGTCTTACCAGATCACATATCATGGAGCCAAGTCTACCAGAGGCTCCGCCAACTACGACTTTGATCATGCCAACACACTCCTTTGATGAGCTCAGAAAGAATGAGGGGCTCGGGCCTCACTTGAGCAGCCCGAGATCCGCCAGGGTCTTCCTTAGGATCTCCTGGTTAGATGGTTCCATCTCGCATAAGGGCAGGCGGAAGGCCCCCGCAGGCTTGCCCATCATGCGCAATGCGGTCTTGGCTGGGATGGGGTTGGTCTCCAGGAAGAGGTTTGTGAACAACGGCAGGAGCCTGAAGTGCTCCTTCCTGGCCTCCTCCCATCTGCCTTCAAGGGCATGCCTGACCATGGAGCTGACCTGCGAGGGCGCGACATTGGATGCCACAGAGATCACGCCCTTGCCGCCGAGGGCCATTATCGGGAAGGTCAAGGCGTCGTCGCCCGATATGACCGAGAATCCCTTCGGTACCCGCTCCAGAATGGACATGATCTGGGCCAAGCTCCCGCTGGCTTCCTTTATGGCGATGATGTTCGGGTTCTCCGCCAGTTTCAGCACGGTCGAGGGGTTGATGTTGCTTCCTGTTCGTCCAGGGACGTTGTACACGATGAAGGGCGCGTCCACCGCCTTGGTGATCGCCTCATAGTGCTTGATCAGCCCTTTCTGCGTCGGCTTATTGTAATATGGGGATATGGAGAGGATGGCGAACACCCCCAGGTCCTTGGCGCCCTTGGACAGGTGGATGGCCTCGCTGGTGGAGTTGCTACCAGCTCCGGCGATGACCTTGGCCTTCTTGACCTGGTCGACGACGATCTTGATCACCTTGAGATGCTCCGCGTGCGAGAGCGTGGCCGATTCTCCCGTCGTTCCGACCGGCACGATGAAATCCACGCCGTTCTGTTCTTGGAAGGTGACCAGCGTTCGCAATCCTTCCTCATCTACCTCGCCGTTCTCCTTGAACGGGGTCACAATCGCTGTAGCTGTCCCTTGGATCATTCGTTCACCCCGAAATGCTCCTTCAGAATCAACCTGGTCCTCGTGGACTGGACGTTATCGAAATGTCGTATGTGCTCGATGATGTCGTTGAGCTGTGGTGAAGAGGTCACATCGATTATCGCGACGATGTCCTCTTCGCCTGTGACCTCAAATACCTCGGAAACCCCGTCGAACTTCGCGATTTGGTTGGCTACCTCCGAGGTGTTCACGTTGACATCGATCTTGACCTCGATTATGGCCTTGACATTCTTGGAGCTGGTCTTGATGGTGAAGCTCTGAATGACGCCCTCCTCGAACAGCTTCCTCACACGGCTTCGGATGGTCCCCTCAGATACCTTCAACTCGTCCGCGATCTCCACGAAAGGCTTCCTGGAGTCCTTCTTCAGGATCTCGATGATGTGCTCGTCTAAATGATCGATCATTACCTTCGCCTCCTCAGCTGTATCTATGCAATTTTTCGTATGCTTTTTTACGATAAAGGAAGAACCTTACTTAATACTTCCGAGAAACAGCAACGAAATAAAGCATTTGCATAGGTTTAATGGTCGATGGAGCCCATGAAGCTCACAGATTTGACGAAATCCTGCCAACGCTGCTCATCATGGACCTTAGCCATGAGCGCCTTGGCCTTGATCTGGGCGTCAGCCCCCTTAGCGGTCCGGACTTCGTCCACGCCCCGCATCAAACCGCAAATCTCATCCAGGAGCATGTGCGCCTGCCCCTTCGTAAGGTTCTCCCCGTTCTTGAGGGATGCCTCCAACTCGCGAGCCTTCCTTTGCATGGAATCAGCGAGCGACAAGGCTTCCAGGACCTCCTCCTCGGTGGGCTGCTCCTTGCTCACGAACTTGTATATTACGTCGCGCAATGGCACCACCCTCCCATCGAGCAGATCCTCCTCTGGGATGAACTTCCCCAACCAGAACAATGCCGAGTGGATGCGAGCCATTATCTTGGTCCGGTCCTCCTCGTTGAGGGGTCGGGTGTCCAGGTCCCACTTGTCCTGTGGCGCGTTCATGATCATTTGTACGGGAAGGAGTGCAGTGGCCCGTGGCCCAGGATGGTCCCTCCCATGGACCTCGCCCTGATGATTCCCCTGAGCGGTACGCCGTCGATCTCATTCTGACTGCTCTTGTTGACGATTACGACCATGAGCACTGGTGTCCCGCCCGCGTTGCGCACGTCCTTAATGGCCTCTTGCGCCGTGGCTCCGGTGGACATGACGTCGTCGACGATGACCACCTTCTTGCCCTCGACGGAGGCATAGTTACCGCTGATCGAGCCCCCGGCCTTACCGCGATCGACCGGTGGCTTGTATATGGCAAGTTCTGCATCCAGCATGTCCGAGATGAAGGTGGCGAAGGAAACGCCATTGACCGCGATTCCGAGCACCACATCGACTTCCAGATCGCGTTTCTCCATCTCCTCCACTATGATATCGGACAGGATCTCGCTCATCATAGCGATGCGAGCACCGCAGACGCCGAGGCTCCTCCATCCGATCTTGACGTCGCTAGGTGGAAGCGTCCCGTCCATGCCCTCCTCAAGAAGGTACCTGACAGTGTCCACGGATACATGCAGTTCGTCCCCGATCTCCCTCTCGTTCAGGCCACGTTCCTTGTACTCGCGAGCCTTCTTGGCCAAGTCCTTCACATCTACCATTCGACCACCGCTTGAACATCAGGAGGCATCGTAATTAAGGTTTCCGTTCTGCTGGACGAATGTCGAAGCATAGCACACCGACGCAGGAAATCGCTACCCGCTCACTCATACTTCGTCACCGAGCTGACCAGAAGCCATAGGACGCGGTTGACTGGGGTGTCCACGCCCGCTTTCTCCGCCCTTCTGACTATCTCGCCGGAGATCTCATCGATTTCCGTCCTTTTTCGCCTCTCCACATCCTGGAGCATGCTGGATCTGTTCTCGGAGGTCCTGCGGAGGACCAGCTTTACACGGTCGAACATATCTCCATCGCCGAGGTCGACGTTGTTCGCCTTCGCCGCCCTCTCCCCCTCGCGGCAGGCCATCTCCGCCACCTTCAACAGGTTCTCATCCTTGAGGATGCGCCCATTCTTGCAGCGCGCGATGGCGGTCACCGGATTGATGGCAGCGTTGATTATCGCCTTGGCCCACAGTTCCGACATTATGTCCTCTGTGACATTCGAGTCTAGTCCGATGGAGTTGAATACCTCCGCCACCTTCTCCGCGGCCTTGTTGTCCCCCTTCCAGACCCCGAAGCAGGTGTCCCCTTCCCCGGCATAGTACACTCGACCTGGGCCAGATTTGGTCGCTCCGAGCGAGGTCACCCCGATCACGGCCTTGCCAGGATAGGCCTTCGTGATCAGCTCTGCGTTATTCAGGCCGTTCTGCAGAGAGACCACCAGAGTCCCCTCCGCGACCAAGGGCCTGACGGCTTCGAGCGCCGCGTCGGTGTCGTAGGATTTGACCGTTATGATAACCATGTCCGCTTGCTGCAGGCTTTTTACGTTCTCCACAGCGTGGGGGACGACCACGGCCTCGACCATCCCGGCGATGACCAATCCGCTCTCCTCGATGGCCTGGATGTGAGGTTGGCGGCCCACTAGGGTGACATCATGGCGCCTGGTGAGAAGGCCGCCCACCAAGCTTCCAAGCGAACCTGCCCCAAATACCACTACCCTCATGCGCTCATCTCCCTCCTCTTCCGCGTTGCGAGCATGTGCGCCAACCTCAATGGTTCAGGAACCCCCCTTATCATCAGGCCTTCGCAAATCCTGCAGGCGGTATCTAATGACACCCTATGCCCGACCGAGACGAAAATCCCTTTCCTATGGTCTGGCCTCAACCTCCTACCTCTGGTCACTCCATCGATGAGGATGTCCGTTCTGGGCCCTCCTCCATCTATGGTCCCTACGAGCATGCTCTTGGCCGCCCCTATGGTCGCCACGTCCAGGCACACCCCGACCTGGCAAGCGATCCCGAAGCCCCTTGGATGCAACACCCCCTGGCCATCGATGAGCAGCAGCTCGTCCTTGGTAGGTTCGAAGATCTTGGTGATGAGGGGCAGCTCCCTATAGCCTAGGTAGCCAGGAATGTAGGGGAATCTGACCTTTGCTACAGCGTGCCTTACCTCCAGCACCTCCAGGCCCTTAATGCTCATGCGTACCGAGGCGACGAATGCCATGTCCTTGGAATATGAGACATCGAGCCCTGTGACGTTCCCCGGAGCGGGGAAGTCGTCCGTCTGGATGATGCGCGAGCGCAGCGCCTCCTGTTCCATCCGCAATTCCTCAAGGACCGGCTCGGCCATCAGGTCGTGAATGCGCGAACGCTCCAGATCCATGACCCTTCCGCCTTTGATTGCTACACCTTCATCGAGGAGCGGTCTGGCCATGGGCGCCTCGACCGCCCCGTCCACATTGACGACCCGATGACGCGGGATGTCAGGGGTATCCTGCTGCCGTAGGACTTCCGCCACCGCCCTTGCCGCTCTCACATCGCCCAACGCCCTGGCGACGTCGCCATAGGTGGTAACCCTCCCCGCAGGGACCTGCCTCACCGTCTCAAGGATCAAGGAGACGAGGTCGACATCCCTACATTTCACGGATGGACACACCGCTAAGATCCTCCCTGATATCGAAGAACGATGGCTTCCCTACCGCCGGCAAGGAGACGTTATGGACACGGACCTCCGAGCCCTTGGCGCCGTAGTCCTCCAGGCTCCGCTGCTTCCTGACCAATAGAGCGCTTTTCTTTCCCCGATGGGCGTGGGCGTGCAGGACCAGGTCGGGCCTGCGCTCGAGCATCAGGCCCTCGAAGGCGGTCGACCCCATCTCCGGGTATGAGGACGGCTTCTCCCCTTCCAATGTGGCATAGGTCGGTGCATAATGCATGAGTAGGATGAGGACATCAGCATCCCCCCTATCCAATAATGAGGAGATCTTCGCTAGTCTGTCCTTATACCTCGTCCAGATGTCAGGAACGTTGGTGCGCTGCCACCAGGTAGGCCGGTCCAGGGAGCCGGTGGAGCCTACCACCCTCAACTTCAGATCGTCGAACCTGAGGTCCGCCACCTCCTCCTCGAGGAAGGCTATCCGGAACCTCTCCCGGTATTCGGCATGGGCGGAATCGTACTCCTCGTTGCCGAAGACCGCCACGATGTCCGCGTCCGTCATCTCCCTTATGGCACCCAGGGCGTGGCCGCAAAGGTCGATGTCGTTGGCCTCGGTGATATCACCAGCTATTAGCACCAGATCGCAGGCGGCCAATTCCTGCTTGCTCCCTTGGACCAGCTCTAGATATTGCTTGCCGTGGATGTCCCCCATGGCGCAAACGAGCATCGTGTTTGCCACGGTATCCTCGATTAAATCATTGTCGGTGGAGGGCATGTCGCTTCGATGTCTTATCAAGCCATATGTACGAGACCATCACAGCGCTCACCGTCAGAAGCGCCGCGTCCAGGAGGATAGCCAGAGTCCAGTCCCCGGTGATGTCCCTCAGGACCCCAGATAGAACGGGGGCCAGGACCGCCCCGACCTCCGCCACCAGGTTCCACATCCCGAATGTCTGCCCCCTCTGCCCGGGCGGCGAGAGGTCCCCAGCAATGGTCATGTGCACGGTCTGGGCGGAGGCGAAGAGCACTCCCATGATGAAGAGCGCTACCCCAAGCTGGATGGGAGTTGCCTCGGAGCCTACCAGCAGGGCGATGGCAAAAACCGAGATTGCCACGCCTGCGCACAGCACCACGTACAACCTTGGCCTGCCGTGGTTGCCTACGCGGTCCCCCAACCTCCCTCCTAGCGGATATCCAAACCCGTTTGCTAGACCGAACAGGGCAGCGTAAACTGCAGCCCCGGAGAGTCCAAGATCGGACGACTCGGACACGACTATGAGCGCCCAGAAGCCGAAGAACCAAAGGGTGTACAGCAGAGGAATGGCAGATAGGTAGAGGACGATCAGTCGACGGTCCCTCAAGGCCAGGCTCGTAGCCCCCAGCCGCCAATAGATGATCGCGACCAGGACGACGGCGCCTAGCAGCACGGCCACGGCCTGGAACAGTTGACCGAATCCAAGGTACAAAGTGGCTAAGTAGACGACCATCAGGGCAGCGAGGAAGCAAGACGACCATAGGACAAGTTTCAATCCCGCACGCCCCAGCTCCTCCTTGGGGACCTCGAAGCGTCGCCAAAGGACGACGCCGAGGATCAAGGTCGGAACGGAGAAGATCAGGAAAGGAAGGGTCCAGGCGACTTCCTGCCCAAACCACTCCTCCCCCATCTCGAGCAGCGAAGGCGTGAGCACGAACGCCAGGGTCATGCCCAGCGCCAGACCGGTGAAGACCAGTCCCAGGCCCAAGGACCGTTCGCCCTCGGGCGTGGTCTCGCACACCACCGCGCGGTCATTGGAATAATACGCCCCTTCTCCCAGTCCCGTCAGCACCCGGAGGGCGACAAAGCTGGTGAGGCCCTTTGCCATACCGCTCGCCAAGGTGGCCACGCCCGACCAAACGAGGCTGAGCACGATCATGGCCCTGTGGCCGAACCGGTCTCCTAGGTATCCAGACGGGAATTGGGTGAGCATGTAGCCAGCAAAGAACATGGAGCCTACCATCCCGCCCAAAGCGAATGGCAGCTGTGCGTCAGCCAGGAAGCCAACGTTGTTGTCGATCATCCAAGCCACGACCGGCCCAGTGATGGACCGGTCGATATAGAGGACGGTCCAAGAAAGGAACAAGAGGAGCCAGATGGAATGGTATCCCTTCCAGCCCTTATCGGACGCTCCGCTTTCTCCCCGTCTACGAACCATCAATGGCCAACCTCGGCCATTTCCTGGTTAGGTCGGGCTGGAAACGGTAAAACAGTGCCCGCAATAGGGGAAAAGCGTTCGTCTCTCTAAATCTTTTTTGAAATGGATGATGGAGCTTTATTCCCCGCCCCCGTACCTTTCCCAGTGCAGCAGCTCGGCCATGGGCTTCCTGCTCCTGGCCTCTGGGGATTCATCCGGGTATCCCAGCGTCAGCCCTACCGTGACCACATAAGGCTTGGGTATGCCCAGGTAGGTCGCCAGCTTCTCACCGTCGAATGCGCCGATATAACATGTACCTAAGCCTTTCTCCACGGCCATGAGGGCGATGTGCTCCAGGGCGATGGACACGTCCACTCGGGCCCACTTCTGGGCAGGGTCGTCGACCCCAGCGATGAAGGCGGAGCTGTCGGCGATGAACTTCTGGTCCTTGCATATGGGGACCAAGCCACGCCGCCTCTCCGGGTCGGTCACCACGATCAACTGCCACGGCTGGCGGTTCGCTCCGGAGGGCGCAAGCCGGGCTCCATCCAGTATCTCCATAAGCAAGTCATGCGGGATCTCCTTGGCCTTGTATTTGCGGATGCTTCTCCTCTTCTGAATAGCGCTCGGTACGTCCAAATGACCGCCTCCTGCGGGGATCGCGTCTTTGCTATTCTCGCCCATCCTTAAAATCCCTTTTCGTCTGCGCTCGTCTCCTTTGGCAAAGGATTAATCTAATCTCGCGATAACGAAGCTCGATGAGAGAGCCATTGCGCCGCTACCATTCCATACTGAAGGGGCAGTCGCGTCCAAGCTTCCAGATCTCAAAGTCCATCCAGGCCGACATCCCTGACGATCCTGGCTTAAAGGGGATGTGGAAGGCGCATTCGAAGGCGGCAAAGGCACGGAAGGAAAGGCCCTCCTCCCGAGTCCCAAGCCTACTGGACCTGAAGGTGGCCATCGCAGGGAGGATGCTCTCATCCTGCGAGCTATGCGAGCGTCGCTGCCGCGCGGACCGCGCCTCGGGGGCGAGGGGGAGCTGCGGCGTGCTGGAAGCCAGGGTCGCAAGCCATTTCATGCACCATGGGGAGGAATCGCCCCTGGTCCCCTCCTACACCATCTTCTTCGCAGGCTGCAACTTCGAATGCGTCTACTGCCAGAACTGCGACATCTCCACCGACCCTGATGCCGGAAGGACCTTCCCAGCCGATCTGATGGCCAGGAGGTTGGAGAACTTGAGCGAGGTGGGGCGCGCCGGGTTCAAGGTCACCCTGGTCCGGGAATGGGGGGAGAAGGCGAGGAACGTGAACTGGGTCGGAGGAGAGCCCACTCCTAACCTTGCCTACGTACTCCAGGTGCTGAACGAGACGCGTAGCAACCTTCCTCAGATCTGGAACTCGAACATGTACATGAGCGAGGAGGCCATGGAGCTGCTGGATGGTACGGTCGATGTGTTCCTGGCCGACCTGAAGTACGGGAACGGTGACTGCGCCCGCAAGTACTCGAATGTTGATGATTACTTCCGCGTAGCTACTAGGAACCATAAGCTAGGTGCGAAGCACGCCGATCTCCTGGTAAGGCACCTGATGCTCCCGGGGCACCTGGAATGCTGCACCCTCCCTGTCCTGGATTGGCTGGCCAAGAACGTCCCTAACGCGACGGTAAACATCATGGACCAATACAGGCCGATGCACCGGGCGCATGAGCATCCGGAGCTGATGGCGAGGGTGAGCCATGAGGAGCATCAGGTGGCAGTGCGCCACGCCATCGACCTGGGACTAAGCCTGCTCTGAGGGCTCTTCCTTGCCCTCCCTCTTATCTTGCTTTATGGTAATCACCCTCTGAGGGAACGGTATCTCGATCCCGGCCTCGGTGAACCTGCGATTGAGCTCTTGACGGAAGTCAGAGCTGACCTTGAAGCGGTTGCTCAGGTCGTCCACCCAGATGAAGATCTTGAAATTCAGGGAGAACTCGCCGAACTCATAGAATCGGACCACCGGCATGTGCTCCCCGCCCTTCAAGGTGTTGGGGTGCTCCATGGCGGTCTGTCTCATCACCGTCATTACCTTTTCCACGTCCGACCCGTAGGCGACGCCCACCGTAACCACGATGCGCAGCTTACGGTCCGGCTCCACCATGTTGATGATGCGCTTGTTGGCGATCTCATTGTTAGGTATCACCGAGATCTCGTCCGTGTCTGGGTTGTAAAGCTCGGTCGCGCGCATGCCGATGTGCCTGACCTCCAACTGGTCCCCGTCCTCTAACCTCAGGATGTCCCCTACCTTGAAGGGCCGGTCCGCGATGAGCTGGAGGCCAGCGAAGAAGTTGGCCAAGGTGGATTGGGCAGCGAAGCCGATCACTATTCCCAGGAACCCTACACCGGCCAGGAGAGCGGTCAGGTCGTAGCCGAACATGGAGAGTATCGTCATCAGCCCCAGCAGGGGGATTACGATCAGGCCGATCTTCTCCAGCAGGGGCACTGCGACATCATCCATCTGGGTGTCGGTCTTCTTAGAGTACTCCTTCGCGTAGTAGAGGACGATCTCCTTGTACACCTTGTAGGCCACCCAGACCACGAGGAGCACCACGACGACCTCGTAGGCGGTCTCGATGCTGGCCACGATGTCCCTGTCTATGTTCAGGATCTCCAGCGATGTCACCGCGCCATAGGTGATTATGAAGGCAAAGACCGGAATCCTGATGATCTTCAGGATCAGGTCGTCCAATATGGTGTCAGTCTTCCTAGTAACAAAATGGACCACGGGGTCGATGACGAAGGCGAACACCAGTCCGATCAGCACCCAGCCGAGGAGCGAGACCAGGAACGCCCCCCAATTACCATCTAACGGAGGAGGAAGGGGATTCGGCCAGATGCCGAAGATGGCGTTGTTCCCCACATTCGCCAAGTTGGAGTCCACCACCAGGTTGGCCGTACGATGCTCTACCGTGACCAAGGACGGGTCGTCCATGGGCGTGGAGTAAAAGGCCACATCGATTGTGATGTTAGCATCCCCCATGTTGGGGTCGCTGGTCAGGATCAGCGAAATGACTGCAGAGGCGCCCGGGTCGAGCGTCACGAACGCAGGGTCGAAGCTGCCGGTGACCTCCTGGCTCGGCATAATTGCGGTCGGGGTGATGAGGATCGGTGATGTGCCGTTGTTGAACACGACCCAGTCGAACTCCACCCCGGTTCCCGCTGCTGCGCTGCGATGATAGTCATCGACATCGAAGATGTTGATCGGCACAGCTAATGCGCCGGGAGTCGCGACGAAGATCAGCAATAAGGCCAGGGGGAAAGCCATCGCCAAGGCCTTGAGATAGGAGGTTCTCACACGCACCCTCTTCATCCCTTTTCAGTGCCCTCCGGATAGAACCAGCATATAAAAATCTTAGCCCGGAACCTGATATCCTGATGTTGCGTTCCTCATTCCCCTCGATCTATGCCAGAATGGAAAATCAGGTCGGAACGATTATAATCCGCACCCCTGATTACGAGGCATGGAATGGCTGGACTTGTCGCGGCTGGCGATAGCCATAGCCGTGCTGGTCGTCGCCTCCTATTCTGATTGGAGGACGCGATTGGCGTCCGACCTTTACTGGATAATTCTCGGGTGCGTCGGTCTGGCCCTCATCGCCTACGAGATAGTGGCCACCGAGGCGGACCCTGCGTACCTCCTATTCCTGCTGCCATTGGCCGTGGTCTTTTTCGACATCTTCTGGGAGAGGAAGGGCATTTTCGAGGACGGTGTCAACCTCGTTCCCCTGCTGCTCTACCTTGTCGCGGCAGCGAGCATAGTGTACCTCGCCGTTTCCTTCTGGGAAGAGCTTCTATTCTGGCAGCTCCTGGACATCCTGATCATGTTCGGCCTGCTGATACTCCTATACCAAATAGACATCATCAAAGGAGGCGCCGATGCCAAGTCGCTCATCGCACTTACCTTGATGTTCCCCGTCTACCCCATGGTCGGGAGCTTCCCTTTGATCACAGTGCCTAACGACCTTTCCATGCTGCTGTTCCCGTTCTCGCTCCTGGTGCTATTCAACGCCGCCATCCTATCTTTGGTCGTCCCCTTGGGCTTGTTCGTCTACAACCTCGTCCACCGGGACATGAAGGTTCCAGCGATGCTCCTTGGGTATGTGGCGGATATCGGAACGGCCAAGAGGAAGTTCGTCTGGCCCATGCAGAGGGTGGAGAACGGCGCGCTCAGGTTCGTTTACTTCCCGAAGGAAGACGAGGAGAGCGATAGGATCCTCCAGGACCTGGCCAGTTTCGGGGCGAAGAGGATATGGGTCACGCCCAAGGTCCCGTTCCTAATATTCATAACCGCCGGGCTGGTCATGTCCGCGCTGGTAGGCAACCTCGTATTGGCTCTTTTCTGAGTTCCCTCTCCCGTAAAGGCTCAAGGGACGATATTGAGGCTTTCCCCGCACTTCGCGCATCTGCCCTCTTCGAGGCCGACGATCTCCACGTGGTACCCAGAGCGCTTTATTGCCAATGAATTGCACTTGGGGCAGCGCGTGTTCTCCCCGTCCGTCGAAGACATATTTCCCAGGTAGATGAAGTCCAGGCCTTCGGCCTTGGCCACGCGGTGCGCCATCTCCATGGTCGCGAATGGGGTGCCCGGGAGATCGGTCATCATGTAGTCGGGATGGAAGCGCGTGAAGTGCACCGGGACCTTGGGAGACAGCTTGCTGACGACCCAGCGGCTGAAATCGCGTATCTCGTCCTCTTTGTCGTTGCGCGTCGGTATTATCAGGTAGGTCAGCTCCACATGTATGCCAAGCTCGTGCGCCATCTTGGTAGCATCGAGGATGGGAGAGAGCCTTCCCTTGCAGATGCGCCGGTAGAATTCCTCCTTGAAGCCCTTGATGTCGATGTTCATGGCGTTGAGGTATGGGGCGATGTCGCGCAGAGCCTCCTCCTCGATGAAGCCGTTGGTCACATATACCGTGGCCATGCCCCGCTCGCGGCAGATCCGGAAGGCATCGTAGGCGAACTCATGCCAGATGGTCGGCTCGTTGTAGGTGAAAGCGACATTGCGGCATCCGCTCTCCTTTGCAAGCTGGGGAACATCCTCCGGCCTCAGTGGGTTGAGGTAGGTCGACCCGAAACGGGACTGGGAGATGGAGTAGTTCTGGCAGTGCTGGCAGCGCAGGTTGCAGCCTACGCTCCCGAGCGAGAGCACTGGTTGACCCGGATGGAAGTGGAACAAAGGCTTCTTCTCCATGGGGTCGACGTGCATGGCAGAGACCTGACCATAGATGAGGCTGTAAAGGCGCCCGTTGCGGTTCTGCCTCACGCCGCAGATGCCCATCTTGTTCGGGGCGATGCGGCAATGATGGGGGCACAGGTAGCACTCCACCCTCTCGCCCTCCTTCCTCCAGAACTTGGCCTCATGCAGCCCACGGTCATCGGAAGTGCTCATAGCCCCGGTTCTCTAGCTTTACTATCTCGCGCCCCCGTACTAATACGTTCTCACTGGAGGCTTGGGCTTTGCCGATTACCGAGAACCCCTCCCCAAGCAGATCCTTCAGCCTGTCCAGGCCTTTGGGTCTGACGGTGAAGAGGAGCTGATAGTCGCCGCCGTAGTACAAGGAGAGCTCGGTGGGGTCCAGCCCGACCCCCTCGGCCACCTGCAAAACCTCCTCCTCGACTGGGATCTCATCGAAGTCGAGGGCGAAAGACACCTTGCTCATGCCAGAGAGCGTATGCACCGAGGAGGACAATCCATCGGATACGTCCATGCAAGACGTGACCACTCCCGAGCCTGAAAGGAGCATGCCCTCCCTGACCTTCGGCTGAGGTTCGAGGATCGCCCTCTCCGAGGCCTTGAACGATAACCCCTTTCTCAACGAATGATATCCAGCCGCAGCCAGGCCCACGCTCCCGGTCACGCAGAGCAGGTCGCCGGGCGAGGCTCCTCGCCGGAGTAGGATTTGGTCCTTGCCCACCGTGCCCAGGGCGGACCCGGCGAGGGTCATCTCCCTCGTCTCCTTAGTATCTCCCCCTAACAGTTCCCCTCCAGCGAACTCGCAACAGTCCAATATGCCTCGGAAGATCTCGTCCAGATCCTTCGATTCGAAGTCACGGGGCAGTCCCATGGATACGAGCAGGCCAATGGGCCTGGCACCCATGGCGGCGACGTCGCTGTAGTTGATCGCCGCCAAGCTCCATCCTACCTGCCAGAAGCTCATGCCAGGGAGGACGTGAGTAGATTGGGCCATGATGTCCGTGGTGGCCACCAGGTAGATCACGCCCATATCCACTGCGGCGGCGTCGTCGCCCGGGCCTATGTTCCCTGAGCCCCCGCGCTCGGCCACAAGCTCCTGGATGCGGCGGACCGCTTCCTTCTCGCCGATCTCGCTCAGGCGGCTCATTGGTCTCATGTATGCCCGGCCGCCCCTTCTACTTTTACTTACGACGCCTCCCTCGGCCCCTTTAAAGAAAGTTTGATTACTGCCGCATCCCTACGTTCCGCAGGCCATGAGACTCGAAATACCATTCGGGAAGGACGAGGTCCAGCACTTGGAGGTACCGGAGGGGAACCTCCTTCAGGTGGTCAGGCCTAATGACGTTAGCTCCGAAGAGGACATGAAGGCAATCCAAAGGGGCTTGGATCATCCCCTGGGGGGAGAATCGATAGAATCCCTTTTCGAGGGGGAAGTGCTCGTCATAGTCAACGACGGTACCAGGCCGACGCCTACCGCCAGTGTCCTGCGGGAGTTGGACAGGCGAGTCGACCTGGACAGGGCGAATTTCCTCGTCGCCACGGGAGCGCACCGAGGGCCCACCAATGACGAGATGGTGCTCATCTTCGGCGACATGCTCCACCGCCTAAGGCCTAGGATCCATGTTCATGACTCCCACCGCTCCAAGACCGAGTATGTGGGCAAATCGAGGAATGGGACCGAGATCTGGGTCAACGAGATGGTGACCAGGTTCGACCGCATCCTCATCATCACCAGCGTGGAACCGCATTACTTCGCTGGCTACACTGGTGGAAGGAAGTCCATCCTCCCAGGGGTGTGCGCGTACAGCACCATCGAGGACAACCACAGCCTGGCGATGAGGCCGGGTTCCAAGGTGCTGGCCCTGGAGGGCAACCCGGTCCATGAGGATATGATGGATTGCGCGAAGGAGCTCAAGGGGAAGACGATCCTCGGCATCCAGGTCGTCCTGGATCGCCATCAGATGGTCAACAAGGTCGCCGTGGGCGAGCTGCACGCCACCTTCGAGAGGGCGGTGAGGTGGGCGAACGAGGTGTACGTGGTTCCGATAAAGAGCAAGGCGGACGTGGTCGTGACCATCGCCCCCTACCCGATGGACGTTGACCTCTATCAATCGCAGAAGGCGATGGAGAACGCGAAGTACGCCCTAAAGGATGGAGGGACGCTGATCCTCGTTTCGAAATGCCGTCATGGCATAGGCGAGGGCCCGTTCTACGAGACCCTCCGTTCCATTGGGGACCCTAAGCGGGCACAGAGGAACATGGACGTCGAATATAGGTTGGGTGACCACAAGGCGGTCAGGATGGCAGAGATCGCCAAGCGGTCCCGAATCTGCGGGGTGACTTCATTGGACCCAGTGGACCTTCAACGCATCAACATCCAGCCTTTCGAGAGCGTTCAGGCCGCGGTCGACGATGCTTTGGCCCGCGACCACGAAGCCAGCGTCATCGTCATATATGAGGGAAGCGTGGTGGTGCCGAGGGTGAAGTGAGCCATGGCGGAGCACATCGAGGCCAAGCATCTCCGCGCCGTGCAGGACACGATGATGACCTGCACCTACTGTGGGTTCTGCAAGTCGGTATGCCCCACCTATGAGGGCATCGGCTGGGACTCCAGCGTGGCAAGGGGTAGGATCATCCTCTCGTACGGTCTGCTCAAGGGGGACATACCTGCGGATGAGAGCGTGCTCGAGCACCTCTACCAGTGCACCACCTGCAAGGACTGCGAGAGGCGCTGCCCCTCGGGCATAGAGGTCGTGGACGTGGTGGAGAGGGCCCGTCGCGACCTGGTGGCCAGTGGGAAGATGCTGCCCAAGCACGCTCGGGTGGTGGCTAGCGTAGAGGCCCATGGTAACCCGTATGGCGAGGCCAAGCGCGTCCAGGACGCCCTGGGGCTGAAAACTGGAGGCGGCGAGCTTGGCTACTTCGTCGGCTGCACCGCGGCGTACCGTAATCCCAACATCGCCAAGGCCACAGCCTCTATCTTGAGCAAGCTGGGCCAGAACTTCTCCGTCGTGGACGAGGTCTGCTGCGGCAGCGTGCTGCAGCGCATCGGGGTCGACGAGGACAAGGTAAAGGAGATCATGGAGCGGAACGTCGAGGCCATATCGGACGCGGGGAAGGAGGAGGTGGTCTTCTCGTGCGCTGGCTGTTACCGCATGTTCAAGGAGGAGTACCCCCGCCATGTGAAGGTGGACTTCAAGGTCAAGCACATCTCCGAGTTCCTGGCCGAGAGGGACGTCAAGTTCTCCTCATTCCAGAAGAAGCTGACCTATCATGACCCGTGCCACCTGGGAAGGCATTGCGGCGTCTATGAGGCACCGAGGAAATTGCTCGCCAAGGTACCGGACGCGGAGTTCAGGGAGATGCTCAGGAGCAAGGACACCTCCCGATGCTGCGGAGGGGGAGGGGGGGTCCGCTCCGCCTATCCTGACCTGTCGGAGAAGATCGCGGCCAGGAGGATCGAGGAGGCGGCATTCGCCGATGTGCTAGTGACGACCTGCCCCTTCTGCGTGAACAATCTGAAGGTAGGGGGAGAGAGCTGCGGCAGCAAGGTCCAAGTCATGGACCTGGTGGAGTTGCTCGAGCCCCTGATCGAGGGCTGAGATGATCGCCCGATTGCGCAACTACTCCGGGCTTCCGGAGGCAAGGAGCGAATGGTCCAGGCTAGGCCTGCCCCAGGTGGCCGAGGCCCCGCAGGACCTGTACGACCTTATCTTCTTCTTCGTGGAGTCTCGCGACGAGAAGGATGTTGAGGGCATGGCCTTCGCTGCAGAGGAACTCGGGGGCGATGCCTACCGTTGCTCCGGTATTGTTCCGAGAGCCATGCTGGTCTTCGAGCATGGCGTGCTCCAGGGCAACAGTTGCCGCGTCGGCCCCGATGACCGCCTCCAGCCCATCTGGAGAGCGCTATCCAACTACCTCTCCCCCGAGCCGCCATCCTGGAAGCTTGCCAAGCGCGAGCTGAGGCTAGACTCGACACTGGTCATGGGGGTGCTTAATGTGACCCCCGACTCCTTCTCCGACGGCGGCCTGTATCTGGACAAGGCCCAGGCGATTAGGAGGGCGGTGCAGATGGTGGAGGAAGGTGCCGACATCATCGATGTGGGGGGCGAGAGCACCAGGCCTTTTTCCAAGGAAGTGGCGGTCGACGAGGAGCTGAGCAGGGTGATACCGGTCATTGAGGAGCTTACTTCTCAGCAAAGGATCCCCGTCTCAATCGACACCAGGCATCACGAGGTGGCCAGAGCGGCATTGGAGGCGGGGGCCGAGATCGTGAATGACGTCAGCGGCCTTAGGGACGAGGAGATGGCTGCCGTAGCCTCCCGCTACCGCCCTGGTGTCGTGATCATGCATATGCTCGGCGAGCCTGGCACCATGCAGGACAGGCCCGCCTACGAGGATGTGGTAGGGGACCTCTCCCTCTTCCTGGACGAGAGGATGACCCATGCTGAGCAAGGGGGCGTGGACCTAAGCTCCATTCTCCTCGATCCCGGGATCGGGTTCGGGAAGTCGCTGGAGCACAACCTGCAGATCGTCGTCCGCCTCAGGGAGTTCCGCTGCCTCGGGCGCGGTCTGCTGATCGGCGCATCGCGTAAGGCATTCATCGGCAAGGTCCTCGGGCAGGAGATCGCGGAGAGGAAGGAGGGCAGCCTGGCCGTGGCCTCGATAGCCATGATGAACGGCGCCAACGTCGTGAGGGCGCACGACGTCAAGGAGACCAAGATGGTGGCCCGGATGGTGGATGCGGTGCGCCGGGCGCAGGCAGCCTCATACGAGCATGAAGAACAGGCCTAGGCTGATTATCACACCTGCGCTGATGAGCATGAAGACGAGGTTCCGGTTCTTCGACCTCTGGACCTTGTCCCGGTGGTTCTTCTCGCACTTGTCTGAGCAGAAAGGCCTTCCCAAAGGTATGGCGGCCTCGCATTCCAGGCAGTGAGAGTGGTCAGGTAGGTTCTCTGGCATGTCCGGGCGCTACAATCTCTTACGTTCTCTTAACCCTGCGCATCAAGCCCTTCGGGGGGTGATGGAGTACGCTACGGAGGAAGCGAGGAGGACCTTGATCGCGTCCACGACCACGAACGGGACCGCACCCAGGAGCAATGCCTGCGAGAGCTCGATCCCCAGGATCAGGCTGAGCCAGAACGAACCCAGGATGTAGATGATGCCGACGGCCAAGGACATGACCACAACGATCTGGCCGAAGCTCCAGTCCCTTCGCCGTTGCGCCAGCTCGCCCACGACCGCCGCCGCCAGCACGAAGCCGAACAGATAACCCGCGGTGATGCCAGATAGGGCTGCCATGCCTATCGCGCCGCTGAACCAGCCGAAGGCCGAGCCCAGCACGAGGTACATGCCCATGCTGACCATGCCGAAGCGCCCGAGCACGAAGCCAGCCAGGAGCACGATGAGGACCTGCCCCGTCAACGGGACAGGGGTGAAGGGAAGGAAGAATCGCATCTGCGCCGCCACGGCCGCAAGGACCGCGAAGAGCAGGCTCAAGGCCAGCTTCTCACTGAGGCTCGCGCTTTCCCTCCATTCGTGCAATCGGAGGGCGTACGACTGGCGACGGTGCTCGAACTGGGCGAACTCGGGCATCGGTGCGGATAAGGCGCCTAGGATTGATAAACGTTGTCACGGGCGAAGCTTCAAGCATCGTTGGATAGGTCGGGCGGCTCGGTCTTCGTGGGCTCCAGCTCGGAGGATCTCGCATCAATCGAAAGTCTAATTAGCCTCGGACTGGGTGGTCCAGTCGATGTCGGAGGGGACGGCCTGCTAGAGTTCGATTACGTCATCATCGGCAACGGGGCCGCGGGCGTCGGGGGCGTGGAGGGGATCAGAAGGCTCGACCCGAAGGGCACGATTGTCGTCGTTGGCGACGAGACGGTCCTGCCCTACTCGCGCTGCTTCCTGACCGGTTACATCTCTGGCCGCAATTCCGAGAAGAGCCTGACCTATCGACCTTCTAGCTTCTACGAA
This sequence comes from Methanomassiliicoccaceae archaeon, assembly GCA_963827135.1. GTDB lineage: Archaea > Thermoplasmatota > Thermoplasmata > Methanomassiliicoccales > UBA472 > JAJRAN01. The sequence goes on along the minus strand of CAWGZX010000005.1, from coordinate 269,740 downwards.
CGCAACAACGCGCAGCTCCTACTGGGGCGGAGGGCGGTCAGCCTGAGCGCGACAGATAAGAAGGTCATACTGGAGGACGGCACACAATTGAGATTTGGGAAGCTGCTATTGGCTACCGGCTCCTCCGCGGTGCTGCCGGACCTAAAGGGTATGAGGTTGCCGGGTGTGTATGTTCTGAGGACGGTCAAGGACGCCCAGGCCATTTCCATGGAGGCTAAGGATGCCCGAAAGGCTTTCATCATGGGCGGGGGTCTGGTGGGCATCGGGGCGGCCGTCGCCTTGCACGATAGAGGACTGGAAGTCCACTTGGTGGTCGCATCGCACCAGGTCCTATCCCAGAACCTGGACCGGAGGGCGGCGGAAATGGTGACTGAGCACCTGCGCCTCCAAGGAATCGACGTTCAGCTGGACTTGGACGTGGTCGAGGTACTAGGGCTCGACCGGGTCAGGGGCGTGAGGCTCTCGGATGGGAGGACCTTGGAATGCGACATGCTCGTTTCGGCCAAAGGGGTGCGCATGAACTCCGATCTGGCGGAGAGCGCCGGCATCTCCGTGAGGCGAGGGGTGGTCGTCGACGATAGGATGCGAAGCAGCGCGCCAGGCGTCTACGCTGCCGGTGACGTGGCCGAGGCCAAGGATTTCATCACTGGCAAGAGCACCACCTTCACCTTATGGCCGATAGCCTCGGAGCAGGGCAAGGTAGCAGGGATCAATGTGGCGGGAGGCGACCAGGCATATCCAGGAGGAGTCCAGATAACCGCGGTGGAGTTCTTGGGTATGCCATTGGTCTCCATCGGGGGTACGAGGGAACCGATATACCCGAGCGATCTCGAGGAAAGGGTGGAAACCAGCACAGATGATGGGTCCTATCGCAAGTCGACGCTCAAGGGCGGCAAGGTGATCGGCGCCATCATGGTCGGCCCCTTGGGAGAACGAAAGGAGCTAACTAACATCCCCTGCACTCGCATCGACCCGCGCCTGGTCCGCGAGCTGCTCCTCAAGGAGTCGGTGGACTTCGGGAAGCTGGTGGACCTATTTTTAATGCGGATTGGCTCCACTAGCTCGTCCTGAGGCAGCTGTGGAAAGCTTTTCTAACCGCCCCTCGATTCACCCCTCATGTGGAAAGTGCTTGGCGAGGAAACGGTCATACTCAAGATGGGGGATGTCTGGGTCGAGAGGATGGTCCAGCTTTCCCGCAGGCGGAAGGACAAGGACCGCTTCATCAGGACGCTCCATGATGCCGATGTGCGATACGTGTTCGATGCCATTCGGGAGGTCAACACCTTCATCGTCACGCTGCCGCCGAAGTATGGGCACGAGGACCTGATCTTCATGCGCAGCTACGTGAACCGCATTGACAAGAGCCTGAAGTTCCCCGTGGTGGAGTACGAGGGCGCAGCGCAGAGGTATAGCATCATCTTCACCTCCGACGAGGATGAGGACGACTATAAGTGGAGGAAGGAGCATCGGTCCAACTATTTCCAATGGGTGGAGAAGAGGTCCAAGGAAGAGAAGTCCGAGAATGAGGAATAGGCCTTCTGAATTGGGAATCATTTTCATCCTTGACGTCCCATTCCGGGGGAGATGTTGAGGCTTTATCTGCTCGGCGGAGAGGACAACAGCATCAGGAACTCCAAGGAAATCGACAGCCAGGCCTTCGCCGACGCGGGCGGGTCTCCGCAGGTCGTGGTGCTCCCTTGGACGTCTAAGGGGAAGATGAGGGAGGACGTCCAACGCCGAGCGCTGGTGGACTACTTCAAGGACCTAGGGGCGAGAGGGGTCAGGTTCATCGAGCCCTCGCTTCCCTATTCTGAAATGGTTAAGCTGGTGGAGCAGTCCGACCTCATCTATCTACCTGGGGGAGACCCTAAGGTCCTGGTGCAGAGGATGCGCAGCACCGGCGTGGCCAATCTTTTAACGAGCTACGATGAGGTGATCATGGGCAACGGCGCTGGTGCGTTATCGCTCTGCTCTGAGTACGTGCTATTGTCCGGGGAGGGAGACGCCTCCACCGTCTTCTCCGGCCTGGGCCTTGTGAACATCGGTCTGGCTGTGCATTATGAAGCTTGCATGGACGCGCAGCTGGAGGGCCTCTCGACCTCGCGCAGCATCTTCGCCATTCCTGAGGGAGGGGCGGTGGTGATCACGTGCTGCAGCATCTCTCTAATCGGGCATGTGGCGGTCTTCCAGGAAGGCAGGAAGGTCTGACTAGACCGATCCCTTGAGGATGGAGCCGTCCGTGGCTATAACTACCTCGTCCACCGACACCTGCTTCTCCGCCCGCTCCAGCGCCTTCTTGACCAGCAGGTTCAAGCCGCCGCAGCAGGGGACCTCCATCCGCACCACCTTCACATCCTGGATGTCGTTGAGGGAGAAGATCTCAGCAAGCTTGGCGATCTGCTCCTCATTGTCGTCCAGCTTAGGGCAGGCAATCACTGTCACTCGCCCGCTAATGAAGTCTGAATGCATCGCGGCGTAGGCAAAGGCGGAGCAATCGGCGGCAATCAGCAGCTTGGCATGCTTGAAGTAAGGGGCATGTGGGTGAGCCAACCGCAGCTGGACGGGCCAGTTGGACAACTGGGCGGTGGGTTTATCCCCCTGTTTGGCAGGCTTGGGTGCGAGGATCCTTTTTGGACCGGAGCCAGGGCAGGCCATCAAACGGGGCTCCTTGTCCACTTTCCTAGCAAGGTGCTCCTTGACCTTGTGCTCATCGAACTCGGGAGCCTCGCGCTCCTCGATGGTCAGCGCGTCCTCCGGGCACTCACCGATGCAAGCGCCAAGGCCGTCGCAAAAGACTTCGTTGATAACCCTGGCCTTGCCTTTAACGATCTCTATTGCGCCTTCGGCGCATGCGATGGCGCATTGGCCGCAGCCAGTGCATCTTTCTTCATCAATCTTGATTATCTTGCGCTTTCCCATAGCTTTCCCAAAAAAGGACTCATCAAACCGATAATAAAGGTGAGCTTCGGATTCCGTAGCATAATTCAAGCTTGAGGGAGGAAGCAAGTTTTTCAATAAGTGCTGCTCAGTCATCAAGGAATAACTGCATTCGATTTCATTCCCTAAGACCGGCCAAGAACAAAAAGTACATAATCTCGACAAATCGATTGTTACTTCGCAAGACATATGAGTTATGTCTTCGAGGGGGAGTGAACAATTGCCAAAAAAAGATATTTTGACAAGTAAGAAAGGGGACCTGACAAAGACTCAAAATAAAGCTCTACTTGAAGCGGTGGAGATATTGAGGAAGGAGGGCATCCCCGCAAGGCTATTCTTCTACACCGGCGGAGCGTGGGTCCAGTTAGTCATTGTTACCGAATGCCCGGATGACACACTACCAGATGGTCCCCCGACTAGATGTTTGAAGTGTGGGAGGATTCCTTTCATTAATCCCTGTCCCACCTGCTGTTCCTGGTGGTGTGAAGGCTGCCAAACGTTCGTTGCTTATAATAAGTTGACCAAGTTGCCAACGAAATGCCCGAAATGTGGAGCACCCAGGGTGAAAAGTGCATCCTGTCCATAAGATAACTCATACCAGGAAGCATGACAGGCTCACGCTTGAAGCAAACGATTGACACGAAATCGGAGTTCTTTGAACGTGAGCTAAAACTACTTTCCAAGGATTTACCAGATGATCCAAGGGTAATACGAGATAGGATTATTGCACATCGAAAAGAGCTTGGCATTGAATTCTTAGAAAAGCGCAATCTAAAGCTGGATTACAAGAAGAAATCCAGCAGTCTTGTCGTAAGGCTTAGGCAGACCCACAATGGGATACCAATGGCGAATTGCGAGATTGTGGCCGAATTGAGGGAAGGCTGTCTTTCTCATCTTCGCATCAATATTAGAAAACCCAATTTGAAGAAATATCCACCTGGTGAAGGTCAAGTCACTCCTGAAAAAGCCGAAGAGATCGCCCTTAATACTCTGGCCTCGACGCCCGGCGAATGGAAAGTGCACGATAATCGGAAGATATTCGTACAAATCGGGGACCTCGATGTGATGGTCTATTCAATTCGAGCTCACTCCGCGAATCCTTTGAGTAGCTGGATGTTAATCATTGAGGCAAAGGGTGGACACATCCTTCGGAAGATTGACCTGTTGCGATTTTTAGACGCGAGAGCTGCATTAATTTCACCGAATCCAGTGGTGGTTTCAGGAAGAACAGATCTCAGGCCTATCGGAGGGTGCGAGAATGTGTATGCAGGTATGCATTGTGTTCCGCCACCTGATTTCTCAAATCCAGCCGATTTCGATTTGCTTAAAAGCTCAGTAACACTCAAGGACATCCAGATTAGCGGTCAGAATATTGTTCTGAAAGGTCCCATAATTGAAGTCCTAAAAGCTGGTACGCCGCCTGTTCCTGCCTCGTATCCCTCCAGCACAATTCTGGACTTCCCAATTTTCGATAGTAGGGGCGGAATTGATTACGAGTGCCTGATGGTCTATTACCACATCGATTCATTCCAAAGATATTTTCAGTCTGAGCTTGGCTTTTCATACCTTCTCAACCATCCGATAGTTGCCCTGATCGAAAGCAGGAGCAAAGACTATTACATGGCCTGTTATGATACAATGACAAAGAGAATTCATTTCTATAGGACAAATTTTCAATGCTGGGAAGATGCTGCCGAGGATGGCGACGTAATAATTCATGAATACATACATGCAATATTTGATGACCTTAAAATTGATAATGCTCAACTTGAGGACGAGTTCCATGCGTTGGAGGAGGGAGTTGCGACATTTGTTCCGTGCATCTTCTTCGCGCCAGCGTATCCTTTCAATTATTCTGTCTGGGCAGATTGGATGTACTCAGATTGCCTCCCTTTTCCTAAGGATCTAAGGGTGAGAACTGAGGTTTATACCGATTGGTCTTCGATGAAGCCAGCGCCCCCTCCACCCAACTCTGAACAGGAGGCATGGGCAATTTATAATGCCAATATCAGGGCGTGGTGGTACGAAGGAGGTCTGATACTAGCGAGCTTCCTGACCATTTCTTATGATGCCGCATGTAATGGCACTCCGAAACAATCGACTACGAATGCTTTCTTATTGTCGCTCTTCGATGCGATAGATCTACTTGGAGGAGCTGATTCAATCGAGGACTGTTCTGAGCTCTTTATGACCAATATCATCAACTACGATATGGACCTGGAACCAATACGAAGAATGCTTGAGGTGATTGATGAGAAGAAGATAATGGAATTCAAAATCTCTTATTTGGGCATCAATAAACCAACGATAGGCGATTGGAGAGACCCCAGATTGATCCTTGACGAAGCCAAAGGGGTTCCGCCATCGCTAGTGAGGTATCAACTCACCGATGGGTTCGTAAACGATATTTGGTTGGAATCGACCCAAAAGGAGCTCATTGTTGGCATCCGGTTGACCAATAGGCAGTTCATGGGACCAATACCATACCGTGGTGGTGACGCAAGGTTGTTTGTCGTGCAGATTGATTTTGATGTGAACATTGCTGGGAATCCAACCAGAATAGATCTACCCAAACACCCAAGGATCTTATCATCAAACCTTCAGCTCGGGGACAAGAGAAGTATCCGGTTCAAACTTCCATTGGACTTCCTAAGAGATATTGGTTCGAACGAGTTCCGAGTGGTAGTTTCATTGGTGACCCCTCACGGGGTCCATGAGATTACCAGCGATTGGCACGAATCGCCTATGCAGGTTCTTACTAACCTCTACGACATTTAAACCTCATAGCTCTCAAGGGAGAAACCATAGTCACAAGGACCTGCGGTCGAGCTTATTAGCAGGTACATCTCCTGATAGGCGGAGAAGGAGGCCATGTGCCTTTGGAACTCATTAGTTTCGCTTCCATGCAGGGTCATGATCAGCGGCAGATACCTGGTCCCATCGGTGCCGATGCAGCCTGGCAGATAGATAGTCACAAGCCAGTCGATATCCACAGGGGCTATGTCAGATGTGAACCCTCGTTTTTCAGAGGCATCGTCGATCAATATTCCGTTGAGCCTGATGTTGTCGATGTACCACCCCTCATAGCTCAGGGCCCAATCCGTCATCATCCTGATCCTCACCTGGATTTCTTGACCGGTCCAAGCGCTCAGATCATAGCTGACTTGGCCCATCCCATCGAATGGTGAGATTCCGGTGATGCCAGGCAGATATTGAATTATGTTCGTATCTGCCCAATCCAGAGGCTGGTCGGTGGTGTATTCATTTGCCACGGAAATCCACGTAGTCCCACCATCGGATGAGACCTGCAGAAATCCGAAGTCGTAGCCGTATTCCATCGTCCATCTGGTATCGAAGGTGAGGACAGCCGAATCCATACCGCCAAGGTCGATGTCGGCATACAAGCTGTAATCTTGATAATCCCGGGAGTCGGACCACCACATATTCTCTTTCACAATCGTACCGACCTGGATGTTATCCACCGCGAACCACCATCCCCATGAAGTGGTGAAGTATTCGAACGCTAGCCTCACATCTTCCTTCCCGCATGCTCTGGAGAAGTCGAGATATGCCTCATAATTGGTGCTTAACGGCGAATCCCCTTTCTCATTGGTGTCTTCAGTATAGTTGGTCAACTGTTGCCAGGTCGACCCTCCATCTACTGAGAAGAGGATCTTTGCCACGTCCCAATAATAGAACTTCTGGAAATCCAGATTGAGCTTGAGACCGAGCTCTGTCCTTCCGACCGTGCTGAAGCCCTCCGTCATGTAAAGACGCTCTCGCATATCCACCGTATCCGGCCCCATCTCGTCGGCGTTGGCCACGGCATAATAGTCCGCTCCATTAGAGCTCGCCATATACCAGGCGTGTTGAGTTATTCCCAAGCTCTCAGTAGCCCAACCAGGCATCTCCCCATCATGGTCGAAATCCTCAGAGAAAAATGGATCCACGATGCCTATCGGCTGACCCACTATCTGCCAGCCCTGGTAGACCTGGTTCTGGCCGCTCAATCCGAACTTCAATTCGGAGGCGTCCAATCCCTCTACCCAGTTGCCACCACCAGCTCCTATCACGTGGATGTACTCGGTACCATAGGCTCCTGATTTTGAGGTTGGAAGGAAATACTCGTACTCGGGAATGTAGGTCCTTCCGAAATAGTCCCCAGCTGAGTTAATCGATGGATCCTTGGAGGGCATCCAATTAAGTATGGTGAGGTCTCCGTACTTCGGATCATTGATATCGATGGATCGGTAGTTATAGAGCCCTTTTCCAGGGGTGTCCGAACGGATTAGGTTGGCCAGCCTCCAGGAGTTGAATGCAAGGTCCATGTCCCAATCGCTTAATCCGACTTTCTGGAAGGCGGCATTGACAGAATCGATGCCCACAAGCTCTGTCACCACTAGGTTATGGACCATGGAGAGCCCGAAATGATCGTAGAGATAGATCATGAATAATCCTGCCGCCCCATAATCCGCCATCTCATTCAAGGCGGTCTGGTCCGACCATTCTATCAACGAATTGTCTGGAGTGGCCATGAACGCTCGGACCATCTCACTGTCGATGGGGTAACCACATAGGACCTGAGCTAGGATCGAGCTCCCCTCGCTCAGGAAAGCCACCTGCTCCCGATTCGCATAATCGCCCAGCAAATGTTCATACTCATGGGCGAGGGCCCCCTCATAGCCGAATGAGATGTGATCAAGGATTGACTCGTCCTGTGTTCCAGTTCGGTTATTCCAATCCCAAGAATCTAGGAATACGATATTGCGGTCATAATAGTCCGTCGTGGGAGGGTTGTACATCCCGAAGATACCACCATGGCCCCAGGGATAAAAGAACGCCGAATCCACGATGTTGAAGATCACTATCATAACACGACCAGTGGAGTTGGATGCGAAGTAAGGAAGATTCATCGATTTTGGGGCAGAATTCTCCCCGTCCCTCGGAGGGGATGGGCCGATGAATGCCGTCAATGTCGGGTATATATTCCCCTCGAACTCCTGGACAATATAATCGATGTGCGCATCAGTGACCTCTATCTGGATGGAAAGCACGTTACGTTCATCGCCTGACATGAAAGAGAGATCCTCAGCGACCCAGACCTCGGAATGATTGGATTCGGCGCGCTTGATGAAGGTCATGTAATCACTGGGATTTGTCTCATTATAATACCATTTCCCCCAATCGGAGAGTAAGAAACTAGCCTTCATGCCAACTTCGTAAGAGTCTCCTGGTGGATCGGACATTTGCTGTTGAGAAACCGCCCCATCATAGGCCCGTCTCAAATCAATGGCGTTCGCATGAGCGATAGTTTTCACATTCATGCTGCTGTCCAAATCATTGAGGCCCTCCAAACCCTTGACATCAACTCGGTCGTCATAGGCGTTGGCAGATGTCATCGAGGCAAACATTGCCACGATTAATGAGAGAACGGCAATAGCGGACAAGAAGCAAGTAGCCCAGTTGAGATGTGAACCTTCGCGCACAGGATCCCCCGAATAAAGATGGTACCATCCATGCTTTAATTCTTCCTTCCACCCTCCTTCGACAAAGACAAATCATAGGCGATGAAGGGCAATCATCCATGATTTCTTCGAAACGACTCGAGGAGGAACGTGTTATGGAGACGAGAACATATCGAGCATCCTGAGCGGATTTGCTCGCTCGCTTCCGCTGACAAGCCGCGAAAAGTCAAAGATTCCGCATACCACGATCTGGAAAGTGCCTCTAGCAGCAGACCATTTGGAGTACCTTTCATCAGCTCAAAAGATTGTTCGAAAAGCTGGTCGCTTTGCGACCAATCTCCTTTCAATGCATAATTTTCTGCCATGGCCGCGGTGAGAAGGCAACGGGTCGTAGAATGCATGCTCCAGTGGAAATTCTTCTGGAGATTAATAGCCTCATTGCAGAATTGTTCTGCCTTGTCCCGCTTCCCCGTCCTCACAGAGTTGTGCAATATCCCGCCTAGAGCCATCAACATAATGAATTGCGACTCGGTTCTGAGGGCATTGTCATAGCTCGAAATGGCCATCGTCGAAGCGCCCTCGACGTCATTTATCATCTCGAGGGCTAGGCTTAGGAATACATAACCATGGCATATGGCGGAGAACTCCCCGATTTGAGTGGCGATCCCTACTCCCTTATTGAGGTGGTCAATTGCCTCATTTACGTTCCCGATATGCAGGTAGATCATCCCAGCATAGAAATTCGCCTCAAGCTCACCATAGAATCCAGGAGTTCCCTTGATGAGCTGCAGGGCGTCTTGTATTTCCTCCAACGCCTCCTCGACCTTGCCTTGGGTCAAGAGGGCGTCAGCATAATAGGATTTGAACTTGACTACTTGCTCGATGTCCTTCGCGCCCATCATGTAATCGATCGTGGCTCTGAAGTACTTCTCGGCAGACCCGTAATCCCCATTCCACAAGCTAGAAGTTGCCCTATAACCTGTCACTTTGGCCAGCATGTATTGGTCGTTTCCGGCCGCCCTCTCGGCCATTTCCAAGTAGACCATTGACTTGGACTGATCCCCTTTTCCAAGAGACGTCCCCGCCCAAATCTCAGCCAGATTGTATAGGGTCCGAGAACTGGCCTTTTCTAATCCTACCCTCCCTATCACACGCTCAAGCATCTCGTCCGCCGTCTCATCACGCCCTAAAAGGCAATATGCGAACCCCATCGAATCGTATGCGTGGATCAGCTCCTTCTCATAAGCTTGGCTTGAGCCAGCGCACTTGACAACCTGTCCCAGGAGTCGCACCGCTTCATAGGATGCCCCCTTGGCCAGGCACGCATCGCCAGCCTGCAGGGAGTACCTGATGCACTTCTCTCGCTCCCCACAAGCATGGAAATGCTGGGCCAAAATAGCAGGCGAGACCTTCTCCCCTTTGCGTTCTAAGACCTCGCCGATAATCTTGTGGATCTCCTTCCTCCTGGCCTCCGAGATCGAATCATAAGCAACCTGCCTGATGGTCTCATGGGAGAACTGGAAAGTCTCTCCTCTTTGGCATATCAACCTTCCCTGGTCTTGGATGTTCTCGAGGCTCTCCAATAGCTCCATTTTCTCAGCCCTGGTCGCTTCCTCCATGACATCGATGCTGAATTCTCGGCCGATCACGGAAGCGAAATCTAGCAATCTCCGTTGCTTACGTTCCACCCTTTCCAGCCTGCGCAGGATGACCTCCTTAGCTGTTGGTGGTATCTTGATCTCGACGGCCTCCGAAGCCCTCCATACACCATTAGCGAACAAGATCGATTCAGAGAGCGCCAGCAGCTTTGTGGTCTCTATGGCATAGAGAGGATTGCCTTCGCTCTCCTTGATTACCTTGTCCATCACCGGCGCTTCGAGGCTCCCTCCGAGCACACCGTTCACGAGTGTCCGGACTTCCGCGGGCTCAAGGTTTCCTATGTCGATCTCTTGGCATACGCCCTCGCGACGCATGATTCGGAGCGCGTCCACGAACGGGTGCGGGTTGCCCGAAGGATCGGGCAACAAATCCTCAGGACGGTAGGTGCCCAATATCATTATTTTGAGCCCTTTGGCGTTCCTTGCCAAGAAATGGATTAGCTGCACGCTAGCCGAATCGACCCAATGCAGGTCTTCGATGCGAATGATCATAGGTCGTATTGCCGACTTCCGCCTGATGAAATCCAAGGTGGAGAACAATATCCGATCCATCGACCAGGAAGTTGAGGAGGTCTCGCCGATTCTCCCGAACAGAGAGGTCTCGATGCCACCCTTCAATTTGATCGAGGGCGATTGGTAATAGCTTTCGAAGGCCTCGATGAAAGGAAGTAGAGGCGTCGGCAATCCTGGCATGCAGCGCCCGACGATCGAGATGCAGTCAGCCCCGATGGCCTTCTCCTCGAACTCCTCGGCAATCCTGGTCTTCCCTATACCAGCCTCCCCGGCGAGCAGGACCAAAGTGCCATGCTGAACCATCACCTCTGAAAGGATGGTCATCAGCTCCTCCATCTCCTTCTCTCTTCCAGTGAAAGGAGGCCTTATGCAGCGGTCGTTCGCCAAGGGTATCGACTGATTAACTCAATCCTTGTTAATAAAAATGTTATTGAAGGTGGGGAGCTTGAGTTTCAAATCGAATTATGACGGATAGAGAATAATGACGCAACTATCTAGAAGAACCATAACGATTAGCCATCAGGTCCCGATTCCAAGTAAAGAAAATTATTTCGGAAATCTGAGCCTAAACGCTGGCTCTCTCCTCTTCAGATCTTAATCTTCACCATATTGTTCTTTAGCCAACTCGACCGAGGTCGTATCCTTATGTGCTGTTCCCCTTCGGTCCTTCTTCCCTCCTTCCACATCACCTTCGCGACCTCTCATGAACCCTTCCTCAGCCGCAGTGATCTCATCATTTTCCAACATCTCCTCTCTGTTATCTTCGTCATAAATGTCCTTTGATTGCTCCTCCTCTCCGGATGAAAACTTCTCTAGCTCATCTTTCTTGTCCTTCTCTTCATCCTCGTTATCATGATTGCCCTCATCTTCGTCTCTCCCCCCATTTTTTTTAGCCTTATTCTCTGCTCTTTCAATCTTCCTGTCTTTCATTACCTGTTTCCTAACCTGCTTTTCTTGGGATTTTTCTGGTTTCTTCTTAGGCATCTTTGATACCCTCTATATGTTTCAGAGCGAGAACCTAATTAATGATTGTGCAATAGGGCTCAAACGAGAAATCAGGACGAACTGGATATCCATCTGGCTAAAAATCGGCACGCAAAGGTGACCATGACATAGAGCTCTTACTACGCCTTGGTGCGAGGCGTCGTCGGCGACAGCTCAGGAACGCCTGGAAGGAGCACCCCATAAAAGTGCTAAAGAACCCCGTTATTGGCCAAAAATTCGACAACAATTGATATGCGTAGTGGTGGGTCTGTCCGGATTTGAACCGGAGTCACCAGCACCCCAAGCTGGAAGGATACCAAGCTACCCCACAGACCCATTTTAAAAAGATTGGGGTTGTAAGAGGTTTCATCCCAGGGGGATGATCTCGTCCACTAGGTCTGAGTGCGAGACGATCATGCGCCGGCAGCAGTACCTCGTCAGGCCGAGATCGTCCAGCACCTGCTGGGGGTCCTCGCCCATCTGCACCCTCTTGACGAAGGTCTGGTACGAGGAGCCGATCACTTTCCCGCATGTGAAGCATCGGACCGGTATGATCATCTTCTCACCTGTACGACTTCTGCCGCTTCTTCCTAGCGCCACGACCGAGAGGCTTCTTGGGGAGTTTCCTGCGGGAGTCGGAGACCATCAGCGTCCTGTCCTGCGCCTTGAAGGTCCGCTCCAGCTCCTCGTCCTGGAAGTACTCCACCAAACCCTTGGCGATGGCCGTCCTCGCTGCCTCGGCTTGGCCGATGACCCCTCCGCCTTGGACGGAGACGTCTATGTCCACCTTGGCGGCGCGCTCTGGCGCGAGCATCAGTGGCTCCATGATCTTGAGCTTGGCCAGCTCCGGGGTCCAGATCTCCACGGGCTTGGAGTTGATGCGCACCTTGCCCGTTCCATTCTTGACGGACGCCCTGGCCACGGCCGTCTTCCTCTTTCCGCTGGTGTTTGCTACCTCTGCCATGCGCCTCACCTCACCTTCGAACCGAGATGCTCAGAGACCTCGCTTAGCGTGACATAACGGTCACGGCTCAGGTTCGTGGCACCCATTAACTTCAGCTTCTCCACGGCTTCTAATTCCTTGGGCACGCCCACGTACACCTTGAGCAGGCGGTAGGCGTCTCTTCCCTTGGGCCTGTCCCAGGGCAGCATCCCCCGGACGGTCCTCTTCAGGATGAGGTCGGCCCTGCGGGGATAGAACGGCCCATGGATGACCTTGCCGCGGTCCTTCTTCTGCTTGTACTGGGCTAGGATGTCCTCTTTATTGCCGGTGACGATCGCCTTCTCCGCGTTCACCACCACGACCTCCTCCCCCTTCAGTATCCTCTTGGCGACGCTGGTGCAAAGACGCCCCAGCACATTACCATCAGCATCGATTACGGTGGTCATCAAGCTCACCCCATGATCCTGACATCCCGGCCGCTCGGGCTCTCCCGTACGAGCTCGGGGATGGTCAGCTTCCTGCCGCCCGCTTCCTCGATCTTCTTGGCCGCGGAGTCGGAGAATTTGTAGGCGGCCACGGTGAGCTTCTTGTTTATGCTCCCTGCCCCTAGCACCTTCCCTGGCACCACGATGATGTCGCCTTCATTAGCGTAACGCTCGAGCCTGCTCAGATTCACTTCGGCCCAGTTCTTGCTGGACTTCTCGAGTCTCTGAGCAATGTCTCGCCAGACGCCGGCGCCCTTCTCCCTGGAAGCCGCCTTGAGTGTATCGATCAGGGCGACCAGGTTCGGGTCCGTCTTGTTCCCGGTCTTCATAGTTCTGACTCTCCCGACATTGGGTAAGGCGGTCTAATAGAGACCTCTTTAATAAAGGTTTCCTACATAAGGGCTCATCCTGGACCTACCAAGATTTATATACTGGCCAACGCGCTGGCCGTGGTTGCATGTTGTACAATATTGAAAATCAATCGCCAGGCATCGACGGTAAGGCATTATATATACAAGTACCGGATTACTAGGGATTACCGCTCAGGTGACTTGATGATTCGCTTCGGGCCAGCTGGCATCCCTCTTTCTTGTAAAGGTCGCACCTTAAAGGACGGCATCGAGGACGTTCACAACCTTGGACTAAACGCCATGGAAGTGCAAATGGTCCGGGTCAACGTAGTGGAACGTTTGCCCGATGAGGAAGAGGTCGGCCTCACCCCGCTCCAGATCGAGGGGGACATGGTCGTGGGCATGTCCCGTCGTAAGGGCAAGAAGGATGTAGTAATCAACGACCTCAACGAGGCGATAAAGGAAGAGGACTCCCTGATCACCCTGGCCTCGGGCCTGGTGCAGAATTACCAGGAACTCCATGAGCTGGGCAAGATGGGAAGGGAGCTGGACGTGGAATTGAGCATGCACACGCCCTACTACATGGACCTGGTGAGCAACAACGAGCTGACGAAGAAGTCCATGGATTCCATCCGCTGGGCTGGGATGATGGCCAACCAGATGAGCGGGGCGTTGGTCGTAACCCACGTCGGCCTATATGGCAAGATCTCCAAGAAGATGGCGACGCAGAACATCAAGCACAACCTGGGAGAGATCTCCGCCTGGTGGAAGGACAACAAGATCAAGTCCAAGCTGGGGCTGGAGCTATCTGGGCGCTTGGAGGTCTGGGGGTCCTTGGCCGAGGTCATGGACCTCTGCGACGACGTCGACGGTCCCGTCCCTGTCATCAATTTCGCCCACTACCACGCCAGGGAGAACGGCATCCTGAGGGAGCCGAGCGACTTCGCCGAGCTGTTCGACAAGACGAAATCGTACGTCGGCTCGCTCTACTACACCCATTTCTCCGGTGTGGAGCATGAGGCTGGGAACGAGAAGAGGGTCACGCCCATCAAGAAGGGGGACCTGAGGTTCGAGCCCTTGGCCGAGTACCTGGTGGATGCGAACCCCAACATCACCATCATCTCATCATCCCCTCTGCTCGAGCATGACGCCATGTACATGAAGGTCATCTATGAGCGCATCCTCACCAAGAAGGTGTCCAAGGACTCCAAGTCCAAGAAGGTGGGAAAGGACGAAGAGGATGAGGAAGAGGAGGAAGAGGAGGAGCGCCCCCAGAAGGCCAAGAGACCGGTCGAGAAGAAGGTCAAGCCCAAGGAGCAGCTCAAGGCGCAGCCCAAGGCCAAGCCCAAGCTCCAACCCAAACCCAAGAAGCCGGTGCCGAAGGCGCCGGTCAAGCCTCAGTCTAAAACCAAGAAGAAGTCCTCCAAGCAGGTCGAGATCAATTACGACGAGGACGATTGATGAAGCTCGCCTCCGCCTTCATTCTCAACGAGGTTAAGGATTGCCTTGATAGGATAGACCCAGCCATCTCTGAGGCCGTGTGCAGCGCCGTAATCAAGGCCAAGTCCATCTTCGTATATGGGGTGGGCCGCTCCGGCCTCGTAGGCAAGGCGTTCAGCGTCCGCCTGGTGCAGATGGGGTTGGACGTGCATTTCATAGGGGATACGACCACCCCCATCGTGGAGAGGGACGACCTCCTCATCGTCATATCCAACACCGGCGAGACCATGTCCGCCGCTCAGACGGCCAATATCGTCGGCCGCATCGGTGCCACGGTCATCACCCTGACCTCGAACCAGCATTCCAAGCTGGGAAGGGCTTCCAATATCATCGTGGAGATACAGACCACCAAGATCGAGGACAGGCGGAAGTTGGCCCCCTTGGGCACGCTCTTCGAGGTCGCGAGCATGGTCTACCTCGATTCCTTGGTCCCCACGCTCATGAGCAAGCTGGAGCAGACCGAGGCCTCGATGCGCAAACGCCATGCCATATGGGTCTAGCGCTTGCTTGCCTTGATCGGTTGCGCCTCATTGGCCAAGCGCTTCCTTCTCACCGTCTCCCCATAGTAGGGGTTCTGATACTCGTCCCAGTAGATGGCGAAAGGCCTCGACCTGACCTTCCCTCCTTCGAGATGGAATGCCTCGATCTCCTTAGTGATGGGGTCGATGACCACCGCCGAGTGGAACCGCTTGTTGAAGAGCCCCCTCTGCGTCTCCACGTCGGTAGGGGACATGAAGCATCGATGCCCCGGGTGCGAATGGTACCACCCCACTATGAGATAATAGAAGCCAGCGTCCTCAAGCGATGCGAAGAGCTTCTCCATGCCGTCCCTCGAGAACCTGACCCTGACCGACGAGGAATCCAGGTCGGTGGTGGCCACGTCCCTGACCAACGCGTATTCGACCCCGTTGGTCCGGAAGATGTTGCCCAACAAGAGGCCCATCACCTCCAATCGCGCGGAGGAGGTACTGATGGCGTGGTTGCGTATCTTCTCCTCGGCCAGCTTGGAGATGTAAAGCTCATAGCCCTTCTCCTCGCATTCTAGGTACTCCTCCTTGGCCTTCTCGTTGAGCCATTTGTGGGCGGTCCTCCTCTCCTTGGGGGGAGGGTCGCGTTCACGGATCGGGCCTTCCTTGCTGCCGACGATGTTGGGCGAGTTCATTCGGTCCTCACCACCCGGGGCGATGGTACCGACACCACAGGAGGCGTGACCTTACCCACCCGGTTGAAGTACTCCGCGGCCAGCGTGCAGGTGTCCGTGCCAAAAGGGCTGCTGGGGTTCGGGTTCATTAGCAGGTACTCGATCCCCTTGATGAACATGAGCAGGGTGGAGTTGAAGCTCCAGTCCTCCAAGAGCTTGTTGCACAGGAACCCTCCATCCTCTGGCATCATGATATTGGGGTGGAAGATGGGCGTAAGCCAAGTTACCTGGGGCTTATGGAAGGGGTACTCGTTCGAGATCGACAATGAGATGCGGTGATGGTGCCTCTTCCTCAGCTGGCCGTTGAATATCTCATAGGCTGGAATCTGCACTAGGCTGAGTTCGATGCCCAAGGGGAACTCATCGAAAGCCTCCTCCTCTACCACGATGGGGTGCCGAAGGCAGCGCTGGCAGATAGCGAGCTCGTTCTTGAGCCGGGATACGAGCACATCCCGAGGCAAGGGCATCCTTCAGCCGCCCTCAGGGTCGGGGATCAGTTCCAGGTCATCGGAGTTGGCGATGCCCGCGACGAGCACGGTCTGCTGCCCTCTCAGAAGCTTCTTCCCCTTTCGGAGGACGTAGGCGCCCGCGTCCTTCTCCCAGTATCCGGCAGCCCCTTCAATGATCTCCTGCACGGTGTTCTCCTCTTCTAGTTCCATGTCGACCGTGCTTCCGGTCTCCGCATTGCGCACCTTGACTCTAACCGACATCCTTCACCACGCATGGTTCGAGCGGCGGCTCCCTCAAAAAACCTTCGCATCACAGTTAATCCACGTGATAATGACGAGAAGTCGATCCTTCGCCTCCCTGGCCAGAGTGCATGGGGCATTCCGGGTCCAAGGGGACCTCCAACTCCAGGACCTGATTGGTGAGCCCGTTGTAATGCAGGAGATGGTGCAGACACCTGTCCTGCTGACCACAAAGCACCTTTATCGATTCCCTGACCTGGATGGCCGCGATCACGCTAGTGGTGGTGATCTCCGCGGCGAGCTTCGGCTCGAAGAAGACGGTGTCCGAGCCGGTGCAGCTGTACCGCCTCTCCATCGTCCGAAAGTGGGTGCGGTTCATGGAGCATTGCAAGCAAGGCCACTCTGGAGAAATCACCACTTGGACCTTCCCGGACGTACCGAGGGTCCCCCCGTCGATGAGGGGGCGGCCGTGATGGCTGCAATGTGCGTTCACATGCAATCTAGCGGCGATGTTATCAAGGCATCCTAGCACGACATCGCTCGATTGTAAAACATTCTCGTCAAGGGCCTCCACCTTGGACACGATGCCTCTGACCCTACATGAGGCGCTCATCTCTCGCACCCTGTCCGCCAAGGCCTCAGCCTTGAAAGAGCGCAGACGAGCATCCTCCTCCCGGAAGAAGAGACAGCGGTTCAGGTTGGAAAGGGCGACCCTATCCATGTCCACGATGGTTATTTCACCGATCCCAGAGAGGACTAGGTTCTTGGCCACCTCGTTCCCCAAAGCCCCCGCTCCGATGATCAGAGCCTTGCTCTCCCGTAGCCTGTCAACATCGATCCATCCAACGCGTCGGGAGCGCTCCATCCGGTCCTCGTCCCACTCGCCTGGCCTTATGGGGCGATTCATCTCCCTTCGGACAAGGTGCGGAGTAGATAAAGCCCTCGACCTCAGCTCCAATTGGTGATAATCTAGAATCAGCTCACGGTGATCACTAGGAGGATGAAGAGGACGTACAGTACTCCTCCCAGCATGAGGCCATACCAATGCAGCTGGGTGTCCTTCGCCCGGAGATAGAGGACAGAACCCGAGAGCAGAGCGATGCCGATGGCGCAGGCCTGCAGGAATTGGACGCTGTTGGAGATGTCGATGTGCCAGTCGGTGAGAAGTATGCCCAGGGTGACCGGGATGCAGCTCTGGAACACCATGGCACCGGTGATGTTGCCCATGGCATAGGTGTCCTTCTTGTCCCTGATCCACAAGATGGAGTTGAACTTCTCAGGGAGCTCGGTGGCGATTGGGGCGATGATCAGGGCGAGTATCAATGGGTCCAACCCGATCTCTTGCGCCAGTAGGTCGATCTGCTGAACGAACAGGTTGGCGCCGAGGATGATCGCGGTCAAACCCATGATCAGCTGGACGAAGATCAGGTAGGTCGGTGGCTCCTCAGTGTAGATGACCTTACGGAAGCTCTCCGAGATGTCGTCCGGGACCTTCTCGTAGGCGTTCCTGCCCCTTCTTAGGCGGCACACCGCGGTGTTGAAGTAGAGGCCCTTGACCTCCTCTTCACAGTGCGACACGCACTTGTACATGGTCTGGTAGACGTAGAAGATGTAGAGCGGTATCAGGGAGAAGCCGATCACCCAGCGCAACCAGTCCAGCTCAGGCGGCACGAACGCCGCGACGGCTGCCAATGAGTACGCGATTATGAAGATGCGCAGGTCCCGACGGATCAGAGGACCGTTTATTTTCAGGACGTTAGTCTGCCTGCGCTTGCGGAACACCAAGACGGAAACGCCCATCACGAACATGGCCAACGTGGCGAGCATGAAGGGAGCGCCGAGGATAGCCCCGACGCCGATATCCTCACCGCTGTCCCCAAGAAAGAGGATGGCGATTATGGGTATCAGGGTCTCGGGCATCGCCGTGCCCACGGCCGCGAGGACGCTTCCGACCGCCCCCTCGGAAAGATTGTACCTCTTCCCCACCCACTCAACTGCGTTAGTGAAGAACTCGCATCCAATGAGGATGATCGCGAAGCTGAGCAGGAGGGTGATGATGTCCATTTTGGTTTCGTTGATGCATATTCAGTATAAAATATTACTGTTCGCTCTCTCCTGGCAACCCCGTCGGTCGGTGCAAAATTCTTGCTAAGAATCGTGCTGCCCCACTCTTACGGGGCTTTAGCCGAAGACGGTCTCCGCCCTTGCCTGGACACGGTCGAAGCCAGAAATGGAAAAGATTCATTAGCATCCATGCTTTTCTGTCGCCCACGGTGCGCCAAAATGGAAGGAGACTTCGTCGTCACGCCCTGGCAGGTAACCGGTGACATCGATTACGACCAGCTGATCCAGAGATTCGGCACGAGGAAGGTGGACCAGGCTCTCCTCGATCGGATGGCCGGGTACGGTCCATTGCATCCGATGCTAAGGCGGGGCGTAGTCTACTCGCAAAGGGACATGGAATGGCTGCTCGACCTGTACGATAAAGGCATAAGGTTCAGCCTGTACACTGGAAGAGGGCCGTCTGGCAACACCCATCTCGGCCATCTCATGCCCTGGATCTTCTGCAAGTACCTCCAGGACACGTTCGGAGCCCCGCTCTACTTCCAGATGACGGACGATGAAAAGTTCCTCTTTAACGAGAGCTTGAGCCTGGAGGACACCTATCAAAAGGCGTTCGACAATGCCTTGGACGTCATCGCCCTCGGCTTCGACCCGAACAAGACCAAGATAATCGTCGACACCGACTGCATTAAGACCCTTTACCCGCTCAGCCTCAAGGTGGCCAAGAAGGTGACCTTCTCCACGGCCAAGGCGGTCTTCGGGTTCGACAACTCCACCAACATCGGGTCCATCTTCTTCACCTGCGTTCAATCGGCCCCGGCCTTCCTGCCCTCGGTCCTGGAGAAGAGGAATGTCCCGGTGCTCATACCTTGCGGCATCGACCAGGATCCGCACTTCCGGGTCACGAGGGACGTGGCGGAGGGTTTAGGATTCTACAAGCCGGCGCTCCTGCACACCAAGATGTTCCCCGGGCTGACTGGTGGGGACAAGATGTCCTCCTCAGTGCCGGACAGCACGATATACACGACCGATACCGCCAAGGTGGTGAAGAGGAAGGTGGGCAACGCCTTCACCGGTGGGGCGGTGAGCGCGGAGGAGCAACGCAAGACAGGCGGCAAGCCAGAGGTCTGCGCCGTATTCAAGTACCAATACTACCTCTTCGAACCCGACGACAAGGCCCTCGACGACTTGTCGGATAGATGCCGCAAGGGTGAGGTCCTGTGCGGCGAGTGCAAGAAGCTCCTCTCAGACCGCCTCATACATTTCCTGGAAGGTCATCAGAAGCGTCGCGAGGAAGCTCGCTCCAAGTTGGACCAGTTCATGATGAGGTGCGAATGAACATCGTACCCATCGGGTACGTTCGAAGCACCGCGGCGGCCATGGCGGACTGCCGCGAGCAGGAATCCATCATCGAGATCTTGCCGGAGTTCGAGGAGGGCCTTTACAAGATCGAGGAGGAGAGGGAGCTAGTCATCCTCTATATCTTCGACCGCTCCGAGGGCCGCTCCCTCAAGGTGCATCCGAAGGGAGATCCAAATATCCCATTGAGAGGGGTGTTCGCCACACGCAGCCCCGACCGGCCCAACCTCATCGGCATGACCACCGTGATGCTCCTGAGGAGGGAAGGCAGGCTTTTGCACGTAAAAGGCCTGGACGCCTTGGACGGCTCTCCGGTGGTAGATATCAAGCCGCTCATCAGGCTCGACCAGAGGCCCATAAGTCAGAAATAGGGTGGAGGTTCTCCACCCTCTCATGAACGCCTCTCAGGTCCTCGACGGACTGAGCAACCAGGAGAAGAGGGTGCTTCTAACCTTGCAGAAGACGGGAGACGGCTCGAGCCCCGAGAAGG
This sequence comes from Methanomassiliicoccaceae archaeon, assembly GCA_963827135.1. Lineage (GTDB taxonomy): Archaea > Thermoplasmatota > Thermoplasmata > Methanomassiliicoccales > UBA472 > JAJRAN01. Next base: position 249,102 of record CAWGZX010000005.1, on the reverse strand, counting down.
TCCTGGAGGCAGGGGGCTTCGCCCAGCTGGTGGAGGTCATGAACGCTGCTAACTGGCTGCAGTCCAAGGGGCTCATCGCCATCGAGGAGAGTTCCCAAAAGGTCTATTCGCTAAAAGCCAAGGAGGCCGTGGAAAAGGGGTTGCCCGAGCGCCAGGCGCTCAGGTTGCTCGAGTCCTCAGGCGGCCAGATAAAGATGGTCGAGCTGGAGGCTGGCCTGGCTAAGGGCGATATGCCTATAGCCATCGGTTGGCTGCGCCGCAAGAGCCTGGTGAGAATGGAGAAGGTGGGGAACGAGACGGTGATCTCGCTCTCGGACGCAGGTAGATCAGCCCTGGCCTCGGAGATGGAGGACGAGAAGGCGCTTCGGCTCCTGGCCCAAGCTGACCGAGCCGAATCGGAGCTGCCATCTGTCGTTTTGGCGCAGCTCAAGGGTCGCCAGGACATAATCTCGGAGAGGATTGTGACCTCCAGGAAGGTCAGCCTGACTCCCTTGGGGAGCGAGGTCCTGGCCTTGGGCGTGGAGGTCCGGGAGGAGGTGGCCCAGCTAACCCCCGAGCTCATCCAGAGCGGCAGGTGGAGGGAAGTGAGCTTCCGCAGGTACGATGTCAACACGTTCGCTCCGACGGAGCTCCCGGCCAAGAAGCATCCTCTGACGCGTATCGCCGACGAGGTCCGCCGGATCTTCGTCCAGATGGGGTTCGAGGAGATCGACGACGAGTACGTCCAGCCAGCGTTCTGGAACATGGACGTCCTCTTCACCCCGCAGGATCACCCCGCCCGGGACATGCAGGACACCTTCTACCTCAAGAATCCTGCGCGCATCGCCATCGACCAGGAGGGAGAGCTCCTGGAGCGCATCAAGGCAGTGCACGAGGACGGCGGGGACACCGGTTCGTTGGGATGGCGCTACAAATGGTCCAAGGAGGAGGCGGAGCGGGCGCTGCTGCGCACGCATACCACCGTCAACACCATCCGTTACCTGGCCAAGCATCCGGACCCTCCGGTCAAGGTCTTCTCCCTCTCCCGGGTCTTCCGCAAGGAGGCCATCGACTCCACCCATCTGCCCGAGTTCGTGCAGATCGAGGGCATCGTCATGGAGGAGAACGCCTCCTTCGACATGCTGGTCGGCATCCTGAGGGAGTTCTACAAGCGCATGGGCTTCGAGCAGATCCGCGTCCGCCCTGGCTACTTCCCATACACGGAGCCATCGATGGAAGTAGAGGTCATGTGGCATGGCAAATGGATGGAGCTGGGCGGCGCCGGGGTGTTTCGTCCCGAGGTCACCGCGCCCTTCGGCATCAAGTACCCGGTCCTGGCCTGGGGGCAGGGCTTCGAGAGGCTGGCCATGCTGCGCTGGGGCCTGAAGGACATCCGCGACCTCTACGTGACGGACGTGGAAATGCTGCGCCAGAGCCCGATATTCTAGTTCATAATATCCAGAGATCGGGAATGATGGAGTACTGGGCGGTCAGCACCAAGGTGGCATCGGCGATGATGTGGATGACGAATATCGGCCACATGGACCCCGATCTCCGGTAGAGGAATAGGTAGCCCGGCGTGATGATGAACTGCGTGGCGAAGAAGATGTAGGACCAAGGGGCCACGCTCTCAAAGCTGGGCAAGAAGGAGCCCCAGAATAGGGCATGGATCATGCCCACGAATATCAGGGTCATGAGGATGCCTATGATGCCTCCTACGAACCTCTTCCTGCGCTCCGTCCATCGCGTCTCGAACGAGTCGAAGACGTAGACCCAGAGCAGCTGCTCGGCGAAGGCGTTCAACGGCACCCAGATGAGCAGGGTGAGCGCCACCCCCAACACATCGTCGTTGGTCGGGATGATAGTGAGCGCCCCGGCAACCTGAGTCAGCAGCTGCATGGCGACGAGGAAGAGGAAGAGCGGTAGAACCCAGCTCACTGGGCGGTAGTATTCCAGCGAGCCCTTGCGCCAGTAGACCAGAAGGAAACAGAAGACACCATAATAGAGGACGAGCGGAAGCAGAGCCCCGCTCCAATCCAGGAGGAACATGCAGGCCAATGGCAGAAGGAACGTGGCCACCAACGCCAATGCCACATCCAGGTTCTTGGCCTTGAACCTCAGGCTCGGGACCCTGAAGGAGATGATGCCAGGCAGGTCCATGGTCGCTAATTGCACCTCGAATAGAAGAGCCTTCTGCCTCTCAGGCCTCCCCCCACTTCTTGGGCGGATGGGCCTTGGCCTCGAACTCCTTGGCCTTGTCCCGCAGCCCGATGCGCTCATAGGCTAGAGCGAGCACCTCGTACCAAGGCCGCTTGTCGGACACCTGGGTCATAGCAAGGCTCTTACTGGCGTAGCGTATGGCGTCGTCGGCGTTCCCGATGCCGAGATGGGCCTTGGCCATTAGCAGGCAGGCCCGCTCCACTAGCTCGGGGTCGTCTGAACCATCGGCGAAGGATAAGGACCTGATGGCCAGGAGGCCTTCTTCATGCCTGCCTTGTCGGATGAGCACCTCTGCGATCTCCACCTCCAACCGCGGGTCAGGATCGATGGCGGCTAAGGATTTGGCAGAGCTCAGCACGGACAGTGCCTCATCCAATCTGCCCGTGTCCCTGAGAGCCTTCCCTTTGATCAGAAGCCCTTCGTATTGCTCTCCCTGGTCCTTTGAAGATATCATCTCCTCGCATAGCTGCAGACAGTAATCGTAATCCTTCACCAGTCGGGCACATTCCGCTTGCAACGGAACGACCTTGGCCGCGTATCGCTCGGACATCGGGAGCCTGGACAGGTCCTCAAGCAGATCCTCGTCCGCGTCCTTCAGCAACTGTGCGCCCTTCCCTGCCACCAGCATCTCCGCCTCCCTCGACCTCCCTGCCTCCAGCAGGTGGAACAGCCTTTCTCGGTAATCCCCCTCCTTCAGCCAGTAATCGGCGGCGAAGCTGTGCAGCGACTTTGCTTGCTCCTTGGTCATCATCGCCTGCACCTCCGACCTGAGCTCGAGCGGCAGGTCGACGTAACCGTTCCTATCCACCGGTAGGAGGGGTACGCTGGTCTCCGGCATTGCCGCGCGCTTGAAGGGGCTCCTGAACACCGATGCCGCGGCCAGCACCTTCCTGTTTTCCTCGGACAACGATCTCCAGACCTCGGACCCGCGCGCCCTTCGCACGTCCACGCAAGGCCCGACGTCGATTCCTCGCTCCTCCGCGAACCCTCTTATCTTCTCGGCCTTTTCCTCTCCCGTCGTTGTGAGGAAGTAGACCTTGCGCTTGTTCTTCCCTTTCTTGATGTGTGCCAGTCGCTCCAGAACCTCCGCCGATTCCTTGAGCTTCTTGAGCTCGACCGCGGCGTGCGCCCTGGAAATCAACAAGGCCTGAGCGATCCCATCCTGGCTGACATCGAATGGCACGTCATAGGAGTCCTTGAACTTCTGCTGCTGCGATAGGTGGAGGACTATCCTCTCTGCGACGGTAAGGGTTCCGGGCATCGGCATCGCATGCCATGACCCGGTTAATAACCATTAATCCGTGATTATTACAATTGATTTACATCCGCATGCCGAAGCGATGCAAGAAAGGGGGAATGGGTTTGGGGCGAGCGCTCCCCTTCACTTTCTTTCGAAGACGACTAGCACCAGCAGGGTGAAGCACACCATCCCGGCGAGCACGATCGGAAGGAATGGCACAGGGTCGTTCTCCGACTCCCCGAAGGGATAGAAGATATCCACGGTCATGTTCTTCGCCAGGTCCCCTGGGTCGGAACCAGCCACGGTGTTATCCACGACCAGGAAGTAATTGCCTTCTGCAGGGGCGGTGAAGACGAAGCTGGTCGAGGAGACCTCGAACTCCTTGTAGGCGGCTACCCCGCTCCAACCATCCTCATACTGGCCCAGGTTCACATAGCTGTAGAGTTGAGCCTCATTGAAAATGTAGACGTCGACGACCCCACCACGGATGGTGAACGTCGCTTGCTCCCCCATCTTCATCGAGCCCTCGCGCGCCGCATAAGCATGGGCCGAGATGTCATACTGGAAGCTTTCATGGCCATTCGCGAAGGTGCAGGCACTGGCCGTCCCAATTCCCAGGCTGGCCAGGACCAGGCCCGCCACAAGCGCCGCCATCGTCAGACTCCACCCTTTCCTCATCGTAGCACCCTTCTGGGGTAATGTCCCACATTCGGATTATAACTTTTCCCAGGATGCCCTAAGAAAGCTTATGACTCGAGGAGTCATGGCTTGATTGATGAGGCTGCTCCTATGCTCGATTTCAGACGTTGCCAGCGTTAACATACGCGATGCGCTGTTGGATCTGGGAGGATGGAGCGAGATCGGAGCGCTCCAAGGCCATCCTTGCCTTGCCCGGGGGGAAGACCTCTTGGTAACGATCCAAGAGCCTCATCTCTTCGCGGATAACGTCGATGCCCTCGTCTCGCAACAGCTCCATATCGAGGTAAGCTCCGTGGTCTTCCTCTCCCGCCACAAGGCCGCGTCTGGGATACCCACCCTGACCGTTCATCCCATCGGCAACTTCTTCAAGGCCGATCTCGGGGGACGACCAGGGACATTGGTCAAATCTTCCCCGGACATGATGACCTCCACGCTCAGGGAGCTGAAGAGGAACGCGGCCGGCCTCAGGTTCCAGGTGTCCTTCGAGGTCACTCACCACGGCCCATACCTCGAGGCGCCTACCATGTACATCGAGATCGGTTCCTCGGAGGAGAACTGGGGGAACAGGGAGGCGGCGAAGGCGATAGCTAGGACCCTGCTTTCGACCGAGTACGTCAAGGCGCCCAAGGCCATCGGGGTGGGGGGAGGCCATTATGCGCCGAGGTTCAGCGAGGTGGTGGACACCAAGCGCATCTCCTTCGGGCACATGATCCCCAACCACTTCGCTGACCATGCCGATGACGAAGCGCTGAGGTCGGCGATGGGAATGGCAATGGAGAGGAGCGAGGGCGCTAAGCTCGTCTACATCCACAAGAAGTCCATGTCCAGGTCCCGGGCGACCCATATGCGCCTTCTGGTCGAATCCATGGGCGCGACCGCCGTGGAGTCCTCTGACCTCGAGGACCTCTGATTTATAGAAGTTCCTGGCCGCAGATGGGGCAGATCCGCCAGTTCTCCTGTACCGGCGAATAGCAGTTCGGGCATTCCAGGTCCAAGGCCGCTGGACGGTTGAGCTCCACCTCGCGCGCCTTCTTGGTCGAGAACTGTTCATCGCCCCCTACCTCCGACATTGGTTCTCGCCTCGCCTTCTTGGCGCTGGTCGAGGGCTTTAGAGCTGACTTCAGCTGAGCGCTGCCTCCCGAGGCGGTGAATCGCCCCCTCCTTGCCCTGGCCTCGAAGTAGTCGATGGTGAGGATGATCCCTCCCGAGACGGCGAGCACGCCGCCAAATACCGACATGAAGAGAGAGGGCCCGAAGCTCGCGCCCTCTGCCCTGACGAAGTCGCTCTCGATCTGCAATGCCACCAAGACCAGGGAGGTCACGGATAGCAGGGAGAGGAGCAACGCCCCGAGGGCGGCGATGGATTTGAAGCGCTTCCTCCCCTTCTCGGCGAGGACATCGAGGGACGAGAACACAGCTACCAGCGCCCCGGCGATTGGCACCAAGAGGGCTAGGTAATAGACCCCTCCCAGCTCCAACAGGTCCCACATCGAAAGATTGCCCGTTCCCAGCAGCACCCAATCCAGGATGAAGGAGGAGGCAGCCACCGCCCCACCGATCACGCAGAAGGTGATCCCCAGCACCACGGAGAGGTGGGTCTTGCGCTTGATGACGAAGTCGCCGCTCTCCAACGCCTTGCCCTTGGGCTTGCCCTTCGATGCCTTTTCGTCCATCCCATCCCACCTGGACTATGGAATCAGTCAGCTACCACCGTTCCCATTATCTTTTCGCCTCTGATTGCCGCCCGCAGCTCCTCGAGGTTGCGGCCGTTAACGATGTAGATAGGTATATTGGCCCTCATGGCCACCTCCGCGCCGGCCCGGTCGAACACGTCCGAGGGCCCAGCGGAATGCGTCCCCTTGTCCACCAGCTCGTAGAGCTGCTTGTGGGTCAGCATGGAATAGCGCACGGCGTCGCCATGCTTCTTGGGGTCGGTCGAGTAGGCGGCATCGACGGAGGTTGCGTTCACGATGCGCGCCGCCCCCAGCCTGAGCGCGACCATGGCCGTCACCGCGTCCGTGGTGTGGCCAGGGGAGGTGCCGCCCATGACCAGGATCCTGCCCTTCCTGCCCTCCCTTACCGCTTCCTCCACCGTGCGGGGGAGTGCCGGTGAGGCTTCGTGCCCCAGGGCGACCTGCAAAAGTCTCGCGTTCAGGCGCGTGGCCTCTATCCCCAATTCGTCCAATCGTTCCCGGGGCGCCCCCAGCTCCCTTCCGACGGAGATGTAATACCTGGCCACCTTCCCCCCGCCGCAGACCAGGACCAGATGGAAATCCTGGGCCAGGGAGCGCATCAGCGACGCCAAGGCCGTGAAATGCTCGACGTCCCGATCGCCCGGGACCAGGATCGAACCTCCTAAAGAAACCACGACGCAGTCCATGCTTGCACCAACAGCTTTATAACACCAATCCTTTTGGGTTGATAAAAAACCTAGTATGGCTGGTACCAATGGCACAAATCGGCGAAACCCTGTCCGACAAGCAGAAGTACGACTTCAAGCGCTCGTTGGAAGAGGTGCGCAACCTGCACGGGCGTGGTACCGAACTCATCTCGCTCTACATACCACCTGGCAAGCAGATATCGGACGTCTCCAATTACCTCAGGGGAGAGTACTCGCAGTCGTCCAACATCAAGTCCCAGGGCACGAGGAAGAACGTGCAAGGGGCGATCTCCTCCATCCTGGCCAGGCTGAAGTACTTCAAGGATCCCCCGGCCAATGGCCTGATATTCTTCGTGGGCGAGACCTCCTACGTCGGTGACCAGACGCGCATGGTCCAATACACCCTGGAGCCTCCTGAGCCCATAATCACCTTCCTCTACCGCTGCGACTCGGAGTTCTTCCTCGACCCGCTGCAGGACATGCTGCTGGAGAAGAAGGCGTACGGTCTGATAGTGATAGACCGCTCCGAGGCCACCCTGGGCGTCCTGACTGGTAAGAGGATCAACATCATCCGCAACATCCAGTCCCAGGTGCCGTCCAAGCACCGCATGGGCGGTCAGTCCGCGCAGAGGTTCGAGCGCTTGATCGAGATCGCCGCGCATGAGTTCTACAAGAAGATCGCGGACACGGCCACCGACGCCTTCCTGAACAAGCCAGACCTGATCAACATATTGGTGGGCGGTCCCGGCGGCACCAAGAACTTCTTCGTGGACCAGGGCTACCTGCACCACGAATTGCAGAAGAAGGTCATGGACACCTTCGATACCGGTTACACCGACGAGTACGGCCTCAAGGAGCTGGTGGAGCGCGCCAAGGACAAGCTCACCGACATGGACCTGATGCGGGAGAAGACGCTCATCACCAAGCTGCTGGAGGAGATACGCAAGCCGGATGGGGGCCTGGCCACGTACGGAGAGAACCACGTGCGCGAAGCCCTCCGCATCGGCGCCGTGTCCACCGTGCTCATCTCCGAGGGGCTGAGGAAGAAGCGCTACAGCATCGAATGCCCCAGCTGCGGCTGGAAGGACACGGTCACCCTGGACCAGCCTCCAGCGGCCAGCAGATGCCCGACCTGCGGGGCTGTGACCCTGACCGGCGACGGAGTGGACCTGGTGGACGACTTCTTCGACATCTCGGAGCAGATGGGCACCAAGGTGGAGCTCATCTCCTCGGACTCTGAGGAAGGAGAGATGCTTATGAAGGCCTTCGGCGGCATCGCCGCCCTGCTGCGTTACAAGACCGGAGGATGAGATGGACCCGCTAGCGCCATTCCGCGAGGAGGTGGAGAGGGGGGTCAGCGCCGCCATGAAGGCGCTCGGGGCCGAACAGGACCTGCAGATGGAGACGCCGGACCCCGCCATCGCTGACTTCGCCTTCCCCTGCTTTCCTCTGGCCAAGGCGATGAGGAAGGCCCCCCCGGCCATCGCCGAGGAGCTGGCGGGAAGGATACCCCCCTCTCGCATGTTCGAGCGGGTCTGGGCGGAGAAGGGTTACCTCAACTTCAGGGTCAACCAGGAGGAGCTGGTCCGCAGCACCCTTAACGAGGTCATGCGGGCCAAGGCCGATTACGGCAAGGGGGATGACAAGCGGACCAAGGTGCTGCTGGAGCACACCTCGGTCAACCCTACTGGGCCAATCCACGTGGGCCGCGCCCGGAATCCCATCATCGGCGACACGCTCGCCAGATGCCTGCGCAAGTGCGGATACGACGTCACCACCGAATATTTGGTGAACGACGTGGGACGGCAGGTCGTGCTGCTGGCCTGGGGCGTGCGCAACATACCGCCAGAGGAGGTCACGCCCGTCACGGACCGCCAGAAGGACGATCATCTCCTCGTTGGCTTCTACCAGAAGGCCAACCAGCGTCTGGAAACCGACCCTCAGGTGGAGGAGCAGGTCGCCTCGCTGACCCGGCGGTTCGAGTCCGGGGACCCGGAGGTGGTCTCCATGGTCCGGGCCACGGCGGAGCGCATGCTGTGCGGCATCAAGGAGAGCCTGGACAGCATCAACGTGGCGCTTGACAATTATACTTGGGAGTCCAAGTTCATCTTGAACGGGGAGGCGAGGAAGGTGGTGGAGCGCCTCAAGACGGTACCGGAGTGCCATGAGGAGGGCGAGGCGTTCTACCTCGACCTCAGCGCCTTTGGCGTCCACGGCCGGGACACCAAGTTCTTCTTCACCCGCGCCGACGGCACCACCCTCTACACCACGCGGGACATGGCATATCACCTGGACAAGTTCAAGCGCGCCGACCAGTTCATCAACGTCCTGGGCGAGGACCAGAAGCTGGGGCAGCAGCAGCTCGCGGCCGCGCTGAAGATACTGGGAGAGGACAAGGCCCCAGAATGCCTGTTCTATGCCTTCGTTTCCCTGCCCGAAGGCAGGATGTCCACGCGCAAAGGCCGCGCCGTGCACCTCGACGACCTGATCGACGAGGCGGAGGAGCGCGCCTACGAGGAGGTCAGGAAGAGGCGAACCGACCTCAGCGAAGAAAGGATGCGCCAGATCGCCATGGACATCGGGAGGGGGGCGTTGCGCTTCAACATCGCCCGAGTCCAGGCAGAGAAGCAGATAGTGTTCAAGTGGGAGGAGGCGCTCAACTTCGAGGGCAACTCAGCCCCGTTCGTCCAGTACTCGCACGCGCGATGCTGCTCCATCTTGGCCAAGGCCGGGACATTCGAGAGAGCCGTCGACCCGGGACAATTGGGCGACCCATATGAGAGAAAGCTTATCCGCATCCTAGCTCAATATCCGACGGTGGTTAGGGACTGCGGGGTGAAGCGGAGGATACACCTCATGCCTGCATATGGACAAGAGGTGGCCTCGGCCTTCAACCAGTTCTACGCCTACGTTCCCGTGCTACGGTCGGGCGAACATCAGGCCGCCAGGCTGACGCTCGTGGAGTCCACCATGTGGGTGCTGCGCGGGGTGCTCGATAACCTAGGGATAGTCGCTCCGGAGGAGATGTGATGGCGCAGATAGCGAAGCTGAAGAAGGAGGACAAGGGCCACGTCAGGGCATTGGAGCTGTTCATCATCAAGGAGTATCTGGAGTCCATGCTCAAGCGCAAGTGGGAGGAGCTGGACCAGAACCTCATAGATCAGCTTGGGGCGTCCAACGACAAGGCCTTCAAGACCTACCTGGACTCGGGGCTGAGCTACGTGGCCAGGGAGGACGGCCAGATCGTCGGATTCATCTTCGCGCAGATGATCGACCACGTCTCGAACATCCCCAAGGCCGTCTGGGTGGAGAACATCGGCGTGCACCCCTCGTACCGGCGCCGGGGAATCGGCTACCAGCTGATGAAGAAAGTGTCCGTCGAAGGCAAGAAGATGGGCGCCAAGGCGGTGCAGAGCACGATCATGCCCGAGAACGCCAAGTCCATGATGCTGCACAAGAAGATCGGCTTCTTCCTGGACGCAAGGAAGATAGCCTTCCTGGACCTGGACACGTTCAAGTAGGCAGGAAGGTCCCTTTATTGGGTTCAGGGATGGTGCCTCTTCACCAGCCGGCACCTCAATTTCTCGCTCAGGACCGCTCCCTCTTCATCGTGTAATCGATGAGGCCGTACTTCCCCTTCACCAGCTCATCGATCTTCCGCTCCTCGAAGCGCGTGAGCACCCCTTTTTCGATGATGGCATCGAAGGTTTTGGAGAAGCCCTCCACCAAAGCGTGCTTCACCCTCTCCATGGACGGCGCCTCCCCGAGCTCCTTGGCGAGCGAGGTTACCGTCTCCTTGGAGCGACCTGCTTTACGCATCTTGAGCACATCGAACATCACATCGAAGTCGGTGTCCACCATCAGCGTGCCGTGCTGCAGCACCACGCCCCCCTTGCGCATCTGCGCGCTTCCGGAGATCTTGCGTCTGCTGACGAGCACATCGTTGATCGGCTTGAACTCGGCCTTGAGCCCGAGGATGTCCAAGGCCCTGATGATGCCTCCGCAGACCAGGGCGAACGTTTCGTTGGGCGATTCCGGGACCATATCGCTGTCGATGATCACGGCATAGATGACCTGCCCTGGATCGGTGTAGATGGCGCTGCCGCCCGAAGCCCTTCGCACCACCTCGACGCCATGCCGCCGGACCGCCTCCATGTCCAGCGACTCCTCCACGCTCTCGAAGTAGCCTATCGACACGGTGGGGCGCTCCCTACGGTAGAGGTGCAGCGTGTTGGGCACCAACCTCCGCTGCCTGGCTAGGAGCATGGCCTCATCGCAGGCGGCGGTGCGCTGCGGTGCCGACAGGTCGGAGTCGATCAGGCGCCAAAGCATCGGGTATCCTGAGGATGCGTGCGAATAAATAGGTTTAGAGCTCGGATTGCGAGAGCTTCGCTGAAGGATGGAAAAATGAAGAATAGGGGAAATGGTTTGCCTCGAAGAGTTCGGAACTACTTCTTGCTCTTCTTCTCCTCAGACTGCTTCTTGGACTCTTCCTTCGGCGAGGACTTCTCCTTCTCCTTCTTGCCGCCGCCCAGCTTGGGTAGGCGCTTGCGGTAGTAGTAGAGGACGATGACCACGATGATCACCGCGAAGATGCCGCCGTAGAGGGCGATGGCCTTCCAGGTCGCCTCGTTCACTGAGACCGAGGTCGTGTAGGTGTTGTCCGCCTTGTTGATCTCGTCGGTGACGCTGGCCTCGGCGACGATGGTGTAGTTGCCCTTGCCGCTCGGGGTCCACGATATCTCGAAGATGCCGTAGTCTCCCGGGTATAGGGTGACGTTGCCATCATCCAAGTTCGTCATGACGTTGGAGGTCCCGATCGTGCTCTTGGAACTGTCGGAGTTCAATATGGAGACGGTCACGCTCGGGTTGATGGCGTTGGCGTTGCCCACGTTGGTCACGTTCACCTTGAACGTGCCCCTGCTGCCCTCGGTCATGGGGTTCGGGTCAGGGATCACCTTCGTGATCCTCAGGTCCGGCCTGGGCTGCGAGGTGATGACCAGGCTCTTGGTGGCGTTGGCCTTGTTACCGGCCAGGTCGGTCACTTCGAGCTTTACGGTGAAGGTCTTGATGTTCTTGTAGACATGGTTGACCACCGGTGCGTAGGCCGACTTGCCATCGCCGAAGCTCCAGGTGAAGTTCAGCTGGTTGAAGCTGTCCACGTTGTCCGTCGTTCCGTTGGCGCTGAAGAGCAGGGTCTGGTTCTCCTGCGCGGTGCTCACCGAGACGCCGCTCTTGTAGATGTTGAACACGACCTTGGGGGCCACGGTGTCCTTAACCTGCACGACCACGCTCTTGGTGGAGACGCGGCCTGCGGCATCGGTGGTGTTCAGCATCATGGTGAACGTTCCAGCGCGCGCGTATGTCTTGGTCACGTTCTGGTTCTCGCCGACGCCCACAGTTGTCTTGTTCCCATCGCCCCAGAAGTACAGCCAGGTCTTGATGATGCCCACGTCGCTGGACGAGGTGGAGGCGATATGGTCGAAGGATATGGCGCCGTTGAACACCAAAGCCTCGTTCTGGTTGACCACTAAGTTGGGGGCAGAGGCGCTGATGGTGTGGTTCCTCACGGTGAAGTCCGGCGTCGGGTTGATCCCGTCGCTCCTCACGGTGAAGGACTTGACGGCGGTCAGGCCCGCGACGTCCGTCACGGTCAAGGTCACGGTCAGGTTGTAGGCCGCTGCATTGTAGGTGTTGGTGGTCCAGTACGAAGAGATCGGGCCCTGCGTGACACCGTTGCCGAAGTTCCAGGTGAACTTCAGCGGGTTGCTGTTAGGGTCCGAGGAGCCGTTCGCCGTGAAGACGACGGCCTTCTGGGAGTTCACTATGTAGTAGAGGACGCTGGTCCCGGACGTTACCGCGTATGCCCATTCCGACGGGAGCCCGATGCCCGCAGTGGCGCTGGGGGCCACGGACTTCTGGACGCTCATGGTGACCTGCTCCATGGTCGTGGACACCTTGACGACCGGGTTGATGTTGACGGTCAGGTATCCAGTCACCACGGCGCTGCCGGTCGAGGTGGAGTTCGAGGTCATCTCGTTCCCTCTCGGCCAGGTCAGGAACACCCGGTTGTCGATGGAATTGGTGTCGTAGTTGGCATAGGCGACGGCGTTGTAGCTCGAGCCGCCGTTCACGATGGTCGACTGGGAGCGGTATGGGGTGACGAAGGCACCGACGTATTGCGCGGTGGATGTCACGGAGCTACCAGACAACGCGGTGAAGGCCGCTGAGGTGAAGTCCGTGAGGACGGTGAACTTGGTCGCGTTGACCCTGACCATGAAGTCAGAGGTCACGTTGACAGGTCCGAAGGCCCTCACTCGGTTCACGAAGGAGTTGTACTCCGTAGCGCTGACGACGCCGTTCCCATCACCGAAGGCGAAGTCGATCTGCATCCTCAGGTTGGGCAGGTAGCTATAGGCGATGTTGGCCCAGGACGCATCGAAGTCCTTGGTGATGTTGTTGTAGAGGTTGAAGTTGTTCCAGTCGCTGGAGGCGAAGACCATCCCGTTGGAGACGATCTGCATGCCCTGTAGGGTGAGGTTCACCGTCAAGGACTGGCTGCTCACGACCGTGATCGGGGTCATGCTGGCCTGGGCATCCACCGCGTCCACCATGAGGTAGAAGGGGTTGGCGTCAGCGAAGGCGTCGAACTCGAAGTAGTTCGAGGACACGCGCGCGTTGATAATCCTCTTCTGCACCGGTAGCGCAAGGTTGCTCGAGACCAGGACCGCGGTCATGCCCGTGGGGGGCGCGCCGCTCTTGTAGACGTAACCGCTGATCTTCTTGGAGGCGTTCAACGCGATCGGCACGTTGACGTTGCCACCCGAGGTGACGGTCCTGTCCTGGACGTCCGTCTCGAACCCACTCGCCGAGGTCACCAGGCGATAGGTGCTGGTGTAGACCGTGAGCACGGTCGAGGTGGTGAAGGTGTAGACCTTCTCCATCAGCGTCGGAGAGTTCAGGTCGATCGTCTTCAGGGTGACGGTCAGGCCGCTGTTCACGGTGACGGTCAAGGTCCCGGTTGTGGACGGCAGATTGTTGATCTGTAAGAGTCCGAGCTGGACCGGGGTGATTCCGTCGTACTTCACTATGCTCGAGTGCTCGAGGTCATAGAAGCCGCTCTTGGAGATCCTCAGGATGTAGTAACCGGGGAGCGGGGAGAATGTCGCTAGACCCCCGGAATCAGTGGTGGTGGAATACATCTTGGAAGTATGAGTCTCCGTGAGCGTGACGGTAGCACCTGCGACCGGGGCGTTCGTGCTATCGACTACGTTCAACGAGATTGGTGCGCTGCTAGCGGCCTCCACCGTCGTGCTCGGTAGGAATACGAAGCCCGACAGCAGCAGGACTGCGACTAGCATGCCCGTTGCCAATTGTTTAGCTTTCATATACTGCATCAATACCCTCCCTCATTGCTGCTAACGCTAGAGGTTCCCCAAATCAGGATTGGGATGCCGAATCACTTGGACCTTAATAAAGATTGTTGTGAACCAGCAACATGCTGGCTAGGTCCAATAATCAATCGGTTCGAGGTCCCCGCGCCCCCTATCTATCGAATGGCGACGAACCCGCTCTCAGGTGACTATCTCCTCTACCCGCTCTTGCTCGATGGCGCGGCGGACCTCCATCGCGAGGCGCCTGCCCGTGCTCGTCGGCCCCCGCCAAAGGGCGTTGCCGTAGGCGTGCCCGACGCTCATGTGCACATTGGTGCCGCCCCCGATCCTTGGCGCTACATCGTAGATGAAGAAGTTCAGGTCCTTGTCCACGCATGTCTGCAGGCAGAACGGCCCGATTATGCCGGGCGCGAAGTCGCGCTGCGTCGCCCTGACGTACTTCTCTGCCAGCTCGAAGGCGTTCTCCAGCAGGCTCTCGCGCAGTGTGGCCGAGTTGTGCCCGCATACGGTGTACTCGGGCACCCTCTGCTTATCGTTGAGCGCGAGCTGCTGCTCCGCGGGGAGCCGCACATGCCCGTCCAATGAGCTCTCGAACCTCCAGTCGATGCCGATGAGCTCGATGCGCGCGGCCCTCTCCTCCAACGGGGAGTAGAAGAAATCCAGGTTGAACACCGGCCCGATCACGTACTCCTCCATCCTGGCCTCCTCGAGCGACTCCTGGTCGATCACGCCCTGGGAGATGAGCTGCGACGACTTCTTCCCGTACTCCTCGAAGGAGGAGGCAGTGAAGAACCCCCTCTCCAGCTTCTTGACCTTGTGATGCAGCTTGATTATCGTCAGCTTCTCGATGTCCTCGGGCCGCTTGACCTTCTTAGGGATGGGGAGCCCGGCCTGCTCCAATATCCAGTAGTAGTCCCGAGGTCCTCCGCGATCCTCGCTCCGCAGCAGGTTCCTGGATCCTACTAGGGGAACGGCGAATTCGTTCTCTACCGCGTCCATGCCGCAATACGAGGTGAAGGAGCGGTTGGGCACGAAGAGGGCGCTGCGCTCGACAAGCTTGCTCTGCACCTCGGCGCCGGTGGCCTCCTTGAACCTCTTCACCATGATGACATCGTCCACCAGCCCCCTGATGACCTTGCCGTGCGGGTCGCGGTAGGCCTTGAAGTAATGGGCGTAGGTCCTGTCCCTGCCTTCCTGGGCCACGGCCACGGTGCGGAAGCCCTCGTCCACCGCCCCGTCGCAAACGTCCAAGGCCGAGTGCGAGGCCAGCACGCCTATCTTGATCTGCTTCCTGGAATACTGGTCGAGATTGGCTAGCACCCTGTCTCTGGATATCATGATTCCCCTCTCTGCCAAGGAAACGTTTGGTCCCCTTAAATCTTGTCGCCGGCGCCTAGACCCCGCCAATGAGGACGACCACGGCGATGAAGAAGATCGCGCCTACGAAATCGATGGCGGACGACGTGATGGGTATGGAGTGGTCGTCTGGGTCCAGGTTGAACTTGAAGGTGTAGATCGCTACGTAAT
This sequence comes from Methanomassiliicoccaceae archaeon, assembly GCA_963827135.1. Classification (GTDB taxonomy): domain Archaea; phylum Thermoplasmatota; class Thermoplasmata; order Methanomassiliicoccales; family UBA472; genus JAJRAN01. The sequence goes on along the minus strand of CAWGZX010000005.1, from coordinate 233,663 downwards.
AGGAGATCAGGTTGAGGACGGTGACCGTCAGCATTCCGGCCAGCAAGGAAATCCCGACCAGGTTCACCAGGCTGGGGGACCCCAGACCCAAGGCCCAGGCCACGACGTAGGCCGTCACCCCTACCAAGGTGAACACCCAGAGCGCGAAGATGTAGATGATGGCGAAGTTCTCCAGGGCCAGCTTCCCCGGCACCTTCCTCGGCTCCAGCAGACCCATGTGCAGCATGGAGGAGAGCCGCGAGGTGAGTATCCCTCCGAGCGCGTTCGCGTCCTCCAAGAACGGGGGGATGAGCACGAGCAGCGCTGCCGAAGCCACCAACGCCTCGAGCTCGTTTTCTATGGTCAGTCCGGCCCCGATGTCCAGGACGATGCACAGCACCAGGACAGGCGCAGTCTGAACCACGATGCGTCTGGTCTCCCCGGCCTTCATGCGCCAGACCCTCCATGAGAGGTAGGCGGCGATGACCAGCAGGACCAGGGCGAACGCCTCCAGGAATGCCTGGGATATGTATCCGTCCATCACCAGTATCGCCGCCAGGAAGAGCATGGGCAAGGTCACGATGTCCCCGGCCGCGGTGATGATGGGAGCGGAGAAGTTGTCTATGTCCCACCCGCGCCTGAAACCGATGAACGCCACCAGGATGTTGATGAAAACCAGAACGATCCCGGCCAGCACGCCCCCGGCCACCGAGATGAAGACGAACACTTCCACCGGCTCCGCCTCCACGCCTAGCAGAGTGGCGATGCCCGAGGCCATGACCCCCATCAGGAAAGACATGATCACCGTGAGCAATAGGGACGCCTCGAAGTTCTGGCGCAGCAGGCTGCCCTTGCGCCAGGAGAGCTCGAAGGTCCCGATGTTCATGGCCGTCCCCAGCCGGGAGCCGAGCGCCCCGAAGATATTTCCCCTCATTCCGATCGCCGGAGGGATGAGGATCGATCAGGCCTGCGAGGGCGCTCAGCGCCTCCGACATCGAGCCGAGCGTGGCCCCGGCAAGGAGGTCCCCCACCGAGGAGATCATCAGCGCCACGAAGCCCAGGGTGAACACCTTCCGGTTGCGGGAGAAGAATCCGCGGACGTCGGCGACGGGGTTCATGGGCGTCTCGCAATGGGGTAGAGATTAAGCATATATTATGTGAGCGCTGGACCAGGGCGATTCCCATGCCCATAGGTATCTGGCTCGAGGGGACAAGCGATAAATATCCACAGCAAGATGGAGGAACGAGGCCACCGCGCGGTTTTGCGGAGGTGGCCGGGAATGGTTAGCTTGCAGACGAGGACCAGGTCCAGGCCGATAGGCACATCGAGCTCACGGTATGGTGCAGGGGGTGCCTGAACTGACCTCATCATTAGGGCAGGAGGAGGGCAAGGAAAAGGTCCCGAGGACGGTGCGCGACCTGCTCACCGAGATGAAGGACACATCGGAGGTCATCGTCGATCTTGCTTACGCGGCTCTGGTATTCGACAGCCAGGACATGGCCGATGAGGTTCAGCATCTCGAGAGCCGCATGGACTCTCTGCTCTACAACATCAGGATCAAGGCCATGCTCTCCGCCCGCACCAAGCGCGACGCCGAGCAGCTCGCCGGTCTGTTGCAGGTCGCCTCCTCCGCCGAGGCCATCTCCAACGCGGCGGGGGACATAGTCAACCTGCTCAAGCATGAGAGCGATAGGCGACCCTTCCTGCCCATAGTGCTCAAGGAGGCGGAGGAGAAGATCAAGTCCTTGACCCTGGCCGAGAAATCGGACATGGTCAACCGCACCATCGATGAGATGGGGATCGAGTCGGAGACGGGTATGCGCATCATCGCCTTGAAGAGGGGGAAGCGCTGGATCTACGACCCCGAGGTGAACAACCGGTTGAAGGCGGGCGACATGCTCATCGTTCGCGGCACTGAGAACGGTTACGAGGTCCTGCGCGCCTTCGCCAGTGGCGAGAGGCGCTGGCCGCAGTACCCGGTCGAGGAGGCGGTCTGATGGAGGAGCTTGAGCTGAGGCTCCTGGAGATGAAGGACACCTCGGAGCTGATGGTGGACCTGGCCTACTCCTCGCTGCTTTACAACAACCGCGACATCGCCCAAGAGGTCATGGAGCTGGAGGAGTACACGGACGAGCTCTCCTCCTCCATCCAACAGGAGGCGATCAAACGAGCTATGGCCGACGGGGACTCCTCGAGAGCCTTCGTCACCATCAAGCTCATCGAGTCATTGGAGGGCATCTGCGATGCGGCCAGCGGCATAGCCGACGTGGTCATGAAGAACGTGGAGCCGCACCCTGTCATCAAGATGAGCATCCGCGAGGCGGAGGTGACCATCGCCACCGCAACGGTGATGGAGGGGAGCGACCTGGCGGACAAGTCGCTAGGGGAGTCGCGCCTGGCTAGCCAATCAGGGATGTGGGTGGTGGCGATCAAGAGGGACCGCAAGTACATCTACGGCCCGGACCAGGACACGAACGTTCTGGTCGGAGACACTCTGATAGTACGGGGACCGCGCGACGGCGAGGAGTACTTCAAGGACCTCGCCTCGGGCAAGGCCCGGATGACCTGATGCACAGCCGATAAAGAGAAGAGGAGTGGTAGCCCCGGGCAGATTCGAACTGCCGTCGCAGGATCCAGAGTCCCGCATGATTGACCGCTACACTACGGGGCTGTGCGTCCCCCCTAGAAATTTCCCATTCTTAACCCTTTGCCTATGGCGGCCAACTCCGTCGACCGCTTGAAGGATGGTAAGGGAGGCTCACTTCGCCTTGATTGCCTTGAGCACGCGCCCATATACCACGCCGATGTCCCCCTCGCCGTCGACCTTGCGCAGTATGCCTCTCTTATGATAGTAGGCGGTGAGGGGGAGCGTCTGCTCCTTGTATACCTTGAGTCGCTCCCTGACGGTCTCCTCCGTGTCGTCCGACCTCTGGAAGAGCTCTCCGCCGCACTTGTCGCACTTTCCCTCCTTCTTGGGGGGGTTGAACTCGAGGTGGTAGACGGCGTTGCAGCTCTTGCAGGTCCTCCGCAAGGTCAGGCGCTTGACCAGGTTGTCCTCGTTGACCTCTATGTCCACGGCCAGGTCGACCTTGGCGAACTTATCCAGCTTCTCGGCCTGTTCCAAGCTGCGAGGGAACCCGTCCAGGATCACCCCGCCCTTAATGCTCTGCATCTTCTCCTTCACGAGGTCGATGACCAGCTCGTTGGGGACGAGCTTGCCCGCCTCCATGAATCCTTTGGCCTTCGCACCGAGGGCAGTCTTGTTGCGGACCGCCTCGCGCAAGAGATCGCCGGTGGAGATCTTGGTGAGCTTGAGTTCGGAGCACAGTCTCTCTGTCTGGGTACCTTTTCCAGAGCCAGGGGGACCAAGGAGAACGATCTTGAGGTCCATGCTTGGGGCGAATGCCCTTCCTCCTTATACCTTTTATGAAGGTGCCGACTGCCAGCATGCGTCAACGACGTAAAGCGGGGTTGGTTTTCGAGCGCCCATTACCATGGATAATGATTTATCCGCCTTAGGCCCTGCGAAAAACGATGTTGCGAGGAGAAAGGGTGGGGCTCAGGCCACTAGAAAACCAGGACGTGTTCTCGTTGTTCAAGTGGTTCAACGACCAGAGGGTGCTCGAGGACCTGGGCGCGGAGCATATCTTCTTCTGCGTCTCCTTGGAGGAGGAGAAGGTGATGGTGGAGAGGATGCTGCGGGACGTCAGGTCCCAATGGTTCATTATCGTCAAGCTCGAGGACCAGGAGCCGATAGGGATCATCGGTCTGGTGAACCAGGACGAAAGGAACGCTGCCGCGGAGATGAGGTTGGTCATCGGAGAGGTCAAGGACTGGGGCAAGGGCCTGGGGAAGGAGGCGGTCCGCCTCCTGCTGTCCTTCGGGTTCGATTCGCGTGGGCTTCACCGAATCTGGCTCAGAGTGGCCGAATACAATCACCGGGCCATCCGCCTCTACAGGAGCTGTGGGCTCGTGGAGGAGGGGAGGTCCAGGCACGACCATTTCCATGATGGCGAATGGAGGGATGCCTACCACATGAGCATCCTGGACACGGAATGGAGGTCGAGCTAGATGCTCGAGGGCAAGCTGGTCAGGCTGAGGGCTCCCCAGCGCTCGGACATCCCCATGTTCGTGAAATGGTTCAACGACCCCGAGACCACCAGGTTCCTGCTCCGCCAGCCCCCCATGGGGATGGAGGAGGAAGAGAGCTGGTACGATTCCCTGGTCAACAAGGACACCAAGGTCTTCTGCGTCGAGACCTTGGAAGGCCGGCTGATTGGTAACGTGGGAATCGTCCACTTCGATTGGACCAACCGAGGAGCGGACATCGGCATCATCATCGGCGAGAAGGAATGCTGGTCCAAGGGTTACGGCACCGAGGCCATCACCCTGCTGCTTGGCTACATGTTCGAGGAGCTCAACCTCGAGCGCATCTGGCTGTACTGCGACATGGAGAACCTCAGGGCGCAGAGGTGCTATGAGAAGTGCGGTTTCAGGCGCGAGGGCATCTTCCGCCATCATCGACTCCAAGCGGGCAAGTTCAGGGACGACGCGGTCATGTCGATCCTGAAACGGGAGTGGCTGGAGAAGAAGGGCGGTTGAGCCGACCTTTCATTGTCTGGGTCGGTCCTTGCAGCACTGCTCCTCGGACTCGACGTGGATGTTCATCATTATCCCAGGGAAATCCTTCCGCAGCTGGGCCTCGATACCGTCTGTCAGCTTGTGCGAGTCCCTGACCGTAATATCGCCTTTGACGCAGAGGTGGAACTCGGCGTAATAGTTGTTGCCGTTCTTCCTTGTCCTGATGTCATGGTACTCGATGTATCCCTTCGTGGAATCCATGACCTCCTGGATCCTCTTCTCGACCTCCGGACAGCTCTGGTCCATGAGGTCCGTCGATGCCTTGCGCACGATGCCGACGCCCATCCTGATGACGATCGCGGCCACGAGCAGAGCGAGCAGAGGGTCGAGTATATACCAACCAGTGATGCTGGCAATGAAGAGACCGACAACCACGCCCAAGGAGGAGAGCACGTCCGATAGAAGGTGCTTGGAATCTCCCTCCAAGGCGATTGAGCCGCTCCTCCTCGCTTCCTTTAATAAGATATAGGACAGGGCGGCGTTGATGCATGTGGCGGTCAGGGAGATCGCCAGACCAATATTGACATCGGCAAGCTCAATGGGATTGAATAGCCGACTGATGCTCGTGGCGATGATGAGGAAGGCGGCGATGAGGATGAGAAAGCCCTCGGCAAAGGCGGAGATGTTCTCTGCCTTCTGATGACCGTAGCGATGGTTCTGGTCCTCGGGCAGCGCCGAGATCCTGATCGAGAGCAGCATCATGATCGAGGCCACGATATTAATGATCGACTCCAGGGCGTCAGACAGTAGGGCGACCGAATCGGTCACCAGGAAGGCGATTAGCTTAAGGGAGAAAATGAGAGAGCCGCCTATGATCGCCAGCATGGCGACCTGTTGCTTGTCCACCATCGTGAAACTGAAGGCCGGTATAAAACACTTTCAAGGACAACCGCCATCAAGACGCATCCCGAAATCCGCATGACCTTGCGAGGCACAATTTATTAGTCGGTGCTCGATTTCTCAATCGATTCCATTGGACCGAAGCGATATTGAAGCCATCGAACGGATGGTCGGGGAAGGAAGATGCTCCACGAAGGTCGCGGATCTCTATACCTACGGCTTCGACGCCTCCATCCATCACAGCTCGCCCGAGATCGTGGTACAGCCGACCAGCACCGATCAGGTATCGAGGGTCGTGAAATTGGCCAATGAGCGCAAGATCCCCATACTTGCCCGCGGTGGGGGGACCGGGCTGTGCGGTAGCGCCGTCCCCATCCGAGGGGGCATCGTCCTGGACATGACCAGGATGAACGCCATCAAGGAGATAAGGGTCGAGGACCTTTTCTGCGTTTGCCAGGCAGGGGCGGTCTATGACAAGCTCATGGAGGCACTAGCCCCATTCAAGTTCTCGATACCGACCGCGCCTGGAAGCGGCGAGGCCTGCACCATCGGCGGAATGATCGCCACCAACGCCTCGGGGATGAGGGCGATCAAGTATGGGGCCATGCGGGATTACGTCCTGGGTCTGGAAGTGGTGTTGGCCAGCGGAGAGGTCATTAAAGTTGGCACCCGTACTATGAAGAACTCTTCGGGCTATCAGCTGGAGCGGCTCTTCGTGGGCAGCGAGGGAACCCTTGGCATAATCACAGAGGCGACCCTTCGAATCGCCCCCAAGGCCAAAAAAGCTGCCATGATCCTGGCCGCCTTCACCACTTTGGAGCTCGCGGGGAAATGCGTATCCAAGATCATAGCCAAGCCGCTCATCCCATCGGCCATCGAGCTGATGGACTCCACTTGCATCAAGGCCGTCAACAAGACGGTCAAGGCGGGCTTCCCAGACGTCGAGGCGTTGTGCATGATTGAGGTCGACGGCGAGCCGGAGATGGTGGAGAAGGAGGCCGCGACAGTGAGGCAGATCTGCCAGGAGGTCGGGGCCACAGGCGTGGAGGTCTCCACTGATCCCAAACAAATGGCCAAATGGACCTATGGGAGGAAGAGCATAATGTCCTCCTTGTCGCGCTATGGCGCCGGTTTGGTCTCCGTGTCCTTGGCGGACGACATGGCCGTCCCCATCTCCAAGATACCGGATGCTGTGGTGGCTTTCCAGGCCATCGCCAAGAGGAACGGCGTCATCGTCGGAACCTATGGCCATGCGGCCGATGGCAACCTGCATACCAAGATGCTGCTCGACCCCACCTCCGAAGATTATTGGCAGAGGGGGGAGAGGGCGGTAGGCGAGATATTCGACGCAGTCATATCACTAGGAGGAACGGTCACCGGCGAACACGGGGTGGGCATATCCAAGGCGCCTTACATGGCCAGGGAGCGCCCGCAGGCGCTGGAGACCATGCGCCTCCTGAAGCGCGCCATGGACCCCAATAACATCCTGAACCCCGGCAAGATGATGGACTGGGAAGGTAGCATCATCCGCAAGTTGCGCTATCCCTGCCCGAGGTACGAATCCTAGTTCCTCAGAGCAGGTACCAGGTGCCCACAAGGGAGGCGATGGCTGCCCCCATGACCAGGACATAGATCCCGGCGTTCCACCTGAACACCTTAGCCCCGTCCAAAGGACCGAAGGGGATGAGGTTGAATGCGGCCAGGAACAGGTTGATCCATCCGACGATGAAGATGATCTCCAGGGGCAGGAAGAAGAGCAGGGCTATGCAAGCAAGACCGAAGACTAGGTTCAGCCCCGGTCCGGCCAGGCTTATCTTTCCATTCTGCTCCTTGGTGATCCTGCCCTGGATGTAGACCGCGCCCGGCGCCGCGAAAACGATACCAGACAAGAGGGCGAGGAACAACGCCAATATCAATCCCAACGGGTAAACTCGGAACTCTGCCCAAGCCCCGTACTTCTGGGCCAAGAACTTATGCGCCAGCTCATGAAGCAAGAAGCCGGTGACCACCGCGACGGTTGCCGCCGCGAGATAGTACATGCTCTCATCGAAGGTCGGGTCAATGTCGTGCGTCAACATCATGTAGAAAGCGAAGATCAGGGCGGCCAAACCGACGAGTATGTGCAAAGTCTCCGTCTTGCTGAACCTTATCTTCCCGTGACCGGGAGGGATGTACAGCGCGCCCTGATCATCGTACATTCTCTGCACTCGACCTCCGCCTCATTCCGATGACGCTATTTTAGCCTATCCCCTTGCCATTTCGACAAGCCAGGGCGTCCGGATTCATCCCCAGGAAGATTGAAGTAGAGGCATGCCGAATGCTGCAGGATTATGGCGAACAGGCCGAGGCATGGCAAGGCAGAGTTTCATTGGTGCGACAGGTGCGGGACGCTCCTTCTAGGCAGGAGCTGCGACGCGTGCGGCTTGGGGGGAAGGCCGTTCCTGGTCTCCTTACCAGGCGACATCCGTCCAGCCCTGGGCAAGAGCCATCAGCTGGTAGCCGACCTTTTCGAGAGGCACTTCGGCGCGGGCAGCATCCTCGAAGGTCGTCCGATATTCCTGAACAAGGTATCGGGGGAGGACCGTACCGACGAGATCGTGGTCGGAGGGAGGGTGGTAGGGACCCTGCGCTTCGATCTGCGCAAGCAGGGCTTCGTCCTGGAGCTTAAAGCGGACGGCGCATTGCTTATGGTGCAGGCGGCGAGGAAGGGGAAGGCGACGATGAGGCACCAGCTAGGCCACCTGAAGGGTAAGAACATCCCTCCTCAAGAGGTCCTGGATATCGACGAGGGCGTCCATGATGGCGACCCAGTGATCGCTGTCGCCGGCGGGCTGGTGTGCTCCGCAAAGGCCCGGTCCGCATGCTCATTGGGCGAGGGGTGCCGGATTAGCCTCCATGTCAAGGAGGTAGGCAAGCTCGCCGAGGTCTGGTCCCCAGGTCGCTCCACATGGGCCGAGTTCGTCAACTCCAACGTCTCATATCTGAAGGAGATAGAGTCCAAAGCGGTGAGCGATGTCAAGTCGTTCGCCCTCAATCGCAAGGAGCCGGTGACTCTCTCCTTCAGTGGAGGCAAGGACTCCCTTGCCTGCTATGGCATCGTCAAGAAGGCGCTCAAGTCCTACACCCTGGTCTTCATCGACACTGGGCTGGAGTTCCCCGAGACCTCGAAATACGTGCGCAGCTTCGCTGAGAAGCACAAGGAGCGATTGCTCGTGGCCGATGCCGGGAACGCCTTCTGGGAGCAGGTGGACGCCTTCGGCCCTCCGGCCAAGGACTTCCGCTGGTGCTGCAAGGTTTGCAAGCTCGCCCCCCTTACCGAAGCCATCGAGCGTACCTTCCCCCAGGGGACGGTGACGATCGAGGGCAACCGCGCGCTGGAGTCATTCGCCCGCTCGGAGATCGGTTTCGTGGAGAGCAACCCCTTCGTGCCCAACCAGACCATCCTCAACCCTATCCGGGGATGGATAGCCGCGGAGGTCTGGGGCTACATCTGGTGGAAGGGGCTGGATTATAATCCTCTATATGAGGAGGATTTCGAGCGCATCGGCTGCTATCTCTGCCCGGCATGCCTGGCCAGCGAATGGAGGTCGACCGCCTCCCTCCATCCCGACCTGCACTCGAGATGGGAGAGGCATCTCCTGGATTGGGCGGAGAGGAACAAGGCAGGAAGGGACTTCGTGCGCTACGGATTCTGGCGCTGGAAGGTCCTACCTCCGAAGATGAGGCTCTTGGCCGAACAGGCCGACCTCCAGGTCCCGCATCAAAGGGCGGACAGCCTCAGGCTGAGGCTGGTAAAGGGGATAAGCCCCTGCGTCACTGGCGGGTACTCGGTCGAGGGCGTGATATCCGCGCCCGCGCGCCGAGGCTTCGGCTCGGTGGGAGAGGCCCTCAAGACGGTCGGCAAGACGAAGGTGGCCGAGGAGTACGGGGTCGCCCTCACCAAGGTCGGGAAATCCACAATCAAAGTATTCGCTGGAGGCCAAGTGGTGGCGAACGCACCCACCCCCGAACAAGCGTCCAAGGCCTTCGAATCGGGGGTCAAGGCCTTCCTCAGGGCACAGCTTTGCACCAAGTGCGGCATCTGCGTCAAGAACTGCCCGAAGCAGGCAATCGTCATCGAGGAAGGGCTCGAGGTCGATGAGGAGCGATGCGCGAACTGCGGAAAGTGCGTGGAGGCCTGCGTGGTCGCGCACTACTACGACAAGCTGGTGGCAGAGGAACGGGGAGGCGCCTGAGCTAGTCAAAATTATATAGGGTGAAGGCGTCGCAGTGGCGTAATGAATTATGACATGTACATCGCCGCGGCCATGGGAATGGGCGTGGCGCTGGCCTTGATGTATTGGACCCTCAAAGACTACACCTACCCCGCAGTGGAGAAACCCTTCTTCGACGACCGCAGGGTGTTCGGTCTCCTCCCGGTCGGGATGGTACTGGGGGTCGTCATCTACGCGGTTCAGCAGTACTTCCCTCTGGAGGAGGTGGCGTTCGCCCTCATCTTCGCCGTCATCTATGAGGCGGTGAAGGTGCTGGTCCTGAACCTCAAGAGGTTCTCTCGGAAGCTCGACACGCCGTTCTATGGGCTGACGATCGGCCTAGGCATGGGCGGCACCGTGGCCATTGGCTACATATGGGGGTCCTTGACCGCCTTGAGGCTCGGGGAGATAGCTCCGACCCCGCTCGACTACGTCATATTCATGGTCTTCGCCATCCAGCTCTGCCTGCTCAATGGAGCGACCGGGGCGATCATCGGGGTGGGCGTGACCAAGGGGCAGCCCTTCGGCTTTCTCGCCAACGCCATCCTCGTCCATCTGGCCTACAACCTGGTCATGATCGGGTTCTTTTCCGGCCCGGCCTCCATCCTAGGATATGTCTGCCTGGTCGTGGCGACGGCGATCACCGTTTACTGGTACTACCGCGTGCACTTCCAGGTGCTCCCCGCCTTGATCAAGGAAGGTGTTACCAAATATGCGGCCAGAGTCGAAAAGTTGAATTAGCCGACCGCGGGTCTGGTAACTATGGACAGGGATGGGCGAGGGAGCGCGCTCAAGATCGTCGTCGTTCTCATCGTCCTACTGTTGGTGGCGGTCATCCTCATCACCCCCGCGGCCCAGAACGCCATATCCCAGTTCCTGCTGTCGCCGTTCCAGGAGAAGGTACCCGCCTATGCCAACTACCGTCTGGAAAGGACCCTCTCGGTAGATGCCAACGCAGGTACCATCGACAGCTTCACCTTGGATGTGCCCTTGCCTCGCCATGTGACGGGAGATGGTTATTCCCTGCAGCAGGTGCTATCGGTCTCAGCATCGCCTCGCGGGGACCAGGTCCTCAGGTACGGCGACGAATGGATGGTATGGGAGCACGGTATACTCACGGGGACCCAGACCTTCACGGTGCACATGACCTATGAGATAAGGGTGGACACCCAGGTCTGGGACATAGATGCTCAGGACGCAGGTACGACCGAGGACGTGCCCCTCAGCATCAAGGACGATTATTTGCAGAACGAATGGGCCACGGACGATGGCTGGATGATCGATATGAGCTCCATGGCCATCAAGCAGAAGGCCCAAGAGATCGTAGGCAACGAGACCAACGTTTTCGTGATCCTCGATCTCATCTACAAGTGGACTATCAAGAACATTGGCTACACGACCCTGAGCACATCAGGGACGCCGAAGACCAGCGAACAGACCATGGAATCGATGATAGGCGACTGCGACGACCAGGCCATGCTGTTCTGCTCATTGGCCCGGGCCTCGGGCGTCCCTGCCTGGATTCAGCTTGGCGCGCTGTACGACAAGGGCCAGGACGATTGGTTCGGGCATGGCTGGGTCCAGGCCTATGTCCCTCTGAGGAGGGGGGGTCGGAGACCGTGGCGATCGATACCGTCAATCGTGATTTCATGCGCTGGATGCCGAACCGCATCGTCGAGTACACCGATGACGGGAACGGTGAGCACCTCAGCGACTTCTATTACTCGTTCAACTACTATTATGACGAGGGCTCCTATCCTCCTGGCCAGGGGCCTTCCTACGAGGAGGGCTTCATCTCGCTCGAGCACTCCGAAAGCCTAGAATCGGTCACCGTGGGCTCCCTCTTTGACAACGTCCGCGCTTGTATGCAGGCACCTTCATCAGGGTCGCGCGTCAGGGCGACAGCGGCTTGAACCGGCCAGGGCCGGGCTCGTAGGCTAAACCTGCATCAATCATCGCCTGCGCTATCTTCTCCGCCTTGGGCTCGTCCACCCCGGCCTTGGACGAGATGTCCTGAAGGGAGAACTCACCCTTGGCGGCGGAGAGTTCGCCGATCAGCTGGCGAAGGTCCTCCTCGGTGCGAAAAGACCTCTTCCCCTCCAGGCTCTTGGGCTTGCTCCTCCTCTTCTTCTTGGCAGGATAGTCCTCGATGTCCACCGCCAAGCGCTCTGTCACCTTCTGGACCGCCAGGACCAATTCCTCGTGGGAATCGGTGCGGTGATAGACCTTGGCCAGAGAGACGTCGATGCTGTGCCCGCAATGGGGGCACTTGGCCTTGCTGGTTGAAAGGGAGACGCCCCTGGCACGATGGCACTTGGGGCAGATGATCACTCCGAACATCAGAACTCGACGAAGACCGCCGAAGCGACGCAGGCGCCGTAATGGTCCATGGGGATGGACAGCTCCTCGATGGCGTAGTGGATGGTCTTGAGCTCGATGCCTCGCAGCTTGGCCATCTCCGTCATCTTCCATTCCAGGACCTCCTTGAGGGCCTTCTTGGTGCCGTGCATGTGGCCCTCTGCCACGTAACCGCCCTTGCCGTCCTTGCGGAAGGCGTAGGCGATGCCCGCGCAAATCATCTCACCTTCGCCCCCTCGCATCTGAGCTAGCACGCAATGGGTGATGTTGCCCATCGGCAGGTCCCGGACCGGCACCTGCTTGGCGCCGATTGGCAGGACCGAGGACACGGACACGAGGTTCTGCTCGCCGATCTTCGCGGCCTTCAGCGCCTCATCGAACGCGTTCAGGTCCGAGACCTTGCTCACTGCGCACCCTGAAGTTATGAAGAACTTCTTGGGGACTAGGTTCATAAGGCGAGTTATCGGATTTCAGAATTTAAGTTTATTCCCATCGGGACAAGCTTTCACATAGGCTGGAAGATGCGCAGTTCGCGCTCGAGCATCTTGACCTCCCTCGCGGAGAGGGCTGGAGGGCTCAGGGGGATAATGAGCAAGGCGTCCTTGACCGCCACGTTCTCGTTCAACAGCTGCAGGAACTTCAGCACCTTGAGGAAGGTGTTCTGGGACATCATGTACTCGAGGCCGGACAGCAGCACGATCCCCCCATCGGAGTTGTCGAGGAAGCCCTTGATCTCGGCGTAGATCAGGGGGATGTTGGTCGGCTCGCGAGCGTAGGCGATGTCCCTCTCATAAGAGAGCCAAAGGTGCGGCAGGTCCCCGATTTCGAACTTCTTCTTCACCTTCTCGGGATATTCGCGGGAGATCCACATGCCCTTGCTCCCATGGGACACATAATCAAGGAAGACGTCGAAGCCGGCATAGGGGTCCTCCGACTCGATCAGATAGGAGTAGCCAGGCTCCAGGGAGTGCTTGCGCTCCCCCTCGGCGAGCTGCCTGCCCCCCTTGAAGGTCCCCTCCACGGGCTTCAAGATGTGCACGCAGCGGTACTTGCCGTCGGCGATGCACTCGCTCTCCTGCGATTCGTACTTGCGCTTGAGCAGGTTGGAGACCATCCCGGACAGATAGCCGCGGGTGAAATCGCAGCGCCTCCCATGGCGCGCCTCGATGGACTCCTCGAAGGTGACTGTGATGCTATCCTGGTCGGCCTCCTTGATCCGCATCCTTCCCAGCCCGGTCTCCGACCATAGCTGCGGGAGGACCTCCTTGAACTCCTCGAAGGAGGAGACCTCCACCCCGAGGGATTTGATGAGGCCGACCCCGGCTCGATAGCCATATCGGGCGAGGGTCTCCTTGGCCTTCTCGTCCTCGATCAGCTCCAATTCCTCGCGGAGGTCGATCAGCGCCGATCCAGGCATGACGAAGAACGGGTTGGGCTGCTGACTCATTTCCCTGCCTCCATTATGGCTCCTCCTAGAGCATAGAAAGCGCCCTCGACCCCCTCTCCGGTCTTGGCCGAGGTCATCACCATCTTCCCTCCCAGGATCCCCGCCATCGACTCCAATTTGTCCAGTGGGACCTTTGGTCCGAGGTCCGCCTTGTTCGCCACCATGATGATTTTAGCGCCTGGCGCGGAATTGAGGAGACTGTCCTTCCATTTGCCAAGGTGCTCGACCGTCTGCTCTCGAGTGACATCGCATACCAGTAAAGCGCCGTTGGCCCCCTTGTAATAGGCAGAGTGCAGCGCATCATCGCTCTTCTGGCCTAATATATCCCAGAGCATCAGGGTAAGCTCCGTATCGCCAAGGTCTAGCACCTTCTTAGAGACCTTGGTGCCGAATGAGACGATGTACTCGTCCCGGAAGGAGTCCTCGACGTAGCGGCGAACCAAGCTAGTCTTCCCTACCCCGCCGTCGCCAAGGAGGCAGACCTTGCGTATGATCCTTCTCTTCTCCATGCTGGAGCGGGATGGTCCTGTGACGTTATTAATCATTGTTCGTCCAGCAGTCATCTTGCTTATGAGCGGAGCGGGCGCAATGTCTGGAGGATGGAACAAACCATCAAGCCGCTCGGTATAGTGCATAAAAATATTCGAGAGGCCTCCAAGAGGCTGCCCTGGTAGGCAGCATCCTCTGAGCGATCATCCGTAAAGGACGGATTCGTCGGTCCTGCGCGAAGACGACTTCATCCTCTCCAGATTGGAGCGCAGCTCCCTCTCCACCGTCTCCGCCTCCTTGAACAGCGGTTCGGGGTCGAGCTTAAGCTCGGGGAGCAACTTGGCCACTTGCTCCAGTAGTCTCGCGGCTCCTCTGGCGTCAGGATAGTCCACCCGAGCCGGCCCTAGAAGGCAGATCACGTCCTGGTTGAGGCGGTCGCCCTCCGATAGCATCACTCCCGAGAGCCCTGATACCATGCCCTCGTTGAACTCCTTGAGCCCGTACCTGGAGAGCATGCTCTTGCACCTCTCGCCCGTCGCCACGGCCAATATCTCCTTCTGTTCCGGGTTGTCGCCCATGTTAATGCCTTCCAGGGTGAGGATGGTGTTGGCGTCGTACTTCCTGCCCCATTCGATTATCAGGTCGACCACGGGCCGCAGGAGATTGGGTGGGGGCATGAACTCCGAGGTGATGACCACGAGGTGCTCGCACTTCTCGCCCTTCTCGTCGCAGATGCGAGAGCCAGCATGGATGCGCATCGGGGGGATGATATTGCCCTCATGTACGATGGAATAGGGAGGGAAATCGTCCGATATGATGGCGGCCACCTTCTCCAGCTTCATTTGCTTGACGATGAAGTTGGCGGCTATGGAGCTGACAAGGCCGATGCTTGGGAATCCGATCACCACCATGGCGCGGTCCAGCTTGAGATGCTTGTACTCATGTACGAAAAGTTCGTTGGTCATCCTCTCACCTCGCCTCCAATGGAGGGCATTCTTAATATCCTTTGGCCACCAGTCAACCAGAGGTCACGCTTCGTGGCGGTGGGCCCGATATAACATATCTTAAAGTCGGGGGCCTCGGTTCCCTCATCGCTAAGGACGGTCACTTGTATGCGCGCTAAAAAGGAACAGTTATTGCTTCGCAAGACTCCTGGTGGAACCCCGGTCATAGTTGACAAGCTCTCCTACAGCCGCTCCGCGGCGGTGGCGGTCTACATTGGAGTGGGGTCCAGAGATGAGCCGCAGGAGAAATGCGGCATCGCCCATCTCCTCGAGCACCTCCTCTTCAAGGGCACGGAATCGCACACCTCCAGGGAGATCAGCCAGCTGGTCGAGGCGGCGGGAGGGGAGATGAACGGCTACACTGGAAAGGAGGTGACGTGCTACTTCGTCCAGACCATCGATGAGACCGTTACGGTAGCTGAGGACCTCCTGGCCGAGATGATGAGCGAGCCGCTCTTCGAGAAAAAGGACCTGGAGATGGAGAAGAAGGTGGTCGTCCAGGAGATCAAGATGGCCGAGGATGAGCCGGACAACTACATCCATGAGCTCTTGGCCAAGACGGCTTGGGACGGCAACCCCATGGCCAATCCGGAGAGCGGCAGCGTTGAATGCATAATGCCCATCCGAGCCAGCGATGTCCGGGCATTCTACGAGGAGAGCTATCGCCCCCCCCATCTGACCGTGGTGGCGACGGGGAACGTGGACGTCGGTCAGGTGGTGGAATGGGCCGCGCGCTCCTTCGACGGCATGCCGCGCGCCACACGCAGGATCGAGCGCACTCCCCCAGCCTTCCATCCAGGGGTCCAACTCTTTCCCAGGAAAGGGGATCAGGTCTATGCGGCGATGGGATTCCAGGGCGTGCCGGTCTCCCATCCCGACCGCTTCGTCCATAGCATGGTGAGCATCGTCTTGGGCGCGGGCACATCATCAAGGCTTTATCAGAAGGTCAGGGAGGAGAACGGCCTGGTCTACTCCATCATGGCCATGGCTCATCCATTCACGGACACAGGCCTCTTCGGCATCAATTTCTCCACCTCCTCGGAGAACTCGGATAAGGTCTTCCAGCTGGTTGCCTCGGAGCTGAAGCGGATGAAGGAGGATGGTCTGGAGGACGGGGAGCTGGTCCGGGCCAAGCGCTGGCTCAAAGGCTTGATCGTGCGGAAGCTGGAGCCGATGGAGAACCGCATGTTCTTCCTCGGGGAGCATTACCTCCAGACCAAAAAACTGATGACCGAGGACCAGATCCTGCAGAAAACGGAGGCTGTCACCGAAGAGGACATGGCCAGGAGCGCCGAGGAGATCCTGGACCCGAAGAAGATGAACCTGGTGCTGCACATGGCCAAGAAGGAAGGCAGCGCCCTGGTGCGGTCCCTCGGTTCCTTGGACTTCTGATCAGGCCAGAGGTTCCCTGAGTATCTCCAGCACTGTCTGGATGGCGAGGGGAAGGGCCGCCTTGACCGGGGGGGTCATCTCCTCGCTTATGTCATAGGTGTTCTGCGCCTCGATCGCTACGAAGCGGATGTCGTCGGGGAAGCGGGTAGGCTCCAGGCGCTTGCCCAGTTCGAACGCCGTGACGACGTTCGCCTCGTGCGGATTGGTCCCGTGGACGGCATGGGTGAACGCCCCCCTATCCAAGACCCTCACCGTCCCTGGCTCGTACTCTCGCGAGGTTATCGCGTCGACGATTATCACGCGCTTGTAGTCAAGGATCATCTCGATCAGGTCTAAGCCACTCACGCTGGCCTCATCGACGTCTACATCAGGTAGGTCCATTTTCATGATGGCCTCAGCCACGCGGAGGCCCACCTGGTCATCACTAATGAAGGGAGAGCCTATTCCGAGCACTAATTTATCCTTCCTTCCTTTCATCCGAACCCGGGAGAGTGGGGTCGGTTAAAAGCTTTTTGAGGTTTCCAACGGAGACGTCCACGTTGAAGGGCAATTAAAGGTGGTATCTTTCCTTATCAAGGAAGGGAAGTAAGAAGCCATGAGGTTACCATTTTGGTCTTGGTCATATGAGGATAGAGCCGATAGCGTCCTTGAGGGTGAATGGCGTCAACCTCACGCCACATCAGCTTGAGGTCTTGCTCGAGGTCTACCGCCAAGGCAGCCAAAGGATGGCCGCTGAGAGGCTAGGGCTTTCTACCCCTGTCATCCATCGCGCGCTCTCCCAGATCGAATCGAAGGTCAAGGCGCGCCTTCTGGTCACGTCCCCATCAGGCACGTCGCTCAACGAGGAGGGCGTCAAGATGGCCAGGGAGTACAGCGCCTTGTTGGAGCGGATGAAGATCGGGGAGGCAGTGGTGGTGGGTGGGACCATCCTGACCGAGGACCTGCTCCTCTCCACCTTGTCGAATCTGGACTCAGAGGCTCGCTACGACTTGGTCATCTCCGACGATGAGCACAACCTCAGGGAGCTTAAGGCGGGGATGATGGACGTGGTCATCCTGGACGATCCCCTCTATGCATATGAGACAGAGGGAGTGCAGTTCGAGGAGGTGGGCGAGGACCGATTGATTTACGTCGACAAGGGCGAACCTCATATGCGGTTCCGCTATGGCGCCCAGCGCATCGGGTTCCGCCACCTTGAGGCGATTGGTAAGAACTATGTCATCGAGGGCAAGACCAGGGCCATTCCCCAGCTCATCCGATCCAACCGCAGCTTCTTCATCAACGAGTCCTTGGCTCTGAGGAAGGGCCTCAAACTGATCAGCGCCATAGATCCGCAGCAGCTCTCCCATAAAATATTGGCCCTCTTCTTCGAGGAAAGACCAGAGGTCTCCTGGCTGCTGCGGGAACTGAAGAAGGGACGTTTATAAATTTCGAGGAGTTACCATTTATGGTAATACAAAGGGAGAAATTTGTATACATTTAAATAAAGCCTCCACGGTCAGCCGCCCAAGGTGTTTCAATGACCAAGGTCAGCGAGCCCAATCCTGAGTTCACGAAGAAGGTTTTGGAAGGAGGACCCGGCAGCGACACGCTGATGCTTTGTTACCAATGTGGTACCTGCACTGCGTCCTGCCCGTCTGGCAAATTGACTGCGTTTAGAACCAGACAGCTGATTCGAAAAGCTCAGCTCGGCCTGAAGGATGAGATTATGTCGTCCGAGGAGCTGTGGCTGTGTACCACATGCTACACCTGCATGGAGCGCTGTCCGCGCGAGGTGCAGATTACTGACATCATCTTCGTCCTAAGGAACATGGCCGTAAAGGAAGGTTTCATGGCGGAGCAGCATAAGAAGATCGGCGAGAACATGCTGAAGATCGGGGCGACCGTGCCCTTTGGCGAGGAGATGAAGAAGCTCCGTGTGAAGATGGGCTTGCCAGAGAACCCGCCAACCACCGTAGGCAACAAGAAGTCCATGGACGACTTCCGTAAGGTGATGGAGGAGTGCGGATTCGACAAGCTGATGAAGGGGGGGAAGAGCTGATGGCACAGAAATACGCCTTCTTCCTGGGATGCGTTGCGCCCCTCAGGTATCCGGGCATTGAGCTGGCCACTAGGGAGGTATTCAAGTCCTTGGGCGTGGAGCTTACGGAGCTGGAAGGTGCTGGCTGTTGTCCAGCCCCTGGTGTAATCCGCTCCTTCGACCAGACTACCTGGCTGGCGCTGGCCGCACGTAACCTGGCCCTTGCTGAGGCCCAGAAGACCGACATCATGACCATTTGCAACGGCTGTTACGGCTCCTTGTTCGAGGCCAACCACATCCTGCAGCACCACCCCAAGGAGCTCAAAAAGGTGAACGATGTGCTGGGCAAGATTGGTATGAAGTATACCGGCACTATTAAGGTGCGCCACTTTGCCGAGGTTTTGTATAAGGAAATCGGACTTGAAAAGATCAAGGCCCAGGTCAATACCCCGCTCAGCTACACCGTCGGCGTGCACTATGGATGCCATTTCCTCAAGCCCACCAAATTCAAGCAGCTGGACGACTCTGAGAGGCCCAAGATCCTCGATGAGCTGGTGGAGGTCACGGGCGCCAAGAGCATCAACTACCGGGACAAGATGATGTGCTGCGGCGCGGGCGGAGGAGTTCGTTCCCGCGATGCGGCAACGGCCTTAAGGATGACTGAGGAGAAGCTCAAGAACCTGAAAGCGGTCAACGTGCAGATGATCGTCGACGTATGTCCATTCTGCCACCTCCAGTATGACCGGTCTCAGAAGGACCTTCCTGGATACAATATCCCGGTGATCCATCTCTCCCAGCTCTATGGCATGGCCTTCGGCATGCCCAGAGAGAAGCTAGGACTTGAGGCGCACGAGACCAAGTTCAATCTGTGAGGCCCTCGGATGTACAAGGCGCGCTTGGTCGGTGTGTATACTGTAAGGGAGCTTCCAGAAACGCTGCTCCCTTTTATGAACATACAGGCAAGGCGGGAGAACAAAGAGCTAAAACTTTCAGAGAAGGTGGCGGTGTTCCAAATCGAGAATACCGCTTCCTTCGTAGTTGCTTTTCTCTCAACCTTGGGCTCACCTGAAGAGATGGAAAAACGGCTTCAAGATCAAGACGCGGAGACGGACCCAATCTCTAAGAAATCTCTCGAGCGAGTCCTCAAAGATAACAAGCCAAGATAGGAATTGACATCCAGTACAATTCCCCATCCTTTTTCCTCTTTTCTTTCATTTTGCCGGAAAATGTCTACTTAGGTCCAAGCAATGGTGATGCAACACCAAAGACGGGCAGTTGACACATAAGTGTCTCAAATGTATTTGGATGGTTCACCGCCTAATGCAAAGCATGCGGCCAGGTGAGAGAGAAGACGGTATGCCACCCCTATCGCATCAAGTAAAGCTTTAATAGGCGTAACCGTTTCGGAATCTGCCTGAAGCACGGAGGCTATTCAATTGGCTGAGAAGAAGAAGGCGGTCGCGAAGCCCGCGGCGCGCAAAGTTAAGGACCGATGGAAGGCGAAGGAGTGGTACAAGATCCAAGCTCCGATGATGTTCAACCAGGCTGTTCTCGGCGAGACGCCTAGCTCGGATGCTACTAGCCTCATCGGCCGCACCACCGAGGTGACGGTCCACGACCTCACTGGCGACTTTTCAAAGATGCATGTCAAGCTAAGGTTCAGGGTCAATGACGTCCGGGGACTGGAGGCGCACACCGTCTTCATCGGGCAGGACCTGACCAGCGATTACATCCGAAGGCTCACGAGGCGTAAGAAGACCAAGACCGACCATGTGATCGACGTCGTCACCAAGGACAGTTATAAGGTCAGGATCAAGCCCATGAGCATCACCGACAAGAGGATCCAAGCCTCCCAGGAGACCGCCGTCCGCACGCTCATGACCAATGAGCTGCAGAAAGTGGTTTTAGAGATGTCCATCTCCGACCTAGTGAAGCACATCATCTCTGGAGATCTGGCCAAGATGCTGTCCAATGTAGCCAAGGTCATCGTTCCGATAAAGCGCGTGGAGATCCGTAAGACCGAGGTCCTGGAGATGGGGTCCGTCGAATCCCAGAACACCTCCATCATCGAGCAGCCCGCCGCTGAAGAGCCGAAGCCCGTCGAGGCTCCGGCTGCCCCCGCTGAGGAGAGCGAGGAACTCGAGGCCGAGCAAGAGGTCCTGGACGAGACGGTCGAGGAGTCCGAGGAAACGGAGAAGTAAGTCTCAACGCCGGGGTGGCTCAGCCTGGTGGAGCGTCGGACTCATAGGGTAAGGTAATACACCAGACCTCTCCAGGGAAATCCGAAGGTCAGGGGTTCGAACCCCCTCCCCGGCACCTTAATTCCTTCCTTTCGATTCATTAATTCCTACAGTAAAGCACGGACTTCTCCCGCTTCCTTTTTGTATGAGCACCTCGGTGCATGCCTGGGTGAAACGATAAGGGTCATCATTTACACTGGCAAAGGTGGAGTGGGGAAGACCTCGGTGGCGGCTGCCACCGCGATGCGCTCTGCTGAGATGGGCTATAAGACCATCGCAATCTCGACCGATCAAGCGCACTCATTGGCCGATAGCCTGGAGGAGCAGCTGTCTGGGCAACCGAAGAAGATCAAGGAGAACCTTTGGGCCCTCGAGGTCGACGTGCTCTATGAGATGGAGCATCGCTGGCAGGAGATCGACAAGTACGTCGCGGACTTCCTCGCCTCACAAGGCATCGAGGGTGTCACCGCCAAGGAGATGACGGTCTGGCCCGGCATGGAGCTGATGTCCGCGCTCTTCTACATCTGGGAGTACGACCAGAGCAAGGAGTACGACGTCGTCGTCATCGACACCGCGCCAACCGGGGAGACGCTGAGGCTTTTGTCATTCCCTGACGTCAGTGACTGGTGGTTCGACAAGATCTACAAGATGCTTAAGAACGTGACCAAGCTGGCCAGGGTGACCGTCGGCAAGGTAATGTCCGCCCCCTTGCCATCCGACGCATTGTTCGATGACATAGACCAGATCCGCGACCGCATGAAGGTCGTGAAGAAGATCCTGGACAACCCGGAGATCACCTCCATCCGCTTGGTCGTCAACCCGGAGAGGATGGTGATCAACGAGACCAAGAGAGCTTACACCTATCTATCGCTCTACAACCTGACCGTAGACAGTCTGGTCATCAATCGGCTCCTCCCCGAGGATGGCACGGGCGATTACTTCAAAGAGAAGGTCGAAGAGCAGAGAAGGTACATGAAGACCATCGACGAGTCGTTTTCTCCCTTGCGCATGCTCAAGGCTACCCAGTTCTCCACAGAGTTAGTGGGCAAGGCGAGCTTGACGCGGTTGGCGGACATGCTGTTCGACAAGGAGGACCCGACCAAGGTCTACACCGCGGACAAGGCCCTCAAGATCTATTCCGAAGATGGCGTGGACACCCTATCCATCAAGCTGCCATTTTCCGAGAAGCAGGAGGTAGAATTATATAAGTCAAGTGATACTTTGATAGTACAGGTGGGCTGGTACAAGCGCTCGGTGTCCCTCCCCTATTCCATGATAAAGAAGGAGGCCACCAAGGCTGAGTTCAAGGACGGCTACCTGTTGATACGTTTCGAGGGAGGTGAGCCAAATGGCGAGCAGAAAAAAGGCAGAAAAGGTCGAAGAGCCAATTGAGGTGAACCCCGAGGAGGAGCCCTCTTCGGAGGGAGGCTTCGGAGCCAGCCTGGGAGGGATGGGTGGCACGATGTCCAAGGAGACCCAGATGCACCTATTCAAGGCATTGAGCGAGCTAGCCATCGCCGCAGATGGCATGATTCCAAAGTCCAAGATGCCCGAAGAGGCGAAGAAGCACGCGATAGCCGCGAAGAAGGAGATACTTCTCACGGTCCGAGCCCTGATCGATGCTCAGATCGAGTGCATGGATAAGGGCAAGAGCGTGGAAGGCCCGAAGCTGAAGAAGATCAAAGTTGAATGAGCCGCCAGATTGGCCCCGGCCATTCCCCCTTTACCCCCTTTTCTATTCTCCATCACCATGGAGGGCCATTTGATCGAGGCAGCCAACGCACAGCAGCTCACCTTCCTTCTCCACTAACTGATCTGAATAGGTGCCGCAGTTATCGCAATAGCCTTCGGTCATAAGTTGCTTGGGGAGAATTCCGCCTCGTGCTCCGAGCCTTGACCACTCCCTAGTGAGCTCGATGAGGGAGGGCGAGAGGCGCAGGACATCGTTCTCCGTCAAGATGCCTATCAGCTTTCCGTCCTCGACCACGGGAAGGCGACGCAGCTTGAGGTTCGCCATTCTCCTGGCGGCATCGGAAACGCTTTCCTTGGGTCCGATGGTGACCAGGGGCGAGGACATGACGTCACAAACACGCACCTTAGAAGATGACCTCCCTTCAGCCACAACCTTCTGGACCAGGTCCTTCTCCGTGAGCATGCCGACAGCAGCTCCATCCTCGAGAATGATAAGGCTGCCGACATCCTCATGCTTCATCAGCTTGGCCGCTGCCTGGGCATTGATGTCGGAGCTAGCCGCGCGAGGGTTGCGGCTCATTATCTCCTCGACCAAGATGTCCTTCGCCTTTTCCTTCATGTTTGTAATTAGGTCGGGATAGCGATAAAAGGGTTTTCCATTCACTTCCTGGATTGTTCATCGGTTGGCTCCTGAGAAGGCGGAGCAATGCGGTTCTTGCGACTCCAGAAATATTAAACTAGGTGCGAGGACAATGATATTTACTGTATTTACTAGTCGGTGGGCTCTGGCGTCGGTGGAGTTCAAGCATTCTGCCATCGCTTTAATCAACATCCTTTATATGGTCTTCTCTCAAATCTATTCCAGGTAAATGATATCCTAGCAGTTTCCGTTCGCATCGCAGTTCCGTGGCGCGATGAGGGTGAACCTATGAAAGAAAGTGAAGGAGAGATCGCAGTTAAGATTGCCAGGAGGACCATAGAAGCCGAGGCGAGGGACGAGGAGCCCGGCCAGATCGATGCACCAGGGAGCTTTAGGGACAAGAGAGGGGTGTTCGTCACCATCCATACGTACCCGGAGAACGGCCTGCGCGGTTGCATCGGGTATCCCGAGCCAGTCTACTCACTGGGTAAGGCGTTGGTCAAAGCCGCCCAAGGCGCTTGCCACGATCCCCGTTTCCCCTATCTGAGAGCTCAGGAGCTGGACAAGGTCTTGGTGGAGGTAAGCATCCTCACCCCGCCTGAGGAGGTCAAGGTCGAAGACCGCAGGTCGCTGCCCTCCAAAGTGGAGGTGGGCAAGGATGGTCTTATAATGGAGATGGGATACTTCCGTGGGCTATTGCTGCCACAGGTGGCCACGGAATTGAACTGGGACGCGGAGACCTTCCTTGCGGAGACATGCGTGAAGGCGGGTCTCACACCGGATTGCTGGCTGGACAAGCGCTCCAAGGTCTACAAGTTCCAGGCCGAGGTGTTCGCCGAGAGCAAGCCGAACGGAAATGTGAGCAGGAAAGCCCTCGAGTGATTGGATGGACCTGGTAGTCGAGGGCAGGGCTTGGTACAGGGGCAAGCTGCAACACGTGTGCATCGGGATAGAGCACGGGCGGATATCGAGGGTCAGAAAGGTGCTGAAGGGGGAGAGGAACCTCGACTTCAATGACCGGATCATCCTGCCCGGGGCCATCGATGTCCATGCCCACATGCGAGAGCCCGGCATGACCCAGAAAGAGGACTTTTCCACTGGGACGCTGGCTGCGGCTTTCGGAGGGGTCACATGCGTCTTCGACATGCCCAACACCAGGCCGCCGACAATCCAGAGGGATGATTTACTGGAAAAGAAGGAGACAGCCTCGAAGAAAGCTTTGGTGGACTTCGGTCTATTCGGGGGCGTCTCGGACGCCTCCAACCCTCAGCGCATCGCCGACCAGGTCGTAGGATTCAAGATATTCATGTCCTCGACGACTGGGAGCGTGCTCCTATCAGAGGACAAGGACATCAAACGCGCGATGGACCTGATCAAGCCCACTGGCAAGGTAGTGAGCGTTCACGCGGAGGACGAGCACCTGATGATCAGACGTGAGGAGTCGAGCATCAGGGACCATGCTGAATCCCGACCAACAAAGGCAGAGCGGTCGGCCATTGAGAGGTTGGTGCGGTTCTCGCAACAGAACAAGGTCAACGTCTGTCACGTGACCAGCAAGCAGGGCATCGGTGCTCTGTCCTTGGGCAGCTTCACTAGCGAGGCGACCCCGCACCACATGCTCCTGGACATCTCATCCTGCACGAAGAAGGGCTTCTGCAAGGTCAACCCTCCTTTGCGCACCAGGGCAGACAGGGAGGCTCTTCTCGCCGCCTTCGCGGCCGGCAAGATATCCATGCTGGCCTCGGACCACGCCCCCCACACCAGCGAGGAGAAGCAACAGGATTTCGACATGGTGCCATCTGGAGTCCCAGGGGTGGAGACATCGTTCCCGTTGATGATGGCCTTGGCGAGGAAGGAGCAGGTCGGCCTCGAAGCGCTCGTCAAGGCGGCCTGCGAGACGCCATCCCAGGTCTTCGGCCTGAATAAGGGAGCCATCGAGGAGGGCAAGGACGCCGACCTTATGGTCCTGGACCCGAGGGCTGTCACCTCGATCAGTGCGAGGAGGCTACATTCCAAGTGCGGCTGGACTCCGTTCGAGGGCTACGAGGCCATATTTCCTCAGGCCGTCTTCCTCAGAGGTCAGCTATTAGTAGAGGATGGGGGATTGGTCGGGGAGCGCGACGGGAGGGACGTGGTTGCCAAACGCAGGATTCCCGCTTGACTTGTCGGAGCTGGAGGGCCGCCGGTTCTATTGCATCGACGACTGCCAGCTGTGCTGCCTCTGCCAGCCGGAGCTTCTGCCTCAAGAGGAGCAGTACTTCAAGCGTAACTTCCCTCAGCGCATCGTTACACGCAGAACACCGCATCGCCACACCGCCCTGGCCCTGAAGAACGGGAGCGGACCATGCACCTTCCTGGACAACAAGAGATGCTCCATCTACCCCAATCGGCCACATTACTGCCGCCAATTCCCCTTCCACGTCCATCTAATGGACCGGGTCCAGGTGTCTCTCGACCTTTCCTGCAGAGGGGTCTGGATGGACAAGGGCGAGGACGCCGTGCCCATCGGCCTTCAGCTGATAAATGAGAATGAAAGGCAATTGCGCAGCGGCCTGGACGAGGCTAGGGAGGTGCATCGTCAGTTCGTATCCAATTGCCGCGATGCGGGGATCGAGGCCTCCCCCAAGCAGCTAAGGGCAACTTTCGAGCAGGCGTCGAACCGTGCATCTCAGCTCCCCTTCCTGGGCTGGATGCTCGACCAGTCGGTCGAGGACGAGCCCATGGACCTGGGGGGGTGCCCTACCGATCTGTCCTTGGACCAAGACAGGGCCGAGGAGCTGCGACAGGCTGCCATGGAGGTCTCCTTGGAGTCGCTCGCGTCCGAGGACCCGCTCTCCTCGCCAGTGTATTGCGATCCTCAGGGAGGATGGAACGTCTTCATCTCCTCCGATGGTGAGCTGGACGTGTATCAACTGCTCGAGGATGGCGGGATGGAGCGGAAGAGAGGCTTGGACCCGAAGAAGGTCCCTCTATTGGCCCCCGAGGGGCCAAGTGCCGGGATGTTTACCCATTACCTAAGGACCCTCAATAAGCGCGACTCGGTCCTCGGTTACGCGTACTATCTTCTGGACGACTACGGATACGAAGACGAGCTGCCGAACGTGTACTATGGGGTCTTGGCGTCCTCAGGATTGGACCTTCTATGGCGGGCGTCGCTCATCGCTCATCTCAACGGTGGGAGATTGGATCCGGAAGGGATGAGGGAGGGCATAATCTTCTATGACATGGACCGCCTCGACGCCCCGACCATCGGCGCCTTCATGTGACGGAACAGTCTCACATCCAGATGGTGAAGAAAGGCTTTGCGATCTCAGCCGACCTGCAAAAGCTTTTAATACCCTGGCATTAATCGGGCAGCACGGTGATACAGAGTATGCAGAAGCCTCTCATGGTACTCAACCAGGCAATCAACAGCCAGGTCATCGTGGAGCTTAAGGGCAACCGTGAATACCGTGGAGTTCTGGACGGCTACGATCCTCACATGAACCTCGTTCTCAAGAACGCTGAGGAGCTTGTGAACAACGAGGTCAAGAGGAAGCTCAACGTCACCATTGTCCGCGGGGACAATGTGATCTACATCTCACCTTAAGGAGTTGTTTCTATGGGAAAGGGCACACCCGCCATGGGTAAGATGGGCAGCAAGAAGACCCACATACCTTGCCGCCGATGCGGAAAGCATGCGTACAACATCAGGAAGGGCGCCTGTGCGTCCTGCGGCTATGGTAAGACCGCCAAGTGGAGATCGTACAACTGGGCCAAGACGCATTGATCTCTGGGGGATTAGGCGTGCCCGACAAACCCAAACACTTCTGCGGTGTTGCCGGACTGGCTTTGACAATCGACTGCGTGTCCCAGCTGCGCAAAGGGCTGCGCGTCATCCAGCACCGCGGGCAGGAGAGCGCGGGCATATCGGTCTTCGACGGGCGCATCAAGACCATCCGGGGCATGGGCCTGGTGCACGAGGTCCTGAACAACCGCTCCCTGGCAAACATCCGCGGCAATTCCGGGATCGGGCACGTCCGCTATTCCACAACCGGCTCATCGTGCGCTGAGAACTGCGCACCCATTTCCGTCACGACCCTGCACGGCGACCTGTCGCTGGCGCACAACGGGGACATCGTAAACGCGGATAAGCTGAGGCTGAAGCTGCAGTCCGAGGGCTGGGCATTCCTCACCACCACCGACTCCGAGATCATCGTTCGGCTCATGGCCAACGAGCTCTCGCAGAACCCTGACCCCATCAGGGCGATCAAGAACACCATGAGGTTGATCGATGGCGCCTACTCCATGACGGTCCAGGTCAACAACCGCATCTTCGGGGTGCGCGACCCTTATGGCTTCCGTCCATTGGCCTTGGGAAGGCTGCATGACGGATATGCGCTGGCGTCGGAGAGCTGCGTGTTCGAGGTCCTCATGGGCGAGTCCATCAGGGACATCGCTCCCGGGGAGATCGTGGAGATCACCCCGCAAGGATACCAGTCGCATTCCGTGCCAGCGATGCCCAACAAGGCGCATTGCATGTTCGAGTGGGTCTACTTCGCCCGGCCCGATTCCGTCATCGATGGGCTCGAGGTCTACGAGGCCAGGAAACGGCTAGGGCACATACTGGCCGAGGAGCAGCCAGCGGAGGGGGATGTCGTGGTCCCGGTCCCAGACTCGGGACGGGCGCATGCCATGGGCTATGCCGAGGTGTCGGGGATCCCGTACGAGGAAGGGTTCATGAAGAACAGGTACGTGGAGCGCACCTTCATCATGCCAGAGCAGAACGCCAGGGACGAGGGCGTGGCCTTGAAGCTGAACCCCATCAAGTCGACCATCGCCGGCAAGAGGGTGATCCTGGTGGACGACTCCATCGTCCGCGGGACGACCATGCGCCGCATCGTGCAGATGACCAGGAGAGCGGGGGCCAAGGAGGTCCATGTCCGCATCGGATGCCCTCCTATCCGCGCGCCATGCTACTACGGGATAGACATGAAGACCCGGGAGCAGTTCGCCGCCACCAACCGCACCATCCCCGAGATAGCCAAGCTCATCACCGCCGACTCGGTCGGATACACATCACTCCAGGGCCTGGTGAAGGCGCTGGGAATACCTGAGTCGGAGCTGTGCATGGCCTGCCTCACCAGCGAGTACCCCACCAACGTCCCGGGGGAAAGGACGCGCTTCCAGCAGCGGCTCGATGTTTGAGCCGCATGCCTTCCATGTTCATTGTCCTCAGAGCCCTCACGATCCTGGCGGTTATCTGAATGTTGACAATGCTTTATGAGGGGCTCCATCGCCCCGTCAGGACACTGAAGATGGATGCGCTCCTGACCGAAAAGGATACATAGAACAATCTCTTTTGCGATGCTACACGGGCCGGTAGATCAGCTGGAAGATCGCTATCTTGGCATGGTAGAGGCCGCGAGTTCAAATCTCGCCCGGTCCACTCTCCATCTTTTCGAACATCGCACATGCAAGGCAATTGTGTTCCGCTTCTAGCTCGAAGGGGTCCTGTGATCAGCTGCAGAGGTCTATGCGCCCTCCCAAGACCATTATTAACGCGCATGATTCCTTAATGGATGGAATTCAGGGAATGGGAGGGGCTGTCGCACAACCTCTCAAATCCTAAATTGCCATTGGGGATTGAGCGAGGATGAAGAGAAACGCGAAGGGTTGGGCGAAGGCGAACATCCCCATTCTGGATTGGCTGCCAAAGTATGAACGCAGCCACCTGAAGCTGGATATCGTGGCCGGCATCACCGCAGGGATGGTCGTCATCCCCGCGGCTCTAGGATGGGCCAGCGTCGCCGGGGTTCCCGCGGTCTATGGCCTTTATGCGGCGATGGTCTCGCTCATCGCCTACTTCATCTTCGGCACGTCGAGGCACCTGATAGTGGTCCCGTCCTCAGGGCCGGCAGCCCTGGTCGGTGCGGGGTTGGCGGGGTTGATCTTCGCTGACCAGAACGAGTACATCGCGGCCGTGGCCATGCTCGCCTTACTGGCTGGATTGCTATTGCTCGTCGCCAGGCTGATCAAGCTCGGTTTCATCGTCAACTTCATCTCTCAGACCGTGCTCCTCGGCTTCCAGGTGGGCCTGGCCATATTCATCATTACCACCCAGCTAGGCAGGATCCTTGGGATAAGCGGCGGCAGCGGAAATTTCGCGGATTTGATCAGCTATTACATCCAACATCTAAGTGAAGCAAGCCTTGCCACCATGGCGCTTGCAGCCGTCGGGTTCGCCTTCCTCTACTTGGGCAAGCGTTACTTCAAGAAGCTGCCATTGAAGTTCGTCCTCATTCTCCTGGCCACGATCGCAGCCATCCTCCTGCCCTTTGTGGAGAACGGAATCGCCGTGGTCGGGGAGATACCTGATGGCCTACCCAGCCTGGTCCTGCCCTCCATGGGTGGGCAATCCTTGGAGTCATTGATGTACATCGCAGTCGGGCTGTTCCTCATCATCTACATCGAAGGCATCTCGATCAGCAAGAGCTTCGCTCGTAAGGGCGGCTACGAGGTCGACACCAACCAGGAGTTCGTTGCCTACGGAGCGGCCAACATCATCCCCAGCTTCTTCCAGGGCATGCCGTTGAACGGAAGCGTGTCCAATACCGCGATCAACTATGAGAGCGGTGGCAAGACCCAGCTCTCAGGGGGCTTCGCGGCCATCGTCATCATTCTCGTGCTTCTTTTCTTCGCTTCCTTCTTCAGCAACCTTCCAAGTGCCATCATCGGCGTGGTGATAATCGCCTCGATGGTCTCCCTGATCGACATCAAAGCCCTCAGGGCAGTGCTGGCATTCGACAGGCTTGAGTTCGTCTTCGCGGTGGCGGCGATGCTCGGCGTGCTATTCATCGGCCTCTTGCAAGGAATTTTCATCGGCGTCGCTCTCACGCTGATAGCTTTGTTGTACCGCTTCTCCAAGCCTGGCATTAAACAGCTAGGCCGCATTCCAGGCTCTACGGAATACACCGACCTGGACAGGAGGCCGGACAATGAGACCATCCCAGGCGTCCTGGTGTTGCGCATCGATGGGCCAATGATCTTCCCCAACCTCGCCAGGGCGAGACAGGATATCCTAGGCTTTGTCAGGAAGTCGGGGAAGGCGGAGTTGGTGGTGCTCAGCATGCGCAGCGCGCCGTACATGGACCTTCAAGCCACGGATATGCTATCGACCCTCCACGATGAGTTGAGGGGGCTTGGCACCTCCCTAAAGCTGGCCGAGGCCACAGGCGATTGCCGCGATTCCATCAAGAAGGCAGGCTTGGACTCGAAGTTCGGAGAACTCAATCCAGGGATGTCGGTGCAGATGGTGATCGATGATTGGTTGAAGGGAAGGAAGGAATAGCCGCCGCTGCTTCGACCCTAACTATACCTTCGGACCACATCTACCTAGGACATCATGGCGTCACGATGTTGAACCAGAAGTCGAAGTCGTCCAGCAAACCAAAGAAATCCTTCAGTTTCGCCTTGCTTCCCTTGACCTTTATGTCCCCGGACCGTACCTTCTTCTCGAAGGTCGATTCGCCAAGCACCACTTGGTCCAGCGTCTTGCGGGTCAGGGTCAGGGTCGCGTCCGCATCCTTCTGCAACCTTCCGGACGTATGGTTCAATACGCCGTTCTCCACCACCAATGCGTGCTTCTGCTTGATGTCGGTGAACTCCATATTGATCGAAATGGCCTTATCGGCGGCCTTCATGCCGTTCAACCTTATCGCCAAAAGGTCCAGGAACCAGCCTACCTCCATGGACCTGACGACGTCCGGGCTAAGGGACTTGGGCACGGGGGCGGCCTTGACGCCATGGCGCAGCTCCATAGCTCCCGTGAGATAGAAGTTGCGCCAAGGCCCAGACTCCGCTCGGTACCCTAATTGCTCCAAGGCATCGGCCTGCAACCTCCTCGCTCGCTCGTTTTCCGGGTCCGCGAATACCAGGTGGTTCACGACCTGCGCTACCCAGCGGTACTCGCCCTTCTTAAAAGCGGCCCTCGCGCGCTTCAAGAGAGCTTCTGGCCCCCCCATGAATTCCACATATCTCTTGCCCGCGTCCTCTGGCGGCAGCGGCTCGAGGTTGGCGGGGTTGCCGTCGAACCATCCAAGGTACCTTTGGTATACGCCCTTGACATCGTGGCTCACGCTTCCGTAGTATCCTCGGTTATACCATGCCCCTGCCAATCCAGGAGGCAACTGCAGCATCTCCGCTATCTCCAGCATGGTGTAACCATGGTTCGCCAGGCGCAGCGTCTCGTCGTGGATGAATTTGTAGGCGTCGCGCTGCCGCTTCAGGAACTCCAGGCAACGCTCGCGACCCCAGGTGGGCCAGTGATGGCTCGCGAAGATGACATCGGTCTTCTTGGCGAAAAGATCGATGGCCTCATCTATGTAATGCGCCCAGACCTTGGCATCGCGCACCTGCGCCCCGCGCAGGGTATAGAGATTATGCAGGGTATGGGTGCAGTTCTCCGCCATGCACAGCGCCTTGAAGCCCGGGAAATAGAAGTTGAACTCTGATGGGGCTTCGGTGTCAGGGGTCAGCTGGAAGACTATCTCCACTCCGTCGATGTCCATGGAGCTGCCTGTCTCCGTGACGGTCTCGGTCGGCTTGATCAAGGAAGTCGTGCCAGATGACGTGGATTGCCCTAGGCCGGTTCCGACCTGCCCCTTGGCGTCCTTGGGCAGAAGGTTTCCATACATGTAGGTGGCACGTCTGCTCATCACATTCCCAGCCAGGACGTTCTCGCTGACCGCGGCTTCCATGAATCCCGATGGAGCGATGATCTTAACCCGACCAGACCTGACATCCTTCTCCGAGACCACGCCCTTGACCCCTCCCCAATGGTCTATGTGGCTATGGGTATAGATGACCGCCACTATCGGCCGCTTGCCCACATGTTCGAGCACAAGGTCCAAGGCAGCCTTTGCCGGCTCGTTCGATACCAACGGATCGATGACGATGTACCCATCATCGGTCTCTATGAAGCTCATGACGGACAGGTCGTAGCCTCGTACCTGATAGATCTGGTCCGTCACCTTGAAAAGACCATGGATCATGTTCAGCCTGGACTGCCTCCAGAGGCTCGGATTGACCGTCGAAGGCGCGTTCAGCTCATCCAGGAATGAATATGCGTTCAGGTCCCAGACCAGACGGCCCTCCGCGTTATAAATCGAAGGGTCCTCCAATTTAGCAATGAAACCACGGTGAGACGATTCGAAGTCCTCATTATCCTCCCAGTCTAGATCCGGAGAGTCAACAAGGGCCTTGTTGGCCCTCTTAGAATAAGTCGATGCTTCCTTCCTATCGGACATGCTACCACCTCATCATTTCGTTATTGGACGATAACAAGCACTAGGGGTAAGACTCTTCCCTTCTAGATGCTGATGCTCTTGGTCCAGGGAGTTCAAGGGAATTGCATCTTATTCTACGATCGGATCCGAAATGGATCGCGTAATCGGTTTCCATTGCCAGATGGAGGGCGAAGGCACCTCCAGCCGACCTCAAGCGATTCACCTACACATCAACCAGGACGTCGTCCCCCTCCACCGAGACTGGGTAGGTCTTCAGGTCGAAGGCCTTGGCAAAAGGCAGCCAAGGCTTCTTGGTGTTCTTTCCCGTAGCCAGGTCGTACTCCGAGCCATGCCTGGGGCACTTGACCGTCATCCCGATGAGGCCTCCCTCCCACAAGTGACCTGCCATATGCGTGCACAACCCATCCATGGCATACAACTTACCGCCGACATTGGCTAGCAGTAATTTCTTTCCTTGGATATCCAGTCCGATCATCTTCCCTGGCATGACCTCCGATAGCTTGGCGACCTTGACCTTGGCCATATTCTGACTCCTGAGGGAACCAGTCTAGTCTCGCGTATTTCTGCCTATCGTTTTCGCTAAGTTAGTTATCGACGAATCCGATTCCATGAGAGCATGATAATAGATGGCCACACGCATGTTTGGCGAAGGAAGATGCTTCCAAGCTCGCTGCTCCGCGCTTACCTGGAGCCATTGCTCGCATTGGATGGCATCGCCTTCGATATGAAGGCCGATCGCGAGCAGGATTGGCCCATGTCCCAGGTGGACACGGACTGGCTGCTGCGCTCCATGAACGATGCGGGCGTCGACAGATCCGTGATACTTCCTCTGGACTTCGGCAAAGTGGAGAGCCCCGAGGTCGGCGTCGAATCCTACAACGACTGGGTCTTCGAATCCTGCAAATCATTGGAAGGGAGATTGGTGCCTTTCATCGGAATCGACCCCATGCGTGGCGGGCAAGCGGAGCAGCTGGTGCGCAAGTACGTCAAACACTGTGAAGCCAAGGGGGTGAAGGTCTATCCGCCGACCGGGTACTTCCCCTATGATGCCAAGGTCGATTACTTCTGGGAGCTGATGGAGGAGCACGGCCTGATCGTGGTCACCCACGCTGGTGCGTCCTGGGGGCCTCTCGATGAAGAATATTCCCATCCCAAGCACTTCCTGCCCGTGCTGGAAAAGCATCCGGAGATGAAGTTGGTCATAGCCCACCTAGGGGGCAAGTTCAGGGCGGAGACCTACGAACTGGCCAAGCGATTCCCTAATGTGTATACCGACTGCTCCGCCCTTCAGGGCTGGCTACCTTCTGAGCCGGAAGTATGCAAGAGCCGGTTGAAGGAGGCGGTGGCCAATATGCCAGGCCGCGTCATCTTCGGTTCGGACTGGCCCCTATTCGACATGGCCTACCCCTACCCCTTCTGGGTGCGCTTCGTGAAGGAGGAACGATGGGCCAGCGAGAGCGTGAAGGAGCAGCTGCTAGGCGGGACGATGGGCAGGCTGCTCGAAGGTTGAGATTCAGACCTCCAAAGGTTTGCCCCAGCCGCCTTCGAAGAAGTTCTCTCCCACCGGCTTCCTCTCAGGGCGGGAGAGCTCGATGGCCTTCTGCTTGTCAGAGAGAAGCGAGTTGTCGTTGTCAAGGTAGCCGATGATGACCATGGTTATGACCACGTATCCCTCGGGGATGCCCAGCTCCCGCTTCAGCACCAGAGGGTCATAACCAGCGATAGGATGGGCGATCATCCCCAGGTCGATAGCCCTAAGCAGCATCTGCCCTACGGCCAGCCCGGAGCTGAACAGGAAGTAGTCGCGTTTGTCGGAAAGCCCGTGGCAATCGTCCTCTGGCTTTGCCGAGACGACCATTATCACGGGGGCACGCGTCGCCCAGACGTTACCTTTGAAAAGGGCGGACCGGGCCTTGGTCAACGCCTCTGGACTCCTGCACACCACAACCCTCCAAGGCTGATTGTTGCTGCATGAGGCCGATAGGCGCATAGCCTCAACCAGTCCAGCGAGCCTCTCTGGCTCCACCGGCCTAGGTCCCAATGTCCGCTTGGCCCTCCTTGTAACAATCGCTTCGTGCACTTCCATGGTCGTCCCAAATGCAAGACGGAATCAGTGGATAATTGTTTTTCGGTGCGTCGATTGATAATTTCAGCTCACTGGCACACATTATTTCTAAATACTGATTGAAGGTATCTTCCCTCATGCTTGAATTCCTGACCGAGTCGCCCATGCCAGAACTATTGCTGCTACTGGGCGGTATCATAGCGATCGCCATCGCCTTGCTAGGGAACAATCCTAGGACGGCTGTTGACAACATCGCTAGGGTGCTCGGCTTCATCGTCGGTGGACTGCTGATGGTAATGTCGGCCATGATGCTCTGGGAGGAGATCGGGGCGACCTCGACCTGGTTGATCGGGTTCCTGCTGGGCATCGGGCTCTTCTTCAAGATCTTCAAGAAGGTCCCGGTCGCCGCCATGTTGGCGTTGATGGTGGGCGCGATTGTGGGGTTCATCCTCTACGACGCAGGCGTCGACACCATAGTCCTGGCAATAGCGGTCCTCGTGGTGATCATACTGATGTATGTCCTGACCCGGTTCGTCGAGTTCATCGCCGATCTGGTAGGGAGGATACTCGGCCTCAGACCGGTCCTCTTCATACTGGGGGTCCTAGGGATGATCGAGGCGGCGCTGCTGTTCATGGACAGCTCGCTGACGGGCCTGACCGGCATTTGATCGGACGGCGCGAAGGGACCAAGGGGATCAAATCCATCCTCCATATCCATCCGCGATCGTGCTCGATCAATAAGGGACATTCAAATATCACCCTCACAGATTCCACCATATGGCCGTCACAGCGGAACCATGGACCCAGATCGTACTTCTAGCTGGCTGCGCGATCGCTCTTCTCGTAGGCATCTTCGGAAGAAGAGTGAAGAACACCGAACAGGAGTTCAAGATGGCAATACGCCTGATGAGCGGAGTTGCAGGCGTGATCATGCTCATCTGGACCTTCGTCCTGGTCACGGAGGGAGGTTGGGATTTCGGATGGACGTTGCTGTTCCTGGTTCTTGGCGTAGGGTTATTGTTCCCCCTATTGCCGAAGGTCAACCTAGGCACGGTCCTGGCGCTGATCATCGCCGCCTTGTTAGCCTTCGCCCTCGCCGACTCGATGGACATAATATGGGTGGTGCTCCTCTTCCTGATAGTCTTCTTCATCCTCTGGTTCGTGCTCGGCATCGTTTTCCGCGCCGTCCGGGGAGTGGGAGCCATACTCGGGTCTCGTATCGTGCTCTTGGTCGTGGGAGCGATAGGGGCGGCGGTGGCGATCTTCTCGCTCATAGACTGAGCGAAGCGAGCCAGGTCCCCCTGAGCGCAAAGTATTAAACGAGAGACCAGCATCGCTTGCGCAGCGGGCTCGTAGCTTAGACTGGATATAGCGCTGGCCTTCTAACTCCGCCTTCGGGACGGAGCGGAGAAAGCCAGAGGTCCCGGGTTCGAAACCCTCTTTCCGAGGGCGAACATCCCGGCGGGCCCGCCTCACGCTGAAGCAAAGGCTTTTAAACGCCTACGAAATCCCGGAACAACACACGAGGAGACTATCCGAATGAAGAGAAGCTCACGCGCCTGGAAGAAGAGGGGCAAGCAGCGCTGGAAGTGGCGCAAGAAGAAAATGCGCCGCCGCAAGCGAGCCCAGAAGATGCGCAAGAGGTAAGCTCACCACTGGGGGTATGGGGTAATTCGGCATCCTCGCGGGCTCCAGTTAATCGGGAATGATCGCGAACGGGTTTGCTGACCGGTGATGACTAACTGGAGCGGTGACCCGTTTAATTCGCGTGGGGTAGCTCCCCACGTGGTGGAAACCCGCTGATCTGGGTTCAAATCCCAGTGCCCCCACTTTCTTTTACTGGCCCGGGCCTGATTTGTACCACCCGAGGTACAATCCCCCTATCATGAACCGCAATTTGAAGGGGTTTTGCTGTCACACTACCTCTTATTTCGTTGCGAGTCTGTGCTATCCGTCGACGGGGGCAGGGCCACGACTACTGTGCATGAGGACCTGATGGCTATCCTTCTCTCCTTTTTGGGAAGGAAGCCCCCACTTCGATTGGACCACCTCCCTTCCATGATGATGAGGTCGACATTTCTGTCCTCAGCGAACTTCGTGAGGTCTTTTCCAGCCTCCCTGACCAGCAGGACCATCGGCTGAATACGACGTATTATCGCCCATTTGGGAAGCGATTTGAATATCGAAAGCTCGCTCTTCACGTCCACCAGGGACTCGGGCCTATAGACAGAATACATTGGCACAATCTGGGGCAGCTCTACGACCTTGGCCGCCACTACGTCAACGTCCGGGAAGTTGGTGCCAGCAGTGAGAGACTCGGCTAGGTCGAAAGGCTCTCCTTGAAACTCGCTTAACACGGGGATAAGAATACGAGGACCATGGTCCAGAGGTATGGGTGTGGCCAACCAGTCTCCTACTAGGTCCACTCTCCTGTTCTGGAACTCGTTCAACCACTCGATGGCTCGAAGCGCCGAGCGCCGACCCGCGAAGACTCGTCTCGGCACCGGGACCACAATCCTAGCGGCTACCGTGGCTTTGATAGCCTTGGCCAGGCTGGCGTAGGAGTTCCTTGGACCAACGCCTTTGGGCAGCTTTAGGTCACGGTACTCATAAGGGACACCGAGACGGTCGGCGATGGTTGCCACTGCCTGCTCTGACAATTGCAGCGATTCCCTAGTGGTATTGTCCCGTAACACCCTGACGAAGATGACCCGTGAGCCTGAGCTCATGGCTATATCGAATGCCACTCTCATCGTGTTCTCCTCGGAGCCACTCAGTAAAAGGGGGACCGCGATCGGAGGGGAGGATTCGACGAAAGGTGGTCTGCTTACTAGCTCCTTCCTAGCTGAGAGAGCAGCCTTCACGGAAGCTGAGAGGGGCATGGCGGGGCTCGCCGTCACTGGTGCAGACGGCATGAATCGGAGGCGGAGGACATATTTCCTCACCTCCTCGACCAATACCACTAAAGGTACGACAGAATATAATATGGCAATCTGGACGAACGGTACTGGGCTAGTGGAGAAGAGCTGATTGAGAATGGGCACATAGACCATTGCGAGCAGGGAGAGGAATGAGACCAGGGCCGCGACAGGCAACCATCTGTTGCTTGCGAACCCGACCCGCAATGCCGAGTAATAGTTGGTTCTGGAGGAGATAAGCATCCCTAGCTGGCCGGCCATAATGGCGGCCATGGTGATGGTTATGCCTTGCAGATAGACGACCTCATCGGGAACGGCCGCCATGCCCAACGACCACCCAGCCTGTTCCCAAGTCTGGAAGCACCAGATAAGTGCCACAGCTCCAATGATCAAACCGATGAACGCTGAGCGAGAGAGCGCCCCCAGGTTGAATAAGCGGGTACTCCGGGCACGAGGTGGGCGTTCCATTGCACCAGGTTCGGGTGCTTCGATGGTCAACGCCAACGACGGTGGGATTTCCAGTATTAGGTCGATGGCCAGGACCTGCACCACTGCAAGCGGCAACGGGGTCCCTAGGAGAACGAAGACGATGAATGTCAGTAGCTCCGCGAAGTTATGCGTGTAGACATAGACGATGAATTTCTTAAGGTTCTCGAAGACGGATCGGCCAATCTCGATCCCCCCGACAATAGAGGCGAAGTTATCGTCCAATAGGACCATGTCAGCAGACTCCCGGGCCACGTCGGTCCCGGAAAGCCCCATTGCGATTCCTATGTCCGCCTCCAATAGCGCAGGGGCATCATTGACCCCATCGCCCGTCACCGCCACCGTTTCCCCTTTTTCCCGCAGCAGTTTGACGACACGGAGTTTCTGCTCGGGGGAGATGCGTGCGAACACCAGCTCTTGCCCATCCAGGATGCGGTTGAGTTCCTGGTCGGAGATGCCCGAAAGCTCACGACCCGTGATTACTGTGCCATCCTTGGAAGTGATAATGCCAACGCTCCTGGCTATGGCGTCAGCCGTAAGCTCATGGTCGCCAGTGAGCATGATCACTCGCACTCCGGCCGCGCGCGCCGAGCGCACAGCGTTCGGAGTCTCCGCCCTGGGAGGATCAAGTATCGCCACCAATCCAATGAAGGTAAGTTGCGTCTCGACCTCTTCCGATTGGTATCCCTCAGATGGAGAGGGGAGGGATCGCACGGCAAGCGCCAGAACGCGGTAGGCTTTTCTGGCTAGGTCATTGATTTGCTCTACCACCTTGGAACGGAAATCATCGGTCAGGGGATGGACTGTCCCATCCCAATAGAGGCTTGTGCTCTTAGCTAGTATCTCCATCCCTGCCCCTTTGACGTAGGCGATGACCTCCCCTGAAGGATTGCGATGCACGCTGCTCATCATCTTACGGTTGGATTCGAAGGGGATCATACCCAACCGGGGATGCAAGGCAAGCGCATCGCAGCCCTGCGCTCCAGCCTTGGTGGCCAAAATCAGCAGTGCCGCCTCAGTCGGATCGCCAATAGCGGTCCACCTGGACTTCCTCCTGTCTAAGGGTGGTACCACGGTGGATGTGTTCGCCAGGCAGCAGACCTCGCACAGCCTCCGAAGATCCTCACGCTCATCGATGGTGACCTTCTCCCCCTCCAGGAACACGGAGCCCTCCGGTTCGTAACCCTCTCCGCTAACATCGAAGTCCTTCCCACCGATCCATACCTTACGGACTGTCATTTGGCCCTCGGTTATTGTACCCGTCTTGTCAGAGCATATTACGGTGACGCTTCCCAAGGTCTCCACGGAGGACAGCCTCTTGACGATGACGTTCCGCTTGGACATCTTTAGGCTGCTGAGCGCCAGAGCCAGGGTCAAAGTAATCTGGAAACCTTCAGGTACAAGGGAAATCATCACGCCGATCATGAAGAGCAGGCTGGCCGCCAGCTCCAGCTGCAGGCCGAAGTAGGCGATGAGTAGGAACAGCACTCCAACGGCCACCGCAACAATGAAATTCAAACGTGCCGTGCGGTTGAGTTCTATTTGCAGAGGACTGGGTGTATCCTCGATGTCCTGGCTGAGCCGAACCACCTTACCGAATTCCGTGTTCGAGCCGGTCGCTGTCACTATCGCCAATCCATTCCCAGACGTTACCGTGGTACCCGCGAACACCAAGTTGGGACAGCTGATGAGCCTGCCATGAGCGGTCTCCTCTCCGGGAGCGGTGGACCGATGGGCTGGCTCCGACTCCCCAGTCAGGGCGGAGTTGTCCACGGACAGGTCGTAGCAATCGACGACCCTGGCGTCAGCCGACACTTTGTCCCCGGCCTCCAGAGTGAGGAGGTCCCCTGGCACAATCTCGCTCACAGGAACCTGCATG
Organism: Methanomassiliicoccaceae archaeon; assembly: GCA_963827135.1. Classification (GTDB taxonomy): domain Archaea; phylum Thermoplasmatota; class Thermoplasmata; order Methanomassiliicoccales; family UBA472; genus JAJRAN01. The sequence goes on along the minus strand of CAWGZX010000005.1, from coordinate 194,032 downwards.
ACCCTTCCTTGCCTGCGCACCTTCGAAGTGGCAGGGATTAGGTCGCGGATGGCCTCCAAAGCCTTCTCTGCCCTGTGTTCTTGGAAGAGGCTGAAAACGATACTTATGATTACGACAATGAGAATCACTATGCCCATCTGGATAGAGCTCTGGTCAGCGGCGGTAAAGCCGCTGATGAAGCAAAGAATCGCGGCCAGGACCAAGAGAACGTTGAATAGGTTCTTCAGATGGACGAGAAAATTCGTACCTAAGCCCTTTCTTTTCTCAGGCAAGACATTAGGTCCATATTTATCCAGGCGCTTGACAGTCTCAGCTGGACTGAGGCCTTCGGCGTCGGTGCCGAACTTGGCATATGTTTGCTCTATCGAGCAATGGGCGCATGTCGGATCCCCGGCATCGTCCGGTCCTGCTTCAATCATCAGCTCATCTCGATGGAGGGAGCGTGTCTTCGCGTTCTCGTCCGATACCTTTTAGCCTCGGGGGAGGTGTGATTCTGTATAAATAACAAATGAGAATGACTGAAAGTGCTTATTTCGCTAGGAATTGGGTCATTCTCGCGCGAAATACCAATACTAAACGCTATCTAGCCGGTTAGCCGGCATTATGAGCTGTTGAATTTGGTTAGTTGTTTAGAGAAAAAGGGGAAAGCGTTCGCTTATCTCTCATTCCTAAGCGGTTACTGGAATTAATGAAAGTTAAGGGGCAACTATGAATCGCTTCAATCATGAGGATACTTGACCGCCTTCTCTCCGTTGATGAAGCATTGGTATTGCCAATCGTCATCTGCATTACCGGTCACTGGTATGTGCTTCTTGTATGAGTATACTGACTGACCAGGCTCAAGATAGAATATCTGGGCGCCAGCCCACGTATACTTTCCGTTTATGACCTTGAAGATGATCGTCGCATTCCCAGGTGTGGTCCCGGTGTTGTTCACGGTGAAGGTAACGGTGGCATTGAAACCATCCGTCGAATTATCCTCCGCGAAGGCGCTATGATTAATAATCTCAAATTCCGGCTTCGGTGCCGTGTTGTTATTGCCGTTAAGGAGGACCACGAGAACAACCATCACTACAATTAACAGTACTGCGACTATGACGATGGTTCTCCTCCTTCCCTTGGCGCGTGCCTTCTTCGGAGGTTTCGAGGTGTCGGTCTCTGCTTCAGAACTCTCCAATGTATACCCTCGCCCGTATGGTGATAACGTATCCAAATCATTTATAGTCTCCTGGGCACCCATTAAGTAAAATTCTTCAGATCATCCAATATTTTGGACGGGATAATGACAATTCCAATCGTAACTCATTGATTCCATTATTACTCAAAAAATGTGGCTGGTTTACCCCGGTTAAGGGTTTTTCAAAAGGTTTTTTAAACCCTTACCGCATTGATGAATTTGGGGAGTCCCCGTGGACCTTCTCCAACTTCCCCACCATTTACGAGTTTTACGGGGGCTCCTCGCCTTTCATTTCAGATTCTTGCGATCATCTTATGCCGGAGAGGTCGGTCTCCTTTCTCAACCGGGCGAGGATGCGAGCATCCCTTTCCAGTACTTGCGTTAGGGAAGAGTTGCTCTCCCCAACCACCTTGACCCTCTCGGCCTTGAAATCGTCCGCGGTCTTACCCGCCCAATCTCCCATAATCCTAACACCGAGCCCCTTCAATGTGACGACCCCAAAGGCGATAGCTAGCTCAAAAATGAGCTCGGGCACCAGCCAAGGGTCATAGGCAACCGTTACCGGCACGTAGTTGGGGTATCTGAGGATAAGTATGGGGACTTTGGCGGTCATCGCGGCTGCGCTAGCCTTGTCATCGGTCGATAGGTAGAGGATATCGATGTTCTCAACCCTAGCATGCTGAGCCAGCGCGTTCAATATCTCGGCGTCCCTGGCCTCCTTGTCCTGGCTCCATTCTCCCCCTTGCACGTCCCAGACGCTGTATTTGGACCTGATGGAGGTGAGCTCGGCAAGGGCGTTCATGGCCCTTCGGCCGTCCTTGTGGAGGCAATTGGTCATGTCATCCAGGAGCTGCGGGGAAGCGAATGCCCTGCGCAAGATGGCGATCTCCTGGGGCGTGTATTTTCTCCGGACCCTCTCGGATACCTCCCTCTCGACCAGGTTAGCTACGAGCACTTGGACCCGGCTCGGGTCGAAGTCCTTCGCTCCGCAGGTGTCGCCAGAAAGGCTGAGCCGGGAGAGCAGTCGCTTATAGGCTAGATTGGTGTCCAATGCCAGGCAAGGCTGCTTGGGGTACCGCGAAGGCTCCTTCCTCCGCTTTTCCATCGCTTCTATCTCCCTGATCAGCTCCGGCATGTTCTCTGGAGGGAGGAGGAGAGAGGCATGGAGCGCCTCACGGTAGTCGGAGAAGGTCGGCACCTCCTTGTCCAAGGGATCGGAGAGCTTGGCCTGCACCGATGAGTAGGCATTCGTGTAGTCCGCCTCCCTGGTAAGGAACGAGACCTTACCGCTACCAGAAAGGTCGAGGCCCAGGAGGTCCAGCCCGAGGAGGGGAGAACTGACCGATACCGAAGTCCGATCATGGAGAACGCCCTCATTGAGGACGGTCGTGATGAATGCCTTCTCGGCGACCAGCTCCATCTCATCCCCCCTTGCCCTTGGGCTGAGGCCTCACTTCGGCCAGAATGTCATGGGGGTGCTGGACCCCCAAGGGGATCTCCAAGAAGGGGTGATCGGCGTTCTTCAAGGTCTCTATGTACAAGTAGAAGATGTGGTCGAAATCGTTCCTGGCCATCCCGGAGAGGACCGAGCCCAGGACCGTCGCCTTCTTCCCCGGGGTGACGTCCAATGCCACCAGGTTGCCGTCCCCTTTCTCCTTGGACGTGATGTCCTTCACGACCATGGCTATCTCCCCGATCTGCTCTGCCGATACGGTCTGGATGATTACCTCTCCTTTGGAGCCGTGCTCCGTGAGAAGTATATGAAGCATCTTGGAGGCGTGCTCCGCCTGCTGTCTATCGCAATTGGCCGTGAGGATGTAAGCCCTATCCGGTAGGTATTGCCAGACCCTGATCGAGGCCCAGATCGAATTGAATAGTCCCCAGGTGCTCCGGCCCATCATGGTGATGAGAACTCGCATGACATCCTCCTATGGATTCGTCCAAAGCCCTATTCAAGCTATGCCCTTCAGATCAAGCCCAGGGCCCTTTGAATTTCCCTCTGCGTGTCCTGAGGAGGGAGGATGGTGTTGACCATATGCACCTCGGTGCGGTCCAGGAGCCTGCGGAAGAAGTCGGACCTGAGCCCCATCTTCCTCTCCCCCCTTACCAATTGATGGGGGTTGCAGAAATCGTTCGCTTCCAGGTAGGCGAGCGCCTCCTCCGCCCCGATGTCCCTGACCACTCTCGCGTCCTCCCTGTCCCTCTTCAGCAGCAATACGTGATGCAAGGAGGTCATGGGCACGACCCCGGTGGCCCCTACGATCCACCTGACGTTCATTATCGCCCTCTCATCGCCATCGAAGGAGGATTTATCGACCAGAGGCTGGAACTCCTTCCAGATGCCGCCGATGTCCCCCTCGACGTAGCAGTTCTTCTCCGAAGCGAAGGCGAGGTGCCTCTTCTCCGAGAGGCGGACGAAGAACCAGTCATCCGTTACCAGCCTTGCCTCGGGATGCCTCAACAATCCCCACGAATGAGTGGTCTTGCCGGTCTTGGAAGGTGCGATCAGCGCGATGCCCTTCCCGGCCACGTCGATGGCCGCCCCGTGGACAGAGTAGATGCCGTGCGCATCCTCCAGGACGTCCCCTGCGATGGCCAGGGCGGCGCTCTTCACGAAGCCGTAGTAATGGATGTTGAACATGAAGGCGGTGCGCGACAGGGGGTCGTAAAGCACGCCCGGGGGCATCGAAGCGTCGTCCAACACCACCAGGCGACCGTGCGAGCGCACGTTCTCGGCCATGGCATAGAAGTTGTCCTCCCAGGTCCTCCGGACCAGGTCCTGGTCAGTGAGGAGCTTGATGCAGCATCCGTAGATCTCGGACTTGCGCATGAAGAGGATGCGGCCTGCGTACCTGGTTGCGAGCGCGTCCTTTTCCTCCGGGGATATCAGCCTTACCGAGTAGCTCATCGCCTCGACCCTCCCCTAGAACGTCGACTCGACTACTTGCCCTTGCCGTTCAGGGACTTGAGCAGCTTGTACTCCAACGAATCGATCAGCGCCAGCAAGCTGGCCTCGATGATGTTCTCCGAGACCCCGACCGTGGTCCAGGTCATCACGCCGTCGGTGGAGCGGATGAGAACGCGCACGTTGGCCGCGGTGGCCTCCTTGGCATCGATGACCCTGACCTTGTAATCGATGAGGCGGATGTGCTTGATCTCGGGATAGAAGCGCTCCAGCGCCTTCCTCAAAGCCTTGTCCAAGGCATTTACAGGACCGTTCCCGTCCGAGGCGGTGTGCTCCACCAGCCCGTTGGGGTCGACCACCTTCACCGAGGCCTCGGACCTCATGATGTCCCCGGACACGTCGACGAAGATACGGAAGCCTTCCAGCTTGAACGGCTCGAACCTCTCGCCCCTCAGACGGCGAACGAGCAGCTCGAAGGAGGCCTCGGCGGCCTCGAACTGGTAGCCCTTGGACTCCATCTCCTTGAGCTTCTCCAGGATGGACCTGCCCTTGTCCTTCTCCTCCTCGATGCCCAGCTCCTTGGCCTTGGCCAGGATGTTGGATGTGCCGGATAGCTCAGAGACCAGGATGCGTCGCGAATTCCCCACGCTCTCGGGCGGGATGTGCTCGTAGGTACGAGGGTCCTTCAGGACCGCGCTTACGTGCACCCCCCCCTTATGCGCGAAGGCGCTCTTCCCCACATAAGGGAGGTTCTGTTCCGGTAGGATGTTGGCGACCTCGCCCACGAACGAGGCGGTCGCGGTGAGCGTCGATAGGTCCTTGACGCCTGTCCTCTTGCCCATCTTGAGCACGAGGGCGGGTATGATGGAGCAGAGGTTGGCGTTGCCGCACCTCTCGCCCAGGCCGTTGATCGTTCCCTGCACCATGCTCGCGCCCGCTTCTACCGCGGCCAAGGAGTTCGCCACCGCCAGCTCAGCATCGTTGTGAGCGTGCACCCCGACCATGGCCTTTGAGGACCGGCGCACCTCTCGCACCGCCTTAGTGACCTCGCTGGGGAGCCGCCCTCCATTGGTGTCGCAGAGCACCAGGTACTCAGCGCCTGCCCCCTCGGCGATGGATAGCGCCCTCATGGCGTAATCGTGATTGGCTTTCCAGCCGTCGAAGAAATGTTCTGCGTCGAAGATGACCCTCCTCCCCTTGGATGCGAGGTAGGAGACGGTGTCCTCGATTATCTCCAGGTTCTCCTTCAACGAGACGCCCAGCGCACGCTCGGCGTGGAGGTCCCAGGTCTTGCCGAACACGCATACGTACTCGGTGTCCGATTCGACCAGGGATCGCATGGCGGCGTCCTGGGCCGCCCTGATCGAGGTCTTGCGCGTGGATCCGAAGGGCACGAGCTTGACGTTCGACAGCTCCAGCTTCTGCGCCGCCTTGAAGAACGCCTTGTCCTTGGGATTGGAGGAGGGGAACCCCCCCTCTACGAAATCCATGCCGAATGCGTCCAAGCGCGCCAGAATATCCAGTTTGTCCTCAGGGGAGAAGGAGACGCCCTCGGTCTGCGCCCCGTCCCTCAAGGTCGTGTCGTAAAGGTTAACTCGATCGACTAATAAATAAATCCCTTCTTGATGATTTATTTGCCATTGGCCTCAACCTGCCGTGGCATGGCGTAGCACTAGGCTCATATTTAAAGCCTGTTTCCTCGTCTTTCTGACCTGCGCGAGGCGCAGTCCTCCTTCATCAGGGCCACCAGGTCGCTGAGGACGGCCGATGCCGTCTCCATCTTGCCCGCCCCATGCCCGGCCACGGTGATGTCCCCGGCCAGGTCGGTCATGATCTGGAAGATGTTGAGCGTCCCGCCGATGGCCAAGGGATGGCCTATGGGAACCAGCCGGGGAGAGACCTCCAGCCTGGCCTCGGATACCTCGGCCACCAGGCGCACCACCTTCCTCTCATCCGCTGCCAGCTCCACCGCCTCCAGGGACACTCCCCTGATGCCAGTGCGCCGGACGTCGTGGAAGGTGACGTCCCTATGGAAGATGGCATTGGCCAGGATCGCTGCCTTGGCTGCGGAGTCGATGCCGTCGATGTCGTAGGAAGGGTCGCGTTCGGCATATCCCATCTCCTGCGCCTCCCTTAGCGCCTGGTCAAAGGGCAGCCCCTCGTCCTTCATGCGGTTGAGGATGAAGTTGCAGGTCCCGTTCACAATGCCCCGTATGGAGAGGATGCGTTCCCCCATCAGGATCTCGCGGGAGAGGTTGATGACCGGGGTCGCGCCTCCGACCGAGGCTTCGAAGCGGAGGCGGGCCTTGTTCTTCTCGGCGGCCATGGCAAGCTCCTTGAACTTGAGCGCCAACGGACCCTTGTTGGCCGTGACCACGTCCCTTCCCGAGGACAGGGCGGACATCATGTTGCTGAAGCCGGGCTCGGAGTCCTTGATGTTGGTGGGCGTGACCTCGACCATGACGTCGTACCTGACGCCCTCCAGGATCTCCAGCATCCCCTTGCCGTTCAGCTCAGGTCCCACCTTCCCCAGCTTCTGCTTGCGCGCCGCTATCTCCCGAGGGTCGAGGCCCTTGGGCGAGAGGTCGTAGGACTTGCTGTCGAAGACCCCCACCACCCTGACCTTCTCCTTGAAGGCGGATTGCAGTGCCGGGGACTTCCTGGACAACGCCTCGGCCACTCCTTGTCCGACCGTTCCGAATCCGACGATGACGATGTCCATTCTCAATCCCCCAGTCCACTGATCAACAGGAACCCGGCCTGCATCGACCTCTGGCGCAGGAAGTCCTCCACCCTGCTGATGGCGCTCTTCTGCTTGACCTTGCCGAAGATCATGGCCGCCTTCTCGCCCGTCGCCGGCGAGACGGAATATCGTATGTCGACCGAGTCCAGGTCCTCGACCGACTCGATCCCGTCCGTGAGCTCCCGAAGCTCGGCGGGGGGGATGTCGCCAACGATGAGGTACTCGAACTCGAAGGTCTCGAACATCGAGGACAGGCGGGCGACGTCCACGTCCCTCTCCTTCCAATCGGAGAGGATGCGCTCCAGCTGCTTCTGCGACTTGACCTCGAAGGTGACGTTGACCGTGATGCGCCCTCCGATCATCGCATCATGGTGGTGCACCACTCCCACGATGTTCCCTTCGCTGGTCGAAATCGGCTCTAAGGCCCTTACCAGCTGTCCCGGGACGTCCTTGAGCCTTAGGTCGGCGTGAACTCGCATCTCGTTCCTCCCATGATAAGCGCGGGCCAAGCCTCGCCAAGCCCGAGGATTCCGTATATGTCACTTCATAATTATTCCCATCGCTCTAGCCCCAAGAATGAGCATCACTGGTCGAAGACCATGCCACCGATCAAGCGATGGCTCTTCAACGTGGTGTCGCACTTGGGGCATCGGTGGTCGGATCGGGCCACGTCTATCTTCATGCTGTTCGCCACCACGTAGTCATAGAATTGGAGGTTGCCCGGCCCTTCCACCAGGTCCTCCTCCTTTCCTTCCCAGCCGCAATTGTAGCATTTCATCTGCTTCGAGGTCCGACTAAAGGCGGCATAAAGCTTAATCCTTCTTTCATCGGCCGCCTCAGTCTGCGAAGGTCTCCTGATCGAAGAAGGGCTTGTGGAACCTCAGGTCACTTGCCAGCCTCTCCTGGCAGATGGGGCAATGATACTCGATGCAATGCGAAGGCGTGGTCCCAAAGAGATGATGGATGCCAGAGAAGACCTCGTCCGGCACCTTGAGCTCGATCTCCTCGCAGATAAGGTCCCTCTTCTCCCCCTGCCAGCCGCATCTCTCGCACATAGGTTTCGGCTTGACCGTCTCCCAGCTGCTCCAAGGCACAGTGATCACCATTTGTTCTAAGAACCTAGCTGGTATTTATAATTGTATCCTTAACAGGTTAATATTATCCTTATTAGGTAAGAAAACACTCGCAATGACACGGCAGGGCGGGAAATGCTGTCAGATCGAAGGAAAGAGAAAGCGCCGAGGGGGAGATTTGAACTCCCGAGTCCTTGCGGACACAAGCTTGCTGGAATCACCAGAAGTTTTCCAGGCTTGCGCCTTACCGGTCTGGGCCACCTCGGCTTCTCTCGCCCCTACCGCCTAATGAGACTTAAAAGTTGCCCTGAGCCAAGGCCAGGCAGCCTCAGCTCCCACCCAATGTGTCCCTAAGCGTCGGCCTCATCCTTCTGGCGATCTCGATCTCCTTGGGGTCGTACTCTATGACGCTGACATGGTGCTTGAAGTACGGGCTGCGGACCAGCAGGTTTCCTCGGGGGCCGTAAGCCTGCCCTCCGCCGAAGAAGATCATGTTCAGCTGCGCCCCGACCAGGTTGGAGTAGATCGTGTACATGGTGTTCTCCGTGGCCCTCGCTGGAAGGACGCGCTCGAACTGCTCCCTGGAGGTGGACGGCGAGGCGGAGATGCAGATCAGTCCCTTCGCCCCTTGGACTGCATAGCTCTTGACCAGCTCCGGGAAGAATACGTCATAGCAGATGCAGACCCCGAACTGCGTACCCTGGATATCGAACATGACCGGGGTCTGTCCGGGGGTGAAGTAGAACCTCTCCTCGAACGGTCCGAAGTTGGCCAGGTTCACCTTCTCGTACTTCTGCATCGAGCCATCCGGCCCCACGGCCACGGCGCAGTTGTGCAGCAAACCGGGGACCTCGTCGCTCCAGATCGGCATCCCGAACACGATGGAGCAGGAACGCTCCTCGGCCATAGCCTGGACGCGCCTAAGGCTCTTTCCGTCCATGTTCTCGGCCAAGCGGGGAAGCATGTCCCGGCACATGTACCCGGTCACGAACAGCTCGCCGAAGACGTAGACATCGGCCTCCTGCTCGTCAAGGCACTTTTCCATGCGCCTGAGATTCTCTAACTTGTCCCCGAGCTCGTTAGGCGTCTGCGCGATGGCCACCCTCATTCAGGCACGCTCGAGGATGCTAACCTCTGCCATATATATGAAGCCACGGGAAACGATAAGTCAGGGCAGCAACATACACCGCTCCATGGCCCCCCAACTGCGCGATCTCACCGAGGAAGTGATATTGGAGTTCATCTCCGAGAAGGTAAGGGAGAGCAGGGCTAAGGGGGTAGTGATCGGTCTGAGCGGAGGCATAGATTCCGCGGTCACCTCCCTCCTATGTGCCAAGGCGCTCGGACCTGAGAAGGTGCTGAACATCTTCCTTCCCTCGAGGTCCACACCATCGGGCGATAAAGAGGTCGTGGAGGCCTTCTGTAGGCACTTCGGCATGGAGCTCAAGGTAGTGGACATCTCGGCCATGGGGGATGCGACGAGGAAAGCTTTGCCGGGCTCCGAGGACAAAAGGCTGATGGGCAATGCCACCGCCCGCCTCCGGATGATCGCGCTCTTCCATCACGCCAAGATGCTGGACCGGGTGGTCATGGGCACGAGCAACAAGTCCGAGCTGCTCATAGGGTACTTCACCAAGTTCGGCGACGGGGGCGCGGACTTCTGTCCGCTGGGGGACCTTTATAAGACCGAGGTGCGAGAGCTGGCTAGAAGGCTCGACGTCCCAGCCCCAATATTGGAGAAGGCGCCGTCAGCGGGACTTTGGGAGGGGCAGACGGACGAAGGGGAGATAGGTATCACCTACGAGGAGCTGGACCAGATTCTGGTCGGGATCGAGCTCAACCTTTCCAACGAGGACATAGCCTCGCGCACCAAGATCGACCTGGAGAAGGTGGAGAAGGTGTGGGCCATGCATCGTTCCAGCGTGCACAAGCGAAAGACACCTCTGATACCCAAGATAGGCCTCAGAACGATTGGCCTTGATTGGAGGGAATGAGGAACTTATCCGCCAACCGTCTCAGAAGCAGGTTCTTATCCAGGGTGTCGAAGTAGACCTTGTCAGCCCTCTTTCCCCAGGCGAAGCCGAATCTCTGTGGGCTCTTGAGAGAAAGAAGGATCAGGTCATTCCTTTGGGTGGTGACATAGAGCGACTTGCCAGTCACCTCGAAGAATATGCCTGTGCGCATCGGACCTCGCTCCACGACCTGGGCTCGCTCAATATTGGTCAAAGTGATAGTCGCCTTGAAGTACCAGCCTTGCCTGAGCTGGAGGTCCATGTCATCGAGGGAATGGTAAGTGAGGAATGGCGATATGCCTAGGACCAGTAGGAGCGCAACGGAGGCTAGGATTGCGAAGATCAGGACCTCCGTCTCCTGGAAGAATGTCAGCCCTAGGAATATGTTGAGAAAGGTGAGCGCGATCGATAGCAGCACCAATGTAGGGAAGAACGTCGTCTTTCGATACCTCAATATCGATATCGCCATCGTCACCACAGTCCACTGGGGCGGTAATTATGCTTTCCTAGTGAACGTAGGTTCCGCAATCGGCTTGGTCCCCTCCTGGAGAAAAAGGTTTAATAAAGGGGTTTTTATTGTGCCCTTACCACGCTCCCGTAGTGTAGCGGCCAATCATGAAGCCCTCTCGAGGCTTCGACTCGGGTTCAAATCCCGACGGGAGCACTCTTTATTATTATCCTGCGGGTCGAAAAGGCTCGATGTGTTGCGTTCACCAGATACCGAGCTTGACGAATTGACCGAACCGATTCCAAACGGTACCTTTTATTTTATATAGTATAATGAATACAAATATTCGTTTAGTATGGAATGCGCCAAACATCTTGAGCACAAGGATGGCCGTCTGACCTCACTGAGGCGAATAATTAGCCCGCAAACAAACCTTCCCCGGGTCAGGCAACCTTTATCACCGTCCGATGCCAGTTAATCACTGGTGCGAATGAAGACCAAACTTCTCTTCGTGGAACCGCCGAAGAATTACTGGTTCCTCATGGGCGAGTACCTGCCACCACCCACTGGCTTGCTTGCTCTGGCTGCGTATGTCGAGCAGGAGATGCAGGACGTGGAAGTCAGCGTCCTGGACTGTCAGGCGGAGAGCAAGGACTGGAAGGATGTGGAATGCTGCATCTCCTCCTACTCGCCGAACATCGTGGCGTCATCGGGGCTCACATGCAATGCGTACGTGTGCGCGAGGCTGGCTGAGACAGCGAAGAAGGTCGATCCCGATATCGTGACCGTGCTCGGTGGCCAGCACTTCTCCTTCATGGACGCGGAGAGCCTCTCCTCCTTCCCGGAGATAGATATCATCGTCAGGGGAGAGGGAGAGAGGACACTGGTGGAGCTCATCAAAGCGATCCAAAGAGGAGGAGACCTCGGCGAGGTGAAAGGCCTCAGCTTCAGGAAAGGCGGCGACATCGTTCGCACCCCGCCCCGCGAGCTCATCGCGGACCTGGACACGCTCCCGTTCCCCGCCTATCATCTGGTGGAGAAGAACCTTGGCAAGTACCACTTCACGATGATGGCTGGGAGGAAGCGCTATCTCATCCTCGAAGGCTCCAGGGGATGCCATCACCGCTGCTCCTTCTGCACGCAGTGGCGCCATTGGAACGGCACTTGGCGCAGCAAGTCCCCCCGCCGCCTCGCCGAGGAGATGGCGCACCTTAGGGACGACCTAGGTGCGGGCTTCATCTGGCTCACCGACGACAACTTCGAATACCAAGGCCGGGGCGAGGATCTGGTCAAAGAGCTGAGCGCGAGGGGCTTCCAAGACTCGGTGAACTGGTTCTTCCAGTCCCGGACCGACGAGATCGTCAAGAACCCGGAGACCGTGGCCAAGCTGCGGAAGGTGGGCAACAACTGGCAGCTCATAGGGGTGGAGAACGGCAACCCCCAGACGCTCGATGCCTTCAGGAAGGACGAGACCGTGAAGGACTCCATGGAGGCGGTGCGCATCCTGAGGCGGAACGACATCTTCGCCCAGGCCATGATGATCATTGGTTCCAGGAAGGACGATCATGCTTCTATCCAGGGGCTCAGGGACTTCGCCAAGGAGCTGGATCCTCATATCGTAGTGTTCACCGTGCTCACGCCCCTCCCCGGGACCGAGATATTTCAAGAAGCCCAGAGGAACGGGTGGCTCGAGGACCAAAACCTCAGCCATTACGACATGGCGCACGCCATCATGCCCACCGAGTCTCTGAAGCGAAGCGAGGTGCAGGCAGAGCTGCTCGCCTGCTACAAGGACTTCTACAGCTCCCCGGTCAAGGCCGTGAAAGGGATCTTCTCGAGCAACGAGATCACGAAGAGATGCTTCCGGCATATGGCCAGCCAGAGGATAATCTCCACCCTGAGGCAGATGGTTTGAACAAAAAAGGTGTTCTCCTGGTCTACGTCCTCCTTTCCAGCTCGGCAGCAGCCCTGCTCCTGTTACTGGCATGGGAAGGTTCGATGCAGCCAAGCCGACCTTCCTTTTCTGATAAAGCGATAGTGTGCATGGTATTCATGGCGAGCTGCCTCCTGGGAATAGTCCTAAGCGCGAGGCCGAGGTTCTTTGGAGGAAAGAAGAAAGGCCGTCCCACCGAACCTCCGGAAGGGGCTGACCGGCCGAGATATGTGGCACACCATCCGGACTGCGGCTCGTTCCAGGAACGCATCGTCTCGATGCGTGGAATAAGTTATTGCGGCGGTTGCCTAGGGCTCATGGTCGGCTCAGCCGTCGCCTTAGCATTGTCCTTGCTCTACCTACTCGGCCTGGATTTGGATGTCAGGGAGGGCCTGATTACCACAGTCCTAGGCATGGTCATCGTCGCATTTTGCCTGGCGGGGATCGGGTCGAGGCGGGGCAGCAACCATTCCCACCTCCTGGCCAATGCCCTGCTGGTGATCGGGTTCTTCCTCGTGACCATGGGAACGCTCAGCGCCACGGGCAGCGCCGCCTACAGTCTGGTAGCGGTCATTCTGTGTTTCCTATGGCTGGATGCGAGGATACAAATCTCCGACTGGAGGCACGCGAGGACCTGCCGCGCCTGCGGTCGTGGCTGTGGGTTCTATTGACGCCTGACCGCTCTCATGATGAGGACGATGCCGCCCATCAGTATGGCGATGCCTATCACCACGCCGAAGATCCAGCCCCAATCCATGCTGTAGAGCCATTCGGGAAGTCCCTCGATGTTGCTGAGGCCGAACTCGATCAGGACCCATATCCCAAGGAGGATCACGATGATTCCCCAAAAGATGAGCCCCGTCCGGCTGCGACCTGAGCAGGTATCATCGCATTCCCTGTTCATGTCCTTCTTGCCGGTCCTTAAGGAGGTCCCGCAGTTATTGCAATACACGGCGTCATCTGGATTCATCCTGCCGCACTTGGGACAGTATGCCATCGGGAATCGATTGTGCGTTGTAGCTTATTAAAATGATGGATGGTCGTTGAAGCGGTGGTGCTACAATACCAGCCCTGCGTGTTTCTTTAATATTATCTTCTTAGATATTACTAGAATGGCCTTCGAATGGATTGAATTTCATGGGCGTCTTGGGGTGGGTTGAACAAAGAGTAAAAGTTATTATATGTAGATTTTATTGAATCGAAGAGAATCCAGATGAACCGGTACAGCCTTGTCATCATCATCCTCTCCTTCGCCATAGCGGCGATGTCCGTGTGGAAAGGCGATTGGGATAGCCTGATCGTTCCTGTCATAGGCATCGCGGTGGTGTGCGCGCCCATGGTCGCGACGGGCGACCCAAACAAAGGGTACGACCGGCATCTGATGGGCATCGCCATCATTCCGCTGGTCGCCTTCGTCGTCCTGATCATTGCGGGCCAGTTCGTCGATTTCGAGTACTACTATCAGGTATCTTTGGCGATCCAGGCGTGTGCCAGCATGGCATTGGGAATGATGATTGCCGTTTTCATGAACGCCAGGACTGAGCTCTCGCTGCCGAGAAGGTGGGTGGTCCTGTTCGCATTGACCTTCGCCTGCTCGATTTCGGTGCTGTGGACGTTCTCCACCATCTATTGGATGGCCTCCACTGGTTACCCATTATACAATGGCGACTTCAGCAACACCTTGGAGAACGACGTGGTCAACATGATGCTCATGCTTCCGATGGCGGTGACGACCTTCACCACGATCGTCTATGCCGTGGTTTTCAATGAGTACTTGAAGCGCGTCGATTCCCTGGAACTGTCCCGGTTGTGCCCTGGAGGAGAGGCATGAGGAAGATCGACCTCTCCGACCTCGTCTGCATGTTCGCTGCGGGGGTGCTCCTCCTCATGACGGTACTTTCGGCAGTCGGGACCGACCGCACCGCGTACAAGCTTTGGACCGGGGTGCTCTGCGCCCTGTTCTGCCTAATACCGATGCTCTTCCGCCATGCCGGTGTCATGAGGTTGCCGCTGGCATTGATCCTGATGATCGAGGCGTCGATATTCGTCCATGCGTACGGCGTCCTTCTAATGAGGTACGACGACATCGTGTGGTATGACACCATCACCCACACGATTTCGACGATTACCATCGCCCTCCTGGTCTTCTATTCCCTCATGGCGGTCGAGCATTTCGACAAGGAGACGCACTTCACCCCGAGATGGATCCCGTTGTTCATCGCCCTGATCGTGATGACGTTCAGCATCTATTGGGAGGTCCTCGAGCTCGTCGTCGACAATTTAACAGGGATCAACATGCAGTATAGTCCCTGGGACACCATCAGGGACATGGTCTGCAACTCGGCCGCTGCCCTCATCGTAACCGTGTCCGCGAGGTTCTATCTCAAGCGCCATACCTGCGAGGGGTTCATCGAGGACCTCGAGCTGCACCCTTCGCTCAAGCGTTTCGTCTCACGATCTGGTAAAGAAAGGCGCCCCGTCCCGGTCGACCAGGCTCCTGAGGTGCCCGATCCCTTGGAGACGTCATCTCCAGAGGGGATCGCGGGGTCGAAGTCCTCGGTAGCCAGGATGATGGATTACCCCCCTCGGAAATGACCGACGATGGGACGAGGCTACCTTCGTACCATTCGGCTTTGGAACATGGAGCGACCGATAGGGCGCTAGCTTCCTTTCTCTGAAGAACAGCCCCCGCCCCCTATTCTTCCGGAAACGTTGAAATAACGCCTTGGGAATCCATCAGGGATGCCACAGGGCCTCCTCCAAGGACTGAACGACAGGCTAGGCTCGATTCCGCCCGGCAGACGAGCCTATGTTCTGATACTGGTCTGGGCCCTCTTCTTCGGAGCGCTAATCGCCTTTGACGCACTCTTCCTCCGCGATTTCCTCGACGCCCACGTCGGTGCCCCGATCGACATCTCCTTCTACAGGGAGAGGACCCAAGGCATACTCGACGGCCTTTGGCTGTACCGCGACATACCTTGCGAATCCCCGCCCCTGATAGTCTACCTCATGATCCCGGCGCAGCTGGCGGGCGGAAGCGAATTGGCCTACCAGACATGGTTCTCGGTGTTCATCCTTCTGACCTCGCTCTCGCTCTACTGGGCCCTTCGCCGCTACGATGATGCCAAGGCTTTCTGGGTCGCGCTGATCTTCATTTTCATCCCGGTGAGCACCATAGAGACCGTGTTCGCCATCGAGGACGAGGCGATCGTGGTCTGGGTATTCGTCCTTTCCATCCTCCTTGCCGTCATAGGTAGGCTGCGTTGGAGCGCCGTGGCCATGACGATCGGGATATGGACCAAGCTGATCAACGGCTTCTTGTTCCCTTTTCAGTGGAGGGCTGCGAGGTCCAGGAGAGAGAGGTTGGTTTTATTGGGGATTGTCGTCGGATTGTCCCTCTTGGTATGTCTGCCCTTCCTGATAGTCTGCCCCGTGGAATTCCTAAGCTTCCCCTTTTATTATTTCCTCAATTCTGGACCGGATGATGCACCCACTTCCAACCTGAACATATGGGACTTCTTGAGCATGGGCGGGCTTCAGCTCCCCTCATGGTTCTACCTCGTGCTGACCATCGGGGCCCTCATCCTCGCATACTACATCGGATTGAAGAGAAAACACACCCTCTTGGAAGGCATGCTGATCGTCCTAACCGCCTTCATCTTGACCTATCCTCGAACCACTGCCAGTTACTACACGTTACCTATCGCCCTCCTGCTCATCTGGGGCGTTGAGAACCGATGGCTGGTGATAAGGTGCCTGGTCATCTACCTCCCTCTACTGTTCAGCCTCCTTTTCACCAATAACAACTCCATCGGGGAACCCTTCATCGATTGGGAGTGGGGATGGGTAGTGGGCGTCCTTCTGCAGCTTATGGTCATCACCATATTGCTCGATTCCACGCGCGTCGCCCTACGCAAGCGTAACTTCGTTGACCGGGCTTTGGCAGAGGAAGGGCGAAGTTGAGTACTCCACTATCTAACATAGTGCCACTGTGAGGTCTGGAAATGACCGTACCTTAGAGAATGCCGCATGGCCTTGACAGGGTGACGACCCAGCCTAGATCCCGCCCAGGATGAATGAGATGATCAGCAGGAAGATGGTGAACGATGAGAAGTACACGGCGATCCTCCATCTCCTCATCCGCGCGTACTTGGCCCATTGGTAGCCGAGATAGGCCATCAGGAAAGTGGCGATGATGAAGGAAACCCTGACCGCGTCGGTGATGTCGGTCATGAAGATGAAGGGTATGGAGACTGGGAACACCGTTATGAAATCTATCGAGAAGATGGCCAGGATCCTCTTGATCTCCTGCCAACCCAGCTTATTGGCGAAAGGGCTATAGCTCTTGGCGGTGCGAATGACCTCGACCACCTTCGCCTTGTCCTGGGCGCTCAGCTTGCCGATGAGCGAATCATCCAAGGCTCCTAGGACCTCGTCAGTAGCCCGCTCCTTATCCTTGCCCGACCTGACGTCCCCCACCGCCACATCGGAGGCGACCTCGTCCACCATCGACCCGTAAACCACCGTGAAACCGTCGATGAGGCCCCAGAGTATGTTCACGAACAACGCCGTCCAGAGCATGAACTGGACCCCAGCCTCCTCCTTTGGCACCCCCAGGCTGACCATTCCGGTACAGCCTGTCACCATGATGATGCCATAGAAGGCCTCAGCATACCTCTCGCTCGCGGACGTGTACGCGCCCAGGAAGTTCCGGTATGAGGGCAGGGCCATATCTTCGCCTCCTAGATCAATACCATGTTGGTCGATTCTGCGAATATCACCAGAATCAGGCCAAGGAGCCCGCAAATGAAAGCCCCTTTCCATTTGTTCAAGTGCGCGTATTTTGCGTAGTAGAATCCAATTATGACGAACATTCCCAAGGCAATTATGTGTGAAGTAAGCGCAGCGGTCTTGACGTTGTCGAAGAAGAGGTATGGGAAGACCAGGATGATCAAGGGTATGAAGTCCAGCAGGAACGCGGCGAGGACGATGCTCTTCTCGTAGCTGGTCAGCCTGTTCTTCGTCATCCTCTCCCCGTTCCGAGGCAATCCGTTGCTGACAATGTCTATGATCTTCTGCTTGGAATCCTCGTCCAGCCTGGATACCAGTGTTCCATCCAGGTCCTCTTCGATCGCCTGCTTACGCTTCAATTGGTCTTTTTCCGTCTCAAGAGATTCCATGAGGCTCTCGCGCTCAGCCCTATTTGCCGAGCTCAGCAAAGCATAGGATATCCCATCGAGCAAGCCCCACATGACGATGGTGATGAAGAGCACGACCAGCATGTAATACAGGTCGTTCTCTCCGCCAGGCTCGCCGATCAGGACCAGGCCCGATATCGAGGTTACCATCAGGACGCCGTAGAGCAGCTCGGAAAGGCGGTCCCCGAGCGATAGGGTCTCGCCCACGAAAGCGATCATCTGCTTCGGTGGTTGGTTTTCTCTGCCAACGATCGATCCGACGTCCGGCAATGGCAGCTTCATATTTTCACTGTTGGTCCGGCTGGTATTGGTAGAATGAATATTAAATGCCAGTGCACCAAGGCGCCTTACCCCTTCTGGAGCTTTGCCTTGGCGTCCTCCACGGACTTCAGGTACTCCTTGGGCAGTTCCGGGTATTCCAGGCCCAGCCTCTTGATCTCGGACATGATGACCTGGGCCGCTAGGACTCGGGAGAGCCATTTTTGATCTGCTGGCAGGACATACCAAGGAGCGGATTCCGTGCTGGTCCTTTCAAGCATCTCCTGATAGGCGTCCTTATACCTTAGCCATAGGTCCCTCTCCTTGACGTCATTGGGGTTGAACTTCCATCTCTTCTCCGGGGTCTCGATTCTCTCCAAGAGGCGGGTCCTTTGCTCTTCCTGCGACACGTTGAGGAAGAATTTGATGATCACTGTCCCATTTCGGGATAGGTGCTTCTCCAGCTCGTTTATGCTGTGATAGCGCTCATTCCAGAAGTCCTGCCCATAGTCCTTGTAAGGAAGCCTTTGCCCTACCAGGAAGTCGGGATGGACCCTGACCACGAGGACCTCCTCATAGTAGGAGCGGTTGAAGATGCCGATCTTCCCCCTGCCGGGCATGACCTTAAAGCAGCGCCAGAGGAAGTCATGATCCAGCTCTTCGGCGGTGGGTGCCTTGAAAGAGGTGACCTCGCACCCCTGCGGGTTCACCCCGGACATTACGTGCTTGATGATGCCGTCCTTTCCCGCGGCGTCCATACCTTGAAGGATGATCAGTAGCGAGTACTTGTTGCTGGCCCAGAGCACGTCCTGCATCTTGGCAAGCTCCTTTTGGCTCTTGGCCATAAGCTCGTCGGCACTCTCCTTGGACAGCCTAGCTCCGTTCATGGAGAACCTCTCAGTGTCCTCCCAGTTAGTTGGGAAATCTTTAAGGTCGATCCTCTTGCCCGGCTCTACCCTGATCCTCTCGATCAATTGCTTCGAATCCTTCTCTCCCATGTCGGCCCCTGTAGGTAATTTGGGCTCTGAACTAATTATAAGCGTTGGAAGTGCTAGCTCGGCAGGCTCATCAAACGGTGGTTCATCTCGATGAACAGCTCTCCATCCTCAAGGGATTGGGCGAACGCCAGCCCCTTCTCCAGCGCGAGCCTCTCCAGGTCCAAACGACCGGTGGAATTGGCGCAGCCTGCCAGATAGAAGTACCCCCGGGCCATCTTCTCCTTGCCCTCCGTGGCCCTTGACATGATCACGAAAGCCTCTTCCAGGTACTTGTTCGCCTTCTCCTTCTTCTCCTCTGTGCTGTACCCCTCGGCGACGAAGGCTGAGGTCACCGCCCCCTCCCATGGCGCTTTGAGCGCCTCCCAGATGATGCCCGCCTCTTGGAATTCAAGGAAAGCATCGTGCTGCCGACCCTCCTCGCGATGGATGACGGCCATTCGATTGTGCGACTCCGCCCTCTCCCGGTCCTCGACCCTGGCGTCGTCCAGCAACTTTTGATATATATAGATGGCAGCATCGCTCACGCCGTACTGCCTATAGGACTCCGCGGCATCCATCGCCGCCCGAGAACCTTGGACAGGGTCCTTGCACCATGCGAAGCGTCTTTCAAGGGCCTTGGTCAATCTCTCCTCGTCCCATGTCAGCTCCATCGTTGAGGCCAGGACCTTCTCCTGCTCCTCCGGGCTCAACCCCCGGAACCAACGCAAGGCCACCGCCTCATTGGCGATGCAGAACATCAGCTCCACGGAGACGGTGCAGCCTTGCACCTGCTCCAACTGGTTACTGTCCACCTCCGACCTGTCACCGAGCTTCAGCATGATTTGGCGCATGTTCTCGGCCAGGGCGCGCTGGAAGTCATCGAGATCTTCGATCCACCCTGGCTCGAGATCGAGGAAGGAGCCGTGCAGGCGTAGGGCTTGAATGGCGCTGGTCACCTCGAAGCCTTCGGGGAACAGTTTGTCCACCGCGGTTTTGAGAGGCGCGAACTCGGGCTCCGCGCTCCTTCTTGCCGAGGTGGTCGCGGAAAGCAGCTCATCGATCGAGGACATGCTGCCTTTGGCCTGCCCGAGGACCTCTGGATACGCTTCCTCTAGCTCTTTTTTCCTCTCCTCTGAGATTATGCGTCTGTAGAGCCAGTTACCATTCTTAGATAGTACGAGCTCCAGGCCGAGGACGAAGCCCAACTCCTCCCGCCATTCACCGCTTGAAGGGGTGGAAGCGATCTCCTTGGTTATCGCGAGCCTGAACTCAGGATCGAGACCGTAGCTTAGGAGCAGGCGGTAGTTCCTCTCTTGGACCTTCAGGAACTCCCCCTCATCTTGGCTCGAGCTAGCACTGGCCGCGCAACCATGATATCTCAAGAGGAAAAGTTGCACTACGCTCTGGAAAGAAGTGGCATCATCCATCGGTTTACCCATCCCTGAACGCCCTGGAATCGCCTTTCCTCATTAAATCGTTTCCTCGGAACGAGAGCAAAGAACTTACACACGCTTCCCGATTCGGTATTCATGCCGATCGTCTCCATCTCCCTGAGCGATGATAACATCAAGGCCTTGGACAAGGTGCAAAGAGCCCATGGCCTGAGCGGGCGAAGCGAGGCCATGCGAGTCTGCCTCCGTTCGGCCGAGGCCGAGGTGCGGGACCGCGAGAGCCTCAAGGGAGAGGTGGAAGGGGTCCTCATCGTGGTCCATGGCTCCCACGGGGCACCCGACCTGGGGGACATCAGCCACTCCTTTCAGGAGGTGGTGGCCACGCAGATACATTCCCACCTTCGCAACCACAAGTGCCTGGAGGTGTTCATCGTGCGAGGCCCTGCCCTGCCGGTCCAGGAAATGATCGCCTCCTTCCAGAAGGACGATCAGATCGACTATGTCAAGTTCGTTCAGTCCTAGTGACTTTTGCCCTAGACGAGGCGCGAGCTCACTTGTAGGCGAACTTCTCACGGAAGAGGCTTAAGCCATAGGAAATGGCGACGATAGCCTCCTCCCTTCCCACCCAGCCTTGGACCTCGGTGTGCTTTCCCTCCTCCAAGGTCTTGTAGGTCTTGAAGAACTCGGCGATCTCGTCCAAGTAATGTTTGGGCACGTCCTCTAGCTCATGGTAGTCCTTGACCCTGGGGTCGTTCGTAGCCACCGCCAGGACCTTGTCGTCCTTTCCCTTCTCGTCCTTGATCTTCAGCATGCCGATGGGACGGGCCTCGACCACGCAACCGGGGAAAGTGGTCTCGCTCAGCAGCACCATGATGTCCATTGGGTCGTCGTCGTCATAGTATGTCCGTGGGATAAGTCCATAGGAATGCGGGAACACGACGCTGGAATGCAAGACCCGGTCAAGGAGTATGAAGTCGTGCTCCTTGGAAATCTCGTACTTGTTCTTGCTTCCACGGGGCGTCTCGATGATGACATTGATGATCTCCGGCGGGTTGCGTCCGGATGGGACCTTCTTCCAAAGCGACATTGCTCTCTCTCAAACCATGCGAACCAGACTGAATATTTATTCTTTTTGTAGGCGACCGGACCCGACAGCTCGGTCTACCAGCATCCCGGAGGAAATGGCCAGGATTTAAATAAGACCGGGTCAATTATCGACTGGGATGCGCTATGGTCAACTTGGAAGTTGTCCTATTCGAGCTATTCGTCCTCGTCCTCTTGGCGAGCATAGCTAGCGTAATCTGCAAACGCCTTGAAGTGCCAGTGGTCGTGGGAGTGGTGCTCGTTGGGATTGCTATTAGCAATATCACGATAGACGGGCAGTCGATCTACTCCATGCTGCAGTTGAACAATGAGGAGAATAAGGCTGTCTTCGAGGTATTTGCCGAGTTGGGGGTCATCTTCCTGCTTTTCATAGTGGGATTGGAGACGCCATTGCATGAACTGAGGAAAGTGGGGAAGGTCGCAGCTATGGTAGCGATCCTCGGAGTAGTAATACCCTTCTTCGGCGGTCTGGCCTTCATGCTAGTGCTCCAGTTTGAGCTTCTGGAGAGCCTTTTCATCGCCTCAGCCCTGGTCGCGACGAGTATTGGCATCACTGCTTATGTGCTCAAAGATATGGGTATGATCGAGACCATCGAAGCCAAGACAATACTTGGCGCGGCGGTAATCGACGATGTCCTCGGTTTAATTATCCTCTCCATGATCTCAGGTATAGCCCAAGGAAGCGGGACCAGCCTCATTGACATCGCCGCGGTAGCAATATTGGCAGTGGCATTCGTGCTATTGGTCATATTTGTGACCTATCTTATCCCTAAGTCTCGCTCCAAGGCAAAGGAAATCAAACCGACCAAGCATTGGCACAAGCACATCACCCCACTCCCATTTGCACTAATCGTGTGTTTCGGGATTTCCGCACTTGCTTCTTACCTGAACCTCGCAGCAATCATTGGAGCGTTCCTCGCAGGGATGCTCTTCGCCGAGTTCAAGGACATCTGGCCTGCTGAGGAGAAGCTCGAGCCCATCAACGAGTTCCTCGTCCCCTTCTTCTTCCTTCAAATTGGGTTCATGGTGAGCATAGACTCAATGACAGGAGAGGGGGTCTTAATTATAGCCGTAATGTTGACGCTCCTTGCGATCATTACTAAATATGGAGGATCCTGGCTAGGTGCAAGGTCAATGGGTCAAGGCAGTGCCAACATCGTGGCTATGGGCATGATACCCAGAGGTGAAGTGGGCATCATCGTCGCCTCCATCGGTCTGACTACTGGGGTTCTCTCGGACAGTCTCTTTGCCACAGTTGTCTTCATGGCTTTGGCCACGACGCTCGTCGCGCCCTACCTCATGCGTTGGGCCATTAAGCGGAAGGGCGATTGGAAGGGGGCTTTCAAAGGGAGCCCAACGAAGTTCAAGGAAATCTGAGAAATCAATATGGCCAGATGACCTTGGCAATCTCAACAACGAAGACGAGCACGACCGCGAATACCAGCACCAGGTATGGACTAATCTTTGGCGCCTTCTCATCCTCGGAATCGA
Source organism: Methanomassiliicoccaceae archaeon (assembly GCA_963827135.1). GTDB lineage: Archaea > Thermoplasmatota > Thermoplasmata > Methanomassiliicoccales > UBA472 > JAJRAN01. The sequence continues at coordinate 171,322 of CAWGZX010000005.1, read as the reverse complement.
AATAGCGGATGAGGCCTGCCGCGGATTGGAAACCGGAACCCTTCTTGCTCTCTTTGGGCATAGTCTTCGAGCCACGAATCCCCAGCGCCCTTATATAATCTTTGCGCGCCCGCCCCGCCAAAGGGCTCAGTTAATGTAAAGGTCCGTGGAAGAGCGGTCGAAGCCCTTCACCAGCTGCAGCGTCGGCTTGGCCTCTGGCTTCCATCCATACACTGGATAGACGAGCTTGGGCAGGTACCTCGACATGTCCTTAGCCAGTTCGGTGGCGGGGTGCCCCGAGCCCAGCACCTTAGCGCTTATCTCGCTCGCCTTCTCCCGCGTCGCCTCCTCGTCGATGGTTCCCAAAGCGTGGATGTACTCGTGCAACAGGATGTGGAAGATGTATGGCTTATAGAGAGAGGGGTCGGTCTGCTTGATCCGATCTAGGGGCATCGTGTTCATGACGATGATGTTGGTCGCGACCGGGTAATACGCGCCCACGAACCCGTCCGGCCCCCCGCCGAGATTGGAGAGCCCGAGCATCAGCCCGGAGCGCTCCCTGCCCGTGGTCTTGCGCACTGCCAGCTTGACCAGCTCAAAGATGTCCGGGATATCCTTGGCGCCATCCAACCTAGATTCGAACGAAGGAACTACCATTGCTCCCCATCGAGCCATGTGCCACTATTTAATCATGGTGATTGATAGTTATCAACCTTTAGTTGATATCTTTGGGAAACGTCATCCGAACCTCTCGTCCAAGCCGGCTAGCAACCTTAATATCCGATACATCCTTGACGCGCCCTGATTAGCATGCATTGGGCCGAAGTCATCGCCAAGGAGTTGATGGCCAAGAACGTGAGAAACCTCATCTCCACAGGCATAACCCCCTCGGGTTTCATCCACGTGGGCAGCCTTAGGGAGGCTGTCACCGCCAGAGGCGTCTACCAGGCCCTTAAGGACCTTAAAGCCGACGTCGAGTTCATCTATATCATCGATTCCTTCGACCCGCTTCGCAAGCGCTATCCCTTCCTTGACGAGAGCTATGACGAGCAGATACAGAGGCCCTTGTCCGAGATACCGTGCCCATGTGGGGAGCACCAAAGCTATGTGCATCACTTCGGGGAGCCCTTCCTCGAGGCCATAAAGCAGATGGGGCTCGCTCCCAAGCTCCACTGGACGCACGAGCTCTATGCCCAAGGCAAGCTTGCCGAGATCACCGACACGGCGATAAGGAACAAGGACAAGATCGCCCAGATCCTGCATGAGGTGACCGGGAGGGACGTGCCTGCCGACTTCTTCCCCTACACGCCGAAGTGCTCTGAGTGCGGCAAGTTCTCCGCGGGCAAGATCCTGGGGTACGAGTTTCCATTCGTTAGCTACGTTTGCCACTGCGGCCACGAGGGCAGAGCGGACGTGCGCAAGGCCGAGGGCAAGATGCCCTGGAGGGTCGAATGGGCCGCCAAGTGGAAGCTGTTCGGGGTGACCTGCGAGCCCTTCGGCAAGGACCACGCCGCCGCGGGAGGCTCGTACGACACCGGCGTGCGCTTCGCCAACGAGGTCTTCCTCGATCCGCCGCCTCATCCGATCCCCTACGAGTTCGTGCAGCTGAAGGGCAAGGGCCAGATGCATAAGTCCAAAGGGGTCGAGGTCACGGGACTGGACGCCTTGGCCATCACCCCTGCCCCGGTCTTCAACTACTCCTTCCTGCGCTACAACGCCGACCGCCACATCGACTACGACTCAGGCCTGGGGGTGCTGGACGTGGTCGACGAATACGACAAGGTGGAATCATGGTACTACAAAGGGGGCGTGGAGGAGAGGGACAAGGACCTGCTGCGAGCCTATGAGCTCGCCCAGCCGAGCGGCGTGAGCGGGCAGATGCCCCTCCAGGTCCCCTATCGCCACCTGGTCCAGATAGTGCAGATAACCTCCTCCTTCGACATGATGCTGGAGATCCTGAAGCGCTCGGAGCGCATCACTGAGATCAAGGAGGAGGACGCGGAGAGGCTCAGGCAGAGGGCGGGATGCGTCCGCTTCTGGCTGGAGAACTTCGCCCCGGAGGATGTCAAGTTCCACATCTCGCCCGCCCTGCCCACGTGCGAGATATCCGCCAGCGAGCTGCGCTTCCTCCGTGAGGTCCACGCCAAGCTTACCCAGGTGGAATGGAGCGGGGACAGGATCCACGACCTGGTCTACGAATGCGCCAAGGCCTCGGGATTGGGGGCCAAGGGCGGGTTCCAGGTCATGTACGGCATCTTCATCAACAAGAGGCAAGGCCCCCGATTGGGATACTTCCTCTCTACCTTGGACAGGTCCTTCGTGCTCGGCAGGATTGAGGAGGCTTTCAGTTCCTCTTGCGCCCTCGCATGATGGAGCCTATCACATTGTGGCGCTGCAGGCGTCTGGCCGTTCGGCGTCCTTTCCGGTGAGGTCCTTGTGGATGGCGTTCGCCGCCCTCCTCCCAGCTCCCATGGCCTGGATGACCGTGGCCGAGCCGGTCACGATGTCCCCCCCGGCATAGACCCGGGGCACACTGGTGCGCCCGTGCTCATCAGTTAGGATGTAGCCCCTCTCGTTCAGCTTCAGGTCCGGCACGTTGGCCGTGAGGAGCGGGTTGGCGTTGGTTCCGATGGCCACGATCACAAGGTCCACAGGGATGTCGAACCAGGAGCCCTTCACAGGCACCGGCTTCCTGCGCCCCTTGGCATCTGGCTCTCCCAGCTCCATCTTGATGCATTTCAAGGCCTTGGCCCATCCGCGCTCGTCGCCGATGACCTCCTCCGGGTTGGTGAGGATCTTGAACTGCACCCCTTCCTGCTGCGCGTGATGGATCTCCTCCCTGCGAGCGGGCATCTCCTCGACGGAGCGACGATAGACGATGAAGGCGTTGTCCGCGCCGAGCCTGAGCGCGGTCCTCACGCTGTCCATGGCCACGTTGCCTCCCCCTACCACCGCCACGCTCCTCCCCTTGGCCAGGGGGGTGTCGTACCTGGGGAACTGGTAGGACTTCAGCAGGTTGGCCCTGGTCAGGTACTCATTGGCCGAGTACACGCCGCAGAGGTTCTCCCCTGGCATGTTCAGGAACTGCGGGGTCCCGGCCCCGACACCTATGAACACGGCGTCGTACCCATCGACCTCCATGAGCTCCTTGATGCTCCACACCGCTCCGATCACCATGTTCAATTTCAGGTCCACCCCGAGGCTCTGCAGGTACCTCACCTCCGCCTCCACGATGTCCTTGGGCAGGCGGAACTCAGGGATGCCGTAGACCAGCACACCACCAGGCTTGTGCAGCGCCTCGAAGATGGTTACCTGGTAGCCAAGAAGGATCAGATCGCCGGCCACGGTCAGTCCGGCCGGCCCCGAGCCGACCACCGCTACCCTCTTGCCGTTAGGGGCGGCCTTCACTGGAACGCATACCTGATGCGCGCCCCTCTCGAAGTCGGCGCAAAAGCGCTCCAAATGGCCTATGGCCACCGGATCGCCCTTCTTGCTAAGGATGCAGGAACCCTCGCATTGGACCTCCTGTGGGCACACCCGCCCGCAGACCGCAGGCAGGGCGTTGGTCTCCTTGATCTTGCGGGCGGCGGCCACGAAGTCACCCTCGCGGATAAGCTTGATGAACTCGGGTATTTTGACGCCCACCGGGCAGCCCTCCATGCAGGAGGGCTTCTTGCACTGAAGGCAGCGGCTAGCTTCGAGCTGCGCCGTCTCGGGGGAGTAGCCAGTGGGCACCTCGTTGAAGTTCCTCGCCCGGACCAAGGGGTGCTGCTCGGGCATCCTCTGCCGGGGGGCCTTGACCTTTTCCTGCGACCCTTCCGCCATGTCAGTCGCCCTCCTCCTGCGCCTTCTTCGCCAGCGCCCGGCAGGTGTGGTATTGGTATGCCAGCATCTCCTCCTGGAGGTACATGGACTTGCGCTGGATCATCTGCAGCCAGTCCACCTGATGGCCGTCGAACTCCGGGCCGTCCACGCAGGCGAACTTCGTGTGCCCGCCCACGCTGACGCGGCACACGCCACACATGCCCGTGCCATCGAGCATGAGGGCGTTGAGCGAGACCATGGTCTTCAGATGCCTCCCCTTGGTGGCATTTGAGCAGTTCATCATCATGAACGAGCAGCCGATGAAGTAGGCTAGGTCCACCTTCTGCTGGCTGGTGATGAATTGCACGACGTCCTGGACCTTGCCCCTTACCCCGCTGCTGCCGTCGGAGGTGGTCTCGAGGTACTCGTCGGCGATTTTGCGGAGGACCTCCTTGTTATAGAGCAGGTACTTGGACCGCGCCTCGATGACCACGATGACCTTGTTACCAGCGGCCTTCATGGCCTTGGCTATGGACGTGATGCCTCCGATGCCATAACACCCTCCTCCAAGTAGGACCGTCCCATACTTCGCGATCTTGGCCGGATGGCCCAGCGGCCCCACCACCGCGAAGAGGTCGTCCCCGGCCTTCTTCTGCGCCAGCTTCATGGTGGAGACGCCCGCCTCCAGGAAGAAGATGGTGACGGTTCCAGCCTTCTCGTCCCAATCGCCGATGGAGATGGGTATGCGCTCGCCCTTCTCGTCGGCCATGACGATAAGGAACTGGCCCGGCCTAACCTTCTTGGCCAGCAAGGGCGCCTCTATGACCATCTTGTGCACGTTAGGGACCAGCTCCGTGCGCTCGACGACCTTGTTCACTTCACCACCCCCCATAGCTTGTAGAGACGGCGCAGGTCGTCGACCTTATGGACTATGTCCGCCCCCCGATAGACATGGACATGCTTCGCGCAGTAAGGTGGATCAGGTGCTGGACCGACCTCCGGCATGGCGTGGAGCTTCAAGGGCATGCTGTCCTTGGCCATCAGCCCTAGGGACTTGACCCTGGTCGCCCTGAAGAGCTCGAAGGTCACCTGCTCCGCGCTGTCGTAAGCGAAACTGCCGCTGCCCATCTCTCCGGCCAGTTTGGCTACGATCTGCCAATCGGGCTTGGCCATCCCAGGCGGCTGGGCTATCGGGTCCAGTGCCTGGACTCTGCCCTCCAGCGAGGTGATGGTGCCAGCGTCCTCTGGCATGCCTGTCCCAGGAAGGACCACGTTGGCCCTCTCCATCAGCGGGCTCTCGAATATGTCCTGAAGCACCAGGAAGCCAGCGTCCTTCGGCACCTCGGCGTTGCCGGAGGTCACGTAGTAGGCTTTAGCATCAGGCATCGGCCCTGGAGTGGTCATGGGAAGATCGGTGATATCGCTGATGCCCTGCGAGTTCGATTCCAGCAATAGGATCAGGCCGCGAGGGCTGCGCGTAAGGACCAACAGGTTGTAAGCCGCGGTGAGCACAGCCTCAGGACGGTCGACCAGCACGCCCTTGCCTATCAGGACGCACAGGCTTCTCCCCCTGATGTTCTTGGCCATCTCGCTCGACTCCTTGCTGTCCTTGAACATGACCAGGGATTCCAGGAACTCATTTGCTCCCTCGAAGTTGTGCGCATCGTGGGCCATCTTGCGCAGCAGGCCGGCCAGCTTGTCAAGGTAGTCCGTGCCAGGGTAATGATAGTCCACCAGCCGGTCCTCGCCTTGTGGCATCGGGCCCAGCCAGATGACCTTGGCGCCTCTCTTGTGGGCCGCGTTGATCCGCACCCTGAGCACGCTGTGGTCGATGCGCAGGTCCTCACCGACGATGAGGATGGTGCCCGCGTTGCTGATGGCCGCGAGCATCCCGCTCGACCCTGTGTGGCCGAGCAGTTCCCTGGAGACGCCCAAGGCCAATGAATCGAAAGGAGAGTCAAGCTCCATGGTGGACCCGGGGAGAACCTCCTTGGAGAGCCGAAAGAGCAGGTAGGCGGTCTCGTTGGTCAACTGAGGAGAGACCACGATGCGCACATCGCCCGGGTCGTACATGCTTAGGCCCTCCGCTGCAGCCTTCAAGGCCTCGTCCCATTGGACGGGCGTGAGCACGCCCTCCTTGCGTACCATAGGATAGCGAAGCCGGCCGATGGCGTTGAAGAAGGAAGGTATGCAGAAGCGACCGAGCACGCAGGCCTGTCCCTTGTTGGCCGCCCCGTCAAGGTCGGCCTGGGCTCGCATAACCGTCTCCCTACGCCCCTCCATGACCATGGCGCATCCCACGCTGCAGAAGTTGCAGGTGGTTTTGGTCCTCTTCTCGGTCTTCGCCAGCCATTTCGTAGCCCTTCCCGTCAAGGCCGCGGTCGGGCACACGTCGAGGCAGGCGCCGCAGAAAACGCAGCCCGCATCGATGTTGGACATGCCGAAGGCGGTCCCTATCCTGGTCTCGTGCCCGCGGTTCAGGAATGCGATGGCGCCTATCCCTCGGATGTCCTCGCATACGCGCACGCAACGGCCACAGAGCACGCAGAGGTTGTAGTCCCGGTCGAAGAAGGGCTCGTCCCTCTCCAACGGATAGTCATGGTAATGGATGGGGTAGGTGATCTCGTCGATCTTGAGGTAGTCGACCACCTTGCGCACCTCGCATCCCTCCTTCCAGGAGCAGAGGTTGCATCCTGTGATCTTCCCGGCCTTGGTGGTGCAGCTGTTGTACTTCACGCACAGCTCCTTGTCCTTGCAGACCAGGCAGCTGTAGGGATGCTCCGACAGCATCAGGAGCATGATCTCACGCCTCAGCCTCTGGATGTCCTCGCTCTCGGTGCGGATGTTCATGCCGTCCGCGAGCGGGATGGTGCAGGCAGTGGGCAGCCCGCGAACGTTGTCGATCTGGACGAGGCATAGCCGGCAGGCGCCGAACGCGGTTAGGTGCGGATGGTTGCACAGCGTGGGGATGTAGATCCCCGCCGCGGTAGCGGCCTCAAGCACGGTCTGGCCAGCCTTGAAAGGGTATTGCTTGCCGTTGATGGTGATCATGCCCTCACCCCTTTGCCGTCGCCATCGAGCTTGGCCACGGCCGAGGCTTTTGTCGGGCAGACCTGCAGGCAGATGCCGCATTTGGTGCATTTCGACTGGTCGATCAGATGAGGCGCGTTGGCGGATCCCGAGATGGCTGCCGAGAGGCACTTCTCCTTGCACTCCCCACAGCCGACACACTTCTCTGGAACGATCTCGAAGTGCATCAGCGCCTTGCAGGACTTGGCCGGGCACCTCCTCTCGACGATGTGTGCCTCATACTCGTTCCTGAAGTACTTCAGGGTGGTAAGGATCGGGTTTGGGGCGGTCTGGCCCAGACCGCAGAGCGAACCTTTGTTGATTGTCTCGCAAAGCTCCTCCAGCCGCAGCAGGTCGTCCATCTCGCCATCGCCCTGGGTGATCCTCTCCAACACATCGAGCATTCGCCTTGTGCCTATCCTGCAGGGCACGCATTTACCGCAAGATTCATCTTGGGTGAAGCTGAGAAAATACCTGGCCATGTCAACCATGCAGGTGTCCTCATCCATCACAATGAGCCCACCCGACCCCATTATTGCCCCCAGGTTGGTCAACTGCTCGTAATCCACGCCCGTATCAAGCAAATAGTCTGGGACGCAACCTCCGGACGGCCCCCCTGTCTGGACGGCCTTGAACTTCTTGCCGTCCACCATTCCGCCGCCGATATCGTAGACTATGGTGCTGAGCGGGGTGCCCATGGGGACCTCGATGCAACCAGTCCGTCTCACCTTGCCACCGAGGGAGAAGGTCTTCGTGCCTGAGGACCCTTTGATCCCGTACTTGGCATAATTGGGCCCGCCCATGCGGAGGACAAGCGGGACTGTGCCCATGGTCTCGGTGTTATTGATGTTCGTCGGCCTGCCCCAAAGCCCGGAAGTGGCCGGGAAGGGCGGCCTGGGCTTGGGCATGCCTCTGTGGCCCATTATCGAGGCCATCAATGCCGTCTCCTCGCCACAGACGAAAGCCAGCGCCCCTCTCCTTATCTGGATGTCGAAATCGAAACCGCTGTCCAATATGTTCTCGCCTAGCAGACCCAGCCGCCTCATGTCCAAGGTCGCCTTGTGAATGTACTCTCGGACCAGCGGGTATTCGTGCCTGATGTAGATGAAGCCCTGAGAAGCCCCAATCGCATAGGCGGCGATGACCATTCCCTCCAGGACAGCGTGGGGGTCGCCCTCGAGCAGAATGCGGTTGACAAAGGTCCCTGGGTTGCCCTCGTCGGCGTTGCAGATGAGGTATTTCACATCTCCTGGGGCATCACGGCACAGCTTCCATTTCATGCCCGTGGAGAAGCCCGCTCCCCCCCTTCCCCTAAGCCCAGATCCCTTGACCTCTTCGATGACCTTCTCTGGCCCAATTTCTAGAGCTCTTTTTAGGCCGAGATAGCCGCCGCTGGCGAGATAATGGTCGATGTTGGAGGGGTCGATTAGCCCGCAATTCCTCATGACCAGTCTGGTCTGAGGCGAGAGCATGGGGTGTTCGAAGAACCGCGGCATGCCCAATTCCGGGGATTCGGCCAGGACGCCAACGGCCTTGTCTTTCATATGGATCCTTTCTACGATTACCTTCTGGATGAGATCCTTCACCTCGGCGACCGTCACGTTATTGTAGACAACCGCCGGCTCACCAGGGAGTTGGATATAGACCAGTGGCTCCATGTAACACGGGCCAATGCATCCGACATTCACAACCTCGGCATCGACCGAATGGCTCTTCAGCTCGCTTTGGATTTCCCGTCTGACAGCGAGTGCTCCCGCGGCTCGACCACAAGAGGCCGATCCAAGGTATATCACAGGCTTATCCCTGTTCCTGAGCCCATCTAGGGTTACCTTGGCCTTAGACCAGATGTCATCGCTCAAGGAGACCCCTCTTTGAATTTATCGATGGTCTCGCTTAGCTTGGTTGCGGACCATCCCCCGGAGACATCGTTGTCGACGATCACAACCGGGGCGTGACCGCAACAGCCGTTGCAGAATACGTGATCTAAGCTGATCTGACCATCCTCTGTGGTCTGGCCTACCTTTATGCCCAGCTTCCTCTCCGCCTCATCCAGGATCCTCGTTGACCCATTGACGTAGCACGCGGTGCCTAGGCAGACGGTGATCCTGTGCTTGGCAGGCCTTTCGAATCTGAAGATGGCATAGAATGTCGCTACTCCATAGATCTCATTCTCTGGAACCTTGATTTCCTTGGATAGAAGATATAGGGCATCCTCGGGTAAGTATCCGAACTCATCCTGGATATCTTGTAAAATGGATAGCAGATCGTCCTTGTCCTTGCGGTATTTCAGGAAGATGGCGGATAATCTCTTGGCCGTATCCTCTGGGACGCACCTCTTCTCGACATCGAGGCACTTGTTCCTGTGTTCATGTTTCATGACCACACCTTGGTTGTGATATCCCCTCATTTAGATTGTTCGCAATTCAAATCGTTAGGTCCGTTGGGTAATACGGATGCTGAAGATGACACCTGGGGAGATAATGAAATCGGACCGGAGGTGATGCCCCCGGTCGAAAGGGTTTCAACAGGCTCGCTCGTCATACGATGCCTTGGTCCAACATAGCGCCGGCGACCTTGACAAAGCCCGCGATATTGGCGCCGATGACATAGTTGCCAGGGAAGCCGTACTTGGCCGCCGCCTCAGCCGCGGACTTGTGGATGTTGACCATTATCTGATGCAGCTGGCGGTCAACCTCCTCGGCCGACCAGGACAGGCCGATGTGGTTCTGGCACATCTCCAGTCCAGAGGTGGCCACGCCTCCGGCGTTAGCCGCCTTACCAGGACCGAACAGCACACCATTCTTGATGAACAGCTCAGTGGCCTCGAGCGTCGTCGGCATGTTCGCGCCCTCTGACACCGCAATCACCCCATGGTCAAGCAAGGCCATGGCATCCTTCTTCTCGATCTCGTTCTGGGTGGCGCAGGGCATTGCGACCTGGCAAGGCGCCTTCCAAGGCCTCTCCCCCTTCCAGTACTCGCAACCGAACTTATCCGCGTACTCCTGTATCCTACCTCTTTTAACGTTCTTGAGCTCCATGATGAAGTTCCATTTCTTCTCGTCGATCCCATGAGGGTCGTATATCGAACCATCGGAATCGGACATCGTGACCGCCTTACCGCCTAGATGGGTAACCTTCTGTACAGCGTACTGGGCAACGTTCCCCGACCCGGAGATGGCCACCGTCTTCCCCTTTATGGTCTCCTTTTTGGTCTTGAGCATCTCCTCGCAGAAGTAGGTGCAACCATAGCCAGTCGCCTCAGGTCTGACGAGTGAGCCTCCCCAGTTGATGCCCTTTCCAGTCAAGACCGACTCGAAGCGGTTGGTTATCTTCCTGTACTGGCCGAACAAGTAGCCGATCTCCCTTCCACCCACCCCAATATCGCCAGCCGGGACATCCGTGTTGGGGCCTATGTGGCGGTACAGCTCGTTCATGAAGGCCTGGCAGAACCTCATAACCTCGGCGTCGCTCTTCCCCTTGGGGTCGAAGTCCGAACCTCCCTTCCCTCCGCCCATGGGAAGACCAGTGAGGGAATTCTTGAATATCTGTTCGAATCCCAAGAACTTGAGTATCCCTAGGTTGACCGACGGATGGAAGCGAAGCCCTCCCTTGTACGGACCAATAGCGCTGTTGAACTCCACCCTATAACCGCGGTTGACATGGATCTCCCCCTTGTCGTCGGTCCAGGTCACACGGAACAAAACGGTTCGTTCCGGCTCGACAATCCTCTCGAGTATCTTGGCCTTAGCGTACTCCTGTCGCACTTTCAAAACCGGCTCCAAGGACTCAAGAACCTCGGTCACGGCTTGATGGAACTCTTTCTCGCCCGGGTTCTTGGCTATTACCTTCTCGATCAATTCTCGTGTCTGCATGTTCCCGACTCCTCCCTGTAGACCCATGGTCCGAATGCGGGTGCCCCAAAATGGGTTGAGGCCGTTAATATGTTTCCGAACGGTTCGTCCTTTTACGCCAGTTGATGGAAGAATCACGTAAAATGTCTCGCTTTCCTTCCGTCTTCATACGGGAAAAGATTGAATTAGAAGGAATTTAGGAAAAATGAGGCTCTTTTCTCTCCCTAATACTGCCGCTTTTTGGTGGCGCTCTTCTACCAATGACAGCATCTGGCTGAGCATTGCTGCCATGGCCCAAGGTAACTCGGCTCTCGCATCGGTTCATCATGACCTTAGTCTTAAGAAGCAGTGCGGGGGAGAGCTTATCGTAGGAAATGACGGTAATCGCTACGGATGAGGGATGTAATTCTCGTACCAATGATCGAGGAACAGTTCCAAAGCTACCTTGAACAGGCCGTCCATCGATATGCCCTGGAGAACATCAAGGCTGGTTATCGCACCGAAGAGGACGCTGAGAGCAAGTCCAAGGAGGACCATCTCCGGCTACTTCATAATGGCTTGGACACGCCGCTCAATCACCTATTCGTCATCAAAGACCCGGCCAGCGGGGACCAGGTCGGTGCTCTCTGGGTCAAGTTCGAAGAGGATGGAAGCCGTTCAGGCTTCATCTATGACCTCTTCATCGAGGAGGAGCATAGGGGGCAGGGGCTGGGCAAGGCGACCATACGTGCATTGGAGAAGCTCGCGAAGGAGAGGGCGGTGAGGGTGCTTTACCTCCACGTGTTCGTTCACAATCCGGTGGCCATCCATCTCTATCAGGGGTCAGGCTTCGTGGTCAAGAGCATGAACATGGAGAGGCTTCTAGAATGAACGGGGCGTCATCGGCCTACTATCGCGCCTAAGGAGCCCCGTCCCTTCTCCTTCTCGAATCTGCCTTCCTCAGATGGAGGTCGACCTTCTCCCTGGTGGCAGCGATATCCAGCTCATCCTTGAGGATTCTTCTCATTTTGGCTCGGTTCCCCTCATCGCCACCTCCGTTTCCAGCTCTCGCAGTGGCCTTGTCCAGAGCATCGATCAGCGCATCGACAGATAACAATCTCGCGGCCAAGCAATAATAGCTTTTTGATCGGCCGTCGTTGAATTCGCTGAGCATCTGCTCCAGGGCACGTCTCCTCAGATCCTGCTCCCACAGGTATTCATCTATGCCAGACCGAGCGATAAAACTCAAATTGGAGATCATAGCCACATGCGTTACAAAGGAGTCGGCATCGGTCGCACCTTCGAGCATGGGGCAGGGGAAGTCACCGCAGGCCGCACAAGTCTCTAAGCCTTTCTCGGAGACGCAGCATCTGTAGATCTTGCATCCGACCGCGGCGAACGAGTACTCGGTGCCGCATCCTTCGCATCTGGACTTGCCTTCCGTGAAACGCCTTGGGCACAGGCCGCAATCCAAGCCACAGGCGCCTATCTCGAGGTGCCTTCTCGACATCGTTCCGCGCTATGAAATGCTGCGGCGGGATAAAAATAGTCTCCTGGCGTCACCTCAGGACGCCCATCTCCCCTAGCTTCTCTGGCAGGTACTTATCGGTCACGTAGTCCAGCCCGTACTTGGCCAGGGCCTGCTGTTCCGATTTCTTGTTCAGCTTGAGCATGAGCTCGATCTCGTTCCTCCAGAACTCGTCGTTGAAGCGCGGGTCCTTGAGCTCCGCCTCCAGCGCCTTGGTGTCTCTCTCGGTCAGCTTGTCCGTGGGAAGCTTGTAGTTCTCGATGTCCGAGGCGGTGATGCCCACGTACTCGGCAGTGGGAGTAGCCAGGAACTCGGAGATGTGCGCGGTCTTGATGGCACCGTACGCCACCGAGGCGAAGATGCGGAAGGACCAGGGGTCTCCGTCGGTGAAGACCACGACCGGCAGCTTCATCTCCTCGTTCGCGCGCTTGATGAAGCGGCGGGTGGACCGGGCCGGTTGCCCTTTCAGGTGCACGAGCACGGAGTTGAAGTCCTCGGCGAAGCCGTTCTCCACCAGGCGGTCGAACATACCGCCGGTCTCGATGGCGATGATGAAGTCCGCCCCGGTCTCCAGCAGCTTCACCTTGTCGCTCTCCACGTTGTAGGGGATGCCATAGCCCGAGTCCCCGACATCGTCTAGGCAGTTGATCTTCTTGCTCTTGCCCTTGCGGTCGGTCTCCTGGATGGTGATGTCCCCGATGACGCTGGCACCGTTCTCCTCCGGGCGGAGCTTGAAGTCCTCGCGCATCAGGCCGGTGACTATCTCCAGGTCCTCTGCGAGCAGGTTGCTCTCATCCTGGGAATGGAACTTGCCCTTGCCCCAGCCCTCGGAGATGTAATACATCTCCCTCAGGGTCGAGGACTTGCTCTCCTTGATCATGTCCTCGATGAGCTCCATCACGTACATGGTGCGCAGGAGCATCAGCGCCCCCTGGGTCTTCTTCGCCGTCCGGGCGCCCTTGGCCGGCCCATATTTCCAAACGGAGTGCTTAGGGTCGAAGCGGATGTTTGACTTGGTCCTGAGCGGTATGACCATTTTCGGGACCTTGCCGCCGTCGATCTGGTCGTAGATGGACTCGGCGATCTCGTAAAGGCGCAGCACCGCCTCCTTGGAGTAATCAGTCATCGCTCAGTGCCTCCGTCTGCTCGTCATAGTCCACTTCCTCCTCTTCCTCATCGGCGGGAGGGGCGGCGTCCGCAGCCTCCTCGGTCACCTTCAGGCGGGCCACGTCCCAATCCCCTGGTAGGGGGTCGGCGCCGATGATCATCGACGGGTCGATGCCGCTCGCATAGAGCTCGTTCTCGTCGTAGAGCTCCGGTTCGAGCCCCTCCAGCTCCAACGCCACGGTGAACTTCTCAGTGGAGCGGATGGGTTTGAGCTCCCAAGTGATCTTCCCGTCCTCTTTGACCTGCACCGGTCTCGGCTCTGAGCGCAACAGCTCTATGGCCGTCGAGGGCACCACCGCGTGCAGATTGAACCTGAGCTGCTTGGGCGTGTAGTTGTAGATGTCCACCTTGACCCGGTGGCGCTTCTTCTCGTACACCACCGAGTCATCGATCCAGACTACGTTCATGATCTTGGTGATGGTGCCCGAAAGCTGCGGCACCGGCTTCTTGACGATCTTGGCGCTCTTCTCCGCGATTAGAGGCAGTATCTCCTGTACGATCTCGAACTTGGCCTTCGTCCGCACCTTGGTGTCCTTCTTATTAAGGTGGATCTTGAGGCGGCGCCCGCATTCGCGCAGGGCGAGCTCGATCTCCGCCTGGATCTCGGGGATCGACGCCACCGCCTCCTTGGCCTCGGAGGTGAAGGGCACCTTGGTCGATGCCAGGTGCACAAGGATGATCGCCGGTCCGAATGGTATGCCCGATCCTCCACGCTGCTCCAGGCCATAGCGGCGCCAGTCCACGTTCTCCACGGACTTGGTGAGCACGCACGCCCCCTGCTGATAGAGGAGCGGCACGCGATTGGCGAAGCGCAGGATGGAGACCTGCTGTTCCGCGGGGAGGTTGCCGCCGTAGACGATGCCCACCTCCACCTGGAACGGGTTTCCGGAGTAGACCCGGGGGGAACGTGTGACCGGCGGGCTGTAGAACTCCGGCCTCATGTCGTCCAGGACGTTCTTCAGCCCCTTGCGGATGAGCGCTTCCCCGATGGGCGACAGACAGTCCGTGGGCGGAGGGAGGTATTTCGCAGACTGCATCGCTCCAAGGAGGGCCTTGTACTGGTCGAGGTCCAGCTGGGTGGTCTTGGCGGTCTCTTTGAGCCCGGAACGCTCGACGATCTCCTTGGCCAAGCGATCGGAGATGCGGCAGAAGTCCGCCTTCAGGAACTCCTTAAGGTTCTTGACCCTCGTCGCCCGGCCAAGGTTCATCAACGTGCCGAGCTCCAGGCCTTCCGGGTGGGGCCTGATCTCCTTGGTCGTGGGCGGTAACTTCTCATATGCCCGGGCGAAGGTGGTCGCCTTGCCCTCAGGATCCACGAAGGTCAGGCTGGCATGGGGGTTGACGATCGCTGTCTGCCTGAGGTACTCATATACCGACTGCTTGTTTGAGATGTAGCGCCCGTTTAGGTTGATCTCCACCCTGGTACCGTGCTCCTTCTCGTCCCACATGATGTAATCGTTAGGGGGCGAGGGCCCGACCACATCGGGGGAGTTGTGCTTGGTGTTGATCATTATGAGCTTGACCGCGGCGGGCTTGTCGCTCTCCGTCTTCGAGGTGATGCGGGCGGGCTTTCCTGTGGTGATCTGGCCATACATGACCGTGGCCGAGATCCCTATCCCCTGCTGACCCCTCGACTGCCTGATGGCATGGAACCTGGACCCGAACAGAAGCCGCCCGAAGACGTTCGGGATCATGGTGGGCACGATGCCGGGGCCGTTGTCCTCCACGGTCATCCTGAACTCCTTGTCGTCCACCCTCTCCAGCTTGACGACGATGTCCGGTAGGATCCCGGCCTCCTCGCAAGCGTCCAAGGAGTTGTCCACCGCCTCCTTGACCGCCATGAGCAAGGCTTTTGTGGGCGAATCGAATCCCAGGATCTGGCGGTTGCGCTCGAAGAACTCTGAGACCGATATCTCCTTCTGCTTCTTGGCCAGCTGCTCCGCCATCGAAGTCATGCTAAAGGCTCACCTCTCTGTGGTGAAAGTGCATCCCCATGGAGGGTATGCCAGCGCGATTTATTAAAGCTTGGCAAGGAGCCAGACCTATTTCTTGAGCTCCTTTCCGCAGTTCCAACAGTTGGTGGCTCCGGGTGCCGCCTCTTTGCCGCAGGAGGGGCATTTCTCCGGGCCCCGAGCCTCGTCCTCGAACTTCTCTCCGCATTGCGGGCATTCCTTGGCATCGATGGGCACGTCAGCCCCACACTCTGAGCAGACGAACTTCTCTTGACTCACCTTGGCCTCGGCCTCTTTCTTCTGCTTCTGGACGGCCTCCACCTTCTTCTTGGAGGACTCCATCCACCAGGTGGCCATTATGACGAAGGCGAACCAAAGGCCAACATTGACGACCACGTACAACGTGTTGTAGTAGAGCTCAAGCCCGAGGAGCTCGCTCTCGGAGAGCATGGTCGGACCCCAGCCAGTTCTGGTCGTCACCACATTGTCCGCGCTCTGGTTATAATTGAAGGTGTGCCGATAGATGCTATCGGAGAGCTCGACCCGCTCATAGAAGACCATGCTGCCTTCGCTCGTTCCATTAAATGAGTGGGTGAGATTGATGCGCTTGAGATAATTGGTGTTGAAGTAATCGTATAAATTGACCCAGACCTCCGATGATACGGAGACGTTCTCGCTGGTCACCGTCACGGTGAAGTTGTAGATGTCCGAGCCGCTCCCTCTGAAAGGGGTCACCGTGCCTTGGGTGAGGAAATCATCAGCGGACACTGGCTCAGGTTGGATGTCCTTGACCACCAGGAACACGGTGTATCCGGACACCATTCCCAATAGGACCATCATGATCAAGCCCACCACCACCAGCTTCTTCCTGCTCACCAGTCCAAAGTACCTTGGGACGAAGTATAGGATGACGGCCACAAGGATCGTGGGCAAGCAGATTAATAGCCCACCGTAGAGCAGTAGCACGTAAGAGAGCAGAAACGCCAGGACTATGCCGAAAGCTAACCCAAGCTTGCTCTTGCGGAACTCCTGCCATTTAAGGTTGGAAGAAGGTGCGGCCATTGCCAAGGAATCTCGCTATCTTGTTTAAATGTTTCCTTCCTTCCGAACCGAACGGCTCCAGTCGACCAGTCCTTGGTGCGGGGCATCCGTCAAGGTTAAATATTATCAATCTTGTGTCAAAAATCCCGACCAGGTGAACGAAGAGAATGAAGACGGCTGTCGTGGCCATAGGCGGCAACGCCATCTTGAAGGCTGGTGAGGAAGCCACCTTCACCAACCAGATGCGCAACCTCCAGTCGACTTGCCGTCACTTGGCGCGCATGATCCGCTCCGGTTATGACATAGTCCTCACCCACGGCAATGGGCCCCAGGTCGGTAACATCCTGATCCAGAACGACCTTGCCCGCAAGAAGGTCCCGTCCATGCCGCTCGATGTTTGCGTGGCCGAGTCCCAGGGCCAGCTCGGCTACATGATCCAGCAGGCGCTGACCGAAGCCTTGGCCAAGGAGGGCGTGAGGAAAGTGGTGACCTGCGTCCTAACCCGAGTAATCGTCGACCCGGACGACCCGGCCTTCGAGCAGCCCACGAAGCCTGTTGGGCCGTTTTATGACGAGGAGGAGGTGGCGGAGCTCAAGGCCACCCACAATTGGGACTTTGCCGTCGACATCAAGCGAGGAGGACAGAGAAGGGTGGTGCCGTCGCCGAGACCGATAGGCATCGTGGAGTTCAGCGGCATCAGGCGCCTGGTCTTCGGCGGGGAGAACCAGGCGGAGGTCGTGATAGCCTCGGGAGGAGGGGGCATCCCGGTGGTAGAGAGGGATGGCGCCTACCTGGGAGTCGATGCCGTGGTGGACAAGGACCTGGCGGCCGCGGTGCTAGCGGTCAAGGTGCAGGAGAAACTCTTCGTCATGCTCACCGACGTCGACAACGTATTCCTCGATTTCAACTCAGATGCGCCCAAGCCTCTAGGAAAGGTGAGCGCCGCGGAGATGGCAACGCACCTAGAAAACGGGCAGTTCGGCGCGGGCAGCATGGCACCGAAGGTGGAGGCGGCCCTCTACTTCCTCGATAATGGGGGAGAAAGGGTGATCATCACCTCTACGGAGAAGATAGACCAGGCATTGGAAGGCAGGGCTGGGACCCTGATTTTGAGGTAGGTGAGCGCCGGTTGTCCACCACCATCGAAGAGCAGATCAAGGCCCTCGAGGACGAGATCTTCAAGACGCAGAAGAACAAGCATACCGAGTACCACATCGGCAAGCTCAAGGCCAAGATAGCTCGGCTCAAGGAGGAGCAGGATAAAGAGGCGCACCAGCGGCGGGAAGGCAGGGCTGACGTTTGCGGTCAAGAAATCGGGCAACGCCACGGTCGCGCTCGTTGGTTTCCCATCGGTGGGCAAGTCCACCATCCTCAACCGGCTAACGGACGCGGAGAGTGAGGTAGGGGCATACGACTTCACCACTCTGGACGTCGTCCCGGGCGTGATGGATTACAAGTTCGCCAAGATCCAGGTCTTGGATCTTCCCGGATTGATCAAGGACGCATCCAAGGGCAAGGGCAGGGGCAGGGAGGTCCTTTCCGTGGTCCGGGCAGCCGATCTGATCATCTTCGTCATCGACGCCTTCGACACCAACATCCATATCCTCATCCGCGAGCTGGAGGCCGTGGGGATACGCATCAACACCCATCCTGCTGACGTGGTCATATCCAAGACCGAGATCGGGGGCGTGGATGTGCGGAGCACGGTGAAGATGATCAAGATGGACGAGGAGATGGCCCGTAGCATCGTCTCCGAGTACGGCTACATCAACGCCGATGTGGTGATACGCGAGGACGTGGACGTGGACCAGCTGATCGACGTGCTCGCCGGCAACCGGGTCTACGCCAAGGCCATGGTGGCCGTCAACAAGATCGACCTGGTCAAGGACAAGGACTACATGAAGGGGCTGCGCCAGAAGTTCAAGGGCTACGACGTGGTCTTCATCTCGGCGGAGAGGGACCAAGGCACCCCCGAGCTCAAGGAGACCATCTACGAGAACCTGGACCTCATCAGCGTGTACCTCAAGCCCCAAGGGAAGGAGGCGGACATGGAGGTGCCTTTGGTGATCAGGAACGGGGCGACGGTGGGGGACGTCTGCGACTCCCTGCATCGCTCCATTCGGCCCAACTTCCGCTATGCCGTGGTATGGGGCAGGAGCGCCAAGTTCCCAGGTCAGACCGTGGGATTGGACCATGTTCTGATGGACGGCGACATTCTAAGCATCATCAAGAAGAGGGGCGGCTGAGAGCAAGGATTATCGAGCGCTCGCCCAATCCGTCTTCCGAGGGAGAAAATGGCCGATAAGAGGGCGAGGTACAAGGGCAAGTCGACGACCGCAGTCCACGCTGGGGAGCTGGCACCGAGCCAAGGAGAGGTCGTTACCCCGATCTATCAGACTTCCACGTTCTATTTCCCCACCCAGGACCCCTTAACCTGGGAGGGAAAGGTTCCAGACGGATCATACATCTACACCCGTTGGGGCAATCCCACGATTAGGGCGACCGAGGATAAGCTGGCCGCCTTGGAGGGAGCGGAGCGAGGGCTCCTGTTCTCATCTGGAATGGCCGCGATCACCTCTACGATCCTGTCCTTCGTGGGCAAGGGCGACCACCTGGTATCGGTGGAGGACATCTACGGCGGGACGTATTCCTTCATACGCTCCGAGCTGCCCCGCCTCGGCGTCGACTTCACTTTCGTTGATACCACCGACCCAGGGGCCATCGAGAGGGCCATTCGGCCCAACACTAAGCTCATCTATCTGGAGTCCCCAACCAATCCTCTCCTGAAGCTGGTTGACATCAAGGCGGCGGCCAGAGTGGCCAAGGTCCATGGCATCAAGAGCATGATCGATTCTACCTTTGCCACACCCATCAACCAAAGGCCCCTGGATATGGGCGTAGACCTGGTCGCGCACTCCTGTACCAAGTACTTGAATGGCCACACCGACCTGATCGCTGGAGCCGTCCTAGGCAAGGGGGCGGACATCGAATCGATATCGAGGAGGAGGATCCTCTACGGGGGCTCCATGGACCCGATGGGAGCGTTCCTGCTTTTACGTGGGATCAAGACTCTGGCACTGAGGATGGAGAGGCATAATCGCAACGGAACCGAGGTCGCAAGGTTCCTGGAGTCCCATCCAAGGGTTGATAGGGTCCTCTATCCTGGCCTGGTCAGCCACCCCCAGCATGTTCTAGCGAAAGAGCAGATGACCGGCTTCGGGGGGATGGTGAGCTTCGAGGTCAAGGGCGGAAGGAAGGCTGCCGAGAAGGTCCTGCGCTCCTTCAAGATCATCAAGATGGCCACCAGCCTCGGGGGCGTGGACTCCTTGGCGAGCATGCCGTTGAACTCCTCCCATTCCTCGCTCACCCCCGAGGAGCGCGACCGCCTGGGGATAAGGGACGAGCTGGTTCGCCTCTCTCTGGGGATCGAGGACGCCGAGGACCTGATCCAGGACCTCAACGATGCCCTCTCCTGAGGGCGACAATATATTCAACCGGCATGGCCATTCAGTGCGCGTGACGCCGAAGGAGAGGTTTCAGTCCGCACTCGATTTGAGGGATGTCGACCGGCCGCCGGTCTTCTACCAGCACCTGGGAGCATCGAGCTACCTCCAAGGCGCGCTAGGCATTACTGTCAAGGACGCCTTCTCCGACCCCGAGAAGTACGCTGACCTTGTGAGCGCCTCATACAGGCAATTCGGGTACGACAACGTCATGGTCGGATGGGGGGACCTTCTGACCGAATCCCAGGCACATGGCATGAAGTGGAAGTTCACCGACCCCCGCTTCTACCCCAGACCGGACACATACCTGCCGATGAGCAGGGCATCAGAGATACGTTCGGTCGATCCCGCCAACGACCCCTTCTGGTCGGTGCAGCTTAAGGCCGGGAGGATCGTAATGGAGAGGCTGGGCAGCGAGGTGGCCGTGGTGGGGTCCTGCATCTCTCCGACCTGGATAGCGAGCGAGACCGTCGGCATGGAGAACCTTTTTATGGCCTACTTCCAGCAGCCGGACCTGGTGCACGCCATGTTGCGCACGTTCGTGGAATCCTGCAAGGCCTACGGAGAAAGGGTGCACGAGATCGGGGTGGAGGAGATATTCGTGGACGATAGCGGTGCTGGTAAGGAGATGGTCTCCCTGGAGATGTATGAGACCTTCGATTCCAGCTACCTGCTTGATGTCATGTCGCATTGGAGGAAGCTAGGTCTGCGGACCATCATCCACAACGATTCGGCGGAGCCTTTCTACGAGGCCCAGGTCAAGCTCGGGCCGAGCGCGTTGCATGTCCACCTCACGGCCGTGGACGTCGCCAAGTTCTTCGATGAGACCAGAGGCCGGCTATGCGTCATGGCCGGCATAGACCACATGGTACTGCTCTTCAAGAAGAGCCCCAACGAGGTGGAGGCGGAGGTGAAGAGGGTGATGGGCCTCTGGGGCAAGGCTCCGGGGCTGGTGGTCGCGCCGGGCTGCGAGCTGCCCTACAAGACCCCCCTTGAGAACATCCATCGGCTCAAGGAAGCCACGGCTCGCCATCATCTATGAACGCTCTCACGGCCGCCTTGGTCGATCTACTTCAGCTTGAGCGAGGCCGCATAAGCATATCGCCTCGGCCCATCCCCTGAGCCCGGAGATATCGAGAGCTGGGCGGACCCTCCCTTATGCCTAGCCGCCAGCCAGATATGGCTAAGGGCGATCCCGACTCCAATTTGGTTCATATGGTTGCCGACGACCGCCTTGTGGCAGTAGGCGTTGATCATCCCGTTGCCGTCGTTGAAGAACCAAGGCTGTCCGTTCATCCCGGAAGGAGCAATCCTAGCAGGCTCCAGCAGGTCGTCCATCCCCTTGATGCTGGTGATCTTGGACATAGGGTCCCGCTTGAACTCGGATATGCTTTCGCGATGCACCTTCTCCGCCGGCTTCCCGAAGGCCAGCAGGACAACGAACTCCAAACCCGATGCCGCCCGTGCCATCTTCGTAGGCTTCGGCCCGCCCTGCCAGCAGCTCCCGATACCTTTGGCGGAGAGGAACAGGTCCAGCTGCTGCACCATGAATCCTGCATTGAGCAGGTATCCTTCCTTGGGCTCGGAAAATAAGGCGATGAAATGGGGGGCATCCACCTTGAATAGCCCATGGACCTGTTCGCTGGTCATGAGCGTGACCTCGGTACGGATGCCTTCCAGCATCGGTGTGAGCGAGGAGAATTGGGAGGTTATGCTGGCGATGGTATCTTGATCCAGTGGGGAGCTCTCGAACTTCCTCACGGACTTGCGCCTGAATATCGCTTGATATAATAGGTCCTCATCCATTGATTTTCACCTTTGGACGGTCCGATGTCTAAATGCTATTTTAGCATAACTGCCGGAGCATCGCCTCGTCCTCTTTCCAAGCGTGCAGAGCGCCCGAGCCACCTCTGGGAAAGCTATATTAAAACACACCATATTGCTGAACCGATGATTCAGCGCCCTAGGGGGACCAGGGACTTCACGCCCCAAGAGATGGAGACCAGACGGTATTTGGAGGGCCTGTTCCGTAAGGAGGCCGTTGTTCATGGCTTCGGGGAGATAGCCACCCCAATTTTCGAGCACTCTGAACTCTTCACATTGAAGTCAGGCCCTAACATCATCGACGAGATGTACGCTTTCGAGGACAAGGGAGGCCGCCAAATAGCTCTCAGGCCGGAGCTGACTGCCCCCTCCATACGCTTCTTCGTCAACGAGCTCACCAATTACCCCAGGCCGCTGAAGGTCTTCTACTTCGGGCAATGTTTCCGCTATGAGCGACCGCAGAGCGGCCGGTACCGCGAGTTCTTCCAGTTCGGGGCAGAGTTGATCGGAGCTCCCAATCCGGAGTCCGATGCAGAGGTCATTGGGCTGGCGGCTGACCTGATCCGAAGGAGCGGTCTGACCAACTACAACATCCGCATCGGGCATATCGGCGTCCTGAGGGGCATGCTCTCGCGGGGAGGGGTCACATCCGAGAAGGCTTCGCCCATCTTGCAAAAATTGGATAAGCGCCTCTACGAAGAGGCGAGGCCCTTGATGAGGGACTCTGGGCTAAGCGAGGAGGCGGTGGAGGAAATAGTCAGGACCACGCAAATCATCGGACCTCCAGACCTCCTGGAGAAGCACCCAGGCGAGGCCAGCGACTATCTCCGTGAGGTCTTCGCCATCCTAGCGGACTATGGCATCACCAACGTCCAGGTCGATCTGGGGGTGGTGCGCGGCCTCGACTATTATTCAGGCATTGTCTTCGAGATCGACGCCCCATGCCTGGGAGCGGAGAAGCAGATCTGTGGCGGGGGCTCGTACTCCCTCACCGAGCTGTTCGGAGGGGAGAAGGCTTTCTCCACCGGCTTCGCCATCGGCTTCGACCGGACCTTGCTGGCCCTGGAGAGGGAGGGGCTGACACCGGCCAAGGTCCGGCTCGATGCATACGTCGTTCCGACATCCGAGGCGATGAGGCACAAGGCATTCTCCGTGGTCAACTTGCTAAGGAGGCAAGGCATTTCAGCCGATGTCGACCTGATGCGGCGCAGCGTCGGCAAGAACCTCAAGTATGCGGATTCGATCAGCGCCCGATACGTCATAATCGTCGGTGAGAAGGAGGATGCGCAAGGGGCGGTCACGGTTCGCGACCTCTCGAGCGGTGAGCAGACGCTGGTCAAGGTTGAGATTCTAGCAGATCAGGTGAAATAAAGGGGTGCGGTGTCCTCGGCCGATGTGGTGGGGAAAACTAGGTCAACTTCGGCTCAGGAGGAGAGTTGAGCCACCGACCTCGGACACCAATATTTTATGTGTGCATCTCGCACTATATTAATCTATACTCAAAAAAGTTCGTCGCGGAAAATTGCCTAGGCTCTAATAGAAAGGCAAGAGCCGAGGCCGTCTCATTCCGGTCCGAACCTCAGCGCTCGACCTCGAAGAAGATGCGGAGGATCGCCCTGTATTCCGCTACCCTTCCGTTATCGACCTTGCAGTCCATTTCTATGACCTTCGCCGAGGTTATCCCGCGCACGGTCTGGGCCGCGACCTGAATCGCGTTGTCCGTAGCTCGCGAGAAGCTCTCCTCGCTTGTCCCAAGGATCTCGATTATCTTCTGTACCATAGACTCGCCCCTGTCAAAATAGCCAGTACCGGCTAATAATGATTTGTCTCGGGCTTGTGCAACTTCTTGGCGAAAGCCATCATGTCCAATTCCTGGTTGACGAGCTCGTCGGCCCGTTGGATCATTGGGTGCTCACGGGGGGCGTGCCTCAACCTCACATCCTTGAAATCCGCCATCTTCTGCCAAACCTCCTCGACCATGGGTCGGAGATTCTCTGCCTTGACGCGATATTGGCGGTTGATCTGCCTCACCATTAGCTCGCTGTCAGATGTTATCTCGAGCTCCTCGGCGCCCATCGCCCTCCCCTCTTCCAATGCAGCCAACATTCCACGGTACTCCGCTTCGTTATTGGTGCCGAGCCCTATGAACCGGGCTTTCTCCTTCAATCGTTTTCCATCACCGGAGCAGACTACGATGGCATAGGCAGAAGGTCCCGGGTTTCCCCTGGATCCAGCATCGGTGAATATTTGGAGTTTGATGGTATCTCTCCTCGAATGGAGAACGTTGGATCGATATAAAAAACGAGGCGAAATGGACTACAAGTTCCTGACAAAGCGATTCTTCTCGTCCACCAGGACCACCTTATGGTCCACTGGCTTGTCGGTGTATTCGAAGGCCATGATGATGATCTTGTCACCCTTCTTGGTCAACCTTGCCGCGCTTCCATTAACGCATATGGTGCCCGATCCGGCCTTCGCCTTAACGGCGTAGGTCTCGAACCTAGCCCCGTTGTCAACGTCCGCCACCAGGACCTTCTCCCCAGGCCATATGTCCGCCCTTTGGAGGAGCTCGTCATCTATGGTGATGCTTCCGACGTAATCCGGGTTGGCGTCTGTCACCGTCGCCCGGTGGATTTTCGCCCTTAAGAGGCACCTCATCGGCCTATGCATATGCGACCTGTTCAAGAACTTTTCCCTGTTCTCATTCGTCGTGAGTCGATTCTCAGGTTGGATGCTAAGTGGATGGATAATCCATCCAATTAATCTTTCATCCAGAGGATGATAACTATCGTTCATTATTCTGGCAAGAGGGCGAAGAGTACATAAACCTTGGAGATGATGACCCCATCACAGTGTACAGTAGCACGTTTTTAAAAAAACGTGTTATGATTGATTTGATAAGTCAGAGGGGTTCGAGGATGAATCGTGATAAAGTTCTGATAGCAATTGGCGTGGTGCTTCTGTTGATCCTCGCTGCGGTGATGGGAGCATTGGCCGTTACGCAGGATGGCGAGGACTATTATGAGGTCCACGTGGAGATCGTTGCGCCTGAGGATGGGGCCATCATCTCGGGCGAGGTCGTAGTGGAAGTGGAGTTCGAGGGCAACAGCGAGGGGCAGATGGCCACATTGCAGGTCGATGGTGAGACCGTCGCTAACAGCGTCGAGCCGCCATTCGAGTTCGAGCTAAACACCAGGGACTTCCTCGATGGGCCTCATGAGTTGAACGTCATCGTCAAGACGGAAAAGGGCAGGTTCGGGACCGCCCAGGCGGATACAATCATCAATAACGGAGGCACCGTTGTCACCATCCGCTCCCCGCTCGATGGTTCGGTGATCTCGGGAGATATGGAGATCCGCGTGGACGCTGCCAGCCCGAGAGGGATAAGCTATGTGGCAGTCAGCATCGACGGTCAGGAGGTCGGGAACTCCACCGAGGCTCCATACACCTGGTCCATTCAGACGGAGGCGTACTCCAATGGGGACCACCTCATGACCGCGAGGACAATGGATAGGCTAGGGATGAAGGCGGAATCATGGAGCAACGTCACATTCAACAACCCATTCGTCATCGTTGACGAGAGGGGGAAATCGATCTCCTTCGATGCGGTTCCAACAAGGATTCTCTCCATGGGAGGATCGTTCACTGAGATCTTCTACGCCATCGGTGCCGATGGGCACCTGATCGGAGTGGACAGCAGCTCCAAGTATCCAGCCGAGGTGAGCCAGAAGACCAACGTAGGCAGCTTCTATACCCTCAACCTCGAAGCGGTGCTGGCGACCAATCCGGATTGTATCGTGACCTGGACCTTCGCCACGGCCACGGTCAGCACCTTGGAGGCCAAAGGCCTGAATGTCGTCTGTTACAACCCAGGTAGTGTCAGCGGCGTTCTGAGCGTGATAAACTCGATCGGGAACCTTACCGCGCATGAGTCTGGCGCCAAGGGGCTGATCGACAGCATGGAGTCCCGCTTCGAGGCCGTCTCGCAGCGCGTAGCTAGCATACCTGTAGAGCAGCGCCCCGACGTATACTTCGAGCTCCGCAGCACCAAGTCCGTAGGCATGGGCACGATCGCCAACGAGCTGATAGCCTTGGCTGGGGGCAATAATATCTACGCCACTTCGGCGGTGAAGTACCCACTGTTCAACAGCGAGTACATCATCAGCTCCAACCCAGACGTCATCGTGATTGAGGATCAGAGCACCAAGGCCAACGCTCAGATCGAGGCTACGGCAGGATGGGGGACCATCGCCGCGGTCCAGGAGCATCACATATTGCGCATCAATGGCGAGTTGGTCTCGTCCACCCCGCGC
This sequence comes from Methanomassiliicoccaceae archaeon, assembly GCA_963827135.1. Classification (GTDB taxonomy): domain Archaea; phylum Thermoplasmatota; class Thermoplasmata; order Methanomassiliicoccales; family UBA472; genus JAJRAN01. The sequence goes on along the minus strand of CAWGZX010000005.1, from coordinate 145,312 downwards.
ATGGTCGATGCCGTGGAGCAGTTGGCCGACTATTTCTTCCCCAGCTAGGAGGGCCACGATACGCCAATCTTCAGGATAACTTTCCAGGAGGAGGGATGCGCAGCCACCCTGTGCAATCATGGGTGCAATTGGGACTGCAGCATCTGCTCCTACAGGCTCAGGGAGGACTTCAAGCCGAGCAGATTCCTCAGCCTGGAGGAGGTCCTGGAGAGACTATCCTCCTACCATCTCGAGACAGTGAACTTGATCGGAGGCGAGCCGATGGCCGTCCCCGACCTCGATAAGATGGTAAGGTATGCCAAAGTGGAGAGGCGGGCCAAGGTTCGGATCGCGCACTCTAACGCCTCCATCATGCCCCCAGAGGGGGTGGACGATGTGGGAGTGAGCCTCAGGGCCTTCAGCAAGCGCAAGCACCAGCAGCTCACCGGGGCGCAGAACTCGAAGGTGCTGAGCAACATCTATCGCATGCATGACAAGGGCATCAGGTTGAAGGTCACCACCATACTCATCCCCGAGATGATCGACGCCAAGGAGATCGAGGACATCGCCAAGTTCGTCTCCGGGGTGGGAAGCGACGTCCCGCTCCACATCACTGGCTATATACCCGTGCCCGGTCTCCCTTGGAGGAGGCCGAACCGGGACGAGATGGCGGATGCGGTGATCGCCGCCAAGAAGCACATGTCCCGGGTGACGTGCTCCATCCTCAGCGTCAGAGAGTACCTCTCCATGTCCGAGAGGGACTCGCTCCATTACGGTCAACAGGGGGCTTGAGCATGGAGGCGAAGCCGATCGAGCAATTGCATGCAGACAAGCTCGGCAAATGGACGCTGGCCATGGTTTTGCTGGTCGTGGCATTGTTCGCGACCATCATCATCTGCATCTGCTTAGGGACGGTCTACATTCCTCCTGGCCGCGTCCTTTCCATCCTGATGGGGAACACCGAGGGCATCCCCCCGACCGAGGTCGTCATAATACAGCAGGTCAGGCTGCCGAGGATATTGATGGCCGGAGTAGTGGGCGCTTGCTTATCGATCGCAGGCGTGGCTCTCCAGGGCATCTTCAAGAACCCGATGGCCTCCCCGTCGGTCATCGGCATCTCGCAAGGGGCGGCCTTCGGCGCCTCCCTTACCATCGTGCTCGGGTTCACGCTTGCCCAGGGAGACTTCGCCATTCCGGTATCCGCCTTCATTTTCGCCATGTTCACGCTCTTCCTGGTCTACATGCTTGGCAAGGTCGAGGGGGCATTGCCCACGACCACTTTGTTGCTGGCGGGCATAGCCGTCGGCGCCTTCTTCTCGGCCTTGGTGTCCCTGCTGCAGATACTGGCGGCCCAAGGCTCCACCGGTACGATGGAGAGGGTGGTCTTCTGGATGATGGGCAGCCTTAGCATGGCCAATTGGTCTCAGTTCTGGATCGTGCTCGCGTTCCTCGTTCCCGGGTTCCTCTTGCTCTTCGCCTTCTCCCGGGACTTGAACGCGATGATCGTGGGGGAGACCCATGCCACCAGCCTCGGGGTGGACCCGAAGACCACGACCAAGGTCATGCTCTTCGGATCCGCCCTGGTCACCGGTGCGGCGGTGGCCTTCACCGGTGTCATAGCATTCGTAGGACTAATCGTCCCCCACATAATGCGCATGCTCATCGGGCCCGACAACCGGATCTTGTTCCCCGCCTCGCTGTTCGCCGGGGCCATCTTCCTGATCCTCACCGATACCGTGGCCAGGACCATAATGGCGCCCCAGGAGCTGCCGGTGGGGATAATCACCGCCCTCATGGGCGGGCCATTCTTCCTCTACCTGCTAAGGAGGAAGAGGGAGGCGACCGAATGGTGAACCTGCGTCTGAGGGTGCAGGGCATCGAGTTCGCCTACAACTCCGTCCCTGTGCTCAAGGACGTGGCCTTCGAGGCCAAGGAGGGCGAGATCATCGGCATCCTGGGACCTAATGGTTCAGGCAAGACCACTCTGCTACGATGCATGAACCGTGCCCTATCCCCTTCGAAAGGGACCGTCCTGGTCGAGGACAAGGAGATCGGCTCCCTCAGCCGCAAGGAGATCGCTAACGAGATGGCCGTGGTCCCGCAGAACTGCATAATCACCTTCCCCTTCACCGCCCTGGAGATCGTCATGATGGGCCGGAACCCCTCCATGGACCGCTTCCAGCGCGAGACCAGGGGCGACATCGAGATCGTCAGGAGGGCCATGGAGGCGACCAGCGTGACCCATCTCGCCGGGCGGTCGATGAACCAGCTCTCCGGGGGCGAGCGGCAACGGGTGATCATCGCCCGGGCCCTGGCCCAGCAGCCGAAGATCCTGCTTCTGGACGAGCCGACCCTGCACCTCGACGTCAACCACCAGATGGAGATCATGGAGCTGGTGCGCGAGCTGGCTCGCCGGGAGAAGCTGACGGTGATCATGGTCTCCCACGACCTTAACCTGGCAGCGCGCTATTGCGACAAGCTCATCCTTCTGAGCGAGGGGAGCGTCCTCTCCGCCGGATCGGTGCCTGATGTTCTTACCCAGGACAATGTGGAGAAGGTCTTCAGGATAAGGTCCTTGGTGCAGTACGATGTGCGCATCGAGGCCTACAGCCTGACGATATTGGGGACGGTGCCGGGCCACGGTGGCTGAGGGCTCGAGCGATTCTTTATATCCGGGACCACGTTCCCAATCCAGGTGCTGGAATGGTCTCCAAGGTAAGGGTGGAGGTGCCCATATGCACGCATACCACTCTGATAACCGTGAAGGACATCGGCGAGGGCAGGGTCTCCGTCGAGATCGATTCGGAGTGCCCGAGCGTGGCCCACTTCGCCAAGCTGCTGAAGGAGGCCAACATGGACGACCTGACCGAATGGAACAACAATCGCATCTTCGATCTGGCCTCGCGCTCAGGGCTCACCACCACCTGCCTGGTGCCCACAGCGATAATGAACTGCGCCTGGGTCGAGCTCGGCATGATCTCCAGGTCCCTGGCCTTGAAGAAGAGGTCCCTCTGTATGCATTTCGTCGAATAAGGGGGGCTTCGACGATTGTCTTAAGCCTCCCTCAGGGATTTATATTACCCTAACTTTAAGGTGGCTCCTATGACCGGGGACCATTGCGCTTTCCTGTACAACGAGGAATTCCCCAAGTACTACTTCGGGGAAAACCACCCCTGGCAGCCTCAGCGCGACTGGAAGACCATGCAACTGTTGAAGGGCATGGGCATCTTCGGTGAAAGCGCCATCATCTACAAGACCCATCCGGCCACGGAGCAGGACCTGCTCATGGTCCATAGCCAGCAGCACATCGACTTCGTCAAGACGCGCTGCAAATCGGGCGGAGGGCTCCTCGACCGGGGAGACACCCCAGCCACCGAGACCTTGTTCGAAGGCAGCCTGGCCGCCGTCGGGGCCACCCTGGACGGGGTGGAGGGGATCGTCAATGGAAGGTTCCTCCACGCCTTCAATCCTGCCGGGGGCCTGCACCACGCTCGCTCCGAGTGCTCATCAGGCTTCTGCGTCTTCAACGACATCGCGGTGGCGGTGAGGGCGCTGCAGCGCCGCTTCAAGAAGGAGCGTGTGGCCATCATCGACATAGACGGGCATCATGGAGACGGGACGCAATCCGTCTTCTACAACGAGAAGATACTCACCGTCTCCTTGCACCATCTAAGCACCGGCTTCTACCCTGGAACGGGCAAGACCAAGGAGGTGGGCGAGGGCTTCGGGAAGGGATACGCCATCAACGTGCCGCTGCCCTTGCGCACCGGGGACCAGACCTACCTGAAGGCATACAGGGAGATCGTGCTCGCGGCCTTGGAAGAGTATCGTCCGGACATGATCGTGCACCAGTTCGGGGTCGACGCTCACTTCTCCGACCCGCTGGTCGGGCTTGGCCTGACCACCCACGCCTACGAGGGCGTCGCCAAGATGACCCACGACGCAGCGCACAAGCTCTGTCATGGCCAGTACATGGTGGTGGGCGGGGGCGGCTACAATCTGGAGGCGGTCCCGCGCTGCTGGGCCATCATGTTCTGCACCATCTCCGGCATCTACCCCAAGGATAGGCAGGCCTGGGAGGCGCTGCACGACCGTCAGGGGATGCCAGAACCCGAGGAGGTCCCTGGAGAGGTCGACGAGACCATCCGCCGGTTGAAGGACGAGGTCCTGCCGCTCATCAAGTGAGCTCAAGGATCGAAGGCCTCCATCAGAATGGGGAAAAAGAATGGCGCCCTGGTCGGGATTTGAACCCGAGTCGAAGCCTCGACAGGGCTTCATGATAGGCCGCTACACTACCAGGGCATGCGGTGGTCTCCAGAATAAATTAGTCCTATTTATCAGTTGAGGTATGACGGCGCGGTGCCTGCCTCTCTGGTCGGTGCTCGATCCGCCTCCCTGGGGGCATTCTCTCATGTGATAGGTTGAATGCAAACTCTTTATCGATGTAAGCAATCGAGTCCGGCATGGAGGACAGGAAGCTCAAGGTCGAGGACTACATGATCCGGGACGTCATCTCCATACCCGGGGATTTCACCGTTCAGCAGGCCATCGACAAGCTAATCAATACCGAGTTCCACGGGCTCCCTGTCACAGACAAGGGCCGGCTGATCGGCTTCATCACGGCCAAGGAGCTGCTCAGGAACATAACCAAGCCAGAGGCCAAGATACGCGCCATCATCCGCAAGGGGACCTACTCGGTGAGCCCGGAAATGGATCTGGACGACGCGGCCAGGATCCTCTTCCGTTATGGGTTGCGCAACGTCCCCGTGATCAACGAGAGGGGCACCCTCATCGGAATCATCTCCAACCTTGATGTGGTCAGGTCGCACATCGAGAGGGCCACGCCCAACAAGGTGCTCATGGTCAAGACCTTCCTGGAGAAGAAGCACGGGATCAACATCACGGTCAAGCGGCGCGTGATCCCTATCGATGAACTGAGACCAACCCAATGGGAGGTCTTCGCCGATGAGCTCCTCGGCCGCCAGGAGGAGATCCGCCGGGGCTTGGTCGAGCCGATTATCGTGGTGCAGAAGTCCGACTACTACCTTCTGGTCGACGGACACCACCGGGTGCTGGGCGCCAAGCAGATGGGTGTGAAGCAGTTCTCGGCCGTGGTCCTGCAACCGGATCGGGACGTGGACCTGGGCATGGAGAAGACCGCAAGGGAGCACGGCCTCAGGACCTTGGACGATGTCAGGATAATCGAAGGTGCGCACCATCCCCTGGTGGAGATAACCACCCGCCTATTGAAGGACGAAGGGCAGTGATATTAGAAAATATATAAAATAATGATTTTTTAAGTGGTTTGGGCTCAGCGCTTCCTCAACGATTCCAGGATGATGCGCTGTTCCACCGAGGCCACCATGCCGATGGTCTTGACCACGGTATCGGGGTTGAGCGATATCGAGTCTATGCCGCAACGTACCAGGAACTCGGTGAACTCCGGGTAGACGCTGGGCGCCTGCCCACAGATGCCGACCGGGACGCCCTTCTTGTGCGCCGCCTCGATCAGGTGCGCGATGGCGCGTTTGATGGCCTCTTGCCTCTCATCGAAGTACCCCATCTTGGCCAAGACGTCCGAGTCGCGGTCGGCGCCCATGATCAGCTGCGTGAGGTCGTTGGAGCCGATGGAGAAGCCATCGCAGATATCGGCGAACTCCTCGGCCATGAAGATGATTACCGGGACCTCGGCCATGAGGTAGAGCTTGAAGTCGTAACCGCGCCTGAGGCCGATCACCTCCATCATGGCGGTGATCTCCTTGACCTCCCCAACGGTGCGCACGAAGGGCAGCATGACCCAGACGTTCTTCAGGTTCATCTCCTCGCGCACCTTCTTGACCGCAAGCAGCTCGCATTTGAACGCCTCGCGGTATGAGTCGCTGACATAGCGGGAGCATCCGCGCCATCCGATCATCGGGTTCTGCTCTGGAGGCTCATACTTCTCGCCACCTGGCATATCCCTGTACTCGTTGGTCTTGAAGTCGCTCAGCCTGAGGATGATGGGGCGGGGGAAGAACGCCCGGCCCACGATGGCTATTCCATCTGAGAGCTTGTCCACGAGCTCCTTCGAGCGGCCCTGCTCCACCATGTGGGAGGGGTGCTCCCCGATGAAGGAGGTGAAGAGGAACTCGATGCGCATCAGGCCCACGCCCGACACTGGCAACTTGGAGTATTCGTCGGCCTTATGCGGGATGGCCACGTTGACCATGATCTTGGTAGCCGTCACTGGCACACTCATGGCCACTGTCGCGGTCGCCTTCTCCTCTTCTTTCTTCTCTAGCTCGCCCTCGATGACCACACCGCGGGCACCATCCACCGTGACCATCATGCCTTCCTTGAGCAGGGCGGTGGCCTCCTTGGCACCCACGATGCAAGGGGTGCCCAACTCCCTGGCGACAATGGCCGCATGGCAGGTCATGCCTCCCTCGTCCGTGATGATGGCCGCCGCCCGGGTCATGGCCGGGACCATGTCCGGTGAGGTCATCACCGTGACCAGGATGTCACCCTTCTTCACCACGTCCAGGCTCTCTTCCTCCTTATAGAGCCGCACTGGACCGGAGGCCAAGCCCGGGCTCGCCGCCAAGCCCTTGAGGATGATCTTGCCCGACTCCTTCTGCTCTTTGCCCTTATCAGCCATCTTCTTACCTCCATTGCTGCTGAGCGTGGTCACAGGCCGCGCCTGGACGACGTAGAAATCGCCATCCTCCAAGCACCATTCGATATCCATGGGCTTGTTGTAATGGAGCTCGATCTGATTGCCGACGTCAGCGATCTCTAGGATCTGCTCGTCGGTGAGCTTCTGCTTCTCTGCGTCGCTCGGGGCGACGTCCGCCTTGACGGTGTCTCCAGTTTTTCCACGGACGAGCTTCCAGGTCTGCTTGGCCACCCGTTTGTTGATGATCTTGGTGTGGAACTTGTCCACGACGTAGGTGTCAGGTGTAACCTTGCCGCCGACGATGGCCTCTCCCAATCCATAGCCCGCTTCGACGATGATGTGCGGCAGCTCCGAGTTGGGGTCGACCGTGAACATGATTCCAGCCACCTCCGAGTTGACCATCTTCTGCACCACAACGGCGAGCTTCACCTTCGAGTGCTCGAAGCCCTTGCTGGTGCGGTAGGAGATGGCCCGGGGGGTGAAGAGCGAGGACCAGCACTTCTTCACCTTGTCGATCAGATCGTCCGGCTCATAGACGTTGAGGAACGTGTCCTGCTGCCCAGCGAAAGAAGCGGTGGGCAGGTCCTCGGCGGTGGCGCTGGAGCGCACCGCAACCAAGCCTAATTTCTTCTTGGACTCGAAGAGGGAGTGGAATTCCTTGAGGATCTCGAACCCCAGGTCCTCTGGTACCTTGGCTCCGTCGAAGGCCTTGCGGATCCTCTGCGAGCAGTCCTGCAATGACGCCTCCGAGGTGGCATCGACCTTTTCGAGGAGGGGTGAGATCTTCGAGATTAGGTCGTTCTTCTCCAAGAAGTAGTCATAGGCGACCGTGGTCAATACAAAACCGCCAGGGACGTTGAAACCGGCCGACATGAGCTCCCCTAGGTTAGCGGCCTTGCCGCCAGCGATAGGTATGTCGTTCACTCCCAATTCCGCGATGTTCATTATCCTCTTCATTGCCTCACCAAGGTGGTCAGAAGGGTTTTCGCGAGGATTGCGGAGTGCCGCAGCCCCCAGATGACATGACGCGATGGTCGAATAAACTCATCGGTATTAACCTTATTGGCGGTCGGAAGGAGATGATGAACTGCCAGAGGTTTTCATATGTCGATCGCTCAGAGTCCGATAGGACTTGCTTGTAAGCCTGAAAGGTTGCTTTTGTCTTTAAGTACTACGATCAAGAGGCCACGTGAGCACAAGTTAGGGCGAACGCAGCGCATTTGTGCGGTAAATCGCAGGAAATGCCCTCCCTATGCTCCCGTTTCACTTCATTCAATCTAATCTTTTCATTATAAAAGATGCTCTGAGAATCGTATTCCATAGGGCACTTTCCGTAGTTTCGTAGGAAATTTTATGTCTTTCGTAGCATTCGAGTGAAATCTTCAAATAATATCATTAGTTACTGGGAGGCAGGCGTGAGAGTGTTTCACGTGAGCACAGTCGAGATCAGATGGCATGGCAGGGGCGGACAAGGTGTCGTAACAGCGAACGAGATACTGGCCGGTGCTGCGCTCAAGGAGGGCAAGTACATCAAGGCCTTCCCGGAGTTCGGTCCAGAGAGGATGGGCGCGCCCATCAGGGCTTTCGCCAGGATTTCGGATAAGCCCATCAACAATCACAGCCAGGTTTACTATCCAAATTTCGTGGTCGTTCTGGACCATACGCTGCTCAGCAACCCTATGGTCAAGGAGGGGCTTACCGAGAAGAGCAGCGTAATCGTGAACTATCCTGATACCAAGGAGAAGCTCAAGGCGATGTTCGGCAACCATCATGTCTATGCGGTGAACGCTACGAAGATTTCGACGGAAGAGATCGGTCGGCCAATGGCCAACACGGCCATGCTGGGCGCCTTGGTCAAAGTGTCTAAGATGGTCGACATCAACACCATCACGGCCGAGCTTGCCGCGAGGTTCGCGGGCAAGTTCAACCAGGAAGTTGTCAACAAGAACATACGGGCGGTTGTCCGAGCTTACGAGGAGGTGCAGTAGATGGCGGGTGAGAAGGCCGGGGAGCTGCCAGAGGGTGGTATGATCCTTGAGGCAGGGTCCTCCAGGAAGTACAACACCGGAGATTGGAGGTCCATGCGACCGGTGTGCGACGAGAGCAAGTGCACCAACTGCCTTGTCTGCTGGATCTACTGTCCTGACAACAGCATCATCGTCAAGGATGGCAAGAGGGTCGGTTTCAAGCTGACGCACTGCAAGGGGTGCGGGATCTGCGCCAATCAGTGCCCTGCAAAATGCATAAAGATGGTCGAGGAGGGAGTGTAGATGGAGAAATTCGCGATGAACGGAGACCAGGTGATCGCCCTCGCCTGGAAGCAGATAGACCCGGACGTGGTGGCTGCCTACCCCATAACTCCGCAGACGATTATCGTGGAGGCATTCTCCGAGTTCGTAGCTGACGGGCTAGTGAACACTGAGTATGTGTGTGCCGAGTCCGAGCACAGCGCCATGTCGATGTGCATCGGGGCCTCAGCGGCAGGAGCCCGCACGGCCACGGCCACGGCATCGGCCGGGCTTGCCTTCATGTGGGAGATGCTCTACATCGCCTCGGGAATGAGGCTCCCCATCGTCATGGCAGTGGCCAACCGCGCCCTCTCCGGCCCGATCAACATCCATTGCGACCACAGCGATGCCATGGGCGCCCGCGACTCAGGCTGGATACAGATTTTCGGGGAGAACGTGCAGGAGTCCTACGACAACGCCGTCATGGCCTTCCGCATCGCCGAACACATGGACATCCGCCTGCCGACCATGACCTGCTTGGACGGGTTCATCCTCACCCACTCGCTGGAGAGATTCGAGCCTCTGCCAGATGAGGTGGTAAAGAAGTATGTGGGTCCATTCAAGTACAAGAGATCCTTGCTGGACATCAAGAACCCCACCACCTTCGGCCCCTTCGACTGGACCGATTACTACTTCGAGCACAAGTACCAGCAGGTCGACGCCATGCGTCATGTGATACCGGTGATAGATCAGGTCCAGGAGGACTTCGCCAAGGTATCTGGGCGCAGGTACAACATCATCGAGCCTTATCGTCTGGAGGACGCTGACTATGCGGTGGTGGCCATGGGTTCCACCGCAGGCACGCTGAAGGACATCGTGGACGAGCTCAGGGCGGATGGCAAGAAAGTGGGAAGCATCAAGCTCCGCCTGTTCCGGCCCTTCCCCGCCCAGGAGCTGGCCAAGACGTTGGAAGGCCTGAAGGGAGTGGCGGTCCTCGACCGAGCAGTGAGCATCGGCGCCTCAGGCCCCCTGTTCCCCGAGGTCAGGAGCGCTCTGTACGACGCGAGAGAGAGGCCCAAGCTGAAGAATTACATCTACGGACTGGGAGGGAGGGACATCAAGCCCGAGGAGCTGAAGCACGTGTACAAGCAGCTGATCTACAACGAGGGAGAGCTCGTCAACTTCCTGGGGGTGAGGGCATGAGCGCAGTCACCAATCTGAAGGTGCTTGCGGAGAGGCCAGACCGTTACGTTGAAGGCCATCGCCTCTGCGCCGGATGCGCCGAGCCAATCATCGCCCGCCAGATCCTCATGGCGACCGAAAAGCCCGTGGTTGTTTCCAACGCCACCGGTTGCTTCGAGGTGTCCTCGTCCATCTATCCGTTCACTTCCTGGAACGTGCCCTGGATCCATAGCGCGTTTGAGAACGCCGCGGCCACCATCTCCGGTGTAGAAGCGGCGTACCTGTCCCTCAAGCGCCAAGGCAAGATAACCGAGGACATCAGGTTCGTGACCTTCGGAGGCGATGGAGCCACCTACGATATAGGCTTCCAGGCGATCTCGGGGGCGATAGAGAGAGGCCACCACTTCCTTTACATCTGCCTCAACAACGAGGCCTATATGAACACCGGCATCCAGCGGTCAGGCGCGACCGGAAGGGGGGCGCAGACCACTACCTGCCCCGCTGGCACATGCGTGCCAGGCAAGCGCGAGTTCCCCAAGGACCTCACCAAGATAATCATCGCCCACGATCTGCCCTATGCGGCCCAGGCCTCGCCCCACAACTACAAGGACATGATCGAGAAGTCGTCGAAGGGCTTCGAGGCCAACGGCCCCGCCTTTATCAACGTCATCTCCCCCTGCCCGAGAGGATGGAGGCACGAGTCGGCGAAGACCATCGAGATATCCAAGCTGGCGGTCGAGACCTGCATCTGGCCTCTCTACGAGTTCGAGAGGGGGACGTGGAGGTTGACTGGCGAATCGCTGCGCATAGCCGAGGGGTCAAGGCAGAAACTCCCCATCCAGGATTGGCTGAAATCGCAAGGCAGGTTCGGTCACCTCACCAAGGATAAGTGGAAGTTCGTCGTTGACGAGATACAGGCCAACGTCGACATCAAGTGGAACGAGCTGCTCAAGCTGTGCAAGCTCTGAGTGGACCGCCAAACCCCTTACACTTCTTCATTTTCAACTAAGGCTCACTTCTTGCCCTCGACCTCGACCTTGCAACCTTGGCGCTCAAGCCTCCTCGCTACATCCAGGAGCACCTTGCGGTGGAGAGGCTCGCAGCTCATGGACCGGGTGGGGGTGCTGATGTAGATGACATCGGGAGCGAGGTCCTTGCAGACATCTCCCAGCCCTTCCAAGCTACGACGGTTGGATCTCCATGAGCATGATCTGCAACCTCAGGCTGCCTTTGAACGAAGCGCGCATCGCCCGCAGGCCTTCCAGGACCTTCGAGTAGGTGATGTCGGGGTGAGGGCGGTTGATCTCGCGGAACTCTTTTTCATCGCTGGAGTCGAGCTTGGCGATGACGACGTCCACGTCCTTGAGGTCCTCACGGACATCTGATTGATGAAGCAGCGAGGAGTTGGTGACCACCACAGTGTTGTCCACGCCCGCCGTTTTGGCCTTGGCTACCAGGTCCCCCAGGTTCCTCGCCAATGTTGGTTCCCCGCTACCGCTGAACCTCATTGGGATGCGCTTCTGCTTGACCGTGAGGCTCGAGACCTCATCGGAGAACTCCTCGGGATCGATCATGTCCGAACGCTTGATGGTCACGAAGCCAGAGGAACCGAACTTACAATATGTGCAGGCCAAGCTGCAGACCTTGGGCGAGCGGCAGATGGGGTCGACGTTGAAGCACTCCCCGATCCGCCAAGAAGTCACCGGGCCATATATCGTCTTCATCTCTCTGCCTCCTAACCAGCGACCTGAAAGCAAGCACGCGGATAGGATGGGGGAGCGCCCACGCTATAAAACTTATCGAGCGACTAATGAACGATGCGAATATCGTGACGTGTCCTCTCAGCCTTCCTGCTCTTGCGAGGCCATGAGCTCCTCCCAGAGCTTTATCGTCTCCTTGGCCTCCTCCTCGTCCACGACCTGGATGGCGAAGCCGGCATGGACAATGACGTAATCACCCACCTTGGGCTCGATCAGGGAGACGTTGGCCTCTCTTTGCACCCCGCCGAAATCGATGAGGGCGTTCTGGCCGTTGACCGAGACAATCTTACCTGGCACCGCGAGACACATGCTAACACCTCATGAGGACATCAGCTTGATGATGGCCTCTGCTGGTTGGCCGTCGCATGCGCTCAAGGCCTCCAAAGCCCTCTCTCTCGTCGCCCCGGTCTGGCTCATTACCAGCTGCACGTCCTCTTCGGGTATGGTGGGCTGAGCGGGCGCGGATTTGCTCTCAGCGGGCTTGGAAGAATAATCCAATGGCACGATCTTGTCTTCCCCCACAACCTGGAAGGTCTTCTGGCCTTGGACCTTCATCATGGTGACCTCTGCGTCCGTGATGACATACTGCTTGTCCTTGGTGCGGATGATGACCTCGACGACATCCTTCAGTTCCTCGGTCTGGATGCCCATCTTCTTCATGGCCTGTTTGACCTGCCGTTGGTTCATCCCGCGCGTCCCTGGCATCATAGTAACGGGGAATGACAAAACAGCAGCGTCTATTAAACCTTTTTAAAAAAGTATGAGAAAGGGCAGGGAAGGGGTTTGCTGGAAACCTGAGCGCCTTACAGCACCTTGAGATATTTCTTCTGTTCCCAGTCGCTGACCCAGGTGCGGTACTCGTCCCAGTCCGCGGTCTTGATATGCATATAGTGGGAGAAGATGTGGTCGCCCAGTACCTCCTTCATCAGCTTGCTCTGGGAGAAGATCTCTAGCGCTTGTCCTAGCGACTCGGGGAGCGAGTTGATGCCTAGCCTCTTGCGCTCGTCCTTAGTCATATGGTAGATGTCCTTCTCCACGGGTTCTGGTGGAGCGAGGTTCCTCTCGATCCCGTCCAAGCCCGCAGCCAGCATCACTGCGAATTGCAGGTAGGGGTTGCCTGAGGGGTCGGGGTTGCGCAGCTCGACCCTGGTCCGGCTCCCGCGACCAGCTGGCACGCGGATGAGGGCGGACCTGTTCATGTTTGCCCAGGATATGTAGCATGGAGCCTCATACCCCGGCACTAGGCGCTTGTAGGAGTTGACATGGGATGCCAGGATCACACAGATCTCCTGAGCATGCGTCAGCAGCCCGCCGAGATACTTCATGGCCACGTCGCTTAGTCCGTACTTTCCGCTAGGATCATCGAACACGTTCTTTCCCTCTATCTGTGCCAGGCTCTGGTGCACGTGCATGCCCGACCCGTTCACGCCGAACAAGGGCTTGGGCATGAAGGTGGCATAGAGGCCGTACTGGGCGGCGATGGTCTTGACCCCGAACTTCAGGGTCATCATGCGATCAGCCATGGTCAGGGCGTTCTGATAGCGCAGGTCCACCTCTAGCTGTCCGGGTGCCACCTCATGGTGCGACGCCTCCATGTCGAAGTGCATGGTGTCGAAGGCCAGAACGATGTCCTTGCGCACCATCTCTCCGATGTCCAGCGGCATGAGGTCGAAGTAGCCCCCTGAGTCCGCTGGCTCTGGGACGGGGTTGCCCTTCTCGTCCATGTTGAAGAGGAAGAACTCGAACTCCGGCCCCACGTTGAAGGTCCAGCCCTTCTCCTTGGCCTTGTCGATCATCTTCTCCAATACCCAGCGGGGATCGCCTTTGAAGCGGTTGCCGTTGTGGTCGTAGATGTTGCACATGAAGCGTGCCGTCTTCATGGGTGAATCGCAGGTCCATGGGTATATCTGGAAGGTCTCTAGGATGGGCTGAGCCCGCATATCGCTCTCTTCGATGGTCGCGTATCCAAGGATCGATGACCCGTCAATGAAGACCCCCTCATCCATAGCCCTATCGAGCTTGGTCACAGGTATCGAAACGCTCTTTACCATTCCGATGATGTCCGAGAACTGCATCTCGATGAAGCGCACATCCTCATCCTTGACTTTCTTGAGGATGGCTTCCTTTACCTCATTGAAGGCTTTCGGTGAAGTCATGTCCTGGGCTATCTTACAGGGTATAAAAGTAACTTTCTATTGCACACTCTTGAAAACTATTAGACGAATGAATTAAAAATAATACTTTTATTAGATATTTGTATAAAGAATATTAAGAAAAGTGATTATGCCCCGCTCAACCTCTGCAGCAATCCTTTCCGGGCCGCATCCAACGCATCCTTGGCCCTCGTAGGATCGACGGCTCCTCCAGAGGCGAAGTTCTTGCCACCACCCCCTTTCCCATCGACCGCCCTCAGGCCATCCCCGAGCAGCTCGCGGCAGTCAAGTTCAAGGTCCTTGCTGATGGCAACCACCAGCATCAACCGCTCATCGACCGAGGCCATTATAGCGACGGTCCTTTCGCCTTTGACAAGATCGTTGACCGCATCCACCAGCGTCCTCTTGTCCAATCCCTGGAAGATGCCGGAGAAGAGGCGGACTCCTGAGACCTTCTCCGGTTCAAGCCGGGCGAGCGCCTGTTCTCCATATTCTCTTACTGCATCCTTAGCGATCTGCAGCTCTCCCTTGAGATTGGCCAATGCGTTAACCAGGTGCTCGGGTTGTGCCTTTACCAGCTCTGCCGCTTGAAGGCCAACGTTGGAGAGCCATAGTGCGGTCTGCATGGCCCGCCTTCCGGTCTCGAACTCTATCTCGTAATCGCCAACGGGGCGCGCCGAGGTGAGTTTCGTCACCAGGACCATCTTCAGTTCTCGGGTGTTCTGGATATGCACCCCAGCGCAGGCGGCCTTATCGATATCCCCGATGTTCACTATGCGGACCTTGTCGCCGTGGATCCGGTCCATTTTGATCCTGATCTCTTTTATCGCGTCAGAATCCTTCGAGACCCATGCCTCGGTGATCGGCAGCTGTGCGGCGATGGATTCGTTCACGAGCTGTTGTGCTTGGGCCATCATCGGCCAGTCGAGCATCCCCTTCACCACCAGGCTCTTCTTTCCAGGAGTGATGGCAATCTTCACCAGCTCGATATCTGGGCACAGCCTTACGAGGATGGAAAAAGGAGATGCTCGCCAGAATGACCGCGCATGAGGTCGTACCTTCGCTCCCAATCGATCTCGCAATCCACTTTGTCACCGATGGCAAGGTTGTTCCCTGTTACTTGATGAAGAACCTCTCCCACCTGCGACTTGACCGAGCTGACTTCGAATCCTCCCATCCAACCTGTGTCATGCTCCTGACCTCCACCCCCAGGGAAGAAGGCTGAACGGTCCAGGACGACCCATTCGCCTTGAACCTTTACGACCGTGGCGTCGAATTTCGTTAGATAAGGGTCGGTCTCGTAGAGCAGGCGCGTCATCCTCTCACAAATGGCGCTCCCCTTCTAAAACATCTTGGGGAATGAAAAAGGTGATATCATAGGATGGTCCAATCCTCTGTCCCGGAGAAGCCCATGGTAAGATCGGAAGGCAATCGTAATGCTAAGGAATTCCTGAGCATGTCCTATCGGGACTATCTTAAGGATATCCATGAAATCCCCTACAACCTATTTGCGCAGATGGAGCAGGAGATGGGAAGGGAGAAGGCACTCGCAATCCTCAGGCGTGCTGGCGAACGTTATGGTCGTAAGGTTGGGGAGGGGCACGTGGCCAGGTTCGGAAAGATCGATAACTTCCAGGACTTCAAAGCCCTCTGGCACAAGGTCATCTCCACCCCTCTTTGGGAAGGTACGCAGGATTCGGAGATAGTCGAGGAGGGCACTGACCACCTCTCCATGCGCGTCACCCGTTGCCTTTGGGCTGAGACCTTCAAGAAATTGGGGGATGTCGAGGCTGGGTACCTAATGTGCTGCAATTGCGACCACGAGATGGTCCGTGCCTACAACCCCCGCCTACGAATTTCCAGGACCAGGACGATTATGCAAGGGGATAACCACTGTAATCATATTTTTATATGGGAAAATTATATAATAAAATGAGCTGGCTCATTTTGTATTCGACAAATGTATCGTGAGTACTTGAGAAAAACAGACAAATATCCAATGCTCCATTACATTAACCATTCTTTCGGGAGTTGAGACCGATGTCCAGCAGTAACATAGACGACCTAGACAAGCGAATCATCCAGGAGTTGTGCACATCCAGCCAGGGGTCGTACCGTCAGATAGCCAAACGCCTTGGCATCCATCCCACCACATTGATCCAGAGAGTGAAGAACCTCGAGGAACTGGGCATAATCCATGGATACAGGGCCCATGTCGACTATCTCAAGTTAGGATACGAGTTCATGGCCATCGTTCATGTCTATGTTGAGGGAGACCTTCTGGACATCCAGCAGAGGATAAAGTCCCTCAAGGACGTCGTGGCGGTGTTCGACGTCACTGGCGAATGCGATTCGATCGCCTGGGTGGCGTGCAAGAACCGTGAGGAGTTCAGCGCCGTCATCAAGTCCATGCTCCAGATCAAGGGCGTGAAGAAGACCAACACCTATGTCGTGCTGAACATGATAAAGGATCCATTCCAGTTCATGCCTAGGTTCGGGGAGTCCAGCGACATGGAAAGATGAAGGGCATGTCCTAGAACAATTGGATTTCCTTCAATTACTTATTGAAATCTTGACAAGTGGCGATTTAACTGGCTCATGATGCCATCTTCCTGTAGGAGGCGCCCTTCAGTGGGCAAAGTGTTAATAATCCTCTCCATATTTCCACGCCTACCGTAGTTTCCAGAGGCCTGTGAAGATGTTGCGCACGCACGATTGTGGCAAGCTAAGATCGGAGGACCTCGGGAAGCGAGTCACCTTGGCCGGATGGGTGCGATTCCGCCGCGATCACGGCGGAGTGCTCTTCTTCGACCTGGCCGACTCGAATGGCACCACCCAGCTGGTGTTCGACCCCGAGGCCCTGAGGCAGGAGATTGACCAGAAAAGCCTCTCGGAGACTCTCAATAGCATAGGTCGCGAGTATGTGGTACAGGCCATGGGGGTGGTCAGGGAGAGGGTCCCCGGGACGGAGGACCCCCGCAATCCCACCGGGATGGTCGAGGTGCTCATGGAGAACGCCGTCGTGCTCAGCACTTCCAAGGCCATACCGTTCGAAGTCGCCGACCAGAAGAACTCCATGCTGCCGAATGAGGACCTGCGCATCCGCTACCGTTACTTGGACCTGAGAAGGTCGCAGATGATGGGCAATCTCAGGTTCCGGGCTCGGCTCTTCGCAGCGGCCAGGGAGGCCTTGAACGGGATGGGGTTCATGGATGTGGAGACGCCCATGCTCACCCGGTCCACTGCCGAGGGCGCCAGGGACTTCCTCGTCCCTTCCAGGATCCAGCCTGGCCATTTCTACGCCCTCCCCCAGAGCCCCCAGCTCTTCAAGCAGATGCTGATGGTGGGGAGCGTGGAGCGCTACTACCAGTTCGCGCGTTGCTTCCGCGACGAGGACTCCCGGGCCGATCGCCAGCCGGAGTTCACCCAGATGGACGTGGAGATGTCCTTCGTGGAGGAGCGGGACGTCCAAGAGATCATGGAGAGGGTGCTCAGGAGCGTTTGGATGTCCATTTACAATGAGGAACTGCCGACTCCCTTCCCCCGCCTTTCGTACCATGATTCGATGGCGCGTTTCGGGACCGACGCTCCAGACACCCGATTCGCGCTGGAGCTGGCGGAGGTCACGGAGATCGTCCGCCATGCCCACTATGAGATCTTCCAGAAGATCCTCTCGAAAAAAGGGTCCGCGGTGGTCTGCATCAACCTCAAGGCCTCACTGGTCAAGGAGAAGGATCAAGAGTTCGCCGGCGTCGGGAGGAAGGAGGTCGACCGTCTGATCGATTGGTCCAAGCAGCAGGGGATGGGCGGTCTGACCTGGATGCGCTGCACCCCACAAGGGCTGGAGTCCAACATCGTCAAGTACTTCCCCGAGGAAGTGCGCCGAAAGCTGCAGGAGAAGATGGGGGCTGAGGTCGGGGACCTATTGCTGTTCCTGGCCGGCCCAAGGATGGCGACCTTGAAGGCGGGTGGCGCGTTGCGCATGAAGCTGGCCCGCGACAACACCCTACTCGAGGGCAAAGGCCACCAGTTCGTTTGGATCGTCGACTGTCCCTCTCTTCCAAGCCGACCCGGTGACCGGGAAGCTCTCCGCCTTCCACCATCCCTTCGTGAGGCCGGTGGAGGGAGACCTGCCATCCTCGGGCGACATGACCAAGGTCATGGGGCTCTCCTACGACCTGGTGCTCGACGGCAGCGAGATCGGGTCGGGCTCGATCCGCAACCACGATGCCAACGTCCAGAGGAAGGTCTTCAAGCACTTGGGGATGAGCGAGGAGGCCATGGAGCGCGAGTTCTCCTTCTTCCTCGAGGCCTTAGAGTTCGGAGCTCCGCCTCACGGCGGAATCGCCTTGGGGATGGACCGGGTGGTATCCATCCTCCTGGGGTGCGAGAGCATACGCGACGTGATCGCCTTCCCCAAGAACAAGAAGTTCCAATCGTTGGTGGATGGATCTCCGGCGAAGGTGGATCAGTCGAAGCTGCAGGAGCTCATGCTCATCAGCATCGCCGAGGAGGAGAAGAAGGAGGGGTGATCAACCCTTCCTTCTCTCGATTTCTTTCTTCGTCGCCTCGACGACCTCTTGCGAGTTGTACTTGCCCTTGGCGACCTTCATCACATGCCCTATGACCGCGTTCGCCGCCTTGGGGTTGGAAGAGTAGTCCTTCAGCACCTGTGGATGAGCGTCAATGTATTCGGAGATGAGCGATTCCAGGAGCTCGTCCTGGACGGCGCAGGAGATGTCCGTGGGGCACTCGCCTGCGGCGATGGCCCCGATGCGCCTGCGCCCCTCGGAGTCGGTGATCTGCCTGCCGACCACCAGCTGCACGACCTCGACCACGTCCTTGGTGACCTGGTCGCTCAGGCGGGGCAGCAGCTGCCCCCAGCTCGCCGATATGGGGCCAAGGATCCAGTTCATCGCCACCTCCGGCTCGATCACGTTAGCTAAGGCCTCGAACAGGTCGGCCATGGCCATCGAGGTCAGGACCACCTGCCTGGCCTTGTCATAGTCGACGACGTAGTGAGCGGACATGCGCTGCGCCCTCCTCAGAGGGGTCTCCACCTCAGGAAGCGCGGCCAGTATTTTGGTCAGGTCGTAGACCCCCAGGTCCGGCTCTGCCTATGTAACCGTAATCCTCCTCGAGCTCCTTCTCCCTGGCCGACAGCGTCACCTTGCGCTCCTCGTCGAAGCGCCGGGTCTCGCGCACGACCTTCATGCCGGCCTCGAGCAGCTTCTGCTGACGGCTGGCCTCGAACTTGAGCGCCCTCTCCAGGTTCCTCAGGCCCTGGACGTTCTTGACCTCCACCCTTTCCTCCCCGATGGAGAGGTTGGCATCGGCTCGCACGCTCTGCTCGTCGCTGGCGCTGGTCCCGATGATGTGCCGGAGCTCGACCAGCAGCTCGGTGAGGAAGTTGCGGGCCTCGTCCGGCGAGCTCAGGTCGGGGGCGGTGACGATCTCCACCAAAGGAATGCCGGAGCGGTTGTAGTCGATCAGGGAGACCTCCTCTCCGGGGCGGCCGACGCGCTTGATCCTCCCCGGGTCCTCCTCCACGTGCACTCGCCAGATGCCTATCGGCCTCCCTCCGACGACGAAGTTGCCGTTCACCCCCACCGGCGAATCGTACTGCGTTATCTGGAAATGCTTCGGCAGGTCGGGATAGAAATAGGTCTTCCTTGAGAACCAGATCTCCGAGGCCATGCGGCATTGCAGGAAGCGGGCGATCTGCACCGCCATCTCCAGCGCCTTTCGGTTGAGCACCGGTCTCGAGCCCGGGAAGCCGAGGCAGGTCGGGCAGACCGCGGAGTTAGGCTCCTCGGCCGTGGTGGGGCAGGAGCAGAAGAGCTTGGAACGCGTCGGCAGCTGGACATGGATTTCGAGCCCGATCCTCATACGGACACCTCCGGGAACCTCATCTGGAACTTGGAGGTCCATCGGTCCGCCATGTCGAGCAAGCCCCTCTCCTCCCAATGAGAGGCGACCGCTTGCATTCCCACCGGCATGCCCTCTACGTAGCCGCATGGTAAGCTGAGATGTGGTAGCCCGGCAAGGTTCGGCGGGACGGTAAGGAAGTCGGCCTGGTACGCCTCCAAAGGCCTCATCCTCTCTATCTCCGAGAACTTGGGGGCGATGAACGGCATCGTCGGGGTGAGCACGAGGTCATGGTCCTGGAGCACGCGCTTGTACTCCGAGATCACCAGTTGTCTCACGGCCAAGGCCTTCATGTAGTAGCGGTCGCGGAAACCGACCATGCGCGCGTAGGTCCCTAGAAGGATCCTCCGCTTGGCCTCGGTCCCGAAACTGGCGCTCCTGGTCTCGGTGAAAAAGTCGTTGAAGTGCTGCGAGATGTTGCTGTTGCGCACCCCGTACCTCATGCCGGAATAGCGGGCGAGGTTGGTCGAGGCCTCGGACGTGGCCAGCACATAGTAGGCGGAGAGGGCGAAGCGCAGCGAGGGCATCGATACCTCATCGATGAGGATGTCATGCTCCTCCTGCAGCGAGCGGAGCGCCTCCGAAAACTTGGACTCCACTCCGCTGGAGAGGTTCTGCATCGCCTCCTTGGGGACCGCGACCCGCTCCACGTTTCTGGCGGTGAGGTCGAGCGCTGGCTGCACGCAGGAAGTTGGGTCCTTGGGGTCCGCCCCCGAGATTATCGGAAGCCAGGTACGCAAGGAGGCGGCGTCCCTGGTCATGAAGCCCACCTTGTCCAAGGAGTTGCCGTAGTCGATCAGACCGTATCTGGACACGCGTCCGTAGGTGGGGGTGAGACCGAGAACGCCGCAAAAGCTCGCCGGGCAGGAGATGGAGCCACCTGTGGACACTCCGAGGGCGACATGCCCTTCTAGAAGGCTGGTCGCGGCCGCCGCTCCTCCGCTGCTGCCTCCGCAGGCTCGCTCCTCATCGAAGGGGTTACGCGGGACGCCATAGCCAGAATTGGTGCTGAAGGTGCCGAATCCGAACTCATCCATATTGGTCTTGCCGATGAGCAGCATGCCCTCCTGCCGCATCTTATGGACAGAGGTAGCGTCGAAAGGAGGCCGGTAACCATCCAATATCCTCGAACCTGCCCTGGCTTGAAAGCCATCGGCGCACAGGTTATCCTTGGCCGAGAAAGTCGGCCTGGGAGGGTATTCCTGAAGGCCAGTGAGGTCCTGCGCCAGCTCGCTGAAGATCACGTAGCGTTCGTTGAGCCGAATCAACCTCTCTGGCGTAGGGAGGCAGCTCATGAGAGCCTTGGCCCCCTGACCATATCTTCGTAAGTGTCCATGGAGTCCCGCAGCTTTTCTGCGTTCACGTCCTGGGAGGGCTCATCCTCCCTGAGGACATCGGCCACCCTCACAGGATTGAAGTCATGCGTTTCGACCTGAGGCGCCTCGTCCAGCAAAGAGAAGTATTGCAAAACCTCCTCCAGGTCCTGTGCGAATTGAAGTTCCTCGCTCGGAGTGAGCCTGAGCCTTGCCACCCGGGCTACCTTTCGCACCGTCTCGATATCCATGAATGCCGCCTCCAGAATCGTTTTACAAGCATGATGAGATGGACGAGATGATTATCGCACCGTTCTATAAAATCCTTGGCTGATTCGGCTGATCGAGACGTCCTCCAATGCCTTCACCATTCCAGTCCCCTCTTGAAAGAAAACATTACTGAATGCTAATCATAAAAAGTGCATCCACATGAAAACGTTTATCTGCGCCCCTCACTTTCATTGGCGATGGTGCTTAGATGGCAGACGATGCTGAGAAGCTGATTCAGCAGGGACAGCAATTGATGAGCGATGGGGAGTACCAGCAGGCCTTGGGCAAGTTCGACAAGGCCATCAAGGCGAGCCCCAATAACCCAGATGCCTACTTCTTCAAGGCCGAGGCTGCGGCCCTGGTCCCCAAGGTCAAGGTTGAGGAGGTTCTTGCGCTCTATAACAAGGCAGTCCAGCTGGACCCGAAGAACCCGTTCTACTATTCCTCATTGGGAGTGTTCTGCTTCGAGGCCAGTCGATTGAACGAGGCCGAGACCGCCTACAACAAGGCCGCGGAGCTGGATCCGGACAACGCACCCTACTACTATTCGGAGTTCGCGGTCGAGTACAGCCGCCGCGCCCCGATAATAATGGAGCAGTTCTTGGACGACAACACCAGAGGAATGATCGTCAAGAAGGCGATGAAGTATTCCTTGAAGTCTATCGGCCTGGACGAGGAGAGGGCGAAGAAGCTTCTTTGAGATGGCAGCTCAAATGGTCATTGGAGGTCGCTCATCCCTCCCATGCTCGCCGTTCCTCCTTTCTGTGGGCGGGATGCAGTGCGAGCAAAGCCCTGCCCTTGGATAGTAATGCTGTGGGCAGACCAGGCGGCCGCACATCTTACAGCTGCTGATCGCGGGCTTGCCACAGGTCATGCAGACGCCGATCTTCTCCATGTTCTTGAACTAGTGCTGCCCCATCTAAAATGATTTTCGTCGCCATTCGAGATACAAGGTCAGGTCAATGGATGATAAATGGCATCATAATGGCGCATAATCGACATAGACATCTTCGCCATCAATGATGACGGGATATGTCCTCATATCCTTGGCCTGAAGGTTCTGCAGGACCTTGCCGGTCTCGAGGTCGAAGACCGCGCCATGCACCCGGCAACGAATTGTCTTGTCTCTAACCTGTCCTTGGTCCAAGGGAGCTCCCATGTGCGAGCACCAGCCATCGATGGCATAGAACCTCTCCTCCTGCTTAACGACCAATAGCTCCTTCTTCCCCGCCCGCACCATCCTCATTTCGCCGTCCTTGAGGTCCTTGACCTTGCCAACGTGGATCCGCTCCAACTCACTCCCTCCGAGAACTTGGATCGAAGATGCGCCCCCGAATATTTATTCAAGTCGATTGGCCCCTTTCTCGCAATCAATATTAAGGGCATGCATCAATGGAACGCCAACCTTAGGTGGTTGTAAAAATGGCAAATGAGGACATCGCTGCTGAACTGGGGGAGAAGAGCAAGGAACTCAAGGAGATGTTCAAGGACTTGAAGGCGACCTTGGAGACTTGGAAGTTCTCTGTCGAAGAGACCAAGGAGGGCATGAGGGTGGAGATCCACGCCATCGCCCTGCTGAAGAGCAAGACCAAGTAAGCCAGGTCCAAACCGTTGCTGACTGCGCCTTCGTTCTATTGCATCAGGCGCGTCAGTTCTTTCTTCGTCTCGTCGTCGAACTTCATGTCTATCCGCCTTTGGATCAATTCCAGGTACTCTGAGGCCGATCTCATCTCTTCCTTCGTGTAATGCTTCCTGGCCACCTTCACGATTTCCTCAGCGGGCTGGAACTGCAGGAAGGAGGCGATCTGGCACGCCAGATCGTAGGCCTGCTTCTGGGACTTCGGCGCCTCGTCCAGGTACCTGCCCACGTCCAATATGTAGAGCTTTTCTCCCAGCATGACGTTGTCAGGCTTGATGTCGCCGTGGAAGATGCCGCTCTTGTGCATCAGCTTGAGCCAGCCGAACACGTCGTCCATCTGATCCAGCGACATCTTCCCTACCTCCGTGACCGGCTTGGCGTCCAAGAATTCGCAAACCAGCAGCCAGAGCATGTCGTTGAGTTGATAGTAGCCATAGGGCTTCGCCGTAGGTATCCCCAGCTCGTAGATGGCCAACATGGTCTCGTACTGATGCTCGGCCATGTCCCCGGCGTTGCGGGCGAAGTCGAACATGGGGTCGCGGGCGTTCATCTGCAAGTAAAGGTTCTTGGCGGTCTGTATGGTCCGGGCCGTCATGATGTCGGCGTTCCCAAGTATCTTCCCGAACAGCTTGGAGGGCTTGCCGTGCTTGTCGATGCCCTTGATCTTGACCGGTATGGAGAGGCGCGATCCTCCGGAACCTAGGGGGTTCACAGATATCTGGCTAAACTCGTAGTCCTTAGCCGCTATCTGATGGATCTTGCGCACAACCTCTCGGAAGAAGTCCCGGTGCGATTGCAGATGCTCCGCGTCCTCGTGCTCCCGACTCATCAGGTGATATCCCCTTTCTCGTTCAGGTCTTGGCCGTCCTTGGCGCGGTGGCTCTTCTGAAGAGGCATGGCGACATCCTGCTTGAGCTCGGCCATCTTGGACTCCTTCTCCGCCCGCTTGCTGCCCATCCAGACCTCCAATAGCAGCCTGAGGGCGTTGATGCGGTGGACCTTGAGACCTTTCTTCACACCCCGCCCGATTTCCAGGACGGGCCGTCCCTTGTGAGTATAGGTTATGTGCCAGACCACCAGCTCGGGGAAGGCGAAATAGAGCTGGTTGGTGTTCACCACCACGTCCTTGTTGTTGATGTGGACGTCGATGTCCGCCACTCCCTCCTTCTTGATGGGGATGTGCAGCTCCTTCCCGAAGGCTATGCGGAAGATCCAGTAGCTTATGACCTCTATCGTGTTGATGTCCACTACCTCGCTGATCCTTAGAGGCTCCTTTCTTTCCTTGAGGTCCTCTGAAGGTTCAGCCTTAGGCGGATCCCTCCTACTCTGGACGATGGCGGGGGCAGGAGTCGCTTCCGCATGAATGATATGGCGCTCGGTCTCCTTGACCCGGGGGGTCGGAGTCGGCCCGGCCTCAGCGGTCGGGGTTTGAACCGCGCCTCTCTCCTCCACTAAGGACCGGGGCTTGTGCCCGTCCCAGCCTGAGGGACTCTCCATGTAGGGAGCGCCCTCCTTGTGGTACTCGCCCTGGAAATTAATGCCATGCTTCTTTTGCCAGTAATTCTCGAAGGCATCGAGGTCCTCCTCGATGCGCCTTTCGTCGTCCGTCTCATCGTCCTTGTGATATTCAGCTATGACCTTGGCTCCCTCAGGGTCCTTCCACTCATCGGCGCACATCAGGGGATGGACGCACTTGTCATCCTCTTCTGGCACGACCTTCTTCTTCTCTACCATCGTACACCTACTTCTTGATCAGTACCTGCACCCTGGCGAAGATCCTGGTCCCGTCTTTGAACTCCTCCATGGAGATCTTCCAATCCTCGATCTCCGCGTTCAGATTATCGAAGAAACGGTCCACCTCGTCCACGACCTTCTCGGCCTGGTCAGCGTTCCCGCCCACCATCTGAAGGATGGAAGCCACTTGCTCCTTCTTTCCCATATTGCCGCATAAAGGAGGACGGGGTCTAATAGCCTTTTGTTATTGCCGTGGTCAAGCCCCGATTCATGATAAGCCAACGTATGGAAGCACCCGCTCGTCGATGAGGTATTTCACGTTGGGGCCAACGATGTAGATGGGCGCGAACCCGAAGAAGTTGAGCTCGAAGACCGCGTAGATGACCACGTTGAAGAAGTTGACCTTGATGCGCTCGAACTCCTCCTTATCGAAGTTCTCCTTCTCGGTGAACTTGCCTTGTTCCAAGAGCGAGGCGAGGGGCTCGAGGACATCCTTCCTGAGGATTATCAGCCTCTTCTCCAGCAAGGTCCTGGCCATCCTTCTGCTGGCCACGACCTGGAAGTGGCGCATTACCACTAGCTCCGCTGCGAAGATAAGAATGAAGATGAGGACGCTCAGACCTACCCGCCCGCCCTCGCCTATCACCTCCCCCAGGACCCCGCCAGTGAGGAGGATCGCGCCGACCAGAAGCATGGAGAATCCAACAGCGGTCAGGCCGATCGCCAGGATGATGGCCGCAGTATACCATCTGCTCCTTTGGCGGGAGACCTCGTAACGGTTGCGGAAGGACCGGGCGATGCGGGTAAGCCCTTGGGCGTCCGGCCTGACCAATAGCAGGACCACGAAGAAGAGCAGTATCACCAATACCTGGATTATGACGGACAAGGCTAGTCCGGCGTCCAATGAGGTCGCGAAATAGGCGAAGTAGATGGCGAGGAAGAGGCCGATTCCGAAGAGAACGAAGAAGCTCAAGGCCAAGGGCACCATTCCGCCCAGGAACATGGTCAGGCCGACCTCCACGGCCAGCTTGCTCTTCCTCCTCAGGAGGAACTTGATCGGTTCCAGCGCATCGCGGCCAATGGTCCTGCGGCAGCTCTCGTCCTTCCTGCCTTTGCGGGTGGTGGGAAGGAAGAGGATGATGAAATTGAAGGAGTAGAGGACGAAGGCCACGATGAACCAGGAGATCGCCGCCCCGGGGTAGATGAGGATCAGGATGAGGCTGACGGCGATAAGCAGCAATGCCAGGGCGTACCCGAAGATCGAGCGCCTTGTGGGCTTGGAAAGCCTCTCCAGCATTCTCGCCTCGGAGTCGATCTCCTCGATGACCTCGCCGCGCAGGCCCTCCGGCCAGTTGATGTCCCTGCATATGCCAGCAACGCGCAAGCTCAGCCCCTCACGGCCATCAAGGATGGGCATGATAACGTTTAACGGTTACCCGGCGACCTTCCATACTATTGAACGAAGTAAGCCTAGAGCACTCCGAAGTGCAGGAGCCCCTCGATCACGCCATCCACGTGCTTCGCCTCGGTCACAAAGGCGGCCGCCTGCTTGGCCAGTAGCGAGGCGTTCCCCACTGCCACGCTCTGTCCGACCCCTCTAAACATGCGGACGTCGTTGTCCGAGTCCCCTATGGCCAGGACCTGGTGCGGGTCTATCCCGAGAAGCTCGCAGCCTTTGACCACCCCTCTGAACTTGCTATGCCCCGGCTCCATGATGTGGATGGCGAACCCGGTCACCTCGATCTCCACTGGCCATTCGAAAAGGATCTTCTGCACCTTGTCAAGGTCCGTGGACCGCTTCAAGCCCACCTCCGTCTCCCTCCAATGGTCCGTGAAGAGCCTCTCCGCCTCGGGCATCCTCTGCTTGAGGTAGGCCCAGGCCTGCAGAGGGACCTCGATGTTCTGGAGCTTGTAGACGTTCTCCTTGTAGTACACCAGCCCACCGTTCTCCGCGATGACCGGTCCCTTGATGCCCAGGAACGCGGACAGGCCGAACGCCACTGGAAGGACGTTCCCGGTCGCCAGCATGACATGGTAGCCGCTGGCCTGCACCTTGCGCAGGACCTCTATCGCCTTGGGCTGGATGTGCCTGCTGCCGTCGGTGATGGTGCCATCGATGTCGCAGGCGATGGCCTTGATCAGGAGCAGCCACCCCTGGATCCGAGGTCCACCCCTTCCTGCGAGGACCGGTCCCTGAGCTCGCCCAAGGTCGTGACCCTCTCGGCGAAGGCGTTGTGCTTGTGGATCGACTCCTCGCTCTCGCTTCGAGCGGTGACGACCACATCGTCCGGCAGGGAGCCATACATCTCCAGGACCTTGGTCAGGATGTCCCGAACCACGTCCTCCACAAACTTAGGGTTGGAGTGGGCGCGTATGACGACGGCGGCCTCGTCGCTGCGCTTGAGGATCTCGAAGGTCGGGGATGAGAAAGAAGCCTCCAAGATCTGGATGAGGTCGTTCGCCTCCACGTCATACATCTCCGGTACCTCGATCATCAGCGTGGAGACGTTCCTTTGGTTGTGGGAGATGGTGGGCAGGCCTCCCTGGATGATGACGTTGCCTTGCGCCTGCTCGCGCACAGTCTCCATGGCGCAGGGGCAAGCAGTCATGCCGATCGCCGTCGCCCCGATCATCTTCTTCAGGCTCTGCCCCCTGATCCCACTGGCCTTGGCGGTCAGCTCGAAGTGCTCTCTCGTGGTGCGGCCGCTGGGGTTCTGGCGGTCCATGAAGTAGTCTGCATGGACGTTGACCTCGGCGTGCGTGGCATATCCATGCTTCTCCAAAAGGCCACGGCACATGTCCGAAGCCAGCACCTCAAGGCCCGACACGGGACTGCTGACGCTGGACTCCAGCACCTCCTCGATGACCTCCAGGTTGCGCGAGAGGTGAGACCCGCGTTGGGTCGAGGGCAGGTCCACGAAGACGTCGATGATGCAGTTGAGGCAGCCCCCGATCCCCTCCCGCCTCACCGTCACTTGCTTCCTTACCCCGGTCACGCCAACTCGCGTAATCTTGAAGCCGTTCAACAAATGATGGTTTTGGACGTCTGAGACTGAGATGAAATCACCGTTACCGGATTTGTCCGAGGTTCTTAAACCCTAATCCAATGACAATTTTTTTGGTAGAACTCGAAAATAGGAGTAAGTGCTCAGACCTTGATGAGCGTGTACTCCCTGGAACCGAGCCCAAGCTCCTCGGCGTACTGCAGCTGCGGCCTCCAGTCCACATCGTTCAATGCCTGTATCTTATCCTTGCCAGGTGCCAAGAAGTCCCTCCCTAGTTTGGTGCCTTGGATGCCTGGCTGGGCGTTGACAAGGTCCGCTGCCGCTTGATCGATGGAGACGATATCGCGGGAGGCAAGGATTCCGACGTCCGGGATCACCGGGTGATCGCTCCAGGAGGGACAGTCGCAGAGCGGCGTGAAGTCGAGGATGAAAGAGATGAAGCCCATCCTGCCCTTCTTTCCTTGCATTATACCATAGCAATACTCGACGATCTTCTCTTGGCCCAGCTGATTGCTGCTCCACTCACCGGGGTCTATGGCCTGATTGAAGCAGGTGATGAAGCACTCCCCACAGCCATTGCACTTCCTCGCTTCTATATGCGCTTTCTTGCCCTTGAGCTTAATAGCCCCGGCGGGACAGTGACGAGCACAAAGACCGCAGCCCTTGCACACGTCCTCCTTGACCTTTGGCTTGAAGTCGGTGTGCATCTCCAGCTTCCCCGCCCTTGACCCGAAGCCCATGCCCAGGTTCTTCATCGCTCCCCCGAACCCGGTCATGATGTGTCCCTTCACGTGCGAGACACAGATGATGGAGTCAGCGTGCACCGCCGCGCTGCCGACCTTCACCGTCTTGAAGTGCCGGAGGTCCACAGTGATATCGGTGTGGTCCCTTCCTGTCAGGCCGTCCGCGATGATGATGGGGGCGTTGACAACAGGTGGTACGTAACCGTGACGCGCAGCCGAGATGAGATGATCGACGGCATTGGTCCTGCCGCCCATGTATAGGGTGTTGGAATCGGTTAGGAAAGGCTTACCTCCCTTCTTGGCCACCAGCTCGACGACCTTGGCGCTGAACTGCGGCCTTAGGAAGGTATGGCTGCCAGGCTCTCCGAAGTGCGTCTTAATGGCCACGAGGTCGCCTTTCTTGAAGGTATCCTCTAGTTTCGCCGCCTTGAACAGCTTGGCGATTTTACTAGGCATGTTGTCGGACTCGCGGTCCGCCCTCAGGTCGGCGAAATAGACTTCGGACATGCGTGCGATGATAAAGGGTTCGGGCAAATCAAGATTGCGAAGTGTCCTTCCGCACCTTGTACCGGAGCCAGACCAATCCAGCCTTTTGCTTCCGTACATGTACCAGATCGAGGGCGATTATTCCATCCTTTGAATCCAGGTCCTCCGCCATGAACATGCTAGAAGTGCTCGTGCCTCCGATCATTTCTGGATGAATTAGGACATGGACCTCGTCCACCAGGCCTTTACGCAGGAGCGCCCCGTTCAGATGGCCGCCGCTGTCCACCCGCACGTTCCTTATCTTGTATTCCTTGCGGAGCGTAAATAGCGCCTCCTCGAGGTCCACCCGGTCGTTCCCTGCCACGATGTACGGTATGCTCCTGGCCTTCAGATATTCCAGATACTCCCTCGGTGTGGTCCTGGAGACCAAGGCCATCACTCCTCGGAAATAGGGCCAGGTACGGAACATATGCCAAGAGCGAACTACCCCTTTGCTATCCACGACCACGAACCAAGGCCTAGCGTCGTCCTTCTGCACAGCTGGCGGGACGAAATCATCCTTTTCCAGCTCCACCTCCTTAATCGCGGCGAGGATCGTCCTGGAGCCAGCAAGCACGGCGTCCTGCTTCATCCCCATCGCTATTCCGTAGAATTCTTCAAGATCCGCATTAAGCAAATCCATCCTTCCGTCCACGGACACGGCATTGAACATCCGGACATATGGCCGCTTCAAATCTCTCACCGGACTGAACTGAGGTCCAATAAAGTATTTATCCGCTGTCAAGAGCCAATCGAAAGTGCCTACGGCGATAGTTCAGATACATCCTTCGGGATATGGTGGGTCAAGATGATCTGCGGGGTGGATGAGGCAGGCCGGGGCCCGGTCATAGGGCCGTTGGTGGTGGCGGCGGTGTCCGTGGAGGACGATTCCTCGCTCCGAAGGCTCAAGGTCAAGGACTCCAAGCAGCTCACGCCAGTCCGGCGAGAGGAGCTCGCTATCGAGATCCGCCGGTTGGCCAGGGTAGATGTCGAGGTCATCGAGGCCGCCGATCTCGATGATATGATGACGAGAGACAATCTCAACGAGATCGAGGTGAAGGCCTTCGCCGCCCTGATCTCGAGAACGAAGGCGGACATCGTATTCGCTGATGCCTGTGACGTAGATCCGGGCAGGTTCTCAAGGAACATCCTCGGATTCCTGGGGTACAGCCCGAAGATGCATTGTGAGCATAAGGCGGACGAGAGATACCCCGTGGTGTCGGCGGCGTCCATTATCGCCAAGACGGTGCGTGACCGCCGCATCAGAGAGATAGAGGATGAGCTTGGCCAGGTCATAGGCAGCGGCTACGCGCACGACGAAATCAGCGTGGCTTTTCTGGAAAATTGGATAAAGGAAAAGGGGGATGTACCGCCCCACACCCGCAGGACTTGGGAGACGGCAAGGAGGAAGCTCTCCGCCTCCAAGAACTCGAAACTAACGGACTGGGAGTGAGCAGATGCCCGAGCAGGTTTGCAGACCGATCCTACAGGACACGATAGACCGTTTCAACGCCCGGGTGGCCAAAGATCCGGCCCTAAAAAAGGAGCTGGAATGCATCAAGAAGAAAGTCCAGCTTGACCTCGGGTGCGAGCAGTACTACTTCTACCTGGACTGCGCCAAGGTGGAGAAGCTCTACGAGGGCAGCATTCCCGATCCGGACATAACCCTAATCTCCGACCCGGACACCGTCACCAAGCTCTTCAACGGCGAGATGAAGATCATGAAGGCTTGGGCGCTGAAGAAGGTGAAGGTGAAGGGCTCGATCGACGACGTCCTCCGTCTGAGGAAGTTCTTCTGAGCCCCTTATGCCCGCCCCAAAGGTTTATAATAGGCCTGTGAGTTAGGAGTGTTCCACAGCGGGGTGGGGTAGCCAGGACATCCCGTCGGGCTCATAACCCGGAGACCGGTCGTTCAAATCGACCCCCCGCTACTCCCGATTTCTTATCTTGTTCTTGAGCCGCTTCCTGCTCTTGCGATAGGCTCATTAGGCCGCGGTGAGGTCAAGGTTAGCGCTGAGCGTTCAGAGGAGAATCTGGTAATTGGCACGTGTCGAAGCCCTCGTGATCGGAGGAGGCGCGACCGGGGCGGGCATCGCCCGTGACCTGGCATTGAGGGGGACAGAGGTCCTCCTTCTCGAGAGAGGGGATTTCTGCAACGGCGCTTCTGGTGGGAACCACGGCGTGCTCCATAGCGGAGCCAGGTATGCCGTGAAGGACCCAGCGTCGGCGGCGGACTGCGCCTCCGAGTCCAGGGTCCTGCGCCGCATCGCCCCCTATTGCATAGACGATTGCGGTGGCATCTTCGTGTCGCTCCCTGGGGACGACCCCTCGTACGCGGAGAGATTCCAGGGCGCCTGCAAGTCGACGGGGGTGGTATTCTCCCCTTTGACCATCCAGGAGGCGCGAGGGATAGAGCCGGAGCTGAGCCCTGAGGTCCTCTCAGCCTTCCAGGTCAACGACGGTTCCTTGGACCCCTTCGCCCTCGTTCTTGGCAACATCGAGTCCGCGAGGGAGGCGGGCGCGACGGTGCTCAACTACCGAGCGGTCCATTCCTTCAAAGTAGGGCGAGGTTCCATCGACGAGGTGGTCTACCGCGACTCCATGAGCGGGGAGGCGGAGAAGGTCAAGCCCGAGGTGGTCATCAACGCCGCAGGAGCCTGGGCCGGGGAGATGGCCCACATGGCGAAGGCGAGGCTGGAGGTCCAGCTGGACAAGGGCTCGATGGTGGTGTTTGATGGTAGGTGGAGCCGGGGGCTGGTCAATCGCCTCAGGCCTCCCGCCAACGGGGACATAGTCGTGCCCAACCATTCTGCCACCATCATTGGCACGACCTCTGTGGCGTTAGGAAAAGCCGTCCCGACCCAGGTGACGAGAGAGGAGGTGCGGGAGCTGATGATGCAGGGGGCAGTGATGTGCCCTTCCCTGGCCAAGGCGAGGGCGGTCAGGGCCTACTCCGGGATTCGCGCCCTCTCCCCGTCCGCGGCGGGCCGGGACGCCAGCCGGGGGTTCCAGGTAGTGGAGCACTCGAGGCAGGGACCGGACAACATGGTCAGCGTGCTGGGCGGGAAGCTCACCACCTATAGGCTGATGGCAGAGAAGGCGGCGGACGTCGCCTGCCAGATCCTAGGCTCGAAGCGTTCGGGGCGCACGGCACAGACACCAATTTGCGAGGAGGGCGCTGAGCCCCGGCTGGAGGGCGTCCTGCAGACCTATTCTAGACGTATCTGGCGCAAGTACGGGCCAGGCAGGGAGAAGGTCTTGGCCGCGTGCTCCCAGCGTTCGCGCGGGACCGAGGTCGCCTGCTCCTGCGAACAGGTCCTGCTGGGGGAGCTGGAGCATTTTTCCGCGCATCCGGACGTTAGGACGCTGAGCGATCTCACCAGGAGGACGAGGGCGGGGATGGGCTACTGTCAGTCTGGCATGTGCGCCCTACAGGCGCTGTCCACCTTGGCGTCTCGGACCGAACAGGATCCCAAGCGCATGCTGGAGGACTTCCTCTCCGAGCGATGGAAGGGGCTCTGTCCCGTGCTCGAAGGGGCCCAGCTGCGACAGGAGGTGCTGAAGAGGTACCTGCTCACTGGCACCTATCAATTAAGCATAAGCGAGGTGCGCAGATGAGGGACCTTCCCTCCATCAGGGTGGACGCCCTGGTGATAGGCCATGGCGCCTCGGGCTTGATCGCCGCTTCGGCATTGGCGGGCCAAAGTAACAACGTCCTGGTGGTGGGCAAGGGGACTACGGCCACGTCCCTCTCCACCGGCTGCGTTTCCTACATCCGTAAGGACATATTCAAGCAGGAGAGGGGGGCCATCGACCTGGAGGCCTTGGCCCGCTCCGTGCATCCTTTCAACGACATCATTGAGAGGGGCTCTCTGACCTTGGAGGAGGTCCTGCCCCAGGTCAACTCCTTCTTCCTCCGCTCCCTGTCGGATCAAGGCCTGGAGATGACCGACGACGCCTTCCATTTCTTCGACATGCTGACCAACGCAGGGACGAGCTATGCCTGCTCCATCGCCCCAAGCTTCACCGCCTCCGGCCGACTGGACCGCCTGGAGGGAGGCCACCTTGCCCTGCTCGGGGTCGAAGGCCACAGGGACCTGGACCCCAGGCTGGTCGCATCCATGAGCGCCGGTCATGCACAGGACATGAGGATCAGGGCCTATTGGCGCAAACTAGCCTGTATGGGCAAGGGAGGGATGACCTCCACCGAGGCCGCCCTCCGCTTCCAGAAGGGCGGCAAGGAGGAGATGGTTAAGGTGCTCTCCGACCTCGGCGAGGAGAACGTGGCCGTGCCTCCGCTCTTCGGCCTCCAAACATTGCAGAAAGGCATGTCCGAGCTCTGTTCCGAGAGCGGTAAGAACGTCTTCGAGCTCGTGACCCCCATGTCCTTGCCAGGCCTGCGCCTCCAGGAGGCATTGGAGCGAGCAACTGTAGGGCACGGCTGCCGCTTGCTCAAGAACCATATGGTGACCAAGCTCGAGGTGCAGAAGGAGCGAGTCGTATCCGCGACCATTGAGACCCCGACGCGAAGGCAGGTGGTCTCCTTCAATTCGCTGATCCTGGCGACGGGCGACCTGGTCGGAGGCGGCCTCAACCTGGTAGGCAGGGAGGTCGTCGACCCCTTCTCCGCCTTCAAGGTAGGCAAGTTCGTGGAGGTCGAGGTCCTTCCCGACCAGACCGGGTACGATGCCACGATGAGGCAGATAGTGGAAGCCGGTTACCTGGTCACCAATGAGATGAGGCTCATGAACGCCGACGGCAAGCCCTTCGAGAACGCCTTCGGGGCGGGCGCGGCACTGGCCAGCTTCTCCTTCCCCACCGGGGTCGGGCTGGGCGGTGAGCTGCTCACGGCCTGGATCGCCGCGGAATACGCCATGGAGGGGAGCTGATTGGCCGAGCTCGATAACCGCTGCATAAAATGCGACAGCTGCCAGAAGGCCTGCCCCGTCGTCACCATCGAAGGGCTAAGCTCCTTCTCAGGACCTAGGGCGATAGCGGTGGACGCCTCCCGCTTCCCAGACGATGCGGACGCCCTCCGCGACAACATCTACAAGTGCACGGCATGCTTCCGCTGCGGGGACGTCTGTCCGGTGAGGCTTCCCCTGACCGCGCAGATCATGTCCATGCGCCGCTCCATCTTCGCCAAGGACAAAGCCCTGGGCGGGCATGCGAACATCCTCGCCAACATCGACCGCTACCGTAGGTCGATCGAGCCGAGGCCGAAGGTACCAGCGACCAAGCCGTCCGACGCCAAGCTCCTCTACTTCCCGGGATGCATAGCGGAGAACCGCCTACCCTCGATATTCGAAAGCACCGTCTCCCTATTGAACAAGGGGAAGGCAGCCTTCCGCATCCCTGAGCGATGGTCGTGCTGCGGTGCGCCCTTGGAGAAGGTCGGGGATGCGGAGAGGGTTCGCCTATTGCGAGAGGAGAACCTGAGGTTCTTCGACGGTTTCGAGCGTCTGGTGACCTCCTGCCCTGGCTGTACGACGCATTTCATCCAGGAATACCGGTTGGAGCCATTGCACACAATCGAGCTGCTCTACGAGGTCGTGGGCGTACGCAAGCTTCCTGCCATGCCAGCGCGGAGGAAGGTCAAGGTGGCGCTGCACCAGCCCTGCCACCTCTCCCGCACAGTGGGCCAGCACGTGGTGGACTATGCCGCGGAGATTCTGCAGCGCTTGCCGGGGGTCAAGCTGGTGGAGATGGAGGACGCGGACCGCTGCTGCGGCGGGGGCGGAGGGGTGGTGGCCGGCCATCCGGACGTGGCCCTGGCCTTGGCCAAGGCCAAGGTGGAGTCGGCCAAGAGGGCCAAGGCCGACATTATCGTGGCTCCATGCCCGTTCTGCGTGCTGAACCTTTCGCGGGCGGGAGGCATCGAGGTCATGGACTTCACCAACTTCCTGGACGGGCACCTGAAGTAAGGCGGAAAAGAGAATTATAGCCGTACGGCGATGGCCGCCACGTGAACGAGGACCATAGGAAGGCGCTCTGTTTCAGTTGCTTGTACCGGGATGCCCGTCCAGAGGTAGGCGTGGGAGACCAGCTGGTCTATTGCACGAAGAAGGACAGGGTGGTGTCCCCGAAGACGAAGTGCGAGCTCTATGTGAGAGCCACGGAGAAGGCCAAGGAACATCTACGCCACATCCTCTACGGAAGCTTCGACAGCGAGGACGAGGTGGGCTGACCAGGCCCTGATACGACATAACCAGCCGAGAACCATCTATTCGTTTTCCTCGCGGAGCGCCCAGCTAAGAACTTTTAATAACATCGAACTAAATTGTGTCCGCCAGGAGGCCGAACATATGAAAGCCGTAGTGCTCGCAGCGGGCGAGGGAACTAGATTGCGCCCCTTCACCAATTCCCGGCCCAAGGTGATGATCCCCGTCGCCAACAAGCCAATACTCCACTTCGTGGTCAAGGCATTGGTGGATAGCGGCGTGAAGGACATCGTGCTGGTGGTCGGATACAAGAGGGAGAGGATCATGTCCTACTTCGGCGACGGAAAGTCGTTCGGCGCCAACATCCATTATGTCGTTCAAGAGAAGCAGCTGGGGACGGCCCATGCCCTGAACACCGCCTTCTCCCAGGTGGACAGCGAGTTCCTCATGGTCGCGGGGGACAACCTTATCGACTCCAGGGTGGTCCTCGACCTGCTCAACAAGGGCAAGGGGCCATGCGTGGCCGTCACCACCTCCGAGACGCCTTCCAAGTACGGCGTCGTCACCCTGGAGGGGGAGATGGTGACGGGCATCGTGGAGAAGCCGCAGAAGAAGATCGGCAACATCATCTCCACGGGCATGTACCGTTTCTCGCCAGACATCTTCAAGCTCATCGAACGAGGGATCTCGGAGGGGGAGGGAGCCATCACCAACATCCTCCAAGGCCACCTGCCCAAGGTCCAGCTGCGCGCCGTCCACACCCAAGGGAGATGGATGGATGCGGTCTATCCCTGGGACCTGATCAAGCTCAACTCCTTCGCCTTCGACATCGAGGGACAGGAGGTCAATGGAACGGTGGAGGCCGGAGCAGTGCTGCGCGGCCCGGTCGTCATCGGGGCTGGCACCAAGATCCGCTCCGGAACCTACATCGAGGGGCCGGTCGCCATCGGAGAGGGCTCAGAGATCGGGCCGAACGTGGTGATAACGGCGTCCACCTCGATCGGGGACGGAGTGACCATAGGGCCGTTCTCCTACGTCGAGGAGTCGCTGATATCGGACAACGTCAGCATCGCCTCGCACGCTCATCTATCGCATTGCGTCCTTGATGAAGGGGTGCGCATCGGCCCCGGGTTCAGGGCGCCCGCCTCCTCGGCGACCACGCACGTGGAGCACGAGTACTTCCATCTCAAGAGGGTAGGGAGCCTGGTGGGCGAGAGGACCGCCATCGGCTCAGGCGTCACCTCCGCGCCCGGGGCGATCATAGGCGCGGACTGCCGTATAGGCGACCAGGCCAGGGTATCTGGGAACCTGGTCGACAGGAGCATAGTGGTCTGATGTGCGGGATCATAGGATATACCGGCCCAAGGATGGCCACCGAGGTCATCCTCGATGCGCTCAAGAAGCTGGAGTATCGAGGGTACGACTCGGCCGGCCTGGCGATCGCCGGCAGCACGCTACAGGTCCATAAGGACAAGGGCGAGATCGCGGTCATGGAGTCCACCCTCCCTAGATTCAACGGGGGGGTGGGGATCGGGCACACGCGCTGGGCCACGTGCGGCAAGCCCTCCAAGCCCAACGCGCACCCGTTCGTCGACTGCACAGGCTCCATCGCCCTGGTGCACAACGGAATAATCGAGAACTACGCTGAGATCAAGCGCAAGCTGATCGAGGAGGGACACATCTTCACCTCGGAGACGGACACGGAGGTGCTCGTTCACTTGGTGGAGAAGTACGACCAGGGCGACCTCAGGGAGGCCCTAGCAAAAGCCTTGACCGAGGTGAGGGGCACCTATGCCATAGTCCTGGTGAAGAAAGGCTCGGACCATATCCTCGCCACCAGAAAGGAGAACCCCTTGGTGGTAGGATTGGGAGTGGGGGAGAACTTCGTGGCCTCGGACGTCACGGCCCTGCTCAACTACACCAACAAGGTCATGTACGTCATGGACGACGAGGTCGTGGAGCTTGAGCCTAGGAAGGTCACCATCTACGACCCGGCGGGCATACCCGTCGACCGGCGCGCGGAGCTGATCAATTGGAGCGCGGACGAAGCGCAGAAGGGCGGCTTCGAGCACTTCATGCTCAAGGAGATCTTCGAGCAGCCGGAGGCCATCAGGAACACGCTGCGCTCCAACATGGAGCTGGTGGAGAACGGCAACCTGCTGGCCAACACGGATTTCCCTTCCATCAAGATCGTGGCTTGCGGCACCTCCTATCACGCCTCGCTCATAGGCAAGTATGTGCTGGAGAAGTTGGCCAAGGTCCCCACCAATGTGGAACTCGCCTCCGAGTACCGCTATGGCGCGGGTGCGAGGGAGCATCCCCTGGTGGTGCTGATCTCCCAGAGCGGAGAGACCGCGGACACGCTGGCTGCCGCGAGGGAGGCCAGGAGGCGCGGGTGCAGGACCCTGGCCATCACCAATGTGGTGGGCAGCACCATCACGCGCGAGGTGGACGAGGTCATGTACACGCGGGCGGGCCCGGAGATTGGCGTGGCCGCCACCAAGACGTTCATCACCCAGCTGGTCGCTTTGTACCTGATAGCCATGCGGGTCGGGGAGGGCAAGAGGACCCTGAGCCTTGATGACCAGCGCGCCTTCCGGTCCGAGCTGTTGGGCATGCCCCAGGTGGTGCGAAAGGTCCTCGACTCCGCATCCAAGGTGGAGGAGGCCGGGGACATGCTGGTCGAGGCCAGGGACATCTTCTTCCTCGGCCGCAACATCAACTACCCGACCATGCTGGAAGGGGCGCTGAAGCTAAAGGAGATATCCTACATCCATGCCGAGGGCTATGCCGCGGGGGAGCTCAAGCACGGCCCTCTGGCCCTGCTCGACGCCAAGACCCCGACGGTGGCCGCCTGCCCCCGGGACCACACCTACGACAAGATGCTCTCCAACGTGGCGGAGGTGCAGGCCCGGGACTCGCCCGTCCTGGCGATAGGCTTCGAAGGCGACAGGGACCTGGACCAGATAGCCTCCAAGGTGATATCCGTGCCCGAGGTGCCTCCCCCTTCTCCCCGTTCCCCATCACGGTGGCGCTGCAATTGCTCTCCTATTACGTGGCCAAGAAGAAGGGCTGCTCCATCGACAAGCCTAAGAACCTGGCCAAGAGCGTCACCGTCGAGTGATCAGTCCAGCCGCTCCGGGCAGCCCTCGCGCCGGGAGCAGGAGCGGCACTTGCCAGGTCGATGGTGATTGCGGTGCACGTCCCCACTCCTCTTGAGGACCCGCATCTCCTCCAGCTTCAATAGCACCATCGCTCGCAGGTCCTGGTTGTACTCGATCTCGTGCTCCGCCTCCTCGTAGCGCAGGATCCCGTGCGTGACCCTCTCCTCATCCTCCTCCAGCAGGACGCAGTAGGCTGCGACCTGCAGTATGTGGGAGAAAAGGGGGCCCTTGGGGGTGCGACCGCTCTTGAGCTCGACCGGGACCATCTCCCCTTCGATCTCAAGTATGTAGTCAGGCCTTCCCTGCAGCCCAAGGCGCTCCGATCTTAGCATCCTGGGCTGGCCGTTGTCCACATACTTGATCTCGCCTTGTATGGCCCGCTTCACCCTTATCTGTCGGGCCATCCTCGCCGAGCGGATGGAGACGTAGAGCGCGAACGAGGCGCCGATCAACCAGAGCAAGGCGATGACCTCCAGCACGAACGCCAGCACCGGGTCGACGTTGAGGATGGAGACGGCGTTCAGGGCGATCACCATGGCCACGATGGCGAATCCAGCGACGATCTGCTGCGTCCGGGACCGCTGCTTCTTATCCTTCATGGCGTCGGAACGGAACAGGAGCATCAAGGCGGCCACGATCCAGACGATGGCAAGCACGCCCAGGACCTCCCCAAGCTGCTGGCTGTTGTCCTGCGACATGAGCGAGATGCCTATCAGGGCCAGGACCGAGGCTACGATGGAGAAGGCGAGCACGATCATCTCCCATCCTTGGGCGGTCCTCTCCTTCTCTACGATGTCCACAAGGTCGTTGGCGACGGCGGAATGTTCCTTCTCGCCATCTTCCAGCTCCTTGGAGGTCACATCCGACCGCAGCGCGAGCCACCAGCTCAGGGGGCAGTACCCGAATCTCTCTAGGGCGCTGGCGGAGATGGGCTCCAAGGCCATGTATATGAATCTACTCGCGCCTATAATAAAGGTCTCTTGCACTCCGATTTGAGCACCTGGCAGTCCATGTGGAGCAGGGAGGAGTCGGTGATGTAGATGCCCTCGGGGCTCTCGATCTCGTCCACGAACCCGAACCAGTAGACCACCAGCCCTTCGCCGAACAGCTCTGTGTAGGGCTCGAGCTGCTTGCGCACGTTCTTGTTGATCTCCACCTTGTCCCCGAAGGAGGCCTTGGACTCGATCCAGTTGATATCCCATCCGTTGACGCGGATGGGCTCGTCCAGCAGGCAATCGGGGGTCTTAGGGAACTCCCCGCGCAAATCCTTCTCGGTCTTATAGGTGAGTTTGTGCCTCTTCAACCAGCTCTCTAGCTGGCTCTCGCCCCAGGTGCCTCGCTTGTACTGCAGCTCCGTTCCCCAGGGAG
This sequence comes from Methanomassiliicoccaceae archaeon, assembly GCA_963827135.1. Classification (GTDB taxonomy): domain Archaea; phylum Thermoplasmatota; class Thermoplasmata; order Methanomassiliicoccales; family UBA472; genus JAJRAN01. Next base: position 105,505 of record CAWGZX010000005.1, on the reverse strand, counting down.
AATAGATGCAGTCCTCGCGGGTGATCTCCTCGATCTCCCGCCTCACGCGCTTGTCGGTGATGTTCTGGGGCTCTCGGACCAGCTTCCAAAACTGCTTCTTGGAACAGCCGTTCGTTTGGAAGAGCATCAAGCCCATGAGCATGGGAGGGAACTCGTACTTCTCGGAGAGGGAGAGCATGCTTCTGCCCCCCTTCCATTCGCTGAGGATGCGCGGAGCATGCCTCTGCACCCGATAGAATTTCTTAGTGGTGTCGCGGACCGTTCTCTGAGTGTAGATGACCGTCAGAAACTCCTCATCCAGGGACATCTCCTTGGTGAGCCGTTTTACATCCGAAGGGGTTTTTAGCTGATCATAGAGGTTCTTGAAATCGTCATACTTCATCGATTCACTTTCTGTTGGGCCGTTGTAGACCAGGGCCCTTATATAAATTTATAGGGGTGAGCATCGGACTACCTGGTGGGCTCGCAGCCCCCGTTCGGAGACGCTATAAATAATGAGGCGACCATATTTTTATTTCAAACTGCTGGCCATTGAGAAGCTTCATATATTTCCATGCTCTTCCAATCATCAGCGGTGCGACCGCGATTTCGATTCGAAGGGGATGGGATAAATGAAACACGAGCTCGATAACCTCAATCTTCCGTTCATGGCCAAGAGCGCGGGCCCGCCATGGCTCCCTGCGCCGGCGGTGGAGTCCAGGGAGATAACCTGGTGGACACAATGGTTAATGGGACTGCTGGGATTGGTCTATATCATCGCCGGGATAGTGTCCTTCTTCACCATCGATTCCTCATCAGCGGCCTTCTGGGCCGCTTATATCCTGGCATGCGGCGTGGCCTATTTCATAGTGCTCTACCTCCTCAAGGGGTACTTCTTCGACAACCTCGACCAGGGCAAGTTCCAGATAGCATCGAACTGGCTGATCATGTTCGCCATCGTGGGGCTCTTCCTTGCCTTAGTGCCAGGCCTGCTCTTGCTACTGTCCTACCTCCGGTTGAGGGACGTGTTCCAGCCTAACTACCAGCCTTTTCCGGCAGGATCGTATCAGACGGGAACTGCCCCGCAGCAGCCATCGCAGCCGGCACCGCCGAGCCCATCTGCTCCCCAGCAGACGCCGCCTCCTCAGCCCGCGGAGCAGCCTCAGCCTGAGCAGGCGAAGAAGGCCGAGATGGTAAAGTGCAAGAAGTGCGGGGTCCAGTACCCCTCGTTCATGCGCACCTGCCCCAACTGCAATGAGCCGCGCTGACCCGAACAAACCCCTTATCATTCGCCTTTTCTCAAGCTGGAGTCGAACAGAATCTTTCCATCCAGCGCTATTCGTCGGATCCTATGGTAAGGGACCTTATTCTCGCTGGTGCAGAAGAAGGAGCGCTCCAGCTCAACGATGTTCGAGCCTTTCACCATAGCCTCGTCACCTGGAGCCCCGCGATGCAGGTAGGTGACCTCCGCCCTGTCCAAACCGCCCTCGGGCCCCCACTTGAGCTGGTTGAGGACCTCCCTCGGGAAGACCATGCCATGCTATTCGCCCATGCCCGCTATATGTTTGGCGCCTAGCCCTTTCCCGAGCTTGAACGAAAGACTTTTGGCAGGGCATCGCCGTGCAGTTCATCCAGGGGCAGAGGATGGAAAAGGCGGAGAGCTTTCGAAGCAAGGTCGTCACCTGGGACGAGATCTCCCGATGGACGCTGGACGTGGCCCGTCAGGTACAGGACTGCCGCTGCAAGCCGACCGTGATAATTGGATTGACGCGGGGGGGTTGGGTGCCAGCCAGGCTGCTTTGCGACCATCTGCACGTAAAGAAGCTGTATGCCGTGAAGACAGAGCACTGGGGTGTGACCGCCAATCAGGATGGGAGAGCACTCTTGACCCAGGAGCTGAACACCAATATCCAGGGCGAGCAGATACTGATCGTCGACGACATCACCGACACCGGGGAGAGCCTGAAGCTGGCCGCATCCCATGTGAACCAACTCGAGCCCAAATCCATCCAGACCGCATGCCTTCTGCACATCACCCGCTCCAAGATGGAGCCCGACTTCTATTCCGTGCGCGTCGAAGAAAAGGACTGGACGTGGTTCATCTTCCCCTGGAACCTGCACGAGGACCTCCGCACCCTCCTACCCAAGACCCTTTATGAGGGCAAGACCGAGGAGGACATCCGTGGAGCGTTCAAGGAACAGTTCCATATCGATGTCTCCGAGGACCTGGTGCGTGGCACCCTTAAGGACCTGGAGGCCATGGGCAAGGTCCATCGCACCGGAAGGACCTGGCAGAGAACCGGCTGACCCGCCTTTGGTCGAGCGAGAAGGATAACGATGTACGATCAATCCTCGGCGAACAGATTGGAAAGGTTCAGGGAGAGCCTGAAATCATCCCCCATCGTCAAGATGGACTCGTACGATTACTTCGTCAACCCGATCACCGACGGCATCCCCCGAATGGACCCCATGGTGCTGGCCGAGGTCCTGGAGGGCTTCAAGGCCATCGGCGATTTCCATTGCGATGTCATCGTATCCCCTGAGGCCATGGGGATACCCTTGGCCGTGCCGCTGTCATTGGAGCTCGGGATACCTTACAGTGTGGTCAGGAAGAAGAGGTACGGCCTTCCTGGGGAGGTGGCGGTGAGCCAGGTCACCGGCTATTCGAAGGGCCAGATGTACGTGAACGGCATCGGCGCGGGCGACAAGGTGGTGATCGTGGACGATGTGGTGAGCACGGGGGGCACCCTGCTCGCCGTCATCAAGGCCCTCAGGCACATCGGTGCCGAGATCGTCGATGTCATCGTCGCGGTGGAGAAGGGGGAGGGCAAGGCCAAGCTGGAGAAGGAGCTGGGCCTGCGCATCAAGTCCCTGGTGAAGGTAGAGGTCCGCGGGGGGCGGCTCGTCCTGATCAATTGACCAGGCGCCTGCGCATCATCCAGACCGCGGCATAGAAGGTTATCGCTGTCAGCACCACCAGGTAAACAACGCTGATGGCGTCGATGCTCCCGTAGACGCCGAGGGCGAAGCTCCTCATCAGGATCGTGGTGTGCGTCAGGGGCAGGAGCAGGGCGATGTCCTGGACCACCTTAGGCAATATCTCCAGAGGGAAGAAGGTCCCGCTGAACAGGAACATGGGCGTGATGAAGAGGAAGAAAGGGTAGTTGAACGAGTCGATGTTGGGCACGAGGGCGGTGAAGATCATGGCGATGGCCCCGAACACCAGCCCTACCAGGAACGTCAATGGTATTATCACGAGGAAGTCGGGGAAGGACATCAGCCCGAAGGCGGCGACCACCAATGCCACGATGGTGGCGTTGATGAAGCTCTTCGTCGCTCCCCAGAGGATCTCGCCAGCGATGACGTCCTCTATCGTTAGCGGTGTCGCCACGATGGCGTCGAAGGTCTTCTGGTAATGCATGCGCACGAACGAGCCGTAGGTGCACTCGAAGAACGCCCCGTACATGGCGGAGATAGCTATCAGGCCGGGGCCGAGGAACTCGGCGTAGGTGTACACGTCCCAGGGCGGAGGCAATTCCTGTATCAGCATGCCGAAGCCGAACCCCATGGCCAGAAGATAGAGGATAGGCTCGAGGAAGGGAGGCAGGAAGTTGGTCTTCCAGGTCTTGAAGAAGACGTCCTTGTTGCGCTGCCACACCGCCCAGGAGCGGCGGCTGATGTTGGAGACCAGGCTCAATCCCTCAGCCCCCTTCCCGTGAGCTTGAGGAACACGTCCTCCAAGGTGGCGTCCCTGATGATCACATTGGCGCCGGGGTGCTCCTTGAGTATGAGCTCCCTCACCTTGCGGTTGTCGTCGGTGTAGAGGTAGACGCGGTCCCCCGCCCTCTCGTAGGTCCACGTGCCCCGCTTCAACAAGCCGTCCAGAGCGTCATCGGGGCTCAACACCTCCACGACGCCGGAGCCCACATGCTGGGAGATGAGCCCGAGCGGGTTGCCCTCCACCAGGATCTTCCCCTTCTCCATGATGACCAGGCGGTCGCAGAGCTGCTGCGCCTCATCCATGTAATGGGTGGTGATCATCACCGTCACCCCCCTCTTCTTCAGGTCGCGGACCTTCTCCCAGATGAGGTGGCGGGCTTGCGGGTCCAGCCCGGTGGTCGGCTCGTCCAATATCAGGAACTTGGGGTCGTTCATTAGCGCCCGGGCGATCATCAGCCTCCTCTTCATGCCCCCGGACAGCTTCTCGATCTCCACGTCCTTCTTCTCCTTGAGGGCCATGAAGTCCAGCAGCTCGTTCGCCTTGGCCGCGGCCTGGTCTTTCCCGATGCCGAAGTAGCGCGCGTAGATGAGGAGGTTCTTCCAGACGGTGAAGTCTGGGTCCAGGTTGTCCTCCTGCGGGCAGACCCCGATCAAGGCCTTGATCTCCCGGGAGCTCTTGCGCACGTCCATGCCCAATACCTCGAGCTTGCCTGAGGTGATAGGTGAGACGCACTGGATCATGCGGATGGCCGTGGTCTTCCCCGCCCCGTTGGGACCGAGGACGCCGAAGCATTCCCCCGACCTGATGCGGAACGATATGTGGTCCACCGCCGTCAGGTCCTCGAAGTTCTTGGTGAGGGCGTCCGCCTCAATGACCCATTCCATCGGCCTCAGGAATCGCGCCGTCCTCTAATAAGCTTGCCAGGGAACGCTACGGGTAGGCGAGCCCTTGATGCGGGGAGGGCATGAAGGATGGGCCATGGAGCTGGGCCCAATAATTGTGGTGATGACCATAGCCGTGGTCGGGGCGCTGCTGGGGGCCGCATGCGCCCTGGCCCCCGGGTTCCACTCCAACGCCCTGGCCTTGGTCCTGCTCTCCCTCTTCGCGCCAATCTCCGCAGCCCTATCTCCCCTCACCTGTTATCTTGGTCCAGGCATCTCTCCTGCGCTCCTGTTCGCCACCTTGCTGGTGGCTGCGGCCACCGCTCACTCCTTCGTAGATTTCGTGCCATCGATCTTCCTCGGGGTCCCGGACGAGGACACCGTGCTCTCGGTTCTGCCCGCTCACCGCCTGCTCAAATCGGGGAAAGGCCTCGAGGCGATACAGCATGCGGCTGCAGGATCTCTCTGCGGGGCTCTGATCGCCATCCTGGTGGCGGTGCCGCTGCAGATCCTGCTACGCCCTCCTTCCCCGGTGGCCGCAGTCCTCGATTCCGCCGTGCCTTATGTGCTGGTCTGCGTGCTCTTCCTCTTGGTCCTGACCGAGAGGGGCCACGAGAACCCAAGCGCGCACCTCGACGCACGGAAGAACCCGCGTCTCGAGAGGAGCACGATCAGCATATGCCACCCCATACCGGTGAACGGCGCCGAAGGCACGCTCTCCGGCAATGTAGGGAGGCGCGGTCCTCGCTCCTTCTGGCTCTCCACGCCGAGTGGCAGATGGAGGGTCGTCAGCGGCCTGAGGGGGAAGCCGAAAGGGTTCGTCACGGTGCAAGGGGTCTGGACGGTGAGAAGACCTCGTACCCGGAGCAGGCTGAAGGCGGTCCTAGTCCTCGGCCTCTCCGGCATCCTAGGCTTCGTGGTGATGAACGCCAGTCCGCCGTTGAGCGGCAGCTTCGACGGCTTTGGCCAGAGCCTTCTCTTCCCTCTCCTCTCCGGCCTTTTCGCTTTCCCCGCGCTGCTCTCCGCCGCCTCCTCGACGCCGATACCTGAGCAGGACGAGGTCCGGGACGAGGTCCCCTCCGTCCGCCCCGCCATCATCGGCACGTTCTCCGGCTTCCTGGCTGGGTGGATGCCCGGGATAACCTCCACCATAGGAACGGTGATCGGCTCCTGCTTCTCTCCCCGGCCAAAAGACCAGGAGGGCGGTGCCAAGGCCTACATCCTCATGCTCTCGGCGGTGGGGACCTCCTCCGTCGTCTTCAGCCTACTCGCGCTCTGCATCGAGGGCAGCGGCAGGACCGGGGCCATGCTAGCCATCCAGCAGGCGGTCGGCCCGGAGCTCCAGGCCCAGCTCTCATCGTTCCCTAGCGCCTCTGCCTCCCTCCTCCTGCTCTCCGCCCTCATCGCCTCCATCATCGGCTATCGCTCCATGCTCTTCGCCGGAACCGTGCTCTCCAAGCGGACGTCAGGCAAGGACCTGGGCCGGATCAACACGCTGGTGCTAGCGAGCCTGTCCGCGCTGATCCTCTTGTTCAACGGCCCTTCCGGCCTCGTCGTCGCGTCCGTAGCCACGCTCGTGGGCTGCCTGCCCGTCCGCCTGGGCGTCAGGAGGGTCCACCTGACCGGTTGCCTCCTCCTCCCGCTGCTGCTCTTCTACCTCGGTCTGGAGAGGGCGGCCATCGGCCTGCTGTGGTGAGCATGGTGAGCCCTTTCCTTCAGCTTCTCGAACCTCCAGCCGAAGGGGAGGAGCAGGTCGGCCGCCGCCCGCAGCAGCATGTCCTCGTACTCGGCCGCGTCGTAGCGCTCATCGCCGCGGAGGAAGGGCGCGACCTTGACCCGGTCCCAGACGCTCTTGCTCTGGCCATCGAGTATCACGTACTCCACGCTCCTTCCCGGCGGAACGTCGAACCCCTTCTCCTGCATCTGCCTCAGCGCTGCGTACGAATCGTTGAACTGCGAGTACTCCTCCAGCTCCTTGGCCACGCGATGGCGCACCACCAGCTTGTCCAAGGGGACGTCGTGCGAGCGCACCTTCCCCACGTAGGAGTCCAGGACCTCCAAGGCCTCGGGGATGCGCTCCTGGAACTCCTTCGCGTCGTTGGCCTCGCAGAACACCGCCAGCATGTCGTTCTGCAGGTCCCGGGCCAGCTCGATGGTGTCGCTCTTGCGCAAGAACACGCCCCTCAGCTTCAGCTCCCCGTCCTCGAAGAGGCCGTAGTAGCGGTTGAGCGCGCCCACGCCCGTGGATATGCTGGGCAGGAAGACCACCCACTTGAACACCCCGTCCAGCTGCAGGGAGATGCCGATCTCCTCCGTGACCTCGTCGCAGAAGGCCTGCGGGTCCCCCTCGCCCTTGAGCCAGAGCGAGTCCACGATGCCATGCAGGACGCGGAACCCGCGCTCCTCGGCCATCTCCGTGGTGCGCAGCAGTATCTCGCGCCCGTAGGCGTTGATGCTCTCGTGGCATTCGATGCGGCCGAAGCGCGCGTTCCTGTACCCGGTGTAGCCGAAGCAGGTGACCAGGATCCACTTCAGCAGGTCGGACCTCTGCTCGACGGCCTCCTTCTCCAGGCCCGAGACCTTCTTCTCCCTCAGCAGCCGCTTGAGCTCGAGCCTGCGCTTGATCACCGGGTCCAGGACCTTGGGCAGCAGGCCGACGCGCCTGATGCAGGTCGGGTATCCTATGCCGGGGACGAACTTCGTGGTGTCGGGGCAGCATTGGCAGGTCAGCGTCTCGGGGGAGATGTTGTGGCGCACGATGATGCTCGGGTAAAGGGAAGCGAAGTCCACCTCGGCCACGTGGTCGTGGATGCCCACCTCCGGCTCGTAGATGAACCCCCCCCGGTCGGAGTTGAGCAGATGCCCGGCGGTCTTGAAGCCCTCGGGCAGGTTCTTCTTCCACAGCACCAGATGGCCGTCCTTGATGGCCTGGTTGATCTGCATGGCGCTGATGGCCGTCCCCGGGGAAAGGCGCGCCAGCTCCTGAACGGAGATGAGCGAGAGCCTGGATACGTCGATCAGCCCGTATATGCCGCTGCGCGCGTACGTCGCGGACCCTCCCGAGTCCAGGTGGATGCGGCCGCGCAGCTTGTGCGCCGGCGGCTTGTACAAGATGCGGCCGTAGGTGAAGTAGCTCTTGCCCTTGGATATTCGCAGCCCCCTCTCCCTTCCAAGGTCGAAGCGCTCCAGGCCGCAGCGCTTCGCCCGCTCGACCAGGTACTCCATGTAGAACTCGTCGCCCTCGTCGGTGTAGATCACGTCCGGGTCCTTGGAGGAGAGGATGTCGAGCAGCCCCTCCAGGATCGCGTCCTCCGGGCCGTCCAGGACGTCATCGTCCACGCTCACCTGCACGATCGGGTCATCGTTGGTGGGGATGCCCCTCGCCGCCTGCACCTGGACCTTGACCTGCACCGCGCTCAGAGGCGGGACGGGGTAATGGATGAGGTCCTGGGAGTCGAGCATCGTGTACTCGGTGTCCACGTCCAGCAGCCCCATGGGGAAGATGCCCTTGTCGAGAAAGTAGCGCTGGTCGAACCTCAGGTCCACGTTGTAGAGCTCGTTGTCGCGGTAATGGCCCCACATGTCGACGAGCTTCACCAGCTGGTTGAGCTGGCGGTACTCGTCCAGCGTCACCTTGAGGAACGAACGAGGCCTGGGGTCCATGAGCGTGGTGCGCACCTCTGTTCCGATGCCGTTCACATCGAGCATGCGCAACCCCTCCTCCACCTTGCTCATTTTGTCGGAAGAGGCCTTCACGTAGAACGAGGGTCGGAAGTGGCGGTCGACCAGCTTCTCGACCCCATGCTCCGTCTTCAGCCAGACCACGATGCAGTCGTGCTCGTAGTCAGGGTAGCAGTCCAGTATCCAGCCTCTCATCCTTCGACCTCAGCCTGCGGATCTCCTTCTCCTGCTCCAGGAGGATGGAGAGCAGGGCGCCCTCCACCGGGTCCGGGAACGCGGCGTAGGTGGAGGCGGAGGCGTGCATTCTCGCCCGGTTCACCATCTGGTCGAACACGTCCCGGTCCTCCTTGGGCAACGCCCTGCGATAATCGGACCAGCTCTGGATTATCGACTCCAATGTCATGCGGTACGTCGGTACGGTCCTCCCCATGAGATCACCTGCCCTACCTCTGTCGAGAGAGTATTAATGGGGGAAGGGGGGAGATGCGCGAAAGTGGGGACCCAAAGCGAAAAATACCGACCCTTCAGAATACTGGTATAGATGCCGGGGAAGAGGGAGTTGACGGTCCGCGTCGGGAGCCGCGCAGAATGGCGTGCATGGCTGGAAAGGAACCATGACAGCTCGCCAAGCATCCAGCTGGCCATCGTGAAGAAGGGCTCAAAGAAGCGAGGGGTCACCTACGAGGAGGCGGTGCAGGAGGCTATCTGCTTCGGCTGGATCGATAGCAAGGCTAATGTCCTAGACGAGGACCATTTCAAGGTGCTCATGTCGCCCCGTAAGCCCAGGAGCAATTGGTCCAAGTCCAACAAGGAGCGGGCGGGGAAAATGATAGAGCAAGGGCTGATGACCCAGGTGGGTCGGGATAAGATAGAGGCAGCTAAGAAGGACGGGAGTTGGGGTATTCTCGACGAGGTGGAGGAAATGCGGGTCCCGGAGGACCTTGAGAGGGCCCTCTCACGCAATCCGCCAGCCAAGGAGAACTTCGAGGCCTTCATACCTTCCTACAGGAAGCAAGCCATCTACTGGGTGCTCAGTGGGAAGCGCCCTGAAACGAGGGCCAAGCGGGTGGAAGAGATAGCGCGCTCGGCCGCTGAGAACGAGAAGGTCGGTCAGTACGCAGGAAAGGAAAAGAAGGGCGCCTAGCCGAGCGCTAATCGATCAGCACCAGCGCGAAGGACACGATGTTGGCGTGGACGATCTTCCCGTACTCTATGTCCTTGCAAGGTATCGTGGAGACGTCCCAGCCCACCTTCTTGGCAGTGGCGAACACGTCCATACCCGCCGACTCCATGCTGGGGCGGACCTTGTCCATGTGCCTGCATAACCGCTTCATGCTCCGGTCCACGGGGCCGGAGGACTCCTCGGCCACGCAGTGCTCGCAATAGATGCAGGGATAGGCGCCGAACCCGAATGCCTTGTAGAAGCCGTCGTAGAAGGCGGTCTTCTCTAACTTGTGGGTGGTGTCGTGCACCCAAAGTATCAGCCGCTTGTACATGGGGTGGAAGTCCTCGGGTATCTGGTCCGGGTCGATCTTGGCCATGCCGGGCACTCCATTGAAGCGGAGCAGGAGCGCAACCTTGTACTCGGAGAGCATGCGCCTGGTCTCCTCGGGCGACGGCGCGTAGGGGGGGCAGGAGAGATGCTTCCCGTACCCCTTGCAGCCCCAGGCGCACTTGAACCTCACCCAATCGGCAACGACCACGTCGGTGGGGGCGATCTCCCTCGCTTCAGCGCCCTCCTCCCCAGCCAGTTCGATGAGCTTCTTAATCTCTTCCTTAAGGATCGTGGCCATTCTCTCACCAATTACACTAGGTCAGAACCGATATTTAGGAAGTGGGAGCGGGTAAGCCGCTCCCAGATCCAGGGGTTCGTTTCAGTCATCGAACAGGAAGAGCTCATCGATGGTGCTCCTGAGAGCCTTGGCAATCGCGTGGGCTAGGTTCAACGAGGGATTGTACTCGCCCTTCTCGATGAAGAGGATGGTCTCCCTTCGTACGCCAACGACCTTAGCCAGGTCCTCCTGAGTCATGTCGTACCTGGCCCTCAGCTCCTTGATCCTAGTCTTCATTCTAACGGCACTCTTCCCTTTCGGTTGTAGTAGGCGCTAAGGACGATATGGATCGAGCCCATGATGGCCACGGCTATGAACATCAGCTCGGCGTTGGAGAGCATGGCCTCTTCGTCGTCCAGACCCATCAGCCCAAGGGCCATGAACAGGAACAGGTACATGCTGACGTAGAAAGCCCGGTTACCAGCTCGCATGCTGAGGGCGATCGACCTCTCGTCCTGCCTAGGGAAACCGCTCTTCACATCCCTCTGAGACTTGACCACCATCGCGATAGCGACTAGTGCCAACGCTACGATGGTCACGAGCATCGCCATCGACCAGACGTTGATTCCTTCGGTTAGGACGATCATCAGCGCGATCCCCAGCAGGACGACCGCTGAGATGCCCACCATCACCCACATCCTCGTTCTTTCATCCATTCCATTTCACCTCCGACATATTATCTATGTCTAACAAAATGTTATATTAAACTAACATATAAACATTTCGAACTGTTCTGAAACTAGTTCAAAAATCAAGATGAGAGAAAGACGGTAAACGGTTTACTGGCCTTATCTACGGGTCACTCCGTCGGCTTCCCGTCGTAGTGCTCCTCGTTGTCCATCGCTTCCTGCTTGGTGTGGCGGACCACCTTATCCTGGTGCTCGGGAGGCGAGTAGATGGTGTACAGCTTGAGGTCGTTCTTCTTGGAGGTGTTGATGACGTTGTGCTTCGCGCCCGATGGGATCACCACGGCCATACCGTCCTTTACCTCGTTCTCCACGTCGTCGATGACCACGACCCCCTTCCCCTTCCTCGAAGCGGAAGAACTGGTCCACGTCGTCATGGACCTCCTCCCCGATCTCCTCTCCTGGTTTCAGGCTCATCAGCACCAGCTGGCTGAACTTGCCAGTGTAGAGCACACGGCGGAAGTCCTTGTTCTTGATAGTATCCTTCTCAATCTTGCCCACGAAACCCTTCTTGGTCTTCTTGGCCATGGTTAATTTCTCCTCAGGCTGTTAAGCATCTCCCCCTGCTTAAAGGTGTCAGATATTTGCCTTACAGGGTCAATGGGAACTCGTCAAGGGTGCGCTGGTAGTAGGGGACCGGATGATATAGCATGCTGCGCCCCTCGTTGACCACGCTGATGCGGAGCGCGGCGCGCTGGTTCTCGATGCGCAGCACGTGATCCGCGGAGGAGTACATCAGGCTGCGCAGGCTCTTCTTGTACAGCATCCGGGAGAGGCCGAGGTTGGTCACGAGGGTGACGGTGTCGTGCCTCCTGGTCACCTCGCGCATGGAGGCTAGGCACCTCTTCATCAGCTGCAGCGACTCGGACCACCACATGTCCTTGTCCTGGAAAAGGTCGGGGAAGGAGGTAACCACCAGCAGACCGGCCTTGGTCCGGGCCACCTCCGCCTCCATCATCTCCTCTATCAGCGTGACTAATTGATACGCGGTGAAGGCGCGGGAGACGTTCACGCTCTCTAGCACCTCGCCCGAGCGCACCCGGAAGCGCTTGCACAGGCTGGTTAGGGCGTAGGGGTTCACCGAGTTCCCCCCGTCCACCCACACCACCTCTCTTCCCTCCTCCAGCACCTGGTTTACGCAGAGGAGGTGGACGATGTCCAGCACCAGGCGGTCCGAGGAGTCGATCAGGCTCACCTGCGACGACTGGAAACCGCCGATGAAGTCGTCGAGCGCCCTGACGGACGTGCTCAGCCTCCGCTCCGGGCGAGCTTGCACGATCTCCTCGGCGGCGTCGACGCTCACCGCATCTGAACTGGGAATGCCCGCCTCCAGGTATTGTTCCATTCGCCTCCCCTATGCACCTCCTTGCACTCCTACGTATAAAGGAGTGGAGGGGGGAGAGGGCTGAAAGTGATCCAAGTAAAGGTTTCAACTCATCTCACAGACCGAACCTCATGGCATCTCTGACAATTCTTAATAATCCAGAGCCGAATGTGATAAGGGGAGTTGGATGGCGAGCGAGACAGTGACACCGAATCGAGCCGAGTCTAGAATACCATGGCTGCCATTTCTATTGATAGCAATTGGCGTCGCGATGGCGTCGATCTCACTTATTTACATATTCCTTACCAACGCAAATCTGTACCATATTAATTCAGAAAGCTTCAACTTTATTTTATCCATCTTCTATATGTTGTCCACGCCATTTATTGTGCTAGGGGTTGCACTATTCCTCTTAATACTCACGGAGTCAATAAAGGAAAGGGCAACTTGGTCGAAGATGATATTCTTCTATGGTGCTGTTCTTCTTGTTTTAAGCAGTGTGTTCACAATCGCATGGCAATTTGAAATAGTCTTTAACGAGAATTGGGCTTTCGATTCAGATTTAATGGAGTATCTGTCCTTGAGCTCGGCTGTGTCAAGCACCATTGGTACAATACTATGCGCTCTTGCGATTCTATTCCTCGTAAAAGCCCATCTAAATGGGGAAATCCGCGCGAAGCATAGTCACCGTCCATAAAATAGCCCGAACCTCACGCATCCCTGGTCTTTTTCTGACTTATAAGTTCAACGTCCATTAGATACAAATGAGGCAATTGAGCGATAAACCATACAGGCTGAGAATTTATATACGATTTATCCAATATTATATGAATTTCATCGAAACGAGGATGATTATATGCCAAAAAGAAAATGCCGTCATGACCTAGGAAATGTATGGCCAGAACTTCCTTTCTTCTCGTAACGACTTGCACAACAACATCATGGTTTGCTCGCACCACTTCAAGAATTTTGTTGTCTGTTGTAATTAGGAGACCAATCGGACGATTTCTGGTAATACTCTGGTCAATCAATCCGACATAATAATCAAATGATTCATGCGACTTTGTTAAGGTAGCAATCCTTCCATTTCGTAATGTTATTTGTATGCTAAGGTCAGTGTATTTAATGCTCACAACCCAGCAAAGTCGCATGATTAATACATGAGTTTTCTCGTTTTAATTTATTTTACTTAACATCACTCACCGGGGTTCGAAATAAGAGTCAGAGACATGGCAATGAGATGGCGTTTATAGCTTCGATAAAAACCACTTTACCATCTGGCCTCGTGCGATACATATGGCTACCTCGGGGAGCCACTCCTCGCATCTCGCCCACGAGTTTAAGCCCGGACCTCACGGCATCGACATAAAAGCATACCTCTCTTGACAGAGGGTGTAATGGCGATATGGCTTGGTTCTCGCTCGATCATCTAGATAGCTCTGTACAGTCTCCAGTTACTCGATCTGCCCTTCACTTCCTCCTCCGGAAATAGAGCAGGGCGGCCGCCGCGATGGCCAGGACCACAACGATGGCTATGGCGGATGGCAACAGCCAATCCGTCTGATCGTCCTGTCCAGGTGCCTCCGAGACCACGATCGTCGTCTGCCAGGTGAAGTTCCCCCCGTCTGGATAGGCTCCCGTCACGTTTAGCTCGACCTCGTAGGTCCCGGGGGAGAGGTAGGTATGCTGGGGCTCCCTCTCTCCACTCGTCCCTCCGTCCCCGAAGTCCCAATGATATTCATAGGGAGGGATGTTGCCTTGAGGGGCGCAGGTGAATTGGACAGAGAGAGGAGAGAGGCCTTCGCTGACGTTGGCCGAGGCCTCGACGGTGAGTGAAGTGGGCACCGGGCTCACTCGAACAGGTCCTCCGGTCCAGGTGAAGATGGTCACAGGTACCATGGGGTCGATGATCTCGAAGGTGACGGTGTAATTGCCTGGTGCTAAGTAGGTGTGCATGCAGGTCGGCTCGCTCGACAGGCCTCCGTCGCCGAAGCCCCATTTGAACTCGTAGCTTGGATCTGCCCCCGTGACATTCACGTTGAAATGGACCAGCAGTGGGGCATAGCCTGAAAGGGGATTAGATTCACATTCGACCAGGAAGTCCTCTGGAAGGACCGCCTCTATCTCCTCTCCCGACCATGAGGATGTGGCGTTCGTGGCATCGGTGACCACTAGTGTAGGTGAGAAGTGGCCCAGGGACCTGTAGACATGGATAGTATCCTCGGAATGGTTCGTAGAGCCTTCACCGAGGGTCCATTCGAACGAGAACGGCGGCGTTCCCCCTATCACCGTGCAGCTGAACTCCACAGTTAAAGGCACCCCGCCATGGGTCGACGACTGCTCGACCTCCATGGAGAGCGGTGGGTTGACGGTCACCTGAGCGATGAGCGACTTCGTTAGGGACATGAACGCATCCCGCACTTCCAGGCTGACGTTGAACGTGCCTACGCTCGCGAACAGGTGCGAACCTAGCCTACTATTGCTCCAGTTGCCATCTCCGAAGCTCCAGTTGAGCGTGTACGGGGGCAGGCCTCCCTCGATGGTGCAGCCGAAGGCGATGCTCTGCCCCAGGTCGATGGTCGTGGGAGTGACGGAGGCGTTGGCGATGCGCAGGGCCTCCATGACCGTGAGGTTGAACGGGCTGGAGCTGACGGACACGTCGCACTCATCCTTCACCCAGACGGTCACGCTGTACTCGCCAGGATTCACGTACAAATGGCTCACCGAGGCCTTGTCCCAGCCGCTCAAGTCCCCGAAGTCCCAATAGTGGCGGAAGGGCGGCGTACCCCCTTGGACCGTGCAGGTCAGGTTGATCATGAAAGGGGCTACGCCCATCGAAGGCACGTCCCCCAAACTGGCCGATGGCCAGGGATGGACGGTGATCAGGGAGCCGGGCCAGGGCGCCTCCGCTCCTGTCGAGTCTATCAGCATCATAGTGACCATATATGCGCCTGGCGAGGACCAGGCATGCTCTGGCTGCTGCATCTCGCTACCATTGCCATCCCCGAAGTCCCAAATGTAATAGTAGGGAGAGGTGCCGTAGAGCGGCTGGCAGTAGAAAGATACCAAGAGCCCGACGTCCACTTCCGTGCGGTTCGGGCCGGTGAGCATCAGGGGAAGGAGATTGACCTGGATCGGGGGGAGGGAGAGGTAACGGACGTTCGATGGCGAGGCGGAATCGTTCACCGTCGCGAAGACGTGGAACGTCCCATTCAACGAGTATCCGTGTACCGCATTGAAGCCGTACACAGTCTCCCCATCCCCGAAGGACCAGTTCGCCTGGTAGGGAGGGAGCCCTCCTGACACCGAGCAATTGAAGAAGATGTCCTGCCCCGTGTCCACCAGCGTCTTGGAAGCGTTGCCCTCCACCACCATCTCCTCGAGCGCCATTATGAGGGGGCCCTCCACGGTGGTGGTCGTGGCCTGTGTGGAGTCCATGAGGACCATGATGGCGTGGTACTCGCCTGGTTCAGAATAGGTATGGTTGGGGTTCTGCTCGTCGCTGAAGCCCCCGTCCCCGAAGTACCATTCGAAGGTATATGGGGGAATGCCCCCGGTCGGGAAGCAGGTGTAGTTAATATTCAGGGGGACTATGCCCTGCGTCGGCTGCGCGAACACGGTCAAAGTCGCTGACTGATGCACCATGACCCAGCCCATCTCGGCCACTAACGAATAGCCGGCGCCATCGGTCATGGTGCACTTGGGGAGGAACATACCCACTTGGCTATAGATGTGGCTCACGTTGTTCAAGAAGCTGATCTGCCCATCCCCGAACTCCCAGAGGTAGGAGTAGGGCTTCGTCCCATCAATAGCCTGAGCGGTGAAGCTCACCTCCATGTATATGTTGATGTCATTCGCCGATTGCGTGTACGAAAACGATGGCAGCGGGTTCACATGAATATCCTGGCTCGCCCACCATCCATGCTGCCCGACCTGGTCGGTGACTATTAGGGTCCCATCATAATCGCCGGGGATGGCGAACACATGTGAGGGGTTCTGCTCCGTCGAGGTGCCCCCGTCATCAAACTCCCATGCAAAGCTGAGGGGCGGGGTTCCTCCCGTGACCGCGCACGAGAATTGGACGGGCATCCCCACATCAAGCTCGAGCGGAGTGGCACTGCCCATGACCTCCGGCCAGGGGTTGATCACCGCGGGGTACTTGTCCCAGTAGTCGCTGTACCCCAGGGAGTCAGTGGCAATGACGAATGCATAGTAGTTGCCGGGCGTTGAATAAACGTGGGAGGGGTATGGAGTGTAGATCTCCGCCCCGTCCCCGAACACCCAATGGTAGTTGATGCTCCCCGCTCCATACCAAGAGTAGGCGCCGAAGTAGACCGGCTGGCCTACATCCGTGGTATTAGGGCTGAAGCCTCCGCCTGTGAGGATGTAATGATCGGTCGAAGTGAAGATGTTGTTCCCCGTAAGCGAGAAGGCGGCGAGAACGTGGGCTGTCCATCCCCATATGGAATGATGCGTGTTCTCGAAGTAGTAGGTGGTGATGGCCAGCCCAGGGTTCCCGGCTGATAGGGGTTCGTCGCAAATCAGGGCGGGCGTGCTCCAAAAGTATGGAGTCAAATCGGGATTGGTCCAGACATAATGGGCAAGTCCTTCGATTTGGAGCACCATCTTTACAAGGCCGTCCTCGGACCTCACATGAGTATCAAAATGCGGATTTGTCTCCCGGCCCGTGGTGATGAAACCTGGGTAAGAGCTGAAGGATTGGCCATGGTCCCAGGAGATGGAACAGCGGACGTCGTAGTCGGTATCGCTGAATCTCTGCTCCCAGGCGACCATGAGCACGTCCGATTTGAAGATGGCGATGGTGACGGAACCCTCTTGCTTCTCATTCGTGGACACGGCGATGCCCGGCTCCGGCCTCCAGTTGACCCCCTTGTCCGGGGAGTCGATGACATAGATATCGGGGTTGATATCATTGATGGAATGCTCGTAGGCGATGTACACATGGCCCGTGGTATCAACGGATATGGAGGGATTCTCGTTCCTATAGGAATCGTATCCTCCCACTAGTATCTTTGGTGTGCTCCAATACGCATATGGATACTGAGCCGTGGTGAAGTAAATGTCCTGGTTTTCCAAGAAGCTGAAGCCGGCGAAGGTGCAATAGGCTTGGTCCGAGGCATCGATGGTAAGTGAAGGATAGATAAAGCCGGCACCTGTCGCCAGCACTTTCGTGGTCACTTCACCTTCGGAGTATACCAACGCGAGAAGGTCCCTATCACAGTAGACCATTACTAATACCGTCCCATCCGAGGCCACGTCGATCACCGGGTGAGCGTAATTCTCCTCACCCACCAATTGGAATTCCTCATACCAATGCCTACCCCCGTCTAGGGAGCTTAGCACCCTGAGCCCCCACTTCGAAATCGGCACTGGCATGCCACCTGAATCGCCCATGACCCTGTACTCGTATATCGTCGAAAGCCAAAGCTTGCCATTGGGTCCCGGGGCGACCCCTGGCTCATACTCATCGAGGTTCGTGCCCCCGACCACGTCCACCTCCGAGATCCAGCCTGAGCCGTAGGGGTCATCGGCCCGAGCGTCGGAGGCGGTGAGGATCAGGAGTAGAAGGACCAGTAGGAAGACCGAGGTTACGATGACAATGATGCTGGATCTCCTAAAATGGCCAGGCGATAGGGTTGGCTCCTTCTCTAGCGATTCCGGGTCGATGATGACTCCCCACTGTAGCAATTATTCGGCCAAGGTCAAAATCTTAATGTCGGTAGTCGAGCGTTTCTCCCAGATGGTGTGGGGGATGAAATCTGAACTGGTCGTTTTTCAATCCATGGCCTAGGGTTGTGAAATCAATGGGGCATCTGAACATCAATGGGACCAGGTTCACCGGCGCGCGTATCCCGTATCCGTGAATGTAGCGGTCGGGGGGATGAAGTACACAGAGAAGTCGTGGTCTCCCGCTATCTCCGCGCCCCGATCCTCAGCCTCGATGCGCGTGCTCGCGACGGCGATGATCTTCTGGTCCATGACCGCGATCCATTCCCTGGGATGCTCCTCGATGAGGTCGAAGAAGTTCTCCTTCAGCCACTCGTCGTTCTTCTTATCCTCCTCGCTCTCATACTCCTCCTCATCCTCGTTGGCCATGGAACGCCCCCTTCCTGCTATCAAAATTCAATGGTGCTGATTGGATAATATCATTTCGTCCCTGGCCTAGTCCCATTCGATGGGGTTCCCACAGTTAGGGCAGCTGGCAGCGCCCGAGGGCACTTCCTTCTCGCAGCGCTCGCACACCACGAAGAATTCATTATAGGCCGAGGGGCTCGGGGCATTCCTCCTCGAGGGATCGAAGATTATCCTCAGACCGAGGAAGATCAGCACGATCCCCATCACCATGACGAGCATCATGGCCATGAAGAAAAGGTCCAAGGATGTGATGTAGCCTCCGAGCACCACGGCCCATCCCAGCACTACCATTACCACACCAATCAGCAGCATCAAGAAGCCGCTAGCGTTGGATTTGCCCTCCTCCGGGACGGTCATACGGCTCGAAATGGGCATGCGATACTTCAATCTTGTTGGCCTTATGCCATCGAATTGCTTATCTCCCTGCTCTTGAATCAACACCTGGCGTCGGATTTGAGCGAACGCGGACCGCGCATGCAGGGCGAGATCGTCGATTGGCTACTGGAGGAGGAAGACCCCTCGATCCGTTACCTCGCGCTCAGGGACCTGGTGGGAAGGAAGGAGGGCGAAGCGGAGGTAATGGAGGCTAAGGCCAGGATAATGGAGGTCGGACCGGTGCCTTGTATCCTCGCGAAGCAAAGGTCGGAGGGCCATTGGGGGAGCCCCGAAGACTTCTATCAGAACTCCAAGTACAAGGGGACGGTCTGGAACCTCATCCTTCTGGCCGAGCTGTGCGCCGACCCCGAGGACGAAAGGATCAGGGCCGCCTGCGAGTTCGTGCTCGATTGGAGCCAGGAGAGGTCCTCGGGAGGCTTCTCCAGTAGGGGAGGTTCCGAGAAAGGCGGGAACAAGGCGCAGGTCATCAGCTGCCTCACGGGAAACATGTGCTTCGCCCTAATCAGACTGGGCTACGCTGACGATCCCAGGGTCAAGAGGGCGGCGAGGTGGCTGACCACCTATATGAGGTACGAGCACGCCTCCCAAGCCCCAAAGGAATGGCCTTACATCTACGAACGCTGCTGGCGCGACCACACCTGCCGCTCCGGCGCCGTGAAGTCGCTTAAGGCGCTCGCGGAGATCCCCTCATCCATGAGGACGGCGGACATGGAGCGGACCATCGAGCAAGGGGCCGAGTTCCTGCTCTCGCAGCACATTATCTTCGATGGCCCGGGGTCGAGGCAGTTGGCGCGTCCAGAATGGCTGCGGCTCGGCTTCCCCCTCATGTGGAACAGCGATGTGCTCGAGATACTGGACATCCTCACCGAACTAGGCTACCAGGACGAGAGGATGCACCATGCCCTGATGGCGCTGATATCCAAGAGGGGGCCGGACGGCCGCTGGCTCCAGGAGAACAGGTTCCAGGGACGGTTCCTCGTCTCCTTGGAGAGGAACGGCAGGCCGAGCAAGTGGGTCACGCTCAGGGCGCTGCGCGTGCTCGAGGCCATGCCACGCTGAGCGCGGCCTAAGGACCCAGGGGCTAAGGTAAATAGCAGGGGCGTCATAATCTCGGGCGATGGAAGGGGATGCTCTCGCCATACGGCCGGGCAATGGGGTCGAGGCGACCGTAGGGGATGTCGCATGCCGCTTCGATCCACGCAGGATCACCGCCGAAGGTCTCAACTGCATTTCTCATGCTCATTCCGATCACCTGCCCCGTGGGTTCGAGGGGGACAGCGCCATCGCCTCCAGGATAACGCTGAGATGCGCCTCGGAGCGCGTAGGAAGGAAGCTGAAGGAGGACAGCTCCCCTCACGTGAAGATGCTCGAGGCCGGCCACATCAGAGGATCGAGGATGTTCCTTCTGGATGGCGGCACCAAGGTCCTCTACACGGGGGACATGTGCCCCGAGGACCGCTTCGGCATGCGCGGAGCCAGGCCGGTCAAGTCCGATGTTCTGATAATCGAGTCCACCTATGGCTCCAGGGGATGGGACTTCCCCCCGCGCGAGGAGATAGGAGCGGTCATCAAGGACTGGGTGGAGGACAGCATCCACCAAGGCTTCTCCGTCGCCCTGATGACGTATCCTCTGGGGAAGTCGCAGCTCCTGCTCGACTTCCTCGGCGGGCTGGAGCCCTATCTCGTCGACAACGTCCTCTGCAGTACGCAGTGGGTCGAGGAGGAGGGCGGGGAGAGCTTCAACTATAGGCAGGTCCCAGAGAGCGCGATTAAGATCCCTTCGCTGTACATCTGCTCGACCGGGGCGAGGAAGGGAGAGGTATTGCAAAGGCTGCAGAAGGGCAAGCTGAGGACGGCCTACATCAGCGGTTGGGCCCTGCGGAAGGGCTTTTTCAACCACATGCGCGTGGACGAGGGCTTCCCCCTATCGGACCACGCCGGGCACGACGAGCTCCTCGACTTCGTCAAGGGATGCGACCCCAAGGTGGTCTACACCAACCACGGCTTCGACGAGGACCTGGCCTCCGACATCACGCGGGAGCTGGGTATCGAGGCCATGCCGTTGAAGTCCTTAGGGAAGAAGGAAGGCAAGAAGGGTGGCCAAAGGAAGCTGGCCGAGTTCTAGCATTGATCCGAGTAGATGGCAAGAAAGGAATGCCATCCGTCCCCGGCGCGCGAGTCATTGCGGATGGCGGCCATGGTCCGAGAGCGTTTCATTCTCATCGATGCGCCGCTACTCCTTCTTCATCAGTCCGAAGGCGCTGAGCAGGGCCAGGAATCCCCAGATTATCAGGAAGAATCCCATCAGGTCCAATGCCATTTCGGGGTTCCAGATGAAGAGAGCCCCCAAGGCGATCACCACCAAGGCCATCAGTAGTCCGATGCCATTGACTTTCATACCGAAGGAATGGTTAGGGTGCAATAATAAGCATGATGGTGGCCAGGACAGGTCTTAGCCCTGGGCCCTTGCCTGGGACGTCTCCCACATCTTGGGGTATGTGCCCGGCTCCATGAACACCCGGTCGGTGCGCAAAGCGATGCCCTCCCTGGCCCTGCCCATCTCCTCCCCCGCCATCAGGGCGATGCCTAAAGCCACGCCCTCTCCCTTCTGCGTCATCAGCGCCACGAGTTCGCCTCGGGAGATTGACGCATCGTGCTTGGCGATGCCCACTACCGCCAGGTCCGCCCCGTGGCACACCGCGTCCACGGCGCTGTCCTTCACCACGACCTTCCGCAAGGGTTCGAGCAGCACCTCCATCGGCGAGACCATCTTGCGCAGTTGTGATTCGTCCCCCTCCTTCCAGTAGACGAAGGCGTCCTTCAGGTCCTGCAGCTGGACGCTCTCGCGCTCCCTCATGTTGCCGGAGCGGGTTCGGCGCAGCTCCTCCATGTGCGCCCCGATACCCAGGGCTTCGCCTACGTCCACGCACAGCGTCCTGATGTAGGTGCCCGCGTCGCATTCAACGTGGAACAGCGCCTCTCTTCCCTTGATCTGCAGCAATTTGATGGAATGCACCCTGCGCACCCGCAGCTGCCGCTTGACCGCCGCTCGCACCGGCGGGACCTGGTAGATGTCGCCCACGAAGCTGGCCAGCACCCTTTTCAACTTCTCCTCGGCCACGTCCCGGTGCAGGGTCATCAGGCAGACGTACTCTTTGTCCGAGCGAAGCACCAGGTCGGTGGCCTTGGTGGCCTTGCCCAGGGCGATGGGCAGCACGCCGCTGACCTTGGGGTCCAGCGTGCCTCCGTGCCCTATCCTCTCCACTCCAAGGATGTCGCGGACCCAGGCGGTGACCTGGTGCGAGGTCGGCCCCATGGGCTTGTCCAGGTTGATCGCTCCCGCGGAAAGGAGCTCTTCCATGGTCCTCTCGGTCGGCTTCTTGCCCCTCTCCGTGCGCAGAGGGTCCCGGTCCTTGGTGACCATCCGGGCCATCAGGCCTCACCTGCCTTGCGCACGATGACGTCGACGACCTGCTCGGGCGTCAGGGCGGAGGTATCGAGGACAAGGTCGTACGCGCTCATGTCCTTGAGGTCGATGCCGTACCAGGAGCGGTAGCGGTCGGCCTCGCAATCCTCCCGTTCCAGCATCTCGCAGAGGGCCCGGTCCACGCCCCCTTGCTCGCGCTCCACGATGCGCGCCGCCCTGATCCTCGGAGGGGCGTCCAGGTAGACCTTGAGCGCCGGTATGCCCTCGCGCGCGAGGTTATGCGCCGCCAATCTTCCTTCGAGGATGACGTCCTTGCGCTCCCGGGCGATGCGGACGATGTCATCGTCGATCATTCGGTCGTACTTGGGATCCTGGCTAGCCAGGCGGCCGAACTCGGCCAGGCCGATGTCCAGGCGCTGGGCCATGCTGCGGAAGACGTTGCCCGAGACGACATACTCGACGCCGAGACGCTCCGCCAGGAGCTTGCACACCGTCGTCTTGCCAGAACCAGGGGGACCGGAGATGGTGATCCTCATGCCTTACCTTCCGCCTCGATCTCGCGCAGGCGCTTCCTGAAATCCACGTATCGAAGGGACCTGGCCAAGACCTGGCCCAATGGTATGCTGATCAACGAATACAGCAGCACCCAGTTGGGGAAGAATATCGACGTCGCTAGAAGGTCCACGCTATAGGACCAAGGCACGGCCACGAGGGGGGAGTGCACGTCCTGCATGAAGACGGAGAGCCAGGCGAAGATGGGGATGACGATGATCAGCGTCACTGGCATAAGCTTCAGCTGGGTGGAGCTAGCCTTCATAGACTTCTGCAATATCTCCGGCTGCAATTCCGTGAGCTTCTTGGTCTTGAAGGTGTTGTTCTCCAGGCGCGCCCTGCGCAGCTCGGTGTTGAAGGCGGAGACGATCTTCTGGTTCTCGGCCTGCTCCACGTAGTCGGTGAAGAAGTGGCGCACGATGATGGTCAGGCTGGCCATGATCAGGCCGGTGATCATCAGGGTGAGCACGACGTACTCGTAGTTGAAGCCGAACAGCGGCTGGAAGACGTAGCCCACAAATTCGCCCAGCGCGTTCCTGATGTCCTGGTCGAAGAGCACCAGGACGGCGATCATGACGAAGAAGAGCGTGGCGAAGTTGGCCAAGGACTTTTTCGGGGCCGGGGACGCGCTGCCGCCCGACGTTCCGCCAGTCGCCACCCTCACTCGCCTCCGAAGAACTGTCGCAGCACTGGGTGCATCTCCATCATCTGCTCACGGCTGATGGCCTCGTAGAACTGGATCATGATGCCCACAGCTAGCAGCACGCCAGTGCCTGACGCGTTACCTACCGTACCTATCAGGTCAGCTCCGGCCGCCAAGGCACCCACCGTTGCACCGGATATCACTGTCACTACAGGAATATATCGCTCCAGCACGCGCTTGAGCACGCGCGGGTCGCGCCTGAAGCCAGGTATCTGCAGCCCGCTGGACTCGATCTGCTTGGCCACCGCTTCCGGTCCCATGTTGGTGGTGGCGATCCAGAACTTGGCGAAGAGGATCGAGCCGCCCACCATGACGCCGAAGTAGATGAGGACGTGCGCCAGGATCTGCGCGGGCGAATGGTCCTGAGCCAGGCTGCCGTACTGCGATGGGTCGAGCATGGGCAGCAGCCAGTTCGCGAGACCGTTCGGCATGGAGAGGTACCAGGCCATACCGCCCAGCGGCTGAGTTCCGTATTGCGGAGGGTCGTACCACCCTAGCCATGGGTTCCCTCCTAGCAGGGGGACCTGCGATAGCGTGGGATTGGTGTAGAAGAGGAAGCAGAACATGCTGATGTTAGCCAGTAATGCGGCCATCAATATGACCGGGATGTTGCTGGCGTACAGCAGCTTGATGGGGTACCTGCCCCTCGCGCCCCTGGCCGTCCCGTGGGCCAAGGGCAATTCGATGCGAACGCTTTCGATATAGGCCACGAACAGGAAGATGGCGATCGTTCCCACGAGTGCGATCATCGAGTTCGGGTTCTGCAACAGGATACGTTCGTACCCACCATTGGCCATCTCCGCCGCCGACATGTTGTGGATGAGGTAGATGGTCTTGGGGATGGTGCCCGCCGGTGGATTGCTCAGGCTCATGGGGTCCGCGGCGCTGATCGCCTCCCAGTTGAACGTACCCGTGAATATGGCCTGGGCCACACCCGCGGCGATGAACAGCGATATTCCTGACCCAATGCCCCATTTCGAAACGACCTCGTCCATTAGGAAGACGAGGTAGGAGCCCAGGAACAATTGCAGTATGATGATGATGTCCGCCAGTGCCTCAGCTGAGATGAACGAGTTCGGCCCTAGTGCGGATCCGAGGTCGGACACGAACGTCGGGTCGGGCACCAGGTATCCGAATACCTGAGGTATTGCCTCGACCAGGATCATGATGAGCACCAGGAACTTCTGGGTACTCTGGTAGACGGCCTTGTCCTCGGAGTCCTGCAGGTTCAGGCGGATGATCTTCGCCCCGACGAACAGCTGCATGATGATGGACGCGGTGACGATCGGACCTATGCCCAGATGCATCAGCGAGCCCTGCGCCCCCGCGAGGATGGCGCGGTATTGAGAGAAAAGGTCGATGGTCTGTTCTTGGTCCAGACCGTAAATGAAAACGTTTGTCATTACGAAGTAGAGAACCAGGATTATGACGACCCATAGCATCTTGGTCCGGAAGTGCACGTGCCCCTCCGGCTTGGTGACCGCAGGTAGTCGGTCGGTGAGAGGTTTGAGCTTGTAAAGCAGGCTCTTTTTCTCTTCTGCCATGGTATCAGCTTGGTCTCATCACTGCGGTACTACGATCGCTCCACCTGCGCTCTCCACCTTCTCCTTGGCCTTCGCCGAGGATTCGGTGACCACGATCTCCAGCTTCTGGCTCACGTCTCCGGAGCCCAGCAGCTTGTCTACTCCTAGCTTGGTCAGGTCGACGACCGTCCTGTCGCCCTTAACCTGGGCGTATCCATCGGCGACCAGCTTGTCTAAGCTCTCTTGCACTTCCCCCACATTCATGGTGATCTTGGCCGAGACGACCTCCTGCGGTCGCTTGAAGCCGTGCCTCCCGAAGTGGTCCGGGTCGTACTTGAGCATCATCATGACCTTGTGCTTGTGCAGACCGGCGTTGCCGGTGCCGCCGTGGAGACCTGCGCCGCGACCGGCCTTCTTTCCCCGGCCGTGGGTG
The DNA here is from genome assembly GCA_963827135.1 of Methanomassiliicoccaceae archaeon. Taxonomy (GTDB): domain Archaea; phylum Thermoplasmatota; class Thermoplasmata; order Methanomassiliicoccales; family UBA472; genus JAJRAN01. Next base: position 80,211 of record CAWGZX010000005.1, on the reverse strand, counting down.
CGCGTCCCTCTAAACTTCTTGGTCCTGCTTGGCATGTCGAGTCCCCAACTGTATCTTTGCTATTATAACATTCGTTCGATGAGCTCATTTATGTCCTTGCCACGATACCCAAGGGCACCGCCGTTCTGATAGGAGCGCTTGTTCCCTTCGTACCCCTTTCGGGGCGGGCTGAGCCGGAAGATGGGCTTGAAGCCCACGATGCTCGCGTAAGTGACCTCGCCCTTCTTGACCGCGCGGGCCAGGGCGATGATGCTGGTGTACTTGGAGCTGGACTTCACTGCCTCGTCGTCGATGGGAACATCCCCCTCCATGCGGCCGCGGAACTTTATCATCTTGGCCAGGGTGGTCTCATCCACCTCGCCCCAGGTGACGTAGTCCTTGGTCTTGTAGAGCATGCCGCGCACCGAGTCGTTCTCAGGGAGCACGACGCAGTGGTTCGGGCGGGTGAGGTTCATCAGGCCCATGGTGTCCTCGATGTCCTCCTTGATCTTGGAGTGGCCGCGGACGCGGATGACTGCGTAAGCCATGGTCAGCCCTCCTTCTGGGGGCCGGCCTCGGCCGCCTTGGCCGTCTCCAGCGCGGAGGCGACGTGCACGTTGACCGGTCCGGAGATGATCTTCAGGCGCCTGGCCTGCTCTTCAGTAACGCGGACCTGTGCCGTGTCCTTCAATGCCTCGAAGGTGGCGATGGCGTAGTTGACGGTGGTCTTGGTGTGTCCTTTCACGAAGCCCCAGGTGTCCTTCACCCCTGCGAGCTGCAGGATGCTCTTGGCCACGTCCCCGGTCGCCAGCCCGATGCCGCGAGGCGCGGGCTTCAGGTTCACTTCCACGCTGCCCGATTTGCCGATCACGGTCAAAGCGAGCGAGTGCGGGGTGCCGCAACCGCATTCCCAGGAGCCACAGCCGCGCTTGATCTCGATGATGTTCAGCTTGGCGTTGTCGATCGCCTTCCTGATGGAGGGACCGACCTCCTTCCCCTTGGCGCGTCCGATGCCTACGAAGCCGTCGCCATTGCCGACGGCCACGGTGATACGGAACTTCACCCTGCGGCCCGAGTCGGTCATCCTTTGCACGATATTGACGTCGATGACCTCGTCCTTCAGGTCCGGCAAGAGGACGTCCACGATCTCCGGCTCCCGCAGGGGGAGCTTGGTGGCCAGGGCCTGGCTCATGGTGGTGATCTCACCGCTCATGACCATCTTGCCCAGCCTTGTCTTCGGGGTCCAATCCATCTCAGTCCACCTCCATCCGGTTCTTGACCTCTTCAATCATCTTCTCCATGTCAGCGTTGATGTGCTTGCCCTTCAGCCTGTCCTCGCCGGGCAGGATGTCCTTGGAGTGGGGGATCTCGACCCCCGCGTCCAGCAAGCCCTTGAGCGTGGCGAAGCACGCGGCGCCCTTGACCGGCTCCTTCAGGCCGATGTCCAGGACCGCCTCGTCCACGCCCTTCTTCTTGGCCCTCATTCCGGCCAGGTAGCCGGTCAGGTAGGCCGCGGGCAGGTTGCCCGTCGAGGCCTTCCATCCCAGGTCCCGCAGCTCGTTGGAGTGGGCCGCGGCCACGATCCGGTCGCCCTTGGCGTCATACTCCACGACCTGCACGCTGGTGTTCCTGAGGGTGGTGCGCACCACGGCGCGCGGCAGACGAGCGCGCAACAGCGCCCTCCTCTGCCTGTAGTCCGTCCGGCCCTCGCGTCGGCGTCGGAACGGCACCTTGTATCTAGGTCCAGTGGCCATCAGTTCCCCTCCTTGAGGTGACCTGCCATCTGCAGGTGGGAGAGCAGGTTCTTCCTGCTCTTGAACTGGCCGCCCTTGGCCTTCATGTAGAACTCGCGGTAGACGCTGCGGTTGATCTTGCCATCGTCCCGCAGCTTCTTGAGCTCCTGCCTGATGGGGCGGATGGTCTGGATCCAGTCCGCCTTGGTCGGTGTCCTGGCTCCTGACGTCCCCTTTCTGCTCCCCGGTCCGCGCCTTCTCCCCTTTCTCCGTTGCGCCAGTCTATATCTGGTCCTGCCACGGGATATGCCCTGCTTAGGGAGCGCGCGTATGGTCCCGGACTCGATCGCGGTCCTGATGTCCGCGCGAGTGATGGCGTCCGCAGCGTCCTCGATGCGGTTCGGGTCTATCCAGACCCGGGTCTCGCCGCACTTGAGGATCGCGGCCGCCATTCTCTTCTGGTTCTTCAGATCCATGATTTATCCCGTCCTGTTGAGAACTCTGATCCCTAGCTCGTCAGCGCGTTTCTCGATGGCGAGCCTCTTCTTGTAGCCCACGCCGCCGCCCACGCGCACCGCCTGGGTCTTGGCGTCGACCTTCTCCAGCTGGGAGGGGTTGTGCACCATAACCTCCTGGAAGCCGGACGAGTGGTAGCCGCGCACCTCCTTCGGTCCGCGGTAGCCGATGCTGACCACCGGCGGGCGGTAGCCATAGTGCCGGCGCATCTTGTTGTGAATGCCCCTCGGCCTGTGCCAGGACACCCCCAGCCTCTTGAAGCGGAACCACTCCGACCTCTTGAAGTGCGGCCGGCGGGAAGCGATCTCCTCGCGTTTCGCCAGAGCGATCTTCTTCTCCGGCGTCAGCTCAGGCTTCCTCTCCGCCACATACTCGCCCTTCTCGACGATCGTCTCGGCGATCTTCTCCTCGATCACCACGTCCATCGGCACTTCCTTCTCCTCGGTCTTGGCCTCGGTGGCGGGCATGCTCTCCGCGCCCTCCGCGAGGGTCTCCTCGATGAGCTCGATCCAGTGGTCTGCCTTCTTCTCTCCCACTCCCTTGAGCTCGTCGACGATGAACTTGTACTGCTTCTCGTCGTTCAGGGCGTCCAGCAGCTCCTCGAGGTCGTGGATGCCCATGGCCTCGAGCTGAGGGCCGTACTCCTCTTTGTAATAGGGTAGGTCGGAGATCTTCTCGATCTTCTTCTTGGCCTGGCTCATGCCTTCACCTTCCTGGCCTTCTCGACGATATAGATGCCGTCCTGGAAGACGCGGGGGTCGTATCCCTTGATGCGGCAGGCGCGCTCGATGTTGGCCGCCGTCTGGGACGTGGCCTCGAGGTCGACACCGGAGACGACTACCTCCGCGCCCTTCACCGTGACCTTGCTGTGCCCGATGATGTTGGCGTATCGGGGCGACTTCTCGCCCAGGAAGTTCTCGATGACGAACTTCTCTCCCTTCACCGTGGCCTTCATGGGGAAGTGCGAGTAGACCATCTTCATGTGGTACTCGAACCCGCCCTGGACGCCGTCGATCATGTTCTGGATGTGCGAGGCGAACGTCCCCACCAAGGCTTTCTCCTTGACCCGGGGGTATTCGCAGCTGACGATGACATCGTCCTCCTCGGTCCTGATCTTGATCTTAGGGCTGCCGAAAGCCCGCTTCAGCTGCCCGGCCTTGCCGGACACGCTTACCTCCGCTCCCTTGATCGAGACCTTGACTCCCTGGGGGATGGTCACCCTCTCCTCTATCAATCCGCTGATGGTCATGTCACATCCCTCAGTACACGTAGGCGAGCAGCTTGCCGCCCACTCCTAGCTCCTTGGCCTTGGTGTGCGAGATGACACCAGCGGTGGTGGTGAGGATCAACACTCCGAAGTCCTGCGCCGGCAGGTACCTCGACTCCCACCTTTCCAGGTCGGTCTTCTTCACTGCGTAGCGGGGCTTGATGACGCCGCAGTTGTTGATCCTGCCTTCCAGCATCACCTTGAACTTTCCCGCCTTGCCGTCCTCTACGAACTCGAACTGGTCGATGTAGCCGGACTCCTGCATAACCTTGAGCACGCGGCCGATGAGCTTGGAGGAGGGCTTGATGGTGCACTCGCTCTTGCCCACCACGGCGGCGTTCTTGATTGTGGACATTGCGTCGTTTAAGGGGTCGTTTTGCATCTTTTTCACCTCACGAGTACTTCTTGAACCCAATCTGCGGCGCGATCTCGCGGAAGCACTGGCGGCACAGATGCATGCCGTACCTCCTCACGAGCCCCCTCTTCCGACCGCAGCGGGTGCAGCCCACTGACCTGCCGAACTGCTTCTTTGGCTTCACTCGACCACCTCTGCGTTGAACTTGGCTCTCATGAACTCGACTGCCTCTTGCCGCGTCATGCGGTGCTCCTTGGGCAGCTTCCGCTTCATGATGCGGCGCTGCGAGACCCGGTAACCTGGTCTCTGGATGACCACGCTGACGTCCATCCCGAATATCCCGATCTCGGGGTCGTACCTCATGCCCTCGAAGTCCGTGTAGTCCGGGACGCCGAAGGACAGGTTCCCCTCCTTGTCGAAGGAGTACCAGGCCACCCTCTGCTCCCTGGTCGCCAGGGCCTTGCGCAGGAAGGTCTCCGCCTCGTCCCCTCTCAGGGTCACCTTGCATCCGATGGCCATGCCCTCACGGACGCCCAGGTCCCGGTTGGTGATCCTGGCGTGGGTGACCTTGGGCTTGTGCTTCGTGACCATCTGCAGGACCTTCTGCGCCTTCTCCAGGCGCTCGCCTGCATCGCCGACGCCGATGTTGACGACGACCTTCTGTACGATCGGCTGCCTCATGACCTCGCTCATAGTATGCTCGCCTCCGGCAGCTCGACCTCAGGCCCCTTGGACCCGACCACGAAGACGTTGTCCTTGACCGTCAGCTTCCCATCCCTGAACTTGACCAGGTTGGGTGCGATAGTCCTCTGCACGAGGTACTCCTCGATGACCTCCAGCTCGCCCACGCTGGAGCCGCTGGTGATGATGGCGTAGGAGCCCTTGGCCAGCTTGTAGGTGTCCAGGATCTTCTGGGAAGGCACCTCGAGCTTCACCACGTCTCCTACCTTGTAGCTGTCCTTGCCCACGAGCACGCTGCGCCCGTCATGCAGGTTCAGCTGGGTCTTGCCACCTGGTACGGTGGTCTTGCCCTCGATGCGGCACAGCTTCCAGGTCTCCTTGCCAGCGGCCAGCTTGACCAGGCGGAACTTGCCTTTGCGGTCGATCATCATGCGGAAATGCAGCCCGACCTTGGGCATGGACACCACGTCCATCAGCCCCACCGGGAAACCGGTGTCGCTGACCACGCGCCCGTCCACGAGCACATCGCGGTTGCCCAGGATGCGCTTCACTTCCTTCGCCGTGTCGGCCACGCCCAGCATATCGCGGAGCACGACCACCAGGGGCATGCTTCCCTCGATCCCGTGCGGTCCGGGGGAGGGCTTGGCGATCCAGTAGTTGGTCTTCCTCGGCACCGGCCAGGAGCGCGGGGCCGTCAGTCTCTTCATGTCGTTGCTCATGCGGAGCCCTCCTTAAAGGCCTCTAGCTTCTCCTTGCGCCAGGGGTCGGTGAGATTAAGCTTAATGATGACCAGGTTGGACGCGTGCACCGGCCTCTCCTTGAGGGTGCCGTCGGCCTTGGCGATGGTTATGCCCTCGATCACGACCTTGCCGGTCTTGGTGTTCACGTCGGTCACCTTTCCTTCGATGTTCCTGACCTTCTCGTCGCCGCGCATCACCATGACGGTGTCGCCCACGATCACCAAGGCGGAACGCTTCTTGTACTGCTTCATCAGTCCATCGCTGAGGTGGGAGGCCACCATCTTGCGGCGGAGGTGCTCCGGCGCGTTGTATTGCCTCTTGCGTTGCTTCCTCGCTTGCTTGCTAACCATTCTTCTCACCTCACACGATCATGGACGCGGTCGCCGCGATCCTCGGCCACCTCTCGGCGGCCTCCCTCGCTACCGGTCCTTTGATGTCCGTCCCCTTCGTCTCGCCCTCTTCGGTGGTGACCACCGCGGCGTTGTCCTCGAAGGTCACCATCGTGCCGTCGGATCGGCGGAACGGCCGCCTCTGCCTGACGATCACTGCATAGACCACCTGGCGCCTCATCTCGGGAGTGCCCTTCTTCACCGAGGCGACGATGATGTCGCCCACGGCCGCGGAGGGCTGCCTCCGGTTCACGCCATGGTAGCCAGGAACTGCGATGACAGAAATGATCTTCGCACCGCTGTTATCGATCACGTCCAGCCTGGTGCCGGTCATGATGCCTCGGGTCTGTTTTCCCGCTAGTCCCTTCATCTCTTTCACCTCTTCTCCACGATCACGAAGGACACCGTCTTGCTCAACGGACGGCACTCCATCATGCGCACCAGGTCCCCCGCCTTGACCTCTAGGCAGGGCGGGCAGTGCGCGGAGTAGCGCGAGGTCTTCTTCATGTACCTCTCGTACTTCGTGTCATACTTCAGGAAATTGCGCTCCACCACCGCGGTGTGGGTCATCTTGTCCGAGACGACCACGCCGTCGATGAGCTGGCCGCGGATGGAAAGGCTGCCGTGGAACGGGCAGTTCTTGTCCTGGCACGCGGCGGCCGGAGCTTTGACATCGATACCTATGTCTCTGGGCTGGTTCTGCATTATATCACCTGATTTTCTTGATCCTATCCTCGGGTCGGTGCTGGATCTCGGTGCCCTGCACCTCGAACCTCTCGCTCCCGTATGTGAACTGGAAAGCGTTCGCCTGCTTGGGTACCATGACCTCCTTGCCTTTGGCACTGATGGTCAAAGTGTTCTTGGTCTCGTCCACCACCTTACCAGATACTCCTAGGTACCCGGGGTGATTGGAACCGATGACCTCAACCTCCAAGCCGATGAACTCCAGACGCATGAAATCCCTCTTCCTCATTCGCTCCTCATCTGACCTCAGTCTTGAAGCCCATGTCCTCCAGGGCCTTCTGCACCTTCTTCTTGTGCTCTCCCTGGAGCTCGATCTTGCCGTCCTTGGCGGTCCCGCCCGCGGCGCATTTGGTCTTGAGCTTGCGGGCCAGGTCGTCGATGTCGATGTCGTTGGGGTCGAACCCCTCAACGATGGTGACGACCTTCCCGTAGCGGCGGGAGTCGGTGCTGATCTTCACGGTCTGCTGCTCACGCGCGATCTCCTCGCACATGCACAGCTCCTTAGGTAGTCCACACGTGGAGCAAATCTCTGCCATTACTTCGTCTCCTCCCTTTGGACGGTCAATATGCGAGCGATGTTGGTCCTGATGGCCCTGATCCTGCCAGGGTTCGCAGGCGCACCACCCATCGCCGCCGTTCCGCGCTCATGCATAAGCTCGTCGCGGAGCTCGCGCAGCGCCTTGGCCCGGTCCTCGACGGACATGGCCTTGATCTCCTTGGTCCGTAGGAGCGCCATTAGCTCGATTCCTCCTTCTTCTCCTCTGGCTTGGGCTCCTCGGTCGGCTCGCTCGTTGGCTCGGCGTCCGTGGGCTCGAGGCGGACAGCCTCGGCCAATGCGCTCCCCTCCTTGGGCATGATCTTGTCGACCATCTCCGGGAGCACCTTGACAGCCTCCTCGGGTGGCAAGACGTCGGTCTCGTCCGGCAAGCGCGCGTCCGGGGCCATGATCTCCACCTTGACGCCGATGACGCCTGGCTTGAGCTTGGCGACCGCGAACCCTTGGCGGACGAACTTGAGCTTGGGCTCGCCGCAGAACTTGATGTAGCCTTCCTTGAACTTCTCCGTGCGGTGGCGCTCGCCGGTCAGCTTACCGGCGATGACCACATGGCATCCCCTCGCTCCAGAGTCCATCACGCGGCGCACTGTCGAGTGCCCGGCCCGCCTGAAGTGCCAGCCGCGCTCTAGCGCGAAGGCCAGCTTCTCGGCCATGATCTGGGCGTTGAGGTTGGGGTTGTCGACCTCCTGCACCTCGACCTGGGGGTTGTCGAACTTGAAGTCCTTCTCGATGGCGGTGGTGAGCGTCTTGATGGCCGCTCCCCGGCGCCCGATGACGATGCCCGGGCGCTCGGTTATGAGCGTGACCCTGGTGCCCATCGGGGTGCGCTGCACCTCGACGCCGCCGAATCCTGCTCGGTCCACTGCCTTCATCAGGTACTCCTTGAGCAGCACCCGGCGAATGTTCTCCGTCACGAACTTCCTTTCATTGGCCAATTCACTCGACCTCCTCAAGAATAACCTCGATGTTCACGGTCTGCTGGTTCCAAGGGCTGCTGCGCCCGTAGGCGCGGGGCATGTATCCCGGTATGGTCCGGCCCAGGTGGGCGGCGACGACCTTGACGCGCATGTTCTCCGCGTCCAGGCCCTTGTACTCGGCGTTCGCCTTCGCGTGCTCGAGTACCTGGCGGATGGCCTTGGCGGCCTTCTTGGGGAATCGTCCGGGGCCGACGCCCTTCTTGTGGGCGATGCCCATCTTGTACCGGCTCATCTGCACCGGCCTCTTCAGGGCCTCGACCTCCTCCAGCATGGAGATGGCCACGGTGACGTTCTTGCCTCGGATCATGCGGCAGACCTCGCGGGAGTCCTTGGGGGAGATGGGCATCTCCTTGCCGATCGCTCTAGCGGTCGTGTCCGGGTCGGCCTGTTGTGTGTATCCTGCCATGTTTCGCACCTCACTTCAGCGGCAGGAACTTGGACGACCTGGTCGCACCGACGCCGGGTCCGCTGTGCGTGACCGCCCTTCGGGTCATGGCGAACTCGCCCAGGTAGTGCCCGATCATCTCGGGCTTGATCTCGACTTCCTTGAACTCCTTGCCATTGTATATGGCGACCTTCTTGCCCACGAACGCCGGGACGATGGGGATGTCGCGGCGATGCGTGCGCGTGACCTCGTTCTCGCCCTTGACGATCTTGTCGAAGGTGACCTTCTGCTCCTCGTTGAGGCCGCGGATGAAGGTGCGGCGGACCCTCGACGGCATAAGGCCGAGGACCTCGTCGAATGGCATCTCCAGGAGCTCCTCCATGGTGAAGCCGCGATAGGTGAATTCCTTCTTGCGCCTCGCCGTGATCGCTCCCTTCTTCTTCCTCTGCTTCCTCCTCGAGGCCTTGGTCCCTGTGAGCGGTTTATCCTCAGCCATCTGGATCACTTCTCCTTCTTCTTCTTTTGCGGTGATAGCCGGCCGACCTTCCTTCCGGGCGGGGCGTTGCGGCCCACGGTGCTGGGCTTACCAACATGCGGGTGGCCGCCACCTCCGTGCGGGTGGTTGACCGCGTTCATCGCGACACCTTTCACCTTGAAGTACGCCTTGCTCCTGGAGCGGTAGGCGTGGAACTTGTTTCCTGCCTTTCCGAAGGGCTTCTCTCCATGCCCTCCGCCCGCCACGGTCCCGATGGCCGCGCGGCACCTTGGGTCGAAGTTCTTGAACGCACCAGAGGGCATTAGCACCACGACCTTCTCTCCCCGGCTCACGATGGTGGCGGAACAGCCTGAGGTCCTGACGAACTTTCCCCCGTCCCCGGGACGGGCCTCGATGTTGTGTATCAAAGTCCCTTCTGGCAATGCGACCAAGGGCAGTACGTTGCCGGAGGCAACCGGGGCGTTCCCGCCCACCATGATCTCCTGCCCGACCATCATCCCCTCGGCGGCCAGGATGTTCTGCATGCTGCCTCCCACGTCCACCTGGGCCAGGGGGCCCATGCGGCCAGGGGCGTGCACTATGTCCACGATCTTGGCGGTGACGCTGGCACCCTCAGGGTGCTTTACGGCGCCGATATGCCTGTGGCTCGGGGACCTGTAGACCGGCCCACCCTTCCCGCGTCTTTGCTGTCTGAGTTGTTTTCCCATTCATCCCACCTCAGAACACTCCGATCCTCATGCCGACGTCCTCGGCAGAGTAACCCTCGGCGAGCTTGATGATGGCATGCTTGCCTTCCTTATCGATTTTAGTATACACGCGCGCGACCTTGACTTCGAATTGCCGCTCGAAGGCGGCCTTGATCTCCGGCTTGGTGGCGTCGCGTCTCACGATGAACTCCAAGCGGTTGCCGTCCTTGAAGTCCTGGTTGGGCGTGCCGGTCATTTGGTTCATGGTCTTCTCTGTGACGTACGGGTGCAACAGTATCTCGTCTAGCCTGGACACGCTCACCACTCTCCTACCTTCTTCAAGGCGGCCTCGGAGAACACCGCCAATCGGCCGGCGTCCCCACCAGGTGCCAATGTCCCCGGGTTGAGCTGCTCCGGGGCCACGACCTCCACTCCCGCCAGGTTCTTCGCTCCTTTGAAGATCGGCGCCTCCTTGTTCGATACCACGATCAGCACCGATCTCGACGACTTGTACCTGCGTCCGCGCATCTTCCCCTTTCCAGGGCGGACCTTCTTGCTGTCCTTGGCGCGGGACACGTCATCCTCCAGCCCGACGGACTCCAAGGCCTTCAATACGTCCGAGGTGGTCTGGAGCGCCTCCACCGAGTCCTCGAAGACTATCGGCAGGGTGACGCCGTCCTTGAACTGGTGGCCGCGGTTCTTCACCATGGCGTCGTTGGACAACGCCGCCAGGGCGGACCAGCGGGCCAAGGTCCTCTCCTTGCGGTTGACCTTGAGCTCCCAGGACTTCTCCGGCTTGGGCGGAAAGGCGCGCCTGCCGCCCACGTTGTTGGGCGACTCCGCTCCCTTGGCCCCTTGGGAAAGGCGCTGCACACGGGCCGCCCCTCGTCCCTTGCCCCAGGTGGACACGGCGTGCCTCATGCCCGCCTTGAACATCGCACCGTAGGGCTGCCTCTTGTTCGACTCCTCGGCGACTACCGCCTTCCTTATGACATCCGGGCGGTAGCTGGTCTTGAAGGCGAAGGGAAGCTCGGCCTGCTTGACCACCTCCCCGCTCAGCGAGTAAACGTTGACATTCTTGTTTGCCATGGATTACGCCCCCTGCTTGCTCTCGGTGGAGACGTAGACGATGCTGGGCGCCTCCTTGAGCGGAGCGGTCTTCCTCACCGGGTCGCGCAACCGGACCAGCCTCTTGGTGGGGCCTGGCACGGAACCGTGGATAAGAACGTAGGAGTTGACGACCAGGCCATAGTGCAGGAAACCGCCCTTGGGGTTCACTTCCTCGCCGTTCTGGCCGATCTTGATGATGCGCTTGTTCATCTCCGTCCTCTGGTGGTAGCCGACCTGGCCAGCCTGGGGGACGGTCGGGCGCACGTACCCGGGGCGCTTGGGCGCCAAGGTGCCGATCATGCGGCGGTGCTTGCTGTTCTTGTGGTGCAGCAGCTTCAGGCCCCAGCGCTTGATGGCGCCCTGGAAGCCCTTGCCCTTGGTGATGGCCGCCACGTCGATCATGGCGCCGTCCTTGGTGAAGTCGGCGATGCTTATCTCCTTGCCCAGTATGGACTTGGCGTACTCGAGCCGGGCATCCATGTTGCCACCCCCGATGCGCAGCTCCATGAGCTCTGGCTTCTTCTTGGGAATGCCCTTCACCAGCTTAGGCTGGGTATAGGCGAGGACGCGTATATCCTCATAGTCCACATCGTTCAACTTCTCCCACGCCGCCTCCGCCTTCACTTCCTTGGGGATGGGCAGCAGGCGGCCCAAGGTCTCGTCGACCCCGGACGCCCAGACCTCTCCCGCGGTCCTGAGGCCGTAGCGGGTGTTCTCGTAGATCCTCACCGCCGCGATCTTCATGGGCGGCACCTCCAGCACCGTTACCGGGACCTTGATCTCCTGCCCAGCTGTCGTGCTCTGTGAGCGGAAGTCGACGATGAAGGCGTGGGTCATACCGACCTTGTATCCGGCGAATCCTTGCAACTTCGGGCCTTCGCTAATCTCTGGCCAGGCGTCTAGCCTGGGGAATTGGCGCTTCGCCCTTACCCGGGGCGAATACCCGTGCGATCCTTTCTTGGGACGTCTCTTGTTTGACATGGTTCCCCCTCTTCGCTGTTGGCGAGAGAGTACACTCTCTGGTCGCTAACGCATGCAAGAGTGCATTTTCCTGAACCTTCGACCGTGACACCGTTTCAGCTGGCCAGAATGGTAGGCCGGCGGTAGAGGGGTGCTGACGCATTGCCCATGGGGTCTGGTCGAACGTCCTCAGCGCGTTGAGCAAAGTCGCATAATGGTTATGATATATAAGCTGTTCGGTGGCTTGGCATGCCCGTTCCGGCAAGCCTGGATGGCTCGAACCATCGAAAAGGGCAGGAAGGGATTTGAACTCAGAGCTTCCCTTCCTTGGCCTTCTTCTGCAGGCGCTTGGACCTCTCCTTGGACGTGAACCCGGTGGCCTGCTCCAGGAACACGTTCCAGCGCTTGACGCTCTCCGCCTGCACGTCAAGTGGGGCGGTCTTGTCGGATTCGGAGGCCACGTCGAGCGCGGTCTTGCTCAGCACCTTTGCCTCGACCTTGGTTATCGCCCCGTAGGAGGACACGAGCTTGTCCCCTTCCACTTTGACATTGCCGAAGGTCATCCCCATGATGTCCTTCAGCCCATCGCCTTCGATCTTTGGATAATGACCTTTTCGAATATCGTACTCCATGCGATCCCTCCTGATGATGCCATTATCGCCATCAAGGATAAAAAATCAATCGAGGCCAAGGTCATCGGCTAGGTACCGATCGATGTCCACGGACGTGCGCATGGCGTCCTGCAGCTCGAGCTGCGCTCTCCACCGAGCCTTGCATCCACAGTCCAGGCCATCGAACTCCTTCAGGTCCTGGGTGAAGGCGAACCTCTCTATGGCCGCGATGACGCCGGCATCGCACTTGCCGCAGTTGTGCGCCCCTCTGGAGGTGCCAGCCCCGCTTGGAGACGAGAAGACCCTGATGTCGGTCTTCGACCTGCCCTGCCTCAGGACCTCCACAAGGGTCCAAAGCCACGGCGGCCGGTAGTCGCCCCGCCTGAACAACGATTCCACCTGGGTCTCCCTCTGCACGTTGACTGGGTTGACCGATATGCTGTCCGATAGCCCGTGAGCGAAATCGATCGATGATATGGTGTCAAGCATCGCCTGCCTCTCCGTAAGGTACGGAGGTTTGAGGAGCAGGTAGGTGCGGACCCTCATGCCCTTGCTCTTGATCAAGCTGGCCGCCCTTTGATAATCAGAAGCCCCGAATCCCTTATTGATGCATTTTCTTAGGATGAGGTCGTTTGCGCTCTCTAGGCCCAGGGCGATCTCGACCTTGTCGGCTGGAAGGCGGGACAGGCTCTCCTCGGTCACGAACTCCGGCCTGCTCTCGAAAAGGATGCGCTTGCATGAGGAGAACTCCTGCAGGACGCGCTCCCTCACCGAAGGCGGGATCTCCTTTTCGTCCAGGAAGCTGCCGGAGGTGTAGATCTTGACCATCTCCTCGCCCTGGAGCTTGGACTTGGCGATCTCCAGCTGCTTGAGCAGCTCCTCCTCGCCTATCCCCGACCCGCTGGCTGCCTGATTGTAGCCGCACATGAGGCAGCCCCTCTTCTTCGACCACCAGCAGCCTATGGTGCGGAAGATGACAACGAGCGCCCTGACCCTTTCGCCATCTACGATGTCCTCCTCCTTCCAGATGGCTTCAAGCCTTTCCTTGTCCTTAGGGCCGTCGGAGCGCATGGTCTAACTTCATCACGGACAAGTTGGACCATATATATTACTCTAGACGGTGTGCGATTGCTCAGCCGCCATCCTCATATCATTGGTCCGGCAGCATCTTCTTCACCTGGGCGTACGTGAACACCGGCCCGTCCACGCAGACGTAGACGCCACCGATGTTGCAGCGGCCGCACTTGCCGATGCCGCACTTCATCTTGTTCTCCAGGGTGGTGTAGATCTGCTCGTCCTTCCAGCCTAGCTTGGCCAGGCTGCCGATGCAGGTCTTGATCATGATCGGGGGCCCGCATATCACCGCCAGCGCGTTCTCGGGGTTGCATTTCATCGCCGTGACGATCGTGGCCACGAAACCCGTGAACTTCCTGTTCGAGGGGTCGAACTTCGTGTTGTCGGGGTTGGCGTTGTCGATCTGCAGCCAACCAGGCTCGGGGACGTCTATCGTCCTTCGCACGTCGATCGCCCCGCCCTGCTCCAACGCATCGATCTCCTCCTTATAGGAGAGGTCGCGCGAACTCCTCGCACCATAGATCAGGTGCAGCGCCCCATAGTCCTGCTTGTTGTCCACCACGTAGTTCATGACCGCGCGAACCGGGGCCATTCCCACCCCGCCGGCGATGAAGTAGATGTTCTTGCCCTTCCACTGCTCCACCGGGAAGCCGTTGCCGTAAGGACCCCGTATCCCCAGCTCGTCGCCGACCTGCATCTGGTGCAGCCTCTCCGTGACCCGGCCCATGCGCTGCACGCTGAACTCGATGTATCCCTTCGTGGGAGAGGAGGAGATGGCGAACATCGACTCCCCTTTGCCGAAGACCGACACCATGCAGGTCTGGCCCGCCCTCCAATCCATCTTCGCGCCCTTGTCCTTGAAGGCCACCCTGAAGGTCTTCACCGCCCTCTCGCCGGTCGTCTCCTGCGTGATGCTGACTATCTCGGCGACCTGCGGCAGGTAGTCGTTCTTGATGATCATCATTTCACCTCGCTGATGGCCTTGGTGATGTCCAGGCTGGCCGGGCAGAGGGCTATGCACCTGCCGCAGCCGACGCAGAGGTAGCGGCCGATGTTGTCCTTGGAGTACTTGAATTTGTGATAGTACCGGTTCCTCAGCTTCTGGCCCTTCACCGCGCGCGGGTTATGGGCCGAGGTGTGCATGGTGAAGAAGGCGAACTGGCACGAGTCCCAGGTGCGCACCCGCTCCCCCCCCTTCTCATCGTTGATGTCGAAGCAGTGGCAGGTCGGGCAGTAGTAGGTGCAGGCCCCGCAGCTCAGGCATCTCCTCGCGACATCATCCCAGTACTTGCTGTCGAACGACGTGTCCAGCTTGGCTATGGCCTCTTCGGAGATTGCCCTGGAGAACCCTTCCTTGGACTCGGACCTCTTGACGATCTCATCCCTCCTCCTCTCCTGCTCCGCGGTCGGCTTGCCTAGGACGCCCTTCATGGCCTCCAAAGCCTTCTTGCCCTTGTCGGTGATCCCTTCCAGGTAGAACGAGTCGCCCACGTCGTACATCATCACGTCGCTTCCTTCGGAGGCCGCGGGCGCCCCCCCGGTCGAGGGGCAGAAGCAGTACGAGTCCATGGGGCCGTCGCAGGCGATGCTAAAGATCGTCACCTTATCGCGCCTCGCCTTGTAATAGGGGTCGGTGAACTTGCCGCCGCAGAACACGTTGTCCATGACGGCGATGCCTATGGCGTCGCAGGGCTTTACCCCGAATATCACCTTCTCCCTTTCATCGGTCCTAGCTGGCGTGACCTCGAACTTGCCCTCCTTGTTCTTCTTGTAGGTCAGCAGGACCTCGGTCTGAGGGAATATGATCGCCTTGGGAGGGGTGTCGGGCTTGCCATCGAGCTTGACCTCGGCCGCGGAAGCGTCCCTTCCCAGCTCCTTGTATTCGACGAGGCCGCGCTTGTTCTTGACGGGGGCGTAAACCACGCCGTCCTTGCCGAGGGCGCCCAGCGCCTCGGCGACCCTGTCCTTCTTCAATATGCTCTTGCTCATCTCATCCCCCCGTCACATGATGAAGCCGTTGTCGTCGTCCATGCAGGACATGGCGATCAGCGGCTTCTGGCCCTCCTCCTTCGCCGCCTCGTAATCGAATATCTCCTTGACGTCCTTCTCCAGCTTGGCCGTCAGCAGGCGGAGCGGCAGGCGGCGCGGGCAGACCCGCTCGCATTCGCCGCAGTCGACGCACCTCCCGACCAGGTGAGGGAGCCTGGCCAGATGGTAGACCAGGTTCTCCGGCACGTTGACGGACCTCTCCACCCATCTCGGGCGGTGGGCCTTCTCCTCGGCGGTGGTGTCCGGCTTGATGGCCACGTCCGTCGGGTCGAGAAGGCACTCGTCGCAGTAGCAGACGGGACAAGAGCGCTTGCAGGCGTGGCACCTGATGCAGTCGGCCAGGATCTCCTCCCAGAGCGCCCAGCGCTCCTCAACGGACATCTTCTCGATGGCCTCGACCTCGCTGAAGTCCTTCTCGTCCTCCGGGACCTTCTCCGCGGCGAGCACGTCGAAGACCACGGGATTCCGCATCGCGCACCTCACGCACTTCTTGTAGAGGGCGCCCCCCGCATGTGGGTCGACGACCCCGGGGCAAGGGACCCCGATGATGAAGACTTCGTTCCGGGCGATTATCCGCTCGTTGAGCAGGAGCAGCAGCGCCTTGGAGTCGCAGCCGCGGACCACCACGCCCACCGGCTGGACCACCTTGTCCTTGCCGTCGCGCGTCTTGCCCCTCTGGCTCCGTATCTCGTAGGTCAGATAGGGCACGAGGTTGTTTACGCAGGACCGGTTGAAGCTGAGCCGGTCGATCTCCTCCTCGGTCGAGGCGAAGGTGGGCGTGCCCTCCGCGCTCCAGCCTATCACGCACTTCAAGCCCCTCTCGCGCAATGCCTTCTTGCCCTCCTCGCGTATCTTCTGGTCGCTCAGGTCACTCACCCCCCTCACGCTTGTCGTGTGTGAATTTGGTGTTCGGCCCCAGCTTCCTTACCTTCTCCACCGTGGTCTTGACCACATCAGCGAACTTCCCGCCCTCGCTGGCCGAGACCCAGCTCATCTGGAAGCGGTCGGGCTCGATGCCCATGTACTCGATCATGCTCCTCAGGAGCTGGAGGTTGCGCCTCGTATAGAGGTTGCCCTTGAGGTAGTGGCAGTCGCCTGGATGGCAGCCGGACACCAGCACCCCGTCCGCCCCGTCCTTGAGCGCCCGCAGGACCAGCATCGGCGATATCCTGCCGGAGCACATCACCCGCACGATCCTGATGTTGGTCGGATATTGCAGCCGTGAGACCCCGGCCAGGTCGGCCCCGGCATAGGAGCACCAGTTGCATAGGAAGGCGACGATCATCGGCTCGAATTGCTCGCCCTCGGCGCATGGTATCTCGCCGGACCCCTTTTCAGAAGATTGACCTCCGCTCATTCGCTCCCCTCCTCGCAGAACAGCGCGTCGATGACCTCGATGATCTGCTCGTCGCGGAACCCTTTCTGCCTGATGGCACCGGACTTGCAGACCGCGTTGCAGGTGCCGCAGCCCTTGCACAGGGCCTCGTTGACCTTCGCCTTGCCGTCGACCTTGTCGATGGCCCCGAATGGGCACACCTGAATGCAGAGCTCGCAGCCGGTGCACTTGTTCGGGTTCACGGCCGCGATGATGCCCTCCGTCTCCACGAACTCCTTGGAGATGACCATGGTGGCGCGGGTGGCCGCGCCCGATGCTTGGGCGATGACCTCGTCCACGAACTTGGGCCAGTGCGCCGCTCCCGCCAGGAACACCCCCTCGGTGGCGAAGTCCACCGGGCGTAGTTTCATGTGCGCCTCCAGGAAGAAGCCGTCCTTGCTCAACGGGACCTTCAGCATCTTGGCCAGCTCCTCGTTGCCTTGGTTGGGCCGGATGCCGGTGGAGAGCACCACCAGGTCAGGGTGTAGCTCGATCTGAGCCCCCAGGGCGCTGTCGAAGGCGGTGAGCCTTAGCCTCTCGCCCTCCTTGGCCATCTCGGGCATCTCTCCCTCATTCATCCTGATGAAGCTGACGCCGAGCTGCCCCGCCTCCTTGTACAGATCTTCCCTGAAACCATAGGTGCGAACGTCCCTGTGGAAGACATAGACCTCCGTCCTCGGGCTCGTCCTCTTGATCCAGATGGCGTTCTTGATGGCATTGGTGCAGCAGATGCGGCTGCAATACGTGGCGTCATCGTTCCTCGATCCGACGCATTGTACCATGGCCACCCTCTTGGCCTTCAGGACGCCTTCCTCCAGATGCCTCTCCAGCTCTAGCTGGGTGACGACCCTCCGGTCCTGGCCGTACAGGTACTCGGTAGGTCTGTACTCGTTAGCCCCGGTGGCCACGATGATGGCCCCGGTCTCTATCTCGCCGTCGGAGGTCTTGACCTTGAAGTTGCCGACGAAGCCCGCGACCTCCTTGACCTCGGTGTTGAGATGCACGGTGACGTTTGTGCTATCCCGGACCTTGGCGATGAGTTCGTTCATATAGTCCTTCGGCCTGCGGGCGCCCTCCGTGTGGCAGAGCTTGGCCAGGTTGCCCCCTAGCTGCCCCTCTTTCTCGATGATGTGGGCAGGGTAGCCTTGGTCCGCCACGTCCAGTGCCGCGGTCATGCCCGCGAGCCCTCCGCCGATCACCACCGCGGCGTGCGTGACCTGGATCTTCGACTTCTTCAATGGCTCGAGCAATCCTGCCTTGGCGACCGCCATCCTGACCAGGTCCTTGGCCTTCTTGGTAGCCTTGAGCGGCTCATGCATGTGCACCCAGGAGCACTGGTCGCGGATGTTGGCCATCTCGAAGAGGTAGGAGTTGAGGCCAGCCTCGCGGATGGTGTTCTGGAACAACGGCTCGTGGGTCCTGGGGGTGCAGCTTGCGACCACCACGCGGTTGAGCTTCTGCTCCTTGATGATCGACCTCATCTTCTCCTGGGTGTCGGAGGAGCAGGTGAAGATGTTCTCACCGGCATAGACCACGCCCGGCAGGGTCTTGGCGTAAGCTACAACCTCGGGCACCTTGACCGTGCCGCCGATGTTGATGCCGCAATGGCACACGAAAACACCGACCCTAGGCTCCTGGCCGGATATGTCGATCTCCGGGGCGAACTTCTTCTCGGTCACCTGGGTGTTCCTCGCCTCGGCGATGAGCGCCGTGGCCTTGGCCACCGCGCCAGAGGCCTCCGCCACCGTGGTGGGGATGTCCTTGGGAGCGGTGAAGGATCCGCTGACGAAGATACCAGGCTTCGAAGTGCTCAAGGGAGAGTAGACGTCGGTCGCCGCGAACCCGTATTGGTTCAGCTCGAATCCGAGCCTCTTGCTCAGCTTATCGGCGTCCGCCGCTGGCTTCATGCCCACGGAGAGCACCACCAGGTCGAACTCCTCGCTCCTGACCTCGTCCCCGGCGCTGTACCTCAGGAGCAGGTTCTTGGTCTGAGGGTCCTCCTCGACCGACGCCACCCTGCTGCCGCGGTACATCTTGACGCCGTACTCCTTCTCCGCCCTCTTCACGTAGTCCTCGAACTCCTTCCCGACCGCCCTGACGTCCATGAAGAAGATGGTGGGCTTGAGGCCCGCCGTGTGCTCGCCAGCGATGATGGCCTCCTTGATGGCGTACATGCAGCAGACGCTCGAGCAATAGGGGTTGCCGACCTTCTCGTCCCTCGACCCGACGCATTGGATGAACGCAACCCTTAGAGGTATGTCCCCGTCCGAGGGCCTCATGACCGTTCCGAAGAAGGGACCGGTGGCGCTCAGCATCCTCTCGAACTCGATGCTGGTGACCACGTTCTTGAACTCGCCGTAGCCGTACTCCTTCTTGAGCCTGGCATCGAACTCCTCGAAGCCGGGGCAAAGGATCACCGACCCGACCGATATCTCTATGGTCTTGTCGGAGAGGCCGTAGTTGATGGCCTTGGCCACGCACGAGTCGTGGCACGCTCCGCAACCGATGCAGATGTCCGGGTCGATGCTGTATACCAGGGGCACCGCCTGAGTGTATAGTACCGAGATCGCCTTTCTCCTCTTCAGGCCCTGGTTGTAGTCGTCTGGTGTCTCGACCGGGCA
This sequence comes from Methanomassiliicoccaceae archaeon, assembly GCA_963827135.1. Taxonomy (GTDB): domain Archaea; phylum Thermoplasmatota; class Thermoplasmata; order Methanomassiliicoccales; family UBA472; genus JAJRAN01. The sequence goes on along the minus strand of CAWGZX010000005.1, from coordinate 60,907 downwards.
GTTGTCCGCGCAGACCCCGCAGCCCGTGCAGGCGTCGGCGTCCACCTTGGGTATCCTCTGGGCTATGGTGACCTTGAAGTTGCCAGGCTCTCCCTCCAGCTTGCTGATCTCGGCGTTGGTGATGAGATCGATGTTCTGGTGCCCGCCTGCGGCCACCAGCTTCGGCGCCATGATGCACATGGAGCAGTCGTTGGTGGGGAAGGTCTTGTCCAGCTGGGCCATGGTGCCCCCTATGCTGGCCTTCTTCTCCACCAGGTAGACCTTGAAGCCCGAGTCCCCCAGGTCTAGAGCGGTCTGGATGCCGGATATCCCGCCCCCGATCACCAGCACGGATCCGATTTTCTCGGCCATCTCAGCAACCCCCCGCGACCGTGGCCTTGTACTTCGGGCTCACGCCCTCTATTGAGTCCAGGGCGATCATGCTCCTCTGCCTGAGGAAGACCACCTGCTCCAGCACCTCGTCGGGCGGGGCGTCCAGCTCCTTGGCCATCTCCTTCACGGAGAGAGGCCGGTCCCGGGTGAGCTGAAGTATGAAGTTCCTCTCGAACTCCTCCCTGAGCGCCTTTTCCTGGATGGCCTCCAGCTTCTTCTCGTCCATGTGCTTGGCGTAGACGTTCCCGGTCTGGACGAGGCCGAGCTCCTTCCCATTGAGCAGCCTCAGGCGGTAGGCCTTGGCGGTCTCGATCGCCGCATCAAGCCTTCGGGCAAGCTTCTCGTCCGTGATGGCGCGCGAAGGCCCGAGTTCCTTGATCGTTCCGACGAATCCAGTGATGAGCTCAGCGAACCTCTTCCCCTCCGAGGCGGAGACCATGTAGAAGCTGAGCCTCTCGGGCTCAAGCCCAGCGGCCTTCATGAGGCTCTTGGTCATGGCCATCCTCTTCTCTGTGTAGTAGTTGCCTGTGATGTAGTGGCAATCACCTATGTGGCATCCCCCGACCACGACCCCGTCCACCCCCGACTTGAAGATCTCGAGCAGGACGTGGGGCGTGACCCTGGTGCTGCACATGACCCTAAGGGTCCGAATATTGGTGGGATACTGGAACCTACTTACCCCGGCCAGGTCAGCGCCGGCGTATGAGCACCAATTGCATAGTATGCCCAGCACCTTCGGCTCGAATTCGGTCATTGGGGCGCCTCCTTGATGGTGCACTTGGCCGCCGCAAGCAGCTGCTTGTCCGTGAAGTGCGTCGAGGATATGGCCCCGGTCGGGCAGACGGCAGCGCAGCCGCCGCACCCCTTGCACATGACCGGGTTCACCGAGGCCTTCATGATCCCTGGCGAGACCTCGCGCATGCTGACCGCCTTGAAGGCGCAGACCTCAGTGCAGGTGCCGCACGCCTTGCATTTGGATTCATCGACCACTGGCACGAACGCGGTCCCTTCCAGCTCGTCCTTGGAGATGATCGTTATGGCCCTAGCCGCCGCTCCGGTCGCCTGCGCTATGCTCTCCTCGGCGAACTTGGGCCAATGTGCCAGGCCTGCTAGGAATATGCCCTCAGTGGCGAAGTCCACCGGCCGGAGCTTCATATGCGCCTCCAGGAAGAAGCCGTCCTTGCTCAATGGGACCTTCAGCATCTTGGCCAGCTCCTCGTTGCCTTGGTTGGGCCGGATGCCGGTGCTCAGGACCACGAGGTCCGGATGGAAGGTGACGTCCCCGCCAAGCACCGTGTCCTTTGCCTTAACGAGCAGATGATGGCCTTCCTTGGCGACCTCGGGCGGTGAGTCGTCCGGTAACCTTACGAACACCACTCCCTTCCTGCCCGCCTCGATGTACAGCTCCTCCCTGAAGCCGTAGGTGCGGATGTCCTTGTGCAGGACATAGACCTCCGTCTTCGGACTGGTCTCCTTGATCCAAATCGCGTTCTTTATGGCCGTGGCGCAGCAGATGCGGCTGCAGTAAGGGACCTCGGAGTTCCTGGAACCGACGCACTGGATCATGACGACCCTCTTCGCGTCCAACGCCCCGTGCGATAGCCTTTCCTCGAGCTCGACCTGCGTCACCACCCTCTTGTCGTCGCCGTACAGGTACTCGGTGGGGCGATACTCATGAGCCCCCGTGGCCACGATGATGGCGCCGGAGCTGATCTCCTCCTTCTCGGTACTGATCGTGAAGTTGCCAGCGTAGCCAGAGACGTCCTTGATCTTGGAGTCCAGGTGCACGGTGATGTTGGGGTTCCTCGCTACCTCCGCGATCAGCTTGGAGGCCAGCTTCGGCCCGGTCTGTCCATCCTTCTCCAGCAACGTGCTCCTCAGGTTGCCGCCTAGCTCCCCTGCCTTCTCCACCAGGTCCACCTCGAAGCCCTGGTCGGCGACGCCGAGGGCAGCGCTCATGCCCGCCAGCCCACCGCCGATCACCAGTTGCCGCGTGGCGCACCGGGAGGTCAAGGTCGGCAGCGCCTCTGTGTGCCGCGACTTGGCCACGGCCATGCGCACCAGGTCCTTGGTCTTCTCGGTCGCCTTTTCCGGCTCATGCATGTGCACCCAGGAGCACTGGTCGCGGATGTTGGCCATCTCGAAGAGGTAGGGGTTCAGTCCCGCCTCCTTGATGGTGCTCTGGAAGAGCGGCTCGTGCGTGCGCGGGGTGCAGGAGGCGACGACCACGCGGTTGAGCTTGTGCTCCTTGATCTTGTTCTTGATGATCTCCTGGATGTCCGCGGAGCAGGTGTATTTGCTCTCCTCCGACCAGACCACGTTGGGCAGGGTCTTGGCGTACTCCACGACCTTGGGCACGTCCACGGTCCCACGGATGTTTATGCCGCAGTGGCAGACGAAGACGCCGATGCGCGGCTCCTGCCCTGCCACATCGATCTCCTTCACCTCAGCCTTCTTGAAGTGTATGCGGTTCGAGAAGACGTTCGCCCCGGCCTTGGAAGCCGCTCCCGAGGCCTCCGCCACGGATGTCGGGTATGTCCTTGGGGGCGCTGAAGGCGCCGGTGGCATAGATGCCCTTACGACTCGTCGACAACGGCTCGTATGTGGGCGTGTCCGCGAAACCATATCTGTTGAGCTTGAATCCTAGGACCTGGGAGAGCTTGTGCGCGTCAGCGGGAGGTTCGAACCCCACCGAGAGCACGACCATATCGAACTCCTCGCTCTTGACCTCCTCCCCGAGGCTGTACCTCAGGAGCAGGTTCTTCGTCTCCGGGTCCTCCTCGATGGAAGCGACCCTGGTCCCCTTGTGGACCTCGATCCCGTACTCCTTCTCCGCCCTCTCCCGGTAGTCCTCGAACTCCTTTCCGACCGCCCGGATATCCATGAAGAAGATGGTGGACTTGAGCCCGGACGTGTGTTCGCTAGCGATGATGGCCTCCTTGATGGCGTACATGCAGCAGACGCTCGAGCAATAGGGGTTGCCGACCTTCTCGTCCCTCGACCCGACGCATTGCAGGAACGCCACCTTCTTGGGCGATTTGCGGTCGCTTGGCCTCATGACCTGACCTTGGAACGGCCCGGTCGCGCACATTATTCGCTCGAACTCCAAGGAAGAGACGACGTTCTTGAACTCCCCGTAGCCGTACTCCTTCTTCAGCTTGGCATCGAATACCTCGTAGCCAGGGGCGAGCACGATCGCCCCGACCTTGAGCTTCTCCACGCTCTCCTTCTGCTCGAAGTCCACCGCGTCCGCCGGGCAGACCTTCTTGCAGTTTCCGCAGCGGTTCTTGGTCAAGTAAAGGCACTTCTTGGCATCGATGGCGTACTTCATCGGCACCGCCTGGGCGTACGAGACGTAGATGGCCTTCCTTTGGACCAAGCCCAGGTCATATTCGTTCTGGACCTTGACCGGGCATTTCTCGGCGCATAGGCCGCAGCCAACGCACCTTTCCTCGTTGACGTAGCGAGGGTGCCTCTTCACGCTCACCACGAAGTTAGGGGCCTCGCCCTCGACCTCGACCACCTCCGCCAAGGTCATCATCGTGATCATAGGGTTCCTTGCGGCCTCGACCAGCTTTGGTGATAGTATGCACATCGAGCAGTCGTTGGTGGGGAACGTCTTGTCCAGCTGGGCCATGACCCCCCCGATGCTGGGCTTCTTCTCGACCAGGTACACCTTGAAGCCGGAATCGGCTAGGTCCAAAGCGGTCTGGACGCCGGCGATGCCTCCGCCGACCACCATCACAGAACCAATCCCTTCAATCATATCATCCACTTCCAGTTACGTTCCTTAGGAGCTGTAGCTAACATGCGATCAAATGCGAGCCCGATTTTCGACTGTAGTCCAGATGGCGGGTTCTGCCTCATTCATTTCGAGTCTCTTGGCTGGGTCCGCTAAATTACTCCCCCAGTATAAATAATGCGCTTGAAAATATGACATGAATCGACGTTAGGTCGGTAGTACCAGACGCTACTGGAGGAGCGAGGCGCAGGTGAAAAAATGCGGGCGAAACAGAGGAAAAGGAAATGTGGGCTTCGAAGCATGGAGATGGTTCGAGGAGGGGGCAGGGGGGTCCCCTCCCCTGGCGCTGCGGCCCTGAAGTGCGCTGCGCCCGTCCTTCCATCTTCAGGCGTCGAAATAGAGGAAGAACTCGTAGGGGAGACGCCGCAGCCGGATGGCGTCGTAGGAAGCCAATCGGGGAGCGGGATCTTGGCTGGACAAGCCCCGTGTCAAGAAATAACATTCAAATAAGCAGCATATCATCCCTGGCTGATAACATGGACGCAGAGGCGCGGTACGAGCTCGTTTCCAGGAACGCGGAGGAGATCGTCACGCCAGAGGAGCTAAGGGCTCTTCTGGCCAGCAACAGCTCGCCTCGCGGCTATATCGGCTTCGAACCGTCTGGCCTGGTGCATGCCGGTTGGATGATCTGCGCGAGCAAGATCACGGATTTCGTGAACGCCGGCTTCCACTTCACCATCTTCTTCGCCGATTGGCACGCGTACATCAATGACAAGTTCGGCGGGGACATCGAGAAGATCAGGCTCTGCGCCAAGTACATGGAGGACTGCTTCGAGGCCTTGGGCGTGCCAAGGGACAAGGTCCACTTCGAGTTCGCCTCCAAATTGATGGATGACATCGATTACTGGGAGAAGCTCATCAACATCGGGAAGGCTTCCTCGCTCATGCGCGTGAAGCGCGCCATGACCATCATGGGCCGGACCGAGGACGAGGCGGAGGTCGACTCCTCGAAGGTGCTTTACCCTCTCATGCAGGCATCGGACATCTTCGCGATGGACCTGGACGTAGCCTATGCCGGGATGGACCAGCGCCGGGCGCACATGCTGGCCAGAGATGCCGCTGACAAGCTGAAGTGGAAGAAGCCGATAGCCTTGCACACCCCTCTGCTCCCGGGTCTCAAAGGAGCCAACCGCATGGACCCCACAGCGGGCAAAATGTCCAAGAGCGACCCCGACTCTGGGATATTGATCCACGACAGCCCCGAGGACATCAAGCGCAAGATCTCCAAGGCCTTCTGTCCTCCAGAGGTCGAAGGCAACCCGGTCATGGACATGGCCAATATGATAGTCTTCCCGCGCAAGGGCAGACTGGCCATCGAGCGCTCGGAGAAGTTCGGAGGCTCGCTCCATTTCAATTCATACTCTGAGCTCGTCGACACCTACCGCGGAGGAAAGCTTCATCCGATGGACCTGAAGAACGGGGTCGGCGCGGCCATGGTGGAGGTGCTCGAGCCGGTGAGGACGTACTTCAAGCACAACCCCAGTAACCTAGAGGCGCTTAGGCAGGCCATAAAGTGATGCACATGGTCTGATCGGAATCACAGATCACCGAGATAACTGGCTAGAGGTTAAAAGTTACCATTTCCGGGAAAAAGGCCATGCTTGCTGAGGGTATGAGATATGAGATAAAAAAACCAAACCTCGTACTATTTCTTTTTATTACATTACGATTATTTTGCCATAAAAACACCTAGGCTGATTGATAACTCGATTCTCGCAATATTGATATGCTATATTTACATATGATTCGTATAAAGGTGAAATTGGGTAATTTTTGGGGTTATTGAGGGGGAGCAATAATGTTAGGTGGAAACACATCAGTGATCATAGTCGTGTGTTTACTATTGGGTGCGTTTACGCCACTCATAGGCTCACAGGAAGACGCAAACTATACGTTAAACATAGCGGGGCAGCTGGCAGAGCCAACCATAGCATTCGAAGCTAATGTTCCTGTGAGGGGCACGTACCTTTTCGCTGACAATGACGCCGCTGAATGGGACGATAACGGCGACGGCACAAAGGAAAAGCATTATCTCGAGGCCCCCCTGATCGTGAATCTCGCCGCCGATGGATTCAAACCAGGCGACAAAATCCAGATCAATGCATCAGGTGAAGTCCACTATATGGCAAATGTCGATTGGAATATATACTGGTCCGGGGCCAGTGAGCTATGGGGTGTCTTTAGCTCTTCCCAAACGCTACTCTGGCAAAATCAGGGCAATGAAGTAGGACCTCTGCACAGAGTTCCAGACGCTATTAATGCTGGAGAGCCGTTCGAAACATGGCCAACTTTCAACGGATACTCCACAGACATCCCAGAGGACTTTTTTGTCCCTGAATCCGGTACAAGCATCAAAATCCCGCAAGGCGCTGCCTACCTCATGCTCTCTGGATCCAGCTCGAAGTTCACTGATAACGATGGCTGGATCAAGGTCATCATCGAGAATCTCGATAAGGACACCGATGGGGATGGCCTTCTCGATTCATGGGAGAAGGAGGGAATTGATTCCGACGAGGATGGGGACATCGACCTTGTTCTGACAGGCGCGGATTGGCAACACAAAGACATCTTCGTCGAGGTCGATTATATGGATTCGTGTTGGCCTGATCCCCTCGCTTTCAACGATGTTAAACTTGCGTTCAGCAAGGCACCAGTCAGTAATCCTGATGGAAAGAACGGGATCAACCTGCACGTCCTAGTGGACCAGAAGATCGATCTGGAACTGTACACCACCTGGAGCGATTTCGATGCCCTGAAATTGAGATATTTCGGTACTGCTGAGGACCAAGTATCCTCCAACAAGGCGGCGATACTGGAGGCAAGGAAACAAATCAGTCACTACTGCCTGTTCGCTTACAAATTCGCTGTCCATAACGACACAACCAATGTAACAACACTACCAGGGAATTCTGGTAGTGGGGAACTCCTTGGAAACGACTTCATGGTTACCCTAGGTTATACTTTTGAAAGTAACCCATCTTATCTTGGCCGCATGGAGCAAGCCAGCACGTTCATGCATGAGCTTGGGCACAATCTTAAATTGAGCCATGGTGGGAAGGACGACATCAACTATAAACCGAATTATCTGAGCATAATGAACTATATGTTCCAGTTTAATGATCTTTATCCAAACAGACCTCTGGATTTTTCCAGGACCGAGCTTAGCACTCTAAACGAGGCGGCTCTGAATGAAATGGACGGGGTGGAGGTCGATTACGCCTCAGCTGACAACGGAGGGTGGCTCTTCACCGGCTACAAAGATCCAATTAAGAACAAAACTGTTCTAAGCCTGCTTAGACCGATAGACTGGGATGGCGACAACTTCTATAACACAAGCGTCCGAGCAAACGTGAACAATTGCACAGACTTGGAATATAAAAGCAGACCGGATCAAATGCTCGATAGCTACAACGATTGGGATAACATCGTCCTCCCCTTCCAGAACTCGAAGAACTTCGCAGATGGAGCCCATTATGACTGTCCGGAAGAAATGACATTGGAAGCAATGGAGTTGATGAAGGAATACGCCCAGAACTATCATGATGTCGCATTGATCAACGCAACCACTTCTTCCAGCGTCGTCAACAATGACAGCATTCTGGATGTGACGGTGCATAGCGTCAACCTTGGCGCCAACAACGAGACAACGACGCTATCCATCTATGCCGGGACCACGTTGATCGCACAAAGGACTATCGCACTAGAAAGATGCAACATCACTACCACCTTGCTCAGATGCGACATATCGAACGTTCCGAAGGGCGATCAGGTCATCACGATAAGACTGGCACAAGTCCCAGGCGAGGAAGATGCGATCGATAACAATTACACCTATGGCACGATCGAGTTCACCGGAGAGGCCGCCCCACAGGACACGGGATTGTCCTGGCCATTAGTGCTGGGGGTCTCCATGGCCTTAATCGTATTAGCAGCGATAGCTCTGGTCATTATCTTAAGAAGAAGAGGCAAGGAAGGCACTTGAGCTCCGCGTGAACTGAAGGGGGTGCCGTGAGGTCCAGGCAACCTGAAGCTGACTACCCTAATGTTCTAGGCCTGGTTATGCCAATGTAAAGTAATTCCCAAGTTGCATTGCCTCGCACCAGCGTTGCATATTCTATTCATGAGGGCAGATTACCTGTTCTTCCTAAAGAAATCGACTCCCCGGGACATGCAGATGTTGAGGATCGCCTCGACGTCCCCCACGCCCATCAGCCCCGCCGCGCCGCCATGGCCGCCGCCGTCGCTCATGGTCTCGGTCCCGACGTCCTCGAGAAGCTTGCCTAGGTGCAGACCCATGCGCACCACATCCATGCGCGCCCGGGCACTCACCCTGAACTGCTCCCCCCGCTGAGACCCGACGAAGGCGATGTCCGCGCCCATTCCCAAAAGCGCCTTGCACACCGAGGACTCGAAGGCGCTGCCCAGCGATATCGCCACCAAGCGGTCCCCGATACGCTCGAACCTCATCCTCTGCGCGCCCTTCAGCTGGGATATCCTCTCGGAAATGTCCTGCTCCAGGTCGACCAGATCGTAGACCTCATCGATCTCTATGTGCTGCTCCTCCATGATTTCGCCGAAGGTGCGCAGCAACGAAGGATTGGCGAACTTGAAGTGGCCGCTGTCGGTGAGCATCCCCGCAAGGAGGGCGAAGCCCACGTCCTTGCTCATCTTGGCTTTCGACTCCTTCAGCAGCTGATAGACGATCTCGGAGCAGGAGCGCTTGCTCTCGTCGCAATAGTACATGTGGCCGTCCCAGCGCGAGTTGTGCGCGTGATGGTCCAGGACTATGCAGCGCTCCGGGAGCGAGGCGATGGGCGCCAATTGATCGGGGGAGGAGGTGTCCAGGACCACGACCTTGTCGAAGGCCGCGACGTCCGCCAGCTCCTTCGGCATGAAGCCGAGCTTGTCGGCGATGACCTTGGAGACCCGGTCCAGGCCGCCAGGGGCCACGACCGTGACCTGGGGGAAGCACGAGTAGACGGCATAGGCGCAGCCCAGCGCGTCCGGGTCGGCGTTGCCGTGCAATAGGACGAGCTTGCTACCTTGCCGGAGCTCCGCCCCGATGTCCGCGAGCATGAGGGCGGGAGAGGAGGCCGAGGATATATGGACGTTTCGAGCGAAGCTGCCTGCACCTAATGTACGAAGGCTGATTGTATTTGATGTGTCGATGCTCTTCCGCTTCATCCCCGGCATCAGTGCCTCCCATCCACCGAAGTATCCCCTGTGAACTCAGCTCCCCTGTTCTGTCGGAGGTCAGTTTCCTGATGCAGGACTTCAGGTTGATGGTGAACCGGAGCATACGCTTCGCCTTGGATAACGACCTGACCGCGAAAGGCTCGCTGGTCAAGCTCGCCCAGTCGATGGCCTGGGCTGAACATCTGTGGGACCGCCCTCGCCGAGCCCCCGGAAGGGGCGATGATGCGAGGGCTCGGGGGCCTCAGGCTTGCCCCCGACGCCCTGGCCGATGATGCCATGATCCTCCTCTACGCCCTGGGCAACGCCAGGGCGCAAAGGGCGAGTAGAGGACCAAGGAGCACCGGACGAGTCGCGATCGAATGATGCCGACTTTAGGTGCAAAGCCGAGCGAAGCCTCACTGCAGCGGTTAGGGCGATTACATCTGTGAGATAGTTACTAAAATCGGGTGTGAGCATGCAGAAAGAGTGGTCCCAAAAAAAGAATGTTGTAACCCTCGGGGGAATTATTTGAACTTGAGGGCTCTTAAGCACGGGGCTCGAAACGATGCCCAAGGACTGGCAACCGGCAAGCTTAGGGATTTTCCCTTAGCTCTTTCGCGAGATGTGGCGAACGAGTTGATGCGCCAATCAGAAGCGATCGAGCCAATCTCTGACTCATTGAATAAACTGATCTCGATCCTGCCTTCGCTTGGATTGAACAGGTTGATGACATTGGAGGTCGTGCGCGATTCCGGAGCATATCCCATGCCTCGTTTCCGAATCGTCGTTGCCTCGACCGAACCATTGTCGCCGGAGAAATGGATGAGGACTTGGGACACTTTATCAGACACGATAGATGAGCTCTTGGGTACGAACGAAATGAGGAGGAGAGTCCTCCTATACCTCGATCCATGTTGGTAATACCGTGGATCCAGATGAGTTCTTGGTCATAGCCCAGAACCTTGTAACTATTGCAATCTGTAACTGGGGATGAAGCCTGCAATCGAACCGTTGTGAACAGGGCGTATCTAGGGGCTTTGATGACAACTGCCTTACAGCTTCAATCATTGCTCGGCATCACATTTCAGCGGTCTCACGATTTCTACTTAAAAGTGGAGGAGGAGCTGGGGGAGACCATCGGTTATCGGGCCAGTCGTAAACTGGCTCAACTCAGGAGCTGGCGACTGGACGCAGATTACGATCTAAGCAATCCCGCCAATCCCTCACTGGCGAAAGGATCTCTCTATCTGGCTTACGAGCTGAAAGCCCTGGTCAAGGAGAAATTATAGGTCGGAAGAGGTTTAGCGAAAGAAAAAATGGAGCTCAGTTCTCGTCGGAGGAGGCGGGTGCCTGGCCCAACGCCTTGGACAACTGGTCCTGCATGGTGTTGTACTTGTCGCGCAAGGCCTTCTCCTGGCGGTCGAGGGTCTTGACCCTGATCTCCAGGGTCTCCTTGTCGTCCTCGACGTCCTTTAGCACCGACGTCTTGTCGCTCGCCCTGATGAGGAGGGAGCCGACGTTCCTGTAGATCGCGACGTCCTCGGCGGCCTTGTTCAGCTCGTCGATGGTCATCTGCGACTCGCGGAGCTGCGCCTCCATGCGGAACTTCTGCGAGAGCACGGACTGCAGCTGCTGCTGCACCTGCTGGAACTGGGCGATCTGGTTCTGTAACTTGGGGGATATCTCGTTCATCTCACGCACCTGCCATTCGATTCATGTCCTCAGCGATCTTGATCCAGCGGAGGTAGGAGTTTAGGGCGGCTCTGAGCGCGGGTAGGTCCCGGGCCTCTATCCGCAGCACCATTCTCTCCCCTTCCAGGTCCGCATGGACCTTGGTCCGGGGGATCTCCCTCCCCGCCTCCGGTGATATGGCGCCGAACACGGTCGGCGCCCCGGGGCCGGAGATCGAGAGGATGGCGCTAGGCATCCAGCTCACTTCGCCTTTATGGTCTTCTTGACGTTCGGCCGCTCCTTGTAGAATATCTTGGAGCCGCAGTTCTCGCACTGCATGCCGACCTGGTTGGTGTTGGAGCGGATGGGCTTGCCACAGCTGCCGCACTTGTACATCTTACTTCGACTCCTCTGGCTTAGACCCTACCGCTTCCTCGGCGGTGATCTTCTTCTTCACGGGCGAGTACGAGGCGGCGGCGAACTTGGCGTCGCAGCGCCTGCACTCCCAGATGCCGGAGGCAGTCCGCTTCACGGACTGGTGGTGGCAAGTGGGGCACTCATGCCTAGCCCTTTCAGTCTTCTCTATGTCCCTGGTGAGCTTCCTCACCACCACGCCGTAGCGGACGCCGTAGCGCCCCGCGGTCCCGGCCTTGACGGTTCCCTTTGCCATCGATGATCACCCGATCAATTTCCTCAGGTCGTTCCCCAGTCGTTGCGAGGTCTCCACGCACTTGTAGATCTGGTCCAGGGTAAAAGCCCCGGCCAGGCCCTTCTGCATCGCCCTGAGATCTCCGTTCTCGTCGGTGGTGACGGTCAGCCTTGCCTCCGCCACCTTTTCTTCGTCGAGAGTCGGGTCGACCAATATAGAGTTTTCTATCTGTACGGCCGTGACGGAGATGGGCAGGTGTCCGATGGGCAGGGGGTAGTCGTCGCCCCGGTCATTGGCCTTCGCTGGCACCATCACGTTCTTGAGGGCTGAGATGGCCCCGAGGAACGCGGCGTCGAATAGGTTGCCGTCGTAGTCCAGGACATATATGTCCGTGAACATGATCCAGACCTCCTTCTCCGGCTCGATGCACAGCGCCTCGAGGTCCACCATCTGCGACTCGCGGATGCCGCGGTCCACGACCCTCGCGAGCTCGATGGAGTTCTCGTCCGGCGGCCCGCTCTCGAAGTTCGGCGAGGCCATGGGGATGAGCTCGGCGTTGGTGGAGAGCACTCCCTTGTTCGGGGTGTCCTGGAACGGCTCCCCGATGGACATCTTCACGCCCACCAGGACGTCGGTGTTGCCTATCTTGACCCGAGCGCTCCCCTCAGCGGTCTCGATGTAGCCGGCCTGGATGGTGATGGGCCTGAACTCGTCCCAGGCGCGGTTGTCGACCCTCCTGCCCTTGGCCAGCAACTTGTGGATATGGTCCTTCTTGATCTCGGACATGACTGCGCGTGCCATCTTCAGCCCTCCTGTTGCTCGCTGGGAGCCTGCTCCTCGGCCGGCTCATCCTCGCTCTTCTCCACCGTATAGCGGCGGGCCAAGGCCTCCTTCTGCAGGACGTAGATCTGCTTGCACGCGCCCACGCCCATCTCGATGGCGCGGTCGAACTCCGCCCGGGTCATGTGCCCGTCCATCTGCATGAGCAGCACCTCGCCCGTTCTGGGGATCATGGCTATGGGCAGGTCCGCCTGACCAAAGTTGTCCTCCTCCTTCTGCAGGTCGAGGACCACCTGGTCGTTGACCTTGCCGACGGCGACCGAGGGAACGAGGTCCTTCATCGGTATGCCCGCATCGGCCAGGGCCACGCTCGCGGCCGTCAGCCCGGCGCAGCGCGTTCCTGCGTTGGCCTGCAGCACCTCGATGTAGACGTCGATCGACGTCCTAGGGAAGTTCTCCGTGAAGATCACGTACTCGAAGGCCTCGGAGATGATCTTGGATATCTCCACCGACCTGCGGTCGGGCCCGGGGCGCTTCCTGTCGTTCACGGAGAACGCGATCATGTTGTACTTGCACTGGACTATGGCCTTCGCGGGGTTCTGCATGTGCCTGGGATGGCACTCCCTCGGTCCGTAGACCGCTGCCAGGACCTTGTTCTTGCCGAACTCCACGTATGCGGAGCCGTCGGCGCGCTTGAGCACGCCAGCCTCGATGCGGATGGGACGCAGTTCGTCCACCTTCCGGCCATCGACCCTGATACCGTCATCGCTGATCAATTTCACGTTGCTGTTACCGCCCATTTAAATCACCTTGATTCTGAACCTTCGGCCGGCGCGGGCTTGCACACGGACTCCAGGTACTCCTTCACACGTTCGGTCAAATGCATCGTCTGCGCGTTCTCCTCGATCATCTTGATCGCGCGGATGGCGAAGACGATGTTCTCGATGTCCCCGTCCAACCAGATGCGGCCGTTCTGCCCGACGAAGATGCGGGTGTTGGTCATATTCTTGATCATCTGGATCATAGAGCCGCCTTTCCCGATCACTCGAGGCACCTTGCTGTAGGAGATCTCGACCACCTGGCCGCCCTGCAGCTTCCTCAGGCCTTGCTCCTTCATGGTCACCTGCACGCGCTTGGTCTCATCCACCATCAGCACCTTGGCGAGCAGGGTGTCGCCCACGTTCATGAACCTCGCGGTGTCGCCGAAGTCCACTCTCCATGGTACTTCGTTGACGTGCAAGGGGGCGGGGTACGGGGAGTTAATGTCCACGAGCCAGTTGGACGGCCCTATGTCCACCACCTTCCCGATGACGCTGTCCCCAGGGGCGGGTATGTAGCGCCCCCCGAGAGGTATGACATTCACAAAGTTCGATTTCACGCTCTTGATCCCCACTTGGGCGGCGTAGACCCGTCCATCCTGCACGTAAGTCCCCGCCCCGGCCTTCATGCGGCCGCCGGAGTCGAGCAGGTCCCCGGGCAGCACGATCTCGCGCGAGGATCCTATTGCTTCCTTGTTCATATTCTCACTCACTTCTGTCTTTTTCCCTTCTGGACTTGCATTCATGATCCTGGCAGGCTCATGACTTGAGCTGCTTGGTCTCCGCGTTCCCCTTGGTCTTCTCGTTCAGCTTGGCATAGAAGTCGTCCCTCATGCCCGCGGGTATCTCCACGACGCCGATCCAAGAGCCGTTGGCCTGCCATTCCTCTTTCTGTATCTTGCCGAAATGTACGATGTCCTCGTAGCAGCGGCCGTACTCTTCCCCGGTGAGCTTGACGGCGATGCGCATCTTCTCGAAGCGGATGGGGATGATGGGCCTGAGCTTGTCTAGGACCTCCTTGACCTGCTGCTCCACCGGCTTGAAGGCGTCGATGTGGACCTTCGCCTCCTCCATGGCCATCTCGATGCGCTGCGGAGTGTGCGGGGCTCCGGTCTGCGGATTGATGGCGTTGCGCACGATCTCGGAGATGATGCGGGCCTTCTTCAGCTCCAGCATCTCCTTGCGCTGCTCGGCGGTAAGGTGCACCTCGCCCTTGAGGACGATGGTCTTGGCCACGGTCTGCACGTCCGTGGTGCCGAACACCTTCTTGATGTCTTCCTCGGCGGCGCGGGTGCCCTTGTGCGCGTTCTTGAATATCTCATCCACGACCATGTGGTCGTACAGGTTTACGTCCTTCCCTTCCTTCAAGGACTTGACTACCTTGGGGTCTATCAGGACCTCGAACGTCTCCCCGTGCGACTCGTACCGGGCTACGATGGCATCCTCTATGTCTACCATCTAGGCCCCTACGCGGCGTCAGCCTTCTCGATCAGGCTCTCGACCTCAGAATCGTCCATGCGCCTGAAGTTCTCGCCCCGGACCACCACGCCGATCTCGACCGCCTTGGGGTTTAGCTTCTCTTCTTCGGTGGCCTTCTTCAAGGCCTTGAGCCCGAGCAGCACCGCGGACTGCATGTCCATGCCCTCCTGGTACTCCTCCTCGAAGACCTCCATGACCGCGTTTCGCCCGGCCCCGATGCTGCCGGCCTTGTACGACACGAGCGCTCCGCTGGGGTCGGTCTCGAAGAGATGCTCGCCCTGATCGTCCACTCCTGCGACCAGGAGCGCGGTCCCGAACGGCCTCACGCCGCCGTACTGGGTGTAGTTCTGCTTGTAATCGCAGATGCGCTTCACCAGCTCCTCCACGCTCATGTCCTCGTCGTAGGTAATCTTGTTGATCTGCGAGATGACCCTCGCCTGGTCCACCAGTATCCTGGCGTCCGCGACCAGGCCGGAGGTGGCGCATCCCACGTGTCCGTCGATCTTGAAGATCTTCTCGATGGACTTAGGCTCCATCAGGCGGCTGGCGATCCTCTTGTCCACGATCAGGACGACCCCGTTCTTGAACTTGAGGCCCACGGTGGTCGTACCACGCTTGACCGCCTCTCTGGCATACTCCACTTGGAACAATCGCCCGTCAGGGGAGAAAACAGTTATAGCTCTATCATAAGCCATCTGTCCGGGTTGCATTCAATCACCTTCTCTCGGCTAATCCGGAACCTAGAGAATCCATCCAATATATATCTCTTGGGGGAATCGGGAAGCCTCTTCCCGAGACATCTGGATGCTTGTGAAACCGGGCTCGGCCCCTAACCCCTCCGTTCCCGCTCCCCCTCGGGGAGGCCCAAGCGCTCGCGCAAACTGCGCAGCGTCCCCGAGGTGCTCAGGGTGCGGACGCTCGAGCCCAGCCTAGCCCCCGCTCCGACCACGAGCTCCTTCGTCCAGGCGAGCTCGCGCAGGTCGCAGCGCACCACCCCGAGGTGGCCGTCGAATTGGATTAGCTTGGGGACCTTCCTTCCCTCGGAGAGCGACCTCATAGTGGAGAGCAAGGCCTCAGCGCCCAGCAACTCTTCCGAGGTCACCTCGAAGGCCACATAGCGCCTCCGCCCCCGCCTCTCCTTTACCACCATCTCGGCTCAGCCCTTGCCCGTCGAGTAACGGCTGAGGAAGCTGTCGGACTTGACCCCGGTGACCACCACCATTACCTTGACCTTCCCGGCCATCTCGGGCTCCACCGCGCATCCCCAGATGATGCGCGCGTCCTTGCGGATGCGTCCGCCCACAAGCTCCGCCGCCTTTTCGGCCTGGCTCACGGTCATGTCCGGCCCCCCGACTATGCGGATCAATGCCCCGCGCGCCTCCCTGGTGTCGATGTCCCCGAGCAACGGCGAGCCCATGGCCTCGCCCACGGCCTTCTCCACCATCTCCATGCGGCCATCGTCCTGGCCGCCCTCGCCGAGCCCGATCATGGCCACGCCGGCGTTCTTCATGATGGTCATCATGTCGTTGAAATCGACGTTGACGAGGCCGGGTTTGGTGATGGCCTCGGTGATGCCCTTGATGCTCTGCATGAGCACCTCGTCGGCCACTTTGAACGCGGCCTCCAAGGGCAGCTTGGGGACGAGCTGGAGCAACCGGTCGTTGGGGATAATGATGGTGGTGTCGCAGTGCTCGCGCAGCCGGTTCAGCCCCCTCAGGGCGTTCTCCGTCCTCACGCGCCCCTCCGCCTTGAAGGGCATGGTGACGATGCCCATCACCAACGCGCCCTTCATCCGCGCCATCTCCGCCACCACCGGCGCGGAGCCAGTCCCGGTCCCGCCGCCCATGCCCGCGGTCACGAACACGATCTGGCGGCCATCGATGAACTGCATGAGCTCGTTGCGGGACTCCTCGGCCGCCGCCGCGCCCACTTCTGGAATAGCCCCGGCGCCTAGGCCCTTGGTCCTCGACCGGCCCAGCAGCACCTTGTTCGGAACGTGGACCGACAGCAGGTGGCGGGCGTCGCTGTTCGCCGCCACCAGGGTCACGTCCTTGATGTCCGACTGCGCCAACCGGCGGACCGTGTTCGACCCGCCGCCGCCACAGCCCACGATGGTGATCTTCACCCGTAGCTGGTCGACCAGCTTGCGCAGCTCCTCGTCATCGGCCGAGCTCCCTGTCCCCGAGGCGTTCAAGGCGCCGTTGCTCTGCGCCGATCTAGCAATCGCGCTATCGACAATGGATTTCATGTGCACCCATCCTTGGCCAGGGGTATGTGGGAGAGAATATATAAATCCATTTTCAGGCCGGGAGGGCTACACGAACTCGAAGGCTGCCCCGCATTTGGGGCATCGCTCGTCCTCCGAGCCCAGCCCGAAGCCACATTCCGGGCACTCCTCCCCGGCCAGACCGCCGCACTCGCAGACCTCCTCCCCCTGCCTCAGCAGCCTGCCGCAGACCGGGCACTGCGGCCCGGAGAGGGCCTCAAAGCTCTCCTTGCATATCGGGCAGGACATGCGGTCGGGTGGCACCAAGGTCCCGCAGCTGGGGCAGTCGAAGCTCTCGCCCTCCTCGACCACGATCGCGCCGCACTCGCATTCGTCCCCACCCTCGGGCAGGTCCGAACCGCAGACCGGGCAGGCGCGCCTCGCCGCCGGCTCCCAGAGCATGCGCACGTCCGCCCTGCGCCTCGCCGCCTCTTGGGGCGTGATCTTGGGCTTGACGACGACCCCCGGGTCGAGCTCCGGGCCGTTAAAAGCGATGTCGCAATAGGGGCAGAACCCCGTCCGGGTGAGGCAGCTGACATGGAACTCCTTGCCGCAGTGGCACTTGGCGTACTCCATGCCCTCCTTGACCCGACCCAGGCATATCTGGCAGACGACGGGCCTGACCTTTGGGCCCTGCACGGTTACCCGGGGTCGGTCACGGCTCCTGGACGATATGCGCATCACCCTCCTCAGGTTGTTGGCCTGCGACCTCATCGCCTCCCTTATCTCAGAGGGCCCGGAGGATGCTAGCCGTCTCCTCACCTCGAGCGCGCTAGCCAGACCCAGAGCCCCCAAAGCGGCCGCCACCAACAGCTCGGCAAACACGCCCAAGGCTAGGACCGGGAGAATTTAAAACACAGGCAGTGCTGATTTCATTGGCTGATAATCAGGCGATTCGGCCATCCCCGGGTTATTTGAGAATATTGAAATATGGTGGCACTAATCAGAGCGATGGGCTCCAATGGATTAGCTCAGGAGCACCTTCCCAGCATGCGGAAATCAGGGGGGAAGCGCAGTGGAAGATCAGGTCGGTTCGGTCATGGTGGTGGGCGGAGGAATAGCAGGCGTCCAGTGCGCGCTGGACCTGGCGGAGTCCGGTTTCAAGGTGGTCCTAGTGGAGAAGGAACCCGCGGTCGGAGGGAAGATGGCCCAGCTGGACAAGACCTTCCCCACCAACGACTGCTCCATGTGCATCCTCTCCCCCAAGCTGGTGGAGGTGGGCAGGAATCCCATGATCAAGTTGATGACCTTGAGCGAGGTGGTCAAGGTCGAGGGCGAGGCCCCGGACTTCGAGGTCACCATCCGGAGGGACCCAAGGTACGTGGACGAGGAAAAGTGCGTCGGCTGCGGACTGTGCGCCGAGAAGTGCCCGTCCAAGGTCCCGAGCGGTTTCGACCTGGGGCTCTCGCGGCGCAAGGCGATCCATTTGGCGTACCCTCAGGCCGTGCCCTTGAAGTACAGCATAGACGCGAAGAACTGCCTGTACCTGACCAAGAACCGCTGCGGCAACTGCAAGAAGGTATGTCCCGCTGGCGCGGTGGACTTCGAGCAAGAACAGGTCTTGGAGAGGGTCCACGTGGGGGCGATAGTGCTCGCTCCTGGTTACGAGATCTTCGACGCCCGCTTGAAGAAGGAGTACGGCTATGGGGAATCCAGGAATGTGATTACCTCCCTCGAGCTCGAGAGGATCCTGTCCGCCACTGGGCCGTCCCAAGGTCATGTGGTAAGGCCAAGCGACCAAGCCCCCCCCCAGAAAATGGCTTTCCTTCAATGCGTCGGTTCGAGGGACGACAAGGTGGGCAAACCCTACTGCTCGTCCGTGTGTTGCATGCACGCGCTCAAGCAGGCCATTCTCGCCCAGGAACATACCCCTGGCCTCAAGACCACCATCTTCTTCATGGACATCAGGGCCGTGGGGAAGGAGTTCGAGGACTATCGGGCGAGGGCCGAGAAGGAGCACGGGATCAGGATTTGCAGGGGCGTCAGGGCCGCCTCGGTGGAGGAGGACCCAGGGACCAAGAAGCTCACCGTGCGCTATTCCAGCGGGGATGGGGTATTCTCCGAGGAATACGACCTGGTGGTGCTCTCGGTCGGCCTCGAGCCGCCAGCGGACGCGGTTAGTCTGTCCGAGGCCTTTGGCATCAAGCTGAACAGGTACGGCTTCGCTGACACCATGGTCCATGATCCGCTTTCGACCAGCCGAAGAGGGGTCTTCGTCACCGGCGCCTTCAGCGCCCCCAAGGACATACCCACATCCGTGGCGGAAGCCTCGGGAGCGGCTTCCAAAGCCGGATCCATGGTATTCCAGAAGCGCGCCCATCACCAAGCACCAGAGGTGAAGGAGATTGACGTTTCCGGGCAGGAGCCGCGGATCGGTGTCTTCGTCTGCGACTGTGGAACGAACATCCGCAGCACGGTCGATGTGCCAAGCGTGGTGGCGTATTCCAGGACCATGCCCGACGTGGTGTACGCCGAGGAGGGCAAGTACACCTGCTCCGCCGACTTCCAGGAGATCATCAAGAAGAGGATAGTGGAGCACGGGCTCAACCGCGTGGTGGTCGCAAGCTGCACACCGAGGACGCACGAGCTCTTGTTCCAGAACACCATCCGCGAGGCGGGACTGAACCCCTACCTCTTTGAGATGGCCAATATCCGCGACCAGTGCTCCTGGATCCACATGCACGAGCCGGAGAAGGCCACGGAGAAGGCCAAGGACCTGGTGCGCATGGCCGTGGCCAAGAGCAGGCTGCTGGAGCCTTTGAAGACCTCCAGGTTGGAGGTCAACCACACCGCCGTGGTCATCGGTGGAGGCCTGGCGGGCATGACCGCGGCGCTGGACATCGCAGGACAAGGATTCCCCGTGCACATCATCGAGCGTGCCATTGAGCTCGGGGGAAGCATGCGTAGCATCTGCCTGGAAGAGGACGGTTTGCCCACCTCGGAATTCAAGGACGAGCTCATAAGCAAGGTCCGTCTGGACGAAAGGATTAGCGTGCATCTTGGCACCGAGGTGAGAGATGTTTCCGGTTTTGTCGGCAATTTCAAGGTCAGGTTGGACATGGGGGAGATAGTGTCCGGGGCCATCGTCGTGGCCGTGGGAGGACAGGAGTACCAGCCCCGCCCAGGGGAGTACATGTACGGGGACCCCAGGGTCCTGACCCAGTGGCAGTTGGGGTCGAAGATGTCGAATGGTCTAATGGATGCCCGGAGCGTGGTCATGGTCCAATGCGTAGGCTCCAGGAACGAGGAGGCGCCTTATTGCAGCCGGGTATGCTGCACCGAGGCTGTGCGAAACGCGATAAAGATCAAGAAAGCCGCCCCATCCACGGAGGTCTTCGTCCTGCACAAGGACATTAGGACCTATGGCTTCCGTGAGGATTACTACAAGAAAGCTGGTGAGCTCGGGGTCAACTTCGTCCGATTCCCGGACGAGGAGGAGCCCACGGTGGAAAGCGACGGGGCAGGCCTCAGCGTACTGGTGACGGACCGGACGCTCGGTGAGGTCCTAAGGCTGAGAGCGGACCTGGTGGTGCTCTCCACCGGCATCCGTCCCAATCCCGACAACGAGGAACTATCCAAGCTGCTCAAGGTTCCACTGAGCAAGGACGGCTTCTTCCTGGAGGCGCACATGAAGCTGCGCCCCGTCGACTTCGCCACCGAGGGCATATTCCTGGCTGGGCTGGCGCACTGGCCGAAGTTCATGGACGAGACTATGGGCCAGGCATCGGGCGCCGCCGCCAGGGCTATGACTATAATCTCTCGGGAATACCTGGAGACGGGAGGTCCGATCGCGGCGGTGAACAAAGCGATCTGCAACGGTTGCGGCCTATGCGAGCCGGTGTGTGAGTACAAATCCATCACCATCATGAGGGACCCGGACCATCCAGATATGCTGAGGGCCATGGTCAACGAAAGCCTGTGCAAAGGCTGCGGCATCTGCGTGGCCGCATGTCCGTCGGGCGCGATGGAGCAGAAAGGTTTCAAGGACAACCAGATGTACGCGGTCATCGATGCCGCCACGTCCTCCGGTCGTCAGAGGTCACAGCGCGCTAGCGGTTGATTTTAGGGGGCGCGTTGAGGGCCCGGCCTTGCATTAGCACTCGTTATTCTACATTCCGTTCGATCGGACACCGACTCTAACTCAGTAATACGAAGATGCACGAAGATGCGATATCAATTTCCGAAGATATTATAACGTGAAACAAGTAAACAGGGTATAGCGTAAATCAAGTAATCGGAGTCGGCGTCCCTACATGGCTCGATGAGAACGCGGTAGGCGATGCTCGGCCAAAGCAAGATGCAAAAATATTTACCAGGGAATTCAGAGAGACCAACGAGATTGCCTATTATTGAGAGAGGAGAGAGCACTATGGCGAGTGAAACAGCGGCGGTAATGGTCGTAGGCGGAGGCATATCAGGCGTCCAGTGCGCCTTGGACCTGGCGGAGTCCGGCTTCAAGGTCTACCTGGTGGAGAAGAAGGCAAGCATAGGGGGCACCATGGCCCAGCTGGACAAGACCTTCCCCACCAACGACTGCTCCATGTGCATCCTCTCCCCCAAGCTGGTCGAGGTCGCCAGGAATCCCATGATCACCTTGATGACCCTATCGGACATCGTCGGCATCGAGGGAAGCGTGCCCAATTTCACCGTCACCGTGAAAAGGAATCCAAGGTATGTACGGGAGGATCGATGCGTAGGCTGTGGTAAGTGCTCTGAGAAGTGCCCTTCCAAGGTCCCCAACGAGTTCGACCTCGGCCTCTCGCAGCGCAAAGCGATCTCCGTCATCTACCCTCAGGCCGTCCCCCTAAAGTACAGCATAGACGCGAAGAACTGCCTGTACCTTACGAAGGGAAAATGCGGCAACTGCAAGAAGGTCTGTCCCTCGGACGCGATTGATTATGAGATGAAGGAGACCATCGAGAAGGTCAAGGTCGGGTCCATCGTGCTTGCGCCTGGGATTGAAACCTTCAACGCCAGACTGAAGAGGGAGTACGGCTACGGCGAGTACAAGAACGTCTTGACCGCACTGGAGTTCGAACGAATGCTGTCCTCCAGCGGTCCCTACCAGGGGCATGTGGTCCGTCCGAGCGACCAGGTCACTCCTAAGAATATCGCCTTCATTCAGTGCGTTGGGTCAAGGGACAAGACCGTGGGCAACCCCTATTGCTCCAGCGTGTGCTGTATGTACGCGCTCAAGGAAGCCATCATCGCCCAGGAGCATACCCCGGGCCTCAAGACTACTATCTTCTTCATGGACATCAGGGCTGTTGGGAAGGAGTTTGAAGACTTCAGAGTCAGGGCAGAGAAGGAGCATGGTGTCACGGTTCACAGGAATGTGAGGGCAGCATCTGTCCAAGAGAACCCTGCGACCAAGAGCCTTAACGTTCTCTATATGTCGCCTCGGGCCGTCGTGGACGAAGAATTCGACATGGTGGTCCTATCGACCGGGTTGATCCCCCCTTCAGATTCTAAGGAGCTCGCCCAGACGCTTGGCATCAACCTGAACAAGTATGGCTTCGCTCAGACAGACATCTACAACCCGTTGAACACCAATGTCCCAGGTATCTACGTGGTCGGGGCCTTCAGTGCTCCCAAGGACATTCCGCAATCGGTGGCCGAGGCCTCTGGCGCAGCCGCCAAGGCTGGTTCGCATGTCTACCAGAACCGCATCCCTTTCAAACAGGAGGACATGCCTGAGCTTAACATCGAAGGACAAGAGCCCAGGGTCGGGGCCTTCATATGCGAGTGCGGTAGCAACATCGCCGCCATAGTGGACGTGCCCGCGGTTGTGGAATACGCTAAAACGTTGCCAAATGTGGTGATGGCAGAGGGGAGCAAGTACACCTGCTCCGCCGACTTCCAGGGGAAGATCAAGGAGAAGATTAAGGAACATAAGCTTAACCGGGTGATCATCGCGTCCTGCACCCCGCGCACGCACGAGCCTTTGTTCAAGAGCACCATCAAGGAAGCCGGTCTGAACCCATATCTGCTGGAGATGGCCAACATCCGGGACCAGTGCTCCTGGGTGCATATGCACGAGCCAGAGAAGGCCACTGAGAAGGCCAAGGACCTGGTGCGCATGGCCGTGGCCAAGAGCCGTTTGGTCGAGCCCCTCAAGACCGCCACCTTCCCTGTGAACCACTCGGCACTGGTCATCGGCGGCGGGCTAGCGGGGATGACCGCTGCCCTGGACCTTGCCGCGCAAGACTTCAAGGTGGACCTGGTGGAGAAGGCATCAGAGCTGGGAGGGAACGTCAGGAACGTATATCTTGAGGATGGCTCGACCGGGGCGTCTATAGCCGCTGAACTGGCCTCGAAGATTGGCAGTAATCCCAACATCAAGTTGCACCTAGAAACCAATGTGACGAAGGTCAATGGGTTCGTTGGTAACTTTGAGGTAGAGACGAACAAGGACCCCATAAAGACCGGGGTCATTGTCGTTACCAGCGGTGCGGTGGAGTACAAGCCCAAGGAATACTTCTACGGCCAGGACCCGAGGGTCATAACCCAGCTCGAGCTCGCCAAGCGTCTGGCGGAAAAACCGTTGGACGCCAAGGTCGTCGCCATGATCCAGTGCGTCGGTTCCAGGAGCCCGGAGAACCCTATGTGCAGTAGGGTCTGTTGCATCGGCGCCATGAAGAATGCCATCAAGATAATGAGGACCAACCCGAAGGCGCTTGTGTACATTTTCTACAAGGACATCCGTACCTACGGATTAAGAGAAGACCTATACACGGAAGCAGCCAAGCTGGGCGTGGTGTTCATCCGGACTAGGGATGAGGAGATGCCAGAGCTCATCAAGGAGGGGAATGACCTGATTGTGAGCTCGGATGATATCACATTGGACGGCCACGTGCATCTGAAGCCAGACCTGGTGGTGCTCTCCACCGGCATCCGTCCCAATCCCGACAACGAGGAACTATCCAAGATGCTCAAGGTCCCCCTCAGCAAGGACGGTTTCTTCCTGGAGGCCCACATGAAGCTTAGGCCGGTGGACTTCGCCACCGAGGGGATATTCCTAGCGGGCCTGGCGCACTGGCCTAAGACGGCTGATGAGACCGTAGGCCAGGCGTCCGGCGCCGCCGCTCGGGCCATGACCATCCTTTCCCGGGACTTCCTAGAAGCGCAGGCCGCAATCAGCATCGTCGACGAGTCCAAGTGCCGGGCCTGCGGTCGATGCGAGGCTATCTGCCCATTCCATGCGATCGTAGTGGAGACCGTTGCGCCTGGGGTGGAGAAAGCCAAGGTCAACCCCGCCCTCTGCAAGGGCTGCGGCGCCTGCGAGGTCGCCTGCTGCAGCGGGGCCATCACCTGCAAGCACTTCACCAACAATCAGATTATAGCCCTGGTCGAGGCTTGCCTTGAGGGGGTTTCCAAATGAACAGCTTCTCACCGCATATAGTCGCCTTCTGCTGCAATTGGTGCTCCTACGCCGGGGCTGACCTGGCGGGCGTCAGCAGGTTCCAATACCCTCCGACAGCCAGAATCATCCGGATCATGTGCAGCGGCAGATTGGAGCCTCAATTCATACTCAGGGCATTTGAGATGGGGGCGGATGGCGTCCTAGTGACGGGTTGCCACCCGGGCGAGTGCCACTATATCAGTGGGAACGAGCGGGCCAAGGTCAAGGTGACCCAGACACAAGAGCTTATAGATGTGCTAGGCATCGATCGCAGGCGGCTGCGCCTGGAATGGATATCTGCCTCGGAGGGCGTCAAGTTCGCCAAGACCATGGACGAGTTCACCAAGCAGCTGATCGAATTAGGCCCCAGCCCCCTGAAGGGGGAAGCCTGATGTCCCGGATAAAGGAGATCATCGAGGATACCGGAGCCTTCGATTGCGTTGAGTGCGGGAAGTGCACCAGCCTGTGCCCTGTGGCCAAGAGAAACCCCAACTTCGCCCCCCGGCTGATCGTGGTCAAGGCCCAGGAGGGCATGGAGGAGGAGATCAAGTCGGACAAGGACATCTGGTCCTGTTTGACCTGTGAGATTTGCAACGACATGTGCCCGTACGAGGTGGACTTCAGTGGCTTCATCCAGAGGATGAGAGGGGAGGCCAAGGAAAGCGGCAACCTGCCCAGCTGCTCCCAGGCAGGGGCAGTGCACACCATGGAGCGCTTGACCGGCATGGGGCAGAAGCAAAACCGTCTGGCATGGCTTACAGACGGGCTCAAGGTCAAGGACAAGGGAGATGTCTATTACTTCACCGGTTGCGTGTACCAGCTCGGGATATTGTATAACGACCGAGCCCCGGAGCTGAAGCAGATACCTGGCAACGTGGTGAGGATCCTCAACGCTGCCGGCATCGAGCCGGTAGTGAGCGACCGGGAGGTGTGCTGCGGGCACGACCTGCTTTGGTCGGGCGACGAGGAGAGCTTCGAGAAGCTCATGGACCAGAATATCAAGACGATAAAGGAGACCGGGGCCAAGACCGTGGTCTTCGCCTGCGCCGAGGGCTACCGCACTTTCGCCATGGACTACAAGGATTTCCTTGGTGACCTGGGCTTCGAGGTGAAGCACATATCCGAGTACCTGATGGACCTCGTCGACCAAGGCAAGATCCAGCTAGATGCCAAAGGAGTAAAGGTCACCTACCACGACCCCTGCCGGCTAGGCAGGCACGCGGGCATCTACGACGAGCCTCGGGACCTCATTAAGGCCACCGGTGCCGAGCTGGTGGAGATGGCCAGCATCAAGGAGAAGGCCATTTGCTGCGGGGTCAACGCCTTCGTCAACTGCGGGGAGGTGTCAAAGAGGATGCAGGTGGATAGGATGCTCGAGGCCAAGGGGACGGGTGCCGAGGTCATGCTCACATTCTGCCCCAAATGCCTCATCCACTACAACTGCCTCCTTTCCTCGGATAAGAAACCGGTCGAGATGGAAGGACTGAAGGTAGAGGTGAGAGAGGCTACCAACTTCATCGCAGAGAACCTCAAGGGCGGTGGCGGGGCGGTTTAGGGCACCTCGGGGCTCAAATCCCCCCTTTGCCATCATCGTTATGGAAAGAGTGAAGGGAATAGGGAAAGGTTCATAAGGCATTCCCAATTGCTGAGAATCAAAGCATGTCGAGTATAATTAAGAAATTTCAAATAAGTGGTTACGATTGTACCACGTTCACCACCGTAATTCTTGAGGGAGGAGATTAGGTTGGACGAAACGACAGAGAGCAAGGACAAGAGGTTTCTCATGATCGAGCTGTCGTGTAAGGACCACAAGTGTAACCCTTGCACGTATCCTGACTGCCAGAGATATGTAAAGTTGACCCAGAAGCCGAAGTTCAACGTCAAGAGGTTCGAGGTGGAGAACCCCTCAATGAAGGACGAGGAAAGGCAATGGATCATGTTCGTGGAACTCTCCTGCAAGGACAAGAAGTGCAACCCTTGCACCTATCCCAATTGCCAGCGATACCAGAGGCAGATTACAGGCAAGAAGACGTTCAAGGTCAAGACCACGGAATTGAAGGACTCCAAAGAGACCAAGCAGGTCGTGGAGGACGAAACGGCTTAGGCGCCCTGGGCGTGATAACCCTGGAAGCGTCAATGAGTTGAATCTGATACAAGGGGGATAACGGTATGGAAAAAGCAGAAGTTGCCAGTAGTCGAAGGGGCAAGAGAGCGGAGATCGAGAAGTCGGTGCTGGTCATAGGTGGAGGCATCGCGGGCATACAAGCCTCTCTGGACCTGGCGGACAAGGGAGTGATTGTGCACCTGGTGGAGAAGGAGCCTAGCCTCGGGGGGAGGATGGCTCAGCTGGACAAGACCTTCCCGACCAATGATTGTTCGATATGCATTTTAGCGCCGAAGATGTCGGACTGCTTCGGGCATCCGAATATCAACGTCCTGACATGCTCCGAGGTGGTCGGCCTCGAGGGCTCGAAGGGCAACTTCAATGTCCGGGTGATGAAGAAGGCCAGATTCGTGGACGAGAACCTCTGCACCGGGTGCGGAGAGTGCCTCGAGAAATGCCCTACCAAGGGCTTGCAGAACACGTGGGAGCAGGGTCTGGCGACGAGAAGGGCCATCTATATACCATATATGCAGGCCGTGCCCAGGGCGGCGATAATCGACCCCGAGAACTGCCGGTTCCTTAAGGAGGGCAAGTGCGGCGTCTGCAAGAAGGTGTGTAAGCGCCAGGCGGTCGACTATGACATGAAGGACGCCATCCTGGAATTCAATGTCGGGGCTGTGGTGGTTGCTACCGGCTTCGACGTCTGGGACCCCACCTCCTCGGTCGAGTACGGCTACGGCAAGAACCCCAATGTGTTCACAGCTATGGAGTACGAGAGGATCATCAACGCGGCCGGTCCTACCCACGGCCACATAAAGAGGCGCTCGGATGGGAATGAGCCTAAGAGCATCGCCTTCATCCAATGCGTGGGCTCACGCAACATTCAGACCGGTCACCCCTACTGCTGCTCTGTCTGCTGCATGCACTCCACGAAGGAGGCCATGCTGGCCACCGAGCACATCGAGGGGATAAGGTCAACGATTTTCTACAAGGACATGAGGGCCTGCGCCAAGGGCTTCAACGAGTATGTGGAGAGGGCGAAGAAGGACTACATGGTGCAATACATCAACTCTGATGCCACCGTCCAAGGCTCGACCCCAGCTGGCAACCCCATAGTCTCTTACGATGTGGGCGGCAAGTCTCAGCAGAAGGAGTTCGACATGGTGGTCCTTGCGACCACCTTGGTGCCCTCGGCAAAGAACAAGACGCTTGCGAAGACCTTGGATGTGAACCTGGACGAGTTCGGGTTCTTCAAGGTGCGCGACCACGTGTTCGACCCCGTCGACTCCACGCGCCCAGGGGTCTACTTGGCAGGCTACTGCGCCGGGCCAGTGGACATACCGGAATCGGTGGCCATGGGCTCCGCGGCGGCGGCCAAAGCCATGGAGGATCTAATGGAAAGGAAGGTGTACGCATGAGCGAGGAGAAGCTTAGGATCGGAGTATTCATCTGTCATTGCGGATCGAACATCGGCGGATTCGTTGACGTGCCCGCAGTGGTGGAGTACGCCAAGACCCTTCCCGACGTAGCCTTCGCCACGGGAAACCTGTACACATGCGCTGAGGATGGGCTCTCGAACATCAGGGACTCCATCAAAGAGAACAACCTCAACCGCGTGGTGGTGGCAGCCTGCACCCCGCGCACGCATGCCCCTTTGTTCCAATCGACCTGCGAGGATGCAGGCTTGAACAAGTATCTTTTCACATTCGTCAACATCCGCGAGCAATGCTCCTGGGTGCACATGAAGGAGAAGGAGAAGGCCACGGACAAGGCCAAGGAACTTATCCGCATGGGCGTGGCCAGGGCCAGGTTGCTCATGCCCCAGGAGGAGGTCCAGATCGACGTCATCCCATCGGCGCTGGTCATCGGGGGAGGAGTGGCGGGAATGTCCGCAGCAATCTCCCTGGCCGACCAAGGATTCCCCGTGCGGTTGGTCGAGAAGCAGGACGTCCTGGGAGGATTCGTGAGGAACCTCGGTTATGTGTGGCAGGATAGGCAGGAGGCCTTGACCGCGCTGCAGTCCATGATCGACCGAGTCCAGAACCACCGGAACATAAGCCTATACCTCAGCTCAGATGTGGTCGAGGTCGACGGCTTCATCGGGAATTACGATATCGTCATCGATACCAAGGGCAAGCAGAAGAAGGACAAGGTAGGAGTGATCGTGGTCGCCACCGGGGCGCTGGAATACATCCCGGAGGGCTTGTACGGATACGAGCTCTACGACAACGTGGTCACCCTCACCGAGTTCGAGATCATGGCCAAGAACAAGAAGCTCCCCAAGATGAGCAGCATCGCATTCATACAGTGCGTCGGGTCCAGGGGGCAGGACAAGTCCTACTGCTCGCGCATCTGCTGCAATGTGTCGCTGAAGAACGCCATGAACCTGGCCGACAACTGGCAGAACATGCTCGGCCTTGCCGATGCGGGCAAGGTCGTGGAAGGGGTCCAGGTCGAGAGGGCGGTGCCGGACGAGATCGCGGAGAGGAGGCGCAGCCGCCGGGGCAGGCGCGAGGGCGCCGGCGAGGAGGCACCATCGGGCGCCCCCAAGCTGGATATCGCCGTCTTCAACCGGGACGTCATGAGCTACGGCGTGGAGCACGAGCTTATGTACAATAAGACTAGGGAGAAGAAGGTCCGCTTCATCCGCTACACCCCACAGAACCTGCCCAAGGTCAGCCTGGAGAACGAAAAGCTGACCATCGACTATTGGCATGACACCCTGCAGTTACAGAGGAAGATGACGGTGGACATGATCGTCCTCGCCACGCCGCTAGTCGCCCAGCCGGACGCCAAGGAGATATCTAAGATGCTCAAGGTCCCCCTGGGCCAGGACGGCTTCTTCCTGGAGGCCCACGTCAAGCTCAGGCCGGTGGACTTCGCCACTGACGGCATCTACGTCTGCGGGACCTGCAAAGGTCCGGCGGACATACCAGAGGCCGTGGAGCAGGGCTTGGCGGCGGCATCGCGCGCGGGCATACCCTTGGCTCGCGGGTACGTACAGCCCGAGTCCCTGGTGGCCTTCGTGGACAGCGACGTCTGCAGCGGCTGTGGCACCTGTATCGAGATCTGTCCCTACAGCGCCATAAGGAAGAACGAGAAGGGTCTGGCCGAGGTGACCATCGCCGCCTGCAAGGGATGCGGCAACTGCGGCGCCTCCTGCCCCGAGAACGCCATCGTTATGAACCACTTCACGGACGACCAACTTCTGGCTGAGGCCAAGGCGGCCCTCACGGAGGTGAAAGGATGAGCGAGTACGAACCTAAGATAATCGTATTCCTCTGCAACTGGTGCTCCTACGCTGGGGCGGACCTGGCTGGCGTCAGCAGGTACCAGTACCCCACCAACATCCGGACGGTGCGCGTAATGTGCAGCACCAGAGTTAGCCCGCACATAGTGCTGGAGCTCCTCAAGGAAGGTGCGGACGGGGTCATTGTGAGCGGCTGCCACATAGGCGACTGTCACTACATCAACGGCAACTACTACACCCAGAAGAGGGTGGAGATGGCGCAGAGGCTTCTCAAGATGACCGGCCTGGAGCCGGAGCGCCTGAGGCTGGACTGGGTCTCGGCCTCGGAGGGCGAGATGTTCGCCCATCTTATCCAGGACTTCGTGACCAAGCTGAAGGAGCTAGGCCCCAGCCCGGTGAGCAAGGACCCGGCGCTAGTCACCCGGCTAGAGGCGGCGGTGGACGCCTCCAAGTACTTCCGGCTCAAGGTTCTCACTGGCAAGGAAATCAACCTGACCAGCAAGGGTAATGTCTATGGAGAGACGCTGAAGACGGAGAGCTTGGACGAGATCATGGCCAAGGCCACCGAGGAAGAGTACCGCAACAGCCTCATCCTGCGGCTGACCGGCCATAAGCCCCGCTCCGTGACGGAGCTGGCGACGGAGATCGGAGAGCCGACGGACAAGACATTGGAGCACGTGGTCAGCCTGCGCGCCAAGAACATGCTGACGCTGGACCACATCGAAGGAACGACCCCCAAGTACAAGGCAATAGTAATCGGAGGTGTGTAAATGACAAACAAGGTAGGGGCAGTGATGGTCGTCGGAGGGGGGATCTCCGGCGTTCAAGCGGCATTGGACATGGCCGACTCGGGCTTCAAGGTCTACCTGGTGGAGAAGAAGGCCAGCATAGGGGGCACCATGGCCCAGCTGGACAAGACCTTCCCCACCAACGACTGCTCCATGTGCATCATGGCGCCGAAGCTGGTGGCGGCAGGACGGCACCAGAACATCGAGCTGATTACCAACGCCGAGGTGGAGATGATTCAGGGCGTCCCCGGGGACTTCATGGTCACACTGAAGAAGAACACTCTCAGGGTGGACGAGGAGAAGTGCACTGGCTGCGGCGAGTGCGCAATTAAGTGCCCCATCGAGACCAGCGACGAGTACAACGAGGGGATGAAGAAGCGCAAGGCCATCTACGTGATGTATCCCCAGGCCGTGCCCCTGGTCTATCTGCATCGATAAGAACAATGCATCGGCTGCGGCATCTGCCACGAGGAGTGCAAGGCCAAGGCGGTGGTCTACGAGAAGAAGAGCGAGGCCATGGAGATCCCGGTGGGGGCGGTCGTCCTCTGCCCCGGGTTCGAGGAGTTCGATGCCAGGCTGAAGAAGGAGTACGGCTACGGCGAGTATAAGAACGTCGTGACGAGCATCGAGTTCGAGAGGATACTGAGCGCCACCGGTCCCTTCTTCGGCATGGTTATGCGCCCCTCCGACGGCGAGCTCCCCAAGAAGGTCGCGTTCATCCAATGCGTGGGATCCAGGGACGAGAAGGTGGGCAACACCTACTGCTCGAGCGTGTGTTGCATGTACGCCATCAAGGAGGCCATCATCGCCGGCGAGCACACCGAGGGGCTCAAGCCCTACATCTTCTTCATGGACATCAGGGCCGTGGGGAAGGAGTTCGAGGATTACCGCGAGAGGGCCGAGAATGAATATGGCATCACCATGTACCGTGGCGCAAGGGTCGCCTCCGTGGAGGAGGACCCGCTGACCAAGAGCCTCACCATCCGCTACAGCTACGAAGGCGAGAGCAGGAGCGAGGACTTCGACATGGTGGTCCTCTCCGTGGGATTGAAGCCCCCGGAGGACGCGGAAAAGCTGGCGAAGCGGCTGGGCATCAAGCTGAACAAGCACGGGTTCTGCGACACTTCCATCTATGACCCGCTGAGCACCTCCCGCCCCGGCATATTCGTGAGCGGGGCCTTCGCCGCGCCCAAGGACATCCCCACCTCGGTGGCGGAGGCCTCAGGGGTGGCCTCCAAGGCGGGAGCGATCATCGCCCCTGCCAGGAACACCTTGGTCGCCAAGCCGTCCTATCCCGAGGAGATCGAGGTCGAGGGCCAGGAGCCCAGGATCGGGGTATTCGTCTGTCATTGCGGCATCAACATCGGTGGGACTGTGAAGGTCCCGTTGGTGGTAGAGTACGCCAAGGGACTGCCCAACGTGGTCTTCGCCGAGGAGAACCTCTACACCTGCTCCTCTGACGCCCAGGAGAGGATCAAGCAGAAGATCAAGGACAACAAGCTCAACCGCGTGGTGGTCGCAAGCTGCACACCGCGCACGCACGAGCCATTGTTCCAGAACA
Source organism: Methanomassiliicoccaceae archaeon (assembly GCA_963827135.1). Classification (GTDB taxonomy): domain Archaea; phylum Thermoplasmatota; class Thermoplasmata; order Methanomassiliicoccales; family UBA472; genus JAJRAN01. The sequence goes on along the minus strand of CAWGZX010000005.1, from coordinate 28,790 downwards.
CCATCAAGGAGGCTGGGCTCAACACCTTCCTCTTCGAGATGGCCAATATCCGCGACCAGTGCTCGTGGATCCACATGCACGAGCCGGAGAAGGCCACGGAGAAGGCCAAGGACCTGGTGCGCATGGCCGTGGCCAAGAGCAGGCTGCTGGAGCCTTTGAAGACCTCCAGGTTGGAGGTCAACCACACCGCCGTGGTCATCGGTGGAGGCCTGGCGGGCATGACCGCGGCGCTGGACATCGCGGACCAGGGCTTCAACGTGCACCTGATCGAGAAGACCGGACATCTCGGCGGCTATCTGGCCAAGCTCCCCCTCGTGGAGGGGGGCATGAAGCCGAAGGACCATATGGACCACCTGATCAAGAGGATCAGGGAGTCCAAGAATATCACCGTCCACCTGAAGAGCGAGGTGATGGACGTCACGGGGTTCATCGGCAACTTCAAGGTGAAGCTAAAGGACACGGAGCTGGACGCGGGCACGATCATCGCCGCAACCGGAGGCCTGGAATACAAGCCTACCGAGTACCTCTACGGTCAGGACCCGAGGGTCATGACCCAGCTGGAGCTCGAGGACAAGCTTGCCCACAAGACCTTCAACGGCAAGAACGTGGTGATGATCCAATGCGTGGGCTCCAGGAACGAGCAGGTGAAGTACTGCAGCCGGATCTGCTGCGCGCACGCCATCAAGAACGCCATCGAGATCAAGAAGCACTCCCCCTCGACCAACGTCTACGTCCTGCACAAGGACATCAGGACCTATGGATTCCGGGAGGAACTATACCGGGAGGCTGGCCAACTGGGGGTCAACTTCCTCCGCTTCCCCGAGGGCACGATGCCCAAGCTGGAGAAGAAGGGAGAGGACCTGGAGATCGTGGTGCCAGACGTTGTACTGCGCGAGGACGTCGTGCTCAGACCCGACGCCCTAGTGCTCAGCACGGGAGTAAGGCCCAACCCGGACAACGTAGAGATCGCCAAGATGATGAAGGTCTGCGGAAGCAAGGACGGCTACTTCCTTGAGGCGCACATGAAGCTGCGCCCCGTGGACTTCGCCACCGAGGGCATATTCCTGGCCGGGCTGGCGCACTGGCCGAAGTTCATCGACGAGGTCATCGCTCAGGCCTCGGGCGCTGCGGCCAGGGCCATGACCATCATCTCTAAGGACCAACTGGAGACCGAGGGCATCATCGCCGCGGTCAACGAAGACGTGTGCAACGGCTGCGGCATCTGCGACCCGGTCTGCGAGTACAAGGCTATCGTCATCGTCCAGGACCCGGCAAACCCGGAAAGCGCAAGGCCGTCATCAACGAGGGCCTGTGCAAGGGCTGCGGCGCCTGCGTGGCCGCTTGCCCATCGGGTGCCATGGAGCAGAAGGGCTTCAAGAACGATCAGATGAATGCCATCATCGACGCCGCCTTCACGGGAGGGAAGTAAATGAGCACGACTACGGTGCAAAAGACCGCCACCAAGGAGGAGGGCGAGGACTGGCAGCCCCTGATAATCACCTTCTGCTGCAACTGGTGCTCGTACGCCGGCGCGGACTTGGCCGGGGTTAGCAGGCTTCAGATGCCCACCAACTTCCGCGTCATCAGGACGATGTGCTCTGCGCGGGTCGACCCAGAGTTCGTTCTCCGGGCTTTCTCCAAGGGCGCCGACGGCGTACTGGTACTGGGATGCCATCCCGCTGACTGCCACTACATCGGCGGTAACTACCGGACGAGAAGGAGGATAGCGCTTCTGAGGATGCTCCTGGAGCAATATGGCTTCGACCCAGAGCGCCTGAAGCTTGAATGGGTCTCGGCCTCGGAAGGGCCGAAGTTCCAGCAGACTATCACGGACTTCGTAAAGCTGATAAAGGAGATCGGACCGAACCCTCTAAAAGAGGACAAAGTGGAGGAACACTGAGGAGCGTGAAATAAATGGCCAAAATTAAGATAGCTCAATATTGGGGCGCGGGCTGCGGAGGCTGCGACGTCGCCCTCTTGGACATAGACGAGAAGATCCTCGGTGTGGCCGAGATCGCGGACATCGTCTTCTGGCCGATCGCCGTCGACACTAAGCTGAAGGACGTCGAGGCCATGCCAGACGGCTACATCACTGCGACGCTATACAATGGCGCCGTGAGGAACTCGGAGAACGAGTACGTGGCCAAGCTGCTGAGGAAGAAGTCCGCCATAATGGTGTCCTTCGGCTCCTGCGCCTGCTACGGGGGCATACCCGGCCTTGCGAACCTGACCACCGCCAAGGAAGTGCTCGAGTACGTCTACACCAAGACGCCCTCCTCGGACCAGCGGAACAGCAAGGACCCGGTCTTCCCGCAGCACGAGACGCACACCAAGTATGGCGACCTGGAGCTTCCGGTGCTGTACGACACGGTAAAGACCCTCGATCAGGTGATCGACGTCGATTACTACATGCCAGGCTGCCCGCCCACCACCAACCTGATCAACCAGTTCCTGGGAATAGTCGAGAACCACGTCAAGAACGGAGCGCCCCTCCCTCCCAAGGGAGCGATGATCGCCTCCAACAAGACGCTGTGCGATGAGTGCACCAGGAAGAAGACCGTCAAGCAGGTGGACGCGATCCACAGCGCCTTCGAGGTGGACATCGACTCCGAGAAGTGCATGTTGGAGCAGGGCGTCATCTGTTTGGGGCCTGCGACTCGGGCCGGATGTGGGGCTAAGTGCCTGGAGGGCAACCAGCCCTGCCGTGGCTGCATGGGCCCGACCGACCAAGTGCAGGACCAGGGTGGATCAATGCTCTCTGCCCTCGCCTCGATCTACAAGGTGCAGGACAAGGAGTCCCAGATGTCCGAGGAGGACATCCTCAAGATCATGACCCAGGTCAAGGACCCCATGGGCACGTTCTACTGCTACACCATGCCCAAGAGCATCATCAAGAGATCTGTCAAGGAGAGACCGAGGGTCAAGAAGGAGGCCACACCATGAGCCCAGAGATTTTCGATAAGACCAGTAAATCAGAGTCAAAACGCATAAGCATCGACCCGATCACCAGGCTGGAAGGACATGGCAAGATCGAGATCTTCCTGGACGACACTGGCAACGTTTCCAACGCCTATTGGCAAGTGCCGGAGCTCCGGGGCTTCGAGCGCTTCTGCATCGGCCGCGCCGCCGAGGACATGAACAAGCTGACCTCGAGGCTGTGCGGCGTGTGCCCCGGCGCCCACCACCTATGCTCCACCAAGGCATTGGACGGGGTGTATAAAGTGGATCCACCGGAGACGGCGAAGAAGCTCAGGGAGCTGTTCTACGCGGCGCACTACGTGCACTCGCACATCGCCCACTTCTACGCCCTCGCGGCTCCGGACTTCGTGCTCGGACCAAGCGCCCCAGCGGCCAAGAGGAACATCCTCGGCGTGGTGGACGTGGTCGGATTGGAGGTCGGCGGCCAGGTAATCAAGACCCGCCATTACGCTCAGAGGATCCAGGAGATGCTAGGCGGCAAGGCGACGCACCCGGTGTGCGGCATCCCCGGTGGCATGGCCAAGCCCATGTCCAAGGAGATGCAGGTCGAGGTCGAGAAGATGGCCAAGCAGTGCGTGGAATTCGCCAGGTTCACCAACCAGATCTTCGCGGACGTGGTGCTGAAGAACAAGGATTACATGAACATCATCACCTCTAAAGACATCTTCTACAACGAGACCTACCACCTTGGTACCGTGGACAAGAACGGCTACATCAACTTCTACGACGGCACCCAGGTAATGATCGACCCCAATGGCAAGGAGGTCGCTCGCTACACCGGCAAGGACTATCTGAAGTACATCGCCGAACACACCGAACCCTGGAGCTACGAGAAGTTCTGTTACTTCAAGCCGGTCGGGTGGAAGGGATTCGTGACCGGGATGGACTCCGGCATCTACCGCGCCACCCCGCTCTCTCGCTTGAACGTGGGCAAGGGCTTCACCACCCCAGAGGCGCAGAAGATGTTCGAGGCCTACAAGGGAACGTTCCGCGACATGGGCATCAAGGGTCCGATCCAACATACCCAGGTCATGCACTGGGCCCGCGTCATCGAGCTGATGTACGCGTCCGAGAAGCTGCTGGAGCTGGCCCAGGACCCGGAGATCACCGATACCAACATCCGGGCCAAGACCGACACTCCTGGCGAGGGCGTAGGCATCCTCGAGGCGCCGCGCGGCACCCTGGTGCACCACTACGTGGCGGACGAGAAGGGTATAATCACCGACGTGAACCTGGTCGTGGGGACTACGAACAACAACGCCCCGATCAACGTGTCGGTGCAGACCGCCGCCAAGGCCCTGATCAAGAACTGGCAAGTGTCCCCCGGGCTCTTGAACATGGTGGAGATGGCTTACCGCGCCTACGACCCCTGCAACTCGTGCGCCACGCACATGCTGCCCGGGCAAGCCCCGCTGGTCGTCAACATCCGCAATCCGGACGGCTCGATCTTCCAGCAGATCAAGAACTGGTAAACCCCTGAAATCAAGAGGGCCCCAAGCCCTCGTATCCCGTTTTTTTATTATTCCCTACGAGCGGACGCGCCCGATCGGTCATGAAAATGGAAAGGAGGAAAAAATTGGAGGGGTGCGAAGGACCCCCGAAGATACTTGACTTCACTTCAAGGGATACCTGCCATGCTCCAGCCCCGCCTTGCCCATGGCGATAATGTTCGCGTCCGGGCAGTCCATCGGCGTCTCGCAACCGGTAGAGAGGACGAAGCCCCCGCCCTTCCCCGCCTTCTGGATGCAGGCGATGGAAGCCTTGGTCACATCCGCCGCAGTGCCGTTGAGCGCGGCCTCGATGGGGTGCACGTTGCCCATCAACGCCATCTTGCTCCCCACCGCAGCCTTGGCCTTGGCGATGTCGACCTTGTGGTCCAGGCTGAAGAGGTCCACACCCATCTCCGGCAGCAGCTTCATGGTGTTGATGGTGTCGCCGCAGATGTGCATGACGAAGGGCACCTTCTGGTGCTTCTTCAGGTCGCGGATCATGGCCTTGGCTGGCTCGAAGATGAATTGCTTGTAGGTGTCCGCGGAGATCAAGTCCTCGGAGGCGGTCGGGTCCGGCATCCATATATGCGTGGCGCCAGCGTCCATGCACCGCTTCTCCAGGCTCCCTGCGAACTTGGCGCACTTCTTCACCAGCTTGGAGACGAACTCAGGGTCCGCGAAAGTGTCCATCATCATCTTCTCTGTGCCGCGCAAGTGCCCCGCCACCGTGAACGGCCCCCAGGATATCCCCGCGATGTGGAAGTCCTCGTCCGCCATCTTGGCCGTCGCCTCAACCTTGTTGACTATGGCGCGGATGGCATTGGGGCATGACTTCTCGTCGAAGGCGTCGTACAGCTCGACTTTGTCCAGGTCCTCCGGTTCCTTGATGAGCTCGGATATGACGCTGGTGTAGTTGTCGTCAGGTTGCTTTAGCTCGATCCCGAGGTCCTGGTACATGACGTTGATGTCCATCTGGGGGAAGACGAAGTCCGAATGGGTCATCTTGGCGTACTTTAAGGCGATCTCCGCAGACCGCTTGGCGTCGAATCTCATCTTGCCCATGGTGGTGTTGGCGCTCTTCAAAGGCGTGATGTTGGCGAAGTTGTGCACCGGCACATGGTCCGGTTCCTTCAGCTTGAGCGCGACCTCAACCCTCTGTCTGTGTCCTGTATCTTTCATTTGAACCTCCCGGCCCTATCAACGCAAGGCCTTGCTTTTTCATTGCAGGTCTTTGTTTAAATAGATTGGCAGCGAGATGAGAACGTCCCTTCGGTGCCAGATATTATTATTTTATTAATTTTATTATCATTAATAACCAAGAAGATGCGGAAAAAGGGAATACAACAAGAGCGCGAGTTCTAATCTTGGAAGCGCCTAGGCTTCTCCACCATCAACGATTTCACGGGACCGAGGTGGATGCCGTCGAGAAGGTACGCTTGCGCGTTCTCCAGGTCGATCATGCCCTTGCCGAAGAGGGGGCCGATCTGTCTTCCTCCGATCAGGTTCACAGGTGAGCCCTGCAAGCTCCTGTTCAAGGATGGAACGACCACCACCTCCTCGGGCAGCTCGGGGTAGCGCGAATGCGCCTCCTTCTTGAAGCTGCACCTGAGCCAGCATCTTTCCGTGGTGGTATGCCCAACCCCGTCCCGGAACAGCACCGCGGGATGGTTGTGGGCCATGACCAAGGTCCTCATGGACATTACCGCGTTGGAGGGCCAGATGTGCCCGTGCACGAAGCCCACGTCCCCCAAGCTGAAGCCGGAGGCTGGATGGATGTGCACGCCGGTGAAGAACACGTCCTCGATGCCGACGTCGTGGTTGCCTCTGACCACGTCGATCTCGGGGAACGACCTCGACAGCGAATGGAAGAAGCGCGGCAGCTCGGAATATTCCTGCTCGCTCGTCCCTGGCACCTGGTGCTTCACATCCCCCAGCAGCACCAGGCGATCGCACCCTTCCGCGAGCGAGAGCAGTTCCTCGAGCATCCTGTCCGTCTGCGAGGGCACGATGACCCCCCTAGAGCGCATCTCGTCCTCCAGCCCGATGTGCAGGTCGCCAGCACAAAGGATCACCTCGTCCCCGGCGATTATCCTCAGCACGGGATGGTCGGCGATGGGCGTGGCGCTCATTGTCTCTCTCATATCCCGCTCAACAACCTCTCCCCGAGGAACTCTGGAAGGCCGGCGGAGCGCACAGCGCTCGCCGCCTCCTTGGTCGGGTATTCGATGCGCCTAAGGGCGAACTCCCGCTTCCTCTCGTCGAACAGCAGATAGCTAGCTCTCGGGTCCCCGTCCCGAGGCTGTCCCACCGAGCCAGGATTGACCAATATGCCCTGGGGCAGCCTCTTCACATATGGGATGTGGGTGTGCCCGCTGATCACGATCTCCGCCTTTGCGATCTGTAGCAATCCTGCGTTGGCATCCTCCTCGAAAATATACTCGTCGTCCATGCGTGGCGAGCCATGGAACATCGCGGCCGAGATGCCCCCGAGGTTGAGCCTGGTGCCTGGCATGAGCCTCCTCAGGTACCCCATGCCCTCTTCAGTGATATGCTTGGCCGACCAGAAGATGGCCCTCGCCGCCAGAGGGTTCATGTTGAAGGTGTCGAGGTTGACGCAGGCGCGGTCATGGTTCCCGGAGATGCAGATGGCCCCCCTATCCTTCAGGGCGCCGATCACCTCGTTCGGGAACGGGCAATACCCCACCAGGTCGCCAGCGCAGATGATCACGTCCGCTCCCTGGTCATCGATGTCCTGGAGCACCTCGTCCAGGGCGTGGATGTTCGAGTGGACGTCGGAGATGATGGCATAGCGCACGGGACCAGCTTCCCCCCTACTCGTATAGGAACCTATCTATGAACGCCCTCACCGCCCGGGGGATGCGGTCCGCCACGTCCGTGGCCAAGTAGCAGTACCCCATCTCCTGGAAGGCGATGTCCCCCGCGGTCCCGTTGACGAATGCCGCCAGGCGCGCGGCGTCGAAGGGCTTGACCCCTCGCGAGAGAAGTCCTCCGGCGATCCCCGCCAGCACGTCCCCGGTGCCGCCCACGCTCATCCCGGCGTTCCCGGTGCGGTTGAGCTTGACCCGGTCCGCGCAGGCGATGACGTCCACCCTTCCCTTGAGTAGCACGGTCATGCCCGTCCTCTTGGCTAGCTCCTGGGCCTGGGACATGCGGCCCTCCGAGTCCATCGGCAATGGCACCCCCGTCAGGCGCTTGAACTCGCCTGCGTGGGGCGTCAGGATCCCGGTCTTGCCCTCGAGAACGGAGAGGTCCTTGGCCACGACGGCGATGGCGTCAGCGTCGATGACCATGGGCTTGTTCCAGGCATGGATGGCGTCCTCGATGACCTCAGCCGTCTCCTTATCGTCCCCTAGCCCGGGACCGATGACCATCGCTTCCGACCAAGGCATGAGTTCCTCGATCTCGTCCAGGTCCTTCTTGACCAGGTGCCGTCTGCCCGAGAGCTCGTGCACGATGAAGTTAGGCGAGTATGAGGCGACGGGAATATACGCCCTCTCCGGCACTGCGATCCTTACCAGGTCCACCTTGATGCGATATGCGCCGAAGCCGACCAGCGCGGGCGCGCCGGTGTAAGGTCCTCCCCCTACGACCAGCAGCCGTCCGTTGTCCCCCTTGTGCGACTCAGGAGCTGGAAGGGGGAAGTAGACGAACTCACCCGGGCCGACGTACGTGGTCGCCTCGACCGGGATGCCTATGTCCCTGACGACTATCTCCCCGGAGTTGGCCTCGCTCATGCCCTCTTTCGAATCGTGGAAGGTGACGGTGACCGCGGGCTTGACCAGCTTGTCTCCACCGAAGCCAGAGGGGACGTCCACCGAGACCACCTTGGCCTGTGACTCGTTGATGAGGTCGATGATCCGTGAATATGGCTCCTGGATGCGGCCTTTCACGCCCGTGCCGAGCAGCGCGTCCACAACGACGTCATAATTGGACAGATCCGCGCTCTCCAGCGGAACGACCTGGTCCTTCACGGCCTCGAACGCGTCCCGGGAGATGTCTGTGTGGATGGCGTCGTTCGGCTTGGCCAATATTATGGACACCTTGTTGCGGTCCTTGAGATGGCGAGCTGCCACGAACCCGTCCCCGCCATTGTTGCCTGGTCCGCAGAGGACGACCACTCGCCCTCCCGTGCCGAACCGCTCCGTGATGACCTCGGCCACAGCCCGCCCTGCGTTCTCCATAAGGAAGCCAGTGGGCACGCCCAAGCTCTCGGAGTTGATATCTAGCACGGAGAATTCCTTCACCGGAAGCATGCCGTTCCTATTAGCCTGGCTGCGATTAATATTTTCCGAATGAAGCATCATTTTAATACTGAGGGCTCCATATTTGAAGAAAGGTATAACATGACGGACATTCGGCGACTTGTCTTGGACGTTCTCAAGCCGCATCACCCCTCCATCGTGGAGCTGGCGCGCCGGCTGAGCGTGCTGGAGGGTGTCTCCGGGGTCAACTGCACCCTCGAGGAAGTGGACCAGGAGACGGAGAGCATCAAGATAACCATCGAGGGCAACTCCATCGACTTCGATGTGCTGGAGCAGGCGATATCTGAGTCGGGAGCGGTGATCCACTCGGTCGACAGCGTCTCCGCTGGCAAGAAGCTGGTGGAGGAAGTGGAGACGCCTCAGGACCGCTGATAGCGGACCAGACGCTCTCCGACCTTGGTCAGGAGCTGGGACTTGGGCATCTTCTTGTCCACCAGCACCCTTCCTTTCTTGCGGTGCCATTGGCCAGGATACGCCTTCTCCTCTTCCACCTTGTGCTCCAGCCCGAGGCTCTGGCAGGCCTTGGAGATGAGCTCGGTGTTGGGCTGGGCGATAGCCAAGGACTTCTTGACCTTGCGCCCCTCGCCCCTGGTGAGATTGATATCAAAATATTCGGGCCAGAGGACCCACGCCTTCTCCTCGTCCACGGCCCCACCATCCTATGGCATCAGGCGAGCGAGAGCTCACTTCACCAGGACCGCGTTCACCGCCCCGTCCTGTCCGGGACGGGAGGTCACCTTGGCCAGGCCGATCTCGGTCTGGATCATGGCACCCTTGTTGATGATGTTGCGCTGGACGTAGTTCGGGTTGGCGGAGTTCTCCTTCACGGTGAGGATCTTGACCTTCTGGGTCTTCTTCGTGCCGGGGTCGACGACGTTGGCGAAGTTGGCCTTGAACGCCCTGACCTTGATGTTGCCTCCGCGGGTGCGGAGCTTCTCCAGGCGCGACTCGCCCAGGTAGGTGAACTCAGCGTCCCTACCGATCTCGAAGCGCCTCTTCTTCCTGGCCAGGCGCAACCTTCCACCAGAAGGCTTGCGCTTGGATTTGCCCTGCCATAGTGCCATAGTAACCTGATGGCAAAAATGGAACGTGGTATAAATAGGTTTCCGACTCCAGGCACGATGGCGAGCTTATCTGCGTCCAGAGGGTCGAGCCACTACCCTCCATAATGAACCAGGCCGATAGAATCATTATGTAGTTAAGGCTCTCCCCTAGCAGCGACCCGAGGAGGACCTGCCGATGCCTTTCTGCGAGAAGTGCGGTACCATGAACCCTGACGAGGCCAGCAAATGCTCCAGCTGTGGGAACGTGTTCACCAAGGGAAGGAAGATGGGGAATATCCTCATCCTCATCTTAGCCGTCATCATGGTGGTGGCCACGGTCGTCGGGCTGCTGTTGTTATAGGAACTAACGGCGACTCCACATCCCAGGACAATCATTTATACCACAGGAGCGTCGATTCGACATCGGTACATATGGACACAGCCGACCTGAGCCAAGAGCTGCGGGAGCTGGGCATGCGCGAGGGCGCCGACCTGTTCGGCATCGCCGACGCCGACTGCTTCCTGGACCGAGTGTACCAAGGCAACAAGCCCCAGGACTTCATGGAAGGGGTGCGCTCGGTGGTCATCGTGGCCGTGGCCATTCCTAGCGGCGCCATAGACCCCCTTCCCAAGGGAAGGCCGGAGTACACCAACACGCTCATAGCCGCCACCGTGGCCCTCAGGGGGATGTCGTTCAAGCTCGCCCGCCACCTCGAGAGGAAGGGCTTCAAGGCCAGCATCGTGCCGAACGAGGGGAGCGAGTTCGGGTACTGGTACGCGGACAAGAAATCGCTGATGGCCGACCTGTCGGTCAAGTGGGCCGCCTATCATGCCGGCCTCGGCAACTACGGCATCAACCACCTGCTCATCACCCCGGAGTACGGCCCGAGGGTCAGGCTTACCGCCATCCTTACCAATGCGGTGCTGGAGCACGGGAAGCCGGCCATGCCCCTCGTGCACGAGAAATGCAAGGATTGCCAGCGCTGTGTGGCGGTCTGTCCGGTGCAAGCCCTCCATGCCAACGGCGAGATCCACAAGCACAAGTGCGGCGACTACATGTTCTCCCACCTCGGCGGCATGAGGTGCGGCCTTTGCCTCAAGGCCTGCCCGGTCTGATCATTCCTCGGGCGTCCTCTCCAGCAATGTGGCTTTAGCCTCTATCCCCAGATCGATTACGGCCGAGAAGCCGTCCTTGGCCGCTCCCGGGTTCATGTACAAGGTGCCGTCCTTCTCCACGATCCCCCTAGCCTCGTGGATGTGACCGCTCAAGACCACCCGTGGCCTGAACTCCTCGACCAGGCGGGCAATGGCCACGCTCCCTGCGTGCCTGTTGACCGAGGTCAGGTCCAACGTCCCCAGTGGAGGGCAGTGGACGACGAGCACCATCCCCCTCTCCATGATCGGCCGGAGGCCGCCCTCGATCTCCTCCTCAGGCATCTCGTTCGGGGTGTTGAATATCGTGGGATTGGAGCCTCCATGGCCTCCCAGCGTCCAACCGTCCACCCTGACCTTCCTGCGGTGCAGGGACGTGGCCGCTTCCTCGATATTCTGCAAGGTGCCGAGCGGGTCGCAATTCCCTGGCACCGCATAGGCTGGCCTGATCAATTGGGAGAGGAACTCCGAGGCCCAGGACGGTGGCCCGAAATGGGTTATGTCGCCCAGCACGATGGCGCCGTCCAGGGACATGTCCTTCAGCAGGCGGTTGGCGAAGCGGGCGACCTTCACGCGCCCATGCACGTCGGACAGCACCAGGAATCTCATGGCCATGGGAGAATGGCCTAGCCGCGTGATAGACTTTGCCGAGGACCTAGACAATTATGCCGAAGCTGAGGTCCTGGAACACTAGCAGGTAGGTCAGCATGAAGCCGATGATCGCGCCGCCGTTGAGCAGGGGCAGCCCGGCCTGAGGCCTGCCCTTGGCGACGTAGCCCATGAGCACGAAGAAGCCGACGCAGGAGCCGAGGAAGGCCCCGAGCGCCACGATGAGATTGGCGTACTGGATGCTGCCGGCCTCCGACGGGAGCGAGAGGAAAACCGAGACCGCCAGTATGGCCGGGATCACCGCGTCCCCGACGCCCATGAGCATGGCCCCGCGCTCCTCGGCCGACCTCTCGGTCACCGAGCCCCCCTTGTCCAGGCTGTCCATGGTGAAGTCCTTCTCCTTTGGGACCACAAACAGGATCGGGAGGCGCAGCGGCACCACGCCGTCCGCCAAGGCCAGCATGTGCTTGGTCTTGTAGACGGAGATGGCATCGTAGATACCTAGGGCGACGAGCAATATCAGCACCGGTAGGATCCCGAAGGAGATGCCCAGGACGATCGCGGCACCGCAGCCGACCACGAAGCCTACTAGGTTGACCACGTACCATTCTGGCTTGAGCAAAAGGGCCGCCACCAGGCCGATCCCTAGCAAGAACGACACTAACATGGCGAGGTCCCCATCCGGGAGCACCTGGTACACCAATGGCAGGAAGACGAAGATGGAGGTCATCGCCACCGCGAACATGAAGATGACCTTGATCACCAGCTGCAGCCCGAGCTTGATCAGAAGGAGGATCAGCCCGGTCATGAGGATGAGCATCCCCACGTAGAGCAGTGGGTTGACCGGGTCGTTCTGGTCCGGGAACGCGCCATAGTCCGACGGGTAGAAGGGAGCGAGGGCCAGGGCGGCCAGCTGCACGGCTACGAACAGCAGGAAGACCCAGAGCAGGGGCGAGCGCTCCCTCATCGCCCGCGGGGATGAACCCCATGCTAGATAACCTTATGTGGCCAGCTGCTTCGCTGTCCGGCAAATGTCGCGCGGATAGCTTCATATCTCCCTCCTCTCTTGCGTTCGAGGAGAAGATGCGCGCCAACGACCTCAAGGAGTTCTTCCCCGAACGTTATGCCCGACGCCTCGCCTCCTCGCACGACGTCCACGAGATATTCGAGCTAGTAAGGGAAGCGGTGAAGGAGCAGGTGGGAGTGGTAAGAACAGGGCTGGACCTTGGGATCGTGGAGCTAGAGGACCAAGGAGGCAAGGCGCCTTTGGCGCTGCATCCTATGGGCTGCAACCTCCTCGTCATCAACCGCAGGGCGGTCGAGCTGACCGGAAAGGAGGCGCAGGGGCACCTCAGGGAGATGCTGTTCCACTCCTTCCTCTATGAATACCTGCAGACGATAGGCTTCGTCCCTGAGCCTGAGGTCCAGGGGAAGGTACTGGAGATATCCCTAGCGCTCTTCGGAAGGGATCACCTAGTCACCAGGATGGCCGAGGACCTGGAAGGCGTGCTGCCTGGTACCACGCATTCCAAGAGGATGGCGCTGCCCGCCGGTACCGAGGTCGGGTCAGCGGACCAGCAAGCGCTCGATGCTTGAAAGAAGGATGGAAGAGATTCCTTAACGAGCAGTGGCCGGTTCCTGGGTCACGGTGGCGAACGATACGTTGCCGGACCTCTTGGTGATCTTGACGTGGACCCGGGAGCCCTTGCCGGCCCCAGGGACGTAGATGATGACGTTCCCTCTTCGGGCGACGCCATCGCCCTTCTTCCCCACGTCCTCGATCATGACCTCGTAGATCTGCCCCTCGATGACGGCGTCCAGCTCCTCCTTCTTGACCGCGGTCTTGCGCACGTTCACGGGGCGGTGAGCGCCGCAGGCCTCGCACTCGAGTATCAGGACGCGGCCCTCCTTGTTGATGCGGGTGTCCGGCCTGCCGCACTCCGAGCAGAGCACGAACGTCTCCGTATAGGACATGATGCGGTCGGCGATCTGCTGCGGGTTGAGCTTGGCCTTGAGGATGAGCCTCCTGCCCTCCACGTGGCCTGGCGTGCCAAGCTCCCTGAGCAGGTACTGGACCAGGTGCTCCTCGTCCCGCCTGAGCGTGTCGACGATGTCGCCGAAGTTGCGGATAACGGTGATCTTGCCCTCCATGAAGATGTCTGGCTCGGGCACGGTGAAGCGCTCGTGCTTCTCGATCTTCTCAGGCAGCTTCTCCTTCGCCCGCTCTAGCAATGATAGGTAATCGTCATCGGCCATGCTTATCGCGCTCGACCTTGGTAGCATGACCTCGTTAATAAAATTTGCTTTCGGCCCGATGCACGTCTCATGACTGGTACTTGCGTTGCAGCGCCGCCCTCACCAAGCCGAAGTGCAGCGGGGAGGGCTTGCCCGGCCTGGACTTGAACTCGGGGTGGAACTGCGAGGCCATATAGTAGGGGTGCCCCGCGAGCTCGCCGATCTCCATCTTGACCCCGTCCGGAGCCTTGCCGCTGAAGCGCCAGCCCGCCTTCTCGAACTCTTCGATGTACTTCGGGTTCACTTCGTACCTGTGGCGGTGGCGCTCCATCACCAGGTTCTTGTTGCCGTAGAGCTCGAAGGCCCGGCTGTCCTCAGCCACCACCACCGGCTGCGCCCCCAGGCGCATGGTCGCCCCCTTCTTCTTCACATCCCTCTGCTCCGGGAGGAGGTCGATGACCGGGAACTTGGTCTCCGGGTCTATTTCCGTCGTGTTCGCGCCCTCCATGTCCAGCAGGTGGCGGGCCACCTCGATCGTCGCCATCTGGAAGCCCAGGCAGACCCCGAGGAACGGAACCTTGTTCTCCCGCGCGTATCGGCAGGCCTTGATCTTGCCCTCGATCCCGCGGCTCCCGAACCCGCCGGGGATGAGGATGCCGTCGGCCTGGGCCAGATCGGGGATTACCCCCTTCTCCTGGATGACCTCGGAGTCGATGAAGGCCATCTCCACCTTGGTCTCCAGCTCCGCGCCGGCGTGGTGGAACGCCTCCAGGTGCGAGATGTACGAGTCGGCGAGATGGGTGTACTTGCCTACGCAGGCGATCTTCACCGACCGGGTGGGGTTGACGACCTTGGAGAGGAACGACTTCCATTCCGTGAGGTCCTGGCCCGCGTCCGCGAGCTTGAGGCGCTTGATGATGAACTCCGTCAGGCCCTGCTCCTCCAGGATCAGGGGGACCTCGTATATCGATCTGGCATCCGGGCATGACATCACCGCCTCCAGCGGCACGTCGCAGAACAGGGATATTTTGCGCTTGATGCTGTACTCCAATGGCTCCTTCGCCCTGGCCACGATGACATCCGGCTGTATTCCGATCGCCCTCAGCTCCTTCACAGAGTGCTGCGTCGGCTTGGTCTTCTGCTCTCCCACCGTCCCGAGGATCGGAACTAGGGTCGTGTGCACGAACATGCAGTTCTCGCCCTTGCCCAGCTCGGTGTTCATCTGACGGACGGCCTCCAAGAAAGGCATGGACTCGATGTCGCCGACTGTGCCACCCAGCTCCACGATGCACAGGTCCGCGCCCGTGGAATCGGAGACGTTCTTGATCACACATTTGATCTCGTTGGTGATGTGCGGGATGATCTGGACGGTCTTCCCGAGGTACTCGCCCAGACGCTCCTTCTCGATCACGGAGCGATAGACCTTCCCGGTGGTGATGTTGTGCGAGCTCGTCACGGATATGTCCAGGAAACGCTCATAGTTACCGAGGTCCAGGTCCACCTCGCCCCCGTCATCGAGAACGAAAACCTCACCGTGCTCGAACGGGTTCATCGTTCCAGCATCGACGTTCAGGTAGGGGTCGATCTTGATGGCCGTGACCTTCAGCCCGCGCGATTTCAGCAAGCGGCCGATGGAAGAAGCGGTTATGCCCTTCCCAAGCCCGGAAATGACACCGCCCGTGACGAAAATGAACTTCATCTGTGCCACGGGAATGGGAGATTGGTTAGAGGTTATTTATGGTTTCGTCCTTTTGGCAGGTGGTTAGAAATGGTCAGGAACTAGTAGAATTGGTACCACTTCTTCCCTCAAACCTATTGCGATGTCCTGGTTGGTCCTATGGCTACATCTATGGCATAGGTTATTGAGCAAAGGACGTATTGAATACGGCAGATTAGGGCATAAGGATCATCAAGGTGCTATCAATGGCAAGGAAGATCGAGGTTGGTCTGGAGCTCACGGGGCAGGATGCGATCGATTTTCTAAAATACCTCGAGAACCCCGAATATACACCAAGTGTAATGGAAATGCTGAACCGCGCTTACGAAATGGCTCAAGAACGTGCAAAGAAGGGCAGCCAAGATTCCCTTTCGGATTAGATCGCTCACAGCAAAGTGCGACGTCTCAAATTTCCTCTCCTCCGACCAAGAGCTGACAAAATATCTATGGGAGGAAGCACTGGCAGATCAATGCAACAAGACATCCGTGACGCATCTTCTTATCTCTGAATCGAATGATATTATTGGCTATTTCACGCTCTTGACCGATTCCATCAAGGTCAAATCCGTCGACCTTGGGGATGCCCTTCGCGACTACCGTTACAAGTCGATTCCCGCCCTTAAGATCGGCAGGCTATCGACGGCTAAAGGGATGGAGGGGAAGGGGTTGGGGACGGCGATGCTGGAGATCTCGATAAGCTACATGATCGAGATCACAAGGCACGTGGGATGCAGGATTCTGACCGTTGATTCCAAGGAAGGGTGTGAAGGATTCTATGGCAAGAACGGCTTCGAACGTACGAGAAGCCAAAGGGGGGAGACCGTCCACATGTATCTCGATATCGGTGCCTTCTTAGAGCGAAAGGGCAACTAATGGGTCCCGCGAACGATTCGAGACCGGTTCCATCATCGATGCTCTTCGATGGAGCCTTAGCTGATCATCGAATATTCAGAAAAATATGCGAATGACGCTCGATGCATTTTAGTGCTTGGTGTCCTGCCTTCGGAATTGGTGGGGATTGGCACGAGGCCTATCCCCTTGCTATATGTCATTGCGTAGGAGGTGATCCATCTGCAGGTTCCCCTACAGATACCTTGTTACGACTTAACCCTCCTTGCTAAATCTCAGTTCGAAAACCCCAATGAGAGATATCCTTACTGAGACCCAACTCGGGTGGTTTGACGGGCGGTGTGTGCAAGGAGCAGGGGCATATTCACCGCTTGATGTTGACAAGCGATTACTACGGAATCCAGCTTCATGTGGGTGAGTTACAACCCACAATCCGAACTACGATTGGGTTTCGGGATTGACTTCACCTTTCGATGTCGTAGCCCATTGTCCCAACCTTTGTAGCGCGCGTGTAGCCCAGGAGATTCGGGGCATACGGACCTACCGTTGACCTCTCCTTCATCTGACTTAGCGCCAGCGGTCCCATTAATGTGCGCCCCCTCCGGAGAGAAGGCTAGCAATTAATGGTGAGGGTCTCGTTCGTTATCTCACTTAAGAGAACGCCTTACGGTACGAACTGACGACGGCCATGCACCACCTCTCGAAAAATCTGGCAAGGTCATCAACCTGGCCTTCATGTAATCGTCGCTCCTGGTGAGTTGTCCGGCGTTGAATCCAATTGAACCGCACGCTCCTCCCGTTGCGGTGCTCCCCCGCCAATTCCTTTAAGTTTCATCCTTGCGGACGTACTCCCCAAGCAGCAGGCTTAACAACTTCTCTCCGGCACTGGGCGCCCACAAAGGACCCCCAACACCAAGCCCGCAGCGTTTACACCCTGGACTACCGGGGTATCTAATCCCGTTTGCGCCCCAGGGCTTCGTCCCTCACCGTCGAATTCGTTCTAGTCAGACGCCTTCGCCACCGGTGGTCCTTCCAGGATTACAGGATTTTACCCCTACCCCAGAAGTACCTCTGACCTCTCCCGATCCCAAGTCTCACAGTCTCCTCGGACTTCGGACAGTTAAGCTGGCCGATTTACCCAAGGATTTATGAGACCGGCTACGGACGTTTTAGGCTCAATAATATCGACCACCACTCGGGCCGCGGGTATTACCGCGGCGGCTGGCACCCGTCTTACCCGGCCCTTACTTCTCCTGTTTTTTAGACAGGAGAACAGCCAACACAAAAGTGCTGGCACTTGGTATTCCCTCATCGGGATTTCTCCCATTGTGAAGTTTTCGCGACTGCTGCGCCCCGTAGGGCCTGGACTCATGTCTCAGAGTCCATCTGTGGGCTTCCTCTCTCAAGGCCCATACTCGTCATAGGCTAGTGGGTCCGTTACACCCACTACAACCTGATAAGCCGCAGACCAATCCTGGGGCACCGGAGTTTTCAGCATAGAAGCATTCCAGCACCCTAAACCTATGGGGTATTATTCTCAGTTTCCCGAGGTTATCCCCCACCCCAGGGCATGTTATCCGCGTGTTACTCAGCGGTCCGCCGAGACCTTACGTCTCTCGACTCGCATGTCTTAATCGAATACCAATAGCGGTGGCCGCCGGCAGGATCAACCGGAATCGATCCTGTGAAACATCTTTGAAATGTCTCAAGGATGTGTATCTTTCAGAAATTGGCAGTACAACCAAGTTTCACCAGCGATACCACATATTGCGATATCTTGTGCATCGAGCGTCAGAACCGAGAGAACACGTCCTTACGAACGGAGATCTCGATTCTCCATCTTTGTACATGATCTTGGAATCGAGGCGCATCATCGACGGCACAAGGCCTTACTCAGCACCCATACGCAGACCATGTCTGAAGGTAGTTTCCCCCTAAGTTCGGTCGCATATATAACCGTTTCGAGGGGCTGCCTCGCGCATCATGACTTTCACATGATGCCTATTCTTACCTTACTCACTCAATGTATATGAGGGTTTCTAATTGGTCGAGCCAGGGAGTAGCACGGCGATTGCTGAAATATGTTCGATGAGGCCGACTAAAATATGAGGCCTCAAGACAAAATATTTGATCTATTTAGGCTTCGATTCATAGTATCATTACCTGAGCATATGAATTTCTTGAAAAGATGTAGCCGAGTTTCTAACTGGCACCTGAGAACGATCTGCGGGAAACCTTTAAGAACGATATACCCCTTCACGAACGCGGAAGCGGAGGTGGCCCAGCCAGGCAAGGCGTTGGATTGCTAATCCAATGCTCGAAAGAGCTCGGGGGTTCAAATCCCCCCCTTCGCGCTTCAATTGTATCCAGTCATCTCGTATTTTTGGTCAATCAGGGGTTTTTTGCCATTATTGACACTCCAGGCGCTCTCGAGCATCTCGAACGCCTTCTCTTGTCTTATGCGCCCGTAGTGCGATTCGGTGGTCCTCGTTGTCGAGTGCCCCATGGTCAAGGCGACGGCCGACAGGCTCGATGGGTTCAGGTCGATGTTCATCTGACAGTACAGGTCCCTGAAGGACTTGAGCTGGAACTCGAAGCCCTCGATGTCCTTACCCACGCGTACTCTGCAGCTCCTCCTTGATGGCCCTGAACCTCGAGGTCGAGTAGATCATGTCCGGGTCAGTGCTGTGGACATTGGGGACGAGGGCATCGCACTCCTTGATGCCGAACTGCCTCAGCCTCGCCTCCCTTGCCTTGAGGAAGCGCAGCGTCGCCTCACGCGCCGGCGGCAGGATGACCGTCGTTCGCTTGCGAGCATACCGCAGCTCGCCCTTGGGATGTTGCACCGTGAAGGTCCATGTCCTTACGTCGAGTCCTTCACGCCTGCTCTCCGCAGCTCGCTCGCCCGCACGCCTGTGAACGGATAGAAGTGGACCAGGAACCTGGCCACTTCCCCATACCACCCGGTCATCTCCTCCGCGGCTTTGAAGATCGCCTCCAGGTCCCCCATGGTCATGGCCTTTAGCTCCTTCGGGGTCTTGGTGGGCATCCTCTCACCTTGAGCCTTCATTTCCGCGAAGACCGGATTCCCTGCGAACTCGCATAGCTGCTTCAGGAATCCGAGGTTCTTGGCGATGTACGAGTTCTCATGGTGCCTCTCGCGCATCCAGAGGATGAAGGCGGACACGTCCTTTCGCGTCATCTTTTCCGGGTTGGTATGCTCGACCCTTCCCGAAGCCTTCAGCTGGACGAAGACCTTGTTCAATGTCCTTCCCTTCCTCCCCAGCTCCTCGACGCTCGTCGGCGACAGGAACGCCCGCCTCCTCTCCATATAACGGTTGGCGGTCTCTAGGAAGGGATATCTTCCCATGGACCGCGCCCCCCGCTTCGCACCAGGGCGCCCTGCCTTTTGAGCATTGACGCCCTCGTGGGCTTCATTGGCAGGGGGGATATTAGAACTCATGCACCCATCCAGCATGCGTTTTCCGACCTTGGAAATCGAGGAAAAAAGAAAAAATTCTCGAGGTCAGAGAGCAGCAAATCTACCTAGCCCTTCTCTTTTGGGTTCGTTCCTGGTGTCCTCTTCCTCGTCGTCCTCGTCGAGCTCTTCTTCGAGTTCGTCGACGAGCTCCCGCGCGGTCTCTTCATCAAGTCCAGCTTCCACGAGCCGCTCTTCGTGCTCGCAGAGAGCCTTGCCCTTTTTTCTGGTGACATAGTCTTTCCATTCCTACGGCCTCTTCGGACCGTTGTGGATTAAGAGTCATTGCCTATTACTTAAAATCCATCGTGAAGAGTAAGACCGGGGGTGTCATTCTTACTGATACCAGTATTATGAAATAATCTTAGACTGATATCAGTGATACGACTCGGGTATCAATGGTTTCATCAATATATATACATGCCTATTACTATACTGGACCGATTAGATGAGCAAGAATTACTCTACAAAGGACCGACGAGGGCTGGTTTGGGTCAACGAGGTGGGGGCTCTGAGGGCGCTCGCGCATTACCAAAACATCCCGATGTACGTGAGCGAGATTGCCAGGAGTGTCACCCAGGATCCAGGAGCTTCGCGGGCTCAAGGTGAAAGAGTTAACCAAGCCAGGAATAAAGGCAGCCTGCTTGCGCCTCATGAGAAGAAGGATCTTGGACGAGGAGTACATGAAAACGCCGAAGAAGGCCAAGAAAACCCCCGCTATCATTAAGTGCCAAAGCTCGAAGTGCTGGCTCGATCCATGATGACTACGGGGCATGGCTCCTGGACGATATACGGTCGACGCGCTTCGGCCAGAGCGTCATACAGGCCGACATGAATAACTGGCTGCCGAAGAAGCTAGGCTTCAGAGAGAAACGATGGGAGTGGCGCCGGCCGAGGACCTGAATAGGATTAAGGACCTGGCCTGCATCTCGACCTCGGCTCTGGCGGTCGTCCTCTCCGACAGGGTCCCGTTCGACCAGTACAAGGAGAAGAGACCAATCGAAAGGGCTCAGTTGCTCATCAGGCACATGGGTCGGGTGATGCACTTCGCCACCGCTTATGATCTGGCGAAGAGACCGGCGGCAGAGCTAGTCGACGAGGACTTGAGGTTCGAGATGCGCCTAGAATCGGAGATTGTTAAAGGGGCCAATAGGCTCGAACCGCTAACCTCCTTCTACGACTCCGAGGAGGTCGCCGGAAGGCAACGAACCTTGCGCATGAAACATCGGGAGATCAAGAATGCCCCAAGCGCTTAAGCACAGCGACGGCTCAACAATCCTCGCGAAATTGATGATAGCGTCGCCGGCTTTTCGACTTGAGCTTTTGTGCCAAGACTCCGTCCTCGGTGCCGGCCGGATGCGAGGTCGAGATTGGATCTGCGCTCAAGCCATCGTTTGCGCCAAGGACCCATGGGGTAGACGGATTCGTAGACAATTGCAGAGTTCATGTTTACACCATCGATTACCAAGCAGTTTACCATGGCTGTTTACAACGCGTAAATCCGATTTAGCGAAGACGAATAACTTCGAGGAAGGCTGAGAGAAATGAGAAGGAATAACGTATCTGCAGTACGAGAGAAATACGATGAGAACCACCCCGTGGTTTCATTCCGGACATCGGAGCCCACTTACAAGCTGCTCAAGGACCTCCTGCTTAATCAGGAGAAAAGCATCGGCGAGTTCTTCAGAGAAGCCCTCGGAGTCGAGCAGCGGAGTTATGAGAAGGCGTACAGTCGCGGATATAAGGAAGGTTTCAAGGCGGCGAAGGAGAAGTATGTCGTGACTGCAATATGTTGCATATGCGATCGACCTATCTCAGTATCCGATTGTGAAGCCCGCGAGATAATGGGCATGGGCGGTGATGTGATAATGGCGCACGTGCGTTGCGTGGACTCGAATGTGTCTGATGGTGATGATGCGATGATATTGGATTGAACCTAGTCTTAATGACCAAGAAATTGTCATCGTACCAAAGGAGACCAATTATTCCACTATCAATCCATGCTCAAGCAATTTCAGGCGGTCATCGTGCAGGATCGAGGAAAGTTGGTTGGTTTAATTACGAATACCGACTTGATTGGGCACTCCATATAACAAATGCTATATAACGCACACAACGCTCCGTTCTTCGGGGGGGCAATCAGCAATGCCAAGACCCTCAAAAGACCTGCCTGAGGACTATTCCAAGAAAATACGCGAGCTAAGGGGCAAGCTAGCCCTAAGTCAAGAGAGATTTGCTGAACTCCTTGGCGTGTCATTCGCCACGGTCAACCGCTGGGAGAATGGTCAATCAAGACCAGCCAAGCTTGCTTGGATGCAGATACTGAAGGTTGAAAGGGATGGAGCGATCCAGACCGGCGAAGAGATGATCAACACCGTCCCTCAGAACATGACACCAATGAGAATGGATTTCACTTCTCGCCCGGAAGTAGTGAAGGCGATTGCCGAGAGGCATAGGCTTTCGTACGGCCACCTTTTTCAACCCCGCTTTTGCGACTGAAGCATCTCTTATCGATCCCTTACCACACCAGAGGATGGCAGTCTATGATCACATGTTAAATCAATCGCGTTTGCGGTTTCTGCTTGCTGATGATGCAGGAGCTGGCAAGACGATTATGACCGGGCTGTACATCAGAGAGATGCTCTCTAGAAGACTACTGCGACGCGTTCTCATCGTCCCTCCTGCAGGTCTAGTGGGTAACTGGGAGCGAGAAATGCGCAAACTGTTCAATCTTCAATTCAATATTATTCGCGGCGCTGAGGCGCGCGATCACAACCCGTTCATGGGCGAGGGGAGCGACCTCGTCATCATCAGCGTTGACACCCTCGCAGGAGAAAGCACCTTCTCGAGGCTGAAGGAAGGCATCCAGCCCTACGATCTGGTAGTGTTCGACGAGGCACACAAGCTCTCCGCCGACAGGGAACCGGACATGACCATCAGAAAAACTGATCGGTATCGTCTCGCCGAGGCCTTTGCAGGAGTGCCAGGGGGCGAAGTACGGTGGTCCCTGCCATGGAGCACCAATCATCTACTGCTGCTTACAGCAACTCCTCACATGGGGAAGGATTATCCATATTATTTTCTCTGGCGTTTGCTAGAGCCATACATACTGCCGACCAAAGAAGCGTTCGACACCTACCCCATTGAGTCTAAACAAGAGCATTTCATCCGTCGAACAAAAGAGGAAATGGTGCGCTACGATGGCTCCAAGATCTACCCAATGCGGATCTCAGACACCACAAGCTTCGAGCTGTCCCAAGGGGATGTCAGCGAACAGAGGCTCTACAGCGAGACGACGGCCTATATTCGCAGTTTCTACAACCTGGCCAGAATGCTGAACCGTTCCGCCGCTCGCCTGGCCATGAGCGTCTTCCAACGTCGTTTAGCCTCTTCGACGTACGCGCTTAAATGCTCCTTTGAACGTCGATTGGAGAAGCTGGACGGAATGATCAGAGCACTTTCCACCGGCGAGCTCACAGAAGAGCGGTTGAGGATAATCCAGAGTCGGTTGGCCGTCCACGATGAATTCGAGGAGCGAACAGGAGACGAGGAGGCCGGGGAAGAAGGACAAGAGGAGAACGAAATCGAGGAAGAGAAGGCGCTGGGTGTGGCGATCAACTTCAATGTCCAGCAGCTACAAATGGAAAGGCAGCAAGTGGAGAGGCTACTTCAGCTCGCATCGGCGGTCCTTGAACGCGGGGAAGAGTCCAAGTTCGAGAAACTACGCGAATTCCTCATGGACCCAAAATACCGGGAGGAGAAGGTCATTATTTTCTCGGAGCATCGTGATACGATGAATTATCTCGTAAGGCGACTGGAAGCCATGGGGCTGACAGGAAAGGTCGCTTCCATCCACGGAGGCCTGGATTACAATGCCAGGGATGAACAGATTACTTTCTTCCGAAGGGATTCGGTCGATGGAGGGGCACAGTATCTGATAGCAACAGACGCTGCCGGGGAGGGCATCAACCTTCAATTCTGCTGGCTGATGGTCAATTACGACATTCCCTGGAACCCTGCCAGATTAGAGCAGCGCATGGGCCGGATACACCGTTACGGACAGAAGCATGATCCGGTGGTGATCGTGAACCTGGTCTCAGCCGGGACGAGGGAAGGCAAGGTGCTCAAGATCCTACTGGAGAAATTGGAGCGCATACGGCTTGAGCTCGGGTCGGACAAGGTGTTCGACGTCGTGGGAAGGCTGTTCGAGGGCGTCAGCATCCGCGACTACATGGAGCGAGCGCTCGAGATCGATGAGGATGTTGTAAGCGACATGGAGGGCAAGCTCGACGAAGGAGCAGGTAACCGCCATGGAGGCTAAGGAGCGCAGCCTATTCGGCGAAGGCGGTGAGGTGAAGAAGAACCTATCAAGGGAGCTGGAAAGACTTGCGAATGAGGAGTACTTAAAGCTCCTTCCCGCGTATGTTCGCGGTTTCCTAATCGATGCGCTTCCATTGTTAGACATCGGCTGCGAGGGTGATGTGAATGATGAGTTCGCCATCTATGCCATGAAGCCACGAGCCCTTGATCGGCTGTTGCCGGTGTTGGAAACGTATCCAGCGGAATCAAGGGAGCGTCTTACTGCAAACCGGCCAATAGGTGAAAGATCGGCCTTGTTCCTAAGGCCAGGTGAGCCTTTGTTTGACCGCATCTGCGACATGTTGGAGGATCGCTATGCTTCAGACGCCCAAAAGGGTGCCTTGTTCATTGATCCGACCGCTAAGAATCCTTACTTGTTCCACCTAGTCAAGATCAACGTCATTAGGAACGTTGACCCATCC
This sequence comes from Methanomassiliicoccaceae archaeon, assembly GCA_963827135.1. Classification (GTDB taxonomy): domain Archaea; phylum Thermoplasmatota; class Thermoplasmata; order Methanomassiliicoccales; family UBA472; genus JAJRAN01. The sequence goes on along the minus strand of CAWGZX010000005.1, from coordinate 4,174 downwards.
TACGTTGGGCTCGCCCATCCCCTGGTCATCGAGGAGAAGCTTCTGGGCATCAGGCAGGATGAGGGCGGGCTTTTGTTCCGAAGCAGCAGTGGAGCATCTGTTGCTCCTGCGAGGTGGCGAGGGCTTGTCAATGAACGCCTTGGACCTAATGACGAAGGGAGAGGGCTTGGCCAGGTCAGTGGAGGGATTCATCCAGGAAGGGGTTCTCAGGAAAGATGGTCCAGGACACCGAGACCATCTCAAGGAGGATACCAGAATGAGAGAGGCGTTCGTGCGCAAGGGGTACGACCTCCAGGATGCTGACCTCGCCAAAAGGAGATCTGAGCTAGGAAAGCGGAACGATGATCCCAAGGCTACAGAGGAACTTGAAAGGGTCAGGGAGCGGCAAAGGACGATCTCAAGCGAAAGGGAGAACGCTATTTCTTCCTTGCAGCGTGAGGCTGACCTGGTCGTATCCGGAAAAATACTCGATTCATCGCCCATGCGCTTGTTGTGCCTTCAGTCAATCCCGAAGATGCAGAACGATATGACAAGGAAGTCGAGAAGATAGCCATGGACGTCGTAAGGGCGCTGGAAGAGGCCGAAGGCGCTATTGTGCACGACGTTCATAAGCCTGAACTTGCCATTTTCATCGGTCTCCCTCCAAATCCTGGATTCGATATGTTGTCTCATAGGACCGACGGGACGAAACGCTCCATAGAGGTCAAAGGCAGAGGAGGCTCTGGTAGCGTGGAGATCACGGAGAATGAGTGGGACCGCGCGGCAAACCTTCGCGAGAAATATTGGCTTTACGCGGTCTTTGACTGTGGTACTTACAATCCGCGTGTCCTCAGGTCCAGGATCCGGCGTTCCGGTTGTGCTTCAAAGCAAAGGGGAGCGTTATCGTGGACGAGGGTGAGATCGCCAAGGCATCGGGTGAAACAAGATGACGGAAGACCGAAAGGAGAAGGAGATCGATTCTGCACTTGATGGCCCAGATTTGATCCAGTGCGGATTCTGTCTCAAGCAGGCGTCCATAGATTCCGTCCATGAAAAGAATGTGCGACATGGCCATTTATCAACATTGCACATTTGGCCGGCACGCCGCCCCCTTGCTGCCTGCAGAGCTGCCCTGATCGCCACTCTATTGCCTGATCCAGGCGACCCAACGAAGCGAAAGGAATTGCTCGAACGCATTGGAGGAAAGGTTGTCAAGGTTCCCAAGAAGGTCAAGAAGGGTGACCGCGAAGAGGTCAAGTATGTAGAGGAGACGGAGGGAGGTATCCTCCACTGGGGCAGGGAGTCCTCACCGGACATCGATTTCTTCAGGGAGGAGATACGAAAAGCCTATGGAGGCCGGGCACCGAAGGTGCTGGACCCATTTGCCGGCGGCGGTGCGATTCCACTGGAGGCTATGCGCCTTGGTTGCGAGGCCACAGCGACTGACATTAACCCAGTTGCATGGTTTATCGAGAAATGCACCTTGGATTATCCTCAGCGGTTTGCTGGGAAAACGCCCCCTTCCAGCTTTTTTTCTGCAGGACGACGAATTCATGCAGGAAACAACAAGAAAATGGAATTGAATTCAAAGCAAATGGTAAAAGCAGACTTCCCTTAGTAGATATACTATCGAGAAAGAAAATGGCAATGTTGAGTCTGAGAGTATTGTTGAGGCAGATCTAGCGTTCCATTTCCTGAGCCTGGGAGGTGGGTGCATCAACGTACAAAAGAGCAATTAGAAAGTTACTATCCCACAGTTAATGGGAGTCCTACCGTTGCTGATGCTTGTGGGCCAGGACAGTGACCTGCAAGAATTGCAAGGCAACAATCCCACTGATAAAGACAAAGTGGCTCTGCAAAGACAATGAAAAGCGCATTCTTTTAACCATCCTTCCAAATGAAGAGCGTACGGGAGCTTCAATCGGAATACAAAGTGGAGTATCCTTGCAGGGGAACAAGACCCGCTCAAACAAGAGCTGGTGAGCGTCGTCAGGGAACAATGGGTAAAGAGTGGAGCCTGGTGTCCATGCTGTGGAAGGCCTGGAACAATTGCAATGACGCGAGAGGATATTAGACTGGACTTGAAGAGGCAAAACGAACAGACTCGTGCCATTATCGAATGACGGGCGTTGTATGCGAGACTCACGAGGGCAAATCGTACAGGATTCCGAAAGATGAGGAACTTGAGGTATTGACGAAGGTGCCAGCCCAACTTGAGAAAATTCAGAAGGAAATCCCTTTTGGAATTCCATCTGAATCAATAGAGATGGATGGCAAAGGGAGCACATGGTGTATTTCAGATGGAGCGGACAAATGGTACAAACTTTTCACACAAAGACAACTCTTGTCGCTATTTGTTCTCGTAAGGAATACGCGACAGGCGTTTGTTGAAATGGACGGTTGTGGATATGACGATGAGTGGAAGGAAGCCATCATCTCCTATCTTGCTTCAGCGATTGATCGTGTTGCCGACTACAACAGCACATTGTGTTACTGGCGTTCCAGCGAATTCATCTCCCACACCTTTCAAAGGTTCGCCTTGCCAATAGCATGGGATTTCTGTGAAGTACCTGTCATAAGCAGCCAGACTGGTGGTTATCTTGGTGCCGTTGATTGGATCGCACGTTACGTTGATCATGCATTGAGGGATTTAGCTCAAGTCGCCAGACCAAACGTGATTCTTAGGAGTGCTATCGAAAAGCAGGATGGAGAATTCGATCTTGTGCTGACCGATCCGCCATACTATAATGCAATTGCCTATTCAAACCTGATGGATTTCTTCTATGTTTGGGAAAAGCGAACGCTCTTTGGCTTCTTTAGCAATCACGATAGTATCTACAATCCAATTGCTTCTCCAAAATGGAGTCACGAAAAGAATGATGGTGAGCTAGTCGATGATCCGTGTCGATTTGGCGGTGACAGAGACAAATCGAAAGCCAACTATGAGGATGGCATGTTCAGGGCTTTTCAGTCATGCCATGACTCTCTTGCGTTTGACGGCAGAATTGTCATCGTATTCGCCCACAAACAGCCAGAAGCCTGGGAGAGTCTTGTCTCTGCGATCATCCGATCTGGCTTCTGTGTCCTCTGCAGCTGGCCGATACAAACTGAAATGGGCAGCAGAACCAGAGCGCTGTCATCATCGGCTCTAGCTTCATCTATATGGCTCGTTTGCGGGAAGAGGCGAAGCGATGCTCGTCCCGGTTGGGATAACCAAAGAATGGAAGACATGAGATCGAATATCGCCTCAAGGTTAAGAGATTACTGGGATGCCGGCGTCCGGTGGCCCTGACTTTATTTGGGCTGCGACTGGCCCTGCCCTTGAAAGCACAGACAGGATCCGATCAGTCAAGAAGGCTGATGACCCCGGCAAGCTGATGGCAGTTACAGAATTCCTAAAAGAGGTTCGTAGAATCGTCATGGACTTTGTAGTGGGCGTGTATTGAAATTTGAAGGCGGAGAGAGGGACAGGGATTTAGACAACCTAGCTAACCTACTATTTACTACATCGCAACGATTTTGGTTTCGATGATTCGCCAGCGGGCGCGTATACTTTATGCGGTAGAGAATCATGCAATCTATCTGATAGAGACCTGACTGGGGAATACGATATTCTCTTGAAATCCGGTGGCAAGGAACAGAAAGATGAGGATGAAAGTGAACGAACTCTGGGAGAGGACGAAGAAGGTACTGGAAGCACTTTTCGCCTCAGACAGTGGAACAACCGATTAAGCAAGAACCTCGGCATAGATGTTCACAGCAAACCTGCTCCTCATCGAAGATATCCAATCACAGCTTATGCACCTCTGGAAGGAGGGTGACACCGCTAAGGTCAACGAGTACCTTGATACATATGGCCTGTGGAAGAACCAGACTTTTCATCATGTGCTTCGAAGCGCTAATTGAACTCTCCAAGGAGGGGGACGAAGAAAGGAGCCTACTAGAGAGTATCAGCAATCACATTTCAGCCGGAGGCGGCGCAGTAAAAGGACCTAAAACGATACTCGATTACGAAAGGTGACGTGAATGGGGAAGATTACCAAAATGGCTTGGAAGCCGATGGCACCATGTGGTGCAGCTTAGTGAAGAGTTCAAGAAGGGAGAACTTTCACTCTCTCAGTTCGCAGCTGACCTTTACGACGTCTCGGTGAACGAGTGCAGCGATCTCTACCGGGACCCGGACAAATTCTTTGCC
>CAWGZX010000004.1:0-281205 GCA_963827135.1 Methanomassiliicoccaceae archaeon | reverse complement strand
TGAGTACGTGGTAATTCATCCACATCTAATTACGAGGCTGACTGCATCCTCGAATATCCATTGATAATCGATGAAATTTCATTAAGCCATTAAGGGTTGAAACATGGATTCTAAGTAAGAAGTCCTCTATGAAGATCGAATGGTTTTGATGGATCCCTCTCGATATTTCTCAAGAATATTGGGATTTATTTCAATCTTCCACTTCGTCTAGGGGCACACAAAACATGAAAGATGGCTTCAGAGGGCGTCCGCCAAAGCCGATTACGACATAGATTTTCTCTGGCCATACATCTTCCTGAAATTTCTTGTAACATTTGAGCTGATTGGGACGAAGCCAATCCAACTTATCATCATAATCACTTCTAAATTCACACTTAACCCAGAATGAATGTCCTGAACGCTTGTGCCAAAATTGGTAATATGGTTGATGGGTCGATTCGATTCCCTGACCATCAAGATAATCTTGCCCAATTGTATTATAGGTTTTATCAAAATCAGACCGCTTGAAAAGTCTTTGTGCGTAAGCTTCGAAGAGGTTTTGCTTTGAATAAGTATCACCAGTCATCGCATTAATATCAGTGGCTGCACCCTTTAAGCGGACCAGGAGGTCCATTCCTCTCTCCCCTATTGCGCAATTAACGCAATCAATCTCCATTTGATTTCCTAGATGATATAGTTTATTTTTATCGATGTTGATAATAATCCAGCATTATCTTTTTTGATAATGTTGGATGCTGCAATAGAAAGCTATTCTCGCTTTTTTTACTGCGCCATTCTTCATAATTGGGTTATTTGACTATAATTGCTGACAGATTCCACTGTGCAAACAAAGTCCTCTGATGGATTCCTTCATTTCCTTGGCAAATCCGCCATATCTCAGTCCGATTTCCTGCTTCCTTCATCTTCATTCAAGGCCTTCGGTCGAAAGGATCGCGTCTTCGATTAAGAAGCGGCGCAAGGCATCCTTCCAATCTGGGAGTCGGTCGAAACCTGCCGCGTCCAAGGATGATTTACTCAACCGTGAGTTCTTAGGCCTTGCCGCCTTCGCACCGTTTTGCTCAGTGCTGACCGGCTCCACCCTTGCCTCGATGCCGGACATCGATACTATCTCCTTAGCAAACTCGTACCTGGAGCAAAAGCCCTCGTTCGTTGCATGGTACAACCCGAACTTGCTGGTGACGATCATTTTGGATAATCAATCTCGCCAAATCGCCCGCATATGTAGGAGAACCTATCTGGTCGTTCACGACCCTTAAATGCCGCTTCTCCCTCCCCTGTCTAAGGATCGACTTAACGAAGCTGTTGCCAGCTCTGCCGTAAACCCATGAGGTCCTAATAATCAAATATTCTTTGGAAGCCGCGGCCACCGCCTTCTCACCCTCTAGTTTGGTCAGGCCATAGAAGTTCACGGGGCTAGGACGGTCGCCCGTTTCATACTCGCCCGCATTGGTTCCATCGAAGACGTGGTCGGTGCTAATGTAAACTAGCTTCGATCCCATCTCGGAGGCGATCCTCGCGATGACAGCGGTCGCTTCGACATTGATCTTAGAGCAAAGCTCCCTCTCCACCTCGGCTTGGTCGACATCGGTGTACGCCCCACAATGCACGATGCACTCTGGATTGGCCTTTGAAAGCACATTCTCTATGGTAGATAGGTCCAAGAGGTCCATCTCACTCCTTCCCAGGCCGACAACCTCATGGCTCGGGACAAGGGCTTCGACGACGTCATGTCCCAGCTGCCCGCCCGCCCCGGTAACAACAACCCTCATTCCGACTTCCCCCTGAAGCTAACGACAATGATGCCAAGACTCTATTCATTCTTGTTTGTTAAATAGGTTATCGCAAATAATAGGATCCTCCCATTGGAATGCTCAACGATTGGTGATCCTGGCCATGGCCATAGCTTGGAGGAGAGGATGTGCAGAGGAACGATGGCGAGTCACCTATCGAAAGCCCGGCGGAACAGGTCTATCGCCTGGCCACGCTGATCTCCATCCCCACCATCTTGCTGTGCTTGATGAATGTCCCCGCGTCCCTAAGGGAAAGACCCTTCCCGGCCCACAGCTTCTCCAGGGCTCGGCGCTCCTTCCTCATCCAATCGTACCTCTCCAGCACCTCCTCCTGGTATTCATTCAAGTCGTCCCAGTTAGCCACGAGCATCTCCCCGCATTGCATGGCGTAGAGGTTGCCGTCCCCGGCTAAGGGGCCGACGGCACCGATGCTCTCCCCCACGCCGACGAACTTGTTCTCCGAGACCAGGGGCGTGGAGAAGTGCGGGGAGGTGAGCCGTATCCTGCTCGAGCAGGAGCAGATGGTCTTCATGTCCTCCTCATCCTTCGGATATTGCCAAGATCCTTCCTCAGGAGGCTCGAGGCTCCCGAACCCCAGGTGGTACTCGTTCCCGCCGATGGGGAAGCACCATTCGTACCCGAACTTGGAGGAGGTGAATGAAAGAGGCATCGACCTCTCGCTCCGGACCCGGCGCTGGAAGCACTCGACCATGAATTCCGGTCCCTCGGGCGGCGGAAGGAAGGCCCGGGCGACCCCGGTGGCATCGATCACCCTGTCGTATCTTTCAGAGGGAAGGGGTTCTTGGCTTACCTTCGCCTCGCCGAGCAGGTCTCGCACCAACCTAGGCTTGTCCGCGGTGAGCATGTTCGACCTTACGGTCAGGCCGTTCACCACGATGCTCTCGAAATGCTGCAGGACGTAATCGCTCGGCTCCAGGAACCTGGAGACCAGGCGCTCGAACTCGGTGGAGGGGGCGAAGCCCCAGGCGCAAGGCCTGAGCCTGCAGCGGTTCTTCCTCTCGATGTCGAATAGGTCCGCATCGATGCCTTTCTCCTTCAGGAGCCTGTAGGCGTACGCGCCGGCGATGCCGGCGCCTCCGATCGCCACCTTCATCCTTCGATACCTCTCAGATCTGAGCATTCTTCAAATGTTTATAGAGGCGATATCCGCTCGAAGCCTTTAATCCTGGGGGAACGATTTCCGGCAGGATATACTTCCTGAATCAAAATAAGCCGGAAGAATCTCCTATTAAAAGATGCACGCACGGTCATCTAGCGTCATAATCCGGCCTCGGATACTAATTTATCACAGATATAACCATCCGATGGCAATCTGTTCTCAAACCTCACGTTCCAATCAACTGGGAGAGGATACGATAAAAATTCGCACAGAGTCAGCAATAATCAGGGGATTGATGCCATTGCTGCTCGCCGCGGTCATGCTCGCGAGCATGGTCGTGGTGGTCCCTACGACATCAGGGACGCTCACGATGAGCTGGCAGACCATGGAGATCGATCCCCATGGAGGGACGGACAGCTCGATCGCGGTCGACTCCCTGGGGCACGTCCACATCAGCTACTTGGACGACTACCCCAACGCCGACCTTCAGTACGCCAATAATTCGGGGGGCGGCTGGGTGACCCAGACCATAGAGACCATCGAAGCAACCGGCTGGGCGAGCTCGATCGCCATCGACCCGCAGGGGTGGGCGCATATCAGCTACTATAACTACAGCGCCTACAACCTCAACTATGCCACCAACAAGGGTGGGAGTTGGAAGATCGAGACCGTCGACGGAACCAACGATACCGGCGGATCGACCTCGCTCGCCCTGGACTCGTTGGGCTACGCCCACATCAGCTATTGGCTGCCGGGGCTGGGCAAGCTGGGATACGCCACAAACATGGGCGGCTCCTGGACCATCGAGACCATCGGTGACATCGGCTCCGATTCCTCGATAGCCGTCGATTCGCAGGATCACGTCCACATCAGCTACTACTCATCGGGAAGCTTGCATTACATCACCAATGCGGGAGGGTCCTGGGACGACCAGAACCTGGACGGCCCGTACGCCGTGGGCACCACGAGCGCGATAGCCTTGGACGCCAATGACAAGGTGCACATCGCCTACCAGCACCACGACGGATTGAGCGCCCCGACCTACCTGGCCTACGTCACCAATGCCGGCGGTAGCTGGGACTACCAAACGGTCTACAACTCCAACGACCCTACCGGCAGCTATTGCGACCTGGCTTTGGACGCCCTGGGGCATGCCCACATCAGCTACATCGGCTTCGGGAGCCAAGTCGTGAAGTATGCCAACAACGTAGGGGGCAGCTGGGATTCGATGAATGTCGATGACAATGGCTGCTCTGAGACCTCGATCGCCTTGGATCAGGATGGATACGCCCACATCAGCTACAGGGCGTCCAATTCCCAGGCCCTGAGGTACGCCACCAATGCCCCGGTCAGCGATGCGATAGCTCCGACGATCAGCATTACTGGCCCGACCTCTTCGGAGATGTACAGCACCACCAGCGGAACGCTTACCCTCTCCGGGAGCGCTAGCGACAACGTCGCAGTGACGGGGGTCTCCTGGCAGAACGCGGCCAATAGTGGGTCAGGAACCGCTAGCGGCACCTCGTCATGGTACATTGGCGCCATCTCCCTCGCCGTGGGAGAGAACGTGATCACGGTGACAGCGGTAGATGCTGCCTCGAACGCTGGCACGGATACGATCACCGTGACCTACAGTCCGGACGTCACACTTCCGACGCTCCAGATAACCATGCCCAACAGCCTGGGATACGTGACCACCAACCAGGACTTCATCATCCTGGGCGGGCAGGCCTCCGATGATAACGGGGTGACCACCGTCACTTGGTCCAATGCCGCCACGGGAGGTTCTGGGACAGCAACTGGTACGACCTACTGGGAGACGGCGAGCATACCGCTCGATGTGGGCAGCAACCTCATCACCGTCACGGCCCACGACTCGTCCGGTAACTCGGAAACGGAAACCATCAACGTGACCTACACCCCGACGGACACGACCGATCCCGAGATCGCCATCACCGAGCCGACCACTGGTTCGACCTACGACACCGACGATTCGTCCTTGAGCATCTCAGGTACGAGCTCCGACGACACGGGCGTCACCAGCATCACCTGGTCCAATTCCAGGGGAGGCACGGGTACGGCCACCTTCGAGGGCGGAGCGTGGGAGATAGACTCGATCCCGCTACAGGAGGGCAACAACGTCATCACCGTGACGGCGAGCGACGGCTCGGGGAACTCGGCCACCGCGACCATCACCGTCAACTACTCCCCCGAGGCTTCGGGAGGGTCGGACGACATGGATACATGGGTGTTGATACTAGGGATCGCTGGCGTGGTGATCGTGATAGCGCTGGTCCTGTTCTTCGTGATGAGGAGACGGAACCGCGGGAACTCCGGCCAGAATCAGTGATGGGCCGCATCGTTCCACAAATAGGGGCTGGTCGAAGCCCCCAAACCTCTTAAACCTCATTTCTGATTTTAACCTAATAAGGAGGTAGTGGTTATTTTCCTTGCCTCTCGATGGCTGACTTCAACGACGAGTTCCAAATTATGGATTAGGGATTTTTCACGCTTCGTCTAGCTAGCATGCGATGTCATCTCAGCATTCATCTTTATAAAAGAGGGAGGCGAGCGCCTCACTTCTTCTCCTTCGCCTTCCGCTCCTCCTCGTCCTGCTTCTTGCCTCCCCAGTAGATGTAGAAGAGCATGAGTGCGGCGACGACTATCGCCAGGACTATGGAGCCATAGATGAGGGTATCATTGACCGGCTGTGGCAACAGCTCGACGGTGCCGACGTCCTCGCTCTCAGAACCCAAGGTCACGCTCACCGTCTTAGTAGCCGCCCCGCTGAAGCTGATGGTCAGGGTGTGATCGCCCGCGGCAGCGGAGATGTTGAAACGGCCCTGCTCGTCCGTCAGGACGTACATCGCGGTCTCCAAGGTCACCCTCGCTCCGGAGATCGGATCTCCGTTGCCATCGACCACCGTACCTGTGATGAATAGGGGTGATTCGTCGAGCGTCGCCGCCTGGCAGGTCCCTAGGAATGTCACTGATGTCAGCATCGAAAATATGATGATCGTTGAAGCAAGCAATTTGATGGAGCCATTCGTTCCTTTCATGCTCATCCGCCCGTTCTAGAGAACGAGGGAATAACCCTTGTCCTGGTAATAAGGCAACCGTTCCTCGTTTCCAACAATATATAGCATCGTAGTTAAACGAGCACTGGCCAAATCGCAATGATCATCGATCGTCCCGCAATCTAGCTTCGAGGCTTTTTCCTTCTTGAGCGCGCTACCAATGCGATCGCAATGACCAGCACCACCAATGCGCCTATCCCTATAATCATTAGGGCGCTCTCATCGAGCTCTGGCAGCACCTCTCCCTGCTCTTGACTGAACTCAATGGTCAGGTTGGTCCCCGCCCCCGAGACCGTGAACGTGCCCGAGGCCTGCTCAGCCTGGTATCCATGTACCGATGGCACAGAGTACGAGTGAACACCCTCGCTCAAGGTCATCTCCATGAAGGCGATGAAGGTGGAGTACTCGGCTCCGTCCACCACCACCTTCCATTCTGTGTTCGCAGGAAGGCCGGTGCGTTGGAAAATCACCTGGAACATGCCCACGTCCGTGATGTCCACGGAGTAGGAGCCGTCCTGGTTTTGTTGGATTCCGTAAGGCACCTCATACTCATCCCCCGCAACCAGCTGCCGCAGCTCCAGGTCGCTGGTGTAAAGCTTGTTATCCTCGCCCCATCTGCCCACCTGCAATTGCACGGTGTCCATGCCGTCCGTGTACTGGTAGGCCGAGGGGTACTCGTCGAGGAAGCGCAGCGTGTCGGCCGAGCTCACCTCGAACCTAGGATCGAATGAGGAGGGCACATAGATCCACTCCCGGCCTTGCAGCAGATCGCCGGAATAGATGGCGCCAGGTATCTGGACCTCGAACTCGCCTGTGTCATAGTTCATGCCGACATGGCTGCCATCCTCGGCGTAGGCGTGCAGGTCCATGTCCGGCAGCTGCTCCGCATCTATGTCCATGGGATGCAGGCCGGGTATCTTCTTGATTATCCCGCCCTCGGGCACCAGTGTCGCTCCGGTCATGTCGGCCAGCTCGTACTTGATCATGCGCACGCTGGTGCCGTTCGCTCCCATGACCGAGAGGGCTTGGAAGGCCAGGCCCATGTCCGGTACTATCAGCGCCTGGCCGTCCCATTGCAGCTGGCCCATGAGGTTGTAGTTGAGATGGTCCCTCATGACTTCCAATAGGTATACGTTCACGACCCAGAACGGCGACGTCTCCGTGTCCCAGTCGCTATCTAGGCTGTCCCGGCTCCTGCACTCCAAGTAGGTACATGCCCTCTTTGGTGTAGGAGCTCGGGGACTCGGGCACGTAGCTGTGGACCAGTATCTTATCCCCTAGGCTCATCCGGGACAGGGGCTTCATCTGGTACGTATTATCCAGCTCCATCTCCTGATACTCCAGCCAGTTCAGCCAATGCTTGCTGAAGGCGTCCAGGTGGACCTTCTCCAGTTGCGGGTGGGCCATCTTCCCCATCAGGGATTGGAAGGCCTTCACGTTGCCGATGAAGTACTCGTCCGGTAGGCCCCAGGTACCTCCGAACCCAGGCGACTTCGAAACGCTGGTCACCAGCAGCTTGCCCACACAGTGTGCGAACTCGTGCGCCAACGGGCGGATGACCTTGGAGCTGCCCTGCGAGCTCTGGGCGAAGGTCAGGATGATGTCCATGGTGGTGCCGTCCGCGGCCCACCCCCCGTCGGCCGCCCCCTTGTACATGAAGTAGGAGGAGGTAGGGGTGGCGAAGGGGTTGCTGGCCGTGAAGATGAAGCCCGGGGCCACGAAGGCCACCACCCCTTTGCCCCCGATCGCATCGTAATCGTATGACCGGAAGTCTACGCCGGCATCGACCGCCGCCACCGCCCGTATTGACGAACTGCTGGCCGGTCCAGGTGCTCACCACCGCTGATTCCTCTGGGAGCGAGAACATGCTCCCGTCCGGCTTGTGCAGCACCTGTATGTTCACCTTCAGCGCGCCATAGGAGACCTCGTCGAAGTAGTCGGCGATCTTCTTCCCTAGCTCTTCGTAGTAGTCAAGGGTCTGGATCAGCAGTTGTCCTGCGTGCTGCGGGCTCTCAGGGAAGGTGATGGGCAATATCCCCAGTTGATCTCACCCACCTGATGCCCCGAATCCTGGAAGATGCGGGGGTGGGATCCTGGTTGCCCCCGTCGATGAGGTAGGGCAGGTCCCCGACCCCATCACCGTTCGCGTCCGGGCCAGAGTAGTCCGAGAAGAGGTTATGGTCCCAGGTGTTGCTCAGCCGCCCTTCGAAGCAGGTCAGATTGTTATCGATCATGTCATTGTTGGTGATGGTGTTGTGCATGGCGCTCGAGTAGACGGAGATGGGCCGCTCGCAATCCTGGATAAGGTTGCTGTCGATCAGGTTCCTCGAAGCCCCGATTACCAGCCCCTGGTCGTAGATATCGATGATGGTGTTCCCCCTGACCTCGCCGTCGCTGAAGTAGGCGCCCATGCCGATGACCGCATCGATAAATATCTGGCCCACCCGCAAGACCTTATTACCATTCATGGTGCAGTTGTCCCCCTGCACAATGATGCCGCGGATGGCATGGTCGACGCGGTTCCCCAGGACGGACACCTCGGACGCCCCCGATACGACTATCCCGCCAGAATGGTCGATGGACTGGGATGTCCAGATGTGGTTATCCTTTATCAGGTCGTAGTCGCGGTTGTTGGTGTAGATTGGGGCGAGGCAGTCCGAGAGGTTGTTGCGAACGATCTTCGACGATCTCCCCTGGAGAGTCGAGGTCGAATCCCCAAGAGCAGTTGCTGGCAACGTTGTCGGCCACCACCTCGAAGAATCCGTCGCTGTCGAGGCAGGTCTCGCAATCTTGGAAGGTATTGTTGGCGATCTGAGTAAATCGGGCGGAGGAGATGATTCCCCAATCAAAAGGGCCTGAACCCTGGAAGTCGTTCTTGCTGACTGTGTTATGGTCCCCATTGATGCGCACGCCGCACCCTTCGAGGTCGTTCTCGGAGAAGCTGCAGTTCTCGCCCTCGATCCTTATTTCCAAGCCATTGGTGAAGACGTTCTGCTTCGCGAGCCCTTCATCGCCGTCCAGATGCAAGTAGCGATAGGCATTACGCCCATCTACGTTGTTACCGGTGAAGACGAATCCTTGGCCCCGCCCCAATACGCTCGCGTTGATGATCACATTGTCCGTGACGACGACATCCTCAGCCGAGTCTGCAGTGGCGACAAAGTTGGTCCCGTTGCCATAGGCGGTGAACCCGGAGATGGTGCAAGCGGTGTTGACGCTGAACATGTTCCCGTGTCTAGGCCTCAGGATGGTGGACTCAGCACCGCCTGCGGATACGATGTGGACGTGCCTCTGGATGCTCAGGGAAACGAGATGCGTCCCCGGTGCCACCATGATGGTCCCACCCTCATTTAGCCATGAGTATGCCTCCTCTATGGTAGCGTTATCGCCAGGTACATTGAGGAAATCGAAAGTGGGCGAGGGCGTTGCCGAAGAGGTGGACGGGGCGAAGACTATGCCTGCGAATAACAAGGAAAGGACCGCAGCGATCGCTAACGTGCTCTTCACCTTACATAGCGCATGCCATGGAACGATTCCCCACCAAGCTTCTCCGGCTCCCAACTTTATTCCTCCTATTCTGACGTTGGCCTCATCATAGGAAAAAAAAGTTCATTGACAGGTGGTGTGCATAATGGATGCAAGGATCAGTGAAAGTCTCAAGGCCTCGAGTCATGATTTGTGGGCGGTGTATTTAAACTTAAGAAGCAGACAGTGGCGGACTCCCTCCATTAGGCGGACAATCATATTGCATTCTTGATAGAACGTGCTTACCGACGAATGTGATGATTCATCATTTCTTCCGGTCAGGTGAGCTCAAGGCTTCTCTTTGACGATCTTGCGCACGGTGAAGCGCACCCTGCATACCGGACATTTGGCGGCGGTGGCTGGGATGACCGTCCCGCAGCTCGGGCATCTCATGTCGGGAAGCATCGAGACGGACCGGATGTATCGGATATGATACATGCGATAGGCCAGCAAGCTCATGGGTATGGCGGCGATGCCCACGAAGCCCAGGAAGGTGACCAACCCCCAGTAGGGAGGAGGCTCGCTCTGCGTGGACAAAGGCACGACCTGAACCGAGGTGCTGTTCGCCCCCCTGCCGATCGAGTTGTATGCCACTATGGTATAGGAATGCGCGACGTTCTCCAACAGCCCCGAGTCCTCGAACTCGGTCTCCTCGCCGCTCCAGATCAGCATACCATCTCGGAAGATGATGTAAATTATATTGCCTGGGCCACAATAGGCAGGGGCGCTCCAGTTGAGTTGGACGGAGCCCGGACCGGGTTGCGCCTGAAATCCAAGCGGAGGGGTCGGAGGGCCCTGTGGCGCTGCGCTCTTTATGGACGAGTTCGCGCTCCGTCCAATGGCGTTGGATGCGGCCACCTGGTACAAATATGTCATACCATTGTAGACAGATGTGTCGAGATAATCGGTCACATTGCCGCTCCAAATCCGCCATCCGTCGCGGTAGATGAAGTAGGTCAGCATTCCAGGTCCGCTGTAGTTGACCTCCTCCCAGCTCAGTGAGACCTCTCCATTCCCTGGAACTGCAGTCAAACCCCAAGGAGGGTCAGGGGGGCCGAAGGCGGCAGCCCTCACCCCACTGCTATTGGCACCTCTGCCGACCGAGTTCTGAGCCGCCACTTGATAGGAATACATGCGCCCCTTCGTCACCTGGTTGTCGTGATAGCTAGTGGAAGTCCCGGACCAGATCTCAGCATCATCCCGAAGTAGGTGATAATAGAGCGCCCCTGGCCCCTCGTAGGACGGTGACGTCCAATTCAATTCGATGGCTCGATCGCTGGCCAAGGCCAGAAGTCCGAGCGGGGCCGAAGGGACCGTGGAAGGGGTCGCCCATGCTTCGTTCGAGGGAGCACCCTCTCCCACGGCATTCACGGCGCTCACCATGTAGTAGTAAACATGACCGTTCTCAAGGCCGCTGTCGATATAGGCGAGGACGTCGCCGACGGTGGTCAGCAGGCTCAGTTCCCCAGGAACCCCCCCACGATATATCAGGTAGCTCGTGATCGGGCTCCCGCCATCATTCCCTGGGGATGTCCAGGCGAGGGCGATCTGCATGTCGCCTGAGGATGCGGTCAGATCGCCGGGGGACGAGGGCGTGGTGGGTAGTATCGCAGATGCCTCCTCGGAGAGCGGACCTTCGCCGATGGCGCTCGAGGCACTTATCTCATAGTAATAGATCTGGCCGTTGGCGAGCGAGGAGTCGACATAGCTGAGGGCGTCGCCAATTGTCACCAGCAACACTTCCCCACCCGAGCTCGTCCCGCGATAGATCGTGTAGTTGGTTATTTGGCTGCCTCCATCGCTGACCGGCGCCGTCCAATCAAGGGTGATCTGGGAGATCCCAGGCGTGGCGGTCAAGTTTAGGGGCGCCGATGGTACCGAGGCAGGCGTGGCGGAGACCTCGTTGGATGGTCCCCCTTCGCCTATGGCGTTGATGGCCCTCACCACATAGTAATAGGTCAAGCCGTTGGCGAGCCCACTGTCCGTGTAATTGAGGGCGCCGCCCATGACCGCAAGGATGGCTTCGGTACCAGGCTGAATGCTTCGATATATGGTGTAATTCGTCACGGGACTGCCACCATCGCTCTCAGGCGATGACCATTCTAGAATGATCTCGGCATTCCCTCTGGAGGCGGTCAGATTCCCTGGCGCGGAAGGAACGGTGGCCGGAACGGCCGAGGCCTCGGCAGAAGTGGCGCCCTCCCCGAACGCATTCCAGGCGCTGACCTTGTAGTAGTAGATCTGCCCGTTCGTGAGCCCGGCATCGACGTACGAGAGCACGTTTCCGAGGGCAACCAGAAGGTTCATGTTCTCGGATTCCGTGCCACGATATAGGTTAAAGCCGATGATCGGGCTCCCGCCATCGCTCAAGGGCGAAGACCAGGTCAGGTTTACCTCGGAGTCATCGGCTGTTGCCGTGAGGTTCTGCGGTTCCGAAGGCACGTTGGCCGGAGTGGCGGATGCCTCATTTGACTGAGCGCCTTCGCCTGTCGCGCTTGTGGCGCTCACCTTGAAGTAATATGTCTGGCCATTGGTGAGCCCCGAGTCGATGTAACCGAGCGAAGGTCCGATAACCAACAGGAAGACCTCCGCTCCCGGCGCCGTCCCCCGGTAGATGGTATAATTGAGGATCGCACTACCGCCGTCGCTCGCTGGCGGCATCCAGGTCAGGTTGACGAAGGAGTCGCCGGGGATCACGATGAGGTTCTGTGGCGCGGAAGGCACTGTGCCAGGGGTTGCGGAGACCTCATCGGACTGGGAGCCTTCACCGATGGCGTTGATCGCGCTGACCTTGTAGTAATAGGTCTGTCCATTGGAGAGGCCGGTGTCCAGATATGTCAGGACATTGCCTATCGAGGTCAGGATGACCTCTCCTCCTGAGGTGGTCCCTCGATAGATGACATAGTTCGTGATCGAGCTTCCGCCGTCGTCGGAAGGGGATGTCCATGTCAAGGTTGCTTGCGCATTGCCAGCGGTGGCGGAAAGGGCTTGAGGGGCCGAGGGAACGTTGGCAGGGGTGGCCGATGCCTCGTTGGACCGAGGTCCTTCGCCAACAGAATTAAGAGCGCTGCCCGTGTAGTAATACGTCTGGCCATTGGTTAACCCTGTATCGGTGTAGGTCAATAGGTCGCCGAGCGTGATGAGCAGCGTCTCTCCTCCCGGCGTCGTCCCGCGGTACACTCGGTAATTGGTGATCGGGGAGCCTCCGTTGTCGGAGGGAGCGTTCCAGCTCAATACGACCTGAGCGTTGCTGGCTATGGCAGTTAGGCTCTGCGGGGCCGACGGGACGGTCGCCGTTTGGCTAGGTGTCGCGGACACCTCGCTGGAGTTCGGCCCCGCGCCAAGGGCATTGACCGCCCTCACTCTGTAATAGTAGATCTGGCCATTGTTCAAGCCCGTGTCGTTGTACCAGAACTTGAGGCCGGCGTTGGCCAGGAAGGTCTCCGCTCCCGAGGTCAGGCCCCTCATCACCTGGTAGTTGGTGATGGCGCTTCCGCCATCGCTGGCTGGGGCAAGCCAGGTAAGGTTGACGAAGGCATCGCCAGGCTTCGTCTGGATGTTCTGAGGCGTAGCCGGCGGTCCGATGGGTTTGGCATTGAGCTCGTTGGACTGCCCGCCTTCGCCGACCGAGTTGACGGCGCTGACCTTGTAATAGTAGGTCTGCCCGTTGGTTAGCCCGGTATCCGTGAAGGAGAGCAGGTTGCCTAAGGTGGTGAGGAGGGTCTCCCCTCCCGAGGAAGTACCACGATAGACCTTGTAGTTGGTGACCGAGGACCCACCATTGTTGCTCGGTGCCGTCCATGCCAAGACGATCTGGGCGTTGCCAGGTGTAGAGGATGTGAGCGTAGGCGATGAAGGCACGGTCACCGGGACGGCCGAGGCCTCGGTGGATTGGGCCCCCTCTCCTACTGAATTCACCGCGCTGACCTTGTAATAATAGATCTGGCCATTGGTCAGCCCGGTGTTGGTATAGGTCAGGACATTGCCGAGGGTGGTCAGAAGACCTCCCCTCCCGAGGTGGTGCCGCGATAGACCTTATAACCAGTGATCGAGGAACCGCCGTTGCTGGCGGGAGCGGACCAGGTCAGGACGACCTGGGCGTTGCCTGAGGAGGCAGAGAGGGCCTGCGGGGCCGAGGGGACGGTCGCCGGGGTCGCCGAGGCCTCATTGGACTGAGCCCCCTCGCCGACATCGTTTGTCGCGCTCACTGTGTAATAGTATATCTGGCCGTTGGTCAGGCCGGTATCGGTATAGCTAAGGACCGGGCCGAGGACGGTTAGTAGCGACCTCGCTCCAGGCGCCGTGCCGCGGTACACTGAGTAATGCGTTACTGGAGCCCCTCCGTCACTGGCCGGCGCCGACCACGTCAAGGACGCCTGAGCGTTCGCAGCTGTGACCACTAGGCTCCGAGGAGCGGTCGGGACGATGGTCGTCTTGCTGGGCATGGCGGACACCTCGCTCGAGCCCTGGCCGCTGCCCTGAGAATTCTGAGCGATCACGAAGTAGTAGTAGGTGAGGCCGTTGGTCACACCGGTGTCATTGAACCAGAGCTTGAGGCCAGCGGTTATCAGGAACGTCTCCGTCCCCGAGGACGGGCCCCTCCATACCTGGTAGCTGGTCACTGGACTGCCCCCGTCGCTGGCCGGGACCGACCAGGTGATGTTTATGAAAGAATCCCCGGATCGGGCCTGCACATTCTGAGGGGCGGTCGGTGGGCCGACGGGCTTGGCGCTTAGCTCGTTCGAGAGCGCGCCCGCGCCTACGGAATTGACGGCCGCCACCCGGTAGAAATACGTCTGGCCATTGATCAGCCCGTTGTCCTCATAGGTCAGGACGCTGCCTAGAGTGGTGAAAAGCGTCTCGCCCCCCGAGGTGAGGCCGCGGAAGACCTGATAGTTGGTGATCGCGCGGCCGCCATCGCTCCCGGGAGCTGCCCAGACAAGCGTGACCCGGCTCAAGCCAGGCGTTGCTGAGCTGAGGGTGGGGGAGCCGGGCACGGAGGCGGGGGTGGCGGAAGCCTCGCCAGACTGGGCGCCCTCGCCGATGGAGCTTACAGCGCTAACTTTGTAGTAGTAGGTGAGGCCGTTTGTCAGTCCTGTGTCTGTATAGGTGAGGACGTTCCCGACAGTGGTCAACAGGGTCTCGACGTTGGGCGCGGTGCCCCGATACACCTTGAAGTTGGCGATCGACCGGCCCCCATCGCTCGATGGAGCCATCCATGAAAGACCGATCTGACCATTGCCCGCGGTCGCCACGAGGCTCTGGGGGGCGGAAGGCAAGGTGGCGGGGGTCGCGGACGCTTCGTTGGAGGATGCGCCCTCGCCCGCGGCGTTCACCGCTCCGACCCTATAGTAATATGTCTGTCCGTTGGTCAGGCCAGTGTCCAGGTGGGTGAACACTACTCCGACCGTCGTCAGCAAGACCTCCCCGCCTGGAGATGTCCCGCGGTAGATCCTATAGCCGGTTATCGGGCTGCCGCCATTGCTCGACGGCGGAGACCAGGCCAAGCTTATCTGCGCATCGCCGAAGGTGGCGACGAGGCTCTGGGGCGCCGAGGGCACGCTGGCTGGAGCGGCCGCGGCTTCGTTGGACTGTGCTCCCTCTCCGGCCCAGTTCACTGCACTTACCTTGTAATAGTAGGTCTGGCCGTTGGTCAGTCCGACATCGGTGTAGGTGAGGACGTTCCCGACCGTGGTCAGCAGGACCTCGCTTCCAGAGGTCGTGCCGCGATACAGTCTGTAGTTGGATATGAGCCCCCCTCCATCGCTCGAGGGCGCTGTCCAAGTCAGAACGATCTGGGCGTTGCCCGCGGTCGCCACGAGGCTCTGGGGCGCCGAGGGCGTGGTGGCCGGTGTCGCGGACGCCTCATTGGATTGAAGGCCTTCTCCGTTCGCGGTGACCGCGCTGACCCTGTAGTAATAGGTCTGGCCATTGGCAAGTCCCAAGTCATCATAGGTGAGCACATCACCGACGGTCGTCAGCAGGGTCTCTCCGCCCGAGGCCGTTCCGCGGTAGATGTTGTAGTTGGTTATCGGGCTTCCCCCGTCGCTCGCTGGCGCGTTCCAGGTCAAAGTAATGTGAGCGTTGCCTGCTGACGCGGCCAAGTCCCTAGGCGCGCTCGGCACGTCCATGGGAGTGGCGGAGGATTCGATTGATTGGGGGCCTTCTCCCACACCATTCACCGCGCTCACTTGGTAGTAATAGATCTGACCGTTCGTGACGCTCGAATCCAGATAAGTGAGGACGTTGCCGATGGTGGTTAATAAGGTCTCTCCGCCCGGCGTTGTCCCTCGGTAGATTCTGTAATTGGTGATCGAGCTTCCGCCGTCGCTAATAGGCGCCGTCCATGCCAAGGTGACCTGGGCGTTCCCAGCGGTGGCAACGAGGCTCTGCGGAGATGATGGGACGGTGGCCGGGGTGGCGGAGGCCTCGTTAGACAGCGGGCCTTCCCCCACAACGTTTACCGCCCTGACCACATAGTAGTAAGTCTGGCCGTTGGTGAGACCAATGTCTGTGTAGGATAGTACGTTGCCCAGGGTCGTCAGCAAGGTCTCTCCGCCCGAGGTCGTGCCACGGTAGAGGGTGTAGTTCAATATCGGCCTGCCACCATTGCTCGAGGGCGCCGTCCAGGTCAGGCCGATTTGGGCATTGCCCGAGGAGGCGGTCAAGCTCTGGGGGGCCGAGGGCACGGTGGCAGGCGTGGCCGATGCCTCGTTGGATGGGGCGCTCTCCCCCACGGAATTCCAGGCGGTGACAATATAATAATAGGTCTGGCCGTTGGTGAGACCAATATCCGTATATGTTAGTACCGGGCTGATGTTGACCAGGAGGACCTCACCGCTTGGTGAGATGCCGCGATATACGGAGTAGTTGTTTATCGGAACCCCTCCGCTGTTGGCTGGAGGGGACCAGGTCAGGATGACCTGGGCGTTCCCGGCGGTGGCCACGAGGCTCTTTGGTGAGGTGGGTACCTTCACAGGATTGATCTGGGATGCATCATCGGATAGTGTTCCCTCGCCGACCAATTGATGGTCTACCATCTCGAAAGATGAAACCGTGCTTTCGCCAAAGTCATCGATGTAGGAGGAATTGGTAATTTCAGACCCGGTTAGACCAGCGCTCGAAGCTGAGAATGACAGTATCACTAGGATGAGAATAGGAAGTAGAATCGCACCTTCTTTCTTATCCATTTAAGAGTGTCCCATATAACCAAAAGGACCCGGCTGATATAGTCTTTATCTAACGATTATCTAAGTGAAACGAAACGTAAAATTCTAAAGGCATTGCGTATGCGAATTATAGGGCTCATTATCTATGATGTGGTCCAATTAATCCCCATCTCTGCAATCGTTTTATAGCACCCCTTCCATTTGTGGTGCATGGGGTGGAGGGGCGTATGCGTGGCCGTCGCCATGGTCGCGATGTTCCTAACGATGTCATTGGCACCGATGGCGAGCTTTGGAGCGAACGCTGAACTTGCGGCAGGACCTACGCCAGGCGTGGTCGTCAACCTGCGCCGACAGGGACGGGGATCAGGTCGATCCCTAACGTGTTCTCGACCGGGGATGGCAATGTCTACGTCGTCTGGGTCGAGCAGGACAGTCAGATATCGACCGTGTTCTTCAGCATGTCCTCGAACGGCGGACTGAGCTTCTCGGAGCCGGATCGGGTCATGGACATCGGCGTGAGATGCCAAGCCAATGATCCGGTGGTCGTGGCCAACGCGGAAGGCACGAAGGTCTACGTCGCGTGGAGCGACAACCGAACCGGGACTTATCAGATCTATATGGCCACCTTCAGCGGCGGGCCTTTCTTCTCCTCTAATGTCCTCGTAGCGCCATCTTCGGAATGGTGGAACCAGACCAACCCGGACCTGGCATTTGAGAATGACTGTCCTTTATCTGACCTACGCCGAGGACGTCCCTGGCAATAACAACACCTTTGTGATGTTCGCCACCTTCACTAGCGCGATCGTGCCTGAAATCCAGCCTAAGAGGATGCCAGGGACCCCGGCCAAGGACATGCAGCAGTATCCCTCGATCTCCGTCCGCGAGAAGAACGTTACGATCGCATGGCACGACCTGCGGAGCAACCCCCTGGGGGATATATACGTCACCACGTCGCACAACTATGGCCAGCTGTTCGCGGATGGGGTGAAGGTGTCCGGCCCGGAGCCGACGAAGCACTGGTATCCTAGCGTGAACAACCTGCCTTCGGGCAAGGTATTCATCGTCTGGCAGGAGGAGCGGGGCGTGAGCTATGACATTATCGGGTCCGTGTCTACCACCGACGACTACGACCTTCTCGACGCCGTTCGTCATCGACGGCAGCACTGGAGAGCAGTCGATGCCTTCATCGGGCGCCGATTCGAGGGGCGTCGTCTCCGTCGTGTACCGTAAATACGTGACCGACGGGTTCCAGGTGATGTACACCCGTTCCAACGACGCCATTACCTTTAGAACCCCCGTCCAGGCAGATCCGTACGCCTCCAATCAATCATCTCCAAGCATCTTCTGCGACTTCAATGGAACGGCCTACATCGTCTTCCAGGACGACCGCGGGCCTCCTAGCGCCGGAGAGGGACATCATCTTCACCAAGGTCGTGAACGAGGCGCCGACCGTAAGCATCGACTTCCCTGACGATGGCGTCACAAGGACCAATCTGTTCATCGTCCAAGGCAGCTGCTTGGACAACGACACCTCCCCCGTGATGCAGGTCGAGGTCAAGGTGACCAAGAAGGGCGGCGGACCCGTCGATGTGGCGGAGTGGAACGGCTGGAAGCCGGCCAACGTCCTCTTCCAGATCACATGGGACTTCACCGTCAACTCGACCGCCTTCTTCGACGGCGACTATGAGGTGCACGCGCGCTCCTTCGATGGGGTGCTTTATTCGGCCGAGAAGATGATAAACGTCACCATCGTCAACAACAACCCCGAGCCGACCTGTGGACCTGAAGATAACTTCGGCAAGCATCACCTACTCGCCCGAGGAGCCCGTCACGGGCGACAATGTCACCATCTACGCTGACGTCCAAAACGACGGCAACTCCGACGCCATCAATGTGACGGTCGACTTCACCATCGGTTCCAGCAAGATGTCGACCCTCATCCCTCGCGTCCCAGGTTATGGCAACTACACGACGCTGATCATCTGGATGCCGACCTTCCCCATCTCATATACGATCAAGGTGGAGGTGGACCCCGACAACTACGTGGAGGAGCTCAACGAGGGCAACAACATGGCCACGAAGGAGGTCGTCGTCTCCGAGCCGGTCCTGAGGAGGGATCTGGCCATCACCCAGGAGAATATCACCTACTCGCCGTCGCCCGCCCATCAGGGCGAGCTCATCAACATCTCCGCCAAGATCTCCAACCTTGGCGAGTACATATATGACGACGTCCAGGTCATCTTCCACATCGACAGCTCGCAGCAGGTCGTCCGCTATACCGGCAGGATCGACGGGCCCTTCTACACGGTCTACGCCAACTGGACCCCCGCATCGACCGGTCCGCACAGCCTGGTGGTCATGGTTAACGCGGACGGCGACATGGACACCAGCAACGACCGCGCCGAGGTAAGCATCGAGGTCTTCTCCGAGAGCTATCGAGCGGACCTAGCGGTCGGCGCATCCTCGGTCATCATCTCGCCGGCGGTGCCAAAGGTGGGCCAGAATGTGACCATCGCGGTACTGGTGCAGAACTTGGGCGAGGTCCCCGCTACCCAGGTCACGGTCGCCTTCCGCATAGACGGCCTCCTGCAGTCGGTGAATATCATCCCATTCATCGATGCGGGCATGGCCAACGAGACCTCGATCAAATGGAAGGCCACTCTGGGGCAGAGGACCGTCAACATCACGGTGGACGGCCTGAACACCGTGATGGAGACGGACGAGAGCAACAACAACATCACCAAGGCCTTCACCGTCTTTCCGCAGCAGACCGTGAAGCCCAACTTGTTCGTGGACGATGATAGCATCTCCTACGCCCCCGACCCACCGGTCAAGGGGCAGGTGCTCAAGGTCACGGTAACGGTCTACAACCTGGGCAACGACACGGCGGCCAACATCGAGGTGCAGATGAAGCTTGACGGGACGCAACTGGATGGGCTGCTGACCATAGGTTACCTAGCTCCCGGGGAGCATGCCAATCTCACCTGGAATTGGATGCCGACCGCCGGCGATCATACCTTCGAGGTCATCGTGGACCCTAGCAACGACACCAGCGAATGGAACGAGTCGGACAATACCGCCCAGATATCTGTGGAGATCCCTGACGACCCCATCAGCTCGGACGTCTGGCTGCCGATATTGGCTGTGATCTCGATCGCCGTATTGGGCGTGGGCGTCTATATGTACTGGAAGTCCAGGCAGAAGAAGAAGGGAAACCAGTGAGCTGACATCCATCCTGAAACCTTTTCAGATTTCTCCACTTTCTTCTTCGACCACGCGATGATCCTAGAATCCTTCCTGGAGGATTACGGACTGCTGAAGGAAGCTCTCAGGGACCGATCTAAAATCAATAACCTCGAGCAATCCTTATTACCAAGCGACCTGAATAGCACCTTCAGGTGATGGGATGCTTCGCTTGGAAGACATAATCGGCATCGAGGTCCTGAGCTCGGACGCCAAGGTTGTAGGCACCGTAGAAGGCGTTGCGGTGGACACGGAGAACTGGCGCGTCGGCGCCTTGAAGATCATGATCACGAAGGGCGTGGAGGCGAACCTGAACGTCAAGAAGCCCTTGTTCGGGGCGGCACGCACCGCCTTCCACACCGACAAGGTGGACAGCATCAAGGACGTGGTCAAGCTCAAAGAGCCCCTGACGAAGCTAGCCCAGTTCATCATCGATCCCTCCGTCCTACCAACGGGCGCGGGGGACCTTGTCAACAAGCGCGTCGTCTCCAACAATGGCCGCGAGATCGGCATCTCCGAGTCCCTCTATCTAGAGCCGGAGGCGAACTGGCGCGTGGGGTTCATCGAGGTGGAGGTGGGGAAGGAAGCCTTCAACGACATGAAGCTGAAGAAGGGCGTCCTCAAGAAGCGGGAGGTCAAGCTGCCAACGTCCCTAGTCGGCACGGTCGGTGACCTGATCATGCTCAACACCTCCGAGGAGGAGCTCGGCCGCATCCTGGAGAAGTCGCCGCGCTAGCCCCATCGAAAGCATAATCATCTGGATTCCCGCTCAACCAAATAGAGGCAACCCTGTTGATCGAGACGGTCGGCCTAGGGAGAAAGTTCGAGAGCACGGTCGCGGTCGAGGACCTGAGCCTCCAGATCAAGGACGGGGAGGCGTTCGCCTTCCTCGGTCCGAACGGCGCGGGCAAGACCACCACCGTGCGCATGCTGTGCTGCCTCATCGCCCCTACATCCGGCACAGCCTACCTCAACTCCTTGGATATCAGGGACAAGAGGGAGCAGCTACAGATCCGCCAGAACATCGGCCTGTTGCCGGAGAACCCCGGCCTCTACGAGAGCCTGGGGGCGTACCGGAACCTGGACTTCTTCGCCCGCTTGTACGGGGTGGGGGCGCAGGACCGGGAGAAGCGCATCATGGACCTGCTCAAGACCCTCAACCTCTGGGACCGGAGGGACGAGGCGGTAGGAAAATTCTCCAAAGGCATGAAGCAGAAGGTGGCCATCGCCCGAGCGCTGGTGCACAACCCCGACTACATCTTCCTAGACGAGCCGACCGCCGCCCTCGACCCCGAGGCGGCCAAGACCGTGCGGGAGTTCCTGCTCGACCTGAAGAAGGAAGGTCGGACCATCTTCCTCAACACCCACAACCTGGACGAGGCGCAGAGGGTCTGTGACCGCATAGGGGTGTTGCGCACCCGCCTCCTAGCCGTAGGAGCGCCTGACGAGCTGGCCTCGCGCTACTTCGGTCGCGCGACGTTGATCCAGCTGCGGGAGGTCCGCCCCGAGCACCTGCAGGCGGTACGGTCCATGCCCAACGTCCTCGACGTCAGGCAGGAGAACTCCTCTCTGATCGTGGACGTGGCCGACCCCAAGCGGGACAACCCCGCCATCGTCTCCAAGCTCGTTTCTTTAGGGGCGGACATCGCCTACGTCGAGGACGTCAAGCGCTCCCTGGAGGAGATCTACCTCAAGCTGATAGGGGGCGGGAGATGAGGTGGACGTTGCGCTGGGAAAAGGTCAGCACCATCCTGCGCAAGGAGATGGCCGAGTACCGCAAGAACCGCTACATCCTGATCTCGCTCTTCATTATGCCCATCCTCATGTCCACGGTCCTGCCGCTCGTGTACCTGGTGCCGATAGCCGCGTTCACCACCCCGCCGGCCGACGAACCATTGGACCTCAGCATCAACGTCGAGGGGGAGTTGACCGACCAGCAGCTGTCCAACATAAGCATCAACAACTTCCGCCTGGAGAACGTCGACCTGCAGAACTGCGCCATAACCAATTGCGAGATCGTCAACTGCGAGCTGACCGCGTGCATGGTTAAGGACAGCAACATCACTGGCTGCCAGGTCGAATCCTCGATCCTCAACCATTGCAACATCTGGACCTCCACGGTGGTCAATTCCCTAACCCTCGGCTCCCTGTTCCTTGGGGTGGAGAGCGAGGCCGAGGTATACATGAAGATCTTCATCAACCTGTTACTGATGTTCTTCATCCTCATCCCTACGATAATCCCCACGGTGATCGCGTCCTACTCCTTCGTCGGCGAGAAGCTATCCCGGAGCCTGGAGCCGCTCCTGGCCACCCCCACCTCGGACCTGGAGCTCCTGGCGGGGAAGACGCTGGCAATACTCATTCCCACCATGGCGGTCACCTGGCTCTCCCTCATCCCAACGGTGATAATCACCGATGTGGTCACCGAGCCCATACTTGGCTACTACATCCTCCCCAACGCCATCTGGCTGATAGGAGTCTTCGTCCTGGCTCCGCTCTTCGGCATCCTCAGCGTGCTGATCAACGTCATCATCTCCTCAAGGGTGACGGATGTGAGGAGCTCGCAGCAGATCGGTGGGGTGATCGTGCTCCCGGCGATAGCGTTCTTCGTGGTCGCCGTAGTGGGCGTGGTCGTCCTCTCGGTCGAGCTCATGCTCCTCTTCGCTGCTGGGATATTCGCGCTCGACCTCCTCGTGCTCTATCTGGCCCTCAAGGCGTTCCGTCGCGAGGAGATCCTGGTGCGGTGGAGATGATCCAGTTGGCCGACCACGGAACCGACCAGTTCGTTCTTCTACGATAGAGCGAGGATGCGTTTTTTTCTAGGGGCAATAGCTATTACTGCTTTGGAGAAGATGCCCGAGCTGACCTATCTAGGACATTCCGCATTTAGCATCGCCTGCTCCAAGGGCATGGTGCTCATCGATCCCTTCCTGGATGGCAATCCTAAGGCCTCCATTAAGGCCAAGGATGCCAAGGCGGACGTGATACTGGTCACCCATGCCCATGGCGACCATCTGGGGGATGCGGTCTCTATCGCCAAGCGGACCGGCGCCACCATCGTGGGCACGTTCGAGCTGGCCAACTACTGCGCCGCCAAGGGGGCCAAGGTCATGGACGGTCACTTCGGCGGCACGATGGCGTTGCCGATGGGGCGGGCGAAGCTCTTCCCCGCCATTCATTCATCTTGCACGGATGACGGCGTGTTCCTGGGCCAGGCCGCATCCTTCGTCCTCGAGGCCGACGGCGCGCGCATGTACCATGCCGGGGACACGGCGTTGTTCGGGGACATGCGCCTCATCGGCGAGGAGTTCGACCTGGACGTGGCCATGCTGCCGATCGGTGGGCATTACACCATGGGCATCGAGGACGCCGTCCGGGCGGTCAAGATGCTCAAACCCGTGGTCGTGGTGCCGATGCACTACTCCACCTTCCCCCCGATCGACGTCGACCCGCAGAAGTTCAAAAGGCTGGTGGAAAAGGAGACGAGGACTGAGTGCGTCGTGCTGAAGCCTGGCGAGAGCCTCGCGGTCGAGGGCATCGGCCACCAGGAAAGAAGAGGGGTAGCATGACGCGGACCGACCAGTCGGTCTTGGGGATAATCTTCAAGCGTGGCCAGACGGGGACGTTCTTCCTGTTGCTCAAGCGGAATCCGCGGCAGGGTGGGTTCTGGCAGCCCTTGACCGGAGGCGTGGAGGACACCGAGAGCCTCGAGGAGGCGCTGCGCCGCGAGATCAGGGAGGAGACGGGGATAAAGGAAGTAGTCCGAATCCTTCCTGGGCTCCTGAGCCACAGGTTCTATGCTCCACGGGCGGTCCACGAGCATGCCTTCGGCGTGGAGGTCCGTCCGGGTACCAGGGTGAAGCTGGATGGCAAGGAGCATTCCGATGCCAGATGGTGTACCTACGAGGAGGCAAGGGGCATGCTGGTGTTCCCAGCCAACCGGACGGCCTTGGAGCGGTTGGATTCGATCCTGCGCAGCGAGGACAGCCGTCCTATCAATAAGTAGCTACTCACTTTCGGGGACCTTGGCGAATTAAATATAGCATCCGATGCGAATCTAGGTGAGCGGACGAGAAGGATGGGATGCAGTGAATCAGCTCGAATGCGATGACGTCAAGTGCTCCACGTTCGGGGACAGCGTCGTTCCAGCGGTAAGCGAGAAGGAGGCAAGGAGCGAAGCCCAGGAGCAGAGGCCCCACCTGCATATATCCAAAGTCCGCGACTATCGGGACAAGTTCATCCTGAGAGGCCTGCAGGACGAGGCCAGGTATCGAGAACCCCGGCTTCATGTACCTGATCGAGGGCAAGGAGAAGGCCAAGATCGTCTGGGCGCAGCGGGATCGGGGGATGGAGCCCGCTGGCTATTACATCTACCGTGAGCCGAGGCGGGAGTTCTCCAAATTCGCCCACGGCATGGTCAGCTTCCCCATGCTCTTCTCCCAGGTCTACGTCCGTCCAGAGTTCAGGCGCAAGCGCGTGGCCACCCGTCTGTTGCACGACTTCATCCACAACTCGGGGTTCGATACCATTTGGGTGGAGAGCCCGAAGAACGAGACCAAGGCGCTGTTGAACAAGCTAGGCTATTACGAGCCTCACATCCGCTACGAGCTCTGGCAGATGATGGAGGGGCTGTCCCGCTGGATGAAGATCGAGGACTTCGTGATACGCGCCAAGCTGGTGCCTGCGAGCGCCGAGGAGCTCAGGGTCTGGTGCGGGGACACCTCAGTGGTGCTGGAGGACCTGCGATGAGGCGTGAGCCTCCAACCTGATCAAGAAATGAAGCCTTCCAGGTTCGTTCTCATTTTATTCTATATTGCATATTTAAGATCTACAAGGCTCGAACCTCAAGGCATCCCTCGCTGACCTTCGGGAGCACGCTGGTCTGCCAAGATCCGCGCTTCCGGGTCCTCGTAATGTTCCACTTCTACAATCACGTTCGGCTTGATGCCAGCCATAGCAGGGAGGACATGGTTCAGAACCTGCTCGGCCGTCGCCTCGAACGTGCGACCCCGCGAGCTGATCTTCAGCCATCCGTCCTTGTCCTTGTAATAGCGCTCGGTCGAGGCCTTGGTCTTGATCAGGATGACATAGCTCTCGTTGGTGAGATTCATAATTGCAGCATCGCACCCCTTTCACATCAAGATTTGCGGCCACTTCATCGCCCATCCAGTCGTTAGGCGTCTCTTCCAGATTTTCGAGCGAGGAATCCGGACTCGCATCAGGACCTGCTATTCAAACGTGCAGCTTCCTCAACCGCTCGCACGCCTCCTTGAGGACGTGGTCCTTCTTGGCGAAGCAGAATCTCACCATGGCATCACCGCTGTCGTCAGGGAAGAAGGCCGTCGCGGGCACCGCCCCCACTCCCGTCTTCTTCAGGATGTGCATGGCCTTGTCCTTCGCCGTCTTGCCTGGCACCATCGACACGTCCGCCAGCACGTAGTAGGAGCCCTCTGGCTTATAGGCGTGGAGGCCGGCGTCCTTACAGGCGTCGAGCATCATCTTCCTCTTGCCGGCGTACTCATCGCATATGCCCGAGTAATACGACGCAGGCAGCTGCTCGATGCCCTTGGCGACGGCAATCTGGAACGGGGTCGGCGTGCATACGTTGATCAGGTCGTTGACGTAGCCGATGGTGTTCTTCCATTTCTCATGGCAGTGGACATACCCGACCCTCCACCCGGTGATGCTGAACGACTTCGAGTATCCGGAGATGGTCATGGTCCTCTCCTGCATTCCATCCAGTGATGCTGGCGAGATGTGCTTCAGGTCGTCGTAGACGAAGTACTCGTAGATCTCGTCGGTGAAGCAGAAGAGGTCGTTGTCCACGCATATGTCGCGCAGAGCCTTCAGCTCGGCCATAGAATAGACCTTGCCGGAGGGGTTGGAGGGTGTGTTGATGATGATGGCCTTGGTCTTCTTGGTGATGCTCTCCTGGATGGCGTCGGCGTCGAACTTCCACGCCGGCGGGGGGCCTAGCTTGGGCATGACCGGCTTGCCGCCGCACATTTGGACCGTGAACACATGGTACTGGTAGTAGGGCGCGGGGATGATGACCTCGTCGCCGGGGTTGAGGAGCGCCATGCAGGTGGCGAACATGGCCCCGGTGGTGCCTTCCGAGCATATTATGTTCTTCTCCACGTCTGCCTCGAGGCCGTTGAAGGCCTTCACCTTCTTGGCGATGGCCTCCCTGAGCACCGGCAAACCATCGAAGCGGGTGTAAGTGTTCCAACCGTCATCGATGGCCTTCTTTGCCTCATTTACCACCAATGGCGGGATGTCCAGATCGCACACTCCCTGAGCCAGGTTGATGCCGTTGACCTTGGTGCACTCGATGGTCATGGCGCGGATGTCGGAATGGGTCATGATCTGAGAACGCTCGCTACCTGTCAGCCTCATTTGAACAGCTCGGCATGCGAATAGCTGACAGTGTATTAATGGCTTTCAGAAGCGAGCCACAGAAATTTAGAAATGGAGCAGCCTCTCGATGGCGATAAGGCAGGAAAAAAAGGGAAGAAAAGGGGAAGTTGTTTGCTCACTCGTCCTTCCACTTGGACAGCAGCACGCCAGCCACGAAGAAGATGACCGCCAGGACCAGGACGATGAGCGCGTTCTCCAATGCCGCCGATTGATTGTCGTACACCATGGTGTTCCTCAGCGCCTCTCCTACGTAGTAGAGAGGGAGCACCTTGGCGATGGCCGCAAGCCATTCCGGCATGAAGGCCAGGTTGAAGAATATCCCGGACAGGAACATCATGGGGAAGGTGATGGCGTTGGCAGCGGTGGAGGCCGTCTCCTCGTCGTGGATGAAGCGAGCGATGATCATGCCCATGCTGCTGAACAGCGCCGAGGACATGATTATCACCAGGATGGCCAGTGGCGTGAAGGTCAAGTGCATGTCGAACACCAGTATCCCGACCAGCATGATGACCGCCACCGACATGAACACCACCACCAGCTGCCAAAGTATCTGGGCGGAGAGCCACTCGTACCGGGTTATGGGGTGGTGGTGAGCTTCTTGAAGATGCCGTTGGTGCGATAGCGGGTCATCACGCTGACCATCCAGAAGATGGTGGTGGTCATGGACGTCAGCGCAATGACCCCAGGTATGAAGAAGTCGATGTAGCTGAAACCGGTCTGAGTGATGTCGCTCATGCTCACGGTAATCCAGTTAGTGCCCCCAGCGAAATAGAGGTTGTATTGGCTGGCCACGCCCGCGATAATGCTATAGGCGATGCTCGAGCCGGAGTTGGTCGGGTCGCTGCGCAGCTCCAATGAGGTCATCTGCTGGGTCTGGTTAGGTATGGGGAACGATTGACTGAAATCCTCAGGGATTATCAACACCGCGTAGGGCGAGTTGTCCTTGATGTACTGGTCGATGTCGACGTCCTTGCTGACATTGATCACGTTGACCGAACCGGTGTCGAGCAGCGAGTCGATGAACGCATATGAGGCCGGCGAGTCCGAAAGGTCCTGGACATGGATGTCGACCCTCCCCGAGCCTCCGCCGCTGAATATGGCGCCGAAGAGAAGGATGAGCAATACGGGGAACGCCACGGTCCAGAAGATGGTGGACTTGTTGCGGTAGAAGGTCTTGACCTCTCCCTTCAAGGCGACGATGATGCGGTTCGCCATCAGGCCACCCCCTTCTCCTTCTTCTTGCGTCCGAAGAGTCCTTTCTTCTCCTCGACCGGGGGGCTTCCTCCTCATGGAGCTTCTTGCCCGTCAAGCGCAGGAACACGTCCTCCAAGGTCGGCCGGGTAACCTGTATCTGCTCGTAATTGCCACCCGACCTGTCCACGGTATAGAGGATCTCAGGCAAGGAGCCCTTGTTCTCCAATTTGATGGTGACGTTGCCGTTCTTGCGCTCGATCCCGGGCCATTGCTGCAATGAGCGATTGCGTGCAGGCCTCGTCGCAGTTGGTGATTATGCATCGGCTGCCGGTGCCGAACTCCTCGATGATGTCATGAGGTGTACCGAGTGCTAGGAACTTACCGCGGTCGATGATTCCCACGCGGTCGGAGAGCACCTCGGCCTCCTCCATATAGTGGGTGGTCAGGATGACCGTCTTCCCCTTGGCCTTCAGGTCCTGTACCACGGCCCAGACGTCGCGCCGAGCCTTGGGGTCCAGCCCTGTCGTGGGCTCGTCCAAGAAGATGATGTCCGGGTCATTGACCATGGAGATGGCCACGCCCACCCGCTGCTTGAGCCCACCGGATAACTTCTTGAACCAGACGTCCCGCTTCTCGCCTAGATCCACCGCCTTGATCAGCTCGTCAGCGGGCAGGCTCTTCTGGAACATGCCCCCGAAGTATTCGATGTTCTCCTTGACCGTGAGAAAGTCGAAGGCGTTGAAGTCCTGGGGGAGGACACCGATCCTGCCCTTGATCTTCAAAGTGTCCTTGTCGATGTCCATTCCCAGGATGCGCACATCGCCCGAGGTCAGGCTGCGCAAGCACTCCATTATCTCCACGGTCGTGGTCTTTCCCGCACCGTTAGGACCGAGGAGCGAGAAGACCTCGCCCTTCATGACCTGGAAGCTGATGCCGTCGACCGCGGTGAAGCTGCCGTACTTCTTCACCAGGTCGCGCACCTCGATCACCGTCTCTGCCATATTGAACCCCTGGCAAGGATTAAATGGAGGCTATTTAACCGTTTCAGGCGCCCCATTGCTGCGCAATCAACCAGAAGGATTCTCGATTCATTATGAGAGCTGGGAGCGCAACGAAGATGGACTCAAAGCAAAGCGATTTCCTCCTTGGTGCTTCGATGATGTATCGCCCCCTGAGTAGCTTTGATATCGATATGAGCACATGAGGTCCTTGAAATGAAAAGAGGAGGGGAGGGCAGCCATGAAGAAAGCCTTGGAAGCAGGGCTAAAAACTTGTTCCCCATCGTCAAATGGCTGCCTAAGTACGATTGGAAGGACCTACGCTTCGACCTCATCGCCGGCATCGCGGTCGCAGGCCTGATCATCCCGGAGTCGATGGGCATCGCTGGCGTAGCGGGGGTGGAGCCGCAGCATGGCCTGTATGCGGTACTCATCGCCCTCTTCCTCTACGCCATCTTCGGCTCGGGGCATCGCTCGGTGGTAAGTACCCCCAGCGCTCTGGCCCTCTTGACCGCCACGGCCATCACCGCCCTTGCGCTAACTGCATACGAGGACGTCCTAACTGCGGTCGTAACTATCACATTCCTTACTGGCCTAATGCTCCTTGTAATGGCCGTCCTACGCCTTGGCTTGCTGGCCAATTTCATCTCCTATCCTGTCATGAAGGGCTTTCTCTTCGGACTTGCACTGACAATCATCATCGGTCAGGTGCCCAAGCTGTTGGGCGTAGAGAAGGGTGAAGGCAACTTCTTCGAGCAGCTTTGGCACATCCTAACTGAGCTTGACCAGGCAAGCATGGTGACCGTGGGCCTGGCCATCATCGCCATCATAATCCTATATGTGCTCGAGGAGAAGTTCAAGAAGATCCCCGCTGTGCTGGTGCTCTTCATCGTCGGCCTCGTCGCCGCATATCTGCTCGACTGGGAGTCCATGGGGATCGCATTGGTGGGCACCATTCCCGCAGGGCTGCCTTCGTTCTCCGTGCCCGTCATGGACCCCGATCTTATATTCCTGGTCATCCCCACCGCCATAGGCATCGCCTTCGTTTGCTTCTCGGAGTCCGTGGCCATCGGGGACGAGATCGCGGAGAAGCACAACGATGAGATCGATCCAAATCAAGAGCTAGTGGCCGTGGCGGCGACCAATCTCGGCTCAAGCTTCGTGCAGGGGATAGGGACGGGGGTGAGCATGTCCGCCTCCCACGTGGGTAATAACAGCGGTTCCAAGACGCAGATGACGCTGATCGTGGCGGGGCTGATGGTGTTGGCCACCCTTCTCTTCCTTACGGGGGTGTTCTACTACATCCCCGAGTTCATTCTCGGAGTGATAGTCATTTTCGCTGTCAAGGGCGCGCTCAAGGTCAAGTTGATGGTCAGATACTATCACATCCAGCGCATGGATTTCTACTTCGCCATTCTGGCGCTGTTCGGGGTGTTGATCTTCGAGGTGCTGATCGGTCTATTGCTGGCCATCATCTTCGCCATGGGCCTGCTCATCTGGAAGGTAAGCCGCCAGAGCGGCTGCTTATTAGGGAGGATGCCGGACGGCCGGTTCAAGGACATCAGCCTCAATCCGGAGGCAAAGGAGATTGACGGGGTCAAGATACTCCGCTTCAACACACAGATATTCTATGCCAATGCGCCGATGATCAAGGGACATGCGCTCAGCTTGATCAGGGCATCTCCCAAACCGAGGCTCATGATCATCGACATGGAAACAAACACCCAGCTCCTGGACATCAGCTCGGGTCGCGCCCTTGAGAAGGTTATCAAGGAGGCAGGAGAGCAGGACGTCAAAGTGTACTTCGTGGGCGTGCATACTTTGGCCATGAGGGATATGGAGAAGCAAGGTTTGGTTGAATTGGTAGGTAGGGACCATTTCAAAGATACCATCGAAGATGCCCTGGGCGAGGGGAAAGGCAACGCCTAGTACATTTTGCGTAACAGGATTCTCTCCCTTAGAGGTCGAACCCGACTCTCCATGCGTCAATCTTAATCATTATCTTTTTAGATAATAATCGAAAATTCACACATGGCTTCTCCATTGCTCACGGAATCTGTATGATGGAGATTTCTCGACTAGCGCTTGGTCGCATCAACTGGCTCAGCCTCAAGGAACACCCTGTCCACGAAGGAATAGATGAATCGGCCGATGATCGTTCCTTCCACTCTGATGGCCCTTCGCATGTCCTCCTCCTTATAGACGATCATGGAATTGCTGCCTGAGATGAGCACGAGCTCGTTCTTGACCGTCCTGTCCCATTCGCTCGAGGAGAACCCGCCCCCTACCAACCAGTCCAGGGACGTGGCCTTGAGGCTAGGCATCCTCAGCAGCTTCGCCTTTCCCAGGAGCCCCCTGAACCCCTCGGGCTCGTTGCCCACAACAACTTCGACCTTTGTGCTCTTGGACTTCTCGGTGATGGCCTTCGCATGCTTGAGGAGTAGGCTGTTGGACATCACGAGCATCCCAAGCGGAGATTGGGACCCGGCGATGAAGTCGTCGATCTCCATATCGATCGTCCCTTCGCCTTGGACGAACCACAGGGGAGTTGGCATCTTGTCGGTCTTCCTCTTCAGGTCCTTCAGGCCGCTCTGGACGGTGTCCGCCGTCGTGGCGAGCTCCATCCGAATCTGGTTTGTGACCTTGTCAGGGTCGACCGCCCGATACCGCAGCGGCTTCATGGCCCCAACCTCGACGAAGCCCTTGACGGCCAAGCGTTCCATGATGTCGTATACCCTGGACCGAGGGATCCCGCTCTGCTGGCTGATGTCGGTGATCCCGCCCTCGCCGATGGCTACCAACGCCACGTATGCCCTGGCCTCGTATTCGGTCAGTCCGAGCTTGATGAGACCTTCGACCGGCGCGTTCATGTCCCTACTGCAGTAACAATAAGCTATTAAATGCCTCCATTCATTCACCCAGAAATTCGGGATGCTAAAATGCTGTTCGATAAACTCGCCAATGTGATTACCAAGCATTACAAGAAGGTCCTGATTGCGTGGATAATCATCCTGATAATCTCCGTTCCAGCCATTATGCAGGTCGATGAGGTCGTCACCTACGAGAATACCGGGGTCACTACTGGCGACTACGAGTCCGTGAAGGCGTCCGAGATTATCTCCTCGGAATTCCAGGGCTCCGTTGCCAATGGCACGTTATTGATCGTCCTGCAGTCGGACGACGTTACCGATGCTGCGTCCAGGGACTATGTGCTCTCGCTTCAAGGGAAGATACTGACTTCTGACGAGCTCAGTGGTTTCACGGGGATGACCAGTGTCTACACTATTCAGAGCATGGTCCTCACCCAGACCATTCTTGCCTTGGGGCCGACCATGAGGCCGGCGGAGCAGCAGGTCAACAGTACGGCCTTCCTGCTCTGGGGGGTTCCGGCGTTGCACGTGAACAACTGGGCCATCTCCTACTCGGATTCGGAGGCCTATAACGCCACTAGCCTTCAGCTCGTTGGTTATCTGACACAGCAAGGAGCGAACCAGAGCCAGGTCCAGCTGACCATGGGCTACTACAACGCCTTCGCCGCGACCTGGAACGCCACCGCGGCCGACCCTTCCCTGGTCGCCGATCCCATGGCTCGAGCGGATTACTGCGTGAACGCGGTCGCGCCCACCTTCATCGCCAGCTTGCCATTGGGGGATGATCAGAAGCAGGTGATGATGGCTGTGCTGGCGTCCTTCGACCTTACCAACTTCAACGACCCGGTCATGGTGCATGCCTTCACCCTGAACATGATCAGCCAGGCGTCATACATCACCAACATGACCTTCTTGCAGGAGGTCTATGACCTCGGTCCGGACTACTACATGACCACGGTCTACGGCTATGTGAGCTCGGTGATATCGAGCGGGACCTTGGCCACCTATCCGATCCAGATACCACCGCAGTACCTCTCCAGCCTAGTTTCGCCGAACAATCGGACCATGCTCGTCACCTTATCATTCGATGTGAAACCTGATTACGTCACTGAGGACGGGGTCAGGCCCATGTACGACAACGTCGACATTGTTCGGAGCTTGATTAGCGAGGTCAACTCCGAGACGAACAATGCCATGACCACCTACGTCACCGGCGAGGCTGCGATCTCCGCGGACATGATGAACAGCTCCATGGAGGACATGGCCTTGATCGAGCCGGCAACCATTATCATCATCATCGTCCTCATGGGTATCCTGTTCCGCTCGGTGGTGGCAATGTTCCTACCGCTGGGCGCAGTCGGTGTGGCCTTGGGCGTAAGCCAGGCATTGGTGTTCGTCATCGGCTCCACTGTCGCTCAGATCGATTCTATGGTCGTCACCTTGCTCTTCGCCCTGCTTATGGGAATAGGCACTGACTATTCCATTTTCATCATGACCAGGTACCGCGAGGAAAGGATCAAGGGCGCCTCTAGGGAGGCGGCGGTGCATACCTCAATAACCTGGGCTGGCGAGTCCATAGTGACCAGCGGGCTCACTGTCATGATCGCCTTCTTCGCCATGGCCTTGGCTTCGTTCTCCTTCGTCCAGACCATGGGCTTGGTCATGGGGATGGCCATCGTGGTCGCCATCATGGTGGCGCTCACCCTCATCCCAGCGGTCCTGATGCTGGTCGGCAACAGGATCTTCTGGCCCAACACTGGTAAGAGGTGGAAGAAGTACGCCGACGGGGTCATGCAGAAGAAGCGGGAAGGCAACCACGGCTACTTCCATCAGGCGGCCTCCTTCGCCGTCAAGCACGCCAAGCTGGTGCTGGTGGTCGCCATCATCGTCTCGATCCCGGCGACCTATATCTACGTCACCGCAGAGCCGAGCTTCGACTTCATAGGGTCCATGGGCGACGTAGAGAGCATCGATGGAATGAACGCCCTCAGCGAGGACTTCGGAGCTGGGCGCATCATGCCGACTCAGGTCGTGATCACCGGCGATACCTATGTCTATGAGGACGGCGAGTTCAACATGGCGTACCTCGATGCCATAGAGAATCTCACGGCCTCGATAGCCGCCGACACTTCAATGGTGCAGCAGGTGACGGGAGTCACACGACCGTTCGGCACGGTTGTGGACTATCACAACCTCTCCGCCATGCCCGGGGAGCAGCAGGCATTGATCACCAGCAGCATGCTGCAGAGTGTTGGAAGCAGCAACAAGACCGTCCTGCTGACTGTGGTCCTGAAGCCTGAGCCACAGAGCAACGAGGCGGTCAACTACATATCTACTTTGAGGGGGATGATCGCGGACACGCAGGCTATCGAGCCGGCGCTGGCCGTGTCCACCATCCTCGTTGGAGGTAGCACCGCATCCCTGTATGACCTAAGCACCAGCATCAGCGAGCAGTTCGCCATGATCGAGATAGTCGTGGTGATAGGCATATTCATCGTGCTGATGATCGTGCTGGGTTCCCTGCTCCTGCCCCTGTTCGCAGTGCTCTCGATCGCCATGAGCATCGCCTGGGCCTTCGCCCTCACCTATCTGGTGTTCGGGACTTGGTTGGGAGTGCCGATCCTGTTCATCGTGCCTTTGGTCCTCTTCGTGATGCTGATGGGTATAGGGATGGACTACAATGTGTTCATCCTGACCAGGATACGGGAGGAGGTGCATAAGGGCAAGGAGCTGAACCGTGCGATCGTGGATGCCGTCGATTGGACCGGAGGCATCATCACTGCGCTCGCCCTGATCATGGCCGGCGCCTTCGGCTCACTGATGCTCTCAAGCAACGATATGCTAGTGATGTTCGGATTCGCGCTCACCACGGCCATCCTGCTGGATGCAATGGTGGTCAGGACCTACATCGTCCCGGCGGCCATGTCGCTCATGGGCAAATGGGCTTGGTGGGCTCCGGGCAGGCTGCAGCGTGAAGGCCGCAAGGAGAAGATGAAGAAGGGCTGAGGCCAAGAAACTCTTTCCAATCTCCTTTCATTTTTCTATTCCATCTACTAATCGTTATTGAAAAGGATAATGATGAATCTGGAAAATTGCATAAGTACTATCAATCATGATATCTTGTTTTGATTCTCAGGCTGGAGGGTATATATTCACCTATTTTGAAATTCTGACTTGATGAGCAATTGCTCTAGACCATGGCCAAGGTCCCGAAGGGACATGAGGGGAACTACCCTTCTTCTAGCGAGCTTCATGACCATCTTCGTGCTCCTGGTCCTGGGACTTGTAATGGTCGCAATGGCGTTGAGCGTGACGCCCACGGGCGGTCCTGCCATTGCCATGCTCTCCTGCCACAAGAGCAGCCCTGGCAATTACACCTTCACCGTCGTCGCCCTTTCCAGCCCGGACATCGAACGGGACAAGCTCTCCGTCCACGTCCGTCCAGATAGTTCAGGTTTGGAGATCAGCGACATCACTGGAACCGGGGAATGCTTGCAGCAGGGCGATACCTTCACCATAGGCAACTTGGAAGATGGGTCGACCTATACCGTCTCCTTGGAGTCCAAGAAGACCAGGTCGACCTTAGCATCCCTAACGTTCCTGGTCACTTGAGGATGCGAACAGGGTTGCATGGACGAGTCAGCCCATCAGTAGCGCCAGGTCCACCAGCACGAGGAAGGACATCATGCTGGCGAAGTTGAGTTTGACCAGCTTCACCACCATCTCCTTCTGGTCCGTAATTGTCAAAAGGGCGATAACGGCCACTGCCAAGGGCACCAAGGACAGGATGGTAATGACACCGAAGTTCACCTGGTCGCCTAGGGCCTCTGTCGTATAGATGGTCAGGAACAGGACCGTGCCGATGGCGCACGCGGCAAGGGAGGTCATCGCCGCTCTCTTCCTACCGAAGCGCACCAGGAATCCCCTCTTCCCGGACAGGGCGTCCACCTCCATGTCTGGCATCTCCACCGTCAGAATGAAGTATAGGCCGTAGCACACCAATGGCAAGGAGAGGAGTAGGAACCAGACGTCGATAGCTCCCGAGATGACGAAGTAACCCATTCCTGGCATCACCAATCCTGCGGCTATCATGGTCGTGAGCTCGCCCATGCCTCTGTAAGCGAACCTCAATGGCGGGGCCGTATAGAACCAGCCAAGGAGACCACCGAGCAAGGCGAAGGCCAGGAACGCCAAGCCATATCCATAATATAAGGCAAATGCCACCGCTGCCACCCCGGAGGCGATCAGCAAGACTACAGCCATGCGGAACGCGAAAGGAGCCAGGGAGGGATCGGAAACCAGCACGCCGCTTCCGCCGGAGAGCACCGTTGGTTCGGACCTAGCGTCCGCCTCCCGGTCGAAGTAGTCGTTGCTGAAGGAGACCGACAGATGCGCTAGGAAGAAGATGAGGTAGCCCAAGAGGAACTTGTCCCAGGTCAGCACGAAGCCGTTGGCTGAAGCCATCAGTGCGCCGAAGGTGTAGAGCAAGATGCCTGGTACCAGGAAATGCAGCCTGGCCAGCTTAAGGACCTTTTTCGCCTTGAGCGTGCCCTCTGACATCGAGAGGAGTTGGTTGCCTAGGCTATTTCTAGATGCCGAAAAAAGCGCCTAGCCCGGCAGGCGAATGCTTATTCGCCGAAAGGCTCATTCTCACGCTATATGGAACGAGAGGATCTGAGCCTCAGGGACAAGGACCGCTACCGCCGGCAGCTCATCATCGAAGGATTCGGGGAGGGTTCCCAGCTGAAATTGAAACAAGCGACCGTCGGGGTGCTGGGGATAGGTGGCCTTGGCTCACCTGCCACCATGTACCTGGCCGCCGCGGGCGTTGGTCGGATCCTCTTGGTCGACGATCAGATCCCTGAGATGTCCAACCTCAACCGTCAGATACTGCACTGGCTTAGGGACGTGAGCGCCTCTCGGCTCAAGGTAGAGTCCGCCTCCTGGAAGATAAAGGAGATGAACGAGGAGGTCCAGGTGCTGGAGCGTTGCGAGCGCGTAACCATCGAGAGCATATCATCCGTGCTGGGCGACGCCGACGTCATCCTGGATTGCACGGACAACTTCGAGACGCGCTATGCCCTCAATTCCTTCTGCGTAGAGAGAAGGAAGCCTTTCGTGCATGCGGGCGTGGAAGGGATGTATGGCCAGATCACTACGATCGTTCCTGGTGAGACCCCTTGCCTCAAATGTCTATTTCCCAAGCCTCCCCCGAAGAAGGGCGAGCTTCCGATCCTCGGGGCCGCAGCCGGGGTGTTCGGCTCCATGCAGGCGGCCGAGGCCATCAAGCTGATCACTGGGGTGGGCGAGCCTTTGAAGGGGCTTATGGTGCTGGGGGACCTCCGCATCAACGTATGGGAACGGATAGAGATCAAGAGGAAGGCATCCTGCCCTGCGTGCTCGCACCTGGGACCGGGGAAGTAGTGCCTAAGGTCTAAGCAGCTCCAATCCGACCAGCTCCCCGACAAGCTTGTAATCATCATCGACGACCGGCAGATCGGCTAAACGCTCGTCCTTCATCGTGCTTAGAGCGTCCTTCAGAAAGGTCTCGGCCTTGACCGGCCTAGGCTTAAGCGTCGCCTGCTCAACCCCCTCCGTCAATATCTGGCCGGATAGCTCGGTCAAATTGCGCGTATCGCCTTGCTTGATGTTCACCTGCGTGGCCAAGTGCCTCATCAATGAGTCGCTGGTAACCACCCCTACCAGGTTGCCTTCCATGTCGATGACATAGACATTCATGGATCGGGGGTTGGAGAGCATTGCATCCAGCGCCTGCCCTATGGTCGCGCTCTTCTGCACCGTCGGTGGCATCCTGATCGCCATTTCACCAAGGTCCCCGACCATCAGCTCGTCGACGCGCTTTCCAGCCCGCATGTCATCAGGGAGGACGACGGGCTTACTTATCGATTGCTCATCCGATTGCGGCTACGGTCCTGGGCGATCGATCAGGGTCGCTTCCA
Organism: Methanomassiliicoccaceae archaeon; assembly: GCA_963827135.1. Taxonomy (GTDB): domain Archaea; phylum Thermoplasmatota; class Thermoplasmata; order Methanomassiliicoccales; family UBA472; genus JAJRAN01. Next base: position 243,842 of record CAWGZX010000004.1, on the reverse strand, counting down.
TGGTGGCGTTGATGAGTGAGTCGAAGGGAATGGCCTTCGTCCAGCCTTCCCTCTCGAATATGCCCATGAAGCAGACCCCCACCACCTTGGTGTCCTTCGTGGACAACCCCTTTACCGTCTCCTGCACCTGGGCCAAGGGGCATCCGAACTTGGGCATGGCCAAGCCGCCCAGGAGCACCAAAGCACCAGGGTTGGAAGGGTCGCCCTTCTCCTCGCTGACAGAAAATCCCACGCCTTCCGACCATCGCATCTTCCTAGCCTCGGAGATACTTGCGCGAGGCAGAAAGACCAGCTCGAAATTCCGGTCCTTGATCGCATAGGCCAGAAGCTCAGCGAAAGGACTGCAGACCGCCACTGAGCCGGCGAACACCACCTTGGAGCCGTCGGGCAACTTCGAAACCGATTCCTTGAACGCGCCGGTCAGACCGCTTATCCCCGGTCTCTTTTCCATGAGATGCACCACCCGTCAGAGGACGGAAGACCTTAATAACCCACGTTGGAAAGATCCAGGGATGGGAAAGGAGAGATACGTATGCCTTCTTTGTCGATCCATCAATATTAGAAACCGATGTAGAGCAGGCAGATGAAGTTCAGGAGCCAGGCAATGATTCCGATGATGAGCGCTATCTTACCCGCGTTCTTCTTCTCCTGGTCCTTGTCCAGCATCCAGATGATCCCCCAGATGACTCCGATTATGGGGATGAGGAAAGCAAGCAACCACGCCACGTATTTGATCGGACCAAGCGGCTCCTTCTGCTCCACGGGGTATGGCTGGTAATTGGTCTGCTGGGGTGGAACGCTCCCGGCGGGGTAGCTCCCACAATGAGGGCAGAACGAGTATTCGGAGGGATAGCTCCGGCCGCACGTGAGACAAAGTCGCGTCGGCCCTTGGCTGGAGGGGGCAACAGTCTCCTGGCTGCGCACCGGGGCGCCACAATGCGAGCAGAACTTGGCATCCTTCTGGATAGCCTGCCCGCAACTCAGGCAGAATACCTTCTCCTCGTCCGCCATCGCATCTCCCCCCGTGCATCGATATGTCTACCTAAAAAACCTGGCCCTCATAGCGAGAGGAGACGATTGAGGCGTTTTATTGCGTCCTCCGCGTGGCGGAGCGCCACCTCGAGGACGTCCCTTCCCTGGGGGGTTATCTCATAGACCTTCCTTCGCCCTTGCGGGGCGCAGGTGACCAGCCCATCCTGCACCAGCTCCTGGAGGGCGGGATAGATGGACCCAGGTGACGGCTTCCATTCCTCGTCGGTGATGCGCTCGATCTCCTTCATGAGGGCATAGCCGTGCACCGGGCTTTTAGAAACTAGTTTGAGCAGGGTGAGCTTTAGAAAGCCTGCCTTGAAGCCATATTTCTGGAAGGCTCCCTGCAGCTCCTTGGGCAATTCCTGTACCCTCTCGGCCCCTGCCTATACGAAATAGAATCGCGTCTTGTATTTCAATGCTATGTTCGCGACCCCTTCGAGGCGTTCCAGCACTCCACCGTAGCGGGACATGAGCAATTTCCCCTTCGGCTCGCTAGGCATCTTCTCCCTAAGGACCTGGACCTCGCGCAGCAGCTCCTTGGCATCGTCCGCGGAGAAGGTCTTCTTGGTCTTGGCGCTCTCAACGACATTGGCGACGATAGGAAGGTCGAGCTTCTTGGCGATCTGCGGCAGCAAGGAGGATTCGGGACCGAAGTCGCCGATGCAGCCCCTTCCCTTGTCCCAGGAGAGCCCGCACTTCTTGCAGGTTTCGCCCATCTCGTCGAAGGAGAGCATGTCCCAGCCGGTGAGGCGGTCGTCAGGGGACGAGGCCTCAATCACCTTCTTCCTCGCATCTGCAGGGACCTTGTCCAGCATGACCCATCCGGTGTAGGTCTTCTTCATCTTCGGTGCGAGGTGGGCGCGGTCCACGTCATTCTTCACCTTGTCCATGTAGATGACCTCCGCCTCGGGGTCGATGCGGTTGCGCTTGAGGAAGGTCTCCCATTCCGCGCCCATGACGTCCTTCGCCTCGGCGGCGCTCATGGTCACGTCCGATTCCGCATAGTCCTCGTATCCCTTGACGTTCTTCAGGAAGACCCTCTTGATGTCCGTCTTGCCGGCCTTGCACAAGGCCTCGGTAGAGTCAGTCTCGCAAATGGCAATGCTGATACCCATGTGATAACCTCGACCGCTTACCTGCTCCTCCGTATATATCTGTTGCCTTGGGGGCTCCGGCAGTGATGCCACCCCACGCGATCGTCGGTCCTTGCCTTCCGACGCAGCCTCCTTTATCGAACAGTCCAAATACTCCGAGTTTACATAATTCCCATTTGGGAAGCGGAGGAGGGCCTATACGGGCACCTTGGTGAATCAGCCGAGCCTCCAGTTGAGGCTTGCATCGAGAGTCGAGGTCTCGGAGCCAGGAGAGTCGCAGATACCTGGCATCATGGAGATATGGAAGGAGTTCATAGACCTGCATGCCATGCTCGACCCCTATTATCAGCGCTGCGAAGGATGCGAGCAGGGGATGACCGACTTCATCCGTCTTTGCCTGCGAGACGAGGACAAGCTGATCCTCGTCGCCAAGAATGGGTCGGAGATCATAGGCTACGTAATAGCGGAGGTGGTGACCAGGCCACCGTGCTTCATCACATCTGAGTATGGTTCCATCGTAGATCTCGCCGTCAAGGAAGAGCATAGGAGGAAGGGAGCGGGTGAAGCCCTATATTCTGAGGCGCTCGGATGGATGCGGGCGAAAGGAGTCAAGAGGATCGAGCTCAAGGTCTCCGTCAGCAACGATGGGGCGGATGCATTCTGGCACAAGCAGGGCTACAGGGAGCACCTGCATATGCTGTATCGGGACCTTTGATGCCCTCGAAGTTTCAAGGAAGGCATCGGAAGTAGCTAGGCTTGACCGCTTCTCGTTATTCTAAATGTTCTCCTATTTTCATCATCTGACAGCGGCCCAAGCCTCCTCCATTAATGCCCCCCAAGCGATCCGGAAGTTCTCGGGAGTCAGAAGCGCCTCGTCCGCATACAAGACCGAGGGAGAGATCATCGCGCGCACTGACGTCCAGTCCCGAGCCTCGAAGAACCACAGGTCCACCGTCTTCCTCTTGACGCGATTGTCGAAGAGGGCGGTCCTCTTCCCATGCTCGACGACGAGATGGGAACCTGGAATGTCGGTGGTGACCTTGGCCCCTTGGCCAGCGAACCAGCTCAATAGCGTAGTATAGACATATTGCGCTCTCATGTTGGGGAAGAAGTGCACGTAGTCGAAGCTCAACGCTACCACTTGTAACGAGAGCTCCTTATCGCGCATTAATCGTTTCCCGCGCCATTCGCGGCTTGGAGGCCGCCTTCCTTATTAGGAATCGGGGAATCTTTTTATTATCCATCCAGTGTTATCTAGGCTGATAACAGAGGATGATGAATTGGAGAGGATCTCCACTGGAATATCCGGTCTCGACAAGCTGATTGGTGGCTACCCCAAGGGGAGCTGTGTCCTCGTCAGCGGAACCGCTGGCACAGGGAAGACCATATTCGCGCTCCACCTGGCCCAGGCGACCTGCGCCGCCGGGAAGAAGGCGGTGTACGTTGCCATCGAGGAGAAGCGCTCCAACCTCATCACCCAGGCGACCATGTTCGGCTGGGACCTGGACGCGTACGAGAAGAAGGGCTTTCTCAAGTTCGTCAGCGTCCTAGAGTCGCGTATGGCCGATGCCAAGTACCAGTTCGATTCCTATGGCGCCGAGGGAGGCTTCGGCACCATCATGGAGGGGATTGATGGGGACGTGGACGTGGTCATCGTCGACAACCTGGGCATACTGGCGCTGGAGATGAACATGTCCCATTTCCGCCAGCAGCTGGATTACCTGGTCTATGCGCTAGGCTACCGTGGATGCACCACCCTTCTCATCTGCGACGAGACCACGATGGTCAAGTTCGGGGAGGTGGCCACCTACGCCGTGGACGGGGCTATGCGCCTGATGAAGCGCGAGAACGCCTACACCGACACCCGCGAGAGGGCGCTGGAGATACTGAAGATGCGCCACACCAAGCACTCCATCGACTATCAGCTCTTCGAGATAACCGATGATGGCATAGTCTTCGTGGAATGAGCTCATTTCTTCTTCAGCGTAGATGCGTAATCAAAAGAGACGCGCAGCCAATCCCTGACCGAGCCCTTGTTCTTCAGCATGGCATGGGGGACGATCAGGTACTCGCTCATCTTCCTTCCCTCGACCGGTTCAAATGGCTTCGTCCCCCTGTTCTCCTTCACGAAACGAGCGCGCTCCCCCTCAGGCAACCGGATGAAGATGTCCTCCGCGAACACGCCGGTGAACATGCTGTGCTTGGTGAAAAAGCAGGGCGCCCCGAACATGCGCTTCTTCTCGCAAGGCAGACCTTGCACCAGCTCGTCCAGGAGCGCTTCCCTCTCCGCCGAGGCCTTGGGCCAGGACACCTTAGCACCGAAGATTGTAGCATTGTGCTGCTAAATCAAGCTGTGGTGTGCAGGACCTTCGCTAGAAGCAGATGAACATCGGTAACCTTTTTGTATCGACATGTCCGCTGCTTGCCGTAGGTGAAAGAATGGAGAGCAGCAACGGTCTGCCGCAGGCGACCTTCGCAGCGGGATGCTTCTGGCACGTGGAGGACGCGTTCATGCAGATCAAAGGCGTGGTCATAACCGAGGTCGGTTTCATGGGAGGGAGGACGCCCAATCCCAGCTACAAGCAGGTATGCACCAAGACCACCGGGCATGCGGAGGTTGTGCACCTCCTATATGATCCGAAGTTGGTGAGCTATGAGCACCTCCTCGAGGTGTTCTGGAGCATCCACGACCCCACCCAGGTGAACCGTCAAGGTCCGGACGTGGGGGACCAGTATCGCACGGGCATCTTCTTTTACGACGAGGAGCAGAGGGCGCTGGCCGAGGCTTCCAAGGTCCGGCTGCAGGCGTCAGGCAAGTTCAATAAGCCCATTGCCACGGAGATAACCAAGGCCTCGACCTTCTGGAGGGCCGAGGAATACCATCAGAAGTACTTCCAGAAGCACGGCATATCGCACTGTCCAGCTTAGGATGGAAGAGGTATCCTTGAAGGGGCTCGTGGGTCGAGCTTACTCTTTCTTCTCCTCGGGACTAGGCTCCTCGCTCGGATTAGTCTCCCCTGGAGGCTCTTGCTCGGGTGGGGATGCGACATTGGTGGCTTTCTCCTCCTCGATGACCGCCGCCTCCTTGTCCTCCTCAAGCTCCTTGGCACCTAATTCCACCTCAAGTTCCTCCTCGACCTCATCCTTCTCTTTGGGTGCCTGTTTTTCCTTGTCCTCTGCGACGGCCTCTTCCTCGTCCACATCGGCGATCTTCACGTCCGCCTCCTTGGCCGCGACCTCTCTTTCCTCCTCTTCCTTGATGGTCGTCCCCTTCCTCTTGGCGCGCTTGGCAGCTCGCTTCTTTGCGCGGGCGTCCAGCTTAGTCATGCGCAGGTCCTCCTTCGATACCAAGCGCCGGAACTTCATTACCTCCTCGGCCTCGGTCCCCTCGACCGGGCGGTAATCGTTCGCTATCCAATCCTTGCGGTAGGATGTGTGCTCGACCAACACCATTAGGCAATAGAAGATCCAGCCGATGAAGAACAGTAGTATGATGAAGAAGAAGTCTATGGAAATACCTGCTGCCACGGTGCCCCACTCACCCGCCTTTACGATCTCGCCACCCATGAAGGCGTTGTATGTGTAATTCGCACCAGCCACAGCCACGAGGAAGCCGAAGACTAACTTTGATGTCGAACCCGCGAAGTAGAAACCATAAAATGCCCGGAACGCTGCCAAAGGTATGGCAGCAATGAGCAACGTATAGAATACATCGTTCAGGCCATTGGATAGGGCTTGCAGATCAACGTTCACGGCAGCATAGATCAAGCTGTCGACAATGGTGATGAGGACGATGATGAAGATGGAAGTATAGTACATGTAGCGTACCACGCCCTTGCGCATCCAGACTATCCCTTGGTGCTTGCTGCCGAAGCGGGTTCTGAACTCCTGTAGCCGACTCATCTTCTTTATCGGCTTGATCGGTTTGACCTTCTTCCCCACCGCGATCCTCCAAGACCGACGAGAGTCAAGGAACTCGCCGAACTGCATCACGCCAATGAAGGCAATGAAGATGAGAATCAGCAGATTGATCTCCGGCATAGGCAAAATGAGGCCTACTTGCTTCAATGCTTCGTCCAATGTGCCGCCCAGCTCCAAGCCACGGACATAAAGCAAAAGGGAAGGCACTAAGAGCAGCCCGATAAGCAGCCGGCTGAACGTCCCTGGAGGGAAGTATCCGCGCCAGAAAGCCACGAATGCAATGAGCAGACCGAAAATCAGGATGTTAATGGACCAAGTCTCCATAATGTCGTAGAGTGTGCCAGTCGTTCCTGCGGACCTCATTGCGCCGATCGCAAGTAGTATTACGATCTCAGGAATGGTGACGAATCGCAGGATTTCCTTCTTGGCGTCGACCGCCCCACGGCTGAACTTGCCTATGGAGGGGTTGAAGTCGTACCATTTGGACTCAGGCTGTATGCGGAAGTGTTTCTTCTTCTTTGGGGGCACATCGTAGCCCACGCTCCTCTTCCAGTTGCGTCTCTCATCCCGATACTCCGCTCCGACCCTGATGATATCGACCACGGCCCAGATGAGGATGGCGAGGATGAGGGGCGTGAGCGAGATGATGAGGCCACTATCTGTGATTATATCTGGTAGGCCACTTCCTATGAAGAGCCAGAATATTAACAGTATGAAGAGGATGGAATTGACCAAATCGCAAAGAGTGCGCGAGAGGGTCCCTTTGGGATAGAAGCCAACGAAGAACGATAGTATGGTCATGGGAATGCCCAGGAGTAGGAACAATGCTCCCATGGCCAAGAGGACATTGAGGAACTTATCCGAGGAATCCGTGTCGCCGAACCCGAAGACCGAGAGTATGAAAATAATTAGGGTCAGCCAGAATGGGAGGACGGTTATTGTGCTCCTGATGAACTTCTCTGCATTGGACGCGCCCAAACTGACCGTGCCAATCTTGGTGGTGAACTCACCGCGGCCGAGTTTGGGCTTGAAAGGCGCATCTTCCTTGGTCTTAGCCGCTTTCTTAGCCCGTTCCTTGAAGAAGGAGTAGTCCCGGATGAACATCAAGGAATTCCTAACTGCCCTGTAACAGACAATGCCGAACGCAATCCATACGGGGAACAGCCAGCCCAATGCGACCAGAGCGTCGTGCATGGGGGCGGTCAGGAGCAAAGCTGCCCCATAAAGCACAAGCAGTAACGAGCCCAGCAGCCCGAAGAACAGCCTCGCCTTGGTGTACCGTAGGTGGTAAGCCCAGAGGCCCGCCACGATGGCGATCGGGATACCGAAGATCATCAAGTAACTCTGAAGCTGTGTGCACGCGGAGATGAAGAGAGAAGCCGAGGAGCTAAGGTCGGTCTGCGCGATGGAAATGAAGGCGCTTAGGATCCAGAAGGGCAGGAGGAAGAAGAAGATAAGGCGAGTTATGAATGTGATGATGGCATTGGTGATCGTACCGCGGGCCAAGCCGGTGCTTCCGATGCTTTGATTGATGGACTTTCCCAGCTTGCGCTTCTCTTTAGCCATTCCTAACCACCCCCTTGAGATGGAGGCACCCAATCTCGTTCAGCGGTCACGTTATAGGTCGCATCATTCAACGTGAGCTGCAGGTCCAAGAAGAGATGGTCGGGAGTGGTGCTTAGGTGATTGTAGGCATCCTGCGAGAGATTAATCACGATCGTACTATTGACCGGCCCGCCCAAGGTCACATCGGTAGATATGATCCCGAGCATAGTAGTAGCGTTGCTTATCGAACCTGATATGCTCAAATGGCTTCCATTCACCACAGCTCTGGAGTCAAAGGAATATGGTATGATCATTTCATAATTGGTTCCGTTGGAAATGACGGTGGTATTGTTCCAATCCACAACGAGATTATTGATGAGCGGACCGACTGTCACGTTGCCTCTGAACCCTGCCTGGATTCTGAAATCGAATAGGTAATTGATGTTGAAGTAGACCAGACTTGCGAATGTTACCTCGGATCTGAGCAAGGCCTCAAGCACGTCCGATCCTAACGCGGTCTTGTTAATGTAGAAGGCCACAGGAACGTCCATCCAAAGGCCTGGAAGTAGATTTGTCCTGTCAGAGGAGAACGAGGCCAGGTCAGAACCGTTCTCATTGTAGAGTTTGATCACGAAATAGAAGTTGTTGAAAGCGAAGAATCCACCATTACGAATGCTCACGTTCCCCGTCATAATTACAGTATCGTCGGTAATAGTCGTCGTCCAGCCTTCGGGCCCTGGGGGTTTGACGACGACAATTCCTGGGATGATGGGGATCGCAGCGAAGATGAGTATCAGGGCTATAATCACTAGCCAAAGGCTATTGATGATTTTCAGCATCCTCACTGAACCCTTCATCGTTACCCTCGATTGCTCTCATCCATATTATTACTTGTTTGAGGTCGACGGACTGCGAATTGCATAGTCCCCGAAACTCTTAGATTGATTTGATGTCAAATTTTGCCCTGATGTGATAACTGACCATATCCGACCCATACCACCCTTCTCGTAAAATAAGAAATGAGAAGGCTAGCCACCCTTCCCTTTTCTATAGAAGTAAATAACTCCGGACGCCCCGATGAGCGTGAATACCACACCGAGCAACAAAGGCACCATGAGCTCGAGGTCGCCATTCATCTGCAGAACGGCTTCGCTCGGATTATCTGGATTATAGTAGACCGTGACCTGGGACCCTAATGGATTACTGTTGATGAAGCTCTGGGCATAACCGATGTCGCTGGATCCACTGGTCATCTTAGAAATGGTGCTGCAAAAAAAGGTCTGTCCGTCCACAATATAGTGATATTCCACCACGGGGTAGTACACGTAATGGCCTGGACTATCATGGCTCCCCGATTGCCACTCCGACCTGATGTTTGTATAGCTTATCGTACCCGTAGTCTGCGACCATTCCTTCACTTCCTGCGCATCTGTGTACAACATGATCCCCACAGCCATTGCTATCAGACCTATCGCCATGAATATCGCGAAGAAGAAAATTGGTCCTTTTGAGGCTGTAGCCGTACGTCCACCATATCCTCCGAAGCTATCCTTTGCCACCGTTATCGACCCCTATGACCCGATCTTCGATTCATTTCATCGAACGCATGAATCGGCTAAGGAGCAAGCTCAGACGCTGCTCCAACTTCCCATGAATTGTTAGGGGATGGTCGATATTAAAAATTTGGGAGATGAATAAGAAAAACGCCTCATAATGCATGGTCGTTTTCTTGGCGTTCTTTAGAGAGAAAAAGACCATATGGCCCTGTCTTCGCGCAATGGCATCCAGCCAACAATCTTTATATGGTAAAACCGCATCGGAACACATAGTGCGTCGATGAGTTACGAGATTGAATGCCCAGTATGTGACCGCATGGCCCCCTCCAGCGCTAACGTATGTCCGCATTGTGGCGCTGACCTGAAGATGGCTAGCTTCGACGACCTCGAGATGGTCGCTGAGGCTCTAGCGACCGGGAAGCAATCCGCGATAAGGTCCGAGCCCAAACCGCAGACCTCATCTTCCGAACCGAAGGTCGAGGCCGCACCTATCAAGCACTCCTTAAAAGAGGAGCCAGAGCAGCCAAAGCCGGAAATGAAGACCCAGCAAGGTCAGCTTTCCTCGGTGGCCGAGGAAGCGGTCGCCTCCGAGAAGGCCAAGGAAGAGAAGAAGGATGACGAGGGCAAGCGCGGCCTGGGCAGGCTCTTCGGAAAGAAGAAGAAGTGAGAGAGCACTTCCAACCTCGCGGGTAGGGGCACATGTCAGAGCTCAGAGTCAGGAAGAGGAAGCGCCTGCGGGAGAAGGAGGTGAAGGCCTTGAGCGAGGAGATCTCCGCCAAGGTGGGCGTTCCAGTTTTCGCGGTCGGGGACACCGTGGACCAGGCCGAGAGTTCCGATATGGCCTTGATCTTTGTCGACGGGGAGATTGACGCGTTCGTTCTACAGGGCCAGGCGTTCCTCACGGTTCGAGGGTTTCTTAAATACAAAGCGACGAAGGCCTTCGTCACCGTGGACATGGGCGCAGTGCGCTTCGTCATCAATGGAGCTGACGTCATGGGGCCGGGCATCGTGGAGGCGGACGAGGACCTGAAACCCGGCGACATGGTATGGGTCAGGGACGAGAAGAACAAGAAGCCGCTGGCTATAGGTAAGGCCTTGGTAACGGGTAGCGAGATGACGGCCAAGAAGCCAGGGAAGGCCATCAAGAGCATACTGTTTGTCGGCGACAAGCTTTGGAAGTTGGAAGAGGACTAAGCCTCGGTTCCGAAGAGATAATGCTCGTTCGCACACCGATTTTCTAGAGCAAGCCACATCATCAAAACTTTAAATACTGAGCAAAAGATACCAACACAGAGGGATGGTATGTCGCTGCTTAAGAAGCCTTTTATCCGTAGCAAGGAGGACGTTCAGGCCGTCGAGGCTGACCAATACATCGACCTTGGAGCGCTGAACTTCGACGAGGAGAGCCCGCTCGCCGGGAAGGGAATGATCAAGATTGCTGAGATCTACCGCTATGAGGACCTCAACCCGGTGGTGCAGCCGGCCTACTCTGGCAATATAGTCATAATCGACTACTCGGCCATTGCCAATGACGAGCTGACCCTGAAGCGGATCACCAACGAGCTCAAGGCGGTCGCAAGGGACACCAATGGGGATGTGGCGGCGATTGGGCACAACATGATAATCGTGGCCCCCAATGGCCTGAAGATCGATAGGCACAAGATCAAAGGCGGCTTCGCTTAGGCCGCCCCTAGAATCCTTTTCTCTTATATCATACACTCATCATTTTATAGGCGCGAACATATTTTGTTCCAGTGCCAGGCTTTAAGGTCATTCACGACAGCGTCCATGGCAGCGTAAGGGTGGACGGGGTGTTCCTCCGCCTGCTCGGGCGTCCGGAGATGCAGAGGCTGCATGGTGTGCACCAGCTAGGCCTCGCGCACCTGGTCTTCCCCGGGGCGAATCATACCCGGCTGGAGCACTCCCTTGGCACGTTCCATATCGCTTCGAAGATGGCGGACTCCCTTCGCCTCAGGCCCGACGAGCGGAATGAGGTGCTGGCGGCGGCCCTGCTCCACGACCTGGGGCATCCTCCTTTCTCCCACACGCTCGAAGAGGTCATGGCGGACCGCCTCGGGGTGGACCATATCGACCTCTCGCAATCGATGATCAAGGGCGAGCTGCGCTCCTTCTCCGACGGAGAGATGAGGCTCTTGCAGGACACCTCCTCGGCGCAGGAGGTCCTGGAAGAGGAGGGCATATCTCCAGAGAGAGTGGCGGACCTCGTCGTCTCCCCGGTGGGACCGGACGTCCCTGGCCAGAGCGTGCTCGAGATCGAGGAGGGCCAAGCCCATTTCGGTCAGGACAATTACCTGCATCAGATGATCCACGGACCGGTGGACGCGGACCAGATGGATTACCTCCTCAGGGACGCGCACTACACCGGCGTGGCGCATGGAGCCATCGACCTCGACCGGCTCCTGCAGACCATCGGAGTGCACCACGGGGACCTGGTCGTGCACAAGGGAGGGGTCGTAGCGGTCGAAGGTTTGCTGGTGGCGAGGGCCCTGATGTACTCCTCGGTCTACTTCCACAAGACGGTCCGGATCGCGGAGATGATGCTGTGCAAGGCGGTGGAGATGGCCGACGCCAGAATAGTCCGGAACCTGCATACCGATAACGACGGTAGCCTGAGCGAGAAGCTCTTGGCCCAGGGCGGCTATCCCGGGCGGATCATGGTCCAGCTCAAGTACCGCGAGCTCTACAAGAAGAGCTTCTCCCTCTCCATGATGGACCTGACCGACGACCAAATGGACAGGCTGATGCAGCTCACTCCCTACCGCCGTCGGAAGGAGGCGGAGGAGGACATCGCCTCCCGCGCCGGGATACACCCGTCCGAGGTCATCCTGGACATGCCATCCAGGGAGCTTCTCATCTCCGAGCCGCGCATCGGAAAGACCGAGGTCCCCATCCTGGACGACGACAAGGTGAGGCCGCTCTCCCGCCATAGCCCTCTGGCGAAGGCGCTGCAGTCGCGCTCGGTCTTCGATTGGGCCATAATGGTCTCCTGCCCCGAGAGGTACAAGGCCGAGGTGGCCAAGGCCGCGGCCAAGTCGATTTTGGCTTAGGTCTTTCCTCAGAGCGCATGCACCTTTCCGATCAATACCGGGTAAGGAGTTCGTCCATTATTCTAGGTGAAAGGAAGATGCTGATCATGCCAGAGCGCCTCCTAAGGGGCCAGGGCGTCGTGGCCTTCGTCTAACGGGTCAGCCCTTCATCACGCCTATCGGCCTCAGCCTGGCCACCGGCTTGGACAATCCCGCGCCCTTGACCACGTTGATCACGTCATCAATGTCCTTGTAAGCGCCAGGCGCCTCCTCCAGGATGCCGTCCTTGGTGCTGGCCTTGATGTGCACCCCTCGCGCCTCCATCTCCTGACGGATCTCGTTGACGTTATACTTCCTGGTGGCGGAGGCACGCGACATCATCCGACCAGCGCCGTGGCAGGTGGACCCGAAGGCCTCCTTCATGACCCTATCCGTCCCGATGAGCACGTACGAGCCCGCCCCCATATCCCCGGGTATGATCACCGGCTGGCCGACGTGGCGGTATTTCGCAGGGACGTCAGGATGGTCCTTGGGGAAGGAGCGGGTGGCCCCCTTGCGGTGGACGTAGACCTTCCTCCTCTTGCCATCGACGTCGTACTCCTCCACCTTGGCGATGTTGTGCGCGACATCGTAGACCTGGTGCATCTCCATGTCCTCGGCCGAGCGCTTGAAGCTCCTCTCGAAGCTCTGCCTCACCCAATGGAGGATCATCTGGCGGTTCGCCCAGGCGAAGTTGGCGCCGCAGCCCATGGCCGCGAAGTAGTCCATTCCTGGCTTGGAGTGCACCCCGGCGCAAGCCAGCTGGCGGTCGGGCAGCTGCATGTTCGTCTCCCGGGTGTGGCGCTCCATGACCTGCAGGTAATCGGTGGCTATCTGGTGGCCGCAGCCGCGCGAGCCGCAGTGGACCGTGATGGTGACCAGCCCTTTTTCGCCGATGCCGAAGGCCTTGGCCGCCTCAGGGTCGAAGATCTCATCGACCTCGTCGACCTCGAGGAAGTGATTCCCGGAGCCCAAGGATCCGACCTGAGGTATGCCCCGCTCTTTGGCCTTCCTGCTCACCTTGGACGGGTCGGCGTTCTTCATGCGCCCGCCCTCCTCGGTCGCTTCCAGGTCCGCCTCCCAGCCATAGCCCCGGTGCACGGCCCACTCCGCGCCCTCTGCCAGGATATCGTCGATCTGATTGGCGGCCACGTCCGTGACCCCCTCGGAGCCGACCCCTGCGGGGACGTTCTCGAAGAGCAGCCCGATGATCTCCTTGATGCGGGGCCTCACCTCCTTGGCGGTCAGGTTCGTGCGCACCAGGCGCACGCCGCAGTTGATATCGAAGCCGATCCCCCCGGCGAGATCACGCCCTCTTCCGCATCCATCGCCGCCACACCGCCAATAGGGAACCCGTAGCCCCAATGGATGTCGGGCATGGCCAAGGACTTGCCCACGATTCCGGGGAGGCAGGCCACGTTCGCCGCTTGCTCCGGTGCGTTGTCGTCCCTGATGTGCTGGATCATCTTCTGGTCGGCGAAGATGACCGCTGAGGTGCGCATGCACTTCTTGTAGGATTGGGGGATCTCCCATCTGAAATCATCGACCTTGTTCAACGGCCCGTTCCAAGTCATTCTCTAGCTCCGCCTGACCAATAATTATCTCGATAGATAAAACTTGACGGGAAGGGCACCAGGCCATCAGAATCAAATCTCGCCCCTCAGAAAAGGACCGATATGCCACCAGGGAGACCCTCCTCAGCAACGACCCCTTGGGGGGCATACTGAGGGCGCTCTACCGTCTCGACGATTAAGTGGTGGTGACAAAAGTGCAGATGATGACATTGGTTCCGGGCTTCATGTCCGCCAGGGTCTGGCGATGTTCGTACGCGATATCCAGGTCGTAGAAGTGAAAGGGGCCGGGACCGAGATTTGAACTCGGGTCTAGGGATCCACAGTCCCACAGGATAACCAGGCTACCCCATCCCGGCCATTTGGGGATGCTCAAAGCATCTTTGCTAATAAATGTTTCCCGTTGGACCACCCTCGCCTCGTCTGGAGCCTCAGAGCGTTTCCTCGAGCAGGCGCAGGAACTCCTCGGCCTGGAGCATTCCCTTCTCCCAGAACTCCTCGGATGTGATGTCGAACCCCAGCTCTTGCCCCAGCTCCGCCGGCGAGCGGGACGATCCCGCCGCTAGCAGCACGCGCAACTTCGGGACGAACGCCTTGCCTTGCTCCTTGTACAAGCGGTAGAGGCAGAACACGAAGAGCTGAGCGAAGATGTAAGGGTAGTTGTAGAAGCGGTAGTTCGGGATGTAGTAATGCGGCGGCCTGGTCCAGTCGAAGCGCATCTCTGGCAGCCACTCCAGCTCCTCGCCGAAGACTTTGGCCCGGCAGGAGGTCCAGAGCTTGGAGATCGACTCCCCGTCCAGCAGCTCGTCGCGCTTGATCGCCTCATAGAGGTCGACCTCGAACCAGTACCGCGCGCTCACCAGGAAGACGGCGATGCCCAGCTCGTCCAGGACCGTGGCCAATGCCACTTGCCTCTCCTCACGGCCCTTCGCCTCAGTCAAGAGCTTCTCGGTCAGCAGCAGCTCGCCGAAGGTGCTGCCGCACTCGGCTATGCAAGACCCGACATCGCAATTGGCGGGGCTCTGCTCCCGCACATAGAGATAGGCGTGCACCGCATGCCCTAGCTCGTGCGCCTGGGTATAGACATCGATCATGCGGTTGTTATAGCTCTGGAGGACGAAGGCGCTCTTGCCTGCGTTCCAGGTGTGGCAGAATGCGCCAGGGGTCTTCCCCTTCCGCACCTCGCCGTCGATGCGCCTCAGGTCGTACATCTCCTCCACCCACCTCCCGAACTCGGGGTCGAAGTCGGCATAGGCCTTGGCCACCATCGTCCGGGAGGCGCTCCAGTCATAGGTGGAATTGCCAGCGAAGGGCAGAGGGGCCATCAAGTCCCAGCCGCCCAGTCTCTCCAGGTCTAGCAGCCTAGCCTTGATCCTGAGGTAGCGGCGATACAGGCCAACGTTCCTCTCCACTACCCGCATCATGGCGGAGACGGTCTCGCTGCCGACATCATTGGAGAGCAAACTCTGTGTCAAAGGGTCGGGGTATCTGCGCCATTCGCACATATCCAGATGGTCCGCGCTCACCGCCCTCAGCGCCGAGGCGAAAACGGTCTCGTCCTTTCCTAGGCCTTCTAGCACTGCGCTGAAAGCACCCTTCCTCAGATTGCGGTCGGGGGAGTTGAAGAGGCCCGCCGCCTCCCCATAGGAGATGTCCTTCTCAACGCCATCCACGCGCAGGCGGAAGGTCCTGGTGCCCAGCCAATCGCTGTGAAGCTGGCTCCAGGCAGATATGCCGTTGCGGTCCTTGGCGATGATCAGCTGCTCCTCCCGCTCGGAGAGCAGGTACGGTGCCCTCGATGATGCGCGCTCCAGGTAGTGCCGGTAGTTGCGCAGTTCAGGGGCCCCAGGCAGCTCTGGTCTCTGCTGCAGGAGCTTGCCCAGCTCGACGTCGGCGAAGGCCAAGGCCTGCCCGGCCTTGGTCCAAGCGTTGCGCATGGCGTCATGAAGCTGCTTGGCGACCTCGTCAGTGGAATCGGCGGAGTAGCGCAGGTTGCAATAGCTCAGCACGCCATCGAATTCTAGGGCGAAGGAGTCCAGGCTCTCCAATAGCTTCCTCACCCCCGAGGCATCCATGCCCATGACCTGGCCCGCATAGATCTCCCTGATCACGTTCGCTGCGCGGACCATGGAATCCAGCTCTGCTCTGATCCTCTCCGGTTTCACGCTCTTGACCAGCACGCTCAGGTCCCAACGCATCTCGAAAGACATCACAACCACCGGACGAGCGGACCAATGCGCCTTTCGGTTCAAAGCATTTGCCTTTACAATATCGACCGTGCAACCGTGGCTAGCTCGCACTAGACCAGCTTAGCCTGGTCACGTGATCACGGAATGCCGTTATGCTCAGGTGTTGACAATCACCGCTTCTTTTGTCCGCACTTGCCGCAGAAGACCGTGCCAGATTGATTCTCGCGACCGCATTCTTGGCAGAACCAATTCTTCTCCGCCTGTTCAATTCTCTTCTGTCCGCACTTGCCACAATAAACGGTATTAGCGAAATTCAGATAGCCGCAATTCAAACATTGCCATTTCTCTTGATCCGCTGGAACCTTTTTTGAAATGTCCAATGCTCCTTTTTCCTCCTTATGCTCTACATAAAGGAGCGCGGCACCTACAACCAAGAAGATGATGCCTGGTATCAATAAGAACCAAGTCACGAAAAGCGATAGGATGATGCAGACAGCCCCGACCACCAAAAAAGCCATACCTGCTTTCATATCGATGGACTTGGAGCTTCTAGCTAATAAATCAATCGGGCGGATGAGACATGTTTAATGGCTATCCAGTGTTATCTGGAATGATAACATGAAATGGCGAATAATGCAATAATTTCTCATTATGTATCTAGGTATTATATGGATATCGTAAGGTCGAGCTGCGGGTAGCTGGAGCTCGCTTCTTTCAATAAAGTCAGGGTTTTTTGTCGTCTAGCGTACATTAAACTTAATAAAGCGCCAATTATCCAACGATGCCTATGAAGCTCGACGTCATCTCCATCCTCGACCTCCAGGATGACCTGGAGGATGTCATCGCATCCGCGATGAGGTTGAAGGGAGGGGCTCTCAAGAACGCCTTCCCGCTGAAAGGGAAGACCCTGGCCATGATCTTCGAGAAATCCTCCACCAGGACAAGGGTCTCCTTCGAGGCAGGGATGGCGCAGCTCGGAGGGCATCCGCTGAACCTCAGTCCAAAGGAGCTTCAGCTCGGGCGGGGGGAGACCATAGCCGACACCGCCAAGGTGCTGTCGCGCTTCGTCGACTGCATCATGTACCGGGCCTTCGACCACAAGATGATGTTGGAGCTGGCGGAGAACTCCACGGTGCCGGTCATCAATGCGCTCGACGACGTCGAGCATCCTTGCCAGTCCGTCGCCGATCTTATGACCGTGCTCGAGCACAAGAAGAAGTTCCGCGGCGTGAAGATGGCTTATGTCGGGGATGGCAATAACGTCTGCAACTCCCTGATGCTCGGGGCGGCGATCGTGGGCTTGGACTTCGTGGCCGCGAGCCCCGAGGGGTACGGACCCGACAAGACACTGACCAAGAAGGCGCGGGCCATGGCCAAGAAGAAAGGTTCGTCCCTCGAGCTCGTCACCGACCCTAAGGCCGCGGTCAAAGATGCCGATGTCATCTACACCGACACCTGGGTCTCGATGGGCATGGAGGAGGAGGCCAAGGACCGCATGAAGGCGTTCAAACCTTACCAAGCCAACTCGGCGCTGGTCAAGCTCGCCAAGAAGGACTGCATCGTCATGCACTGCCTGCCCGCACATCGCGGTCAAGAGATCACCGACGAGGTCATGGACGGCCGCAACAGCGCGGTCTTCGACCAAGCTGAGAACCGCATGCACACGGAGAAGGCCATCCTGCTGATGCTCATCCGCTGATCAATGGCGCATCTGCCCAGAGACGATGCTGTCCAAGGTCCGGATGAACTCCTCCACCTTAGGCTCGGGTATGGTCGCACCGGCGGCGACGTTGTGCCCTCCACCGGTGCCTCCGACGCTCTCCGCCGCCTGGCGCATGGCCTTGGACAGGTCGAGCCCCCTCTCCACCATCTTCTGGTTGCCTCTGGCAGAGGCTTTGACATCGCCATCGGAGCGCATCAGTGCGAGGATAGGCACGTCGTCCATAACCCTCCCCGACCCTAGGACCATGCCAGCCACGATCCCGATGGTGGTGTCGCGGAAGACCTCTCGTTCCTCCTCCGCCCCCTCGGCGTTCGTCCCCTTGACCTTCTCCGGCAGCAGGTAGCCGCCGTTGGCCTTCAGGACTTGGATTGAGGTCCTCCTCTCGCAAATCTCCCTCTTCCCCTCCTGGGCGAAGAAGAAGTTCATGGCTCCGATCAGATTGCTGCGGTGGTTGCGCAGCTGCTCCAGCGCGTCCTCGAGGTTCCGCTGCTGCCTCTCCGTCCTATCCCCGTTGATGGTAGACGGTTGCACCACGTCCACGCAGACCTCGAGTCCGAGGCGCTCGTTGCCATACCGTCCGCAGGAATTGAGCAAGGTGGACATCTCCTTCGTCTCGTGCAGCTCGGTCCCAGGCCTCTGCCCTGGAATGACGTACACCTCGCCATAGATGCGGCGCAGGACCTCCCTATGGCCCTGCTTGTCCATGCACATGTCCAGGGCGACCTTCACCTCCTCCTTCTCCGCCACGCTGAGGGAGGACCAGCTCCTCTCCTTTCCGTCGCGGTCCTTGAGCCTCACCCCCGTCCTTTCCAAGAACTGACGGCAAGCGTACCAGTCGTTGCTGAGCCCGGGAAGCGCGGGGTCGCTCGCGTACTGGAAGAACTTGGTCAACGGACGGGTCTCGCGACCGAAGAGGCGCAGGTCGTACTCCGTCCTCAGCAATCCGGCGTCCTCCGCCTCGTCGCGGATGAGGGAGTTTATCCCTATCAGCTTGAGGTGCGCGTTATCCTGCAGGTCCCCGACCGCCCCGACTATCGCCAGAGGGGCCAGGGCGACGTTCTCGGAGCTCATCTGCCTGGCGATCCAGTAAGCCGTACCGGCACCGCTGACCTCCCTCGAGCCATCGAAGCCAAAAAGGTGCGGGTTGAGGTGCAGCCGGCTATTGTCATGGTAGTCGAACAGGTCCCTCTTCTTCCTGGAGCCGACGTTGCTGCAGCAGTCGGGGGAGTGATGATCGGCCACGACCAGTCCTGAATGGCCGATCTTCGAGAGGTACCCGCTGCCCAGGTCCGTGAGCCAGACGCCCTCGGTGGTAAGGGAATCGATGCGGGCGATAGCCGCATCGTCCAGTTTCTTGAAGAACAGCACTTCGTGAGGGATGTGCGCCCTGGTCAACGCCTGGTCGGCTATCGCGCCTGCGGTTATGCCGTCGGCGTCGATGTGCGTGACCACGGTGACGCCGTGCATGGAGCGCAGCGAGCGAGCGATCTCCCTGGCCTTGGATGTGAAGCCTTCTAGATCGCCGTTCGAAGCTGGAGCGCATGACTCCATCGGATGCCCATCCCCTTTGCTAGCCCAGTCAGCGACGTCCGCCTATTTAGATGCCTTCCTGGGGGAGGTCTGGACCAGAATGTTCTCAGGCCACTCCGACCAAATGCTGATTAGCCCATCGAAGCATTCCGGATCGTGCGCCGAGAAAGAGATATCATCTTCAACGAGGGCGTGAGGCACTACGTCGCCGGCGAGCACGAGAAGGCCCTAGCCTCATTCGATGAGGTCGTGGCCATGGATCCACAGGACGCCGATGCCTGGAAGAACCGGGGAATCGTCCTGGACGCCCTGGGGCGTCCGGGCGAGGCGTTGATCTCCTATGATAGGGCGATCGCCATCCGCCCGGGCGATGCCATAGTGTGGCTTGCCCGAGGCAATTCCCTGAACCTCAACCATGTTTACGAGGAGGCTATCCGGTCATGCGACATGGCGATCTCGCTCAGGCCGGAGGATGCCATGCCCTGGTTCATCCGCGCCAACGCCCTCAGCGACCTCGGTCGCCACCAAGAGGCGGTCGAATCGTACGACCGGGCAATCGCCCTAGAGCGGGACTTCGGCGATGCATGGTACAATCGGGCGGTGGTCCTGAGCCTCGAAGGTCGGTCGGAGGAAGCGCTCGCCTCCTACGACCGGGCGGTGGCCATCGACCCCAAGAACGTCGAGGCCTGGCATAACCGTGGAACGTTGCTCGACGAGATCGGCCTTTTCGACGAGGCGATATCCTCATTCGAAAGGGCGATCGCCCTCGAACCAGGTCATGTTGGGGCATGGAACAACCGGGGCAACGCCCTCAGCGACCTAGGCAGGTTCGAGGAGGCGCTCTCCAGCTATAATAAGGCCATTTCTTACAGCCCAGAGGACGCCGACGTATGGTATAATAGAGGGCTGGCGCAGAGCAGGATCCACCTCTTCCACGAGGCGCTCGCCTCCTTCGACAAGGTCATCGAAATCGACCCTGTCAATGGGGGGGCTTGGTTGAACCGAGGCACCGTGCTCCAAGGGATGGGCCGCTTGGAAGAGGCCATCGATTGCTACGACCGGGCCATATCTCTTAGTCCGGAGGACCTCACGGCCAGGAACGACCGGGAGGTCGCTCTCGAGCAGCTGGAACATCAGCGCAATCGTCACATGACAGAGAGCGAGGTGGGCTGGACCGGGATAAGGCAGGAAAAAGCCCGCAAGAAGGACGGACGATCCTGAGGAGGCCTCCGTCGGAACTGTGATAACTCGCTCCGTCGATGGCGATACCATGGCCGATCGGGCGGAGCAATACTTCAACAAAGCGAGCGAGGCCGCGGACAAGGGGGACTTCGCGCAGGCGGTCGACTGGTATGACAAAGCCCTGGCCATCGACCCCAATATCGATGGTGGATGGATATGCCGCGGGATCGCTCTCAACGAGCTCGGGCACCACGCCGAGGCTCTAGAGTCCTTGGACAAGGAGATTGGCATCAACCCAGACAGCGCCCCGGCCTGGATCAACCGAGGCAACGCGCTGAGAGGGCTGGGGAGGGACGAGGAGGCCATCGCGTCCTATGATCGCTCCATCGAGCTCAGCCCCAAGTTCGCCGGGGCATGGATGTTCCGCGGGATCGCTCTGGGCAACCTCGGTCGTTACGAGAAGGCGGTCGAATGCTACGACCGGGCCATCGCCATGCTTCCCATAATCGCCGAGATGTGGTTCTATCGCGGGATTGCGCTAGGGAGCCTGGGGCGTCATGCCGAGGGCCTCGCCTCCTTCGAGAAGGCGCTCGAGCTGGATCCCGGCTTCGTGAAGGCTTGGGTCTATCGCGGGGTGGCGCTCGGGCTCCTCGGCAGGGTGGCGGAATCCGTGGGATCGTACGAAGGAGCTTTAGCATTGGACGCGAACAACGCCAAGGCCTGGCACAACAAGGCCAACGCGCTGTCCGACCTCGGCAGGTACGAAGAGGCGCTAGCTTCCTACGATCAAGCGGTCGCGCTCGATCCTCAAAATGAGTTCCTTTGGACGGATCGCGGCTTAATGCTCGGAGGCATAGGAAGGTACGGCGAGGCTCTGGCCTCCTTCATGCAGGCGGTCGAGGCCAATGAAAGCTTTGCGAGGGGGTGGGTCAACGTCGGAGTCGCGCTGGACGCCGTGGGGCGCCGCGACGAAGCGATCGAAGCCTTCGACAAAGCCCTCGCCCTCGATCAATCCCAGCCTCTGATCTGGTTCAATCGGGGCAACGCCCTATATGGCCTAAGTCGATGCGAACAGGCGTTGGAATCATATGATAGGGCGATCTCGATCAGTCCCGACTTCGCCAGCGCCTGGTTCAACCGAGGGACAGTCCTGGCTGGTCTAGGAAGGCACGATGACGCCCTCGCCTCCTTCGAGAAGACTCTCATCATCGACCCCGGTCACGCGGGCGCCTGGTTGAACCGGGGGGTGGCGCTGGCCGAGCTCGGGGAGCATGAAAGGGCGATCGCCTCGTACGATCGAGCTTTGTCCGTGGACCCCGAGAACTTCAAGGCCTGGTTCAGCCTGGGCGTCTCGCTGGACGAGCTGGGGCATCATGAAAAAGCGGTCGCCTCCTACGACAAAGCCACGGCCCTCAATCCCCTGCACGCCAAGTCGTGGTACAACCGGGGCAACGCGCTCCTGGAGCTCGGGAGCATCGCTGAAGCGGTGGACTCCTATGATCGGGCCATAAGCATTAATAACGACTACGAGGAAGCGAGGCGGAACCGTTCCCTGGCGCTAGTACGGATGGGCACGAAGCCGTAGCCAACGTCCTGGTGACAAGGTCGTAGTAGGCGAGGTCGGCGATGGGCACCAGGTTCCTTGTATCCTCTAGGTTGTATTGCTTGAGGAGCTTGAGCGCGTTCTCCTTCCCTTTGCGCTGCCAGAGCCTCCAAAGGTACACGGCCTCCTCCCCAGTGACATACTCGACCTCGGCCGGCCGCGCCATCCCCAGCTGCCTCTCGATGCTCTTGAGCCCGCCCTTGAGGCCGATGCGCGCGCATCCATGCCTGAGGTCGAAGTGGGGCACCCTGGGCACGGCGAAGGGGAACTCCCTCTCCAGCATAGGCAGATCGAAAGAGGACCCATTGAACGTGACCAGGATCCTGCACCCTTGCAGGGCATGCTTCAGGGACCTGGCGTCAAGGTCGATGCCTCGGACCAAGGTGATGTCCCGCCCTTGGCGATGCACGCCGACCACCGTCACCACCGCCCCCTCCCCCAGGCCGTCGGTCTCGATATCCAGGTAGGCGGCGTCCTCTTTGGTCTCGCCGAACAGGCGCCAGTGCTCGTTGGTAGGCAGCAGCCTGTGAAAGTAGCCCGTCTCGTGGCTATCGAGGTAGCGCTCGGCATCATCCAGCAATCGGTCCAGGCGCCCCTTGCGGGTGGCGGAGAAGCCATCTATTCGGGAGCGGTCCTTGAAGTCCTCCCAATGCGCCACCCCTCTTCCCCAAAGCTCTCGCTCGGTCTTCGCTCCAATGCTTGGGAGGATGACGAATGTGCGCCTGATCACGTAACTACCTGACCGGAAACGGATTAAAATGGCTTTCGCTAAGCGTCACGAAAGTGCCGGCCCAATTAAGAGGAAGGCACAAAGGTAAAATAGCGACCTTCGGAATCGAGCGCCGCGAGAGGAAATGAACCAGCTCGAGGTAATGCCCGGACTGATCATCACCAACCAGCTGTCTGCGATGGTCGAGGGCGAGGGCACGCTCGTGGTCTCGGACCTTCATATCGGGTATGAGTCAGTGCTCGAGGACTCGGGGCTGCATCTTCCACGCATCCAGACGGAGACGATGCGCGATTCCCTTATGGACATAGTCGATCGCTACTCGCCCGATCGCTTCCTGATCCTGGGGGACTTGAAGCATGAGTTCTCACGGAACCTGGCGCAGGAATGGTCGGAGGCAAGGCGCATCCTCGGCACCTTGCAGGACCACGGAGAGGTGATCATCATCCGAGGCAACCATGACAATTACTTGGCGACCATCGCCTCCAAGCTGGGCGTGGAACTTGTGAATGATTTCACGGCCTCAGGCATCCATTTCGTGCATGGCCACCTTCCTTGTGAGACCAGGCCATTGGTCATGGGGCACGAGCACCCTTCGGTCCGGCTTTTCGACAGCGTCGGTGCCTACGTCAAGCTCCCTTGTTTCCTTCACTTCGAGATGGAGGAGGTTCTGGTCATGCCAGCTTTCAGCCCGCTGGCGGCTGGGACGGACATCACCTCTGGCACTAATATGCTCTCTCCCGCATTGGACGGAGCGGATCTCGCTCACGCGAAAGTCTATGGATGCAGCGAGATCGGGATCCTGAGCTTGGGCGAGGTGGGGAGGCTCTCGCGTTCCCAGTCTTGATTTCCGCGGTAATTCGCCAGATAATCTATTAATCCTTGGCGGTCGATATGTCTTATAAGGGGAGAGGTTTGCCTGAGTGCATAGTCTGTGGGTGTGCGCTTAAGAAGAACCAGGACCGATGTCCGGTCTGCGGGGCTTCCCAATTCGAGGAGGACGACTACTAGGACCTTCCGGGCAGGTGGCCGAGCTAGCGATCGTATCGATCGAAGCACCTTTGTCCGAAGGTTCCCACGATTCCTATCGTCCTCAGGCCTTGATGCCGTTAACCCATCATCAGTGGTGAACTAAGAATACCATTCAGTTTGCGATTGTTATAGTCATTGCACTATACTTTGAGTGCATCTGGATGTTACATCCATCCATGAGAGGCTTTATTATTGAATAACCTAATCGGTGGCCCAATTCCCATAGGAGGGAGTAGAGTTTGTCTGACGTACTTGCACAGCTCGCTGAAGTTGTTATAAAAGGAAAGATAAAGGAAGCGAAGCCGCTCTCTGAGCAGGCTTTGGCTCAGGGGATTGATGCGAAGGACATTATCTTCAATGGCCTAAGCAAGGGGATGGAGGTTGTTGGCCAGAAATACGAGAAGAAGGAGTATTACTTGCCGCAG
The DNA here is from genome assembly GCA_963827135.1 of Methanomassiliicoccaceae archaeon. Taxonomy (GTDB): domain Archaea; phylum Thermoplasmatota; class Thermoplasmata; order Methanomassiliicoccales; family UBA472; genus JAJRAN01. Next base: position 219,626 of record CAWGZX010000004.1, on the reverse strand, counting down.
GTTCTTCTCTCCGCCCAGACCATGTACGCGTCCCTAGACATCGTCCTTCCCAAGCTGAAGGTCGGCTCGATGGGCGCCTCCGCTAGGATCGTCACTTGTGTCGTCGAGGGAGATGTCCACGACATCGGCAAGAACATCGTGAAGGCGATGCTCACCGGCGCGGGCATGACCATGTTCGACCTAGGGCGCGATGTTCCGATCAAAAACATCATCGAGAAGGCCAAGGCCGAGAATGCGGACATCATCGCGACCTCCACCCTTATGACCCCCACGTTGGCGGGCATGAAGGAGATTGAGAAAATGCTCAAGGAGGGCAACATGAAGCCCAGGATAGCGACCATGATTGGTGGCGGTGCGACCTCCAAGGAGTTCGCCGCCCAGATCGGTGCCAACGCCTGGGGCTACGACGCCATCGAGGCCGTGAAGATCGCTGGCGAGCTCGCTAAGAACATGCACCGCTAAGAAGAATGCGGATCAAGCACCAGGTGATGTGAAACCTCTTCCTTTCTTCGATTTTCCATTTTTCCAACTCTGTCCTCATTCTACCTCGTTCTATCAATTACATTTCAATGACCTCGAAGGTCTTCCGACAAACCTTTTTTAGCGGTTGATCATTACTTTCATCCATGGTGGAGAAGGACAAACCGCACCGCTCCGAGATCGAAAGTATCAAGACCGAGCTGGCAGAGATGAAGGTCATCCTGGGCCGGATGATGGACCCCGCCCTGCAATCTGAGCCGAGCTCATTTATGCCTCGAGCGAGGACCGACCTACTAGAGGTCATGGTCTCACAGGCGATCGATGATGTGGAGGAGGGTCTCTCCAGGAACATGGTCAAGCGGTGCGATCTGAGGGAACCTTGTCGGGCGACCTTCACTACCTTCCTGCAGAAAAACGCCGCCCTACTGGAGAGGGACGTGGTCCGGGAGGAGGTTATCATCACCAACCAAGGTGAGCTGGACCGCCTCAGGGAGACCTCCCCCTACGACAAGTGCGGCAGATGCTTCGACGAGGTGGGGCGGCTATTCGGCAAACAGGTCCGTTTGATGCGTTCCATGCGTATCTACTCCACCACCGTGGACAAGAGGCAGGAGATCGCCGAGCTCAAGGAGGGCGACTTCGTTAAGGAGGTGCTCGAGCCCATAGCCTCCTCCCATCGCTTGCAGATTATCAAGGCCGTCTCCACCGAACCCTGCACCTTCTCCTCGCTCGCGGAGATTACTGGCTTGAAGGGTGGCAACCTCCTCTTCCACATCCAGAGGCTCTTGCAGGCGGGGATGTTGCTACAGCGGCACGACCGTGGCGATTACATGATCACGGAGAAGGGGTTCAAGGTCCTCAAGGGTGTGAGCGACGTGCACCAACTGCTGAAGCATTGATTCGCGCCTCCATGATTCTCCCAACCATCTTTTTTTTATATTCAGGGCAGAGTTGCCAAGCCATCCCTTCAAAAAAAGGGTTGTGAAGCGCATGGCAACTGACGAGAGGAAATTGGGCCTGGGGATCGATACTGGTGGCACATACACCGACGCCGCAATCGTGGACTTGGAGAGCAAGGAGGTCTTGGCTAAGGCCAAGGCTCCAACGACCTATCACGACCTCGCGCAAGGGTTGGTCCAGGCTGTGGAGGCCGCCACTTCTAAAGGAGGTTTCGAGCCCTCCGAGGTCAGGCTGGTGGGGCTGTCGACCACCCTCGCCACCAACTCCTTGCTCCAGGGCAAGGGAGGCGCGGTCGGCCTCATCGGCATAGGCTGGAAGCCTGAGCCGGACTGGCAGCTCGGCGCGTCCCGCTCCAGGTTCATCGCTGGGGGCCACGACATGCGGGGCCGCCCCTTGGCGCCCTTGGACGAGAAGGAGGTTGAGGCGGCGGTGGACGAGGCCTGCGAGGAGATGGACGCGATGGTGGTGTCCTCCTTCTTCAGCGTGGTGAACCCTCAGCACGAGGAAGCGCTAAGGCGTATCATCCAGCAAAGGAAGGGCATACCGATCGTCACCGGGCACGAGCTTACCGCGGAGCTAGGGATACTAGAGAGGACGGTCACCGCAGTCCTCAACGCCCGCCTCCTGCCGATCATTGACGAATTCCTCCGCGGGGTAGAGGACGCCATCGCTGGAAGAGGCATCTTTGCCCCGATCATGGTCTTCCGCGGCGATGGTACGCTGATGAACCTCAAGAAGGCCAGGGAGAGGCCGGTCGAGACCATCCTCTCCGGCCCGGCGGCGAGCCTGATGGGCGGGATGGCCCTGTCCAAGCGGGACCGCTGTATCGTGGTGGATATTGGTGGCACGAGCACTGACATCGCATACTTGGACCAAGGATTCCCTAGGCTAGGCAAGGAGGGCGCGGTCGTCGGCCAATGGAGGACGAGGGTGAGGGCGATCGACATCTGGACGGCTGGTCTTGGTGGGGATTCCCGTTTGGACGTGAGCTCAGGCCGTATCGTGATCGGGCCAGACAGGGTCCTGCCCTTGGAGGTGGCGTGCGAAAACACCCCTGGCCTCGTCCAACGCATGAAAGGCTCGGGTGAGCTCGAGTACCTGGTGGCGTTCCCGCGCGACCCTTCGCGGCTGCCTGAGAACGAGAGGAAGGTGTTCGATGCCATATCGGGAAAGGGGCCGCTCACCATGCCCGAGCTCCTGGAGTCATTGGAGGGCGTGTATCTAGCTCCCGACTACGTGAGGAGGTTAAAGGCCAAGAGCTATCTCATATCGACTGGGCTGACGCCTACGGACGTTCTCCATGTGGCGGGGATATTCCAGCATGGGAATAGGGAGGCGGCGGAGCTGGGAGTGGAGCTTATCTCCACCCGTCACGGTATGAGCAAGCAGGAGTTCGTGGCGGCCTTCTGGAGGGCGATGGCGGCGAGAATGGCCGAGGAGCTGCTGAAGAAGGCGGTTCTCGACGCCTCGGGCGAGGTGCCTTCGGGAAAGGCAGGGGAATTCTTGTTGGACGCGATCACTGGCATGGTTCACGCCAACGGCTTGGACGTCACCTGCAGGCTAGACAGGCCCGTGATCGGCATAGGCGCGCCGGCGCATGTCTACGTGCCATTGATCGAGCCGCTGCTCGGCGTGGAGGTCGTCATCCCTTCCGACCACGACGTCGGCAACGCAGTAGGAGCGGTCTGCAGCGTGGTCGCGGATAGCGTCGAGGTTCAGATCCATAAACGGGACAACACCTTCTTCGTCTACATCCCTGACAAGGAACCGATAGAGGTGGAGAGGCTGGAGCAGGCCATGTACGCGGCGAAGGAGGGAGCGGCCGCCTATGTCAACAAGAAGGTGGAGGAGGCGGGCGGCACGGACATATCGGTCCTTGTCGAGGTCGAGATGAAGAAATGTCGTACCGGCGTCAGGACGTCGAGGGAGATTTTGAATTGGGTGGAGGTCCGAGCTCGAGCCACTGGCAAGCCAACAATCGTTGACCGAGGGTCGAAAGGTTAATGTAATTATAGAGCCTTTGGCGACCCAAGCACTCTATTTATAGTGTTAAGTTGGAAAAAGGAGGAAGATTAGATGTCGAACCATATGACCCCCAGGGACCGAGTGTTTGCTGCACTCGCCCGCAAGCATTTAGACAGGCCACCCGTGGTCTGTTTCACGCAGAGCGCCACCGTCGATGCCATGGAGGCCGTCGGGGTATTCTGGCCAGATGCGCATGTCGACCCTAGCAAGATGGCCGAGCTCAGCGCCGCTCCCAACAAGGTATGGGGCGTCGAATGCGCGAGACTCCCCTTCTGCCTGACCGTCGAGGCCGAGGTAATGGGCTGCCGCGTCGACCTAGGCAGAATGGACAGGACCCCCATGGTAAAGGCCCATTCCTGTGACGAGAACACCATTCCCGAGCAGCTCCCCGAGGGAGCCCTGTTCCGAGGAAGAATCCCCGCCGTGGTCGAGGGCGTGAAGATCGCCAAGGAGAAGTACGGCAAGGAACTGCCCATTGTCGCCGGTACGACAGGGCCGTTGACCATAGCCGGCCACATGGTCGGCACCGAGAACCTCCTGCTGTGGATCATAACAAACCCGGAGGCGGTGCACAAGGCCCTCAAGATCGCCACCAAGATCGAGAAGGGCTATATCGAGGCTTTGGCCAAGGCCGGAGCGGACGTCATCGTCATGAGCGACCCCTCCGCGGGCACGGACATGCTCTCCCCAGACATGTTCGATGAGTACGCCAAGCCCTACATCAAGGAATGCTTCTCCAACCCCGGTGAAGCCAGGACCGTCCTGCACATCTGCGGCGATACCACTATGTTGCTGGACAACATGATCGCCACCGGCGTGAGTGGGTTGAGCATCGAGGAGAAGGTGCAGCCGGAGAAGGCCGTGGACATCGTGAATGGCCGCGCTGCCCTGATCGGCAACATCGGCGTTGTCCGCCCACTGCTCCAAGGGACCCAGGAGGACGTCAAGCTCGATGCCATGCGCGTCAAGAACTCCGGCTTCAACCTGGTGGCTCCTGGCTGCGGATTGGCCGCGCGCGTTCCTTTGGTCAACCTGCAAGCGATGGTCAAGGCCGTCAAGGGCTGAACGAAGCGTTCGCCCTAATTCCTTAATCTTTTCCCTTTTCCATTTTTTCTCAGATTTCAGATGAGGCTATGACTCAGCGCTCGGCGTCGTCCCATTCCATGAACCGATAGGCGCCGTCGGGCACGAGCATCTCGAATCGCACTCCCTTCCCGAACTCCCCCACCTCCCTTACCTTGATCTTGGTGATGTTTAGGATGAGCCTGACCAGGAACAGACCGAGCCCGGTGTTCTTGCCGAAACCCCGTTCGAAGATGCGCTCCTTGTCCTCCGGCGACACGCCATTCCCGTCGTCCTCGTATACCAGCAGGAGGTCGTTCCCTTGCCTGTTGCAGGTCACGGCGATGCGCGTGGCCTTCTCCGAGTGCCTCAAGGTGTTGTCGATGAGGTTGTAGAACACCTTCTCCAGCATGGGATCGGCATACAGCTCCAGCCCACCGAGGTCGACCGAGATCTCCATCCGCTCCGCCTCCATGGTGGTCAGGGCCTTGTCCAGCAGGTCCTCGACCGACTGCCAGCGCGGCTCCGCCATTCCTAGCCTCTGGAAGTCGCGGGTGAAGACGATCTGCTGGCGGATGTTGCGCGTGGCCCTCTCCACCTTGTCCATGTAATCGAGGAGCTTCTGGTCCTTGAGCGAGCCGCGCACCAGGTCGGAGTAGCCGCGGATGACCATGAGCTGGTTCAGGACATCGTGGCGGGTTATGCTACTTAGTAGGTTGAGGGACTCGTTGGCATCCTTCAGCGCCTTCTCCACCTGCTTGCGCTCAGTGGAATCGCGAGCGATGCCGCAGATGCCGAAGACCTGCCCCATCTCGTCCTTCAGGGGCACCTTGATCACGCTGAAGTGGCGCAGAGCCCCATCGATGTTCCAGATGACCTCCTCCTCCACCGAGCTCCCAGCCAGAACCCTCTGGTCGCTTCGGGCGTTGATGTCCGCAGCCTCGGCCCCGAACAGGTCCACGTCGCCCTTCCCATGGATCAGCCCAGGGAGCATGTGGAACAGGCTTCCCATGGCCTCGTTGGCCATGATGTACCTGCCCGCCAGGTCCTTGACGTAGATGGCGTCCTTGGCGCTATTGATGATGTACTTGAGCTCGCGCTCGGACTTGTTGAGGGCCTCCTCGGCCCAAGTCCGCTCGGTCACGTCCCTGAATGACCATATCCTGCCGGCGATGTCCTTCTCCAGATAGAAGGGCTGGGAGTAGCGCTCGAAGAACCGGCGGTCCTTGAACTCGATGATGTCCATGCTGGTGCGGCTCGGCTCGTCGTAGAGCTCGTGCACCCGCTGCATGAAAGTATCTGGATGCAGTAGCTGGTCCTGGACGAAGCCGAGCATGCGCTTGTCCTCCCTGGTCCTGAGGATGGTCTCGGGTATGCACCACATCTTGGCGAAACGCTCGTTGAAGGCCAATATCTTCCCTTGGCGGTCGACGATCAACAAACCGTCGTCCGTGCTCTCGAAGGTGGACTTGAGCAGGCCGACATAGTGCTTCAGCTCCATCTCCTTGCGCTTGCGCTCTATGGCCATGGCGATCTGCCCGGAGACGAAGCACAGCACCTCGAGCTGCTGGGCCGAGAAGACCCTCTCCGGCTTGTAGCTCTGAGCGGCCATCAGGCCGATGGCATTGCCCTTTAGCATCAGCGGGACGCCCAGAAAGTCCACTGGGGACGATCCGATGATCTCTATCTCCCCACTCTGGGAGAGGTTCTCGATACCGATGGTGCTCAAGTGCACTGGAGCGCCCTTGCGGAGGACGTACTCCGTGATCCCCCTGCCCTTCCTGCGGGACATCGGGACCGGGTCGCGTTCGTCCATGAAGTAGGGGAAGGACAGCTCGTCCTTCTTCTCGTCATATAGGGCGATGAAGAAGTTGTCCAAAGGCATCAGGGTGCGCAGCGTGGAGTGGATCTTGCTATATAATTCATCGAGGGAGGTATCGGAGATGGCGGTCTGGGCTATGAAGTTGGTCGCCTCGCGCAGCCGCTCCGACTGCCGCAAAGCGGAGACATCGACGAACAACCCTCGGACGCCCGCCGTCCCCCCTTCCTTCTGGGTGAGGGCGCAGTGGATGGTGGCGGGGAACGTGCCCCTCCCCTTCCGGACCAGCTCGAACACCTGGCTGTCGCAGGTTCCTCCCACGAGAAGGTTGGCGAGCTCGGTACGGGCCCTAGGCCGGTCTTCCTCGCTGATGATGTCGTAGATGGTCAGGCCCTTGGTCACGTCCTCCATGTCCAGCCCAACCATGGTCCGGGCGGTCTCGTTGAGGTAGGAGATGTCGCCCTCAGCGTCGCATTCGAAAACCAGTGCTGGCAAGAGGTTCGCCAGCTCCCTGAACTTGCGCTCGCTGGCGCGGACCGCCTCCTCATCCCGCCTACGTTTCGACACATCGAATACCACGCCATCGATGTGGAGCGGGAGCCCGTCCGAGCTGCGTCGGGGAACCCCCCTCTCGACCACGAAGACCAGCTCACCGTCCTTGCGGCGGAGGTGGTACTCTATCTCGTACGGTTTGTTTTGGCGGACGGCTTCCTCCACGATCGAGAGGACCACGGGCCTATCGGACCTCTCTATCATCACATCGACGTACTTGGCGTCTGGACCGAGCTCTTCGGCGGTATAACCGGTGACTTGCTGAGGATCGTTAAAGAAATGGATGCGCTCTTCGTCTCGCAGGTTGACCCGATAGACTAACCCAGGCAGGCTCTCCACCAGGGTCCGGTAGCGCTCCTCGCTTTCGCGAAGCGCCTGCTGCGTGTTCATTGATTCGCTGATGTCCCATCCAAAGGCGAAGTTGTACCTCTTCCCGGCGACCTCCAAGAAGTTGGCTACGAAGGAGACCGGGACAAGCGAACCGTCCTTCTTGCGCATGATCGATTCCTGGCTGAGCTTCCTCTTGCTCATCAATTTTTTCCAGAAGACCGCCAAGTTGTCCATAGTGAAGCTGGGGTCGATGTCCTCCAGCCCCATCGTCCTCAGCTCCGCGGCAGAATAGCCGAGCTGTCGGGCGGCCTCCATGTTAGCCTTGATTATGCGTCCTTGCTCGTCGCTCCAGATGGTCATTATCGCGGCATGGTCCACCGAGAACTCGGCCAGGTCCAGGGCCTCGATCCTCCTTTTCTTCTCCACCGCCAGACGGATCGAGTGCGCCAGCTCTGCGAACTGCGCTTTCGTGTAGGCGCCCTTCTGGATGTAAAAGTCCGCGCCTTGGTTCAGGGCTTGGATCGCCACATCCTCCCTGCCCTTACCGGTGAAGAGGATGAAAGGCAGGTCACCGTGGCGGCTGCGCACATGTGCCAGCAGCTTAATACCGTCCATTCCGGCCATTTGGTAGTCGGAGACGACCACGTCGTAATGGTGGCTCTTGAGCATCTCGATGGCCTCTAGGCTGGATGGCGCCCCGTAGACCATGATGTCCCCCTGCATCTCCAGGAAGGTGCGGGTGAGCTCCAAGAAGGCGGGCTCATCGTCTACGTGTAGGACGGAAATCATGCAGATCTACCATTCACACCGAATGCCAGGATATCATCCCGGAACGGGCAATATAAAACAAACGGTTTCGTTTTCACCTGATGAACTCAGCCTGTGGCGGTCCAGATGGCTATCGAAGGGCTCAGCGCCCCGCTCCATACGATTCCACGACGCGCTTGAGCCGGAGAATATTCTCCAGGGGAGGTCTTGAAGGGCTGCTCGCATTTTTAATTCGTTTTAAGGTGCTGATGGAACAGCGAGACGCGGTCCACTTCCTTCAGGTCCAAGGCGCCATGGAACCTTTGGCGAGGGGCCATGTTCTCATGAGGAGCCGAAGGCGACAAAAAGGGTGTGGTACGGGGAGCCCGCGGCGAGGTTCTTGAACGTAGGCTCTGGCAGCTTCCATGGATCCTACGTGTGCGCCTGCCTTCATGGCGTTTAATATTAAATACGCGAAGGCGATTCCAGGCCTGTGATTTAATGGCTTATGGCATAGCGCTTGACCTAGGCACCAGCGGTTACCGAACGCACCTGGTCGACCTGGACCAGAAAGGGAAGATCATCTCCACGGCCATAACCATGCGCCACCCGCTGCCCGGGGCCAACATCATGGACCATCTCCACTTCTGGATGGAGAACGGCTCCGAGGTCGGTCATCGCATCATCATCGAGACCGTGGACAAGCTCATCGGGCTCCATAGCACGGACCCGAAGCAGATCAAGCGCATCGCCATCTGCGGCAATCCCGCCCAGCTCTCCATGTTCGAGAACATCGAGATCCGCGATCTCGCCTTACGCCGGCCAGAGCATATTGCATAGGCTCAATGTCAAAGTGCCCGAGAGGAAGGGCACATACCCGGGTCGCCAGCGATCTAGGGAATCAAGCTCAGTCCACCCCGAGGCGGAGGTGCGTTGCCCTCCGTCCATACGCCATGAGATAGGTGCCGATGCTTTGGCCATGATCATCAAATCGCACATGCTGGAGCGGAAGGAGACATGTATGGTCACGGACTACGGAACCAACGCCGAGATGGGCCTTTACAAGGACGGGGAGCTGTGGACGGGTTCCGCCGCGGCCGGCCCGGCCATGGAGGGCCAGAGCATCGAATTCGGTATGCTGGCGGCTCCGATGGCCATATCTGACCTGGTGGCGAACCCCGACGGCAGCTGGCAGAACTTCGTCCTTGATGACAGGCTCAAAGCCCAACCCGGCAATGTGGTCGACCCCTACAATGGCGAGGTCAAGTGCGCCATGAACATCAAGGCCCGCGGCATCACAGGTACAGGGGTGGTCGCGGCCGTGGCCGTCGGCCTGGAGACGGGCATAATCAAGCTCCCTCGCCTCATGACCGGGGACCGCAAGATCCACCTGCAGGACAGCGTCTACATCGACGAGCACGATGTTCTGGAGGCGGGCAAGGCCATGGGAGCCATCCGCGCTGGTCACCGCACATTGATCGAAGAGGTGGGCATCGATGACGAGGAGGTGAAGTCGATGTACCTGGCCGGCGCGTCCGGAACCTACGTGGACCCGCTCAAGGCTCAGACCTGCGGGCTGGTGCCGAGAGTCCTCGAGCGCACGTACCAATGCGGGAACACCTCGCTGATGATGGCCTACGATCCTCCTGGTCAAAGATGAGGCCATGGACGAGATGCAGAGCATCGCCGATTCCATGGCGGCGAAGCACATCATGTTCGCCACCAGCAAGGTGTTCGAGGACATCTACGTCAACGAGATAGCCTACTGGCTGGAGGGCATGCCCTGGGACATGTTCAACAAGATGCTGGTAGGCAAGGGCTACCGTCCATTTCCAGAGATCAAGCGCCCTAAGGAGACGTTGCGCATTGTCTCCGCGGACATCCCCGTGCTCGGGGACAAGGGCCTCAGAACGTTGGACCATGTGGGCGTCTACCTCATCGCCGAGTTCGACAATTGCATCGGTTGTAGGAAGTGCATGCGCGAATGCCCGGAGAGGGCGTTGCGCGTGGAGAAGGTGGGCGATAAGCGCTTCAGGATCAGGATTGCGACGGAGTATTGCCTGGGGACCGCCTGCAAGAACTGCGAGACGGTCTGCTCGGAGAACGCCATGCACTTCAGCGACCTGAAGATCGTGAAGAGGGATATCTGAGATGCGCGTCATCACCTTGGTCGACAACATGTGCGGGACGCCCTATGTACAATCCCGTTTGGTGAAGCGCCTGGACTCGCCGACCAGGCACTTCATGGCCGAGCAGGGCTTCTCGGTCATGGTGGAGACCGACGCCGGCCAGAAGGTGCTCTTCGACGCCGGAGCCTCTCAGGAGGCATTGCTCAACAACCTCAGGGTGGTCGGGGTCGAGCCGAAGGAGTTCAGCGCCGTCTTCGTCTCCCACGGCCACTACGACCATGTGGGCGGGCTGCTGCCATTCATAGATGCCGGTGTACCCATCCACACGCACCCCAAGACCTTCGTGGGGAAGCGTCTCTCCTCACCGGCGGGGAGTCCAAGGTGGACATCTCGGCCTCGGCTCAGGTCACAGAAGCCCTGGCCAAAGCCAAGATGAGCTTCAACTCCGCACCCATCGAGATCGTGCCGGGGGTAAGGACCTCGGGCGAGGTGCCCCGCGTCACCGATTTCGAGCCGACGCTCAACTTCCTGCGCGAGGAGGAGGAGGCAGGATGCTGGAGGACACCGTGGTGGATGAGCAGGCCATGTACCTGGTGCAGAAGAGGGGCATAATCGTCATCACAGGGTGCTCCCATCCTGGCATCGTCAACATCGTGACTCAGGCCAAGAAGGCCACGGGCTCCAAGATCCTCATGCTCATCGGTGGATTCCATCTCGGGGGCGGCTCCCAGGACCGGATCCGCAAGACCATGGACCATCTGAAGAACCTGGGAGTGGACCGCATCGCCCCCCTCCACTGCACCGGCTTCGAGGCCATGAAGAACATCTCTGACCGTTTCGTCGGCTTCGAGCTCATGCCAGCCGGGAGCGAGATAGAGCTCTAAGCGCTCGGTCGAACTGCTTTGCAGATGATGCCGACTACAGCTCGGATGCCGCCTGGGCCATGAGCTGATCGGCGAAGGCCACCGCGTGGAAGGTGCGCCGGGCGAACTCTATCGGGCCGTACATGACGTAGTCCGCGCCGGCCATAACGGGCATGGTCGAGGCGGCAACGTCCACGTAACGGAACAGCTTCCTGTCCTCGCCCTGGAGCTTGGCCAGAGGCGGATACGATTCCACTGCGTTGTGCATGGCGCAGCCGCAGGGCAGCCCCCATTTGGCCTTGGCTATCATGATGCCGCGGAGGGCCGACCCAGCGCCTTGCTCGGAGGCCATGACCGCCATGTCCAGCAATGGCCTGTCGATGCCATATGATTGCGCCAGCTCCACCATGCCCTGGGGAAGGATGCCGCCCCCATTCTCCAATAGGTATATCTTGCCCTTGGCCTGGATGTCGCCCGGGTTGAAGGCCAGCAGGACCGCCGACCGGAACCCGTTGTCCCGGAGGGCCTGAAGCTCCTTCTCGGCCACCCCGGCGTTGATGGTGTTGTAGATTACCCTTTCCTGGATCCCCATCTCCTTCGCCTTGGTGAGGCCGGCGATGCGCACCTCAGCGCTAGGCGAGTCGATGAACAGAGGTCCTTTGAAGGCGTCCGCGACCTTCTCCAGGTGGCTGCGCATGCATCGCTCCGTCTCCGCGAAGACCATGAGCGCTGTCGGGCAACCGGTCTCGTCCGAGGCGCGGGCCATGTCGCCTACCAATCGCTCCACCGCCCCCGACTTGACCTTTCCCTCGACCCGGTCCTCGACCACGCTGTGCCTTGGATAGAACATCGAGCCAACCATGACGGTCCTGCGCTTTCCTGGCTGCCCGCCGAAGTCAACCCCCGCTATCCTGAAGACAGCTTGCTTGTTAGTGAATTTCAACATCCTAGTTCCCTCCTCTGTAATACGATTTCAACTTCCCGGCGAACTCCACCGAAACGACCTCGAACACCAGGCCATCGGTCGGGTCCACGACGATGCCCATCTCTTCGGAGACGGAGATGAGCGAGGCCTCGGTGGAGAGCTTCTCGCTCGGAAGCCGCAGCATCTGGTTGGTGAACTCCAGGGCGAGCTTGTCGATGGACTTAATGGCCTTCCTGGCCTCGATCATAAGTCCAGGGGGCTTGATGATCAAGGGATCAGCCCCGAACCTTCCAGGATCCCTGGCCTCGCAACTCTTGATGGTGGCCAACAGCTCCTCCCTCCTCTCAGGCTCGAACATGTACATGGGATCGTAAGCCACGATCTCCTCGGAATCCTTCGGGTGCACGAGGTCCACCACCTCGACCTGTGCTCGGAAGCGCTCCACCGCTTCCCTTCCGATGTTGCAGATGTAAGGGATGGCGGACCTGGGCCCGATGATGCGCTTCCTTTCGTCGATCCCATTCTTCCAGATGTGGATGGCCGCGTCAGCGGGGAAATGCCCGAACTCCTCCTTCCCGCAAATGACAAGGAACCTAATGCGCGGGTTGCTCACCACGTTGAGGATCACCTTCTCCAGACCCATGTTCTCAGTCTTCACCGTGCCCATGACGCAATAGCGGTCAGGGGGTACCTCCACCTGCCCTCGGCCGATGATCATGACCGCGACCGGGCTTTCTGGGTTGCCTAGGACGTAATCGCCAGGGATGATCGGCCAATCCTCTTCCAATTGCATATGATTCCTTCCGGAGAGCTCGATGAGCCCGCGCAGCACTCTACCTGCATCAAAGAGATAAGACGTTTTCCTAACGACTCAATTCGCTCGGTTGTGCGTACATTGTGTGCGTACATTGTCTTTAGAATGGGTCGACCCCTGAGCCTGCTCGGTCCGCGAGCGAAAATTCAAGTATGGGACTTGGAAAAAAGGCCGAAGGCCTAACAATCAGTAAAAAGGCCAGCATTCGGAATAGTCATTCGATGCAAACGAACGTATAAGTAAATGCTCGGTTCTTCCAAGGGCAGGAGGGTTAGAACCTCATGGATAACGCCGAGATGTCAAAGGTATTCATGGAATCACTTGGCCTGCAGACCGAGCCCGTGGCCATCACCTTGATCAAGAAGGGCAAGCCCCTTCCCGAAGGATACAAGGTCCCCGAGACCCCGATCAGGCATTGCCAGGCGATAATGAGGGCAAGGAAGGGAGAGATGCTCACGGTGCCCGCGGACAAGCAGGCATGCCCAGTGGGCGGGAGCTCGTTAGGGATCGTCCCGCTCCCGGAGAAGGTGAAGGCGGGGGAGTTCCATCATAACATGGGAATGTACGAGAGCGCGGAAGCGGCCTCAAAAACCATCGCGGTCAGGCCCCAGCTCGAGCCGCTCTCCAATGAGGCGACTGCGCTAGCCCCGTTGAGCAAGGCAACCATAGATCCTGACGTTGTGGTCGTAGTCGGAATGCCAGAGCAGGTTTTCTGGCTGGTCCCTGCGGCGAGCACCTTCAGCAATGGTGGCAGGGTAACGGTCGAAATGGCCTCTGTCCAGGCGACCTGCGCCGACTCTACCGTAGTCCCGATGAAGACCGGGAACATGAACATGTCCCTGGGATGCTTTGGGTGTCGCAAGACGAGCGATATCAAGCCCGAGGAGATGCTTGTCGGCATACCCAGGGTGAGGCTGGCCGAGACCGTGAAGGCCCTCAAGACCATGTCCCAGGGTCCGATCCCGAAGTCCAGACAGAAGGGCTGAGATCGTTCTCGAAGTCGATCCTGAAACATTTTCCTTTTCTCTTATTCTATCAACTCGCAACGAATGTTACATGTATTCTCCCGTTCGTGAGAAGAAAGCTACTTAATGGAGAATATCCTGTAACGATGTAAGGGGACGGAGGCACAATATGGACCTTACAGATCTCAATATTCTGAAGATGCTTAGGCAGGACTCGCGCGAAAGCTTGGCCAACATCGCGCTCAAGCTAGGGGTCTCAAAGGCCACCGTGAGCCGAAGGATCTCCAAGCTGGAACATGAAGGGTATATCTCCGGCTACACCATCCTCACCAGCTCCACCAGGCTCGGCTTGATGAGGGCGATGGTCGGGCTGGAGGTCGTAGGTCCTGCGGTCAGCTCGGTCATCGAAGAGCTGAGGCAGTTCGAGGAGATTGAATACGTCCATAAGGTCTTCGGCGACCATAGCCTCCTTTGCGAGATATACGCTAAGAGCGTGGACTCGCTCTACGACCTCATCCAGAATCGCATACTCAAGGTGCCGAACATCCAGAATGTGGAGGTGGACATCCTCATAGAGAAGATACCCCTCAACCCCAACGCCGAGCTGGACCTTCTCACCCTGTCCCCGCCCAACGCTCATTGAACCAAGCGAAATCAGGTTTATTACCGAGCCCCTCCTTCAGGGTCGTGTATGGAGCTTGGCCACGCCCTCAAGACGTACACCGCGGACGGTCAGCGAACCGTCGATCCCTTGACGACGCTTCGGCGCATCGAGCCACTGTGCCAGGTGGCTGGGGTGACCCGGGTGGCGGACATCACCGGCCTGGACCGGGTCGGAATACCAGTCTTCTCCAGCATAAGGCCGAGCGCTGAGAGCGGGGCCATCACCGTTTACAACGGAAAAGGCGCATCGGTCGAGCAGGCCAAGGTCTCGGCGATCATGGAGGCCTTGGAGAGATACAGCGGCGAGGTGCGGGGGGACGGGATAGTCCGCAAGGGCTTGGAGGACATGATGTCCTCGGAGAACGCCGTCGACCCACGCTCCCTCATCCTGCCAGCTCAAGCTCGATCTCTCGTCATGGAGCAGGCGATCGGCTGGGTCCGGGGATTCGACCTCATGGAGAAGGAGGAGCTGATGGTGCCTGCAAGCGCTGTCTTCCATCCTTACGCATCGCGCCTCGACCTGCAGCTTTTCAGGACGAATACCAACGGGCTCGCGTCCGGAAACACCATGGAGGAGGCGGTCGTGCACGCACTCTGCGAGGTCGTGGAGCGCGACGCCTGGTCTATCTGCGACGCCAGGCGAAGGACGGTGGCGGACATCGAACCACCGGCTGACGATGCGCTCATCCAATCCATGCTGCAGAGATTCACCTCACAAGGCATAGAGGTCCACCTCAAGGACCTCACCAGCGATATTGGACTGCCCACCTTCGCCGCCGCGGCCGACGACGTCCGCCTTCAAGATCCAGCCCTCCTCTGCCTTGGGATGGGCACTCACCTCAGCCCCAGGATCACCATGATCAGGGCTTTGACGGAGGTGGCGCAGAGCCGCCTCACTCAGATCCACGGGGCACGTGAGGACACCACCCGGGGCGGACCGGCAAGGCAGCTCGGCTACGAAAGGATGAAGCGTCTGAACTCGATGTGGTTCGGTCATTCGGAGAGGAGGGAGGAGCTCTCCTCCGTCAAAGGATACGATACGCCCGATCTTTACGAGGACCTAATGGTGGTGCTCGGTCGCTTGCGGAATCGGGGCTTCAAGAGAGCGGTGGCGGTCGATCTGACCCGAAAGGAGCTGGGCATTCCAGTGGTTCGAGTCATCGTACCTGGGATGGAGGTTCACGCTATGGACGAGGAACGGGCGGGAAAGAGGCTCAACGCAGGAGGCTGAATGTCGTCCTGCGTGGCTTTCCTAGGGCCCAGCCTTTCGCATGAGCAAGCTAAGCGCATCGTCGGAAATGATTGCATCCTCCTTCCCCCGGTGAGGAGAGGTGACCTGCCATCGTTACCGAGCTCGACTCGCGTCGTAGCCATAATCGATGGGGTCTTCCAGAGCGAATCAGCCGTCGGCCACCGAGAGATACTGGAGCAAATAAAGAGAGGTGTGGGTGTGGTAGGAGGAGGCAGCATGGGGGCGCTCCGTGCCTCGGAGCTCGATAGCATGGGCATGACCGGCATCGGGGAGGTTTACGAGCTTTACGCAAGCAAGAGGATCGACGGCGACGACGAGGTCGCGCTCATCTTCAATCCCGAAACCCTTGAAGCTTTGTCTGAGCCACTTGTTAACATGAGACACAACCTGGAGAAGGCAGCGGCAAGAGGCATAATCAGCGCTGAGAACTCCAACTTCCTGCTTGCGAAAATGAAGTCTATTTACTATCCAAAACGAACCAAGGAAATGATGATCGATTTCGCCAGGACCACCTTGGAACCGAAGACATTATCAAAGTTCGAAAAATTCTCGCGGGATGATTACGTCGACATCAAGATGAAGGACGCAGAGGAAGTACTTCGCTATGTGATAAAGATTGCCAAGAATATCGAGGAAATCAACAAAAAAAGGGGTAAGGATAAACGGCCTTAAATCCAATTTTAAGACCGTTAAACGGAAGGGCATTTAACGGGTTAAATTTTAATAAATTTCATAATTTGGATATATATCCGATTGTTAACTGGTGTGAATAAAGTGTAATCAATCGTTTATTGATGGATGGTTCAACCATCCAACAGCAGGTATATATGGGAATTTTCCGTTTAGAGTCCGAGCAAGGGGAACCGATTTTCACCGAAAGGAAGCAGGGATGGGGGATGTTGTAATGGCTTGCGACCTTGAGGCGACAATCGCGTTTTTCTAAACGAATAGGAGGCAAAGAATGGCGAAATATAAGGACAAGATAGACTTGTACGACGACAGGGGCAAGCTCATTGAGAAGGGCCTGCCTCTAGAAGCGATAAGTCCTTTGAAGAATCCAGCCATCATGCGCATTGCTAGCCTTGCTAAGAGGACGATCGCCGTCGACATGCCCGGCATTGAGAAGGGTCTCAAGACTGGACGAGTCGGTGGCGGTTATATCAAGGGCAAGGAAATCGACGCGCCGGTGGTTAAGGATGCCGAAAAGGTGGCAAAGGCCGTCAAGGACATCCTAAGGGTCTCCAAGGACGATGACACCGAAGTAAGGGTAATTATGGAAGGGAAGAGGATGATCATTATGGTCCCGTCGCAGAGGCTGGATGCCGGTATTGAATATACCACTGGCTTCACCGCCGCCGCGGCCGCGATGACCCAGGCGATCATCGACTTATACGATGTCCCAATCCACAAGGCCAACATGGTGAAGGCCGCTGTCTGGGGCAGGTACCCACAGACCCTGAACTTCCTCGGATCCAACCTGAAGTCCATCCTCGAGGTTCCGCAGAACAACGAGGGTGCTGGTTATGCGTTGAGGAACATCATGGCGAACCATATCGTGGCCCTTTCGGGCAAGAACGCCATGGTCGCCGCTGCGCTGTCCAGCATCTTCGAGCAGACCGCCGCCTTCGAAATGGGCGATGCGATCGGCCCGTTCGAGCGCGGACACCTGTTGGCTCTGGCCTTCCAGGGATTGAACGCGAACAACATGACCTATGAGCTAGTAAAAGAGAACGGCAAGACCGGGACGGTCGGTACCGTCGTAGAGAGCATGGTCGGCCGTGCGATCGAGGACAAGGTCATCAAGGTGAAGGAGAAGCTACCATCTGGATATAAGGTGTACACCACCAGCGACATGCCGCTATGGAATGCTTATGTCGCGACCGGAATGTTGGCCGCAATAATGGTCAACTGCGGTGCCGCTAGGGCATCCCAAGGTGTGCCATCCACCATCCTGTACTACAACGACTTGGTGGAGCACGAGACCGCCCTGCCTGGTACTGACTATGGCCGCGCCATGGGTACCTCTGTTGGTATGTCCTTCTTCAGCCACTCGATCTACGGCGGTGGCGGGCCTGGACTATTCCACGGCAACCACGTCGTGACGAAGCACGCGAAGGGCACGGTCATACCTGTGATCGCTGCTGGCTGCGCTGTTGACGCCGGAACCCAGATGTTCTCGCCTGAGGCAACATCCTCTCTGGTGAGGGACGTCTTCGGTGACATACCGGAGTTCAAGGCACCATTCAAGGCAGTCGGTAAGGAGGCAAAGAAGGTTAGGAGCGAGGTGGCCTGATGAAGGTTTCCTCAACCCCCGAGGCCGTCCCACTGCCCGAGATAATGATCATGTCTGCTAGGTTACTGTCCGCCGGGACATCGGAGAAGCTCATCAACCGCATCTACGATGTCAAGCACGTGAGGCAGGTCACCTGTCAGGGAGAAGGCCTCCCCGAGAAGATCAACCTAGGTTCCGCTGCGGGACTGCCGGTGGACCACTCGGAGAGGAAGAAGATCATGGTCAAGGGAAAGGAGACCGAGCTGCGAGTCCTGGTTAGTCGCGTCTTCGTGGAGATCGATGATATCGATAACGTCAAAAAGGCGCTGTCGGAAATCGAGGTCATCTGCGAGGAATTGCTGCCATTAGGATTCGAACTGGAGGTTGGGAGATACTCGAAATTCAAGCCAACCGTTACCGACTATGCAAAAAGAGGTGTTCAAGATGGCTAAGTACGAAAGACAATACTATCCTGGAGCGTCCATCCCTGCGAAGAACAGGAGGAAGTTCCTGGACCCGAAGATAAAGCTGGAGAAGCTCCGAGACGTCGCCATGGACGACGTGGTCAAGATCCTTGGTCACAGATCCCCTGGTGAGGACTACAAGAGCATCCACCCGCCACTGGACGAGGGAACCGAGCCCGACTGCCCTATCAGGCAGTTGGTCACGCCGATCGAGGGCGCCAAGAAGGGAGACAGGATCAGGTACGTTCAATTCACTGACTCTGTCTACTTTGCGCCCATCATCCCCTACGTTCGCGCCTGGATGTACATGGACCGCTACCGTGGTATCGACACTGGTACCCTCTCCGGAAGACAGATCATCGAAATGCGTGAGAGGGACCTGGAGAAGGTCGCCAAGGAGCTCATCGACAACGAGAGCTTCGACCCCGCCAAGACTGGTATCCGCGGCGCGACCGTGCACGGCCACGCCTGCAGGCTAGATGAGAACGGATTGATGTTCGACGCCTGGCAGAGGTACCGCTGGAACGCCAAGAAGGGCGAGGTGGAGTACGTGAAGGACCAGGTCGCTCTACCGTTGGACAAGCCCATCTCTGTGGGCAAGCCCATGAAGGAGGAGGAGCTGAAGAAGAGGACCACTATGTTCCGCGCCGATGGTGTGGACATGAGGGACGACAAGGAGGTCATGCTGGTCATCAACCGCATCCACAAGTTGAGGACCCTAGCTGGTTTCCAGCCCTTCAACATCAAGGGGGAGTAAGCAATGGCCAAGGAGAAAGAGAAGCTTTTCATGAAGGCAATGAAGAAGAAGTTCAAGGAGGACCCCACAGAGGTCAACACCAACTACTACTCCTTCGGCGGCTGGAAGCAGTCGAAGAGGAAGAGGGAGTGGGTGGAGCAGGCGAACAAGATCGCCAAGGCCCGTGGCATCGTCATGATGAACCAGGACATTGGTGTTCCCCTTGGACAGCGTGTCCTCATGCCCTACCAGCTGTCCCACACGGACATCTACGCTGAGGCGGACGACCTACACTTCGTCAACAACGCCGCAATGCAGCAGGCATGGGACGACATCAGGAGGACCGTCGTGTCCGGCCTCGACACCGCTCACACTGTGATCGAGAAGAGGCTAGGCAAGGAGGTCACCCCTGAGACGATCAACCGCTACCTCGAGGCTGTGAACCACACAATGCCTGGTGGAGCAGTCGTGCAGGAGCACATGGCTGAGTGCAGCCCCGCTTTGACCGCGGACTGCTACGTCAAGGTGTTCTCTGGGAACGACGAGCTGATGGACGAGATTGACAAGCAGTTCAGGATCGACATCAACAAGGAGTTCCCCGCTGAGCAGGCCAAGCAGCTGAAGGAAGCCGTTGGAAACGCTCTCTGGCAGAAGATCGCGTGCCCGACCATTGTCGGCCGTGTCTGCGATGGTGGTACGATGTCCAGGTGGTCTGCGATGCAGATCTCCATGGCCTTCATCACCTCCTATCGCCTGGCTGCCGGTGAGGCCGCGATCGCGGACTTCGCCTTCGCCGCCAAGCACGCGTCCGTGCTCGAGATGGGTACAATGATGCCCGCTCGCCGCGCCCGCGGACCGAACGAGCCCGGTGGAATTCCATTCGGGTTCCTGGCGGACATGGTGCAGTCGTTGAGGAAGTTCCCCGACGACCCGGCCCGTGCCGCGCTCGAGACCGTCGCCTTGGGTGCCGTGATCTTCGATCAGATCTACCTCGGCTCCTACATGTCCGGCGGTGTCGGCTTCACGCAGTACTCTACTGCGGCATACACCGACAACATCCTTGAGGACTACACCTACTGGGCTGTGGACCTGATCAAGGACAAGTACGGTGGACTGACCAAGCTGAAGCCCACCCTCGAGAACGTGGAGAAGCTAGGTACAGAGGTCAACTCCTACGCTTTGGAGATGTACGAGCGCTACCCGGCCGCGATGGAGGCCCACTTCGGTGGATCCCAGCGCGCTACTGTAGCCGCCGCCGCCACTGGTATCGCTTGCGCGATGGCCACTGGTAACGCCGACTGTGGTATCAACGGCTGGTACCTCTCGATGCTCCAGCACAAGGAGAGGCTCGGCCGCCTCGGCTTCTATGGATACGACTTGCAGGACCAGTGCGGTTCCGCCAACTCGTTAGCCTACAGAAGCGACGAAGGCCTGCCCCACGAGCTCCGTGGCCCGAACTACCCGAACTACGCGATGAACGTAGGTCACCTGTCTGGATACGGCGGTATCGCCGCTGCGTCCCACGCGGCCCGCGGCGATGCGTTCGCCTGCAGCCCGCTCATCAAGGTGGCCTTCGCGGACAGGAACCTCCCGTTCGACTTCGCGAACATCACCAAGGAGTTCGGTCGCGGCGCTATCCGCGAGTTCGTACCAGCCGGCGAGAGAACCATCATCATCCCACCCGCATAAGGTGAAAGATGAAGGTCGGCGACTTCGCTAAGTACCGGAACACCGGGACGGTGGGAAAGGTGCAGGAGATAGTAGAGGGACCGGAGGGTCGATGGGTACTCCTCGACACTTACGGCCTATACTACGACTCCTCGTACCTGGAGCCCGCGACGGAATCCGAGTACAAGGTGAGGAAGCTGGAAGAGACCTCGTTGGACAAGCAGATGGAGCAGGTGGAGAGGCTGAGGGCCCAGATCGAAGATGCAGAGAGGGTCGTCAGCCGCATCACCCCTTCAGGCACGTAGAAACCCTTTCCCCATTCTTTTATTTTTTTCGATTCTTCCGATCAGTCGGCACTAACAGGAAAATTGGCCTCTTGTTCCAAAACTATCTATTGGCCAATCGCCAGGATCGTCCCCGATCGATGAACGGCCCTCTAGAAATATTTTTTTTTTGAGTGAGAGGATAGCATTGGCGAAGGATTCCGCCTTCTTTGCCATCCCGTTTCCAAGACCCCCTTCAAACCAGCGAAGTAGGCCTTGGTTTCAGCGACCTTGACAAATCCCTTCGAGGCGAGCAGCCGTTCATGATCGGTATGACGTGCTGGCACGCGCCGAGCTCCTAGTCTGTGATCATCGTTCCGGTCTTCTTGTCCGGCTGCGGGGACGGTTCGGTCGTCAGTATGGCATACTTAGTTCCGGCGGGCAAGTTGATCCTCTCCAGGAAATGTCACATATCCTTGATCGGTTTCCCGAATCGCCCCGGCGAGCTAAAGACATACTAAATAGGCAGGCTCTGAAACCTCGGCCGAAAAAATGTTATGGGAGATATCGGAGGTCAGTTCTTCGAGTTGTCATATCCGATCAAGATGCTGGCCAACTTGGGATCGTCAGTGAGCCCATGAGCTGCTCTCACATACATGTCCGCAGGGGGGGATGGGGAGCAAGATACCACATTCCTCACGCCTGACAGCGCTGCCACCTCCGGGAACGAGACCGGGGGCATGACGAACATCTCCTTGGTCTTCGGCATCCTGTCCGTGTAGACTATGAAGTCCTGTGAGAGGAAGATCACGTTTGGTTGACCTTCGAAATCCTCCCTCTCATGCGGGAAGATCTCCCTTCCCAGCACGAGCTCGCCCTTATCCGCAAGTAGCAGGACGGTCGGCTCCGGCGGCGGCCTGAACCGCGAGTCCTTGACGACCACGATGACGTTCTGGCGCTGCAGGCACTCCTCCACTCCAAGGTTCAGGCAGGAGATCCCCAGGGTCGCCTTGACCCCGCTCTCGATCTCTACCACCTTAAGGCGCGTGGCGTCGTCCAGCTTGAATACGTGAATGCTCCCTTCCATCTCCTTAAGGAGCTCGATTACCTGCTCCACCTCAGCCATGCGCGCTCAAGAACGCGCTCGCTCTAATTTACCTTTGCGTCAGGCATTCTCCTCCCCTGACAATTATTTTAATGCGAGGAGGCGCTAACCCTCCTCATGAGCCTGGAGCTGTTGGCCAAGCAGCAACCTTCGGCGGTCACCGCCCTATACAAGTACAAGCACGAGATCTTCAAGGAGGGCGCTCTGGCTGTGAAAGACAAGGAGATCATCGCCGTCGCGCTCAGCATGCTCCTCAAATGCGACGCCTGCCTCGAGGTGCACGCTGAGGAGGCGAGGAGGCAAGGCGCCACCACCGACGAGCTACGCGAAGCCATGATGGTGGCGATGTACCTGGCCGGCCCATCGGCCATGGTCTGGTCCCCGGCCATCGACAAGGTGCTTAAGGAAGGAGAGGGCTCTAAGCGTTAGGTGAGCTCACTTTTCGAAGGCTACGACCACGTCCCGCTTCAACCCTAGCCCGGCCGCGACCTCGAAGCCTTTTAGCAGCGCCATGGGGAGAGGGCAGGTAGAGTGCTTCAGGGTCTTGCCCCCGATCTCGTAGACCTTGTTCTTGGAGTACGGCATCTGCAGGACGTCCATCATTTCCATGGGCTCCATCGCCGCAGCGAAGTCCTGGACGTGCTTGCATCCGCTGACTATGGTGCACAGCATCTTGTCGCCCTCGGTCCAGCACTCAATCTTGGCCTTGAACCTGCAAACCCCAGGGTCGACCTGCAAGGAAACCCTCTGCTGCTCCAGGGTGAAATCGGACATATACTCAGCGCTCCTTCTTAGCCCGGGACATAAGGTCGGAGAACGACCCTCTGGTTATGTCGAAGACCCCGATGACGGCTATCGCCTCCTTCTTGCGCATGATCGGGACCACGACCACCGGCACACCTCGGAAAAGACCTGAAACGGCAGTGCGGCGGATTATCTGGCTCTTCTTGAGCGCCTCTTCGAGGACCGGGCCGCTGTAGTTGCTGTCCACCACCTCGCCATCCTCACATCTCACGCCATACTGGTTCTTGGACCGCATGGCCAGGGGCAGGCGGCCCACCAGCTCATGCATGGCCAGAGCGATGCACTTGAGGTCGTCGGCCTCCGTATCAGCCGATAGAAGTGTCGTGCCCTCTGTCCAACACCTCCTCGATTGGTTACCGATGGCCAGCGCCGCCGTCACCGCGCCCTTCTCAGCGGCCTCATAGGAGAAAGCGGAGCCGATTATGATGGCGTCGCCATCCTCGATGTCGAACATCCGCTTCAAGGGAGCGACGCTCTCCTGGTCGGGGAAGTTATCGTCTCCAGGGAAGACCACCTTGCCATCCCTGACCACCAAGGTGGTGGCGCCTATGGCCCCCGCCCTCACCGATTCGTCCCTCTGCTCGCAGCCCAGCTTGATGCGGTCTGCCATTCCCTTGACGAGGACAGCGCAGTTATGCTTGCCCAGTGTGATGCCGTCCAGCTCGACCGGCTGGGTGACCACCCCCGAGGTCTCGAGGCGCTTGCGCCCTCTCTCGGTGAGTACCGCTCCGCGGCGTGTGTTCTCCACCGATCCCTCCCGGATCATCTTATCCAGTATGGTACGGGTGCTACCTTCGCCGATCTGCAGCGCATCCGCGAGGGCTTTGCGGCCCACCGGCCCTTGCGTTTCGATCACTTGGTAGGCCTTCCAAATGTGGTAGAGCGAGAACTTCGGTGTCGGACCGCCGGCAAAATACGAGCTGAAAGTAAGTGGCATCAGGGGATGGATATATCATCCATCCACATAAACCTATTCGAAAACAGAGGCAATGATTAAGAGCGTTAATTAGGCGGATATTGCGTCGACCCTTAAATATGTTAAGACAGCGTCCACATTAACGCTCGTTGAACATCTGGGCAAACATTTATAATTCGCATGAACGTACGCCAGAACATATGCCCGACGAGGCCGAGCCCTTAGTCACCATAGACAACATAAGCAAGAGCTTCAACGGCAACATCGTGCTGCGCGACGTGAGCGCGGTGATCTACCCCGGTGACGTCCTCGGCCTCATCGGACGGAGCGGAGCGGGCAAGTCCGTCCTGATCAACATGCTCCGAGGCAACTCGGAGTATGCGCCGAACGCAGGCGCGGTAATCTACCGCGTCAATCAATGTACTTCCTGCGCCAATTTGGATCTCCCATCGAAGGGGGCGAAGTGCACGAAATGCGGGCAGGACACCAAGCTCCTGACCATCGATTTCTGGTCTCTGGAAGAGAACGACAAGCTCAGGATAGCGCTCAAGCAGCGCATCGCCATCATGCTCCAGCGCACCTTCGCTCTGTTCGGCGATATGTCCGTCATCGAGAATATCTTCGAGGCCATGGGAAGGTGCTCGGAGCAGGAGAAGGTGGACAAGGCCATCGAGCTACTGAAGATGGTCAATCTTACCCATCGTACCACTCACATCGCCAGGGACCTATCCGGTGGGGAGAAGCAGAGATGCGTGCTCGCCCGCCAGCTGGCAAGGGACCCTTTGCTCTTCCTTGCCGATGAACCTACTGGCACTCTCGATCCTGGGACTGCCGAGCTCGTCCATCGAACCTTGGTGGAAATGAGCAAGAAGACCAAGATGGGGATGGTCGTGACCTCCCACTGGCCCAAGGCCATCAACCGCCTGAGCAACAAGGCTATCTGGCTCGAGGCGGGCGAGATGATGAAGCGTGGAGAGCCAGTGGACGTGACCAAGGAGTTCATGGTGGGATTCGCGCCGAAGGACCCTGAGCCAGTGCCCGTCGGAGGACCTATCGTTCGCATAACTGACGCCAAGAAGTACTATTACTCGATCGTCCGCGGCGTGGTGAAGGCCGTGGACGGCGTTACTTTCGATATCAAGGAGAAGGAGATCTTCGGGCTGGTCGGATTGAGCGGAGCGGGCAAGACCACCCTATCGCGAATGATCTGCGGTCTGACGCCTGGGACGGGGGGGAACGTGGAGATCAGGATCGGCGATGACTGGGTCAGCATGTACGATTTGGGCGAGTTCGGTCGCGGGCGAGCCACCCCCTATATCGGCGTTCTCCACCAGGAATATTCCCTGTATCCGTTCAACACGGTATTGCAGAACCTGACCAATTGCATCGGCCTCAAGATGCCGGCCGAGTTCGGCAAGATGAAGGCCATCCAGGTGCTCTCCGGGGTCGGGTTCGAAAGGAAGGACATCGAAAAGATCCTTTACGCTTACCCAGACACATTATCCGTGGGAGAGAAGCAGAGGGTCGCTATGGCCACAGTACTGATCCGTGAGCCTCGCATCGTCATCCTCGACGAGCCGACGGGGACCATGGACCCGATCACCAAGATATCCGTGGCCAAGAGCATCCTCACGGCAAGGAAGGAGCTGGGCGAGACGTTCATCATCGTCTCCCACGACATGGACTTCGTGGTCAACTGCTGCGACCGCGCCGCCATCATGAAGGGCGGGAAGGTCATCGCGGAGGGCGATCCCAAGGGCATCGTCGCGCACATGACCGCTGAAGAGCGAGATGAGATGATGAAGAGCGGGGTCGAGGTCGCGTGAAGGAGCAGATCGGTCGCCACACCAAGGTCGTCGAGTGCCGCGAGTCCAAGGGCCTCGGGGTCGGAGGCGGAATGGCCCAAAGGGCCACGATTTCGGAGTCGGGCAGGGACGTGGTGGCCATAGCCATGGGGCCAGGAAAGAGGCACATCACCAAGCCAGTCTGCGAGATAACATATGCTCTACGGGAGGAGGGCATAGACACCTCCGTGATCGTCATAAATGCTGGAAGCGGCGTCCCCCACGACGCTCCGGACGTCTCCACCGGTTCTATCTTCGGCCTGGATGAGATAGAGATACGGCGCATCCAGCAGTTCAAGATCGCCATCATCCACCTCGGCAACGTAAAGAACCACATCGTCTACAAGGCGCGCCTGATCCTCCGCAACGTCGACATGCCCGCCATCGTCGTTTGCCAATCCCCAGTCGATTTCGAGGACTTCGCCCGCATCGGGGTCAAGACCCGCGTGGTGATGCCCAGGCCAGAAGAGGTCGGCACCAAGGGCACGATCGTCGAGATAGTCAACGGCGTAGTCCGGGGCGTGACCTGTCCCCAGAACAAGCTGGACGAGATAATCTCCAAGTTGAAGAAGCACATGCCCACCGCCCCCATAGATGCACCCCAAAGTCTTGCCGCCAGATCTCCAGCCTTCTCGGGCAGGCTCACGGTCACAGAAGAGAAAGCCCAGGAATCAAGCAATTGATTAAGTTAATTGCACTAGCTTCGAGCTATTGCTTTTCGATATTGAACCCGACCAGGTGCGTCCAATGCTTGGTCTGCGAATGCCCTAGCCTTTCGCGTATATGGTCGTCAGCTAGAGTGGAAACACTGCCAGAGGCCACTTCCTTCACGCCATCCAATCCGTTCAGATAAGGAAAATCGATGTCCGGAAGGACGAAGAAAGGCTCGCCCGCGATCTCCACGCCAGAATAGAGAACGAAGTCGCTGCTAAGGAAACAGACGTCATTCCTTCCCTGGAGTTCCTCCAGCCGCCTCGCTCCGATCCACTCCCCAACGATCTGCCCCTTCTGGTCCTCGATATGGACCAATTGCTCGCTGTCCCCGAGCAGGATTGAGTCGCTAGAGGCCACGATGACGAACTGCACCTCGCGGTCGAAGGCCAACCAGACTCCCCTATTGGTGAAGGGCATCAACCCTCCACAGGCTCCATTGGATTCAGCCTCCCTCTCCAGGTCGATTATGCCCTTCCTCCACTCGGCGTCCAGGTACTGGAATGCGATGATTCCAGGGAGCGATTCCACCTTCTCCTTTACGCTGGCCAAGACCTTCTCGCGGTCCATTGTAGGCTTAACGCATATCTTCATAGTTAAAGGATTGGCGCCCAGGACTCTGATAGGAGATGAACCACCTCTTTTTGACCCATCGAGGACAGTTACTTCCTCATTGACATCGGGGCTAAGGGCTTTGCACCTAAAGTCGGCATTTATTGATGGCGAACCCTTCCGGTGCTCCCTGACCTTCCGCTCACCCCGTGCGCCCTGGCGTTACCCAGGGCGTAGAGGAGGATCATCGCATCATCGGTCAGGGCGTCGGGGTCAAGCCTGAGACCCCCTAGCCCCCGCCTCATCGCCCCATCCTGGGGCTCGGCGAGAACGGTTTGGCATATGTTCAGCCCGGCGTTTAGCTGGCGGTCCATCCGCCAGCCGCACTTGTCGCAGACGAACACCCGGCCCACCCTGCTTCGGCGTTCTTTGATCTCGCCACATCTCGGGCAGGTCTTGCTCGTGTTTCGAGGATCCACTTTGATCATCGGGACGCCTCTCTCCTCCGCCTTGTACTCGATCTGATGGTGCAGCTCTCGCTGAGGCCAGGAGGAGAGCCGGCGTCGCATCCTCGGCCCTCTCCCGCCCCCTTTGGGCAGGCGCAGGTCCTCGAGGACGATCGCGGCCTGTGCCTCTTCAGCTGCCTCCACCAGGCCCTTGCTGACAAGATGCAATCGCTGAGACACCCGATCATGCTCCCTCTTGCCCTCCTTAGAGAGGAGCTTCCTCATGATTCGTCGATCGCGTCGCTTCTTCCTTGCCATCTTCCTCCGCCGGACGAAGTGGCGATGCTGCACGGTGGAGACCTCTGGGAAGGGAATGGAGATCGGCGTGCCTTCGGAGGCGGAGAGCGAGACGCCGTCCAAAGAACGCTCGTTCGTATCGAGCGCAATGATCGATGCGGGAACATATGGCTCTGGCGCCTGCTTCTCGATCACGAGGACCGCCCTTTTCTCGTTGAGGACGAGCTGCTTGACCTTCCCCGAGGCCAGCACATTGAGGTGGTACAAAGAGAGCTTCATATCGAAGCCAGACCATTCGCCTGCTCGTATTGAAAGACGAACATGGAAATTCTCCATAGAAACATGGAAGGTCGAATCGTCCGCTCGCAGGAACGGCCTGTAGACATACGGCACCTTGCACTACTTCCCCTTCCTAAGATTCCTCCGATGCCCCTTTACGAGGGAGAGGGCCACCTCGGTGGCTGTCCTCGTATGCTGGAAGTTGACGTGATATTGCTTCGCTAAGGTCTGCGCGAACTTCACGAGAGAGCCTTTCGCGGTCAAATCGTTCTCCAAGGCGAAGCGGACGCTCCTGTTCACCATCAGCCTGAAGTCCTGCATCAGGAGTCTCACCTCCGGTGGAAGAGGGGAGGCGAGCTCGCAGGAGAGGCTGCGACGGATCGAGGGCACGAACTATAGGATGACCCAGAGGTCCTTCGAATCATTGAGTACTATCAGCCTTCGGACTTTAGGTGCAAAGCAGAGGCTAAGAAAAGTCTTTTAAGGGCTAGGGCCGATGAACCGCTGCCAGATGAAGATAATTGTCAACGGTTCGGAGGTCGAGGCAGGAGCCCCGGCCACTCTCTCTGAGGTCATCAAGGCGCAGCCCTATGAGCCCGGCTCGCTCTTGGCGGTCATCAGACCAAGCGAGTCCATCAAAAAGGAGACGGACGAGTTCGAGCTGGTCACCCCCAAGGGACCGATCGGGCTACGCCTGAACGATAGCAAATATGCCTCGCTCTTCCGCGAGCTGATAAGCGATATCAAAGGCAAGGGGGTGAGATGGCAGACCAGCAAGGTGACCGCCATCGGGTCCTTCCCCACCCAGATCGAGGTCAGCCGTGAGAAGGCCAGCTACGGCAAGTTCGAGTGCTTCTTCGCCCTAGGGGGATTCGATTCCAAATCCTCTTACATCATGATCTCGCGCCTAAACCACGAGGGTGTATATGGCGCGGCAGGCGCGGTCTTTGGGAAGATCACCCGGGGCAGGCACATCCTCTCCGATCTTCGGGAGGGCGAGCAGATCACGGACATCGTCCCAGTGGTAGAGGAGGTCACCGAGAAGAACGCCATGCTTACCGACGACCTCGACCAGAAGCTCGAGGATGGGATGTCGGTGGAGACCTTCGTCGGCATCAAGTTGGAGAAGGGCTCCCCCGTGAACTCCGAGCATCTCCTGGTGCTCACGGAGAAGGGCGTACTCCCGATCACGGACCGCACTGAGAGCTATTCCGCCTGCTCCAAGAACTTGGACGTGAGCCTGGTCGCGGAGACCCCGACCATCAGGGAGCCTGGGGTGGTGACGGTCCGCCACGAGGGCGCTGGCATGGGCCGGGTCTACATATACAAGACCAGGAGGCAGATATCCAGCTTCCATACTATGGTGGGCACGGTGACATCGGGCTTCGAACTGCTCAGGCTGGCACCTGCGAATTCCCTCCTGACCGCGGTCACAGACCCTTCGCGCGTCATGGTCATCGGCATGACCCAGGCCCAGGGGGCGAAGGCCTTGGAGGCCTTCGGTCTAAGGCAGGTCCGTAAGGGCGACGTGGAGGATGACGCCATTATCGTGGAGCAGGAGCCAGAGCTGACCATGGAAGCGCTCAACGAACCGGAGATCGAGACCTTCGGCGTCCGTCCGGAGAAGGTGAACGACATCACCATCTACGAGGACAAGGCCTTCCAGACCGCCCGCTACCTTAGGAAGATGATGGGGCTGAGCCACAAGCCGATCGGGACCTTGAAGGTGCACTTCACCTTCGAGGACATGCCCATGGTGACGTTCGATGGCAACTACTCGGAGGCCGGCCACCTCGTTCCTGAGAACGAGTTCAAGAAGATGGTCTTGAAGGGGGACCTGGGCGTGACCAACATGTCCCGGCCCAACCGCGGGCTCATCGGCATCCGCCTGCAGGAGAGCGATGAGTTCGGGCCCACGGGCGAGGAGCCCTACGGCACCAATCTCGCGGGCAAGGTGCTGAGCGACCTAGGGACGCTGATGCGCGACCTGAAGGAGGGGGATATCATCTATCTCCGCGAGGTCAAGGAGGTCTCCGTCCCTGCTAAGAAGGTCACCAGGCGGAGGACCGCCGAGGCCAATACCAAGGCCAAGCCTGCCAAGGCCAAATCGTCGAAGAGCAAGAGAATGAACAGCAAGGAGGACTAGAATGGCCAAGGAGTTCGAGACCAGGATGATCGTCATCTCGCCATCGTCTTCCGTGACCCCGGACCAGGTGACCAGATTGGTGCATTCCCTCAGTCTGGAGATCACCGTCAAGGAGACCTGCTACGGGGCGATGATCGAGGGTAGCAGGGAGGAAATGAGCAAGGCGCTCGCCGCCATCCGCAAGCTCGATCCCGATCGAATATTCACCAAGGTCCGTGGGTTCCCCATCGGGGACACGAGGAGATGCAGGGCGCATCACGGCTCCAGGCCAGGCTTCACCCAGCTGGAGAAGGAATGGGAGTGCCTGAGGCTGGTGGACAAGGGCGTCACCGCCGCCGAGAGGAACGAGAAGGTATGCGAGGTCCCCCGTCCCCAGAAGCTGCCGGTCAAGAGGCTCAAGGAGATAATCGATGAGGTGTCGAAATGAAGGTATTCATAGTCCCGCCCAACAGCCTGATCCTGTTCGACCTGGTTGAGAGGTATGGCCACGAGCCGCTCAGCCTCATGGGAGCGATTCACGAGAGGGTCGTTAACCCGGAGATCGAGTCGCCGCCGGTCAACGTCACCCCCGAGGACGTCAAGAAGGGCTTGAAGTACGCGGGCATCGAGGTCCCCTCGGGCATACGGGGAAGGCTCGCTGTCTGGGGGCCGCTGGTGGACCAGGCGGACGCCGCCATTATCATGGATGAAGCGCCCTTCGAGTTCGGCTGCGTGGGTTGCCACCGCACCGACGAGATGGTCCGCTACTACATCAGGAAGAGGAAGATCCCGTTCATCGTGGTTCGCTATCCAACCAATGAGGAGGAGGCCAAGGTCATGGTGGCCAAGATCAAGGAGTTCCTGGAGGGTCTGAAATGATCAAGGTGGCCCAGCTGTCCTGCGGCACCGAGTACTCGGGCGTGCAGTCGGAGATAGATAAGGCAGCCAGCACCGTGGGCGCCAAGATGGTCTATCCGGACGTGGAGGCAAAGGACATCGAGGCCGCGGTAGACAAGTTCGGCTTCAACCCGACCAGCGCGCAATTGAAGCTGATGATCGCCCGGGCCGTGGCCGTGACCGAGGGCAAGTACGATGCGGACGCCGTCTTCATCTCCTCCTGCTTCCGTTGCGCAGAGGCCGCGCTCATCCGCAACGAGCTCCGCCGCTTCGTGCAGGAGCATTCGCGTTTGCCGGTCGTCACCTACTCGTTCACCGAGAGGACCAAATCAGGCCAACTGCTGACAAGGATGGAGGCCTTGGTCACCATCGTCGAAAGGAAGGAGCTCCTCGCGCGCGAGCGCCAAGTGGGCCTGACCGCGGGCATCGACTCGGGGTCATCTACGACAAAGGCCATGATCATGCGTGACAACGAGATCATCGGCAAGTTCTGGCACAGGACCGGGGAGGTCGTTGTTTGCGCCGAAGAAGCACTCGACAAAGCTTTGGCGGAGGCGGGGGTGACCCGTAATCAGCTCGAGGCAATAGGCGTCACGGGTTACGGAAGATTCACCATCGGTAAGGCACTGAACTGCAACCTAGTCCAGGAGGAACTGACCGTCAACTCCAAGGGAGCCGTCTGGCTGGCCGACCGTCAGAAAGGCGAGGCCACCATTATCGACATCGGAGGCATGGACAACAAGGCGATAACCGTGCGTGACGGCATCCCTGACAACTTCACAATGGGCGGTATCTGCGCCGGCGCCTCCGGCAGGTTCCTGGAGATGACCGCAAGCCGCCTGAAGGTGGATATCACAAACCTAGGAGCTCTAGCGGACCAGGGGGACTGGAGGAAGGTGGAGATGAACTCCTACTGCTCCATTTTCGGCATACAATCCCTGGTCACCTCGCTGGCCTCTGGACACACCTTAGCGGATGTAGCGGCCGCCGCCTGCCATTCCGTGGCGGAGCAGGTCTACGAGCAGCAGCTGCAGGAGATCGACGTGCGCCACCCGGTGATACAAGTGGGAGGGACCTCCCTGATATCCGGCCTCGTGTCGGCAGTGGGCGAGGTGATAGGTGAGAAACCCATCGTACCACCCAACTCGCAATACATTGGGGCCGCGGGAGCGGCTCTCTTGGCGTCGGGCTTCCTAGAGGGTCACAGATGAACATCCAGGTGGAGGGGTCGGAGGAGTATGGCAACGACGTCTACGTCGAGCTGTTCGAGCGCATACTCATCGACCTCGGACTGACGAACCGCGTGGAGGGGGCGAAGCTCCTCATCTACCCGGAGAAGCACCTCTTCATCGTGACCGTAAGGATGCGCCAGGCCCGGACATCGGTCAAGGTTAGCGAGGTCGTGGACGTGAGCGACCGGGACGGCAACGCCTACCTGGTCATAAGGAACGAATCCTACGCCCCCCCGCTGCTCGCCCTGCTTTGGAAGCAGTTCGGGAGGGAGCGCATCGAGCAGCTATCCCGCTTGGAGATCCTGGCGCACGGCATCACCGCAGAGAGGATCGAATCTCTCCAGATAAGCCCGGGAGAGGAGCTCCGTAAGGAGGTACTGGACGCCATCTGGCGCCTTCTGCCCGAGGGCTTCAAGGTGCGCCACAACCTGTTCGACGAGAACGTCATGACCATCATCTCCACCGAGCACATCATGGAGGAGGAGTTCGTCCAGATGGGCGAGAGGGCGCACGATCAGATGGTCAAAGGCATAGGCCTGGACGAAGGCACAGAGGTTGTGGACGACGAGGAGGAAGAGAGCGATGTATGAGGTGCTGATGTTCGATGGGGGCGTCTACCGCATCAACGAGCTCTACGAGCTGGTGGAGGACATCGGCGGCTTCGTCATCCAGAAGACACAGATCCAGGTCATGATCACCGTCACCATAGCCATACCTTCCGAGGATAGGCCGGTGATAGAGGCGAAGACGCGCGAGCTGGGAGGCAAGCTCATCGAGGTGCCCTTGGCGGGGACAGAGATAGCGGTGGTCGGTCCGACGCTGGGCCGCCACCACATGCCGCATCCCATCTGCGACATCGCCGAGCACCTGCGCAAGTACGGCGCCATCACGGTGGTGATGGGCCTAGCCAGGGGCAAAGGCCGCCAGACGGCGCAGATCAGCGCCGACGAGAAGGCCTTCATCGAGGAGTACGACGCGGCGGTGTTCGTCCTCGGCAACTTCGCCGACTGCATCCTCAAGGACAAGGTGCGCTTGTTCGAGAAGATCGAGGTTCCTGTCGCCGTCGTCTGCGGGCCGGAGATATCCGAGCTGCCGAGCTGCGAGGCTTTGGTCTGCGGGATCGGGCGTAAGGTGGAGAGGATGCGCCGCGCCGAGGAGATAGCCAAGCTGGAGGAGACCGCAAGGGCGGTGCAGCGCGTCGTGGAAGCAAGGAAGGAGGAGATCGATGAGGACCCCCTCTTCGTGCATCCGGCGGAGGTGAAGCAGCGCATCGAGAATCTGGAGTTGGTGCAGCAGTCGCTTCGTCCGGCGCCGATCGTGCTCCACCTGGACGGGCTGAGGGTCAAGGTCCCCTTCGATAAGGTCAAGGACCAGCTCTGCGCCGTCGGCATCTATGGCCGCAACTTGTGCGAGATAGCCAACATCGCGCCCTCGAGGCTGGGAGGAAGCACGATGGTGCACATCCTCACCAAGGCGCAGGTGGCATCGAAGGACGCCAAGGCGCTTTCGCAGAAGACGATCCAGACCATCGAGGCCGTTCCGCCGGAAAGCAAGGCGGAGGTCAAGCAGCCGTGAGCTCTGTGCCATGCAAGGGCGGCGCATATCTTCTGATCCTGCGTCTGCCGAGGCCAAGGACACTCGATGTCGGAGCGCTCGGGGACATCGACTTTCCTAAGGGCATCTATGCCTACTCGGGAAGCGCGCTGAGGTCGCTGGAGCCGAGGGTAAGGAGGCATTTCTCCGCGCAGAAGAAGGCGCATTGGCACATCGATAGGCTTGGCGCTGCTGCTGTGCCTATGGAGGCATTGGTCCTGAGGAGCCAAGACGACCTGGAGTGCCTGATCAACGAGATGACCGGACGGATGGAGGGCTCGACCCCGTTCGCGCCAGGCTTCGGATGCTCGGATTGCACATGCCTCACTCACCTCCACCTATTGGACCGAGGATGTCTTGCTCGGCTGGAGGACTTCTTCCCTGAGCGACTGCGTCCTCGGTCGCGGATGTGAATCATTATTATAGGCGGACCTCATATATCACTGGCGCATCAGGCGGCGAGGGGGAGATAGCATGTTCAGTTCGAGCACCGAGAAACTAGAGCACAAGATAAAGGAGCTGAATGCCATCAAGGCGGAGTATCGCCAGGAGCTTGAGGAAGCTGAGAAGCAGTACAAGAAGGGCGATATAGACAAGGCGCACCTTGACCGGGTCAGGGCTCGGACCGAGGAGCATTTGGAGCGCATCAACGAGAAGATACGGGTGACCAGGGACAAGTTGGCGGAGAAAAGGTGAGGAGAGCGCTCACTCCTTCCCGGAAATGAACTGGCAATAACCGAAGGATATCGGCCCCTTCTTCGTCGTCAGGCAAGGGAATTCCGAGCATTCGAAGCACAGCCTCTCGCCTCTTCGGAAGGCGCAGGTGGAGACATCGCAGAACTGGTTCTCCTTGGGCACGCAGCCCTCCTTGCCATTGGGGCATTTTCCCGCCCTCATTCGCGGGCATCTCTCACAGGCAACGCCGCAAACGCCGATCCGGAATTCCATGGCCGTTATTCAATTTTCCTCCAGAAATCTTTTTCGAGGGATAGAAACTTCGTTTTCATGGCGGATCCGGCCAGATGGCGGGCATCGATGAATCGGCATCTGGTAATAGATCTGGTAATTCACTTCATCTGGAGAATGTGGAACACAGTCTTTTTATAACTTCGGAGGCCTATTATTTCATCGCCCGGGGGCGCAATGCAACTGGGGAATCCAGATAGGTGCCTGTACCGTCTGAGGACAGTACCCGCGGAATCTGGATCCATTCAAGGTCTCCGGACCTTGGTCTGCCTTGGCAGTCGTTGGCCGCGACTTCGACGCGCGACGGCGGATTCGACGCATCGGCCATCTAAGTCCTTTGGGACTCCTGATGCCCGTGCAAGAGATGGATGTCGAGCTTGGCCAGGAGAGCGCAGCGCTCTGCAGAAGCCTTCGCCTCAAGGTCACCGACGGAGTACCCAGAGGCGCCGTAAACCCCGGGCGCTTTTATTTTTCAAGGCTAATGGCCGTGCTCCTCGCGAAAAAATGCCCTCGCTGTTTAAAAAATGCCCGAGGTCTAAGGCAAAAAGATGGATATCTGGATATCCGACATAATGCTTAAATAAGGAGCCTCACAGATACTATATCCGCCCGGGGGCGAAAACAACTGGGAAGGGGATCGGAATAACAGGGGCCGCTAAGCTCGGCGACCTGGTCCGATCGGTGCCCATGCGCCAACCATTGGCGCTCCGTCTCTCCGCGAGGTGATAACTCAGGAGAATGGGCGGATCCGCACCGAGCCGCGCAGGCGCGCCGCTCGGAAAGCAGGGATGGGACATCAGTCGCCGCGCAAGAAGCCATTTTGAGGAATGGCGAGGCGAGGTCGCTGAATCCTTCCACAGTTCTCGCATTCCCCGGGCTTTTTTATTAGCACTCATTTTTAACAGGGTCCTGCATCAAATGAATGAAGGATATCCTGATGGATAATGACGATTCATCGCTCCAAATTACTATCCAGATGGTCGATAAAAGGAGGTTATTTATAGGGTTCGCGGACAATAGAAGGAGATGCCCGGAGGCGGAATGCATTCGGGGAAACCGGATAGGATCCTGTGTTGTTTGAGGACAGCACCGAAGTAGTCCGGTTCCATTCGCAGCCTGAACAACTGCGGTCCGTTACCACAGCCGGGGCACTGCGGGCCCTGCGCGAAGAGGTCTCGGATTTCCGGCGTCGAAACGAACGTCGAAACGCTTAGCGCATCGACGGGAATTCGATGGCGGGAGATGGAACGTGTCGGGCTAGTCGGCCCGGAGGCCCTGCAGGGGCTCCCGACCGATCCCGATCACGAAGTACCCCAAGGCGCCGTAAGCTCCGGGCGCTTTTATTAAGCAGAGCTGTTTTTTTGGATGACCAGCAATTATTTTCTTTGCCCGAAATCCTAGTTGGATTTAAATAGGGAAATGGCTATCCCCAGACAATTCGTAACTTCATTTAACGAGGGATAATCCATGGCAGCCGCTGAGGAGAATAACGTACGGGACGCCCCGGCAAG
This sequence comes from Methanomassiliicoccaceae archaeon, assembly GCA_963827135.1. Classification (GTDB taxonomy): domain Archaea; phylum Thermoplasmatota; class Thermoplasmata; order Methanomassiliicoccales; family UBA472; genus JAJRAN01. Next base: position 183,359 of record CAWGZX010000004.1, on the reverse strand, counting down.
AGCGGTCAAGAAGCTCGAAGCCGCGATCGGCAAGGATAACGTGAAGACCAGCAAGATGGAGAGACTCCTCTACAGCCATGAGGGCAGCGCTCCGTTGCCGAACATCGCCCAGTTGGGGTTCATGAACATCCCGGATGTCGTCGCGAGGCCTACCAGCACTGCCGACGTCCAGAAGATCGTCCAAATTGCCAACGAGGAAGGGGTCCCCATCGTTCCCAGGGGAGCGTCGAGCTGGGGAATGGGCGGGTCCATGCCTATCTTCGGTGGCATCATCGTCGACATGACCGGCAAGATGAACAAGATCCTCGAGATCGATGTCGACAACCTCTGCTGCACGGTGGAGGCCGGGGCGAGCTACAAGTCGGTCTACGAGGCTTGCCTGGCCAAGGGCTTGATCCTCGGCTCCTATCCCAGCTCCTTCCCCAACGCCTCGATCGGCGGCTGGCTCGCCAAAGACGGCGTGGGCGTCGGCTCCTACAAGTACGGTGGCCCGGTCAATAACCTGAGGAGCATAGAAGTGGTCATGCCCGACGGCTCGGTATGCGAGACCGGCTTCAAATACGTCGTCGACAACTCGGCCGGCTACAACCTCAACTCGCTCCAGATCGGCGCGGAGGGCACCCTCGGCATCATCTGCAAGGTGACCTTGAAGCTCCATCCTTTCGGCGGGACGCTCAAGAACGTCTCCTACTCCTTCGGCAAGCTGCAGGAGATCGGCAAGCCCCTCTGGGAGCTCTGCCGCTCCCAGATAATTCCTTTGCACATCGGCTTCTCCGATGGCAGGCATTTCGACTTCCTGCGCAAAGCGGGGAAGCACGCGCCCGAGGTCGGGACCATCCTCAACATCGCCTTCGAGGGCTCGAAGGAGAACGTGGAGAGGGATGAGGCGGCCGTCGATGCAATCATGGCCAAGTTTGGCGGCAGGAAGATGGCGCCCGAGGTCGGGCAGCACGAATGGGACGAGCGCTGCTACGAGTACAGGGCCAGGGAGGTCGGCATCGACAGCGTCCCCGGAGAGGTCGTCGTCCCGCTCAAGGACTTCGAGACCATGACCAACAGGTGCTACGAGCTCATCGATGCGCTGAAGATGGACGGAGCCATCATCGGCATCATGTGCGACCGCAACACCATCATGTTCATGCCCTACTACTTCCTGGACTCGACCTCCTTCCTCCAGATGACCTCGTTCGCCTTCAGCAAGAAGGTCGGGGACATCGCCATGGAGTACGGAGGCCGCGGGCTCGGGTTCGGCGCGTTGTTCTCCTCCAACCTGGAGATCATCCGGGGCAAGGACAACGCCCGCCAGATGAAGGCCATCAAGATGGCCTTGGACGAGAACGAGGTAATGAACCCTGGCAAGCTCCTGGAGATGCAGACCCGATACGGGATCGGCATCAGCCCCAAGCTCTTCGGGATGGCGATGGACGGGATGCTCATCGCGAAGAAAGCCCTACCCAAGACGAATGAGTTCGACAAGAGGGCCGAGGACTACGAGGAAGAGCGCAAGAAGAAGGGCACCGGCGGCCACCAGCACTGAACCTAACTCCATAAGAGAGCGCATCCCGAGGTATGGAACTCGGGGAGCTCATTTTTCGCCACTTTTACAAGGAGACAAGATTACCGATGCAATGGCCCTTGGCCAATGCCCAGCACGACCCGATCGGAAATCGGGATCAACAAACTTATGAATTTTGACACTAGAATAAAAATTGGAAAGGGGAAGGAGTTTTATGCTTTCGACCACTTCTCAGGGTCCGAGTCGAACTTCTTTTTGCAGCCAGGGGCGCAGAAGTAATAGGTCTTGCCCTTGAACTCGGACTTCCACTTGGCGGTCTTCTCGTCCACTTCCATCTTGCATATCGGGTCTATCGCGGTCATGTCTCACACCTTCTTCGTCTTCCTTTTGATCTCTGGAGTGTAGCGTTTCAACAATGCGGCGTTGGTCACCACCGAGACGGAGCTGAACGCCATCGCCCCCGCGGCCAGCCAGGGTGGCAATAGCTCCCCGATGAATGGGAACAGCAGTCCGGCGGCGATGGGTATGCCGGCGGTGTTATAGCCGAACGCCCAGAACAGGTTCTGACGGATCTTGCGCATGGTCCTCTTGCTCAGCTGGATGGCGGCGACCACATCCGTGAGGTCGTTGCGGATGAGGACGATGCTCCCGGTCTCGATGGCCACGTCCGTTCCGGAGCCGATGGCGATGCCCACGTTCGCCTGCGCTAGGGCGGGGGCGTCGTTCACCCCGTCCCCCACCATGGCGACGATCCTGCCGCCCTCCTGGAGCTTCGCGACCTCCTTGGCCTTGTCCTCGGGCAGCACCTCCGCTAGTACTCGGTCTATGCCTAGCTCGCGCGCGATGACCTCCGCGGTCCTGCGGTTGTCGCCGGTGATCATGGCCACCTCGATGCCCATGCTCTTCAGCTCGGCTATGGCCTCGGCTGACGAGCCCTTGGCAACGTCCGCCACTCCTATTACCCCTGCGAGCTTGCCGTCCAAGGAGACGATCATCGCGGTCTTGCCCTCGTTCTCCAGGGCGGCCACGCCCTGCTCGGCCGTTTTGGCCGTCTCCTCGAATCCCTCGAGCATTCTGCGGCTGCCCACCATCACCAGGCGGCCATCGACCTTGGCCTTCACGCCCTTCCCCGTGATCGATTCGAATTCCTGGGGGTCGCTGAGCGCCAACCCCTCATGCTCAGCCTTGCGCACGATCGCCTGACCAAGGGGATGTTCCGAGCCCTTCTCCGCGGAAGCAGCCAAGCGCAGCAGTTCCTTGGCCTCCATGCCCAAGGGCTGCACGTTCGTGACCTCTGGCTCGCCCTTGGTGAGAGTACCGGTCTTGTCGAAGACTATGACCTGGATCTTCCCGGCGATCTCCAAAGCCTCCCCGCTCTTAATGAGGATGCCGAGCTCGGCCCCCTTTCCCGTTCCGACCATTATGGCCGTCGGGGTCGCCAGGCCCAATGCGCACGGGCACGCGATCACCAGGACTGATATGAAGGCGGTGAGCGAGAAGACGAACTGTGGGGCAGGCATGTCCTCGAACAGCCCGTAGGCCCAGAAGTACCAGAGCAGGAAGGTTACTATGGCTATCAATATGACAGCCGGGACAAAGACGCCCGCCACCTTGTCAGCAAGCCTCTGGACGGGCGCCTTGGAACCCTGTGCCTCCTCCACGAGCCTCACGATCTGGGAAAGAGCGGTGTCCGCACCGACCTTGGTGGCCCTGGCCTTGAGCAAACCGTTCTTATTTATCGAGCCACCGATGACCTCCGAGTCCACTCCTTTCTCCACAGGAATGCTCTCCCCCGTGAGCATGGACTCGTCCACGGCGGATGAGCCCTCGAGCACGACACCGTCGGTGGGCACCTTCTCACCAGGTCGCACCATGAACACGTCGCCGACATCGAGCTCCTCCACCGGGACCTCGACCTCTTTCCCGTCGCGGAGGACTCGTGCCGTCTTGGCCTGGAGGTCTATCAGTTTGCGGATAGCCTCCGAGGTCGAGCCCTTGGCCCTTGCCTCCAGGTACTTGCCCAGCAGGATGAGAGTGATGATTAGGGCCGACGAATCGTAGTAGGTGTAGGTGCCCTCGAACGAGAACTGCGCGGGGAAGAAGGTGACCGCCACGCTGTAGAAGTATGCGGCAGAGGTGCCAACTGCGATGAGCGTGTCCATGTTGGCGCTGCGGTTCTTGAGCGCCTTCCAGGCGCCGATGTAGAAGCGATAGCCGGCGATGAACTGCACCGGCGTTGCCAGCAGGAAGAGGATGTAGTTGCCATACTCCATGGCCCAGTGCTGCTCGCCCAACGAGGTGAACATGATGGCGATGGACAGGACGAAGGTCGGGACCGAGAAGACCAGGGCGAGCACCAGCATCCGCTTCTGCCGGAGCATCTCCTTCTTCCTGGCCTCGCGCTCGGCGTCGACGGTCTGCGCCTCGAGCACCTCGTAACCTGCGTCGATGATCGCTTTCCGGATCTGCCCGACCCTCACCCTCTGCGGGTCGTACTTGACCCTGACCTTCTCCGTGGCGAGGTTGACCACCGCGGAATTCACGCCATCGAGCCCGAGAAGCGCCTCCTCGATGGTCTTCGAGCACGAGGCGCAGGTCATCCCTCCCACGGACAAAGTGACCTCGCTGGCGATGGTGTCGTAACCAGCGTCCTTCACCGCCTTGCCCATCTTGTCCACGTCCACCTTCTCAGGGTCGTAGACCACGGTCGCCCGCTCGGTGGCGAGATTTACGTTGGCGCTCTCCACCCCCTGTAAATCCTCCAGGCTCCTCTGGATGGTCTGTGCGCAGGTGGCGCAGGTCATGCCGGTAAGGCCAAAGCTGGCGGTCCTCTTCCCCTTTGGGGGAGCAGGGGCCGAGTCCTGCCTTACAGGACAGGTTGTCTCATCTGGCGGGCATTCCTTACCTTCCATGCTATCGCTGATGCAAGATTATTGATGGTTAATCTAGGTTTTCATAAACATTCGTGAAATCGAATCAGAAGAAATCTTCGATTCGTTAAGCTGGCCATCCTGCCACATGTCCTGTTCGTTGAAAATGATCAGGGGGTTCTTAAGGGTGGTAAAATTGAATATCATCGATTCCCTCTATCCCTATATGCAATTGGATGACACCGACCTCCATATCCTCAAGGTCCTCCAGGAGAACGGCCGACTCTCCTTCCGCCAGATAGCTGAGAAGGTCAAGGTGAGCGTTCCGACCATCAGCAGCAAGATAGCCAATCTGGAGAGGATAGGCGTCATCAGAGGTTATTCGGCGATCCTCGACCCAGAGCGTCTAGGGGAGATGAGCGTGATGATCTCGATCAAGGCGCGCCCTTCGGACCTGAAGGCGGTCGGGGAGAGGCTGGCCAAGGATGAGCACGTTCGCGGGGCCTACCTGCTCAGCAATTGCCGGCTGCTCCTGAGCTGCACCTTCCCAGAATCGTACAAGGTCAACGAGTTCATCGGCGGACTTGGCGAGGTCCCGGAGATATTGGATTATGATGTGGGAAGCGTCATCGGGGCCATCCGCGACGATCCGCGCGCCATAGTGAGGGCGGGGCTCTCCACGGTCCTGGAATGCGCCTACTGCAAGGAGCCCTTCAAGGGGGCAGGGGCCAAGGTAAGCCTCGATGGCAGGGATTACCACGTCTGCTGCCCTGTCTGCGCCAAAGGGCTCCAGGAGAAGTACTCCAAGATCAAGGAGAAGGCTTAGCCCTAACGGCGGTGACCTCGATCTCCACCTTGGCGCCGAGAGGGAGAGCCACCACTCCAACCGTCGAACGCGCTGGCGCAACATCATGGAAGAAGGTCGCGTAGGCTTCGTTGACCTCTTTGAATCTGGAGATGTCCGTCACAAAGACGGTGACCTTGACGACGTCCTTCATCTCCAATCCTGCGCTGAACAATATGGCCTTCACGTTCTCCAAGCATCGAACGGCCTCCGCCTTGACCCCTCCACCGGCGAGCTTCCCGTTCGCAGGGTCGATTCCTAGCTGCCCGGAGACGAACAGCATGTCATCTGCCATGATGGCCTGAGAATAGGGCCCTACTGGCGTAGGCGCCTGGTCCGAAGAGACGGCCTTCCTCATGGCTAGGCTAATCCTCACCGAGGGCTTCTAGATGTCGCCGGCGCCGTTCCGTAATCTCTCCAGGAGCGAGGGAAGGTCGGCGACGCTGTCGATGATCGTCCTGCAGCCGCTCTGGCTCCATCCCTCCCTATCGGTGGATCCGGTGGTGACGGCCACGAAGCCCGCCCCCGACGCTCTGGCGCATTCGAGGTCCATGGGATGATCGCCTATGTAGAGGCAGTCCACCGCCTCCAAGCCGAGCTTTGCCGCGACCCTCCTCATGGCCAATGGGTTGGGCTTCGCCTCCTCTAGGGGGTAGTCGTCCCGACAGATGCAAGGCCCGGTCGTACCGTCCAAGCCAGTGATCAGGAGCACCTTGAGGGCGTATTCTCGCGAGCCTCGGGTCAGTAAGGCCGTGAGGAGGCCCGCGCCCTCCACCGCCTTTAACGCGGAGGATGCGCCTGGGTGCGCCCTCGCGGTCTCGACCCTCTCAAGCTCCCTTGCGGTGAGCAGCGCGTTGATGCGCCGATCGACCATCGATAGGTCTAGGTCCGGATACTTCACAGCCAATTGCTCCTTCCCTTTCTTGACGTTCTCGACGATGGTCCTCGATCCGTCTAGCAGCGCAGGGTCCACTCCTAATCGAACGAGCTCATCAAGCACGTCCAACTTCATCAGATGGTAATCGATCTGGCTCTCGACAAGGGTGTTGTCGAGATCGAATACCACAGCTCGCACGACATTCGCTCGGGTCATCTGCTCCGAAGGCAGCGATGGCGAAGGAGCGCATATGCATTGCGGAAGATTCCTTCGTGCCTATGTTCGGCCGGCCTGCGATTTAGGGAAAGAGGGCGTTCTGCAACAACAACCAAATCCTTGTGGCACACATGCTTGAACGACGGGGCAGAACATGACCAAGAAGATCGTGGTGATCGGATCCGGTGCCGCAGGCCTAACCGCGGCATCCACCATCAGGGAGCACGATGGAAAGGCAGAAATCGACGTCTTCACCGAGGACGAACACATAGCGTACTCACCATGCGCGGTGATATACGTGATCGAAGGCAGGATCAAGAGCTTCGACGAAATAATCATGCATGACGCCAATTTCTACAAGGAGAAGCGTAACATAAGCATCCACAGGCAGACCAAGGTGGCCTCTGTCGACCTGGATAAGAAGAGCCTGACCTTGATGGACGGGAGCACGGTGCAGTGGGACGCCCTGGTGCTGGCGGTCGGTGGCAGGATGTTCGTTCCCCAGGTGGGGGGAACGGACCTGCCGGGAGTGTTCACCATCAAGAGCGTCAACGATGGCAAGGCCATCAGGTCGAGCCTCGAGCGCACCGACTCGGTGGTGATCGCTGGAGCGGGAGTGATAGGCCTCATGACCGCCATCGCCGTCAGGAACCTGGGCAAGAAGGTAACGGTCCTAGAGATCCAACCAAGCGTGATCCCACGTATCCTGGACGAGGACATGGCCCTCCTGGTCCAAAGGCATTGCGAGGGGTTGGGAATCAACTTCGTGATGAGCACCCCCATCCAGAGGATCAACGGCAGCCAAACCGTGGAGTCGGTTAGCGCCGGCGGCAGGACATATCCATGCCAGATGGTCATAATGGCCACTGGGGTAAGGGCCAATCTGGAGCTCCCCAATCAAATGGGGCTTGAGGTCGGCGCCTTGGGAGGGGTCAGGGTAAGTCCGTCGCTCCAGCCATATAAGAAAGGGAGACTGGTCGAGGAAGTATATGTCGCCGGGGACGTGATCATGTGCCAGAGCGCCGCCGCTACAGGTCCGACCATGAGCCAACTGGGGTCGAGCGCCGTCAGGCAGGGAAGGGTGGCCGGTATCAACGCCAGCGGAGGATATGCGACCTATCCCGGCGCTCTATCGCCTTGGGTGACATACCTGGGCGAGCTGCAAGCGGCTGGGACCGGCCTCTCGAAGGTGCTGGCCGATTACTACGGGATCCAGATCGTGGAAGGAAAGGCCCTGGGGCTCACCCGGGCTAGGTACTACCCCGGAGGGAAGGCGATCACCGTCAAGATCATCGCCGACAAGGAGACGCACAGGATCCTGGGGGCGCAGATGGTCGCAGGAGAGGATGTGACCGGTCGCATCAACTGGTTGACCGGGGCCATCCTCAAAGGGGTCTCGGTGGAGGAATTCGTGTCCGCCTTCGAGAACGCCTATTGCCCGCCGACCTCGATGGTCAAGGACGTCGTCAACCAGGCGGCGGAGGCACTGATGGCCAATCTCAAGTAAGGGCTTGCTATGTGAACCATCATCAGGGGCTGACGATGATTAGGATGAAGATCTAGATCGCTGCCGAGCGGCGCGGCCTCTAGACCTGCACCCTCTTAGAGCCCTTTGCATCGATGCTTGCCATGGCCATGTGGGGCGTGTTGAACGTGTGCGCCATCTCCCCAGTCCTGGTCAGGACTATCACACCGGCCAGGCCATCGACCCGCGCCTTGAGGTATTCGATGGCCTCTTGGCCTGCAATGAGCGGACCGAGACCTCTCTGAACGTTATCGCTTACCCTCTTGGCCAGCACCACCTTCATTATCGACTCGCCCCATCCCGTGGCCGAGACGCCACAGACCCGGCTGTCCGCGTAATTCCCGCATCCGACCAGCGGACTATCGCCTACCCTTCCGGCCAGCTTGTTGGGGGTCCCCCCGGTCGAGGTTGCTGCGGCGATGGTGCCTTTCGAATCAATGGCTACCGCGCCAACCGTCCCCTTCCTTTTATTGCGGCTGAGGGCGTCTTCGAACACGTCCCTCTGCTCGAAGGACTTGTCGGCGCGTATGGCCTTCCACCTCTCCAGTTCCCGGCAGGTGAGCAGGTCAGGAACCTCGACGGTCTCAATCCCTATCGACCTTGCGAAGCGCAAGGCGCCATCGCCGACAAGTAAACAATGAGGCGTGCGTTCCATGACCGACCGGGCCAAGCTGATGGGATGGAGGATGTGCTGGACGGCCGCGACCGCTCCCATCCTCAGCTCATCGCCCTCCATGATGATTGCGTCGAGCTCCACCTCACCATCAGAGTTGAGGAAGGACCCTCTCCCGGCGTCGAAGGTTGGGTCGTCCTCCATTATCCTGACAGCGGCCTCCACGGCGTCGATCGCGCTCTTCCCTAGGCTCAGGAGGGAATAACCCTCTTCGACCGCCTTGGAGCACCCTTGACGATGCGCCTCGTGCATCTCTGAAGGAATTTCCAAGGCTCCTCCGTGGACTATGATGGCCGGCCGCATGATGGTGACCTAGGACGCGGAACGTCTGTTCTGGATAAATCTGTTTGCTAGAAAAGGAAAAAAAGGAGGGATGGCGCCGTTTAAGGGCGTCAGGGAAAAGGGCGAGCTCAAGTCCCGCCATTCATCTTGCCGCTCAAGTATGTAGCGTATCCAGACATGTCCAGTAGACCATGCCCGGACAGGTTGAAGGCGATGACCTTCTTCTCGTTCTTCTTCTTGGCCTCCAAGGCCAGGTCGATGGCGGCCCTGATGGCGTGGGTGCTTTCGGGGGCAGGTATGATGCCCTCGGTCTGAGCGAACATCAAGCCCGCGGAGAAGGTGTCGGCCTGCGATACCCCGACCCCCTTGACCAATCCCGCTTCCACCGCCTTGCTGACCGAGGGAGCCATGCCATGGTACCTCAACCCCCCGGCGTGGATTGGAGAGGGCATGAAATCATGGCCCAGGGTGTACATCTTGAAGAGTGGCGTCATCCCGGCCGTGTCGCCGAAGTCGTAGCGGTACTCGCCCATGGTTATGGATGGGACCGAGACGGGCTCGGCGGCGATGAACTCGGTATGCACCTTTCCATGGATCTTCTGGCCTATCATGGGGAAGGTGAACCCAGCGAAGTTGCTGCCTCCTCCGACGCACCCGATCATGTAGTCTGGGACGGTGTCGATGAGCTGGAACTGCTTCATGACCTCCTGCCCTATTACGGTCTGGTGCATCATCACGTGGTTGGCCACGCTACCGAGGGAATACTTGCACTTGTCAGTTTTCACTGCCACCTCGATCGCCTCGCTTATGGCGATTCCCAGCGAACCTGTGTTGTTAGGGTTCTCCTGAAGAAGCTTCCGGCCATATTCGGTCTCGGTGGAGGGAGAGGGGAAGACCTTCGATCCGTAGGTTTCCATGACGTAGCGTCTGTAGGGCTTCTGGTCATAGGACACTCGGACCATGAACACCGTACAGTTCAGATCGAACATCTTGCAGGCGAGGGCCAAGGACGATCCCCACTGCCCCGCCCCAGTCTCGGTGGCGAGGTTCTCAATGCCCGCCTTCATGTTATAGTATGCTTGGGCGATGGCCGTGTTGGGCTTATGGCTTCCAACCGGGGATAGGTCCTCTCGCTTGTAGTAGATCTTGGCGGGCGTCTTCAACGCCTTCTCCAGCCGTATAGCTCGGACGAGAGGGCTGGGTCGATTTATCATCACCAACCTATCCTGGACCTCGGGAGGAATATCGATGTACCGCTCGGTGGACATCTCCTGTCTGATGATCTCGTCAGGGAAGATGGCCCGGAACTCTTCGAACTTCAATGGCTCCCTGGTCCCGGGATGCAACGGCGGAGGCAAGGGGAGGTCGGCTGCGATGTTGTACCATTTCTTGGGGATGTCATCGATCCCCAGCGTCACACGGATGTCAGATGGCTGAGTCATTGTCCGGGGATAATTCATCGGCAGTATATAACATTAATGTCGTATGATGTATTATTATGTACATTATTATGAGGAAGATATTGACCCAAAACAATCCTAAACAAAATCGTCAATCATCCAGAGTTCAAAAGAAAGAGAGGGGGGACCGACCCTGTCCAAAATGGGAGAGGGGGAAAGCACCTAACGGAGGGAAAGGCTGCTAGTCACGGGCAGAGTCGGTTGTATGGGAGGCCGATTCCTCGACCTCTCACTATTACCATATCTAGCATGCCGGGCATATAAACGTGAGGAGGTGGCAATCAAAAGTGATTATAGTTTTTTTAATCAATCTGGCTAGCTCATGCTATACCCGCAGGCGGGGCAGATCAAGGCCCCCTCCTCATAGCGCATGGAGGAACCGCAGTCGGGACAGGGGGATTGTGACTTGGCCGCGGTCAGTACCTGTCCTGGGCGAGAGCCCTCCCGGTAGATGGTTATGCCCTTGCATCCAGACTCGTGGGCCAAGAGGAATATGGAGCGCACCTGCGCCACGGTGCTGTCGGCCCGGAGATTGATGGTCTTGGAAACGGCGTTGTCCACATGACGCTGGAACGCGGCCTGCATCCTCACCTGCTCCTCTGGTGGGACGTCGAACGAGGTCACGAAGATGTCTCTGACATCTAGGGGTATGGACTCGAGGTCGGCGATCGAATGGTTCCAGGCGAGTATCTCGTTAAGCCTGTCGTCATAGAATCCCCTCCGTCTCGCCACCTCCATGAAGTAGGGGTGAACCTCCCTGAGGTGGGAGCCCTCCATGACATGCTTGACATAGGACAGCGCATACAAGGGCTCGATTCCGCTGGAGCAGTTCGCGATCATGCTTATCGTTCCCGTGGGCGCGACCGAGAGCACGGTAGCGTTCCGGCAAGGTGATCTCCGGACACTCTTGCCAATGTTGGGGAAATCCCCCCGCTCCTTCGCGATACGCGAGGAGGCGACCTCGGCGCGCTTGCGGATGAAGGACATTATCCTTTCAGAAAGGTTCAGCGAGTCCTGCGAACCATAGCGGAGGCCAAGTCTAACTAACATGTCGGCGAACCCCATGACCCCCAGGCCTATCTTCCGGTTCCCCTTCACCATCTGGGTGATTTGCGGGAGGGGGTACTTGCTGACGTCGATGACGTTGTCCAGGAACCTTGTGCCCAGGTCTACCGTTGCTTCCAGCCGGTCCCAATCCACTTGAAGGTGCTGCTCGCCGGTCAGCATATGGTCAAGATTGATCGAGCCAAGGTTGCAAGCTTCGAACGGAAGCAATGGCACCTCACCGCATGGATTGGTGGATTCGATCTCCCCCAGGCCGGGCGTCGGGTTGAAACGGTTGATGGTGTCGAGGAAGATCATCCCCGGGTCGCCGGTCCTCCAGGCTGAGCTGGAAATCTGGTCGAGGATGGAGGAGGCGCCCCTCCTTCCCACCTTCGCGCCGTTCCGAGGGTTCAACAGCTCGTATTCTCCATTGTTCCTCACCTGGGACATGAAGAGGTCCGTGGCCCCGACGGATATGTTGAAGTTGGTCAGGGAGCGGAAGTCGTCCTTGCAGTGGATGAAGGCGTCGATGTCCGGATGGTCGACCCTCAGAACCCCCATGGACGCGCCCCTTCTCCTCCCCCCCTGCTTTATGGCCTCGGTGGCGGCGTCGAAGACTCTCATGAAAGAGATCGGTCCGGAGGCGACGCCCATGGTGGAGCGTACCAAGTCCCCGGCCGGGCGGAGCCCGGAGAAAGAAAATCCAGTTCCTCCCCCGCTCTGATGGATGATGGCCGCGTACTTCACAGCGTCATAGATGGCCTCGATACTATCATCGACAGGGATGACGAAACAGGCGGCCAGCTGCTGGATCTTCGTACCCGCGTTCATCAAGGTGGGAGAGTTGGGGAGGAAGTCAAGGCGGCGCATGGCCTCGTAGAATTCCTTCTCCTCGGCCGCGGAGGTCCTCCCATCTTCATAGAGGTCGTTGGCAGAGGATACATTCTCAGCCACCCGCTGGAATAGTTGCTCTGGCGTCTCTGAGACCCTCCCATCGGCCCCCCTCATGAGATAGCGGTGCTGGAGTACGACCAAGGCATTAGCGCTGAGCTCAGGGAAGCCTTGGACGGCCATGATGACGGATTTCATCTGCCAGGAGATAACCTTTCCTCTGGCCGGTGGCGCGCATCCCTTTATACCGAGTAAGGCATTCTAGCCCTCGGAGGCAGGCCCTCATGCATTATGGAGCCACCACGCACCTGCGCCCCGAATTGGTCATGTCCAAGGCGGTGGATTACTTCGCTTCGCTCGGGCTCAAGACCGTGAGAAGGTCGCCGAGCACTCTCACCATGGAGGACGCGAAGGGGCAGGTGGCCATCACCTTATCTCTGGGAACGGAGACGGAGGTTGACATCGTGACTCAAGGGCACAATCAGGAGGTCAAAGCCTTCCTCCAAAGGATCGGATGAGTCGATGGTCGAGAATGCCGTACCGAGGACGGACGCGCCTCCAGTGGTCGAAGAGGGCAAGGAGTACAAGCTGACAATCGTGGACATGGGCAAGCAAGGCGATGGCATAGCCCGCCTTCAGGGCCTGGTCATATTCGTCCCAGGAGCGAAGCCTGGGGAAGAAGTTGACGTTCGCATCAAGAAGGTGGGTCGCAACTGCGCATTCGCAGAGAAGATCGAAAAGTGAGTCATGGGCCGGAGACCGTGCCTTTCCAGGCCTTCGCTAGTCGTATGGCTTGGATCTTGCCAATGAGCTGAGAGGGTGGCAGGAGGCCTTCCTCGTTGATGCACCAGTCGACCTTGGCCAATGGCACCTTCTCGAATATCTGCTCCCTCCATCGAAAGCCTTCTTCCATCCGTTCATTATGCATCCTCTCGTCGGTGGAGAAGGGCACGCACTTGCTCCAGGTCGCAAGGACATGGCAACCGATGCTCGCCTCCCTGCATGCCGTCGCCAAGGAATAGGTACCTACCTTGTTCACAACACCGTCCGGGCCGATCCAGTCCGCCCCGGAGAGACCGGCATCGCACTCGAAGGCGGCTTCGAACACCATCGCGTCCTTCACCAGCGAGACATCCACACCATTCTGAGAGAGGAAGCGAGCGGCTTCGATCCCCTCGCCTCCTGGAAGCGATTCCATGACCACCACACTTATGGAGCGCCTCTTCGACAATTCTAGCAAGGATGCGAGGACGCTGCTGGAGCAAGATATGGTGAGGAACGAGTTTCCGGTCAAGCAGCCTGCTGCGTTATCGGCAAGCCTCTTGGAAGCCGCATTCTCCATGGCTTGCATCTCCATGAGGCTCGTTCTAAAGAGAGCGGCGTTCGGGGGCTCGTTGTTCTCAGTCAACATCAAGATATCATTCGCCAGATGGAATATCGGCGCCATTGTCGGCCTGAGGTCGAATAGGCTCAGGGCGAATCCGCTCCAATCCTTCGAAGAGGGTCTTAGGCCGTTGTCGATCGCCTTCAACAGGTAGGCGATCACGTAATCGTACGTGGTGGCTGCGCCAGAGCTCCTGTCCCTGGCCACCCTGTATAGAATGTCCTCGAAGACCATGTCGCCCCGCTAGAATCGCGACGCCCATGAATAATCTTGCTAGGGCTCAGACCTCTGCGGTGCTGCTGATCACGATGTCAGAGAGCTTCTCCAATTCGCAGACCGACCTATGGTTCAAGTTCTTCGGGTCGACGGAGATGATGAAGTTGGTCCCATTGGCGTTCACCTGGGTACGCGCCCTCTTCAGGACCTCGAGCACGGGCCTGAATCCGTTCCACATCTCTAGCACGTCGAAACCGTTCAAGGCAACAATCCCATGGGGGAATTCTTGTAGAAACTCGTTCACTCTCCGCTCGAATATCTCCAAGTTCATCGGCGGGATGCAGTTATCCTCCGGCCGAGGGCTCAACCAAAGCGTCTGGAGCATGGTGGGCTCAAAATTGAACTGCGCCCTCAATTGCTGCGGTGAATGCTTCGATATGTAAAGCGTCTCCCTCCCATCCGAAAGCTCCTTGCGAAGAATCTGGTGGGTCCTAAGCGGTACTCTCTCCTTGAACAAATACAGTTTCCCCTTTGATATCCTCAATGAACCACCGCCTGCCCCCAAAGGAAGGCATGTCTTCCAAGTTATTGACCATTTGTAGCGACAAAAAGCGAAAAATCAATAAAAAAACACAGAAATGACGTAAATATTAGAGTTAATATAAATACAAAATTCAGAACCAGAACCGACTCTGTTCCTGGCACGTTACATCTTTATCTATCCAATGAAAGAACGGAAAAAGGGCCAGGTGAGGGTAGTAGGCCCCCTTCTGTTTCAGGTGGCATTCAACTAAGCGCCCTACCCGCCGGTCGCGAGAGTTTCATCCCGGCTGTTTGGACTTGCTCTGGTGGGGTGTCGCCGTTTCATCAAATCCTTGGACAACGTCACCGCCTAGCGGATCATCCTCGACCAAGGCTGTGTCGTTTCTGTGCCCTTGCCCCGGCTCTCACCGAGCCACTCGCGTGACCCACCTCTCTCGAAGAGGGGGGACCTTCCTCAGCTGGGCCTCGGGGGAGGCCCTACCGTCGGCCACCCTCCCTCTCCTGGCGGACGCTTCCAAGGGTGCCGATGTATAAATATCTGAGCATTCCGCAGATGATATGAGGTTGCGTGAGGGGTATGCCATTCGGGCTATATTCCGTAAGCCAGGAAGTTCCCCAAGCCAAGAGGAAAGGTTAATAACTGACCCCTACATTCCGAGGGCACATGCAGGGGTAGCCAAGCCTGGCCAAAGGCGCTAGATTGAGGGTCTAGTCCCTAGCGGTCCGTGTGTTCAAATCGCACCCCCTGCACCACTCAACCTCATAACATCATTGTCTTGACAGAAAGCGAGATGTCTAGCGGCTTATCCAACTTTTATTTCCTCCCAGAGGCCAAGATAGTTGCCTTCTGGGTCTTGAATTATCGCGAAATAAAAGGAACTGGCCATCAATTTCTTCTCGCTTATCTTCCTGCCACCCATCGAAATGGCTCTCTTCACACAACTATCGATCGACTCAACGGTCAGTTCTAGGAAAGTCTCATTGATGCCGTGAGTTCCCTTCTGGAATAGCCCACCGTTGATTGCTCCTTTGGACAGTGGCTCCCCATCCTCGTCACTTGGGGTTGTGACAGCAAAATGATAGTTGCCGCCACTTCCGACGATTTCCTTTACATTCCAATCGAATACACTCTTATAGAATTGGCATGCCTTTTGCATATCGTGAGCAGGAATGTTAAATGCCTTTACTGGGTTCAAATCGAGTCTCGGTTCTATTATTGTGCTTTCGATTAATGAAGAATCGCTAGAAGGTTAAGAGAAGAGGCGGAGGACATGGTGAAGAATATGCAAGTTGCAGACCCTATCAATCTTCAATCAAAGTAGAGGCCAATTCAATGACAGCCTGAACTCCACGGCATCCATATACATAAAGAGAGATTCTTACCAACAAATCACGACATTATTTGCGCAAGGCTAGATTTAAAAATTAAAAAAAATTAAAATAGAAAAAGAAAATGGAGATAAGAGTTTTTTCAAAAGGAATCGATATTAGGTATGCCAGATGGTCGCTTGGTATCCCCATCCAAAGGGGGTCTCTCCTGAACTCGTCCCGACAACGATTCCTTGTGAGTTGATGCTTTTCGCATAGCTGTCGTATCCACCTAGAAGTGTTCCCAAATCTATGCATCTCCCGTGAGATGACCATAGCGCGGCATGCCTGCAGCTATGATAATCGTCCAACCATAGACTGCCCACCATAGCTCCCCGATCGTTTATGCCCTCGACATAGCTAGAAGCATAGCCATGAGGTGTCCTTATTGGACTCACGCGCCCCCTCTTGCTTTTGCATATGAATCCATTGTCATCTGTGGTGAATCCCGAATAATCTATGAGCAAATTGTGCCCGACGACTTGGCCTCTGTTGTTGATATCGGTTGCCAGGCACAAGCCCTGGTCTACATACCCCAGCTGTCCCAGATCGGTCATTCCCTTTTCTGCCTTCCAGAGGAAAGCATGATATTCCATGAGTCCAGATTCCTCATTATAGACCGCACTGACGCCTACAACTTCATTGCGGTCATTCACCCCATAGGCCCAGGCCATGTCTCCTCCCGGCAAAGTCCCAATGTCAAGGCAATTGTACCCAGATGGGCTATCAATCCATAGAATGGCATGACCCACAAGATAACTGGGAGACATCGCATCTTCGTAAGTATAACCAGTACCGACGATCATTCCGTTGTTGTTGATGTCACGCGCGTACGAGACTGTCCCATACCCTCCCCAGAGGACCCCTAAGTCGATGAACTCACCGTTAGCTGTCCATAAGCATGCTTGGTCATAGAAGGCACTTGGCGGCATGTAGTACCCTACGATGTCACCATTATCATTGACTGCTTTTGCTTGGCTCCAAGCACTGTCCAATGGATTGAGGTCGGTCATGCCATTATCTTCTGTCCATGAGAAGGCATGCCAGTTATTGTATGGAAGCTCGGTTGTGAAGCTCATTCCGACAACCTGGCCTTGACTGTTAATATCGTTTCCGAAAGATTCCACTCCGCCAAGGGTTCCAATCCCAACTGCAATTATTTCACTAGACGATGCCTCAGTGTTTAGAGACAGGACTGGTATCATGACCATCAAGGAAATGACGATCACAAGACAGATCCTGTGCCAAGGCCATTGAATTTTTTTCAAGTTCTTCTCTTCTTTTGGTTTCCTCATTTTCCCTTCCCCACACATAATATTCTCTAGTCCACTTCCCCCCACCCAATGCTGTATTGTACTTGATGAAAATATAATGATTTCCGAGTTAATCCCGCGATTATTATCGATTAGGATATTGATTGCACCTTAAGCTCTGATAACTCAGCCGATCAATGAAAAAAAGAGTCATTACTTCTTGATTGACAAATCATTCGCGCTATCTGGACAGCGTTGGATGCAAATCGCACCCCCGCACCATCATTTATCAAGTGCTGAGAGTGCATTTGATAAACACGATTAGATAGGGTAATGTCAGTCTTTCCGAGAAACGAAGACCAATGCTTCAGCTTTGGGTTTCTTGCGTGGATTAATCTCCCAGTCGGGATAGCACTTTATCTCTCTGAAACCGGCTGACTGGAGATAATGAACGATGTCCCAGTAAGTGAAGAGCCGGACACGCTCCCGGTCTGGAAAGACGTGTATGCCATCAGGAGCCTCAATTATGCACGTCTCTTGCCACCAGGCTACACCGTGCAAAGAATCGAAGTCTTCGAGGCGATGGAGCTCAGTTAAGTGTATGCTAGGATTTCTGTCTTCAATGATATGAAGTCCTTTGTCGATTCCCTTGAGAGAAAACCACTGCTCACCTTTGAAGAAGGGATTGCCGACGTTGCACACCAGTATTCCTCCTGGTCTCAGTGCCCGGTGAATCTGGTTTAGACACTTTAGGACGTCATCATCACTTGGGAGCAGGAAAAGTATGTAGAGTGCAAGGGCAGCATCGAATTCGTTTTCATAGTTCAGCCGTGTCGCATCACCTCGCAGCAGTTTGACGGACAGACCTTCGCGTTTAGCGCTTTTTTTCGCTATTTGAATTCGTTCGGGCGTAAAGTCTAGCCCGGTGCATTTGTAACCCATCCTAGTCAGATCAAACACGTGCCGACCGCTTCCACAAGCGACATCGAGCACCTGACTGATTGGACGAGATGCATCAGCGCTGAAAGCATGCTTAAGAAAATCAACCTCGCGTCTATGGGTCTTGGAAAAGGTACTTTGTTGCTGGAGTAGAAGATCATAGTAGTAAGCTCGATGAGCGTAGTAGCTGCGGGAGGCTTTGAGAACGGTTTCACGAGTGTCATTTGAGCGTTTCATGACTGAGTCTAATTGCGCTCAAGACTAAAGATTTCGTCACATCACCTCAAAGTCGAACCTCACCGCTAGAAGCTCATTGAAGGACAGGGTTCGGTGATTTGAATGACTCACATGTCATGCGATCTGCTGAAGGCTGCTGCCTTCTCCTAACTTAACCTGTATGGCACACTGAAATCGGTTCGAAGGATGAATCAAGATGATTAATAAATCGATAAATTTCTAATCCTTCTTCTCTTCGCCTTCGATGCCTTCCTTCACTTTCTTCCCGGCTCCCTTGACGGCGCCCCAGCCTTTCTTTAGGCCTTTCTCAACCGTCTCGCCTGTTTTTTCCAGAGTTTCCTCGGTTTTGCCTTTCTTTTCTTCAGACATATAGATCATTGCATTCTACGATAAAGTGATTATATAAAATTTCGGCTGATCCTTCATTTCCACATTCGGACATAATGGAAAGAATTAGGGGAGGGTTTTAGGCTCTCCCACGTAATTAATTGGATTGAATGATCACTTGACGAGCTTCCGAGCTTCCTCAGCGGGAATGGCCACAAGAGTCTCAATTGCCATGCATTCCCCTCGCCTAAGCGATGCCTTCAAAGCCGCTTTTTCGTCCGGCGCCTCCAAAATAATGACAGCGTCATAACGACCAAGCGTGTAGTAATAACCTATGCATTTCACGCCTTCCTTCGCCGATTCGTGCTTAAGGCATTTTAGGTTCTTTGCGATGCTTTCCTTGGTGGGTTTCGTCTTGAATCTGACGAGAGAGATGAACTTCATATTTCCAACCCCCCTTAATGGGTCACCATTTTTGGAAGCTTCTTTGCCTGGTTGATCCAATCCTCGACGACAGATTCGGAGGGAGTCCGTCGAACGACTTTCTTCTCCTCGTTCACTTCTTCCATCTTCTTGGTCAGGTTAGCTGCCTTCCTCTGAGCAAGCTCTCCACAGCTGTCCACTCCCGCCGCCTCAAGTAGGTCAGCGTACTCAGAGCCAATACCCTTTATTCTGAAGAGATCGGCATGGTTCACCCATTCTAGCAGATCTTTCTTGTCTATTCCAGTTTTCGCTGCCACAGCCTCTCTTCCCTTTACAGAGCCGCATTTCTCTAATAGGTTCTCGGTCGTTTTAATGCCCACGGACGAGAGCTTCTCAGCAATTACCGGTCCAATCCCTTCAATCTCCGTTATTTTGGTCATTTTAGTTCCCCTCTTACTTCCCTCTTACGATAACCCTCTCCATTATGGATTTTAGAGGTCATATACCATTAAACTTGCTAAGTTAACGAGGATTAAGCCCGGATGAACCTCGTCGGATGATGGTTCAGACCGCAGCGATATATTCTATTCTTCAGGTATGATATAAAAAATATTATGACTGGAGATCTACGAGCCAGTGGCCATCACGGTTGACCGTCTCCCCGATATGGATATCAATCGGGAATTTGAATGCGGGACCGTCGTACACGAACGTATGGTACTCTCCGTTTTCACCACAGTATGTCACAAGGGGATTCCCATCGATGGAGTTGAATCGCGAAATGCGGTTGACCCAGTTCTCGTCCAGTTCATGTCCTAGCGCCTCTTCCCTGAAGAATCTCTGATCGGTTGCGACCACCATTGCTTTGAAACCCATTCCAATGAAATCATTCAGTACGGCTTTTTGGTCGATCCCCCAAAGAGGAAAATACGAATCTAGACCCGCCCTCCGGCAAACGTTCTCAGCCCATTGTCTATTCTCAGCGACGTCCATATCTCCAAAGACAATCCCGGTGACATCACGATCCTTGAGTTGTTCCAGAGCCTCGAGGAATTGCTCCTCATAGCAGTCGCCAAAAACCTCCTTTTGCAGCAAATGTACTCCGATGGATTCTGCTTGCTTCCGAATGAGGTCTGCACGGACGCCATGGAAAGCCACTCTTCCGCTCTCCCTCCTATAGGTATTGAGTAAATATCCAATGTCCTGCCCTGATGAAACCACTTTCCAATAAGCTTGACAACAATCCTTTCCTCCACTCCAAGAACAGGCCAGCATCGGTATCTCTTTCGGTTCGGTGATGCTCCCTCGCAGCTTCTATGCGGATAAATACCTATGGAATGCTAGTGTTGCTTCTCCTGCCATTATTTAGGATAACGTCACGATTTCCGCCGCAAACGCCACAACCTTTTCCTGCCAACCTTCTATCAAGTGCCCCTTCATCTCCTCTGCTGAGACCAGGAATATCTTGTCAGCTATCTTTACCATCTCCAGGTCATTGAGGATTTCATCCATGGCGGTTATGGTTCCTCTCATTCGATTGACCTCCTCTTCACTTGGCATTTGTCCAGTCTTTTTATTAGGCACTACTTCTCCATGTGTGGCGAATGTGGCGTACTTGGTGCCTACTGGCAATCTGATTTTCTTGAGAAAACGCTTCATGCTACCGATTGGACCTCCGAAACGCGTGGGCGCTCCGAAGACATATATATTAGCTGGGGGAAGCTCCTTCGGATTCGCATCATCGATATGATGAACGTCCACTTCGTTGCCCTTTAAGGCCAGTACGCGTCTAAGCTCCTCGGCGATCTTGGCTCCATTCCCGAATTTCGAGGCGTGGTAGATCTCGATCCTCATTCTATCCCCACCAATTATAGATTAGTACCCATCAAAAAGTTTACCTTTCTCTCCCAGGGATGTGGATAAAAAAAGGCATTGTTACCATTCTCGCTATACACAAGTGTTAACAACACTGATCATTTGCAGCTTATCTAAACTGATAATATTAATTAGCCTGCAAAGATATAAATAAAATCAGGTACCAATAGCATACAAGGAGGTAAACCGAGCCTGAAAAACTTCATTTGTCATGTTTGGAATCGAAGGATGATGCCTTCACAAACCTCCCATTTTTCTTGATTTCACCAACTTTTAATGGGCGATTTAGCCAAAAACTGGATTAAGTAGTAATGTCAAGTCACATTCATGGCAGAAAATGATCTGACCGCCCAGAAGAAATGCCCTCAATGCGGGCAAATGAATCCGAAGGGCGCGACCAGCTGCTTTGTCTGCGGGCGCCCTTTGAGCTGATGATGCGCATGGCAGCCTTAGCATGCTGCAAAAGATATATTTCCTAGCTAGGATTTAGATGGCTCATGGCAACCGAGGAGGAGCTTCGCGCGCAAGCGAAGAAGATAGCGGATGAGAAGACGGGGCTGTGGGTCCACATTGCCGCTTATGTTTTCGTCAACTCCTTGATGATAGTCTTTTGGTGGTGGTCCGGGGAAGGGTTCCCGTGGTTCATCTTTATCCTGGGAGGCTGGGGAATTGGATTGGTAGCTCATATCGCAAGCGTCTATTATGGTCAGTCATGGGTGAACAATTCTGCTGAGAAGGAATATCAAAGGCTGAAGCAAAAGCAGCAACCCTAAAGACCAATCATTTGTTTGAAAAAAGACCTCGGTCCAGGGACCGAGGTAACATTCTTCCTAAAACCGAAAGGCATATTCGCATTGTTTTCAGCAATTAATCTAGGCCAACCCAAAAAGGTTTGGCCGTCATAACGTTTAATTGCCCGATTGGGGTTATAATGCTCATGGCTGCCGCGCAGGGCATTGAGGATGAGATGAGGGAGAAGCGTAAGGACAAGATGCTGGTCTGGATACACATTATCATCTTCGTCGTGGTCAACGGGCTTCTAGCGGCCAATTGGTTCTATGGGAACCAGGGGATTCCATGGTTCCTGTTCATCACCGTGGGTTGGGGAATGGGCCTTATCGCCCACATCGCCAGGGTCTTCTATGGCAAAGACCTAGGCTAGACACAACTAGTGGAATCATTTTGAGGGGCGCCCCCCCTCATCTCCTTTTCAATCCTTCGATGCGGACGAGGACTTCGTCGGTGAAGGCTTTGGTGGAGTACGTCCCTTTCGCGTCCGGGGTGGCGATCCCGTCCTGGTAGGTCGATCTCACCGCTTCATCAATTAGCCTGGCTTCCTCGCACATACCCAGATGCCTCAGCATCATCGTGCCGGACAGGATGGTAGCGGTAGGATTGGCACACCCTCTCCCAGCGATGTCCGGCGCACTACCATGGCAAGGCTCGAAGACCGCATGATCGACCCCGATGTTCCCGCAGGGCGTGAACCCCAGCCCTCCTACCAGCGCTGCGGCTTCGTCGGATAAGATGTCGCCATAGAGGTTCAAGGTGACTATGCACTGGAATTCCTTCGGCTTGGTGATGAGGGCGGCCGCTGCCGCGTCCACCAGCATCTCCCTCGCGTCCAGCCCGGTCCCCTCGACCTCCTCGAAGAACACTCGTCTGAAAAGACCGTCCGACCTGCGGATGACGTTGGCCTTGTGGACGCAATGGATGCGTTGCAGGTGTCGCCTTCCGCATAGATCGATGGCATAGCGCACGATCCGCCTGCAGGCCTTCTCACTAACCTTGCGATCCAGGATTATGGCGTCTCCCTCATCGCGCTCGATCCCAGTGTACATGCCCTCCGTGTTCTCGCGCACCAGCACCAGGTCTATATCCCCGATGCCGATACTAGGCAGGAGCTTCTTTGCTGGCCTGACGTTGGCGAAGAGGTCGAGCTCTCGTCTGAGGTAGAGCAGGGGGGAGCGGTAGTTCGGGTCGGCGATGGGTGTGGTGATGGCGCCGAACAGCACGGCGTCAGAGGCGCGGATGAGCTCCATTGTCTTCGGAGGCAGGTACCACCCGTAGATGGCGTTGCACTCCAGGCCCATATGTGCCGGTATCCACTCCAGGTCGTCCGTGACGGAGCGGATCACCCGGACCGCCTCCGGTATGACCTCCTTCCCGATGCCGTCCCCCTTGATCACCACGACCTTCTTCACTCGCTTGCCTCCAGGCGCTCTATGAGGCTCGCGACGATGATGGGAAGGGCTATGGTGGCGTCACCCTCGACCGTTATCTGGTCCGCTCCCTCCTTCACCTTGCCCCAGGAGACCGCCTCTCGCACCTGAGCCCCGGAGAGCGAGCCATCATACTCAGGGGCGGTAGTAAGGTACACAGCATGGTCCAGGCCTCCCCGGAACTGGTTCCACCAGATTGTATGGTGCTTGGAGATCCCCCCTCCGATGATGATGGCCCCGGTCTCATTGGCCACGAAGGTAATGTCGGATAGGTCCTGCTCGTCGCGGAAGAGATCAACCTTTAAGTTTCGATGCGTCTGCCAGTACATCCAAAGCTGACTTCCGAAGCTGCCGTCGGTGATGCCCGGGACGTACATCGGAACCTTGTTGCGGTGGCACCAATACAGCAATGAGCTCTCGTCATCGATTCGCGCGCCTACCTGGTCGATGAGCTCCCAGGTGGAGATGGAGTCCCTGCCCTCGAGAATCTCCTCGAACATGGGGCTCAGCTTCCTCTCCAGCAGGACGCCGTAGGACTCGTTGGGGACTAGCACGTTTCCTAACCTGTTCACGCCCTTGTGAAAAAGCTCGGCGTCGTCCATGTTGAAGTCGCCGTGGTAATAGTCCTTCCATACTCTGGCTAGGTCGTGGTCTAGCGTGCCGCATGTGGTGATGATCACGTCAACGAGCTTGCGTTTGACCATCTCCACCAGTACCCCCCTCGTCCCGGTGGCCATGATGCAAGCAGGGAAAGATAGGAACTTCACGCATTCGCGCCGCTCCATCTTCTCCACTATGTCCACTGCGTCCGCCAGCTTCCTTCCAGTGAAGCCGCCCGACTCCTTCCATTGCCGCACCAGGGCGTCGACGCTCATGCCCTCGTCCAAGACCATGTCCTTGACCGCTCGTCTCTTGACCATGGGAACTCTCCCTACGCTGGGCGCGCTCTCTCAAGCGCGAGCACGTTATTAAATGCTACCCATCGTGGATTGTTGGACCATCGCCCGCAGGTCATACCCTGGCTCGGGGCAAAAGCCTAAATCGGCCTACGATGATGGTAAGGGGGAGAGCTTGAAGAAGCAGAAAGTGGCGATGCTCTCCATCTACTCCAACTCTGCCCTGGTGGTGCTGAAGCTGGTGGTGGGCATCACGATGATGTCCGTCTCCGTCCTGTCCGAGGCGATCCATTCCATGATAGACCTCGTGGCCGCGGTCATCGCCAACTACTCGGTGCGAAAGTCGGCCATCCCGCCGGACGAGGACCATGCCTACGGCCATGGGAAGTACGAGAACTATGCCGGGGTGGTCGAGGCCATCCTCATCTTCTTCGCCTCGCTCCTCATCATCTACGAGGCTTTGACCCGCCTGATCTCCGGCGCGGCCGTGGAGTTCATCTTGGCGGGCATAGTGGTGATGGGGATATCGGTAGTGGTCAACCTGCTGGTCTCGCAGCAGCTGATGAAGGTGGGCAAGGAAGAGGACTCTGTAGCCCTCATCGCTGACGGCATGCACCTCCGCACCGACGTCTACACCTCGCTGGGAGTTTTCATTGGCTTAATACTGATCGCGGTCACGGGCATCGAGGCGCTCGACCCGCTCATCGCCATGGGCGTGGCAATACTGATCATGAGGGCGGCTTACAAGCTGACCAAGGAGTCGAGCAAGGGGCTGGTGGACGAGACTCTCCCCCGGGAGGAGGAGGCGATCGTCAAGCAGGCAATCTTGACCCACGCCCCCAAGTTCGTCAACTTCCATGAGCTTAGGACGAGGAAGTCTGGGGCGGAGCGTTTCGTCGACCTTCATCTGGTAGTCAATCGTCAGATGTGCGTGCTCGACGCCCACGCATTATGCGAGGACCTGGAGAAGGAGATCGAGAGGCGGCTCCCGCATACCAACGTCCTCATTCATTTGGAGCCCTGCGACCAGAGCAGCTGCCCCTATGGCGATGGTAAGAAATTCGTCGCTTTCGAAGAAAGAAAGTAGTCCAGATTGATAGGGATCAGATAGATCATGGCGATGAGTCCCATTCCTCCAATGTCCTGAGCAGCTGTCGCCTGGACTCGTCCTCGCCTCGGCTGTTATCCACGATCTTCCAGCCTCCTCGCCTCGCAAGCATCAGCACCTTCTGCCGCACATGCTCTAATGAGGCTACGTCCTCGAACATCTCCTTGTTATGCTGGCGTTCGGTGATGCGTTGATACGCTATGATCGGATCGACGTCCACCAGCACCAGGCGCCGTGGTATGGGGAGGAGCTTGGTGAAGAAGTCGTATCCTAATGGGGCGATGCTAGCTGGCAGATAGGCGGTGGCCATGACGTAGCGCACGTACACTATCGTCTGGTGCGTCCTCGAGTCGCGGGGCATCCTCCTCAACGAGTCCAGGACATCAAGGATGAAGAAGATGGTAGCGATGAGGCGCATGACCTTGCCCTCTCCCTCCAAAGCCTTCCTGGCGCCACGGCCGATCCAGGTCGAGGAGGGATGCACCCTGACCAGCACCCTCTCGCCTTCCGCTTCGTACTTTTCCTTGACCCAATAGGCCAGTGTGGACTTGCCCGAACCATCGATGCCGTCCATCACCACCCAGCGCAATGGAGACACCTATCTCAGGATTCCCTGGACGACCACGAACGGGTCGGGGAAGGGCACTCCCGCGGGATATGCCCAGATCAGGTAAAGGAGCACAGCGGTGCCCAAGGGGATCACTAGGTTGTCGAACGCCCCCGGCGTCAAGAGCTCCACCACGGCCACGAACGCCGCCACTATCAAGGCGTAAACGAGGACCATGCCGATGCCGACGATAGGCAGCTCCGAGTAGAGCAGGCCTTGCACATCCAGCCATTGGTAGAACGAAATGACCACGATGCCAGCCACCAGCGTGGCGCAGAAGACCGCCACGGTCCCCTCCAAGGTCTTTGGCCCATGGATCTTGCGCTTGCCGAACCTCTTGCCGATGAGACCACCCATGCCATCCCCGTAGGCCATGGCCACGATCGCCACCGAAGCTATCAGGCGCAGATCGAAGAAGAAGAACGCCAAGATGGTCCAGGAGATGGCGTAGTAGACAAGGCCGAGATCGTGGCTCTCCTCCGTCGTCTTGCCCAGGAACGAGCCCTTGAGCTTGCTGAAATGAGAGTAGGGAGAGGCTAGCAGGAGCAAGGGGATAAAGGGGGCGGCGGCCAGGAAGGCCATGATGTAATTGGAGTCGAAGATCCACCAGATGAAAACGATGTTGCCGATCATGATGTGGACGAACTTACGGTGAACCTTGGCCGTCCGTATGAAGTCGAGCTTGGAGGCGAGGATGACGATGATCGCCACATAGATGTAGACTCCCGCCAGCCCGATTAGGTCGCCCTCGCTTACCATGGGATGCGAGGAGAACTGCATGCCATATTAATTTACTTTCTTGGGGCTGCGAGGTGCTCAGCTTTTCAAAGCTACCAGACGAAGAGGATTATGGCGAAGGCCAAGGACAGACCTCCCATGATCAAGCATCCGGGCAGGATCCGGCCGAAGACGTCCTTGGAGATGTATCTGGCATAGGCCAGCTTGGTGAAGGACGATATGGCCGTGGCCAGGAGGATGATCTGCGCCGCCTCCATCGCTGCCAATTCACCGAGGAACACGTAGCTGCTTACGGAAGCGGCCACCGCCGCCGACGAAACCATTCCGCCTAGGGAGACGAGATAGATGTACTCCTGACCCAGGTAGGTGTTGACAACGTACACGAAGACGGTAATGATGAGGAAGATGATTCCGAACTTCAAGGCCGGGACGATGGCGAAGGGCGAGCGAACGTCCAGCTCGTGCCCGTCCGCCTCCTTCTCCACCTTCATCGAATAGCCCAAGGCGACGCCCACCCCAGACAAGGCCAGCAGGGGCAAGGCCACCAAGGAGGCGGTCGCCAACGACATGTCCGCGAATACAGTGACGGCCAGGTCCCTGGCGAACATGGTGGCGTTGGCCAGGATGATACCGGACGCCGCCGTGCGGATGATGCCCTTGTTGCTCTTAGCCAGATTGGAAAGGGAGATGGTGGTCGCCTCGGAGCTCACAAGCCCCCCCAGCAGACCAGAGAACCTCAGGCCCCTGCTCGCGCCCTGCCAGCGGATGAGCAAGAAGGAGATGAAGGAGATGGACGAGACGAAGACGACGATGAGGAAGAGGTTGCTTATGGCCAGAGGCTCACCGGGATTGAATATGTCATAGGGAGGGGCAAGGTCCAGCTGCAATGTGACCGGATAGGCGATGAATGCGATGGCTATGAACTCCAATGCCCCGATAAGCTCCTCATCGTCCAATAGCTCGGCGTACGCGTGCAAGCGCTTCTTCGAGACCAGCAGGAAGGTCACAATGACCGAGACCACGACCGCTTCGATGATCAGGTCGAATCCGACCAAGAGGCCGGCGACATAGGTGATGACCAAGGCGAAGGGGGTGGTCAAGCCGGGCACACCCATGCTGAAGCGGATGTACAGCAGCCCGACAGCCATGGTGGCGACGATAGCGATGCCGATGAGGGACAGTAGCTGCAGATACTGTGCGCTCATTCCAGGAACGAGCTCCTCGGCGTTCTGACCGATGTACGCAAGCAGGAAACCGAGCACGGAAACCAGAGGGAAGGTCCGGATGCCGGCGATAACCATGTCGTCGCCCTTATGGTGCTCGCGTTCCACGCCCACCAAGGCGCCGACGCCTAGCGCGATCAACAGATAATAGATGAACTCGATGCTCGTACTCACGTGTACCGGAAGAGCCTAAAAGGTTTCGAGAGAAAATGCTTTTCGGTACCCGAGGCGTGTTACAATAACACAAGGGATGCCAGACAATTGTCGAACTCTGTCACTTTCAACAAATAATATATATGCGAATTTGCATTGCCGGGTAAAAATCGCCAAAGAGAGGTAGATTATGGAAATTGATCCACTGGTTTACATCATACCGGTGGCGGGCATCATCGGCCTGCTCTTCGCGTGGCTCCTCACCCGGCAGATCTTCAAGAAAGACACTGGGACGCCTGAGATGAAGGCGATCGGGGACGCCATCCGAGAGGGCGCCATGGCTTATCTGCGCCGCCAATATACAACGATTGCGATAATCAGCATCATCCTTGGTGTCATCATAATGATCGGCATCAACTGGCAGACTGGTATCGCATTCCTGATCGGTGCGTTTTGCTCCGCCGTCTCAGGATACATCGGAATGTACGTGTCTGTGAACGCCAACATCAGGACCGCAAGCGCTGCTCGGCGCAGCCTCAACGAGGCTCTGAAGATATCCTTCCGTGGCGGGGCCGTCTCGGGCATCGCCGTGGTCACCCTGAGCCTTCTGGGCGTCGCAGGAGTATTCTTCGCCTTCGCGTTCTTTGTGTTCCCTGATGCCACTGGTCCCATCCCTGGCATTGAATATAAATGGCAGGCGGCGCTGTTCGCCGCGGTGGGCTATGCCTTCGGCGCCTCCTTCGCGGCTCTCTTCGCACAGCTGGGCGGCGGTATCTACACCAAGGCGGCCGACGTGGGAGCGGACCTCGTGGGAAAAGTGGAGGCGGGCATCCCAGAGGACAGCCCCAAGAACCCGGCGGTCATCGCTGACCTGGTCGGGGACAACGTGGGCGATTGTGCCGGTCGTGGCGCGGACCTCTTCGAGTCCACCGCTGCAGAGAACATCGGCGCCATGATCCTCGGATTCTCAGTCTACGCCCTCACCGGGCAAATCGGGTTCCTGTTCTTCCCGCTCGTCGTCCGGGCCTTCGGTCTGCTCGCAGGCCTCGTCGGCATCATGGTGGTTAGATTGAAGAGCGAGGATGAGAGCCCCATGAAGGCTCTGAACCGCGGGTACTATGTTACCGCGGTCATCGCCATCGCCTTCTTCGGATTCTCTGCCTGGGCTCTTCTTGGAGAGACCTGGTATTACTTCCTTGCCTGCGGCATCATCGGTGTCATATTGAGCGTAGCGATCGTCTACATCACTCAGTACTACACCGCCGGCGAATATCGCCCGGTGCGGGAGATAGCTAAGGCATCCGAAACCGGTCCGGCCACCAATATTATCACTGGCTTCTCCATCGGTCTGGAAACGACCGCAATGCCGGTAATCGCCATTGCTGTCTCTCTGCTTGCCTCCTATTTCCTTGGGCAGCAAGCCGCACCAGAGGAGAGCATGGCCTTCACCTACGGTCTCTACGGCACCGCTGTCGCTACCATGGGAATGCTTGCCACTTGCGCCTTCATCCTGGCCGAGGACACATTCGGCCCCATCACGGACAACGCAGGCGGAATCATCGAGATGTCGAACCAGCCTGAGGAGATACGCCGCAGGACCGACAAACTGGACTCCGTTGGAAACACCACCAAGGCCTTGACCAAGGGATATGCCATGGGCTCTGCAGCATTGGCTGCGTATCTGCTCTTCGGCGCGTACTTCGACAAGGTCGCCGAGATCGTAGGGCTTCCGGCCGAGGAAGTGTTCACGGTCGACATAGCCAACCCGCCCGTGTTCGTGGGCGCGTTGATCGGTGCCATGCTGGTGTTCCTATTCGCCTCTCTGGCCATCAGGGCCGTGGGCAAGGCCGCCGGCGACATGATAACCGAGGTGCGCCGGCAGTTCCGTGAGAATCCCAACATCCTCAACGGTAACGACAAGCCGGACTACGCGCGCTGCGTGGACATCTCTACCAAGGGGGCCCTCA
Source organism: Methanomassiliicoccaceae archaeon (assembly GCA_963827135.1). Classification (GTDB taxonomy): domain Archaea; phylum Thermoplasmatota; class Thermoplasmata; order Methanomassiliicoccales; family UBA472; genus JAJRAN01. The sequence continues at coordinate 153,682 of CAWGZX010000004.1, read as the reverse complement.
GGGCCATGATCCTTCCGGGTATCCTCCCGGTGGTGGTCCCGGTGAGCTTGGGCTTGATCATGCGCTATGTGTATGCGGACCAGTGGGACGTCGCCTATCAAGCAGTGGGCGCGTTGCTCATGGTCGGCACCATCACTGGTGTTCTGATGGCCTTGGTCCTTAACAACGGCGGAGGGGCCTGGGACAACGCCAAGAAGTACATCGAGGCCAAAGGCCAAAAGAGGACCGCGGCCCATTCGGCGGCGGTGGTCGGTGATACCGTCGGCGACCCATTCAAGGATACCGCTGGGCCATCACTGCACGTGCTGGTGAAGCTGCTAGCCACCATCACCCTGGTGTTCGCCACGCTCTTCGTGGTCGCACCATAAGTTTTGCTAGCATCGGAAACCTTTTCCTTTCCTTCCATTTTTTTAGCATCCAGCGCATATTGTCGAAAATGCGTTCGGAGTGAATCTTTATATAAGTGTTCAAATATGCCAGAGTCACTAGAGGGTAACCTATGTATCTAATGGCAAAGCGAGAGAAGGTCGTGCGCATCCCGCCTGACCGCCTGGGCGAGGACCTCGACGCCACAGTCGTCGAGCTGGCCAAGGAGTCCTTCGAGGGCAAGGTCGAGGGCAGCGACTCGCTCACCGTTCTGATTCGCAACATCGAGCGCGAAGGCCCTGGCCGCATCGTGCATGGGGACGGCGCCGTCTATCAGAAGGTCAAGTTCGAATCGCTCATCTTCCGCCCAGTCCTGCAGGAGGTCGTCGAGGGCACGGTGGTGGAAGTCCTGAAGTTCGGGGCGTTCGTGCGCTTCGGGCCATTGGACGGGCTGCTGCACATCTCCCAGATCATGGATGACCGCATCGACGTCGACGATGTCAACCAGCGCCTCCTCGGCAAGGATACCAAGAGAGACCTCAGGATCGGGGACAAGGTGCGGGCCAGGATCGTGGCGCTCAGCATCAACGAGCGCAATCCCAGGGAGAGCAAGATCGGCCTGACCATGAGGCAGGTCGGTATGGGCAAGTTCGAGTGGCTGGAAGAGGACCGAAAGAAGAAGGGCGAGAAGGAGAAGGGGGCCGCGGCATGAGGATACAGAAGGCCTGCAAGCACTGCTCCTTCATATCCGAGGAGGACACCTGTCCCCTCTGTGGAAACCAGACGTCCAAGGATTGGCAGGGGTACGTCATAATCCTGGACCACACCAAGTCCGAGATAGCCAAGAGGATGGGGCTTAATGTCAACGGCAAGTTCGCGCTCCGCGTGCGCTGAGCTGCGCGTGCCGCGGAAGGGCTGGAGACTGCCTATAAAGATTAGGAGCCGTTTGGCCATGCCGTTCGGAAGCCTTGTGACCGAGAAGCAAGCGGTTGAGGACCTGCGAGCCAGCGATTGGTCCGCTACCGTCGGTGACGTGGTCTCCTTAAGCATGGTGGAGAACGGCGAGCAACCGGACCTGATGGTCTACGACCTGAGGACCGAGCGCAAGGACATGAGTGAGCTGGCCGCGAAGCTGCCTTCCCTGCCAGGGAAGGAGATGCAAGTCAGAAACCCGGCCGGGCAAGTGACGCCCGAGCTGGTTACGGCCATCAAGAGCGCCTTGGCCCACGATGTGAAGGTCAAGCTGATGGTGGAGGGCGAAGAGGACCTTGCCTCCCTCGTGATCGCTGCCCTCGCCCCCTTGGGCACCCGTATATTCTACGGCATGCCGAGGAAGGGCATCGTTTCCGTGCACGTCGACGAGAACGTGCGTAAAAAGGCAAGAGAACTGATCGACGCGATGGAGGAATGCAATTGAAGGTGCAGATCGAGAGCAAGAAGGAGAACGCTCTTCTTGAGAGGAATGAGATAAGCTTCTCGGTGGAGCATGCCACCGAGTCCACCCCCACCAGGGACACCGTGAGGACGGCCATTGCCGCCGCGGTAGGAGCCCCGAAGGAGAGAGTGGTAGTGGACAGGATGGAGACCGAGTATGGCAAGGGCGTCACCAACGGGTACGCCAAGGTCTACGAGAGCGACGAAGCCCTGAAGAAGACCGAGGGCCGCCATATGCTGGTGAGGCATGGGCTGGCGGAGAAGAAGGCGAAAGCGAAGGCAGCGGCCAAGCCCCGCGCGGCCCCCAAGGCGAAGTAAGGTGATTCGACATGGCTGACAAGAAAGAGAAGGGTGCGGCGAAGCCGAAGCAGCTGGGCAAGGGAAAGAAGGACTTCTATGCAGCTGGCAAGGAAGGCAAGCTGGAGAGGAAGAAACGCAACTGCCCCAAGTGCGGACCAGGCGTCTTCCTGGGCGAGCACGGCAACCGCAACTCGTGCGGCAAGTGCGGCTACACCGAGTTCAAGAAGAAGTAACGGCTTAAGTTGGCCCGAGCATCAGGGCCATCACAATCTATTTTTCATTTAGTTTCATCTGTAAATGAACGGAGGATGTTCCTTGTCCCCAGGAACGTACTGGGTCATTCGAAGCCTCTACGGCTGGCAGGTGAGGGTGGTCGAGCTCTTGACCTATTGATAACATGTCGAGATCGACTTCTTGATGAGCATTCGTTCTTATTCCAGGATTTCCTTACTTGGCAGTAGCAGCTTGGATAAAGCAAGGGTTTATCCAGGGTTCCGCATATGGCCTCGTCCGCGGGCCCGTAGTGTAGCTTGGATATCACAGGGGCCTCCGGCCATCCTGAGGGATGGGAGAAAGCCCCGGACCCGAGTTCGAAATCCCTCGAGGGGGACGAAAATCTCGGCGGGCCCGCCTTCTTCTCACAACTTCTGTGCAATTCCGCCTATCAAGTTCCAAAACGTTTTAATGAACGGGCGTTCAATCAGCGCGCATGCATCTAACCCGAGAAGAGGAGAAGGCCCTAGCTGGTGAGCAAGGACCTGGGATGCAGAGGGCATTGGAGCTCCTCGTAGCACTGGGCCGCATCTATGATGCCGACCGCCTCATCCCAATAACCTCGGCGCATCTCTCCGGGGTCTCCTTCAAGACCATCGGGGAGGGAGGATTGGACTTCCTCGAGGAGATCTCCAAGGACGCAAGGGTCAAGGTGCAGACCACGTTGAACCCCGCCGGGATGGATCTTGACCGCTGGCAGGAGATGGGGGTCGGGGCAGACTTTGCTCATAGACAGCTGGCCATCATAAGGGCGTACGAAAGGATGGGGGTTACCACCAATTGCACCTGCACGCCCTACTTTACCGGCAACACCCCCAGACTCGGGGACTCTGTCGCATGGGCGGAGTCCTCCGCGCTTTCATATGTCAACTCCGTCCTCGGCGCTCGGACCAACCGCGAGGGGGGACCAGGGGCGCTGGCCGCGGCGATCATGGGAAAGACGCCACTGTACGGGCTCCATCTTGAGGAGAACCGAAAGCCGACCGTTGTCGTGGAGGCGAAGGTACTGGATGAGATCACTGACTACTCTTTGCTCGGCCACGCGGTTGGACAGAGGCTCGGAGCCGCGGTCCCCTATTTCAAAGGCATCAGACCGGACTGCAACGGATTGAAGACAATGGCCGCGGCCATGGCGGCCTCGGGCTCCGTGGCGATCTTCCACGTCGAAGGGGTGACCCCAGGCAATGCCAGCCAGGACCTGAAGGGTTTGGAAAGGGTCAGCTTCGACCATAGCGATGTGAAGAAGGCCAAGGATGCTCTGACCACGGGCAAGGAACCGGACCTGATCGCGGTCGGTTGTCCGCACCTCTCCCAGATGGAAATGAAGATGCTCGCCTCCATGTTGGACGGCAAGCGTAGGCGGTCGGATGCGCCGGAAGTGTGGTTCTGCACCTCAAGGACAGTTAAGACCTGGTGCCCGAAGGAGACGGCTGTGCTAGAGAGGTTCGGGAAGGTGGTCTGCGACACCTGCATGATCGTGGCGCCCATCGAATCCAGGCATATTTGCACAGCCACCAATTCCGCCAAGGCCTGCAACTACCTGCCCTCCCTCTGTTCGCAGAAGGTGGTCTGCGGCTCTTACGCTGAGCTCATGGAGAGGATAGCTTGATCCTTACTGGGCGAGGCATATCGAAAGGCGTTTCCGAAGGTCAGGTGTTGATGCTGGAGAAGCCTTTCAGCTTCCTCGGGGGCGTCGACCCTAAAACGGGGCTTCTGAGCAACACCTCCGGAGCTGAGGGTAAGGATTTGAGGGGCATGGTCTTCGTATTCCCTTGCGGCAAAGGCAGCACCGTCGGATCCTATACCCTTTTGCAGCTCAGGAGGGAGTCCAGGCTTCCGGCGGCGATAATCAATCAAAATGCGGAGACCATCGTCGCCACCGGCGCGGTCATGGCCAACGTCCCCATGGTCGACCGCATCGATATCTCCTTGCTAAGGGACGGGGACGTGGTCAAAGTCGATGGAGAGAAGGGCACGGTGGATATCCTGGAGGTCAAGGTGCACCGGGTCGTGACCTCCGTCCTGATAAACGATGGCAAGTTGCTGGTGCTCAAGCGCAGCGACAAGGTCTCCACCTGCCAAGGCATGTGGGCAGGGGTGAGCGGCTACATCGAGCCGGGAGAGGAGCCGCTGCAGACGGCCAACAAGGAGATCGCAGAGGAGACCGGCATCACCAAGGCCAGGCTGCTGCGGACCGGTGAGATGCTCATGGTACGGCAGAGGGACAACATCTGGGCCATTCACCCGTTCCTGTTCCAATCCCCCACTGACAAGGTCGCCATCGATTGGGAGCACACCGATTACAGGTGGGTGCTTCCCTCGGAGATGGAAGGATTGGAGCTGGTGCCTGGCTTCAGGCGCCTGCTCGGAGACCTAGGCCTTTGATCAGATGGTGGCGTCCACTTCCTTCTCCAGGAGGTTGAGCTCGTGCGCGTCCAAGGTGGACGGGTTGAGGACCAACATGAGTATGGAGCGGTTGATGGCCACTTGGTCCCTCAGCGATTGCACCAGGCGCAGCACGGTGAGGAAGTTGTTGTTGGTGATCAGGTACTCCAGCCCGTCCAGGAGGATGACGCCCCCTTCCGATTGCGCCAGGAACTGCTCCAGCGATACCGACAGCTTCTCCAGGTCCTTCGGCCTGATGCTCGACTCCTTGCCCACGTTGCTGAGCCATAGGATCGGCGTATCGCCCAGGTTCCACTTGGCCTTGATCTTCAAGGGATAGTTGCGGGTGACGCAGAATCCCTTCATCCCCTTGGCGAGTCCCTTCACGAACAGCTGGTAGGAGCGCTCGGCCTTCTCCTCCTTGATCAGGTAGGTGAAGGACCTCTCGAGCTCGACCTCGGCGGCCGCGGTCTTGCCCCCTTCGCCCCTGTCCTCCTCATCCGCATGCGATTCGATGTCGACCTTGGCGCCGCAGGATGCGCAGTTGAGCTTGTCCGGCGGGACCATCGCGCCGCAGCCGACGCATTTGACCATGGTCTCGAAGCCGCCCTTGCTGGCATATGCCACGATCTCGTCCACCGTCTTCTCGCCCATTCCCTTGACCTTGCGCAGGTCCTCTTTGGAGGCGGACTTGATCTTGTCCACGGAGTCGTAGCCAGCATCGTACAGCATATCCACCTTCACCTGGTTCATGCGGGGAATGCGCATCAGGTAGGGGACCAGTACCTCCTTGGACATGGCCTCCTTCGGACCGTCGGAAGGCCTCGCGACCGGGGCCGGCTCCTCAGACCTCTCCAAGTAATGGGAGATCTTCTTCACGTCGTTCTTCGGCATTCCTGGGATTTCCGCTATCTTCTCTTCGGACAAAGGCTTCAGGTCGGCGGTGCTCCGGTATCCGGCCTCGATCAATGCCAAGGCACCCTCCTGGGACAGGCCGTTGATCTTCTGCAGCTCGTCCAAAGACTCCTTGAAATGCAAGGAAGCCAGCGCTACCTGCAGTTTCTCGCCCTCGACCTCCCAGGTGGCGGTGTGATCGCCCTGGGGGACGTCCACGAACTCCAGGCGGCGGCAGCGGGTCTCGGACATGATGTGCCCGTGCCAGGTCTTGAAGTACTCGATGAGCTTGACCGAGGCCTTGACCTCCACACGGACGTACTCCTCGACGTTGAGCTTGATGTCCTTGCGCATCTGCTGGATGCGGCGTATGAGCTCTCGGGCGAAGCCCTCCGCCTCTATCTCCGGCGTTATCTCGAAGTCCATGTAAAGGTCTCCGCCGGAGAACTCTGCCCCTACTACGTTCTCGGGCAGGGAGGTGGTGAAGCTCACCATGTTGGGCTCGATCTTGATCATCTGGCCCTCGATCCCGAGCGAATAGGACCCCTTCTCGATGCAATCGCGTATCTGCTTGGCCGGCCGTGAATTAAGTAGCACGGCTATCTTCGATGCCCATTGACGGTAGACCTTGCCGATGGCGTTGGGGTTGGGCTCGGCCACCAGGACTATCTCGCTCCACTCCTGACCTGGAGGTATGTATTCGATGAGCTTGACGTTGGCCTGGGAGACGATCACGGACTCCAGCTGCTTCATCGACTCCATGGCGTCGTTGTTGGCCGCGCGGACCACGACCCTCCGTATGGGCCAGCGGAGCTTGATGTTGCGCGATTGCCTCTCCTTGGTCACGAGGTCGACGAGCTCTTGCACCGTGGCCATGCTCTGGTCCAGCCTCTCGTCCAATTTGGTGGTGTCGGCGGCTGGCCAGTCCAGCATGTGCACGCTCTCCATCGAGCCATCGATGTGCTGGTAGATCTCCTCCGCGATGTGCGGGGTGAAAGGCGCCATGACCTTGGTCAGCCCGAGCAGCGCCTCATGCAGTACTTTGTAGGCCGCGAGCTTGTCCAGGTCCCCCTTCTCCGACCACATGCGGTCGCGGATGAGGCGGACGTACCAGCGGGACAGGTCCTCGAGGATGAAGTCCTCCAGGACGCGGCAGGCCTTGTGCAGCTCGTACGAGTTAAGGTACTTGGCCACCTCGTTCTTCATCTTCTCCGTCCGGGATACCATCCAGCGATCCTCGGCCCTCAGGGAGGCCTTGAGCCCCTCCAAAGTTACGGAGCCAGGATCGAAGGCGTCGATGCTCATGTAGGTGGTGGCGAAGTTGACCACGTTCCACAGGATGTTCAGGGTCTTGCGCGCGTTCTTTACGCCCTCCCACTGGAAGGATGTGTCCTCCCAGGGCGCGTTGGTGCGCATGAGGTAGAAACGCAGCGAGTCCGCCCCATAGTCCTTGATTACCTTCTCGGGCTCAATGACATTGCCCCGGGACTTGGACATCGGCTGCCCGTTCGGGTCGAGGACCCATCCGTGCATCAGCACCGCCTCGTAGGGAGCGCGGTCGAAGGCGATGCATCCTGCGGCCAGCTGGGAATAGAACCATCCCCTGGTCTGGTCGTGAGCTTCGGTGATCCATTTGCATGGCCACCACTTGTCGAACTCCGCCCGTGACTTGGGGAAGCCCAGCTGCGCCCAGGTCGCCACACCGGAATCGAACCAGACGTCGAGGACGTCCGGCACCCGCCTCATGGTCTTCGAGCAGTGGGGACATTTGAATGTTACGGCATCTATCCAGGGGCGGTGGAGCTCCATGTCCTTGCGGTAGCCCTCTCCCTTCTCCAGCTCGGAGGTGGAGCCGACCACCTTGACCTCTCCGCACTGGCAGATCCAGATGGGCAAGGGGATGCCCCAGTAACGCTGCCGGGAGATGCACCAGTCCCTAGCGTTGAGGGTCCAGTCGTACTCGCGCGAGGAGCCGGCCCACTCGGGCGTCCAGCGTATCTTCTCGATCTCCTCCAACATGAGGTTCTTGATCTGGGTGATCTTGAGGAACCATTGGGTGGTGTTGCGGTAGATGATCCCCGAGTCGCAGCGCCAGCAATGGCCATAGCGGTGCAGGAGCGTCCCGACAGAATACATCAGCCCGCGCTCCTTCAGCTCCTCGATGATGTGCTTGTTGGCCTCCTTGACGCTCATCCCCGCGTACCTTGCCGGAAGGTCCTTGGTGAATCGACCAGACTCGTCCACCGGGCAGAACGGCTCCAGGCTGAACTCCTTGCCCAGCTCGAAGTCCTCGGGACCGTGCCCAGGCGCGATGTGCACCAGGCCGGTGTTCTCCGCGGCCACGGTGGTGGAGGGTATGACGCGATGCACCCATTTCCCCGTGGCCTGCCTCTGGTAATCCACGTCCTTGAAGATTGGCACGTACTCCATGCCGATGAGGTCATCGCCCTCGATCAGGTCCAGGACCTCGTAGCCCTCGTACCCGCCAAGCTCTCCCACCTGATCCACCAGGGACTCGAGCAGGATGACCGTCTCCTGCTTATCGGCAGATTGGAATCGCACCTTCGCGTAGCGGAAGTCGGGATGGGCCGCGACGGCAAGATTTCCAGGTAGCGTCCAGGGGGTTGTGGTCCAGATCAGCAGGGAGGTGGACTCCTCGTCCTTCAGCGGGAAACGGACGTAGATGGATGGGTCCTTCTCGTCCCGGTACTCGATCTCCGCCTCGGCCAGGGCGGTCTCGCAGCGGGGGCACCAGGAAAGCACCCGGTTCGATGGTCCCAGCAGCTCCTTGTCATAGGCTCGCTTCAGCGTCCACCAGGCCGCCTCCACGTATTGGCTGGTGATGGTGAGGTATGGTGAATCCCAGTCCATCCAGATGCCGAGCTCCTTGAACTGCTCGGTCATTCGCTTCTGGAAGTCGAGGGCGAACGATTTGCAGGTGGAGACGAAGCGGTCGATGCCATAGTCCTCGATCTCCTTCTTGGTCTTGACCCCGATCGATTGCTCGACCTTGACCTCGATGGGCAGCCCGTGCATGTCATAGCCGGGCTGGTCGCGCACGTTGTAGCGCTGCATGCGACGGTAGCGGATGTAGGTGTCCTTCAGGGTCTTGTTCCAGGATGTCCCGAGGTGGATCGCTCCCGTGGTGTACGGAGGGCCGTCCACGAAATAGAAATCGGGCCCATTGGCCCTAAGTTCCTTGGTCTTGCGGTAGGCGTTTCTCTCCGCCCACATTGCCCGAACCCTTTTCTCGAGCTCGGCGGGATTATAATTCGACTGGACCTGCTTTATCATCGCAGCCACTAAAGCCCTATATGCCGCCTTCCTTTTAAAAGAAGCTGGTCATGGCTACAGAAACGCGATTTGCCTAGAACATGTCGAGGGAGCGCTGCGAGCCTTCGACTGCCTTCATCCTGCCGTCCGGCGCCTGCATGCGCTTGAGGGCAGAGTCCACCCGCGCCTCGGAGAAGTCGTACTGCTCCTTGAGCATGGACATCACCCTTTCCCGGTCCGGCGGCCTCCACTCCAGGCGATAATCGCGCATGACCTCGTACCCTAGGAAGATCTCTCGGATCTCCTGGAAGTTCTCGATCTCTACCTGGAGCAGGGCCATGACCTTCTCCAGAGAACCGTGCTCCTGGATGAGCTTCAGGCCTTTCTTCGGTCCGATTCCCATGACGCCCTCGTTGAAGTCCGTGCCCATGAGGATGCAGACGTCGATCAGCTGCTCGCGGCTCAGCTTGGCCTGCTGCAGCACCTTCTCCAGGATGATGATCTCCACCGGGACTTCCTTGCTCTGGTCCTTCCCCGGGTTGCGCCTCCGTCCGGTTATGGTGAGGTTGCGCACCAATCTCGGCGCACCGAAGAGCAACGAGTCGAAGTCCTGCGAGGACGCAGCCCAAACGTCTCCCTTCAAGGCCATGTACGCCGCTTGCGCCTCCCCTTCCTCGGGCGCCTGCACCACAGGTATGCCCAGGTAGGAGAGCAGGATCCTGGAGGACTCCACCACCTCGTTGGTGATCCTCGAGGACTGGGTGGCCTTGGAGAATGCCTTCTGGTAGTCGCCCTTCTCCACCGCCTCCTCCCACTCGCGCTTGGCCTTGTTCCGCCGCTCGCTCCTCTCCATGATGGTCCTGGCCTTGAGCTTGTGCGGCGTGCCGTCGAAGACGTAAACCGGTCGTATGCCCAGCTCCAGGAAGTTGGCGTTGCGATAGAGCAGACCGGCAAGGTGCGAGGTCACCCTCCCCCTCTGGTCCATGAGCGGCTTGCCGTCGGGCTGTCGGATGACGGAAAGGAACTGGTATATGGCATTGTAGGCGTCGATGGCCATAACTTGACCGGCCACGTCCTCCAGCTCCACCTGCTCCGCCGAGACGATATCGGAAAGATTGACGCCCATGCTCTCCTCTTCCAAATGAGACCGGGCTTGGATAAGTCTTGCCCCGCAGGTGTTTTTATCTATCTTAGCTCGAATCCTAATACCATGTATGAGCACGGGTTCAAGGGCACTAAGCCGGTAGAGGAGGGGAAGGAGTACACCGTCACCATAACCGACGTGGGGTCGCAGGGCGACGGCGTGGCCAAGATCGATGGCTTCATCGTGTTCGTGCCCGAGACCAAGGTCGGGCAGACGGTTAAGGTGAAGGTGGTGCGGGTGATGAATAAGTCCGCGTTCGCCAGGGTCGTCCCCTGATCATTCCTCAGAAGTGGTCGGGAAGTAGAGCATTACGATTGCGACGCCTATCCAGCTCAGCAGCGGGATGATCAAGCAAACTCCTGCGTCTAAGATGAGGCCTGCTATCACGAAGAGCAGCGGGAATACGATCGTCAACAGCAGGATCATCTTGTCGCTCGTGAATTCCATTTAGCCACTCTCTTGGCGAATATGGCGAGTTGTTTATGAAGCTTTGCCAAGTGATATATCGATGGCGTGGGGGACCGCCATCAGAAGCTCTTCCACTCCGCAATCTCCTTCCTCATGTCCGAGGCACCGAAGAGGGCATTGCCGGCAGCAAGCACCGATGCCCCAGCCCTTACCGAGGATTTCCCAGTCTTGGCGTTGATGCCCCCGTCTACCTCTATCTCCGTACTGAGGCCATGGCTATCGATGTACTGCCTCGCCTTCATTATCTTTTCCAGGCATTCGGGCATGAAGGGCTGCCCGCCGAATCCTGGGTTGACCGTCATAATCAGGAGGAGGTCAACGTGCTCCAGGAAAGGGCGCACCCGCTCGAACGGAGTGCTGGGATTGACGGAGATTCCCGCCCCCTTTCCCAGCTCCGTTATTCGCAGAAGGGTCTCCTTGATGCTCTCACTGGCTTCTAAATGGATGGTGATGAGGTCCGCGCCAGCCTTGGCGAAGGCCTCCACGAAGTTCTCTGGCCTCACGATCATCAGGTGAACGTCCAAGGGAAGCCGGGTGTGAGGCCTTATGCTCTTTACCACCCCCGGGCCGATGGTGATGTTGGGCACGAAGACGCCATCCATCACGTCCACGTGCACCCAGTCTGCGCCAGCTTTCTCGACCCGGCCTACCTCATCTCCCAGGTTGGCGAAGTCCGCGGACAGTATGGAAGGAGCTATCTTGACCATCTGGCAGCTCTATCGCCTCTGGCCCTTATCATATTTGCCCTCCGCTCCGTCCCCCAAGGAAAAGATTTATCCTGGACCGTCCAATTTCGGGTCCATGGTAGAGAGGAAGAGCAAACCTAAGGAGGGCGAGACCTGCCAAGTCAAGGGCTGCGGCAAGGTGGCCGAACGCTCTGTGTCAGGTGAGAACGCCAAGGAGGCCAAGCTCCAAGTGGATGAGGACCTAAAGCGCGTTCACCTCTGCAAGGACCATTATCGGCAGTTCAAGAAGAGCACCAAGCAGGACAGGGTGCTCGAGTCCTTGGGCCGCTGAGGCCGCCGATAGACGCGAAACTGGCACGGCGTCATAATGAAAGCCTCCACAGTCCAGATGCTCTCCAGCGCGTCGCTCTCCGCGTCAGCGCTGCTGATACCGAACCTGGCCCAGGACGACTTCGGCGCCAGCACCTCCGAGGTAGGCATCGTCGTAGCCAGCTACAGCGCGGCGCTCTTCGTCTCCTCCTACGTCTTCGGCCGCTACTCGGACGTGCACGGGCGCAGGATGATCCTCAAGATCGGGCTTCTTCTCACGAGCATAGCCGCCTTCCTGCAGGTCTTCGCCTTGGACACCCTCACCCTCGAGTTATCAAGGATCCTCTTGGGGATGTGCGCGGGCATGTATCCCTCCGCGCTCCTAGCGTACGTCTATGAGTCGGACAAGAAGGTGGGCAAATTCTCGTCCTATGGGAGTCTGGGCTTCGGGATAGGGACGTTCCTGGCTGGCCTTATCGGCGTCTACTACCAGATATTCCTGTTCAGCGCCATCTTGATGTTCGTGGCCTTCCTGGTAGCGCTCAAGCTCCCGGAGATGAAGGAGACCAAGCGCAAGGTGCCGTTCTTCCCGGTATCGGTGTTCAAGCGCAACTTCCCCATCTACGTCTCCATCATGTTCCGCCATACTGGCGCCAACATGATATGGGTGATCTACACCCTTTTCCTGGCGTCATTGGGAGCGAGCCCGGTGATCATCGGGGCCATATACGCCATCAACGCCGTCTTCCAGTTCGTGTTCATGCAGTTCTGCGACCGCTACCACTCCGCGCCCCTCATCCTGGTCGGCTTCATCATGTCCATCCTGACGTTCCCCTCCTATACCCTAGCCACCATCTACTGGCAGATCATCCCAGCCCAGATCATGATCGCCCTGGCCTGGTCCACCCTCTATGTCGGATCGGTGAAGTACGTCATGGAGCGCAACGAGGAGAAGGGCACTTCCGCGGGCATTCTACAGTCGGTTCTGTCCATCTCCGCGATCCTGGGCGCCTTGCTGGGCGGGGTGGCCGAGGAGATCTACGGTTACCACGGCTGCATGTATCTGGCCACGGTCATAGCCATCGTAGGGTTCGTCATATTCATCATCAGCGACAGATGGTCTCGGAGTCACATGGGCAAGGATTTTATCGCCACTAGCTAATGGTCGGTCGTGCGACTGATATTCCTGGGCACAGGAGGGAGCCTGCCCACGCCGAAGCGGAACGTGAGCGCCATCGCGGTGCAGGTCGGTCCGGACATCCTGCTCTTCGACTGCGGAGAGGGCACGCAGCGCCAGTTCATGCTCTCCTCCGCTTCGTTCATGAAGGTCACCAACGTCTTCATCTCCCATCTGCACGGGGACCACTTCCTCGGGCTGCCGGCCATGATCCAGTCCATGAGCTTCAGCGGGAGGACGCGCCCGCTCTACGTGCACGGTCCGGAGGGGATGGAGGATGCCATGCGCTCCATGCTCGAGCTTGGCTACTTCACTCCCGGGTTCCACGTACTCACCAGGGAGCTGGAGGATGAGGAGGAGGTACAGTTCCCTGGTTTCAAGGTGATGGCGGTGGAAGCGGACCACACCGTGCCGGCCTTCGCTTACGTGCTTCAAGAGGAAGCTCGGCCCGGCAAGTTCAACCTGGAAAAGGCGAAGGAGCTGGGCATACCCGAGGGCCCTCTCTTCAGCCGTCTGCAGGGAGGGGAGTCGGTGCAGGTTGGCGTCAAGATCGTTACCCCTGAGATGGTCCTAGGTCCGAAGAGAAGGGGCAGGAAGATCCTGATCTCCGGGGACACTCGACCTTGCAGGACGATAATCCAGGAGGGCATGGACGCTGACCTCTTGGTGCACGAGGCTACCCTCGATTCCAGCCTGAAAGAGGAGGCTGCGACGTACGGCCATAGCACCGCGGCCGATGCCGCCGAGGTGGCCAGGAGCGCTCGCGCCAGACTCCTCTGCCTCTATCATTTCAGCAACCGTTACGAGGACGCCACAGTACTGTTGAACGAGGCCAAGGCCATATTCCCCAACACCATCTTGGCGGAGGACCTGGCGAGCCTTCAGGTCAACCCTCCCGAGGAAGAGTGGAACCGGCAGGTCAAAGAGTGATGTCGAGCCTCTCCAGCTCTTTCTGGCCATCCTCGGTCACGAAGTAAGCCGTCCTCTTGGCCGCTTCCCTCTCTCTCCCTTCTCATGCTCATGATCGGCACACCTCGTCAGCTTTGAAGCAAAGCTCCAAATCACAGCAGCTTTAGCACGTCGGAGGAGGTGATTATCCCTGTCACCTTGCCCTTCGTTCCTACTAGCACAGCGCTCGAGCTGGAGAGAAGGGAGGTCACCGTCTCCAACGGAGTGCCCTCGCTCACCAAGGGGAAGGCCTCCCCCATCATCGAGCGCACCGACCTCTCCCCCACCTCCTCCATGCTGGTGCCGTCCCGCAGCAAGGCCAGTATTCCGTACTCGCTGATGCTGCCCACCGGCCGCTCGTCGTCGAACACCGGCAGCTGAGAATATCCGGACTGGCGCATAATCTCCGTGGCGTGCTTGACCTTAACCGATGCCTGGATGGACACGATGTCCTTCGAAGACACATCGATGGCCTTCTTGCCCGCCCGTCTCCGGTCGGCCGCCTCCTCCAAGGCCTGGAAGATCCTTACCACCGTCTCATAGGACCCGTTGATGATGGCATTCTCCAGCTTGGCGATGGTGCTCTGCGAGACCCCGCTCAGCCCTGAGAGCTCGGTCTGTGTGATGTCCAAGGCCTTGCGCATGATCTTTATGTCAGTGACCTCTGGGAACCTCATCGGCACTTAATGATTATTCATATATGAATATTTTAGTCAATCAGGTATATATCTATGGAATCTTTTCGACCCCTAACACAAAAGGCCATCTGCGGTCCGTAGGTGGCTAGTCATTAATGCTCCGGCATTGAAACAAAGGTGACCAAGAAATGGCGAAGAACATAATCATCGAGAAGATCGAGTACACACCGGTGGAGAAGCAGAAGGTAGAGCTGGTCGAGAGGAAGGGCATTGGCCACCCCGACAGCATCGCGGACGGACTCTCCGAGAGCGTTTCCCGAGCCCTGTGCAAGATGTACATCGAGCGCTACGGGAAAGTGTTGCACCACAACACCGATGAGACCCAGATCGTCGGAGGACAGTCGGCCCCCAAGTTCGGAGGCGGCGACATCCTCGAACCGATTTACATATTACTCGTAGGAAGGGCGACGACCGACGTCAATGGTGAGCGCTTACCTTACCGCACCGTAGCGGTGCAGGCCGCCCATGACTACCTGAAGTCGCACTTCCCCAACCTGGACATGAACACCAACGTCATGCTGGACTGCAAGATAGGCAAGGGATCGGTTGATCTTACCGCGGTCTACGACAGCAAGAAGCACCTGTCCAACGACACCTCGTTCGGGGTCGGTTACGCCCCGTACAGCCAGACCGAGCGCGTTGTATTGGAGACCGAGCATTATATCAACGGGGCCATGAAACGCCGCATAAAGGAATCCGGCGAGGACGTCAAGGTCATGGCCTCGCGCATGGGCGACACCATCAACCTGACGGTGGCCTGCGCCATGGTGGACCGCTACATCCCGGACAAGTCTCACTATGTCAGCGTCATCGAGGAGATGAAGAGCAAGATCGGTGACTTCGCCTGCAAGCAGACAGACCTCAACGTCTGCGTGGACGTAAACACCGCCGACGACTACAAGCGCGGCGTCTACTATCTGACGGTCACCGGGCTGAGCATGGAGAACGGCGATGATGGCTCCGTCGGCCGCGGCAACCGCTGCAACGGCCTGATCACGCCCTTCCGACCGATGAGCATGGAGGCCTCGGCCGGAAAGAACCCCATCACTCATGTGGGCAAGCTCTACAACATCCTGTCCAAGTTCATAGCCGAGGACATATCCAAGGCCGCGGGCTCGGAGCTGCAGGAGATCGAGGTGCGCATCCTGTCGCAGATAGGCAAGCCCATCAACAACCCACAGACCTGCTCGATCCAGATGTTGCCGTCAGCGGGCGCGAACTTCAAGAAGTGGGAGAAGGAGGCGCGCAGCATCGCCGACAACTGGTTGGATAACATCGACGTGGTGACGAAGAAAATAGTTAATGGCGAAGTAAACACATTCTAGGTCGATGAAGCTCCTCGACCTACCGAAATACGGTCCGGTGCACAGGTTCGCCGATTACCACGTGTACCGGACCCTTCTTCTTCTATCCGACGGTCGGAGGAGAGGACGCAAGACCCTGGCCGATTCCGTCAACATCGGTGAGGGCTCGATGCGCACCATCATCGAGTTCCTCAGGGACAAGGGGTACGTGGACGTCAAGCAGACCGGGATCAAGATCTCGACCAAGGGGGCGGAGTTCGTACGCAACCTCCCCATCCGCATGGAGCGCCTCGATCCCTCGGACATTTCTGTCGCCATGAGGAACGTCGCCGTCCTGGTCAAGAACCGGGCGGACAGGGTGACCTTGGGAATCGAGCAGCGCGATGCGGCCATCAAGGCCGGCGCCGAGGGCGCCACCACCATCGTGGTCAAGGACGGGAAGCTCCTCATCCCTCCCGACTACCTCTTGGACAAGGAGAAGCCCGAGATCGCCCAAGGGTTGCGCAAGCTGCTCTCCCCCAGCGACGGGGATATCGTCATCGTCGGCGCGGCGCAGGAGTACGACCGGGCCGAGGACGGGGCTTTGGCGGCAGCGTTCGCGCTCCTCTAGTCCGTCACCACCGGGCTGGCGCCCGCGTCCAATGGATTCTCCCTGATGGCCAGGGAGAAGAGGTACGGGTACGCCTTCTGCAGGTACTCCAGGTAGAGCACCCATTCCACCAGCAGGCGGCTGTAGGCGCGCTGCGCGTCCCCCCCGATATGCGCCAGGTCCGTGGCTGGGAGGCTATCGATGTTCTTGCGCGCGACGAGCTCGTCCGTGATGTGGAACACCGCCAGCAGCAGCTCGGTGAAGCGCTCGTGCTCTAGCAGGTTGGGGTTCTCCATCAGCCGCAGCAGGAAGTCCCTGCGCTTGGACAGGAACTCCTTCATCTGCTTCAGGCCCTCCGGTTCCACCATGACAATGCCCTTCCTCGCCTTCAGCCTCTCGATGGTGTCGGCGAAGTCCTTGTGAGTCCAGTCCTTGCGCACCTTGACGTCCCTGCAGGCGATCTCGGGCTCGCACTGCATGCGGTTGATCATCTGGATCATGCCCAGGCCGACCTCGCTGTAGAACGCCCCGATGACCATGTTGAGCTTGCTCAGCCTGACCGCCCTCTCCCTCCTATCGAGAAGCGCGTGGATGATGAGCGTCACCAGCAGGACCTCGATGAAGACGAAGGCCAGGTCGCCGACGGCGTAGATAAGGATGTGATGCAGGTCCTCGAAGATGAGGTAATGCAAGGCGTAAGTGGCGATGGAGAGCAGGACCAGCACGATCGCCAGCATCAGATACCAGCGCTTCACCCGACCACCTCGTTCCTCTCCGTCGGTCGATATGGCGACATCCTCTCATCGTGCAAGAGCTGTTGCAGCATGTGGCCGTGGGCCATGGGGTTGGAGTTGAGGTCGCTAGCGAAGGCCTTGAGGATCATTTCCGACTTTTTTCTTAGATCCTCCCTTCCGGTAAGTTCGGCCAGATCGAGGAGGACGTTCGCGGCCACCGAGTTCCCCGAGGGCGTGGCGCCATCGTAGCTGTCCATGCGCCTAGCGATCAGGTCGGTGGCCAGGTCAGAAGTGAAGAAGAACCCTCCCTGCGATCCGTCCCAGAAGTGCGCGATCATGTCGTCGACCAAGGAGCGCGCGGCATCGAGATACCTCGCCTGCCCGTTGGCACGATGCAGCTCGACCAGCCCCCATGCCAAGAAGGCGTAATCGTCGAGGAAGGCGTCGATGCCCACCTTACCGTCCACGAACCTGTGGCTGAGGCCGTCCGAGGAGCGCATCTCGGAGAGTAGGAAGTCGGCGGCCCGCCTGGCCTTTTCGAGCAACTGCCTCTCTTCCAGGAGCATGGACGCCCTGGACAAGGAGGCGATCATCAATCCGTTCCAGTCGGTCAGGACCTTGTCGTCCTTCCCGGGGCGGGGGCGAGCCTCCCTCAGTTCGAAGAGCCGGCCGAGGGAGCGCTGGAGCGATGCGCGAACCGACGCCTCGTCCATGCCTCTCCCATTCGCGATCTGGACCGGGTCCTTGATCAGATGCAGGACGTTCTTCCCTGTCCTTTTCCTAGAGGCCTCCTCGCGGAAATTGCCCTCATCCTGGATGTCGAAGGCCTCGATGAAGAGCTCGAGGTCCTTTTGGTCCAGGGCCGAGGCCAGCTCCTTCTTGCTCCAGACATAGAACCTCCCCTCCTCGCCCTCGCTCTCCGCGCTCTCCGCCGAGTAGAACGCCCCATAAGGCGAGGTTAGGTCCCTGTCGACGTAGGCGATGGTCCGCAGCGCCGTCTCCTTGAGGTCTTGGCCCTTGGTCCGGGCATAGGCCTCAGAATAGGCGAGCACCATCATGGCCTGGTCGTAGAGCATCTTCTCGAAATGCGGGAGCAGCCAGCGGGCATCTGTGGAGTAGCGATGGAAGCCGAAGCCCACATGGTCGAACAATCCACTGCCCTGCATTGTCCTCAGGGTGGCCAAGGCCATGTCCATCGCCCCGCGGTCGCCGCTGAGGTCGTAGTAGCGCATGAGGAACACCAGCCTATGGGGCGAAGGGAACTTTGGTGCGATCTCGAAGCCGCCATGGCGTTCATCGAAGCTGGACTCTAGCTGCTTGAAACATGTAGCCAGGACGTTAGGGGAGAGCTCCGACTCCTCCCGGTAGGAGGCGAACTCCTTCAAGGCCTGCGCAATCTCCGCCGCCGCCTTCTCAACCTCGTTCCGCTCCAGTTTCCATTTAGCCTCGACCTGTTGCAGTACGTCCATCAATCCGGGCGAGCCAGGCCTGCCACCCTTGGTGAAGTAGGTTCCGGCGAAGAAGGGTTTGCCGTCTGGGGTCGCGATCACGGTCAGCGGCCATCCTCCTCCCCCTGAGATCATCTGGCAGGCGGACATGTAGATGCCATCGAGGTCTGGGCGCTCCTCCCTGTCGACCTTGATCGGTACATAGCCACGGTTGAGAAGAGAGCCAACGTAATCATCCTCGAACGACTCCCTGGCCATGACATGGCACCAATGACAGGCCGAGTAGCCGATGGAGATGAAGAGCGGCTTGTCCTCTGCCTGAGCCTTCATCAATGCCTCCTTGCCCCAGGGATACCAGTCCACAGGGTTCTTCGCGTGCTGTCTCAAATAAAGGCTGCGCTCTCCGGCCAAATGGTTGAAGCCCCGCTCCGTCAAGTGTCTCACTCGTCCCAATTACTAGCGCATCCCCATGATAATTGCTCTGATGGAAGCCATTCTTCTATCGAAGGAAATGGAGAGAGACTGAGCGGATCGCATCCAAATCGAGAATTAAGGAAAAGGGGAAAGGGTTTTGAGCGCTTTCCAAGAGGTCGGCAGCTCACCCCTTTCTGGGTTTACTCCTCCTAATCCGGCCCTCTCAAGGGCCGTCGAATCCCTTACGTGCAAGGCACGTTGCCGACTGAATGTCGGAACGGGCATAAGTGCTTTTCGAAAGCAAGGGCTCTTATTTTACCAATAAACGGAGGAAAATGATTTGAGGGTGGTCACTTGGACCTCTTGTACGGAGGAGCGAGCGCGATCACCAAGGCCAATATTGGACCGATATAGAACCCGCCCCACATGATAAGACCGAAGATCCCTATGGAAGCGAAGGCGATGCGGAGGCCAATGCTCAACTCCTTGCGCTTGTAGGCGAAGCGACCAAGGACCAGGCCCATGACCAGATAGGCAAGGGCGAAGAGAAGGCTGAGCACCATCAACGACGAGACCGGAATCCTGGTGAAGGAGAATGCCAGCTGCGCGATGACGTTGACGGTCGAGCCGATAAAGGCCAGTGAGGAGATCACCGCCAACCATTTCACCCAGGAGTCCGGCTTTCCCATCTTCCTGAACCCATAGTATGCGAAGGCCAAGCCCAGTGCGAACATCAATATGTAGGGAACTAGCGCCTGCCAAACTGCTGCCCCTCCCATTGATATATTGTGAGAGGTTGAGAGGCAGGGAGAGTATCTCCCGGGCCGTGAATCCTTCCAAATAACCGATGACGAATGCGTAGTTGCCCCTCCTTGTCGTTGGAATAAACCACGGCGAAATATTGGCCCGCCCAGGTGCGTCGACGTCTATCTCGGCCAGGAGGAAGACCGGACCAGGGGTGAAGGGCTCCAGCTCCCCTTCCGCGCCAGCATCGCCTTGGATCGCAGGCATGATAACCTTCGGGGACCTCCACGAAATGAAGGTCAGCCCTTCACGGGCCATACTCGGGTATCAGAAGCGCGAGGCTGGGCACGAAGCCCCTTCTGGCGAATACGGGACGAAGACCTGCACGAAGATCCGGTCGCCCTCGTCCATATGGAATTCATAGTAAGAGGCCTCCTCGGGCTCAAGGTCGTGGTATACGGCGAAGGACCTCTCTGGCTCAGCGAGCGCATGGCGGTATCGATGGATGGTTCTCCACCGGGAAAAGGGGGGAGTGCGCTTCGGCGGGCGCCGCCGATACGACGAAAGGAAGCTATCAGTATTGCCGACGCCAAGTCCCAGCCATCCTCTTGAAGACCTCAATAATAGCACGTGTCCTTCGAGTAGAGGTCCACGATGTCCGAGTAGATTCCGAACGCCGTCTCCCTCAGGGTCGGGTCCCTCTCCGCGATGACCATCTCCCCGAACAGGTCCATTGAGAATATGGCGGCGTTGGACGCCCCGGAGCAGGAGAAGAGCATGTCCTCGGGCTTGAGCACCTCGAGCCCCACCTTGAACTCCTTCTTCTCGAAGTCAGCGGTGGCGACCTGCCTTATGCGCACGCACTTGTCGCCCTTCACCTTGGTCACAAGCCTACGCAGCGATTCCTCGGTTATCTGCTCGCGCTTGACGTCCGAGAGCTTGATGCCGTGGTTGGCCAAGGCAGTGCAGAGAATGACGAGCTTCGCCGCGGCGTCCATGCCAGCGAGGTCGTGGACCGGGTCGGTCTCGGTCATGCCGATGGCCTTGGCCCGCTTCATGCCCTGCTCGAAATTCTTGCCCTCCATCATATTGTCGATGATGATGCCAGTGGTAGAATTGAACACGCCCCTGATCTTCTTGAGCTTCACTGGGGGGAGGCTCTTGAACAGTGAGAAGACCGGAGTGCCGTCCATCACCGTGCTCTCGAACTTCAACGAGGCGTTGGATCGCGATGCCGCCTGCTGCAGCTCCATGAAATGCAGGGCGATCGGGCCTTTATTGCAGGTCACGACATCGATCCCCCGATCCAGGGCCGTGATGATGTAGGACAGCGCCGGTTCCCCGGTCTCATAATCGGCAGAGGTGGTCTCCACCAGCATATCGTAGTCGCTCTCCTTCAGGTAGGCCTTGATCTCCCTGACCCTCTCCTCGGGGTTGTAGGCCTTAGCATCGCCCTTATTGGCTTTGAGCTTCCTCTCCACCTTCTCCGGAGCTAGGTCCTTTAGGTTTGCGACACCAATGGATCGGGAGCAAATGGCGGAGAAGACGAACCTCTTGCCCTCAGGGTCGACCTGAGCGAGCATGTCAACGAGCGCCTTCCCGACGTTCCCATATCCGACCAGCGCGATTCTCTTCCGGTCCACCATACCACCCATCCTGGACGCAATTGCTGGTCGATATATAAGGTATTTCCTTTTAATAAAGTGGGTTGAGGAAGGGCTAATTTTGTCTCCAGCCCAACAAGATGTCGAGGGGCGGACTCCTGGCTGGGCATAATTTTAAGAGCAGGTGATTTTATTATTTCGCTAGGTCGGGAGGACCTAAGATGGCAGACATAAGGAAAAGGGTCGAGGATGACCGGGGACTGCTGAAGACGATTCAGCTCTTCGTCCCTGGCTTCCGTGGATATCGCATTCGAGAGGACCTGAGGGACTCGGACCGCATGCTCCGATCTCAGATGGCTAAGCAGCTCGGCTTGGTGAGACGGGGGCTGGAGGACTGCCGCTCCTCGGTAAAGGACTTCACATCGCCCCAGCTGGACGCCATCGGCAGGCTGGTCAACAACTTCAAGAAGATCGAGGGAGCCGTGCAGCATGCGGACGTGGGCTACTCCGGAATTGCCGCCGACCTGAAGATCAAGGAGAGCGAGCTGAATCACCTCTATGAGTACGACGCGGGCATGATCAACGACATCAATGCCATGTCATGGGGGGTGGACAGGCTGCGTTCCGCTCTCGACGCTGAGAACGGAGCCGAGGCGGACGTTGAGATCAAGGGGATTAAGACCTCCCTCAACGCCTTCGAGGACAAGTTCTCAAAGCGCAAGCTGGCCATAACTGGAACGGAGGTGTAGAGACATGAGCCTCATCGGATCGGAGACATTCAAGTGGGAGGATATCGACAAGCGTGGCAACATCATGTACCGGCTGCCGCGGAACATCAAGTTCAACGACAACATCGTGGTCAGGGAGGACGAGATCGCCGTCTTCTACCGTGACGGCAAGGTGCTGGATTACATCGACCGTCCGGACCGTTACGCGCTGACGTCGCTGAACGCGCCGATCGTGGGCAAGATAGTGAAGTCCTTGTCCGGGGTGGTGCAGCAGGCCGAGTTGATCTACCTGCAGAAGAGGGCCTTCGACGGCAAGTACGGTTCCAAGCAGCCCTATCAGTTCCGTGACAAGGAGTTCGGGATGGTCAACCTGCGCGTCTTCGGCGAGTTCCGTTACAAGGTGGCGAACCCCGCCAACTTCGTGAACCAGTTCGTGGGAACGTTCAACTATGCCACGTCCGCGGAGGTCGAGGAGCGCGTCAAGGAGCAGATGGTCATACTCATCTACGACTCCTTGGGCGACATGAAGAACCAGGGATTGGGCGTTGCGGACATCGCCGCGAACCTGACCAACATCGAACAGGTGGTGCTGTCGCGCGCTGCGGACCACTTCGAGCTCTATGGCGTCATCATCGACAAGATCTCCGGCCTGTACATATCGCTGCCCGAGGAAGTGCAGAAGGCGGTGGACACCCGCGCCTCCATGACCGTGGTGGGCGCGAACTACATGCAGTACCAGACCGGGCAGGCGATGCGGGAGGCCGCCAACAACCCCTCCGGCGGAGCGGCAGGTGTAGGCGTAGGAGTCGGAGCGGGAGTCGGCATGGGCTACCAGATGATAGACAGCATGCGCCAGGCCGGCTCGACCCCAGGTCCGGGCCAACAGGCGGCGGCCGCAGGCGCGGTCATGCTCTGCCCCAAGTGTGGATCGCAGAACCCCGTCGGGGCAAAGTTCTGCGGCGAGTGTGGAGCCAAGATGGTCGTTTCCATGGTGCCCTGCCCTCAGTGCGGCGAGAAGGTGGCGGAAGGTGCCAAGTTCTGCCCCAACTGCGGCACGGCCATGAACGCGCCGAAGAAGAAGTGCGCCAATTGCGGGGCGGAGGTCGCGCTCAACGTCAAGTTCTGCCCGGAGTGCGGCAAGCCGACGTAGATAGAAGCAAGGAGGGATGGGAACGGCTTCCGTCGGCTGCCCCAAGTGCGGGGCCAAGGTGGACTTCGACGCGGGGAACAAGTTCGTCCACTGCAGCTATTGCTCATCGCTGATCTTCATCGACCGATCGGGAGCTGGGTTCTACTACATCCTGCCCTTCATGGTCAAGGAGGACAACGCCGTCGGCGTCTTCAAGCGCTGGGCGGCAGGCCCGACCAAGGCCAAATACCTCGATCAGAGGGCACAGCTGGCCGGCTCGAAGAGGCAGTACTTCCCCGTCTACATGTTCAAACGCACGGTGGATGGCAAGGAGGTGGTGCGCGTGGAGCCAGCAGGGTCCACGACGCTTCCAGGCCTGCACGAGCTCAAGGTGCCCGCCGGGGACCTGAAGGTGTTCGATGCGCAATACGACCTAGGAGGCGTACCGATGATCCAGCCGGACATCGAGATGAGCGCCTATTTAGACAAGCTCCCGGGGACGGGGAGGGAGCAGGCTCTGGTCTTCTTTCCAATCTGGACCCTCGACTACGTCCACGAGGGCAAGCGCTACCAAGTGGTCATCGACGGCTCCTCGGGCGAGGTGTATGCCTCCGACTTCCCCAAGCGGGGGTCCGGCCCTTACATGGCCGTGGCGGGGGTCGGTTTCTTGGCCTTCATGGGGGAGGCATTGCTAGCGGGTGCCAATCCAGGGCTGGCGGCCATTCTGATCGCTGTCACCGTGGCGGGGGTTTTCGGCGCCTCCCTATTCGTCGCCTGGAGGATGTGAGACATGGCAGATGAGAGCCTTTCCGTGGGAATGAACTGCCCCTCGTGCGGCGGAGCCCTGAACATCGAGGAGGGCGAGAGCGTGGTCAACTGCCGCTACTGCGACTCCATGCTCTTCATCGAAGGCGACAAAGGGGTCCAGACCGTGGCATTCAAGAACAAGATGGACCCGCAGCGCGTGATGCAGGCAGCTGAGTCCTGGTGGAGGAAGGGATGGAAGGCCAGGGACCTGAAGAAGTTCGGCAAGGTCACGGAGCTCTATCCCATCTACCTGCCCTTCTGGTCCACGACCACCAAGGTCGCGGGCTGGGTTTGCGGCTACGAGGAGAGACGGCACTCGGACAGCAAGGGCAACACCCGGACCGAGCGCGTGCCCAAGGAGGTCATGGTGCTCCAGGACGTCCACTACTCGCAGATAGCCTGCGACCCGGGCGACCTGGGGATCCACAGCCTTCGCAACTTCTCCGGCGAACGGACCCTAGAGGACTTCAACATGATACCGACCTTCGAGACCACGAGCTCCGTGGACGACGCGGTCAAGCTCGCTGAGGCGGAGGCGGTGGCGAACGCAAGACGAAGCTCCGGCGTCCCTCACATAACCTTCGAACGGATCTACGCCATCCCGAGGAAGATGAGCGTGCTCTACTACCCGATCTGGGTGGTGCGCTATTCGTACCGGGACAGGATGTACGTGGTCACGGTGGACGGGGTCACTGGTCAGGTGCTCTCGGGAAGAGCTCCGGGTGACCCATTGTTCCAGAGCCTCGCCATCACAGGCGGTTCGGCCGTGGCCGGCCTCGTGTCCGGCTTCGGCATATTGGGCGCGGTCTTCTCCGGGGGAGAGAACAGCGGGTTCCTGGCCATAGGGGGCCTTGCCGTAGGCCTGGCGGTCCTGTTCTTCACCTATCGCTTCTTCCGCAACGGGTCGGAGATATCGGAGGGGGAGTTCGAGGGCAAGAGGGGCACCGCGAAGAGCGGCTCGTTCAATGTCGGCGACGTGCTGAGGGTGATGGAGGGGATGGGAAGATGAAGGTGATCCAGGTGCGCTGTCCCAACTGTAATACGCCCATCATCAGCAAGCAGAGGGACCTGCTCTTCCATTGCCAGCAATGCGGAACGATGCACGTGCGCGACGGAGGCATAAACGTCGTCGATTATGAGATCGCGGAGTTCGGGAAGGGCGCCCCTCCCCAGAACCGGACCTACGTGCCGTTCTGGAGGCTGTACGCCCACTTCACCATCCTGCGCATGGACACCAGCGGCGGAACCATGTACAAGTTGTCGAACTGGATCAAGGGAGGACAGGGCAACAGCGGCGAGGCTTTCATCTTCTTGCCCGCACCGGACTTCGACCCTCTCATCTTCAAGAGCCTGGCCACCATGTTCACCGCCAGCTGGCCCAAGTACTCGACCAGACTGGACTTCGGGGGCGTGCCCCGCCTTCCCGCTCACGTGACCAAGGAGGAGGCGAACAAGCTGGCCAACTTCGTGGTCATCACCATCGAGGCGGAGAAGCCAGGGGTGCTGCAGGACTTGGAGTACAGCTTGGAGATCAAGGATGCCCGGATAATCTATCTGCCTTTCAACTCCACCCCGAACGGGCTAAGATCGGCTCTCTGAGCAAAATTGATAAAAGGGGGTCTTCCCCCCATAATCCATTTTCCTATATCTTTCCGCCGAGCTTCTTGTGGCAGAACCACCAGTCATAGCAGTTCGGCCCCTTCCTCTTCTCCATGGCGCCCTTGACATCACGGGGCGGGGGGACGATGACCTCATCGCCGATGAGCTCGTTCCTTGGCCATCCCTCGGGCAGGGAGACCTTCTTCTCGTCCGAGATCTGGAGAGCATCGATCGTCCTCAGCACCTCATCGATGGACCGGCCGACCTCCTGCGGATAGTAGATCATGGCCCGGATTGTGGCCTTGTCGTCGATCATGAAGACCGCTCTGACGGTGTTCGAGGCCTTGTTGGGGTGGATCATGCCCATCTTCTTGGCCGTATCGCCGTGGTCCGCGATGATGGGGAAAGTGATCTCGATGTTCAGATTGTCCTTTATCCATTCGATCCACTTGATGTGGGAGAAGACCTGGTCGATGGAAAGGCCTATGAGCTTGCAGTTCAGGTTGTTGAACCTGTCCATGCGCTTCTGGAAGGCGACGAACTCGGTCGTGCATACAGGGGTGAAGTCCGCCGGATGGCTGAACAGGACGAACCATTTGCCTTTGAATGCATCCGGGAGCTTCATAGGCCCCTGGGTTGTGACGACCTCCATCTCTGGGAACTTGTCTCCGATTAGAGGGATGCCCCCCCTTACGTCCTCACTCATATTTTTTCCTCCATTTAAACGGCGATGCTATTATCACCATCGGATTCGATTCGAACTACCGATATTTAACAATTATCGATAGCGACTGGAAGGAGACGAAACAAGTCCTCCAGTTAACATCTTAATAAGAACTAGGCAAAGTAGGAGAGCACGATGTCCAAGGAATGCGGGGAAACGCTCGAGGCCCTCAAGATTCTAGGAGATCCAGAGAAGGCCGAGGGGATGACCCGCTACGGCATATCGAAGGTGGGCACGCTCGGAGTGTCCATGCCCGCCCTGAAGGAACTGGCCAAAGGGATTGGCGTGAGGCATGGCCTCGCAATCGAGCTCTGGCAGAGCGGCGTGCACGAAGCGCGTATCCTCGCAGCCTTGGTGGCCGAGCCGTCCCGCGTCGACCGCGAACTGATGGAGGCCTGGGTGCACGATTTCGACTCTTGGGACGTGTGCGACCAGGTCTGCAGCTACCTCTTCTCCAGGACGCGCCTTGCTTATGAGGTGATACCAGATTGGACGCGCAGCGAAGAGGAATTCGTGAGGCGGGCGGGCTTCGTTATGATTGCCGTTTTGGCCGTGCATGACAAGAAGGCCAGGGATGAGGCATTCCTTGGATTCTTCCATTTGATGGAGCAGAGAGCCAACGATGATCGGAATTACGTGAAGAAGGCGATAAATTGGGCCATCCGGCAGATCGGGAAGAGGAACCTAAGGTTGAGGGAAGAATGTATGATCCTGGCTAGGCGCATACAGGCTCAAGGTTCGCCCAGCGCGAGATGGATCGCTTCTGACGCGCTCAGGGAGCTTAGCTCCAAAGAGGTCGAGAGAAGGCTCGAGTCTAGGAGCAGTTTGCTCGCCAATCGAGATGCGAGCGTCGGATTGCGGCAAAGTGGCCGTAAAAGGAAATAAATTGTCATTCATCGAAGAAGCATCATCAATCTCCTACAATGTCCCATCATTTTCAATATTTTTTATATAAATATTATCCAGCATGGTAAATCATCCTGAGAACTCGATAATGCGAATTCAATTCATAGGGGCGATGGCCTTGAAGCTCCTTCCCTGATCATGGCATAGCATCTGGACAGCGTGCTTGCCTGAGAAGAGGCAGCCGGCGATTCCTATGGTGGGAACAGCCCATGGGCCAGCCATATACAGCCCTGACAGGCCTGGCAGGGCTCTAATCGGGAAGGACGACAAAGCCTCATGGGTCGTGGACCAGCCGCATGGGGCACCCTCCCTGGCCCTGCTCAACCTCCAGGTCGTATAAGGTGTGGACACCTCCACCATCTCCACCGCCTCCGAAATGCTTGGATAGATCCCTTGCAGGTCATGGATGACCTCCTCTCCGATCCTCGCCTTCTCGTCTGTATACATCTTAGCATCGAGCGCGCGCAGCTTGTACCAGAACTGCCAATCGCTGTCCAGAGTAATTGATAGGAGTGTTTTCCCTGGCGGCGCGTATCCATCCTCATGGTCGAAGCTCCGTACGACCAGTCTATGGTTGGGCGTGGTGCCGACGATAAGCGGCCTATCTAGGAGGATGGTCTGCATGCTCATCAGATCATCGATCGTCCCCGCCGCGCCGATGGAGACCGATACCCGTGGATTTGACGGCTTCCATTGACGATACCTCCGCTCAATCTCCTCGTCGACGAACCTTCCCTCGAGCATTCCATGAATGACCTCATACCCGTCGATCGCAGTGATGACGGAGCTCGCCGGCTCCTTCTCATCCCCCAAGGTCAATCCTCTTACCTGGTCGCCATCGAGCAATATCCCGGTGACGAGCGACTTCAGCCTTATTTCGCCACCCAAGCCCTGGAACCTTTCGACGAGGTCCTGCACCAGGCCATCCGCGCCTTGATCCAGCCTTCGCAGGTGCCCCTTCGCCGCCAATGATAGGTAGGTCAGCCCTAGCCAGGCAGGTGACTCTGGCGGCGAGAGCGAGGACAGGATGCCTCTGAGGAAGGGGTCCTTGATCATAGCGGCCCATTCGGACATGGTCAGCGCCCATTGCCCTCTCAGGTAGCGCTGGTACCTCCTAGCCTTCCATTGACCCGCCAGCGAGTCGGTCAGTCCGACCAGGTCGGGAGCCTTGGATTCGAACGAATCGAGCAATTGCACCGGGTCGATCCTCGATGCCACTTCGATGACGTCCTCGATCAGTTCCACGTCCTCGGGGGAAATCCGCTTGAACTCCGCCTCCAATTCATCCAGAGGGGAGATGAGATTGACCATGCGTCGACCATCCTGGTCGGTGATCTCCCATCTTTTCACGCGCTTGACTGACCTTCGAGGGAGCACGCCGAGCTCTCTGAGCGCGTCGTGGGTCGAGGTCCCGGGATCTACAGCCCAAATAAGATTCGGTCCAGGGTCCAGTTGGAAGCCGTCCCGTTCCCAGGACCTCGCGAGGCCGCCGGGCCAGCCCAGCTGCTCGAATATGGTGGTCTGGAAGTCGTTCATCCTGGCGTAGCAACCAGCGGCCAGCCCGGATAGCCCGGCGCCAATGATCGCCACCTTGCCAGCTGACATCGTCCGTTCCCTCCATCTGAATCGTATACGCGCTTCCATAGGGGCTTATGGAAAAAAAGCTTGGCTCATCGCCGGCCGTGTTGAGAAGCGATATCGTAATATGCGGATCTCTTCTTCCCGGAAGCATGCCGAACCTATCTGTCGCGGTCATCGGCCCTGTCGGCTATGCCAAGGACATGGCCAAGAAGGGCACTTCTACAGACATCACCCTTTACGATGTTAAGAGGGGCGAGGACACGGTCAGCTTCATCGAGCCGACCATGTACCCCGATCGACTCGCGCCCCTGTTCTACGCTTGCTCCATCGCGGACAGCGCCTTGGTGGTGGTCGAGGAGGTGAACGCCCAGTTCGGAGAATGCGTCCTCATGCTTGACGCCCTCGGCATACGCCTTGGACGTATCATATTGAAGAACTTCATAGCCCCCGAAAAGCTAGCCCCACTGATCAAGGGGACGGTGCTGGAAGGCTATTCCTTCGAGCAGGAGGATTTCGTCGCTCTAAGAGAGTCTTATCTGGACGAGGCTTCGAAAGGGGTCGTGGATGAGACCTCTGGTACAGGGTCCGTCCCCATAGATCACTTCTTCAACGTCAAGGGGGTGGGCACCGTAGTCCTGGGTTACGTGGTCCGGGGAACGATTCACAAGCATGACAACCTCCGCTTGCTGCCCGGGCTGAAGAACGCCTTGGTGCGCTCGATCCAGAAGCACGATGACGACTTTGATGCGGCAGGCGTCGGAGACAGGGTAGGGCTCGCCTTGAAGGGCATCGACGCCGAGGAGATGGACCGCGGGTTCGTCCTCAGCAACCAGGAAGACATCAAATGCGAGGCTAGTGTGATCACCGATGCCTCGCTGGTCAAATACTGGCCCTCGCCACTGAAAGAGGGTATGGTGGTCCATATAGGTCACTGGATGCAATTCCTACCCGCACGCGTGGTCATGGTCGATAACGGCAGCGATTGGCGCAAACCAAGGTTAGAATTGGTCTTCGAGAAGGAGCTGGCACATCCACCAGGAGCGCGCGGGGTCATCTGCTACCTCGATGGAGGCAAGCTCAGGGTAGTCGGTACCGTTTCGCTGCCTTGATCAGAACGGTTGCAAGGAGGTCGGGATGGACGTCGGCTCCACCGTAGTAGACCTTTCCCGATAGTCGCCTTGCACCATCCTCTTGGCCATGGAGTACGAGCTGTCGAAGACGGAGAGGTCGGCCTCCTCGGACGAAAGCTGCATTTCAAACATGCGGGCGAAGGTCTCGACCCTCCTCTCGAACTCCTCCTGGTCGCATAGATGGGTGTCCAACCTCAGGAGCTTGGTGTACCCGCATCTTTCGAAGACGAATTTCAGATTCTGATATGCCTCCAGAGCCTTCTCCACGTCCTTGGAGCCGAGCTTCCCGTACCAGAGCTCAGCATAGCCAGGGATTATGAACATCGTCCCGCGATGGTCCGCCATATGCTCTAGATAGGCGTCCCTTCCTCCCATCAAAGCCCCGAAGCAATCGTCGACCTCTCGACCCAGAGCGTCCCTAAGGATGGTGACTGGCATGCCGACATCCTCCGATACCCTGCCCATCTTGCGCAATGCGTTGCGACAAAGCCCATAGAAGAGAAGCACGCCGTCCACGTAAGGCTTCATCCTCTGGCAGGTGAGTATCACCTCCTTCCGGAAGGCGTCTGGGTCGCGATGAAGGGACGTGGTCTTCATGTCCAGCAGGACGGTGAAGCCATTCTTTTCACGGAAGGACTCGGGGCCGGAAAGGCTCGCGATCTCTAGGTCGAGATGGGCGAGTTTGGGCTCGGCCCTCTCTATGAACCTTGCGCCTGGCTCGCTTTCTATGATCGATAGGCGCTTGAGGTCGTCGTCCCTCCTCAGGACATTGATCAGCTCGTCCTGGAGCACGGTGCAGCCGATTATTCCTAGACAAACGCCATTCCCCAATTTCCTCACCACACATATTTCCGATTTGATTGGTATTTAATCCTTCTTCCTCAGGAGCTCTAAGCGAACTTGCAAGTCGCGGAACGGTTATTTAGGCTCTAGCCATTCCTTGACCGCCAGGTGGAGATCTTGGATTATTCCAGGTATGAGATCGACCTCAACGCCAAATGCACTTGCGGTTGCATGGAGGGCAAGCGCATCCACAAGATCTACCGCTTCCCCAACGAGGTGGGCGCCTCGGTCGTCGCCACCCCAAAGTCCGAAGGCTTCACAGAGGGCGGCTTCCGCATCCTGGTCATTCATTTCGAGAGCCCTTCACCGGACAATTCGTACTGCGTTGAGGACGAGGTCATGGAGTGCAAGGACTGGAACATGGTTGAGGACAGCCTTCGCGAACTCTCATCACGTTCTCGGGAAAGCCGTTGACTTGATATTTTCCCCATCCTCCTGAGCGAAAGTAATTATATCGCCATATCGGAATGTACGAGCTGTAAATGGACTTGGCCGCCGATCGGTCTAGGGAAGCGAGGTATCCCGATGGTGGGAGAGAAGGGCGCTGACACTGAGATCCAGAAACAGATCCTCAAGAGCCTGAGGGAGTTCTATCCGATCAAGGTCGACGACATCGTCCTGATCGCCGCGGTGCAGAAGGTGATCAAGGAAGCTACGGTCGACCAGATCACCAAGGACATCGTGGTCTTGAGGGACAGCGGCTTGGTCGAGGAGACGATCATCAAAGCCCCCTTCGGCAAGACCGAGACCAAGAGGTTGAAGATCACCTCTACCGGCATCGAGCGCCTGCAGGGCCTTGAGGAGAGAGAGGTCAAGGGCGTCGTGTCCGCGAAGGAGATAGAGTCCCGCCTGATCGAGACCTATGACCGCATCAAGGGCGACCTGGAGACTATGCGCCAGAACCTCGAGGCCAGCCAGAAGGCGCTCGAGGGTGAGATGGCGGAGATGCGCAAGCGCATCGCGGACCATGACCAGGTCATTAGGACCTATTTCGTCAGGGTCATAGAGACCTTTGGGGTGTTCGTGGGCATATTCGCGGTGGTGGTGGTGTCGATGCAGGCGAGCATATCGGGGGCCATTGCCGCCATATCGGCGACGGGGAATCCCTTATCCTTCTTCCTGGCCATGGCTGGAATCGCTTTGACCCTGGGAGTGGTCATCATCGCGATGCTCTACGGCATCCGCAGGCTGGTTCTGATACCTCCGAAGACACAGTGAGGTGATAAGGACGAGAAGGAGCGGCCGATCGAGGCCCTCTGACTGATACTTATGGACAGGCCACAATACCGTTTACCGATGCGGACCGGGACCATCGACATGATGAAGGTATCTGGGGCTTAATGGCCTGAGCAACATGAGGACTCCGAGATGATGGCCAAGCCGACCCTGGCCGGTGGTCAAGCGGACGTCTCTTTCTTGGCGTCCTCGAGGGCTTGCAGCCTCGCCCCGAATGCCAATGCCCAGAGTATGCCCGAATAGAACACGACCCGCTCCATGCCTCCTGGTCCGAGGCCGAGGAATGTGCCCGTGCCTAGTAGCACCATGGCTGCCAGCCCTAATAAGCCCAGGCCGAGCGAGATGTAGGAGAACATTGGCTTGGTCTTGGTGAACGCATAAACGGCAGCCAGGTTGCCGAAGAGGAAGGCGAGGAGGGCAAAGAGCACATGAGGCCAACCCGTGTCCTCGTTGAAGACGGCCACGCCCACTGCGCCTATGCCAGAGAGGGCGAAGAACAGCCACAGGTAAGATCCCTTATCAGCGTACAGCTTCGAAGAGGCGAGGAGCACGAGCAGGCCGAAGATGAGCAGCCCCAAGGTGAAGATCTCCTTCGAGGGCGAAGGCCCGACGCCGAGGTCGCTTATGTAGTTCTGGGACACGCTGTAGCCAGGATAGAGAAACTCGGCGATATTGACCAAGAAAAGCAGCTGTACGGTCGCTGCAACGAGAATGGTTCCGGTCCCTAGCAACCTGGCCATGCTCCGCGAATGTCAATGGCATGTTCTTATAACAATCGGTCCGAGGCCTAGGCATCGTATAGCGCCCCCTTCCCAACAATAAGCATTATTTCCGTGTTGGAAGAATTGATTCCATCGGTGGTAAGATGAAGGCGATATGGAACGGCTCCCTCTCTTTCGGCCTGGTGAACATACCGGTGAAGATGTACGCGGCCATAGACCGCAGACCGGTGAACTTCAAATTGCTGCACGAGAAGGACAATTCACCGATCGAATATCGAAGGTGGTGCTCCCAGCACGATCATGAAGTGCCATGGAACGAGGTTGTAAAGGGTGTGGACCTAGGGGAGGGGACGTTCTACGTGCTCTCGAAGCAGGAGCTGAGCAGCTTGAGACCGAAGAGGTCGGAGAGCATCGAGGTTCACGAGTTCGTTCCTGAGGACCGGCTGGACCGCATCTGGATCGACCAGCATTACTACCTCGGACCGGAGAAGGGAGGCCAGAAGGCCTTCTTCCTGCTCCGCGACGTACTCTCGAAGGAGAGGAAGCTGGCGGTGGCGAGCTTCGTGATGAGGGAGCGCGAGTACCTCGCCGCCATTGGGTCATACGGTCCAGGCATGCTCCTCTCCACCTTGAACTACCTGGACGAGGTGAGGTCGATGGAGGGCCTAGAAGGCATAGGCGAGAAGGTCGCGCCTAAGCGCAACGAGATGGAGCTGGCGCAGCAGCTCATCGAAAAACTGACCGTGGACAAGCTGGACCTGACCAAGTTCAAGGACAACTACCGCGAGAGGCTCAAGCAGGCGATCGAGGCCAGGGACGCCAAGCATCTGGTTCAGGTGGAGCAGGAGGTAAAGGCCACCCCCGAGGCAAACCTACTGGACGCCTTGAAGGCTAGCTTGGAGAGCTAGAATGCGGCAGCCGATGCTTTCAAGGCCGGGCAGGCCGGAGGATCTGTCGAGGCCAGGCTACCTCTATGAACCGAAGCTCGACGGCACCAGAGCCCTTTGTTATAAGGATTCGAGGCTGACCTTCGTGAACCGCCGGGACAGAAACATAACCGACCGCTACCCCGAGTTCGACTTCATCCAAGACATCAAGGCCAGCACCTGCGTCCTGGATGGGGAGATAGTGGTCTTCGATTCCAAAGGCAACCCCGACTTCCATCTATTGCAGAAGCGCGAGCAGTCCACGCCAACGATGCGCAAAGCCCTGAGCATGAGGCATCCAGCCACCTATATCGCGTTCGATGTGCTGATGAAGGACGGTGCGGACCTGACCTCGCTCCCCCTCCTGGAGCGGCGCCGGCAGCTCCAATCCATGATAACGGAGAGTAGGCCCTTGAGGACGATCGTATCGTCAAAGGACGGGGCAAAGCTCTGGGAGCTGGCGAAGAAGAGGGGCATCGAAGGGGTCATGGCCAAGAGAATCGACTCGGTCTATGAAGAAGGGCGCCGTTCTCCATCCTGGATAAAGGTGAAGACAACGAGCACGCTCGATTGCGTCATCGTCGGATATACCTCGGAGCTCAGACCCCTCTCATCGCTGGCCTTAGGACTGGTGGATGCGAGTTCGATGATCTATGTCGGCAAGGTAGGTACAGGTTTCACCGACGCGTTCATGGAGTCCCTCAAAAAGAGGCTGGATGAGATGATCGTGGATCGGCCTACCGTGATAAATCCTCCAGAGCAGCCGATCTTCTGGACTAAGCCATTAGTCGTATGTGAGGTGGAGTATCTCGAGGTCACATCGCAACTGCATCTAAGGGCGCCGTCGTTCAAGAGGTTGCGCGATGACAAGCTCCCTGAGGACTGCACGCTCGACCAGATCCAAGGCCGATAAGCTCGCTTATGAGATGTCGGTAATCGATACTAATTCCAAATGGCACTTTAACCTGCCATTATAGCAAGGTCCTCGATCAGATCTTGATCTTCGCCTTGAGCTTGTCCTTGTCCTTCTTGAGCGTGTTCTCGGCCTTCTTCAAACCCTTCTTGACCTTGACGTTCTCCTCGTGCATCTTCGCCTTGAGCTTGTCCTTGTCCTGCTTTAGGTCCGCTCCTATCTTCTTAGTCGTGCTCTTGCCTACCTTTTTCTCGACCTTCTTCTGACCCTTCTCCTTCTCCTTCTCGAACTTGGCGGCCTTCCTCTCAGCCTTCGCCTCCTTCAATTTCTCCTCTTCCCCCTTCACCATCGTCTTGAGCTTGTCCTTCTCTTCCTTAAGCTTCTTCATCACTGGCATGCATCTCACCTCATTCTTGTCGACGAAATTATTTTCTTGAATGAGTAGTGCCTTACTAGGAAATCCAATTTTGCATCCGAGCGATCACGTTGGATCGCCTCTAACCTATCTCCATCCTATCCAGAGTCAACGACCTTAGGGCAGAATAACCGAAAAGGCCGCCAGAAGTTGCGGTCCCCTTGAAGAAGCGCTCAAGCCAGGGAGGAGCCGATGTTATCGGTACGCAACCCTCTTGAATCGCTCAGTCAAGGGGAGCTGATAATAGAGTCGTTCTAGTAATATAAATAGATATTGTAATATAATAATTATCGATATCGATAATGATGTTGCGTCGAGAGAACAAATCCAATGCCTAGATCATTCATTTCGAATGAAATGAATTTTTCCCGATTTTTCTGTGAAGACATGACCGCCATTTAGCAGACTCGCGAGCACCTTTTGAAAGTCTTCATCCATGATCCCATTTAATTCAGCCAATCTCGCCAACTCGTCCTTGTTCATCCCATCGGGCGCCTTGGACAAAATATCCTTGACGGCTTTTCTCTTTAATCGAAAATCATAGGTTGCAGATTCGACCACAATTCATCACCTGCCTCTATTGAAATTGTGAGGATTTCAAATATTTAAAATGAGTGACATTGTTCCGTTGGGATATCGATGTACCACTCACCCTCGTGGATGGTGTCAGCAAGTTCGTTTGAAAGACCATGGAGCAAGGGGCTCGAAGGTGATGCAACCATTATCTAATGTGATAATGATTGATACATCTGGATTGCAGGAAAGCATAAGTAATGAAGGAGCTGATATTGATTTTGCCGGGGAGGCGCGAGCATAATGTCCCTCTCTCAAAAGGGGGGAGAGGTATTGGAACCCATCCAGTAAGAGTTTAGTCCTCCGATTCCCCGGCACTTCTATAATCTCCATAAGGAACATTTTGATGTTTAGGCAATGGAAGATGAAATGGGGGAGATGAAAAACCAATGCGTAAAAAGGTTTCAAGCGGGGCGCCTTCAAGGGGATTGGCATGCCCCGTTTCCTAAGCTAAGTGTTCAGGTGGTCATCGAATAGGCAACTACTACGATCCCTAAGATTCCCACGACCAGGAGTACCCATCTCGACCCTAGGACCGCTCCTGCTGCCCTGGTTACACCAAATATCAACTTGAATACGAACCAGAGGATGAAGAACACGATCAGGAACACGATGAGGATCGCCCAACCACCCCAGCCTGAAACCGCTGCCCCTGCGACCAAGGCCAAGAGTAAGGCCAGGATTGTTCCGAGGTTGAACTTAGGCAAGAGGGGAAGAAGTAGTCCAATTCCCAGCACAAGGACCATGAGGAGCATCAGCAGGTTCCAGGTTCCATCGAACACCATCATGATCCCCCAAATTATCATGATAGCGCCCATGATGCCGCTGATTGCGCGAATCGCTGTCTTGAATTCGCTCCCATTCTTGTTCTTGCGTCCCAATAGCCCTACGATGATTGCTACGATCGAACCTATTAGGAGAACAATCTCGGTTGATGATGTGCTCGTGATTGTCATGTAGTCCCTAATTCGAGGATGTGTAATATATAAATCTGCATGTCTGGAAAATTTGACCCATCGACCGGATTATTGGTACTACATAATGAGCGGCCTGCAGATAACTGGTACTGGCTCAACTGTATCAGGCAACTTCGTCATTGACAAAGTCCATTATTCTTGAGGCTCGTACGATAGATGTCTGGAACCGTTTGGCCTACTTTTATCACCTATTGTGCTACTTCAAAGCAGACCCGCAGACTATGGCATAGAAAATTGCAGGATCGTCACCGACGACCCAACCGTCGTGTCCAGGTGGAATGTCTGATACGTCACCAGGACCGAACTCCATCTCTTTACCGTCATCGACTTTGACACGCATCCGGCCTGAGATCCAGACTCCAAAATGATGCACTTGGCAACTGTCTGTTCCTGCGAGCGGTTTCATGTGCTTGGACCATCTCCACCCGGGTTGGTACGTTTGCCTCACCACGGCCATTCCCCCAATCTTGATGGTTTCGACCTTTACTAGTGGAGGATTCTGGGTTTCATCGGGCATATTGAAATTCTTCTTCGTCAAGGACATAATTATCCAATAATTTCGCTTGGAACGTCTATTATTAATACATGTGGTGCTCCGTAAGGTTCGGGTTATCGGGGCACATTCGAAAAAGCAATATCACTTCTGATACTGTCGACGACCATTTAATAACACAATAACCCCGGTTATGAAGCAATAAGGATTCGGCATAAAACCTAGACGGGCTGACCAAGCATGTTCGAAGTCAATTCGGTATCAGAGATTTCAGAAATTGAGCATCTACCTACTGCCAAAGCCCCGAAAACTGGAGCAAAGCCCAAGACGAAATCCAAACCCCAGACCAAGACCAAGAACTTTCCAGCTGTAACGGCCATGCTATCTAATTGGGATCCTAGCGACTCGATGGCATCCCGAAGTTTGCTGATTAGCGAGATTATCATCAAGTTGGAAAAAAGTGGTCACAAATGCACTCGAGCATGCATTCCGGCTCTCATCGTCGATGAAAAGTATCCACTAGAATTGATGCATTATCGGAATGGGCAGGGACTTGACGAATTCATGACAAGGATGCTATGGATGAATGAGGAATATCAGGCGGCAATCGGTATTCTTGTAGGAGTTCCTGATGATAAGACCTCGGCAACGATAGAAGAGGCATACGAGGACCTTTTTAGCACAGAGAAAAATTGCATTGTTATTCTTCTTTAATCATTCAATGTCATTGAATTATGAATCAATTAGAAGCGACAGAGCGGCATCATAATTATCTAAAATGATAATGATTAATATTACTGGATGTCAAGAGGAGTAAATACCTAGCGATAGAGAAGATATGGTATCGCACAGAGATGCGGAACATAATTCCACATTCCTACTGGGATGAGTTAATTGAACCTATCCATTAAGAATCTAGTCTTTCAATTCCTGTAATAATGCTATTTTGATTGTTGGTGAAATCGCTCCATCTTTAATCCATTGGTTGGAGAACCATTGGTTGTGTCGCGGAACGCATTTGGCATGAAAAAGTGCCTTTGTCGAAAATGTATCGCAGCATGTCAACGGCACAAATGTAATACCTCTCCTTCTTTCCTCGGTAAACCAACTCTTCTCTCATGCAAAGTAGTAAGCCGATGCTAGCCATTCTTCTTACTCGACGGTAAGCGACAGCGATAGGTATCTCGCAGATCTCGCTAATTTGCTGTATGCTCAGAGCTTTTCCATAGGTGGCGCTCATGACCTTCGAGGCATACTCATCGGCCATGAAACGACAAATCTCTTCCTCATGATTTTCGAGGTTCTTGGCCATCCCTTCCATAGTATTATCGAGGGGTAGTGATGTTATATGGCTTGCTTACTGGCTATCAAAATGGATAATTATTATATGACTATTATCCAACTTGATAATACTAGATCAAGGGAAATTGGTACGTCTTGTTCGACAGAATGCAGTATACTCTGGCATGGATACGAGGCTCGAAACCATTACCGCCATTTTGGGGCACGAAAACACCTCTACGACAATTGACTACTTGGGCCTCAATTTGGACGACATGAGTGAGGGGATGAAGAAGCTCGCCCAGTATCAAAATGCCCTAAATTGCCCTCGAAACGGCATTTAGCGGGTCGAGCCAGATGAAATGGTGGGCCCAAAGAGATTTGGACCCAATTTTGGAAGCTGGCAGAAATAATTATTTGCCCTAATAATAATCGATTCCTTGAGGAGCAAGAACTAATCTTAAACCTCTTCCATCTTTTTCTTTCTCTCTGTAGGGATGCCGTGAGGTTCGGGGCCAATCTTTAACCTCCACGTATCCCTCACCCTCGAGCATCTCCACTTCAGCCTCAATGTCCCTGATGAACATCAAATGCATCCCGCCGTCCTTGAAGGTGAACCTCACCAGCCATTCTCCCCATTTCTCCGAGTAGCTTATCCTCAGATGAGTGCCGTATTATTGACTAGGTTGTGCTCTTCCATGCGCTAGGTTTGGGATATTGAAGGGGCATGAGGTTGAGGGGCAGAGGCGGCGAAAGTGGATACTAGCAAGCAAAGAAAAGTGAAAAAATAAAAGGGGTTGGATTAAGGGTTTTATACAGAGGTTCCTTCAACACTTATAGCAACGTTATAGTCTCCTGTTCCAGTATATGTTATTCTTGAAGGGACATCAACGGTGCTAGATGCTTCCCAAGTTGTATCAGCGTCAGTATATGTGAAGGTCAATACATTAGATGCTTGGGATGATGGAACTACGGTCCAGGTTGAAGGTGCCCAGGTGTGATAGGGAAGCATCAACGTCGGCAGCTCCAGCTGATTGATTGGTAATTACGACTTTGATTACTCCATTCGTGATTTGCTTGTTGACTTCGATACTGATTCCAAATACGTAGGGAGATCCCGAATTGCCTCTGCATCCATCTAATGGCACATTCAGGTAAATAGTATCGAATGTTGTTCCTGATACATCGGTCTTCTGGTAAGAGTATGGGTACAACTACTGTGTTGTTCCATGCGATACCAGTGAGTAAGACCGCTGCAGATACGAGTATGGTTGCGAAGCATATCACTCCAATTATCGTTAATATGCTTCCTCCCGCAAGTTTCTTTCCTGCTTTCATCCTGTTCGAGTCCTCCGGAGAACCCATCCTAGGGTCCACTCTTCCTTCGCTATTTTTTTCCAAGAATATAAAGAATACCTTAATAGAATCAATATAAAAAGGCTAAAAACGTCGATTCCAGTTTATTATCTAAATGAATAATTAACATGGATTTTACCATTATTATCGTACTGGATAACAGTGAAAAGCAGTGGTCTAAAGGAATCACTTAAGAAATTACCTTATTAGAATTCACAGATTCGAATATCAAGACAAGAATCAGCGGGCTA
This sequence comes from Methanomassiliicoccaceae archaeon, assembly GCA_963827135.1. Taxonomy (GTDB): domain Archaea; phylum Thermoplasmatota; class Thermoplasmata; order Methanomassiliicoccales; family UBA472; genus JAJRAN01. Next base: position 113,900 of record CAWGZX010000004.1, on the reverse strand, counting down.
TGGTTTAGGCCCCTTCAACAGTGCCCTCCCTTTTAACGTCAAGGTGATTGTTGGCATATCTTCCCAGAAATCCGAATGCCTGGCATGCTTCTCCCAGAGCTTCGTGGTGCGCCTGTCAAAGAGCGCTGCCGTTTCCATGACCTCCTCCTCAAATTGGTCCAGCCATTCCAGCTCCTTCCTTAACTGCTCGCGCGGGGTGTTATAGCGAATCACCAGTTCTACTGGTCGTTCATCAAGACTGCGTTGGTCTATGACCGATTCCCCTAATAGTTTCCTATAATCCTCGCTTGCTGATGCAATATAGGAATTGCTTAGAGTATAGCGTCCACGGGATGATCCTCCTTATCGCCGCTTTTCTCAATAATCCGGCAACACAGCTCCCAGTCAGGTTTGTGGTCAGCCATCCTCGCTCCCTCTCGAGCAACGTCGGGTCAATTAGCTCCTCCTTCTTGAACAATTCACGGATGCTAATCCTGCCACGACGCGAATTCCTTGTCTCGTTTCCGAATATATTCTGTCTTTCTGTTAGGACTAGCCAAAGGCATGTCTGGATAAGAATTGAAGAATGCCCGAATCTCGCTATAGGATATGCCGTTCTTATGCGCATTCAATGCTTGCTCATTTGCCATAGCCTTTGGGTCGAATGCCATTGGGCCCCTTACATACAGAATAAAGTGGAAGATAGCCATCTCGACCTTGCCTTGGCGCGGGAACCAAGCAACCGCTTCCTCCTCGACCTCGGCCTTGAAGGTCTTCTTGGAGGACCTTCTCTGGTATCAAATGCTTACCAGGTCGGGATATTATTCTGACGCTATCAACCTGACTGTCATGCCTTTCTTCTGTGATGCCGTGAGGTTCGTGTCCACAAATCTTTTCATTTTCTTTATACTGACCAATATAAATTAAATCCATTATCTTCTAGAACCCACGGATTAATTGCTCATAAGCAATATCATAAATCTAAATGGGCATATCGGAGGTCTGGATATTCCATGACTACGGATTCATTAAAATATAATCAAGGAGAAAAGGGGATATGCCCCCATTGCGGGGTTATGGTTCAATTCATTCAAACGGAAATACCGTGGGAGGGGGTTGCCATTAGAGGGTTTGGTCGTCTAGACCATTTTGAGGCTCGCGGGGAATGGTGTAAAAGTGCTTATGTTTACTCATCAACCTGCCCGAATTGCAATTTACCGATAATTGCATGCAAAATTACCGTATTGGATAATTATGGAACCACGCAAGTATCAGAGCGCTCAATCGAACCTCTAATATTTCCAAGATGCGCAACAAGATTTGTGTCACCGAAGTTCCTTTAAAGATTAAGCAAGATTTCATCGAAGCCGTTGAAGTGTTCGAAATTAGTCAGAAAGCTAGTGCTGCATTATCTCGAAGAACCCTTCAGATGGTACTTGAAGAACAAGGCTATGCGGCATCTGACCTGGATAAAAGCATAGATAGGGCACTTCCAGGCCTCCCTGGCCATATTGCTGAAAACCTAGACGCAATTAGACAGGTAGGCAATTTCGCAGCCCACCCGAAAAAAGGTAATCAATACTGGGGAAATCGTTGAGGTCTAAACTGAAGAGGCTAAATTCCTCTTAGATGTGCTGGAATCATTGTTCGATTCCTATTATGTCCAACCTAAGAAGTCCCTAGAAAGGAGAGAAAAGCTAAACGAAAAGCTACTGTCAATTGGAAAAAAACCATTGAAGAAACCATAGTTATGATAGGACGGGGAGGGCACTTCCATGGTAAAGGAGATGATGCGCTTCATTACCGAATCATAGATATTATTGAATACCAGACATTAATAAGAGTACTCAGTATATAAATTTTTGAGAAGAACCTGACCAAACTTCCTACCCGGGGGCCACAAGGAAGGATGATTCGATTTGTATCTCGGTTCCCAGGATGGCTGTGGCAAAGATGAACGCCTGATTATTTAGCGACTTAACCATGGACAGCAACGCGGGTCAATTCTGTTTAAATCCTACGTTGTCCCCCAACTCAGTCTATCTGAAATCGATGGCCAATCACAATTGTGCCTATGTGGAAGGTCTCTGCCAATGGAATTTGGGTCGGTCCTATAATCTATGAATTTATAGGCGTACAGCTTGGTTCTTGGGCTTTGAGGTCCCTTTGGCTTGAACATCTCTGGTGTCAATAGCACAAAGAACGTCCTTTCCGGCCGCCTCTTGTTCAGGGGTGAATGATGCTTTGGATTCGAGTCAATGAGGCAATCGATTATGCGGGCCAACTGATTGCGCAAACAATCGTGCTTAACGCAAGTGTCGATGTCGGCGAAGACCTTGGCTTCGAATACCAAAGCGAAACCATTGTCGGGATTGATGAGGATTGCATCCAGCCACGTTTTCCCTTCAATCTTGCCTTTATTCGGGAATGCCTCCTAAAATTGTGGTATGAGGTTGCCCTCATTCAGGAGGTTGTATGACCGTTCGCTATACTCGAAGGAGGAGATGGACTGTGGCCTCGAAGAACAATTTTGGCCCTTCTCCGATGGCCCTTATCCAATCATCAAACCCGAATTTATCCGCCTTGCCGAACGCCCCACCCATCAATCTTGCGAAGTTCTCGTGCAATGCTTTCCATCGTGGAACAATCTCATGAGCGAAGACGCAACCCAGAACCTCTCACTTATCGCGACCTGTTCAGGATACTTCTGGACGAGGTTCCTATAGAACTTCGTATACAAATCCGCGCTTGCTTCGTCCCCTTTGAACCCGAGGAAATGACTTGCCAACTCCGATTCCTCGAACGGTAAGTATGATTCATGTAGCAAGAGTGCGCCCCATTCAATCATCAATCCGAACGACGTTATATATTTTTTTAAGGTCCAGACAACTTTACATGAGGTTATTATGGTGGAGCTTTTTAGTTCCAATATATCCACATAATCTCTCTCATCCGAGGTTTCAAGGAAGTTTTAAGCACAAAAACATTAGCAAAATCTTTTGGTTACTATGAAGTTATAGTCTCGGTGGTTTCATCTGAATATTGGAGGAGCGGACTTAAATGCAACCTTTCGTCAATATCAACCTTCCTATGGGGGCTTAAAGGAAGACTACTATGCTGCCCTTTATTTGGCTCAGGAGTTTGGTAAGGAAATCGAAGTAGGTCATAGACCAGGTTACATTCGGGTCCCATGATTACGGAATTGACGCATACCATATTGATACTGCGAAGAGGGTACTATATCTATACCAATTCAAGTTTTCAGACAACTACAATCTCTTCAAGGATTCATTCGTGCAATTGATTCAGTCTGGTTTAGAACAGGTATTCGGTAACCCACTCCAAGACCCGAAGAAGAACCCCCTCATTTCTAATCTCCGTGCACACCTAAGTGAAAACTCGGCACTCATAGACAAGGTACTGGTTCATTTCGTATTCAGAGGTGACCCACTTAAGGCTGGAGAGAGTGCTGTCCTCGAGAGCTATGTAGAGGACCTGCAATCGAAGAAATTCATCCTTGACAAGTATCTGGTGTGATATTGGATTGGCTTTCAGTTTCATATCCAGCAACATGAGAAGGAGGAACGCCCTCCTGGACTGCAAGACCACGTTCTCGCCACCAAGTTCCGATTCTTGATGAGTGTGTCAAGACGAAAACTGAGAGCAATGCTGAGATGCATGTGGTAAAAATACCACTAATGGAACTAAACAGATGTTCTGAGCGATTGGACCAAGGTTCTTCGAGAGGAATATAAGGATGGGATTGTCCCCCGACCGTCCCGCGAACAAGCATCTCCGAACCGCCCTCAAGGATATACTCGAAGGCAAATCGCCCCCAGATGAGTTCATCTTCAATCACAATGGTGTGACCCTTTCGGCTGAGAATATAGAATTTATTGATGGAAGAGCGATTCTCACGGAGCCGCGCGTCCTAAATGGCGCACAGACGGTGACTAGTCTGGAGAAGTTCCCGAGGGATAGGGCAGGGGACCCCCGGCTCGAAACCGAAAAAGAAAGAATGGAATCGATATACGTCCTGGCTAAGGTCATTAAGTCTGAGTCCAAGGATTTCCTGGTCAATGTGACCATATGTAATAACAGACAGAACCCGGTTCAACGATGGAACTTAAGAGCAAACGATAGGATTCAACTCGAGCTGCAGGACAAGTTCAGGGAAGAACTGCCTCCAGGCGTCTTTTACGAGAGACAAGAGAGAGCATTCAGCAACCTTACAATAATTGAAGAACTAGAAGACATGGGGTATGGACAAGACAAAGCCATTCAGATACGCATCCTCGCTCAGACGTTCTTGGCTTGTGAGGGCGAGCTCGACAAGATGTCGAGACTCACCGATGTCTTCGATAGTGATAAGCTATACAAGGAAACGTTCAGAGAAGAATATCTAACGGCAGACGCGAGAAAAATCCTTGAGCCTACAAATGCCAAAGGAAAGCTGGTAGTGTGACATATGCAATCCAAAACAAGGGACAGAACAAGTACTATTTCCTGCTGAAGGGGGAGAAATCTCATCTGGGCCTTATTGATTCAAGGGCTCTTTAACGATGAAAGAGAATATTGTCTTTGTGTGAGAAATACGGTAAGGGAATTGAATGGGAAGGAGACTTCGTCAACCATCTTACGAGGATGGGGACCACAAAAATTTGGCCGATATTAGCTGAAATCGTAGACGAGGATAAGTACCAGCAGATGATTTATGCGGAAAGATACGACTTCCTTCGGACCAAGGAACTATTCAACAAGTGTATGGATATTGCATACGACCAACATCATTGGGAGGAGGCGCTGGATTATGGACCGCCCTATATTCTTATTCTCCTATTGCACGTAAGCCAACATTATTTCAATCATTAACATATATAATTGTGAATTTGATGTGTGTTAGAGTAGGGTGTGTACAGGGCTCACAGTACCTCACAACCCCCCTAATACGCAACCTTACATCCTTACATATCGCAAGTCTGCAAGGGCCCCGCATGCTTGCGTATTGCGTATAGTATGTATATACAGCCCCTAAAGAGGGGCTTGCTAGTGAGTGAATGCAATACTATGCGTTAATGAGGATTAATATGGAGTAATATCACACCATTAACCATCACCTACCAACCATCATCCCCACTTATCCTCCTAAATGAACCGAAGGCGAAGTCTGGGACCAAGCCTTCGGCTATATGTACAGTTCTAAATGTGCAATATGCGGGCCCTTATACAACCTTGAAGCCCCTTTCAGGGGCTTGCTAGTTAGTAATGACAGTATGCGTAATTGGAGAACTCTGGATTGTACTATTACACCCAATAACATTCAACCTTTATCCCCACCAGCACTCATCTTATCGTAGAGATGTGGGGATGGGGCAAGGGCCCCTAGGCAAGGGGAGAAGAGATGAGGGTGGTTGACGGAGGGAAAAATCTCCGTTCAGGACAACGAATTTTGACCTGTTAATAGCCTACATCGGAATTCGAAGCAGAACGCCGTGAAGAGCCGTTTCCTGCACGATTTAAGGGTGTTTATAGTGCCTCGTCTTTTGAGGATTGCACGGCTCGAACGAGGAATCGTAGAACCCTCACGCGTACGCGAACACGGGAATTCGCGCGCGTAGGATTGCTTTTTATGCCAGCACCGTTGCCGCGAAATAGTATTGACGGTAGGACGAGAGTTCTCGCACCTACCTCAGAAAGGAAATCATATGCAAAGAAAGGTACGGATATTTGTGGCAATACGCCCCCCGAAACAGAGGTCGCGTATGCCGTTGTTTTGAAGACCACAATCGAGCGCATCCCGAGCATCAAGAGAAGCTTGAAGAAGATGGCCAATACCAGGGTCGTTTATCAGCGCGTCTCTGCAAGGCACCTGTTGATTGTCGAGGACACCGAAGTGGATGTGGTGACATGAGCCCCTTCCGTAGCGAGCTTCCTCCAGAATGCTATCTCGACGCGTACGACTTCGTCGTGACGAACCTCAATGAAGGAAAAGCGCTAAGCCAATTGCGGGCAGAAATGGCGAGATTGTATCCCGGTGTCAGTGATTATTTCCTGCTCATTGCAATTGGTAGGTTTGCCACTTATGCAGGTTTCAATTTTGGATGGAGAAGCATCAAGAGGACCATCGAGGAGAGTGAAATCCTAGGGGATGCCGAAGGAGACCTTGAAGCGTCGGAGGTTCGACGCGCCTTCGGCATATATGGAAGGGGTGGCACGCCTTCAAAGGAATCGGTTCTTGGTCGAAGTCTAAACCCAAGTGGCTGATTATCATGTCCTCAAAACGCCACCGCATTGGTCGAGCCATAATAAAAAGGCGTGGGGCTTCGGAATCGGACGGTTCCGTAACCATTACTAGCCAGGACGCGCAATCCTTGTCCGAGGAGTCTAAAATGCCCGATAAGGCAAGGCTCCTCAGGGAATCGATTAGGGAATACGTGGACAGGATGCGCCTTAAGGGAAGGTCCAAAAAGACAATAGAGAGCGCGGAATGGGTACTGAACAAGAGCATAACTACCTATCGAATGCGGGACTCCAGCATGATGCCTGGCTAATAGGGGAAACCGAGATTCGGCATCTTCTAGGCAAGGTATACGGTGGGACACCCTACTAACCGAATGTGGATGCTCTCATTCTTCAAGCGCTTCTTAGAAGCGAATGGAAACCATTGTTAGCAAGATGGAGCTAGAATGGCCGAAAAACGAGCGCACGACAGTCGATTGGCTAGATCGAGGAGGGAGACGATGGTATGGAGCGCCCTCATCAACATGGCTGATCCAATGGAGGGCGCCATCCTTGCTATGGAGCTGGGTCTGGGATGCCGGAGAATCGAGATCATGAGGCAAAAGGCATCCGAGGTGGAGACCAGGACCGTTACGGTGTTAGGGAAAGGCCGGAATGGCGGCAAGATCAGGACCATGATGCTGAACGACACGGTGAAGGAATTTGTTGCCAGATGGATGTATGAAAGAGAGCTTATGGTGGAACGGTTCAAGAAGGAATATCCTAGCCAAACCGTTCCCGATCTCTTATTCATCCATGAATGGCATGGAGAGCTGAGAGGCTATTCTGAGTCAGGCATCGGATAAGATAGTCCAGGGGTTCAAGAATCGAATGGAGAACGCATTCGCCAGGACGTTCGACTTCTAGAACCATACGCATGAGGAGGACGTTTGGGAGGCGTCAATGGCAGCTAGAACGCCTATAGAGACGATCTCCGAGATGTTGGGGCATGAGTCCATCGACATGACGAAGAAGTATCTCGGTCTCAACCTGTCCGACCAGGAAGACCCTATGAAGGCTCAGGACCGATTTGTCGCCTCGGTTGTGCAGGACTCTGCACAGTCGGGGCATTTTCGGACCGATGCCAGATGAAATGGTGGGCCCAAAGAGATTTGGACTCTTGACCTCCCGGTTATCAGCCGGGCGCTCCAACCAGGCTAAGCTATGGGCCCGAGTGAATCGACCAAATAGCTCGTTCCATTTTAAACCTTTCCATTGCCGACGTGAAAGCCATCATCCTCCAAGGACACAGCTCTCGCTTAGAGAATGAATGAGAGTTGAAGAGGATTGCCGAAAAGGGTTTCTGAAGTATTAGGTCCTGAAGGATATGGAGTACTCTGTCTTCTTCGCACCGAAGTACTTCGCACAATAATCCGCGACTGCCTTTGGTGGGTATTCCTTACAACTGAAGACGTCGATGAAGGCACGGTTGGTGTCCTCGGCGAAATGGCCCGAAATCAATGAGGTCTCGATAAGCTGGGCCAGCGAGTATCCTTGTACCTTCGGGTCGGCTCCGAACCTAACCACTATCGGGTCACCAAATCTCTTCATCTTGATGTGGTCGCATAGGTCGACGGAGAACTTGCGGATGTAGTCTCCGTCCCTGATCTTCTTGGGGTCGCAGTCGTGCATGTCTATTGAGACCAGTAGTCCCCACTCCTTGCCTTGCTTGAATCGCTCGATCACTTGTTCGTCGGTCATTAGTGGGCCCGTTTTCGGACTCATACTATACATTGTGGTTGTTCGCCGCCTGGTGTGTAACACCTTAAGTCCGGTGGTAAAATCTAACACCTATATTAGCTTTGCATTAGCAGTCTCAGTTTTGGCTATTGTATGGCAAGTTATAGCATGACAGGGCGAGAGAATATCTAGCGGGAGTGAGCTTGAGGCATCTGAGGTTAAGATCATGCCATTGACGCACCTCTTCACCAAGCGCGAGCAAAGGATCATCTCAGGCGTTACCAAGGAGGACCTGGTACAAAGGTCCGCCACCTACTGGAATCAGAGGGGGTATACGATCAACTTCTTCGGGCCTTACCAATTTCAAGGGGTTCACACGGAGTCCCATCTGGGTCTGAGGCAGGTCGTCGACCTTAACATAACTGACTTCAACCAGAACTTGGCCATCGACCTCAGCCTCTCAGCAACTTTAGGAGATACCGGAGCGGTGGTCGGCGCAATCGGACTAGTCATCTTGCCGCTCGCTGCCGTAGCGGTCGGAGGAATATCATACATCGACCACGACCAAAGAGCGACTGCATCCATCGCGGGCTATTGGGCCTTCATCTTCAATTCAGGAAGCCAACAGGTCGTGCCCATGAAATGCAAGTCCTGCGGAGCTGCCATGGACCAAGACTCCAAGTTCTGTAAGAGCTGCGGCTCCAAGGTCGAATGAGTCTTTATCTGAGCTCCCGCGCTAACCGCGGCTTGCCGAGCCAACGTGGTCGTCATCAAGCAAGAGATGACCTGTATGTCGGTGTTTCGCGTCCTGAATGTCCGTATTGTCGGAAAGGTCGTGAAATGGCCCCACTCATGGTTGGTTAAAGCTTATTAACCGAGAGTCAGTTACTCTATTCAATCTACGCTGGCTAGTGATAAACATGGCTAAATCATCAACGATCTCAGGTTTTTACAAACTCGCGCCAAGAGAGCGACTGGCAATCATCAAGGACTTCGCTGGCTTGACCGACGAAGAAGTCCACTTGCTTGAGAACACAGGCTCCATGTCCATGGATGGGGCAGACCATATGGTTGAGAACGTAATCGGCGTCTTCCCTGAACCGCTAGGAATTGGTGTAAACTTCCAGATCAATCAAAAAGACTATCTGATCCCAATGGCCACCGAAGAACCAAGCGTGATCGCAGGCGCTAGCTATGCCGCCCGGATGGTACGGGACGGCGGAGGCTTCCATACGAGCAGCACCGCGCCTATCATGATCGGACAGATCCAGGTGGTCAAATTAAAAAACGCTGAAGAAGCGAGACAGAAGGTTCTCAATTCCAAAGCGGATGTCCTCAAGAAAGCCAACGACCAGGACCCCGTCCTAAACTCATTCGGAGGAGGGGCCAAGGACCTCGAGGCACGTGTAATCGACACAACCATGGGACAAATGCTCATCGTGCACTTGCTAGTGGATTGCCGAGACGCGATGGGCGCGAACGCGGTCAACACGATGGCAGAGGCTGTGGCGCCAATGATCGAGGAGCTCACGGGCGGACGCGTTTATCTTCGAATCATCTCTAACTTAGCGGTGAAACGCCTCGCCAAGGCATGGTGCACCGTGCCCAAGGAAGCTCTCGGGGGCGAGGAGGTCGTAGATGGCATCGCCTACGCGTCTGCGTTCGCCGCCGCCGACCCCTATCGAGCGGCCACGCACAACAAGGGCGTCATGAATGGCATAACCGCAGTGGTCTTGGCGACGGGGAACGATCACAGGGCCATCGAGGCGGGAGCGCACGCGTATGCCGCTCTGAACGGACATTATACCTCGATATCAAAATGGACCAAGACCGACAGCGGCGACTTGCAGGGCTCGATAGAGTTGCCCATGGCGGTCGGCCTGATCGGCGGCGCGGTCAAGACCCATCCGATAGCGAGGATAGCCATGAAGATCCTGGGGGTCAAGTCGGCCAGCGAATTCGGAGAGGTGCTAGCCGCCGTCGGCCTAGCTCAGAACCTAGCGGCCCTCCGCGCACTGGCAAGTGAGGGCATCCAGCGCGGCCATATGTCTCTGCACGCCCGTAACATCGCCGTCACCGCAGGGGCTAGGCCCGACCAGGTCGACGTTGTTGCCGAGCGCATGGTCAAGGAGCGCAAAGTGCGGGTGGATCGCGCTAAGGAGATCCTTCAAGAGCTGAAGTAACAGGTGTGAAGATTAAAGCCTTGAATCCCTTCTCATAAGCGATTCCGATGGGACATGGTCTCAAGAACACTCGCAAGAGCAGAGAGGACATGGACGAGCGCAGGGCAGCGGTGGAGGGATTCTCCGGTGCAAGGCTCAGCAAGATAGGCAATTGCCCGTTCGATCCAATGCTCGCAGAGAAGAACATCGAGAACATGATCGGCACCGTCCAGCTGCCCCTAGGGTTCATCGGGCCCCTCAAGGTCGACGGTGACCATGCCCACGGTGATTTCCTTGTCCCCATGGCCACCACGGAGGGCGCTCTTCTCGCCACGGTCAACCGCGGCGCAGCGGCGCTCACCGCATCCGGCGGGGCCCGTACGATAATCATTAAGGAAGAGATGACCCGGGCACCGGTCTTTCGCGTGAGGGACGTAAGGCACGCCCGGCAAGTGGTCGCCTGGGTCGACGAGCATTTCGAGGAGATCAGGAAGGTCGCCGAATCAACCACCCATCATGGCAAGCTCCTGAGCGCGAAGGCGTTCGCCAACGGTCGCAGCCTCTTCATCCGCTTCGCCTACGACACCGGCGATGCCATGGGCATGAACATGGCCACCATCGCCACCCAGGCCGCCTCCGAGGTGATACAGGACAAGACCGGGGCGGTGCTGATATCCGTCTCTGGCAACTTCTGCGTGGACAAGAAGCCATCCGCGCTGAACTACATCCTGGGCAGAGGCAGGATCGTACTGGTCGACGCCGTGATTACCAGGAAGGTCATGGAGCACAAGCTGAAGGCTGAGCCGGAGCTGGTGGCCGAGGCCTGCTATCGCAAGAACCTGGTGGGGTCGAGCATGTCCCTGTCATATGGGTTCAACGCCCACGTTGCTAACATGCTCTCGGCGATATTCATCGCCACCGGCCAGGACCCTGCCCAGGTGGTCGAGGGGAGCATGGGCACCACGACCGCGGAGGTAGTGGACGATTCGCTCTATGTCTCATTGAGGCTGCCCTCGTTGGAGGTAGGGACCGTGGGAGGGGGCACCAGACTTCCTTGCCAGAGCGAAGCTCTCTCCATGCTCGGGTGCCTAGGCAGCGGCAAGGCCAAGAAGTTCGCGGAGATCGTGGCCGCCACCTGCCTCGCAGGGGAGCTTTCAACGCTGGCAGCGCAGGCCAAAGGGCATCTCGCGAGCTCGCATAAGGCCCTCGGCAGATAATTAAAAATACCCAGGTGGCAATCGCATCCAACCATGCCAGTAATCACCTTCGGCTATCGGGACTTGGTCCACTTGATCGGAAAGGAGGTCCCAGCGGAGGAATTGATCAGCATCATCCCTATGATGGGCGCGGATTTCCATCATTACGACCCCGCCACCGGGGAGCTGGGGGTGGAGTTCTTCCCCGACCGGCCGGACAACTACTCGGTCGAGGGGGTGGCGCGCTCCCTGCGCACCTTCCTCGGCTTCGAGAAGGGGCTGCGCCATTACCATGTCACCGAATCCGGAATCACATTGAAAGTGGAGAGGAGCGTGGAGAAGGTCCGTCCGTACGTCGTCGCCGGCGTGGTGCGGGACGTGACCATGACCGACGAGCTCATCCGCTCCATGATGGAACTGCAGGAGAAGGTGCACCTTACCGTTGGAAGGAAGAGGCAGAAGGTGTCGGTCGGCATCCACGACATGGACGCGGTCAAGCCGCCCTTCGTCTACAAAGCGGTCGACCCGGAGTCGATCAGCTTCGTCCCCCTGGCCAAGGAGGAGAGTATGAACATGCGCGAGATCCTCCAACGCCATGAGAAGGGCATCGATTACGCTTACATCCTCGAGGGCATGGGCAAGTATCCGGTCATCCTCGACGCCGATGGCCAGGTCCTCTCCTTCCCGCCGATCATCAACGGCAGGCTGACCACGGTCACGGAGAGAACCAAGAGCATCTTCATCGACGTCACCGGCACTGACCTGAACGCCATCTCGGGGGTCCTGAACATCGTGGCCGCGGCCTTCGCCGAGAGAGGGGCGAGCATCCATTCGGTCAAGGTCGAGGGGCGGAGGAAGATGACCACGCCTCATCTGCAACCCGCGGAGATGAGGCTGTCGGTAAAATATGCCAACCAATGGCTCGGCCTCGGCCTCAGCCCGGAGGAGATGGCCGGCTGCCTATTGAGGATGGGATATGACGCTCAACCAGAGAAAGGGAGGCTGAGGGTCCGCGTCCCCGCCACCAGGATGGACATCCTGCACCCGGTGGACCTGGTGGAGGATGTGGCCAAGGGCTACGGTTACGCGAGGTTCGGCTCCAAGCAACCCGAGGTTCATTCCATCGGCTCGGAGAGGCCGATCGAGCGTACGGCCGACCTGGTCCGTCAGATGATGGTCGGCCACGGCTACTATGAGGTCACGACTTTGACGCTCTCTAGTCAGAGGGAGCAGTTCGAAGCCATGCGCCTGCCGCGCTACCGGGGTGGTGGAGGTCCTGAACCCCATCACCGAGGACCACGATTGCTTGCGCATCTCCCTCCTGCCGTCCCTGCTGGCAGTGCTGAGGAAGAGCAAGCATCGCGATCTTCCGCAACGGATGTTCGAAGTAGGCGATGTGGTCATCGATACCAAGCGCCGGAAGCACTTTGCCGGGGTGAGCATACATTCGAAGGCCTCCTTCACCGAGATGAAATCCCTCGTCGAAGGTATCGTCCACGACCTGGCCATCGATTTCAAGATCGAGGGCTCCGACCTTCCCACCTACATACCGGGAAGGTCAGCGTTTATCCTGGCAGAGGGCGCGAGGGTCGGCCACTTCGGCGAATTGCATCCCGAGGTGCTGCAGTGCTACGAGCTAGGATATCCCGTGGCGGCGATGGAGTTGGACCTGGACGCTGCCATGAAAGGAAGGATGATGCGTCTGGTCTAAGCGCGACGAGGAGGCAAACTATTTTAGGTCCCTGGAGATGCTGAGTTCATCCAGAGCCGAGGTAGCTAAGCCCGGATCACGGCGCCGGCCTTGAGAGCCGGTGGTGCTCTGCACCACGGGAGTTCGAATCTCCCCCTCGGCGCTTCTCATTTCTTAGAGTGCTCCAAGCGAAGAGGTATCCGACGAGACCGAGGTACTAACGGTAAACGTCCTCCTGACCAAAGAGATATTGGAAGCCATCCAGAATATTTATATAATGTTAATTTAATATAGGCGTGTCTTTACAGACAGGGATGGGGTAAACACGTGCCGTTACCGCTACGGTGAGCGCTATTGCGCGCATGCGGCGATCGAGGGACGACAATGCAAGGGCGAGGACGGATGCGCCGTCCATGCCGGCGACAAGCACCGCGCTCGCCATTACGACTGCTCCAACGAGCAATGGTTCGGGCTTTATTGCGCGAAGTATCAGCGCTTCTTCTGCGCCGGGAAGGACAACTGCTCCTCCGTCGAGCAGTACATGGGCCAGCTGAACTCCTTCAAGCAAGGCCAATGGAGGTCCTGAGATGCGCTGCGATTTCCTGGACATCGAGGGCAGGTGCCGAGGGCCCTACCACGGGTTCGGCTGCATCAGGGAGAAGTGCAGCGCCGACCGCCAGGCTAACTGTGAGTTCAACGACCAAGGCTTCTACTGCCGCAAGTACCGCCGCTTCGAGTGCGTGGGCATCGCCAACTGCGGGACTCTGGAAGACTACATGAGCTTCGTGAACGAGCGCAGGAAGCGCGCTCAGGTTTCGAAATAGAGCTCCTTCCGCATCCTCGGGACCATGGCGGCCACCACCGCCTGCTCGGTGAGCTCGGTCCTCTTGAGCATGCCGTGAGTCAGGAATCCAATCGCCCCGTTCCCTCTCCCGGACCTCTCCTGTTCATAGAGCTGCTTGAACGCGTCCCCGACGGTCGTCCCTTTGCGCAAAAGCTCCGCCACCTTCGGAGGGTACTTGAAGCCTGAGCCATGACCGATGGTCACCCGGTTCATCTTGTCCACGACGGCACAGTACTGGACGTCGTAAAGGTCGCCCTTCCGCTCGAAGATGCCCGCCTCGATCCCGATGCCATAGTCCGCCGGGCCCAGGGCCTTCCTGGCCCGCTCCACTGCCCCTCGCTCCACGTCCTCCCCCCAAGGCTCCGAGGGCACGTTGGCGCTCGTCCGGTGGCCGGTCACTTCCACGTCCCCGTAGATGCGCATGAGGACGTTCGTGACCGCCTGCACCTTGACCGGGTTGTCGGAGCCGACGCATATCCTCATCGGCCGCAGCATCCTTCCCTCCAGGTCGATCTCCCCCTCCATCACCCTCGTCGAGCTTATAGGGGCGCAATCGTCAGCCAGGGCGTAGCCGATGCGGTGGATACGCAGCTCGCCCAGCCCTCGTTGCACCCTCTTCTTCGAGAGCAGCTCCGCCTCCGTGAATCTCTCCGGGGAGACGACGATGGCGGAGACCGAAGCGTCCGTCATGAGATTGCCCTCCGCGTCCTCGATGATGTTGATGGTGTACGGCTTATTCTTGGAAGCGAGGTAGTCCTTGAGGGTGCTGAGGCGCTCATCGAGAGCAACGGTTCGCTTCTTGTTCTCCGCCACGTAGGAATCGGACATTATGCCTATCGCGACCACGTCGCCTACCTCGAAAGCCTTGTCCAGGAGCATGCGGTGCCCTCGATGGAGTACGTTGAAGGTGCCGCCGACTCCGACCTTGGTCATAAACTCACGTATGCCAGAGCGAAAATGAGGATTAAGGCGGATATCACGTAGAGCATGAGCAGCTGTCTCTTCTTTTCTTTAGATTGGTACTATTCGTACCCTTGCACTCTACGGAGCAGAACGGGTCGTTGCCCACGAAGGCCTTGCCGCACTGGCGGCAATGTCGGTGCTGCGCTATCTTCTCGCTCATGCCAGCTGCGCTTAATCTCCTCGAAGGATAAAAGCCTATGCGAAGGCCGCATCGATTCTTACATATATCCATGGGGATGTGCCAATCATCAGGTAAATTGACATGTACGAGACTAGGGAGATCGCGGTTGGAGTCCATTGGGTGGGAGTGCGGGATTGGGAAAGGAGGCTCTTCGACGCCCTCATCCCCATGCCAGCTGGGACGACCTATAACTCCTATCTCGTCGACGGTCGGGACAAGGTCGCCCTCATCGACACGGTCAACCCCGGCTTCGAGGGGGAGCTGAAGGGCAAGCTGGAGCAGCTTGGCTCCTGGGGCAAGATCGACTATCTGATCATGAACCACGCCGAGCCGGACCATGCTGGAAACATAGGATTCGTCCTGGAGCACAACCCCAGAGCCAAGCTGGTGCTCACGGCGAAGGGCGCCAAGCTAGCGAAGGCATTGTTCCACGTGAGCGAGGACAGGATGAAGGTCGTCCAGGACGGCGAGATCCTAGAACTAGGAGGGCGAAGCCTGAGGTTCATCGAGGCGCCCTTCCTGCACTGGCCGGAGACGATGTTCACCTATCTCGTGGAGGAGAAGGTGCTCTTCCCCTGCGACTTCTTCGGCTCGCATCACGCGGGCGGGGCTTTCGCGGACGAGGTGCCCGACCTGCTCGTCTACGCCAAGAAGTACTTCGGCGAGATCATGATGCCCTACGCCAAGAACGGCAGGAACGGCCTGGCCAAGCTCGAGGGATTGGACATCAGGATGATCGCCCCCAGCCACGGTCCTATTCATAAAGACCCTAAGCCGATCATAGATGCCTACCTGCATTGGACGAGCGGGGAGACGGTCCCGAAGGTCACGATCTGCTATGTGACCATGTGGCAGGCGACCAAGGCCTTAGTGGACGAGTTCGCACAGACCTTGATGCAAGAGGGCGTTGAGGCGCAGGTGTACGACCTCGCGGTCAGCGACCTGGCGAGCATCGCCGGGGACCTGGTCGATTCCCGAGGCATAGTCCTCGCGGGCCCGACGGTGCTCAACGGCCTGCATCCCTTGGCGCTTCACGCGGCGAACGTGGTCAAGGCCATCAAGCCCCCGGCGAAGTACGCCGTCCTGCTTTCCTCGTATGGATGGGGGGGTGGGGCGGTCAAGCAGGCCCTGGAGGTCCTGGCGCCCCTCAAGCTCGATGCCTTGGGCGCAATCGACGTCAACGGCTACCCGACGAAGGAGGACCTTAAGAAGACCGAGGAGCTCGCGAGGAAGATGGCGCAGCGCGTCAAGGAGCCGGTCGACTAGTCCCTTCGGGGGATGCGCCGGTCGAGCTCGTTGTTGACGATGGTGACGCAGTGGTCCGCGTGGTAGGACCTCGGGCCGAGCGAGATGACCTGAGGGTTGTAGGCCAGCAAGGCCTCCTCCTCCTCGGGGGTAAGGTCCTGGTCGTCACCTAGCACGAAGGTGACGTTTTCCTTGAAATCAAAGTCGCGCACGTCCTGACCGTCCTCCTTGAGGTAGACGATCTGCTCTCCCTCGGGTATGGAGGTGAGCACGTCCCGGTACTTGCGGTTGGAGATGTAGATGCCGGGCGAGGAGCGCTCCTCGAACGCCACCTTCTGGATCAGGGCGTTGCGCACCAGAGCGGCCGTGGACCGCTCGTCCGGGTTCAGGTACTTTAGTTCCGAGCCGACGAGCCGGATGGACTTGGGTGGGTTCGGGGCGCCTTGGAGGATGAGGGTGATCTCGGCGTCCCTGCGGATGTCGTGCGAGAGGAAGAAGGTGGAGTTGATGCAGCGCAACAGGACGTCGAGGCGCCCCGTGCCGCCGGCCAGGTCGTCGAGCTTGAAGTCACCAGAGGTGATGGCCCGATGACCGATGACCACGAACCTCCTCACTGCATGCCCCCCATGTCACCGGACTCGAGCTGCTTCATCATCTGACGGCGCAACTTGCGGTTGCCCATGAGCCCCTTGACCGCCTTTTTCGAGGTATTGTACTGATGCAGCAGCGCCCTCACCTCCTTGGGATCGACGCCCGCGCCCTTGGCGATGCGGCTGACCCTCGAGGACTTTATGACCTTGGGATCCTCCATCTCCTCCTCGGTCATCGAGTCCATGATGACTCGGAAGATAGCGAGCCTCCTCTGGGTCTCTTCGACGTTGATCTTGTCGGTCATCCCCGGCATCCCGAAACCCGGGATCATGGACAGCAGCTTCTTGAGGGGCCCCATGTTCGAGACCATCTCCATCTGCTCGTACATCTCCGTCAGGGTGAAGCGGCCGGACATGATCTTCTTGGTGGTCTCCATGGCCTGCTCCTCGGTCATGGTCTCCTTCGCCTTCTCCAGGAGCGATTGGATGTCCCCCATGCCCAGTAGTCGGGAGATGAAGCGCTCGGGGTTGAAGGTCTCGAGGTCCTCGAGGTGCTCGCCCGTGCCTATGAAGACAATGGACGCTTGGGTCTTGGAGACCGCCGATAACGCCCCCCCGCCCTTTGCGGAGCCGTCCATCTTGGTGAGTATCACGCTGGTCACCCCGACCGCGTCGTGGAACGCCTGGGCCTGCGGTCCGGCCTGTTGGCCGACCGAAGCATCGAGGACGAGGATGCGCTCGTCCGCCTTCGCGACATCTGCCACCCTCTTGATCTCCGAGATCAGGTCGACCTCGAGGGCGTGACGGCCCGAAGTATCGATGATCTTTACGTCCATGCCATGGAAGTGCCTCATGCCCTCGGCGACTATCTTGGCCGCGTCCTTCTCTCCCGGCATGCCGAAGACCGGCACTCCTATCTTCTCGCCTATCTGAACTAGCTGGTCGTAGGCTGCCGGACGATGGACGTCCGCGGCGATCAAGCCGACCTTGAGGCCCCGCTTGTGCAGGTACCTTCCCAGCTTCCCGGTCTGCGTGGTCTTGCCTTGTCCGTAGAGCCCGACCATGAGTATGGTCTGCTTGGTCAAGGGGAGCTGCCGGGGATGCCCGAGGATCTTCACCAGCTCCTCGTAGATGATCTTGATCACGTGCTCCCTCAGGGTCATGCCCGCAGGGGGCTTCTCGTTGAGCGCCCTCCGCTCAACCTCCTTGGTGAGGCTTAGGACGAGCTGAACGTTCACGTCCGCTTGTAGCAAGGCTCTCTGAATGTCGCGGGAGACCTCCTTGACCAAGGGCTCGTCTATGGTGTTCGCCTTGGCTATCTTGTTTAGCACCCCTCGCAAGGACTGCCCCAGGCCTTCCAATACCACTCCATCTCACCTTTCGGACAGCTAAGCAATGACACTAGATAATCCTTGCCCAGCAATTTAGGAAAAAAAAGGGTTGGGAAGGGCTAGCCTGATCAGAAGGGATGGGATGCACTCTGAAAACTAGCCCAGACCTTCCCGAGCTCCTATTATCTCTACATGGCTATATAAAGATTGCTAAAACGATTGCGTTAAGGATGTTAAGTAAGTATATAAGCAAAAGGAACAAATGTTTAAGGGATTGCGGGAAAAGGTTTGCCGATCACAGATAGCCAGACTTCTGCAGGGCCATCAGGTCCTCGGTGCTTAGCTTCTCGCCCTTCTTGAACTTCTCGAAGATATCCTCGGCCTCTTTCATAGCCGCGGTCTCCTCCTTCTTCTTCCGGGCCTTGCGGGCTTTCTGCTTCAAGCCTGTTAATATCTTGTCGTAATCATGCACCTGTCGGATGTGCTCGATGTGCTTCTTGTGCTCATCGTCCGCCTTGAGCTTGGTCTCGATGAACTTCTCCTGAGCCTCGTCCGCCTCTTTCCTTAGAGTGTCGGCCTGCTCGTAGAGCTTGATCATCTCGTCGTGCTCGGTCTGAGCCTTCTCTGCTAGCTCTCCCACTTGGCGGTGATAACCTTCGGCCTTGTCCTTCGCCTCGCGCAGGGAGCGGATGGCGTTGCGGACCTCGTCGTTGGCCTCGAGCGCCTTCTCCCTCTCCTTGATGAGCTTCTGCATCTCGGAGAGCTGCTCGATCAGCTCGCGCTCCTTCTCCACGGTCAGTACCGAGGTCATCTGTTTGAACTCTAAGGCCTTGAGCTCCTTCTTCAGCTTGGCGATGGGCGGGCCTTCCCTGGGCAGGTTGGTCTTCTTCAGGTTGGTGACGGCCTCGTTGAGCTCGTTCACCTTCTTGTTCCAGACGTCGCGCTGCTCCTTCGCCTCGCGCACCTGGACGTTGAGGGAGTCTCGGGTCTGGCGGCGCTTCGCCGCTTCCTCCACCAGCTCGCGCACCTTGGCATTGAGCTCGTCCCTCTTCTGCACCCATCTCTTCGTCTCCTCGTTCAACTCGTCACGGAGCCTTCTATGCTTCTCCGCCTCGTTGTTGTTGTACTGTCTCTTTTGGTCCAGTTCCTCCAACAATTCACTCATAAGTTCACGCTCAATCGTCTAACAGACACCAAATAAAGCGAATCCACATACTGACTACCGTTTATAACCCTTTCGCATGGATTAACCGAGAAATGGCCCAAGCCAGCATCAGGCGCCGTCGTCCTCGAGGTCGTCTAGGTCATCGAGGTCGTCATCCTGCTCCTTGCTCGGGGGCGGTGCAGGCTTGGCCCCTCCCTCCAGGGGGATCTCGTGCCAGTCCGTGCCGTACTGGTCCGCGCCGCCGGTCTTCAGCTCGAACTTGACCCGAAGATGGCCGTTCTCGAAGTACACGTAGGCGGACTTGAGCATGCTCAGATAGTAGGAGACGCGCTTACCTTGCCGGGAAAGCTTCCTTTCCGTGCACACTAGCAAGCCTTCCTGCTCCAGGTCGCGGATGCGGCGGTAGCAGGCGGCGATGGGGATGTTGTAGGCATCGGAGATGTCCTGGGCGGACTTGGGGACGCGTATCGTCGCCACTAATATCTTTACAGAATACTCGTCGGTCAATAGCTGAGAAGTCCTGAGAAGGTCTACCCTGCCAATTCCCCCATCCGCTCCATCCTGGTTATCCTTAGGGATAATGGGACTAGGCTTATATTTGCTTGACCATGCTTCGGAGTGCATAGGCGCGTCTTCCAGTCGCTAGCTAGAAGGCCGCTCAGCTGGTGGCCTTCTCTTTTTCCATGTATGCCAGTTCGGTGTTGGGCTGGACCTGGACGGTGAAGTGCCCTTTCTCGAAGCAGAGCTGAAGTGAGTCGACGGCGCACATGTAGAAGCGCACCTTCTTCCCTCGATAGGCTTCCTCCTCCCTCACGCACTTCACCAGGCCGACCTCCTCCATTCTCCCGACCCGGCGATAGGCAACGGCGATGGGTATCTCGCAGATGCGGGATATCTCTTGTATGGACATCGCCTTCCCGTAGGTGGCACTCATGATCTTGCCTGCGTAATCGTCGGCCATTAGCCGTGACATCTCTTGCTCCTTATGAATGCCGTCGTCCATGGTACGCTCGAGGGTCGCCCGGTTTTAAAGCCCTTAGGTTCTAGCTATCAAAAGAGATAGCGAGAAATGCCTATCCAGATGGTTTTATCGTTTCGCTAGATGATAATCATACCATCGGGACGAGGCGCGGGGCGATCTTCTCCTTCGCCATATCGAAGTCGAGGTAGTAGTAGGGCGAGGCGGGCTTCAAGCCGCAGATCATGACCGTTCCGGCCAGCGATTCCAGCTTGAGGTGGATCCTCGCCTGGTGCGCGACCTGCTTCAGCGATGCGCAGGAGGTGGTCGCCTCCGCCAGCACGACATTGCCAGCGCGCTTCATCGCCTCCATGTGCACGAAGGTGTCCGGCAGGACGGAGGGGCCGTAGAGCGCCTCCAACGAATCGAAGCCGAGTATCGACATGTATGGTTCGATCGCGGAGCGGGAGAGCATGAAGCGCAGCGAGTTCAGCCTCAGATCCTGGGCCGCGTCCGAGCCCTCGATCACGCTGACGAAGTCGTAGCTCTTGTCCATCGGGGCATCGTGGTCTAGCACCCTTAGGCAGCCGCTCAAGGCATCCTTGGAGACCATGCGGCGCATCTGCCTGTCCAACGTGTCATAGTTGATGGCGAAGAGCGGGAACCAGATGATGCCCCTCTTCTTGGAAAGGAAGTCGGCGATGAGGGTGTACTCGATCGCCCTCACGATGTCCTGCGGCACGCTCTCGCCTATCTCCAGCAGCACGACCGATCCCCGGCGCAATCCGCCGAGCTCCCGGTCGATGGACTCGTTGCCGGTGGAGACGCTGTCCGCCGCCGGATCGGCGATGGGGACGTGGGCGTCCAGCTCCTCGGGGATGTTGAACCAGTTGGTCTCGAAGACGCGTAGCCTCCCGTCCACCAGCGTGAACGGGTACTTCCAGCGCATGACCATCTGGCCGCGCAGCTTCTCGATGATGAGCTCGCGCACCCTCCGTCCATCCTTCTGGGCGTTGAAGAGCCGGACCACTCCATCCCCAAGGTAGTCGTAGATGTTCCTCTCCGACGTCTCCATGACATAGGCGATGTTGGTGCCGGAGTGCTCAACCAGGTCCTTCTGCAGGGTGTTCATGATCTTCTGGGAGCTGATGCCGTAATGCTCCGAGAGCGCGTCGATGGAATCGAGGACGATGAGCGTCTTGTTAGGAAGGTTGGCCTCAGCCATATCGTAGGCCAGCTCCATCTCGGGGAGCATGACCCCTATGTCGAGGACCATGCCGTCCTCGGTCAATTCACCGGGCATGGCGCCTGAGTCGTCCCCTTCCCCGGACTCGATCTGACCCTCGAGCTTCATGAGCTCGGAGCGGACCACCATGGGGCTGGAGGAATCTCCCTTCCCGAGCACCTTGAGCAGGTCCTTGGCCACCCTTAGGGTGGAGTCGTGCTGGTAGTCCTCCATGCCTCGGAAGGACGGGGCCTTGGTCTTGGTGAGGAAGGCCTTCCCCGCCTTGAGGATGTCATTGCGCTTGGCCTTTTCCTCGAGCCAGGGGAACTGGCGGTAGAGCGCCTCGTCCGAGACGCGGGTGGAGAGGTAGTAGTCAGGCTGCTCGTCCGACAGCTCCTCTATCAGCTGCAGCGCGAGAGTGGTCTTGCCGGTACCAGCATCGCCCTTAATCAAGAGCGAGTGGCCTCCGGGGGCGCGGAAAAAGTTCAACAATTCTACTGGTATACGCCCACGATATCCATCCTTCATCAGCAATCCGCCTTTTCCGAATATAATCCGACAGGCTTCTTAATCTTTTCTTACCTTTATCATATCTGGAAAAGTGGAATAAAATGCTGGTATCGGACTTTACCCGACAAAATCAACATTTATCGAACGACATATATGTATAAACTTAGAATCTTAATGCTGGACTGAGGCCTTCTCTCCCCCAGGTAATTTTCGGCGTAATAGAGCCATGATCCTCGTATAGATATCCTATATAGCACTGGGCCCATATTCCTCGCGGTCGGTCTATGCTAATCTGTCCCTTGGATTACCGGTACGGCAGGGAGGTCATGAAGGAGGTCCTGAGCGAGGATAACCGCCTTAGGACCCAGTTAAAGGTGGAGGCGGCGCTCGCGTTAGCGCACGCCAAGGTCGGCAACATACCCAAGAAGGACGCGGAGCGCATCGCCAAGACCTGCATGACAGGTAAGGTGACACTGTCGAGGGTCAAGGAGATAGAGGCGGAGACCAAGCACGACGTCATGGCCATGGTTAAGGCGATCACCGAAAAGAGCGGTCCGTCGGGCAAGTACGTTCATCTTGGAGCCACATCCAACGACATGGTTGACACGGGCATGGCATTGCAGATCAAGCAGGCCCTGGACCTGATCGAGGAGGACCTGATCGGGCTGATCAAGGTACTGGCCGACCTAGCGGTCAAGCACCGCAGCACCGTGATGGTCGCCAGGACGCACGGCCAGTTCGCCATACCCACCACCTTCGGTTTCAAGATCGCCGGGTACACGAGCGAGATGATGCGCGACCTGGAGCGCTTGAGGGAGCTGCGGCCGAGGGTATGCGTGGGCAAGATGTCCGGAGCGGTTGGCACTGGGGCCGGCTTCGGCGAGAGCTTCTTCGAGGTGCAGGACCTGGTAATGAAGGACCTCGGCCTGCAGGTTGAGGAGGCCGCTACCCAGATCGTATGCCGAGACCGTTACGCGGAGCTAGCCTCCTTCCTCGCTATTCTGGCGACAGCTTGCGAGCGTTACGCGACCGAGGTACGCAACCTGCAAAGGACGGAGATAGGGGAGGCCATGGAAGCCTTCGATGAGAAGAAGCAGGTCGGCTCCAGCACCATGGCCCAGAAGCGGAACCCGATGCTCTCCGAGAACCTTTGCGGTTTGGCGAGGATCGTGCGCTGCTTCGTCCCAGCCGCCTACGAGGACATGGTGCTCTGGCACGAGAGGGACCTATCGAACTCGAGCGCTGAGCGCTTCATCATACCGCATATGTTCGTGCTCACCGATGATATCCTGATCAAGACGGCCCAGGTGTTCTCAGGCCTCAAGGTGTACAAGGAGAGGATGATCGCCAACCTGGAGTCCTCGAAGGGCATGGTCATGTCCGAGGCGGTCATGCTGGCGTTAGTGGGTAAGGGGATCGGTAGGCAGGACGCGCACGAAGTGGTGAGACGGGCAAGCTTGGCAGCCGAGAAGCAGGAGAAGCACCTCAAGGACGTGCTTCTGAAGTGCAAGGATGTCACAAGGGTGATGAGCGCCAAGGAGCTGGACAGCATCATGGACTACTCGAGCTACATCGGGTCCGCGCCGCAAATGGTGGACAAGGTCGTGGCCAGAGCTAAAAGGGTCACGAAACAGTCCTAAGGTGCGATGATGGACCAGTGGATAGCCCTGGGCCTATTGGCAGGATTCCTTACCACCATTGGCTTCTTGCCACAGATCGTAAAGGGATATCGAAGCAAGAGCATGGGGGACCTGTCCCTGTTCATGCCCATCCTCATCGGTATTGGACTGTTCATATGGTTGATCTATGGGATATTGCTTGATTCGCTTCCATTGATCCTTTGGAACGCCATCGCCCTCGCGCTCAATTTAATAATTATCGTCCTCATCCTGAGATATGGCCGTAACCGTAACCAGAAGGTTTGATTTCGTCAGTGTTTCGACAGGCATCGAGAAATGATTTTTCGAGGGATGACCATGCAAGGTTCATGTCCGAGTTGAATGATGCCTTCCTCTCCTTCAGGAACATCGTGGATAGGCTCAGCAAGCCAGGTGTGCCAACCAAGAGATCTCCCAGGCTAGGACCTTGCAGGCGGACAAGCGGGCGAGGGAGATAACCTTGGAGCGCTTGGCGATTTCGATGGAGCTCTGCGTCCGGATGACAGCGCTCCTCGACACGCATCTGATGAGGATGTTGGTCGATAGGTCGAAGACGTCCGAGCCGGGGATACCTTCGGTAACTTTGAGCCAGGCTCGCCTCGATTGCTCGGTTACGGTGATAACCTAGGCGAAGGACCCCCTCAACTGGGCTAAGGATTGAGTACGAGTCATGGGCGAAGAACGCAGTGGTAATATACGAAATTCCATTGAAGGTCATCAAAGAGGACGAGTCTGGATTCATTCTCTCTAATATAGAAAAAGGGATATCACAATTGAAGGTCGAGCAGTTCTTCGAGATAATTGAGAATCTAGCACGGAGGGAGCGGACTAATAACGTAGGCGGGTTCTAGCTCCAGCAGATGAGAGTCGCTCAGCCACACGGACAAGTATATATTCCTCTCCTTCATTGCACTGACCCAACGGGCAAGTAGATCAGCGGAAGATCGCCGCCTTCGCAAGGCGGAAGCCGGGGGTTCGAATCCCCCCTTGTCCACTTATCATCCTGTTATCTTTAGAGTCCGAACCTCAAGGCAACTCTAACAAATTACTTATTTTAACATAAATTGCATTCCAATTGTTATCAAGGACTTATAGGGGAATGCGGATATGTTCGACAGGGACGTTTTATTGATTGGTCCGCCAACGAAAGTAAAACTGCTGACCGTGAAATATGAGATTAAGGACCTCGAGGGCAATCTATTGGGCCAATTAGTTGGCCAACAAAAGGCAGTCCCCTATTATTTTGAGAACAGTGAAGGCTTAAGAATAAGTGAGGTAAGAATGGAAGGGAAGACGGGACTGGCAACTAGGATTCTAATTTACGATTCGCTGAATCAGGTGCGTGGGTTTTTCGAAGGAGGGGGTTCCATGACGGGCATATTAGGCAACAAGACTCGATTCCCTTGTACCCTTAAGGACAGATCTGGCCAGGTCCTGTGCAAATCTGATGCTTTTAAGTATAAATCCAATCTTGGCTCCTATGAGGGGGCCAAAAAAAGTGGGGTCCTTGTTAGAAGCTCTGATGGGAATGTTATTACTGACATTCATGCCGATACTGGCTCTAATGCCATTCGAGTTGATTTTCTTGCGTCGAACCTTGATCGATTAGCAATTATGAATTTCATTGCCATCCTCGTAACTTGAGCGTAGGCATCCCAGTCTTACGCTAGGAAAAACTAATACCCATTTGATTGACGGTTTACATAGCCCGAACCTCACGGCATCCCTAAGGCCTGTCTCTGTAGCCAAGAAGGTCGTCCCCCTTGAGTTCCCGTTACCTCGCACTCTTCTGAATGACCTTATTCCTCGGACCCAATGTCAGGTGGGCTGCCATTTGTCACCATCTGACCACAACGCGAATTCGAGATCAGGGTCAAAAGCTTGCAGATACCGTCGAAAACCCCCCGAGCTACCTACAGATTGAACGTTCAATCACGCAAATTTACACGTTATTTATTTCTCTCTCCATCTAGCCTTTTTCATACCAATCCAAACGAAGAGAACGGTGAGGACTATCAGCACGACCCAATCTATCATAAGCTGATTCATCGGGACCGCATAGAAACCAACGAGGACGTGACCTATCTGAGCCGCGTATGTTGTGGGTGAAAGATATGCTATGTATCGCCACGGCAACGGAATGAATGTGATCGGGTAATACACCGGAGCCAGGGTAGTGAAGAGCAGAGAGAGCAGGCGCGTGAACGCGAAACTTTGGACTATGTCAGAGGAGATGGTAGCAAGGGCGAACCCCAGGGAGATCGACATCAGGAACATCATTAGCATGACAGCGACGATGCCAAGCACCGCAGCCAATTCGATATGCACGAACAACGCGAAGAGTATGGACAAGATGGCAAGCGCCGGCGAGGCGTAGATCAGCTCTGATATAGCCATGCCTGCGACGTAGACGGATGCTTTCGTGGGTGACGCTACCACCATGTCCTGTAGTTTGAAATCGTTCTTTAGATGGGACAGATCAGCCTGGAGCGATGTCCCTGC
The DNA here is from genome assembly GCA_963827135.1 of Methanomassiliicoccaceae archaeon. Taxonomy (GTDB): domain Archaea; phylum Thermoplasmatota; class Thermoplasmata; order Methanomassiliicoccales; family UBA472; genus JAJRAN01. Next base: position 87,742 of record CAWGZX010000004.1, on the reverse strand, counting down.
GGAGAACATGCTCATGATCAAGCCCCCTACAATCCCCACTGCCAGTAGCGTTCCCCCACTTATGAAGAAGATCAAAGTGAGGAAGGAGAGCGGAGAGAGCACGGTGATCACTAGAACTGCGGGATAATTCCGCATTTCATAGATTGCGTTCACCAGGATGGAGGCCAGTATTTGACTGCCCAGGCGGCTCATTCCTCATCGACCTCCTCGATCTCGGTCGCCTCCGCGTCCATGGCCCCTACCATGTAGGTGAAGATATCATCCAGCGTGACGGGGTTCACTGAGAACTGCGCCTTAGCTTGGATTAGATCCTTTGAAAGGTCCAAGGCCTCGGACCTCGTGGTCAGCACTTGAACCTGGCCATTGCCCAACGGTATCTTCTCCCCCTCCCTCACTGAGATGTTCGCCGCCTCAGGCACCTTCAGGCTGTACTGATGCTTGAGCCGACCCCGCAGCTCCTGCATGCTACCAAAAGCCACTAGCCTGCCCTCGTTTAGAATCCCGATTCGGTCCGCTACCCTTTCTGCCTCCTCCAAGTAATGGGTGGTTAGCAGCACGAAACGATCTTTCCCTAGCTCGATCAGTAATCGCCATAGCTCCTGCCTGGAGATAGGGTCGAGGCCTGTGCTCGGCTCATCCAGAAAGATGAACTCGGCGTCGGAGGCCAGGACCATGGCCACGAGGACCTTGCGCTTCATTCCCCCGGACAAGGTTCGGTTAAGACGGTCAGCCTGTCCCTCAAGGCCGACCTGGACTACCGCCTCCTCAGCCTTCCTCAGAGACTCCTTGTAGCCGACGCCTCGCCACATTAGGTAAGTGGAAACGGTCTGGACGGGTGTCATCCAAGCGACGGTCCTGCCCTCTTGAGGCACGACCGCCATCCGCTCTCGCAACTTCTTCGCATCCAGCATGACGTCCAAACCATCGATCGACGCCCGCCCCGAACTTGGCTCGAGCAGCGTGGAGAGAATCCTCGCTAACGTTGTCTTTCCCGCCCCGTTCCTACCAATGACCGCGAAGATGCCGTGCGCAGGGATGGAGAAGCTTACCGCAGACAATACGGGCTTGCCTCTCTCGTAAGCCTTAGTTATACCATCACATGTTATTTCACCGGAGCTTGTCATGAATCGCCTAGGCCTTCCCTTTTGAGATCGATGGGCTCCAGACCAGTGCCACCAGCTTCACGGAGATGTCCGTCTTCTTGGGCATTATCGAGATGGTTACTAGCTTCTCGGTCAAAGGGTCCATCTTCTCTCCCATGGCCTTTAGCTCCTGCTGGAACTCCTCCTCCAACCTCTTCTTCTGCTCTTGTAGGGATTCGAGGTTCTCTCCAGCGTACTCGACGTCCTTCTTCTCCTTAGCGGCCTTCCCATAGTTGCGTACGGTTCTTGTGGCGCTGCTGCTTACTTTCCTGCCAACCATGGCACCGAGGATGGACGAACCAAGGGACATCGCCGTCTGATATTTCTGGCTCCTTGCCTGCTCCCTCTCTTTCTCGATCGCCACCTTCGCCTTTCGGATACGCTCGTCGAGAGCAGCGTATTTTGGTGCGTACTTCTTCCTGAGCTTTTCTACGTTCAGGTCCGATTGTTCCCTGGCGGCGAGTTGCATGCGTATCCTGAAGTCGCTCTCCTTTTCCCCGACCTTGGACACCTGACCAAGGCCCGGGCTCATGAATAGATCGATCCTTTGGCTTCTCGATAACCAGTTGGCGAATTCCTTTCTCCAGGTTCCATAGTTCTTGGACATGGTTGCCGCGGACGGAAGGTCTGCGTACTTGGCTGAATCCAATGGCGTGCTCGCTAGATCGGGCATATTGAGATCGGCCGGTTCTGCGTTTTCCCAATTCATCGGGACCGGACCATCGATAAAGGGGGCGAGGAAGTAGAGCTCTTTCGTATCATCCACCTTCCTCTTCGTGTCGGAGAAACGTACCTGGGAAACGCCCAGCAACATAGGCTTGTAGACCAAGGTTGCCGAGGTTCCACTGGATGAAGGTAGGAAATATTGTGGGATCTCGGTCGGCAATATCGGCCTTTGGATCGCCGCTGCCACGCTTCCTGAATCCTGCCCAGTCTGAGGGATGGAGATATGCGTTGTGGGAGGGCGTACGGCCTGAGATCGCGATTTGGTCGGACCTATTAGGGTTTTTATCTGCTCCCTCGTCAGCGGTCCGCGAGGTAAGACATCGCCCATCTGGTCTGTGAACACCGTCGGGGCGTCATCGTGCACATTGTGCATGAGGAACACCCGGTTGCCTAGTCCGGCGATGATCTGGTCCATCTGACTGCGTTCGAATCTGCTTCCCTGTACCTACTGATGCGCCCTCCAACGCGTCCAGGACGCGGATCTTGTCCCGGTCGGTCTGCAGCCGTCCGATGAACCAGGTGCCCGTGTTCGACAGCCTCTTGTAGTCCAGGTCCACCGGGTTCTGGGTGACCAGCACTCACCCCGACGCCGAAGGCGCGGGCCTGCTTCATCAGTGTCAGAAGAGGCAGCTTGGAGGGCGGGTTTGCCACCGGCGGCAAGTAGCCGAAGACCTCGTCGATGTAGAGAATCGCGCGCAGGCTGGTCGTGCCGGATTGGGTGCGCATCCAACCCACCACATGGTTCAGCAGGAGCGAAACGAAGAACATCCGCTCATGGTCGCTGAGGTGGGCGATGGAGAAGATGGAGACCCTGGGCTTGCCATCGGGGGTGTACAGGAAGCGACTTCACGTCCAGCGGCTCGCCCTCCAGCCAGAGCCGGAATCCCGGGGCGGCGAGTAGGTTGTTGATCTGCATGGCCAGCTCGAAGCGGTTCTTGGAAGGGTAGAATGACTCCAGCTCCAGCACGCCGATCTGCTTGACGGGGGGGGTCTGGATCTGCTGGATGAGGCCGGCCAGGTCGAGGTTGGCACCCTTACGTCCAGGCCTCGGAGATATTGTGGAGATCAGGATGTGCTCCCGGGACCGGATGGGGTCGCCTCGATGCCCATCAGCCCGAGAAGGCTGGTGACGGTGGTGTTGACGCGTTCCTGCAGCAGCTCCTCGTCGCCGATGATCTCGGCGGGAGGGGCGGAGAAGGACTTGAGGATGGACACCGGGGTACCGGCGTTGCTGCCCGGCGTGTAGATGGTGAAATCGCAGGCATCGCGCAACCGTTGGATGCGGGCGCCGTCCTCCCCCCATCTGGCCAGGCCGTTCTTCCAGGTCTCAGCCTGCTTGGCCGCATAATCTTCGGGCGTGAGGCCCTTCTTCTGGCGTCCTCTGGGTTGACCCAGGGCAGAAGTCCTCCTTGCGCAGCTCGGGGAACGTCAGAAGCAGGTTGGCCATGTCCCCCTTGGGATCGATGATGATGGAGGGTACGCCGTCGAGCGCCGCCTCCTCCAGAAGGGAGATGCAGAGCCCGGTCTTGCCGCTCCCGGTCATGCCCACGCAGACCGCGTGCGTCACCAGGTCCTTGGAATCGTAGAGGAGCAGGTCGTCCTGCATCGTTTGCTTGCCAAGTCAAAGTTACGGCCCAGATAGAATACGCCGAGCTTCTCGAAATCCTGCATTCTTGCGCCCTCCTTCTAATTATCTCAGTTTCGCACTAAAAGGTTGTTCCTGAGCCACCTAATAATATCCCAATCATTTCCTAGATCTCTCAGGTAAGGATGAAGCAGTTGACCGATCGACATACAACATTCAGGATGCCAAATTACACCTTTATGATGGAGGATGAACCTCATTCAGATCCTTTTTGATGACGACCGTCGACTGTCATTTCTTGAGAATTTAGAATCGATGCAAGGGCCATGGCATCCGCATGACTCCCAGACCCATATTTAGAAAAGTTAATTAGTGTGAGGCATCGAGGCATTTGATTAAGGCCATGGTGAATGGCTGTAACAGGTGATGTGAGGTCAGAGCATGTACGTCATTAAGATAAGCAAACATAGTCCAGAGGCTTGCCCAGCGTTTGTAGAGAAGTTCAAGGATGCTTTCCTAAACGCTATGGATAAGGATGAGATGTTGGCGAGAAAACACGATATCAAGATCATTGGTGCTTGGGTCGATTCCCCTAGCCATACCGTATATTCTATCTATGACACGCCTAGCATGGAAAAATTGATGGAATATTCGATGGAGCCCGAGATAATGGCCACAATGTCCTTCCAAACAAGTGTGCTGAAGCCTTTGAAAACCGCGAAGGAAGTTGCCGCTTCAATCAAGAGACAGAAGAATTAGATATTTTATCTAAAACATTCGATAGCAATCGGGCATCAGGCAAATCCAAGCCAAGCTCTTACACTCAAATCATAATTAAGATGACTGTCCTAAGTTGATTTCCTCGGGAGTCATCAGCCGATATCGGTTAGCTATTAAACAGAAATAAGAGTAAAAAATTAAGAAAAAATAGACCGTGCCGTTATTCGCAGCAGATCTAATAGCGCCTTGCCGGCTTGTGCTTGTTGAAGCAGTCGCGGCAATATACTGGGCGACCCTCTGTGGGTTTGAATGGGACCTCGCAAGTCTGCTTGCAGTCGTCGCAAACGGTCTTGTGCATTTCCCTTGGTGCCCTGTCGTACATTTCTGATTTCACCTCCGGTTTCGATTGACTAGACCAAATTTCCTTCTTTGGCTCCTCGCAGCCCCGGAGGGGTCGTTTAGAACACGCCGAACGAATTAGATTTAGCTGGCTTTGATGAAACATTATTTGTATATAAAGTTATGCATGTTGGTGCCACATGAAGGAGATGGATCCCCTCACTTGATCATGACGACACAACCATCGTCCATCTTGAGCAAGGCGTGGCAAACCTCTTCCACCAAGGACCGATTCTCCGTTGGCACGTTCATGAAGATCCCTAAGGAGGAGTTGAACACCTCATGCATCCAGACCATCCTCGTCACGAACTCGTCGATGTCGTCCTTGTTCCGGAAGTGCATGATTTCGATGGCATTAGTGGAATCGACGGTCAGGGCCGGGACGCAGGAATTGATGCAGGCATGGGATTCAGCCTCCAATACCGCCCTCAATTCGTCTGAAAGGATGCTTCGTGTGAGCGTCGGGTCCGAGGGGCTCCAATTGTTCAGCTGAGCCACGATGCCCTGAAATCCTTCTGGCTTTGCTTTTACCTTGGCCTTGGCTTTAACCTGCTTGGCCTTAGCTGTTGCCTTCGAAGGAACTTTCTCCGCCATGGACAGATTGGATTCAGAGCCGGCTTCGAACATCATTTCACATCCTTAGAGACAGCCTTCCATCTCACGTCCAGAATCCGAAAGGACAGCTTATATAGAGAACCGTCTGGTTATCATATCTGATATCGCCCTTTTTAATGCGGTCTGTGCTCATTCCCTGAAACTTTGAACATTAATGGCAGATTTTTGTATGAGCGATAGAGCTCGGAAAAGAGTGGGTTTCATTGAACCCGATGATGTATTCGTTGATTGGATTACTCCAATTGGTAACCCGGTACGAAATATCGTATTATTTTTGCCTTTTACCCCCAGTTCCTTATCTGAACCTCCATAATTATTATAAATGAAACAATTAATCAGGAATAATAAGTTCAGGCGGTGCCTGACTTGATTTAGGAGGGAATGAATTGGAGGGGACGCAACAGCAGCAAATGCCTGAAGGCGTGAGCCCGGTCATGGTATTCATACTATACCTGATCGCGTTCTTGTTCTTCTTCATAGGCATAATCATTGGTATCGTCTATTTGATGAGCAACGACCCGAACAAGAAGGCGCTTGGCCGCAACATCATTGTTGTTGCGATAATTGGTGCTATCTTCTACCTGGTCTGTTACTTCTTCATGTGGGCGACCATCTGGGCATGGTTCTAAGACCTTCATAGGCCTTTGACCATGTCTGAAAAACCCTTTACATCTTACATTATTGTTCTTTGAGATCTTCTTTGCAGCTGAAACGCCTCACTTCCTCCTATAGAAAAATATTTGGTAATGCGCCGCTACATCCTTTTTGGATTCACATGGGCGAAATTAAGAGGATATTGGTCGGGGTCGATGGATCTAAATGCGCTGACGCCGCGGCTGCCTTCGCAGGTGGTCTAGCCTCCAAGTTCGGAGCGGAGATAACCTTGTTGCACGTGCATAGGCCTCCTGAGACGACGAGAGATCTTCCGGCACATGAGCTGAAATCCGAGGCACCGAAGAACCTAGAATCGGCCAAGGAATTGCTTATGGGGAAAGGAATAGCATGCAAAGCGATGGTCTTGTCGGGCAGTCCTGCCAACGTGATATTGACCGAATCCTCCAAGGGCTATGACCTCTTGGTCCTGGGCAGCCGAGGCATGGGAGCAATGGAAGGATTTCTGCTTGGCAGCGTCTCATCGAAAGTGGTCCATCATTCGAAGGTGCCGACGCTGATCGTGCCATGCGATTAGACCTCTAGTATAGGCCAGGCTCCACAGACAAAGCCATGTTCACATGTAAGAGGACTGGCATTGCCGCGGCAGTCCAACTGAGGCGTTCTGACCATCGAAGCTCTCCAAGGAATCATTTTAAGAGCAGGATAATGCATTCATCCAGACAGGGGAAAAATGAGCCGGATAGTCTCTGCTGTGCTGATATTCGTGGCCGTCTTCCTATTGCTACTCGGCGCTATCTTCATCATCGCCGGAGGGACCGAGAATCTTGTGGCTGGAGGGGTGATGGTCCTGATCGCCATCTTCCTTATCTATTTCAGCTGGCAAAGTGAGAAGGTGAGGGCTTCGCAACCAAAGCTGATAAACCAGACCTTCAATGTGAAGATGGAGGGATCGGGGCAGTTAGAGCAGAAGCAGCTGGTATGCAAATCCTGCGGCGCGCCTCTGTCCGACAAGGACCTCAAGGTCATCTCTGGAGGCATCATGGTCTCCTGCCCCTATTGCGGCATGAAATATGCCTTGGAAGAGGCTCCTAAGTGGTGATCCATTGGCAAAACGCAGAAGGTCCGTGACTTCGGCACTCGTTCTTTTCGCGTTCGCCCTTCTCGCGGCGATAATGCTCTTCCAGCCTTTCGGAGGGCTGGCAACGACCTCCACGGCTCAGGACTACACCTTCTCCCTGGCGGAACAGAAGGTGAACGTGACAGCCTTAAGGGATGGGAGCGTGGACATCGAGTACTACTTCCATTTCACGAACGTCGGTTATCTGGACGGCGTCGATATTGGGATGCCGAACAATTTTTATAACCTGGCTTCTGCCCAGGCCTGGATCTTGGTCAGCGGTGAGATCAGACAGCCATCCCAGATTCATGACTCGCCCTATGTCACCCCCGGCATCGCGGTAGAGTTCGATCAAACCACGATCGGTATGATCCAGAGCGAGGGCACGTTCGAGCTGGGCTTCAAGGTGAACAACCCGCACATGGTCTACAACAACACTTTGGTACCCGACACCGTCGGAGTGAGGTTCAGGCCGACCTGGTTCAGCACCCAGTTCCAGATCGGGAACATCGGTACGTTGGAGGAGAACTTCTACTTCCCTCAAGGGTTCGATAACACCTCGCAGGCCGTATGGTTGGAGGGGTTCCCATGGCACTCTATCGAGGTTGACAACAGCTCAGGAATGGTCGTGGCCTCGTGGCAATACAACACCGTCTCGTCGGAATCGGTGTCCAGCGGCGCAGTGGACTTCGGGGCGGGATTCCCCAAGGGCTATGTGGACGTGTTCTTCGAGCCTGGATCCGACGAGCCTCCGATCGACATAATTGGGGACGTGTGCACCCTCTCGGGCCTGCTCATACCCTTCCTGTTCGGGGCATTCTTCGTGACCACCATCGTTCTCTCGCTGCGAAGGGCAAGGCGGGACGCGAAGGATTACTTCGAGCCCAAGCTCGACGTGGTCGGCGCAGGTCCACGAAGGGACCTGACGGCGGTGGAGGCCGCCGTAGTCCTAGAGCGGCCGTTGGAGGTGGTGGCGACGATGATACTCTTCGGGCTGACGAAGAAAGGGTTGGTCCAGGTCGTATCCGAGGAATTCCCCATGCGCCTTATCAAGAAGGCTGACAAGGGCGAGCGCGAATACGAGACGATGTACCTGCATTCCATCAAGGACGGACAGGTAAATCGTGGCGACCTCAAGGCGACGCTCGTCGAGCTCATCGGGTCGGTCCGAGCCAAAATGGCGGGATTCGACGTCGAGGCCACCAAGACTTATTATGATAGGATATGCGAGAAGGCCTGGCAGGAGGTCAAGGCGGCGGGGACCCCCGAGGACTTCGCCAAGTCCCTCGCGGAAAAGAACGACTGGATGATGCTCGATCGTCGGTACGAGGACAGGATGATGAGGGATATCGTCATCCTCCCGCTTCCGAGGACATCCACGGGGCCTACAGTCGGCAGGACGGCGGGAACGGCCGATGCCACAAGAGGCAACATCGCTGGCGACTACGTCTCGAGGCTGCGCAACGCCAGCAACAACGTGGTCAAGGACATCAGAGGGCTGACCAGGGAGATCGCCCCGGTGACCAACCCTGCACCAGCGAGCAAGGCCGGCTCATCGGTAGGTGGACATGGATGCGCATGCGCCTGTGCTTGCGCATGCGCCTGCGCGGGGGGAGGGAGATGAAGGTCCAAGATTGGTGGCGCGAGGTAAAGGGCGAGGGACTGCCCCAAGGCGTATATCGCTACGACGGTAAGGGCGAATGGGGGCACCATCGCTTCCATCTGCGCGTGGACTCGTCCCTCAACGGCGTCCTCCTGGTCGATGCCTCAGGCATCCTCTTCCTCAACGGGACTGCGCTGGACTATGCGCGCTGCGCCCTGGAGGCGAGGTCCGTGGATGCGATGGCCAAGTACATGATGAGACGCTACCGCAACTTGGACAAGGATAAAGCCGCCTCCGACTACGCGGCCATCAAGCAGAAGCTCGACCTTTTCGTGCATGGGGACGTCGAGGTCATCAGCAGCATCGGCTCCGAGCGCCCCACCTACGGCTTGGACCAGCTCCCGGCCCCCTACCGCATGGACCTCATCCTAACATACAAGTGCCAGAACCGCTGCGCCCACTGCTACAACGAACCGAGGGAGGTCAAGGAGCTCGGGCCCGAGCAGTGGAAGGCGGTCATCACCAGGCTTTGGAGCTTAGGGGTCCCGCACGTGGTCTTCACTGGGGGCGAGCCCACCCTCTACCCCGGCTTGGACGAGCTGGTTATGGAATCCGAGCGACTGGGCCAGATCACTGGACTGGTGACCAACGGTAGGAGGCTCCGTGAGCCCGGCTATCTGAAGGGCTTGGTCCAGAAGGGCCTGGACCACGTGCAGATCACCGTCCTCTCGGATCAGGAGAGGGTGCACGACTCCTTGGTGGGCGACCAGGGCGCCTGGAGACAGACCGTCCAAGGGCTCAAGTTAGCCTTGTCCGAGGACCTGTACGTGAGCACGAACACCACCATCATGCGCTCCAACTACGACCAGATCGAGAGGACGTTCTCCTTTCTGGTGTCTATGGGCGTCAAGAACGTCGCTTTCAATGGTATCATCCGGTCCGGGAAAGGGAAGGAGGCAGAGGCGGTGAGCTGCGAGGAGCTCGGTCCGCTACTGACCAATCTCAAGCGGATGGCGGCGGAGACCGACACCAAGCTCACCTGGTACACCCCCACCCCCTACTGTGAGCTCAACCCGGTGAACCTCGGATTGGGCATCAAGCAATGCACCGCCTGCTCGCTCAGCATGGCGGTCGAGCCGGACGGCGGCGTCCTTCCATGCCAGAGCTACTACAAGCCGCTAGGCAACATTCTGAAGGACGACTGGCAGGACATATGGAACCATCAGCTGTGCAAGGACATCAGGGATAGGGTTTTCCTCGACGGCGAATGCCAGGAATGCGGCCTGAAGGACGTGTGCGGCGGAGGCTGCCCCCTGGCCCGCGAGCACGGCGACTACTTCTGCCTGGAGAGTAGGTCGGTCTAATCACCTAGTCTTCCTGGCCAAGGCGTAGAAGATGGGATTATACTGATAGAGGGTGCCCTCCTCAAGCGCCTGGTCCCAGATCGATCTCAGCCGGGCCATGCGCTGCGGTCTCCTCCCCCTTCCCCACCATCTCCTCGGCCCATCGCCATTCAGAGGCGCTCTCGGCCCTTAGCCTCTCCAAGCTCCACGTCCCTGGATATGTGCCTATCTCGACCTGCCCACGACCTGCGTGGAGGGAGCGGAGCTTGCGCCCCATACAAGGGTCCCCTCCTGACCGCTTGGTACCCGCCACGATCAGCGATGTGAGTTCCTCGAGCTCCGGGGGGTGGTCGACCCTGGCGGCATAGTCGGGCTCGGCCAGGCAAACGACCCATGTCCTCGACACGCGGAACATCTCGTCCAGTACCCGTTTGGGGTCCCTCACCCACAGCAATAGGAAGGAGCAATAGACGATGTCGAATGAGCCCTCTTGGTAAGGTAGTCGCTCAGCCTCGGCCACGGTGGCGGGGAGGTGCCTGTCCTGACAAGCCTGCACCATGGACGGGTCATTGTCGATCCCCTGCACGTCCATGATGTCCTCGAGGGATTCCATCACCAGGCCCGGGCCGCAGCCCACGTCCAAGGCCCGCGGTCGATGCGGAACATACTCTTTTAGCGCGCTCTGCTCTAGCAAATATCTCCAATGCTCGATCAGCCAGTCGCGTTGCCTCTCCAGCTGGTTCGGGGGCGTCTTCTTGGCGTCGTGGTCCATCCGCGGCCCCCCCGCCTCAGCAGGTCAGATGGAGGATGGCGACGAAGCGCCTTCGCTCGCTGCTGGCCAATCTCGCGGCCTCAGGGGCCATGGCCACCTTGCACTCGTATCGCTCTAGGATCTCTTTGGCCTTGGGGGTGATGGTGAGCATCCCCTTGTGCCCGGCGGCGATGATCACCACCTCCGGCGCCTCCTCCTCCAGGAATCCTAGCTCCTTTTCGGACAGGGGGGTGTGGAAGAGCTCCTTCCGATAAGGTATGGAGAGCGATGCCTCCCTCGGCGTGACGGTCCCGTCGGCGTGTACGACCAAGTCCCCATCGTACCTCCTTCCATCGATCTCCGCCCACCCATAGTTGGCCTCGATCCTCACCCTAAGACCTCCGCGTTCCCTGCTACATTGTCAAAGGCAATCCATATATCCTTTCCCAAGGATTCACGGCAATGGGCAGAGCATGGACACGACTTCTCGCATCCTAGTTACCGGCGCAACGGGCCAGATCGGTTCGGAGCTGACCATGGCCTTGAGGCAGAGATATGGGGGGGACGTTGTCGTGGCCGGGATACACAACCGGCCTCCCAGCGAGCAGATATTGGATTCCGGTCCCGTCGAGAAGGTCGACCTGTCGTCCGAGGCTTCGCTTACCGAGCTGCTGAAGTACCACGAAGTGACTCAGGTCTACCACTTGGCCGCCGTCCTCTCCGCTACCGGGGAGAAGGACCCTCAGATGGCATGGCGGACGAACATGGACTCGCTCGTCAACATCCTTGAGGCGGGACGCAAGCTGCATCTGGAGAAGATCTTCTGGCCCAGCTCCATCGCGGTGTTCGGGCCCACCTCCCCTCGCCAAGGCACGCCACAGGACACGGTCATGCTCCCCACCAGCATGTACGGCGTCTCCAAGCTCTCCGGCGAGCTGCTCTGCAACTACTATTACAGTAAATATGGGATCGATGTCAGGTCCGTCCGTTATCCTGGCATCATCAGCAGCGAGACACATCCCGGCGGGGGCACCACCGATTTCGCCGTGGAGATCTTCTACGAGGCCTTGACCAAGGGCCGCTACACCTGCTTCCTGCGCCAGGACACCAGGCTTCCGATGATGTACATGCCCGACTGCCTGAGCTGTGCCATCGACATCATGGTCGCACCTGCCGACAGGGTGAAGAGGCGCGACGCCTACAATGTCACTGCGATGAGCTTCACCCCGGAGGAGCTGACGCAAGAGCTGCAACGCTACGTCCCCGAGCTGCAGGTCAGCTACGTGCCAGATCACAGGCAGAAGATAGCCGACTCCTGGCCCATGAGCCTGGACGACTCCGAGGCGAGGAGGGACTGGGGCTGGGACCCGAAGTACGACCTGCCCATGATGGTCAAGGACATGGTTAAGGCCTTGACGCCGAGATTGAGGAGATGACCCGATGAGAGACCCGACCGCATTTCTTAAGGAGGAGTACGACGCCCTGGTCAAGGACGAGCTGGATTGGAAGCTGAGGGTGCTGCAGGGGCCGAGCTCGCCCTGGTGCGAGGTCGACGGCCGCGAGGTCCTGATGTTCTGCTCCAACAACTACCTCGGGCTGAGCAACCATCCTCGCCTGAAGGAGGCGGCCATCGAGGCCGTAAGGACCCATGGCGCCGGTTCGGGCTCGGTGAGGCCGATCGCCGGGACCATGGACCTGCACATGGAACTGGAGAGGCGGCTCGCCCATTTCAAGAACGCCGAGGCCTCATTGGTCTACCAGACGGGGTTCGCCGCCAACGCCGGGCTGATACCTCAACTGGTTGGGAAGGGGGACCTGATCATCAGCGACGAGCTCAACCACGGGTCGATCATCGACGGGGTCAGGCTCTCGGTGGCGGACCGGGCGATATACAAGCATTGCGACGCCGCGGACCTGGAAAAGGTACTGGTCGAGTCAGAGAGGAGGGACCCGATCCCTAGGCGCATCCTCATCATAACCGATGGGGTCTTCTCCATGGACGGCGACATCGCCCCCCTCCCGGACATCGCTAGGCTGGCACATGAACATGGGGCTATGCTCTACGTCGACGACGCCCACGGCGAGGGCGTGCTCGGTGAAGGAGGAAGGGGGATAGTCGAGCACTTCCAGCTGCCACGAGATAGGGTGCATGTGGAGATGGGCACGTTCTCCAAGGCCTTCGGGGTGGTGGGAGGCCATATATCGGGCTCGAAGGACCTGGTCAACTTCGCTTACAACCGCTCGCGGACCTGGTTGCTCTCGGGCTCGCACCCTCCGGCCGTGGCCGCTGCCTGCATCGCGGCCATAGAGGTGCTCGAGACTGAGCCCCAGCACGTGAGGGCGCTCTGGGATCATACTAGCTACTTCAAGAGTTCCATGCAGCAGCTCGGCTTCGACACCGGCAAGAGCCAGACGCCGATCGTCCCCGTCATGGTGGGCGACAGCGGCAAGGCCAAGCAGCTCTCGCAGCGCCTCTTCGAGGAGAGGGTCTTCGCCCTGCCCATCGTCTTCCCCATGGTAGCCAAGGGCAAGGCGCGCATCCGCACCATCATGAACGCGGCCATGGCCCGGTCCGACCTGGACTTCGCCATCTCCGCCTTCGAGAAGGTGGGCAAGGAGCTACGGATCATCTAACGCGCAAACATTATTTCCAGACAAGCCGATGGGCCCGAGGCGATCTATTGAAGTGTCCCAAGTGCGGCGCGTGGAATCAGGACAGCGCGGAGTCGTGCAGAATCTGCGCCGTACGCTTCCGACGGATGATCACGGTCAAGACGCACGTGGTTCTGAAGGACTCGAAGCAGATGAAGCGCCGCTCCTTGAACCGGCTCATCCTGATCCCTCTGGGGGTGAGCCTGTCCGTAGCCGTCGGCGCGCTCCTGGTGGCCGTGCTGCTCTTCTCACCCTGGCTCTCGCCTCTGGCAAGCGTGCATGACGGCGACAGCGATGGCTACCCCGACGCCTACGACTTCGACCCATCCGATTCAGAGCTCTGGTCGGAGGGCGGGTCTCTGGTCGTGGTCATGGTCCATTCTTCGCATATTTACACATCCTACAATTATACGCTACTCGTCAATGGGGAGGCTTGCGCCTCCGGGGACCTTGGCGCAGGCCAGACCAATGTGGAGAATATCCAAGTGAACTATGCCATCGGAAAGGTCAGCCATTCGCAGATCGTACTGGGCATGACCGCCACCGATGGCAGTGCCGAGCAGAGGGACCTAGTGCTGGAGAACGGGATGGGCTACCAGGCCAATTTCACCATCCCGTTCAGCATGGGTTAGCCTATTCCTTCTTCTGCTCCGGGCTGGCGCGCATCTCCTGGAACATCCTCAGCGCGACCGATTGGCTCCTGGTCATGGCCATGAAGGAACCGATGAGGACCGACTCGAGGATCTCGTCGTCGTTCGCTCCTTCCTTGATCGCCGCCTCCAGGTGAATGCTGAGGCAATGCTGGCTCGCCAGGGCGCTACCGGCCGCCACCGCTGCGAGCTCGGCGGTCTTGCGGTCCAGGTTCCTGGGCCGGTTAAGTGTGACGTCCGAATAATCGGAATAGGCGAGGTAGATGTCCGGCCTCGTCGAGAGCACCTGCGCCACCAGCGGCACCCTTCCATAGAGGCGCTCCAGTTCGGCCAATCTGCGCTTAACTTCGCGCTCCACCTTCTCGTCTTTCAGCTCTTCGCTCAATCCATCACCTCAACAGCTCGGAAAGGATGTCACGATAATATCGGCCGGCTTCATAAGCTCTTCCGGAGCACGGCAACGATGACCGCCCTCATCCTAGGCTCTCCAGCGAACCTCTTCTCCGAGGTATCGGTCCTAATGGATTCGATGGTCAACCCGCGGAACAGGGGCTGGACCTCACCCTCCTCGAAGTAGTGGTAGGGAATGCCCTCCCTCATAAAAGTGGAAGGCTCGATGGGGCTCCCCTTCCCAGCCCTCATGTCCGTTGACGAAAAAGCGCGAAGGTACAAAGCCCCTTTCCAGCCTAGAACCCTGACGGCCTCGGCGGCAGCTTCCTTTCGTTCCTTGGCCTCGAAGTGCTCGAAGAAATGGTGCGCCACGACGACGCCGAAGGACCCGGGCGCAAAAGGAAGATGCGAGCCATCGGCCTGTACCAATTGGAATTCGCTGTTATCCGCTGACCTGGCCCGCGATGAGGTCAAGCCCTTCCGGGAGAAGTCCAGGCCAATCACCTCTCTTCTTGCGCCGACCAGGCCACGCAAGGTCTTGCCATCACCGCAACCAAGCTCGAGGACCCTCGCTCCCTCAGGAAGATCGGATGCCAGGCTCTGGCGGCCCTCGCCATCGAGGGTGAGCGCCCTGGTACTTGCGGTCCCACGCTTCGATCCTGGCTTCCCTCGGCGTCATCTCCATCCCCTCTCAGGCCGAGCCTCGCTCGGGCCTTGCCTTCGCTAGCTCTCGGCTCAGCTCTTCGGCGGTGGCGGAAGGCATGCGTTCGATGGCCACCCTCCTGACTATCCCCCAACGAAAGCGGAAACCATCTAGCGTCTCGATGTAGAGGCGGTACTCCTTCACCGCCGCATCCAGTAGCTCCAGGGTCTCCAGCTTCCGCCGTCCCATCGCCCGGGAGAGGAGATCGGCGCCGAATATGTCCCCTGCCAATGCGGCGAATCTCAGGAGGCGGAGGTGGTCCTCGGGCAGGGCGTCCAATTTCCTCCCCACCCACTCCCTCAGGCTCGCAGGAATGCTAAGTGTGCGCCAAGGCTCCATCGTGGCCTTCTCCTCGCCAAGGACGATCGCCCCCGACCTTAGCGCCTCCAGGGCCAGCTCCACCGCGATCTCCGGATTGCCCCCGCTCTCCCTGTACAGCGAACCGAGCGCCATATCGTCCAGATCCCTCTCAAGCAGCTCTCCGAGGGCTTTCGCGAGCTGCTCCTCGGACAACGGGGAGATGGGGACCTCCTCGCAAAGGGCTTCGCGCTTCATGATCCTCATCGCCTCAATCAATGGATGTGGCCGCTCTTCACGGTCGAAGAGCTCGTCGTCGCTGAAGGTGCAGACGATCATGGCCCGCCGATTAGCGACGCTCCGCCCTAAGAAATGCAGCATCTGTATGGTCATGGCATCGGCGTATTGTAGGTCGTCGATGCGGAGCAGCATAGGGGCGCGTTCGCTGATGTTCCCGACCAGCTCCTGTGCGGCGAAGAGCATCCTTTCCTCCCTGTCCCTGAGCCCTGCTTCCATGCGTACCTCGTGGTCGGAACGGAAGAGCTCTTGGTACGAGGGCAGCCCGATCAAGGATGGTTCCTTCTCGGACAGCTTGGCCAACGCCTTCTTGAAGGGCGCGTAGGCCGGCTGTCCGCGGACGCAGGTGGCGCTTACGCAGGAGCAGCCGGTGTTGGACGCGAACTGCTGGAACTCCTCCGCCATCCTGGTCTTGCCCGAGCCCGCCTCCCCCGATAGGAAGATGACCGAGCCCTCGCCGGCCAGAGCGGATGACAGCTTGGCCATCAGCCTTTCCAGCTGCGACTCCCTGCCTATCAGCTGGGGTCGGAGCTTGGGGCGGTCGCTCATCCCTACGGGATTCGATGCCGCTGTAAATCAAGCTTCGCTCAGTCCTTCTCCAGCCTCACGCGGACGGAGCGAGCGTGCTCCACCAGCCCTTCGGCGTTCGCCAATCGCTCGATGGTGGGGGCGAGGCGTTCCAAGCCCCTCTCGTCCAGCCTCTGGACCGAGGTCGCCTTGCAGAAATGCCTTACGTCCAGCCCGGAGAGAATGCTCGGATATCCTGCGGTCGGGAGCACGTGGTTGGTGCCCGAGGCGTAATCGCCGGCCGCCACAGGGGTGAAAGGACCGAGGAAGACCGAGCCCGCGCTGTGGATAATGTCGAAAATCGCCATCGGGTCCCTGGTCTGGATGGAAAGGTGCTCCGGCGCTATGCGGTCGCTCACTGAGGCCGCCTCCTCCGCGTCCTTGACCATCACGTATCCAGCATTCCGCAAAGACCTCTCGATTATGCCCTTGCGCGGTGAGGCGGAGATCCTCCTCTCCACCTCCTTGCCCACCTTGTCCGCCAATTCCTTGGATGTGGTAACGAGTATGCATGAAGAGCTGGGATCGTGCTCCGCTTGAGCCAGGATGTCCGCGGCGATGAATTTGGGATTCGCGGAATCATCGGCGATGACCAGGACCTCGCTCGGTCCAGCAGGGAAATCGATCTCCACCTGGCCGCGTAGCTGGAGCTTCGCCTCGGTGACGTAGATGTTCCCGGGGCCAACTACCTTGTCCACCTTCCTTATGGTGGTCGTGCCTAGGGCCATGGCCGCCACCGCCTGCGCTCCCCCCAACTGGTAGACCTCGTCCGCCCTGGCTATGTCCAGCGCCACTAGGGTGAGCGGGCTCGCCGGTGGGGGCGTGCACACCACGACCTCCTCCACGCCGGCGACCTTGGCCGGGATGACGCACATTAGCGCGGTGGACGGATATGACGCCCGGCCGCCGGGGACGTAAGCCCCCACCCTCCTCATGGGGAGAAGCCTCACCCCAAGGATGATCCCGGGCTCCACCTCCTTCGTCCAATTCCCTGCCTCCAGCTGCATCCGGTGGAAGCGCTCGATGTTAGCGGCTGCCGTACGAAGCTCCTTGACCAGGGAGGGCTCGACCTGCTCGTAGGCGGCCTCGATCTCCTCCTCCGATATCCTCAATGACGAAGGCCTGACCTTGTCGAAGCGCTCAGTCAGCTCGAACAGGGCGTCGTCGCCTCTCGTCCTAACGTTCTCGATTATCTCCCTGACCGGCTCCTGGACGTCTTTGAGCTCTCCCCTGCGCCGCTCCGTCCAGCTGTCCACATCCAAGGGCTGCCACATTGCTCGGAAATCGACCACCGATGCTAAATGCTTACTGGTTGCGGGCTTGGCGAGTCAGAACCTATTTCAATGAGCCCGCTCCTTCACCCCTCATGCCCAAGCAAGTCAACTGTTCGCACATACTGGTGAAGACCGAGAAGGAGGCGAAGGACCTCATGGCGCGCATCGCCGCGGGTGAGAAGTTCGAGGACGTTGCCAAGAAGCACTCCAAGTGCCCCTCGGGGAAGACCGGGGGTTCCCTGGGATGGTTCGGCAAAGGTCAGATGGTGGCGGAATTCGAGAAGGCCGCCTTCGAGGGGGAGAAGGGCAAGGTCATCGGACCGGTCAAGACCCAGTTCGGATATCACATCATCAAGATAAACGACCAGAAATGATGGCTTTCTGATATTGAAACCGCTTAGCGCTGAAGGTCCCGATGCCTATGATCGGTTCTAGTTATCGGGACCGTTCTTTCTCATTTTATCATCCATATCGCCTCATCCGAGCTAATTCCATTATCCAGGACGATTCCACTACATCTCCCCAGGCATAGTTTTAAGACTAGCGAATTTATTTTACGCTCATACTCTGGTGGGCGAAGCCCGACCGGAGACCTAGGAGAATAAAAGAAATGACCGACAACACCCGTATGTGCACGGGATGCGGGAGGCAGATACCCGCAGAATACAACGTCTGCCCTCACTGTGGTAGACCACAGAACCAGAATGTTGGACCTGCCCCAGGTCCCCAGCCGTATGGGCAGCCTCAGCAGTATGAGCCGTTGGGAGCGTTGAAGTACGTCTTCTATATCCTCTCCTTCCTCTCGCTGCTGATTGGGATCATCATCTTCCTTATCTGGATGAATGATCCCAACCCGGAGAAGAGGCGTGTTGGCAAGAACTGCCTCTACCTCAGCCTGGCTGCGATCCTGTTATCAATCCTATGCTGGGGTATCATCGCGGCCATGAGCATCGCCTTCTGGTGAGGAGGCCAAATCCTTTTCTCCTTTTCTTCTATACCCTTTCTGATGTCCCATCCAGCAGACCTGTGGGCAGAGATGCTCTGGCAGGTCGGATATGCCCTGTGCCACCAGCTCCCCGAGCGGTCGTTCTTCATTGGCGGCTACCAGCTGCCTGTATGCGCGAGGGACACGGGGACCATGCTAGGGTTCGGATTGGTCCTAGCCTACTATCTGGTGAGGAAGAGGTGGAAGCGTGCCAGATTGCCTGACGTACCAGTTTTGGTGGCGGCCGGGATCGGCTTCGCTCTGTTCGCTTTCGATGGCCTCTCCTCCTACATCGGACTGAGGGACACCTCTAACGAGATACGTCTTATCTCCGGGCTGGGGTTCGGGCTCTCCCTGGGAGTGATGATGCTGACCGTGCTGTCCTACGTCGCCAAGGGGGACGTCGAACGTAGGACGTTTGAGTGGAAGGACCTGCTCTTGTTGCTGCCCTCGCTCGCTCTGCTCTACTTCGCGGTCACCACCGACCTTGGAGTCGTTTGGTACTACGTCATCTCGACCGCGGTGATAGTGTTCCTAGTCCTATTGGCCGGGACCCTGTTCTTCGTCCTATTCAACCTCCTGACCGAGGAGAAGCCCCGGCTGCACCATCTCAAGGTGACCGTCCCTTTGACGGTGGTGGCGGTGGCGGTCATGCTCGTGGTGCTTTGGTTCTTCCACAACGCCACCGGTGAGTTTATCAATTAGCCTTGAATCGTAATCTCGATGAGTTTGGTCGGCAGGGGACATTCATGCGTACGGCGGTCGAGATGGTTCCTGATCGACGACAAGACGGTCGACATGGCCCTCTCACTGCCATTCATCGCCCTCGCACTTGTGTCCTTGGTCCAATCCTTCCTGGTCGCGAACCCGATGATAAGGGCGCAGCTCCTGTTCTCCGTTCCCTTGAACTTGCTGGCGGCGTACAGTCTCTGGGTCAGGCGACCGGCGCGGGAGCCGACCTACATGTCCGAGGTGCTGGTGCCGTCGGTAAGCCTCGTCATGCCCTTCCTCGTCCTCAACCAGGGACTGGTCTTCGGTATTCCCTATTCGGTCCCGGGCTTGTTCCCGATCGCGCTGATCGGCACCGTCCTGGCGCTCGCCTCCCTCCTATACCTCAAGCGCAGCTTCGCCGTCCTTCCGACCGTCCGCGGCGTGGTCATAGGCGGCCCTTATCGGATCATCCGCCACCCTCTCTACCTGGGCGAGGCGCTCTACGTTTTCGGCGTCATGATGATCGGCTTCAGCGCGGTATCGCTGCTGCTCTTCGCCATCACCATGTTCCTCATGCTCGTGCGCATAGATATGGAGGAGAGGAAAATGAGTACCCAGGCGGACTACCGTGGCTATAGCCTCAGAGTGAGGTACCGCCTTGTGCCCTATATCTATTGAAAGAACCAAGGAGAGCTCTTGAACTCTTCCAGCAGGGTCACGAAGGATGCCTAGACCCTTTCCGCCATCTTGACCGCGATTTTGAACTGGTTGAGCATGCAGGGCTCGCAAAAGCATCCTGGCTTGTTTCGCAGCTCTTCGTAGAGGGCGACAGGGTCCTTACCTTTGAGGTCGGCCGATGACCTGATACCCAGGTCGTACAGACCTTCCGCCGCTTTCTCGGAGATGTTCAGCTTCTGCCTGATCTGGACCACGAACTCTTCCTTCTCGACCATGTTACGACCTGAGGCAAGGAGGCAGGTGCTGGTATTATTTTCTTCTTTTAACGCATTGCCCGCAGGCTAACGTTCCGATCAGATGATGAAGCTTAATGAGGAGATCAATGCCAGCTGATGGAAATTGAACCAATCGTAGACACCCTGGAGCATGAACTCCACGGCTAGAGCCGCCAGCAGCATGCCGATGATCTTGGAGAAGATGTCGATGGTGTTGTTCCCGACCCTGTCCACGATGTAGATGGAATTGCGCAACAGCCCCCAGGTCACGGCCAAGGATATGACCCCAGCGATGATGGTGGTGAACCAGCCCACGCTCGCCGCCAGTAATATGGCAGTGGAAATGACCCCGGGCCCGGTGAGTATTGGCGTGGCGATGATGACCCAAGCCACATTGTTCTGGTCAGTGCCCTTGCTGAAGCTAAGGGAGAAGATGATCTCGATGGCCATCATCAGCAGGATGAGGCCACCGGCGATGCGGAAGGCGTCCAGGCTGATGCCGAACAGGTCCAATATGGCCGTGCCCAGAAGAGTGAAGATGACGAAGAGGACGCCCGAGACCAGGACGGCGTTCCGGGCGCTCTTCCTCTTCTCCTCATCGTCCATGCTCTTGGTCAGGGAGATGAAGATAGGCAGGCTGGCGAAAGGATCGAAGATGAAGAAGAGCAGAGCTACGGCATAGATCAATTGGTCTAGGTAGTAGTCCATCTGCCTGCCTCCTCCCTGCAATCTGAACTTGCCTATTTTATTATTCCTCGGCCGGTGGGATTGGCACCAGCCATCGAGTAAGAACATCCAGAGGTGCCCTGGAGAATAACCAATCCTTTATATCAGGCAGGAATCGTTAGCACCGCAGTGAAAACGATGAACACCCAGAGGCGATTCTGGCGCTGCCATGTCTGCAACGACATCCATTTCGGGATCAAGCCCCCGGAGTACTGTCCGACCTGCGGGATGCGAAACGCCTTCGTAATGTGCGACCGCAATGAGGCGGTGAGGTTGCTCGAGGGGATCAAGGAGAAGAGCATCTGGGTATGCCAGGCTTGCGGCGACCTGCACCTTGGTGCCAAGCCGCTCCTGCAATGCTCGAGCTGCGGCTCTAAGGTCAAATACTCACCTGGCGACCGTTCTGAGGCTGCCAGCTCCTTCGACAAGGTCGACTACTCCATCGCCACCAAGGAGGACGTGTTGGCGGCGTGGGACGAGTTCGCCTCCCGCAACAACAAGATAAAGGTCTGGGAGGACCGAGAGAGCGTCAAGCAGCTCTCCATAGGCGTTCTCGAGAACATGAATAACAAAGGACTGAAGTACTGCCCTTGCCGGGTTCCTACCGGAGACCCGGATAAGGACATGAAGCTGATCTGCCCATGCAACTTCCTCGCTCAGCAGACCTGGAAGGATTATGGCGAGTGCTGGTGCGGGCTGTTCGTCAAGAGGTGAACGAGAAATGGCTGAGGATGGTAAGAGACTGATCTGGTTCTATGGAAGGGAGTGCCCGCACTGCAAGAAGCTGCACCCGGTGATAGACCAATGGGAGGCCCAATCGGGCAAATCATTGGATAAGCTGGAGGTCTGGCACGACGACAAGAATGCGCAGCTGATGCGCAAGTACGGCGATGTGATATCTGCGGCCTGCGGCGGCGACCTGGGCGTGCCCGCGTTCTATAACGAGAACACCAAGAAGGCCATATGCGGCTCGCGCGTGGACGCGGAGAAGCTGACCAAGTGGGCCGACGGCTGAGCTGGCCGCCAGCCTACTGGAATGCCGAAGAAGGTCGTAGTCCGCAAGGTCAAGGGCGGGAAGCTGTTCAGGCTGACCCTGTCGCGATCCCCGGTTGATGTCGAGGTTATGCTGGATGGGGACCTGTTCATCCATCCTGAGGAGGCCATGGAGGAGATAGAACGGCTCCTGGCCCAATGCTCGAGCATGGACCAGGAACAGAGCGCGGCCCGATTCCTGCAGAGCAAACTAGAAGAGGGTTCAATCCAGATTATCGGTGCTGACGCGGCCGAGCTAGTCTCGGCGCTTTGGGAGGCCAAGGGATGAGGTGGAGGTTCGTCGATTTCGAGCACTGGAGCGCGGCAATGAACATGGGCATAGACGAGGCCGTCTCCGAGGGTGTGACCAAGGGCACCAGCCCCCCGACCATCCGTCTCTATGGCTGGAGGCCGAGCGCCGTGAGCATCGGCTGCTTCCAGAGCCTCAAGGTCGAGGTCGACTACCGCAACTGCGTCCGCTTGGGGGTGGAGGTGGTCCGCCGCCGTACCGGTGGCGGCGCCGTCTACCATGACGAGGCGGGAGAGATCACCTACAGCATCATCTGCACTGAGGACCTAATGCCCCTGGACATAGGCGCAGCGTATCGGGAGGTGTGCGGGCGGATCGTGGACGCGCTCGACCTGGTCGGGGTCAAGGCCAACTTCTCGCCGGTGAACGACGTGCTCGTGGACGGCAAGAAGATATCGGGCAGCGCCCAGACGAGGAGGGCCAACGTCTTCCTGCAACATGGGACGTTGCTGCTGAACGTCGATCGCAAGCGCATGTTCAAGCTGCTCAGGGTGGCGCCGGAGAAGCTGGAGGGAAAAGAGGCCAGACGGCCGGAGGACCGCGTGACCTCGATGCGGGAGGTCTCCCACGCCCCGAAGGAGGATATCATGAAGGCCATGAAGACCGCCTTCCTCAAGGGCAGGACCTGGGAGGAGGGCAGCTGGCGGGACGACGAGCTGGTACGCGCCCGCGCCCTGGCCGAGCAGCGCTACTCCTCTCAGGAATGGAACTTCTCTCGCTGATTCAATGCATCGCCAGCACGAGCTCGGGGTTCTCCAGGTAACGCAGCAGCTCGCCCATGAACTTGGCGGCCTGCGCCCCGTCCATGATGCGGTGGTCCCACGTGAGGGAAAGGGGCATGACCTTCCTTGGCACCACCTGGCCGCCCTTCACCCAAGGCATCTCGCGTATCCGCCCCACCCCTAGGATCGCCGATTCGGGGTAGTTGATGATGGGGTTGCCATAGGTCCCCCCCAAAGAGCCATAGTTGGTGATGGTGAACGTCCCCCCTTTGAGGTCGCCCAGGTCGATCTTGCGCTCCGCCGCCTTCTTGGCGAGCTCCTCGAGCTCCATGGCGATGTCCATTATCTCCTTCTGGTCCGCGACCTTGACCACCGGTACCATCAGGCCGTCCTCGGTGGCCACGGCCACTCCGATGTTGTAGTACTTCTTGAGGATGATCTCGCCGCTCTCCTCCTCCAGGCTCGAGTTTAGGTAAGGATTGTTCTTGAGCGCCATGACAACGGCCTTGATGATGAAGGGCATGTAGGTCAGCTTGACCTTGCGCTCCTCCATGGCCACGGCCTTCAAGCGCTCGCGCAAAGACACAAGCTCGGTGACGTCCGCGTCATCCATCATGGTGACCATGGCCGTCTTCAGCGTCGACTCCATCATCTTCTTGGCCGTCGACCTGCGGATGCCTTTGACCTGCTCGCGGTCGATGTAGCCATAGAGGTCGAACTTCGCCTGCTTCTTCGGGCGGGATGGCTCCTTGGGCTTGGTGGAGGCGCGAACGTCCTCCTCCGTCACCCTTCCGGAAGGACCGGTGCCCTTGACCGAGGCTATGTCCACGCCCAGGTCCTTGGCCAGCTTCCTGACCGCGGGCGTGGCCTGGACCTCGGTGGTGGCAACCGCCACCGCCGGCTGCGGTCTCGAGCTCACCATGATCTCCTCGTCAGGCAGCTCCCCCACCACCGAGACCGACGGCTTCCGCGCCACCTCATCTGCCGGCTTGGGAGCGCCCTTGGGCGCCTCCTCGCCCTCGCCACCGATGGTGGCCAGGATCTCACCCACCTTCACCGTGTCGCCCTCTCCATGGTACACGCGGAGCAACTTGCCGCCTACGGGCGAGGGCATCTCCACCACGGCCTTGTCGGTCTCCACCTCGGCTATGGGCTGGTCCTGCTTCACCTGGTCGCCTTCCTTGACCAGCCACTTCTTGATCTCGCCCTCGGTCACGCCCTCTCCAAGGTCAGGGAATCGGAAATCGGTCGGCATGTCAACACCTCAGAAGCTCATCGCCCTCTTCACGCCATTCACCACTCTCTCAGGGCTTATGTAATAATAATGCTCGCCCTTGGGCAAGGGGATGGTGATGTCCGGCGCCGTCACCCGCTCCACTGGAGCTTGCAATGAGAGCAGAGCCTTCTCCATGATCCGGGCGGATATCTCCGCGCCCAGGCCGCAGTTGCGCGGCGCCTCGTGCACCACCACGCAGCGCCCGGTGCGCTTGACCGACTCGATGATCGAGGCGTGGTCCATGGGCGACAGCGTCCTCATGTCCAGCACATCCGGTCCGATGCCCTCCTTCTCCAGCGAGTCCACCGCCTTCTGGATGATGGGCATCATCGCCCCCCATCCCACGATGGTGACGTCCTTGCCCTCGCGCACCTTTCGCGCCTTTCCCAAGGGGATGAGGTACTCGCCCTCCGGCACCTCCTCCTTGAGCGAGCGGTAGGAGCGGGTGGGCTCCAAGAACAGCACCGGGTCCGGATCGCGTATGGAGGATGCCAGCAGCCCCTTGGCCTCAAGCGGCGTGGAGGGCGCGACCACCTTCAGCCCGGGGACGTGGCAGAAGACCGCCTCCGTGCTCTCGGAGTGGTGCTCTAGGGCCTTCACCCCGGCGCCGTAGGGCGTCCGGATCACGATCGGTAAAGAAATACTGCCCCTGGTCCGGTTGCGCATCCTCGCCGCATGCGAGACCAGCTGCTGATATGCGGGATAGATGAATCCCATGAACTGGATCTCGGCCACCGGGCGCAGGCCGCCCATGGCCATGCCGATGGCGGTGCCGACGATCCCTGACTCGGCCAGAGGCGTGTCGATCACCCTCTCCTTGCCGAATCTCTCGAACAGGCCTTCGGTGACGCGGAACACGCCGCCGTCGACGCCCACGTCCTCGCCCAGGCAGACCACGCTCTGATCGCGGTCCATCTCCTCCCTGAGGGCGAGGTTTATGGACTGGACCATATTCATCACCGCCATGCTCATCCCTCCTTCCTGGACGGGAGGTCGCCGCGCATGAACTCCAGCTGCTCCTTCAGGTCCTCGGGCATCTGGGCGTAGGTGTGGAGGAAGGCGTCGTCGACCTTGGGCGGGGCGTGGCCCTCGGCCTTCCTCACCTCCTCCTCGACCAGGCGGGACGCCTCCTCCAGCCATGCCTTGTCCTTGCTCTCGTCCCATAGTCCCTTGCGCACGAGGTAGGTGCGGAAGCGGTCGATAGGGTCCCTGGCCGTCCAATAGGCGGTCTCCTCAGCCAGGCGGTAGCGGGTGGCATCGTCCGAGGTGGTGTGGTCGCCGATGCGGTAGGTGAAGGACTCGATCAGGGTCGGGCCCTCCCCTTTTCGGGCACGGTCCACGGCCTCCTTGGCGGCGGCGTAGAGCGCGAGCACGTCGTTCCCGTCCACCAGTATGCCCTTGAAGCCGTAGGCGCATGCCTTCTGGGCCAGGGTGGGGGAGGCGGTCTGCAGCTTCCTCGGCACGGAAATGGCGTACTGGTTGTTCTGGCAGAGGAACACGACCGGGGTTCGCATGGTCCCGGCGAAGTTCAGCCCTTCGTGGAAGTCGCCTTCGGAGGTGGCGCCGTCGCCGAAGTAGCATAGCACAGCCTTCGCCTCCTTGCGGTACTTGATGGCATAGGATATGCCCGAGGCATGTGGTATCTGGCTCCCGACCGGGACGGCGGAGGGCGTGGCCTTGACCTCCCCCTCCAGGACGGAGCCCTCCTCGTTCCCCATCCAATACAGGTAGAGGCGCCACAACGGCACGCCGCGTAGGAGGAGCGCGCCCATCTCCCTGAACGCCCAGACCAGCCAGTCCCCCTTCTCCAATGCGAGTGCAGGACCGATCTGGCTCGCCTCCTGACCTCGTGATGGTGGGTATGCGCCCAGGCGGCCTTGCCTCTGCAGGCGGACCGCCTTGTCGTCGGCGACGCGCGTGAGCACCATGGTCCGGTAGGCGTGGAGCAGACGCTCCTCCTCCAGTTTCGGCTCGAGGACCTTGTCCACGTTACCATCCTTGTCCAAGATCGATAGCATCTTCCCTTGCAGGGGGTCGAAATCGTCGGTCAGCATCAATTCTCCTCCTCGGAAAGCATTTCGTGAGCGTGATATGAGCTGCGCACCAGCGGCCCGGCCATGACCCTGGCGAAGCCGAGCCGGAGCGCCTCATGGCGCAGATCCATGAACTCGTCGGGCGACACGTATCTATTGACATGGAGCGAGCCGCCCTTGGGCCTCAGGTACTGGCCCAGGGTGATGAGGTCCGTCCCGCATTCTCTGGCGTCCATCATGGCTTGGACCACCTCATCTCTGGTCTCGCCGAGCCCGAGCATCAGCGAGGTCTTGGTCCAAGTGGCCGGTGCGAGCTCCTTTAGCCTCCTCAGCACTGCGAGCGACCCCTCATAGCTCGCCCTCGCATCCCTGGCCTCCCGTTGCAAGGACCTCACCACCTCCAGGTTGTGCCCGATGACGTCCGGGCAGGAATTGGTGATCGCCCTCAAGGATGCGGAATCGCCCCCCATGTCGGGGATGAGCAGCTCTATTATGGTGGTAGAGCTGAGGCGCCTGATCTCATGTACCGTGGAGGCGAAGATAGAAGCCCCTCCGTCCTCAAGGTCGTCCCTTGTCACCGATGTGATCACGGCGTGCTTGAGACCGAGATCGGCGACGGCATCGGCGATCCTGCCAGCCTCATCAACATCGACTTGGCCTTGGGGGTCTCCGGACGGGACGGCGCAGAACCGGCAGGACCTGGTGCAGACTTCCCCGAGGACCATGAAGGTGGCGGTACCGTTCCCCCAGCACTCGCCCAGGTTAGGGCAGCGGGAGGAATCGCAGACCGTGCGCACCCGCCTCGACCTCAAGGTCTCGCGCACCTTGCCCAGGTTGGGACCGGATGCCATCCTGACCATGAGCCAATCTGGCTTCCTTTCGCTCCTGATAGAACCCTCCATGCTCCTCGGAATGCGATTGGAGACGGATGTTCATCAAGCTTTGCCAGCATCATGGTGAGAAGTGCGAAGCATGCGAGCTCGGGCATCGCCGGAACGGACCTGGACATAATATTTTAAATAGCAAGGTGGCCTAATGTGGCTCGCTAGGCTTGACCGGGACGTTCGGCGTGCCCTTGTACACCGTGAACCGTCGATAGCGGGGGTGACAGCGGGGGACGGCGTAACTGGAACCGTGCATGCCCGGCCATCAACTATGAGGTTCTGTCCTTCGGGGCTGGTGGCGGTCTCGTGGCGCGGCTGGAGGGCCGCGCCCCTGGCCCTGATCAGGGGGAACGGGTCAGGCCCTGACGGGAGCAGCCTAACCCTGGACTACCGGCGCTCGAAGGGGGGCGGGGCTGAGAAGATGGCTGGATCACATGCACGGAACCAGGCGACAACCTCTGTGGCCTAGCACCTCTCGCACTCATTCCCTGAGGCGGGCGCGTCCCTCGGGAAGCCTGGAGGGGTTGCATCCGGTGATGATCTCTTTCTTGAAGTCGAATAGCACCAGATCCTCCTCTCCCTGACTTAGAATCAGCTTCGAGGTCGCGTCCACCTTGCCTACGATGGACCCTTCCACGCCCTCCTTGCGAAACGCCTCAAGGACCTTTTTGGAGTTCTTCGGCGCCACGGTGAGCACGAAGCCGCATCCCTGGTAGGACTTGAGCCATTGGGCGAAGTCCACGCCCTTAGGGCGGGGGACCTTGTCCAGGTCCACCCTGCCTCCTTTGCCGGAGGTCTCGAGGAGCATTCCAAGCGTTCCCACCGACCCGGGGTTGCTCATGTCCTTGCCCGAGCGCACCCAATGCTTGGAGCCAACCTCGTTCATGATCAGCATCTGCCTCTGGACTTCTTCGGGCCCTTTCTTGCTGGTTGTGTCCCAGGCGAAGCCTAGCTTCTCCGGGTAGAAGCCGTCGAGGTCCATGACGAAGATTATGTCGTCGCCCACCTGTGCCGTATGGCTGTAGATCACCGCGTCCTTCTTGGCCGTCCCGAGGATGGCGACGTCGACCGCGTTGTAGTTGCAGTCGGGATGGGTGTGCCCTCCGACCACTGGCACACCGAACTTGGTGACGGCGCATTCCATCCCCCGCATTACCTGGGCGCATACCTTCTCGTCCTTCATAGATATGATGTCCACCAAGGCGAGAGGGATGCCCCCCATGGCGGAGATGTCGTTGATGTTAACCAATATCGAATAGTAGCCAGCGAACCAAGGATTGGCCCTCAGCAGAGTCTCCATGATGCCATCGGCCGCCAGGAGGAGCACGGAGTCGCCATAGTCCAGCACTGCTGCGTCCTCCCCATAGGCGGCGAGCACTTTCCCCTGAGAGGTCTGAGGGAAGAAGTTGAGCACCTCGGATATGGTCTTCTTCCTAGTAATCCCTGGATATGACCTCAGGTCCTCTGCCAGCTCCCCTAGGTTCATGTCCCTCAGTAATATTTCTTTCAATAAAAGGTTAATTGAGGCGCCCTCAGAAGGTCAACCTTGTCTGTTTCGTCTCCTTGATAAGGTAGTTTATATTGTACAGGTCGGCAAGCAGGCGCGTCAACACCTCAGAATAATCTCCTACGCACTCGGGCGCCTCGATGGTGTACGCCTTCAAGCTATCCGGGACCTTGAAGCCGGACTTTATCAAAGCCTGCTTTGCCTCCTGCCTCTCCTCCTTGGAGGCTTCGTGCCCGGGAAGCGTCCTCACACCCGCCTTGGAGAGCTCGTCAGAGAATACTGCCCGATGCAGCAATTTGCTCAATACAACTAAGATCAATTTGTCCGACTTTTCTCCCTCTCCGTAAAGAAGCCTGACCTTCTCTCCGACGGTTTCGTATACGTTCTGCTCTCGCGCTTTGGCGACGATATATATTTTGGCGGGCGGCACCTCCTTCTCCTTAAGTACGTTAAGGTCGGTCATCGCCCGTAGATATCCAGTAAGGATCAGTCTGTGCTGGTCGTAACCTCTCGTCTCCAGCTCCCTTGAGATGGCGCTTATCGACATTCCGTCCTCTTTGAGGACTTCCAGGATAATGAGCCTTAAATCTCGGTCTGGATGAAACATCTGCTCACAGATATGGTAACAGATATGGTAAATATTAAAGGTTTGTTAACCACTTAACACCGGTAATATTGTTAACAATTCATTGTCCAAAAAATAGTTTATCTCTCCCGCTCTATCCAAGAGTTTGCCTGCAAATTGTATCGATAAGGGATGGGGAATACTACAATTAACCCTTCTCAATTTCAGGACCCGCTTTAATTAAAGGTGATAATATGAAAATGACGGAGTCTTCGACGGATTCCCGGATGAACGAACCGGGCATCATTTGGTCCGACGAGAAAGAGTCGACAGAGCTCTCTCTGTTCGTTCGGACATCGGACGAAGAGATCAAGAAATGGGATAGGAACCGAATATACGACGCCCTGATGAGGGAGACCACGATCAGCGAGGATGCAGCGGCTATAGTCGCCCGTGAGGTGGAAAAGCTCATCGCATCCTTAGAGTTAGATTTCGTGACCGCCCCCTTAATCCGAGAGCTAACTAACGCCAAGCTCGTGGAGTACGGCCTAGCTAAGATACGCAGGCAGCACACCCGCCTCGGCGTCCCCTTATATGATGCTCGACAGATCATCATGAACCCCAACAAGGAGAACGCTAACGTCCCTCACGGGCCGGAAGCGACCAATCTCACGCTCGCCGAGAGGATCAAGAAGGAGTTCGCGCTGCTCGAGGTGTTCGGGCACGACCTCGCGGACTCGCACATGCGGGGCGACATCCACCTGCACGACCTGGGATTCATCGACCGGCCGTACTGCTCCGGGCAATCGATCGAGTATGTCAAGAAGTTCGGTCTGAACCTGCCCAACGCCATCTCCATCGCCAAGCCCGCCAAGCACCCCGAGGTGCTCATCGGCCACATGGTCAAGTTCTCGGCAGCCCTGCAGGGCCATTTCGCGGGCGCCATCGGCTGGGACGCCGTCAACATGTTCTTCGCGCCCTTCCTGGTCGGTCTGGACGACCGAGCGCATCAAGCAGCTGGCCCAGATGCTCATCTTCGAGTTCACCCAGCAGGCCGTGGCCCGGGGCGGTCAGGTCGATCTTCACCGACCTCAACCTCTACTGGGAGGTCCCCGGACATTTCGGGGAGTGCCCGGCCATCGGCCCGGGCGGCAGGTACACCGGCAAGAAGTACGAGGACTACCAGAAGGAGACGCAGAGCTTCGTCTCCGCCCTCTTCGAGGTCTACATGGAGGGCGACGCCATGGGCAGGCCTTCTTCTTCCCCAAGCCCAACGTCCACATCACGCGAGAAGTTCTTCAAGACTGAGGGCCACGAGGATTTCCTCGACAAGATCTGCACGGTGGCGGCGGACAAGGGCAACACCTACTTCGTCTTCGACCGGGGCAACGACCGCCAAGATCTCGCGAGTGCTGCCGGCTCACCTTCAAGCTAGACGACAGAAGATCTCGAAGATGCCAAGACGCCCTGGAAGATGCGCTACTCGGCCCTGCAGAACGTCACCATCAACCTGCCGCAGGATCGCCTTCGAGGCCACCAGCGACGACGCCCGCCTCATCAACATAATGAAGGAGAGGATGCGACATCGGTGGCGCAAGGCCCATATGCAGAAGAAGGAGTTCATCTCCAAGCTGCTGGCCATGGGCAAAACGGGCCGCTGACCCTGCTAACGATGGAGCTGGACGGCGAGCCCTACTACCGCCTGCACAAAGCCTCGTTCCTGATCGGCATGCTCGGCCTGAACGAGATGGTGCAGTACCATTCCGGCAAGCAGATGCACGAGTCCAAGGATGCCATGAAATTCGGCCTCAAGGTCATCGCCGAGATGAAGAAGGAGGCGGAATCTCCTGGCCAGAGCAGTACGGCATCCGCATGCCGCTGGAGCAGACCCCGGCCGAGTCCACGGCCTACCGCTTCGCCAAGCTGGACGCCAAGTACTTCCCCCTGCAGGCGCCGACCGTCATCCGCGGCAACCGCAACAACGGCGAGTTCTACTACACCAACTCGACGTACCTCAACGTGGAGCGCCGATAAGCGCCATAGAGAGAACCAAGATGGAGGGCGTGTTCCACCCGCTCATCGACGCCGGGAGCGCTGACCCATGTCTGGCTCGGAGAGCACAAGCCGGCCCCGGAGAGCATCGCGGCCTTCGTGCGCAAGACCTTCGAGGAAACGCAGAACGCCCAGATCGCCTTCAGCCCGGAATTCACCTCCTGCCTCGATTGCGGCAAGACCGTCCGCGGCCTACATCCCGCATGCCCGAAATGCGCCTCGCCCAACATCGAGGGCATCACCCGGGTCACCGGCTTCTTCTCCAAGGCCAACAGCTGGAACAAGGGCAAGATGGGCGAGCTGAAGGACCGGGTGAGGAACCAGATCTGATGCCTCGGACCGGACCGCTAGGAAACCTTTTACCTCTTCCTTTTCTCATTCTCAATATCATTCGCAATCCGATAAACGAAGCTCGTCGGGTAACGTTTTAATAGCAATAGACAGGAATGATAAGGAGTAGCATGCTAGCAAGGACGGTGGACGGTTGACCAGGGTGAAGGTGGGCAAGCATCTGCTCCTGAACGTCAGCCGCAGGTCCCTTTGCGACAGCTGCGTGGCCGACGTCTGCATCAGGCAACAGGGGCAGAGGGTGTTCGAGTGCGACGAGTACCGCGCCATCTTCCTGGTGTTCAAGCGCTGTGCTGGCTGTGGGGAGATCTTTGAGGTCCATCATAACATGTGCGCTATCGACCCTGACCTCTGCCCGAGTTGCAACACCGACGCTCCAGGATAAGGCTCTTTCCAGCGGTCACGAACCTTCTTGTTCGGAGTTGGTCTTCCTCTCCAAATCGTTCCAATACGCCCTTAGGTCCTCCTCGCTCACGAGCGGCATGGAGATGCGCTGCAACAGCTCCTTGGAGAACTCACCGTCCCGGATCAGCTGATGGCCAGCCTGCCTCGCGGCCTGCCGTATCGCCTCGGCCTTGACCTGATCGCCGTCCATGACATAGGCGTGCGGCCTCAGGACGCCTCCCAAATAAGTCACCCCCATCTTCATGGCGATCTCCTCTACGATGTGCTCCAATATCCCAAGGTTCTCCAGCTCCCACCATGCACCAGTGGCGACAAGCGCCATGCCTTTCACCCTCACCCCTTCCCGTGCCTGTGCCCTGGTCCTGCCATTCTCGAAGCTTAAATGGGGGCGGAAGAGGGGGCACATCCTGTTGATGAAGTTCTGCATTTCGCCTGGTAATGGTATGTAGACTGGAGTGGCCAATACGATAATGTCGGCCTCTTTGAGCACGGGATATACGTCCTGCATCCCGTCCCTCTGATGGCATTGGCCCGGCTTTCTGTACCAGCAATGCATGTCGCCGAGGCAGGGATTGGGCTTGATCTCGCTGACGTAAAGGACCTTGGTGCTCGCGCCTGCCTCCCGCATCCCTTCAAGAAGGCTTCCAAGCAATCTGGCTGTATTCCCTTTATCCTTGTCGGGGCTGCCATTGACCGCGACTACTTCGCTCATGGATTCACCGGCAGATGCCTCTAAGTCCACGATATTTTAAATTTTCCATGTGGGAAGGCCATCGGCTGCCTTACCTTCATAGCAGTCTGGGCCCGACCATCTGCCAGATTATGAGCATGAACACGAAGATGGCCAAGGTGTAGGTGATGGCGGCCACGTACTTCGCCCTCTCCTTCTCGGACGCGCCCTTCCTGAACCTCTGGATGATGGCGTCGAGGCCGTCGCGGAAGAGGAACCCTCCGTCCAGTGGCACCGCGGGGAGGACGTTGGTCATGCCCACCATAAGGTTGATCCAGAATATCCAATACAAACAGTTGGCCAGGAACCAGAAGATACCGGTGGGCAAGGCGGCCATCGCGCCCGTAGGCACGAACAAATCGGTCATCGGGGACTCAATGGGGGCGAGCCCTTGGAACGGCAGCGCGACGAACAGCAGGGCGGAGCCGAGGAACGACCCCGGGTCGTCCGCATAGGCGAACGGATGGGCCAGGCGCTGCAGGATGGACTCGGGCGACGTCACCAACAACCCCATATAGGCCGTGTTCACGCCGAGGAATCCATAATCGACGAAGCTCTCGTTGACCAGGCCGGGGTCGATTTGCATGTAGTAGTCCTTGCGGCTGGACAAGGTCACGGTATCGATGGGCGCGACCACGAAGGCATCGGCCCCATCATCGTACTCCAACGCCTCGACGCTAACCGTGGCGTAGGGCTGGGTATGGTTCAGCACCGCCTGCAGTTCCGGTTGATTGTGGATGGTGGTGCCGTTGAGCATCGCCAATATCATCCCGGTCTTCAGGCCGGCCTCGTCCGCGGCCAAGCCATGGGAAACGTCCACGAGGGTCACCCCGGCGGTGACCTGCGCCTCCTCCATTTGGCCGTTGAAGAAGTATGAGACGGTGACGTTGGTACCTGGCTCGAATGACAAGGAGTTGAAGTCGGTGGTGGTCTCGATGGGCATGCCGCCGATCTCCATGATCTGCATGCCATATCCCATGCCTGCATAGTATGCGGGGCTGTCCTTCCCCTCGCTCGTGACCACCGGGTTCTGGTAGATCGGCTCGGCAGAGGCCATGAACGCGCCGCAGAAGAGCAGAGCGCAGAGGATGGCCAGGAACACGTTGGTCGCCGGTCCGACCGCGTACACGCTGGCGCGCCGCTTACGGCTGGCGCTCGCGATCTGCTCCTCGTCAGGCTCGACGAACGCGCCCATAGGCACAACTAAGAGGATCAAGCCCAGGGACTTTATCTTCATCTTCCCCACTCGCGTGAGGATGCCGTGGGCGAACTCATGAACGATGATCGCCACCACCAGGCCGATGATGCCGAAGACGATGGGGATGACCGGGTTGACACCGGGGATGCCCAGCATCATCTCGGGGGTGGGTGCCTGGTCATCGGGGATGCGCGGGACTATGGTAGCTTCCCAAATCAGCAAGGCCATGATGAATATGGCGACCATCAGGCAGACGGCCATGCATACGACCGCGTATGCTTTCCAGAAACGGGCTGGCTTGGATAGCCAATCGATAAACTTCTTCCCGCCCTCGGTCCTCCACATGATGAAAGGCCCGTAAGGACTGACCCCCTTATTGGCCAGGTACTTCCCCTTCCTGAGGGCGATGATCACTATCGCCCATATCGCGATGATGACGGCGAGGATGATCCAAGGGGAGACGTCGGCCATTGAGCTCTGGTGCGTCTAATGGAATTGTGCTATTAAATCATTCGCAACCAGCAATCAATCTGTCTCGCTGTCGTCGCACTCGCGGTGGTTGGTCCAGACCTCCTCGGAGATGTCGTCGTAGACGGCAGAGCACTCGTCCTTGGACTTCTGCTTCTTCTCCTCCCGCCTGGCCAAGCGGAGGATCTGATCCTTCTTCAGGATCCAGTAATGGATGCGCCACAGCTTACCCTTCTTCAGGTGCACCTCTTCCTGGGTCGTCGTGAGGAAGCCCTCCTCCTCTAGCATATAGAACACATCCCTGTCCTCGGAGGTGAGGCGGTTGTCGATGACCTCGTCGGTGAAGCCGAAAAACGACATCAGGTACTCAGCGAGCTTCTCGATGTCCTCGGGGGACATGCCTTTCTTGCCCAGGGTGTTCTGAAGTGCGAATACGACGTCCTCCATACTGACCACGGTCAAGCCGGTAGCCCCACGACCCCCGCATGACCTTTCTAGATAAAATATCTATCCCAGATGGTAGCCAGATTTGCCAAACGAGTAGGTGGGTCTATGCCTCCTCATCGATCGAACGAGGCCACAGGCGCATGTAGATCACGACCTGCAGCGCCACCAAGGCGCAGAGGACGAAGGCCGGGACCACCACCTGCGATGAGCCGGTCATGCTGCGGTAGAGCTCGAGCGGCACCATGACATCAATGAAGACGCAGATGATCGCGTACCAGTATCTGGCATAGCTATGGCGCAGCCAATGTTTCCAGCCCCGGTCGCGGTACTTCTCCGGGATGTCCTCGTAGTCCTCCTCCATGGGAAGGGCTTCGGCCTCGGAGTCGAGCCTCCTCTTCTGCGCCATATCCAGCTTCACCTGAAGTGGCAAGCCACCAAATGCCCGCCGCCCTTGTCCTCCAACGGGGGCTCCTGCTGCTCGCAGATGGCCTCCCGATAGCGGCACCGGGTGTGGAAGCGGCATCCAGGGGGAGGCCTGGCAGGCGAGGGCACGTCTCCGGAAAGGACTATGCGCTGTCGCTTGAGCTCCGGGTCTGGGATGGGTATGACCGAGAGCAAAGCCTCGGTGTAAGGGTGCAGGGGACGGTTGAAGAGCTCGTCCTTGGGCGCCTTCTCCACCATCTTGCCCAGGTACATGACGCCGACGCGGTCGCACATGTAGCGGATGGTGCTCAGGTCGTGGGAGATGAACAGGTAGGTCAGCCCGAACTCCTTTTGCAGGTCGTTGAGCATGTTCAGGATCTGCGCCTGCACGCTGACGTCGAGGGCTGAGGTCGGCTCGTCCAGCATGACCAGGTTCGGATTCAGGGCGAGTGCCCTGGCCACCCCGATGCGTTGCCTCTGCCCCCCGCTGAACTCGTGCGGGTAGCGGTACAGCTGCTGCTCGTCCATGCCCACCTTGGTCAGCAGGTGGGCCACGCGCTCCTCGAGCTCATCACCGATGGCCAATCCGTGAACGTAAAGAGGCTCGCCCACGGTGTCCTTGATCAGCATGCGAGGGTCGAGCGAGGAGTAGGGGTCCTGGAACACGACCTGCATGTCGCGGCGCAGCACCCTGAGTTCGTTGTCCCTCTTCTTGTCCAAGGCGTACTTCTGCCGAATTGTCTCCAGCTCTGGGATGGGGGAGACGTCCTTCCTCTTCTCCTTCATCATCTGTTTCGCCTGCATCTTCCCCTGAGGGTCGGTGCGGCTGAGCTCTTTGGCCTCCTCCTCCTCGAGCTTGAGCATCTGCTCTCGGACGTTTGATGGCATGCGATAGTAGATATGTCCGGCCGTCGGGCGGGTGAGCATGACCATGGTCCTGCCGGCGGTGGTCTTGCCACAACCGGACTCACCCACCAAGCCCAGGGTCTCGCCCTTCTTGAGGTAGAGGTTGACGCCGTCCACGGCCTTGATGGCGGTCTTGCCCTTCTTCATGAACCCGCCGCGGTAGAAGTACTTCCTCAGGCCGCGCGCTTCGATGAGTATCTCCTCGTCTATCGTACCACCCCCTGCTCCCGGGAGTAGAGATGGCAGGTCACGAAGTGCCCCGGCTCCATCTCCAGGCTCGGCGGCTTCACCTGCTTGCAGACCTCCATGGCGCTAGGGCAGCGCGGATGGAAGCGGCATCCCGATGGGGGTCTCATCAGGTTGGGCACGGTGCCCTCGATGGTGTCCAGGCGCTGGATGTCCTGATTGACCCTGGGGATGATGCGCATCAGCCCCTGGGTATAGGGATGCAGGGGCTTCTTGAAGATGTCAAAGGTCGAGCCGATCTCCGCGATGTATCCCGCGTACATGACGCCGACCCGGTCGCAGATCTCCGCCACCACGCCAAGGTTGTGGGTGATCATGAGGATGGACGTCCCAGTTTCCTGCTGCAGGTCCTTCATTAGCTTGAGGATCTGGGCTTGGATGGTCACGTCCAATGCGGTCGTGGGCTCATCGGCGATGAGCAGGCTGGGCTTGCAGGCCAGGGCCATGGCGATCATGACGCGCTGCTGCTGTCCGCCCGAAAGCTCGTGCGGGTAGGATGATAGGACGTTCTCTGGGTCCGGAAGGCGGACGAGGCGGAGCATCATGCCCGAGCGCTTCAGCGCCTCCCTCTTGGCGAGCCTATCGTAGCCGCGGATGATAGGTATCTTCTTGGTCCACCGTAGGAACCTGGTGTTGGGGTTCACCGCCATTTGCTTGTAGAAACCCCGGTAGTACTTGAGCTTGGTATCGCCTATGCCATGCAGGGAGTCGGTCTTGACGGTGGCGCCACAGTTCGGGCACACGTCCTGCTGCTTGTCGCTGGCATTGCCACAGGAGGCGCAGACGAAGTTGCCCTTGCCATCTGAGGTGCCGATGCCCGCGCCTGGGTCCGCTTCCTTCTTGAACCTCTTGTCCATCTGTCTCAGGATGGACTGGGCCATCTCCTGCCTCTTATGGATGAGGAAGACCTCCGCGATCTGCTCGCCCGCGGTGAACACGGGGTTTAGCGCGCTCATCGGCTCCTGGAAGATCATTGAGACCGACCGCCCACGGAAGGATTGCAGCCTCTTCTTGTCCCAGAGCATTATGTCTAGGTTCTTGGCCGCCTCCTTGTACTCCTTCCTCGCCCTCTCAAGCTCTGGACTCTTCGGTTCCAGGGTCTTCTCCATCTCCCTCAGCTCGTCGAGCTTGGCGAACACCTGGCTCTCCTTCTCGTACTCCCTCTTGAGGTTGGCTATCTCCTCTTGTTGCTTCTTTATCTGCTCAGGCTTCAGCTGGACATTGGGATCATTGGAGGTCAGCGCATTCTCCTTGCCCTCTATCTCCTTGCGTTTTTGCTCCAGGTGCTCATAGGGCGCGATGATGACCGCTCCTTTCTCCACCTTGCCCGGGGGCTCGGCGATCAAGCGAAGTATGCAGTTGGCGGTGACGCTCTTCCCGCAACCGCTCTCCCCCACCAGGCCGAAGGTCTCGCCCTTGATTATGCTGAAGCTCACGCCGTCCAGGGCTTTGACCACCCCGGCTCTCATATGGAAATTGACATAAAGGTCTTCGATGCGCACTACGGTGTTCATGTAGTTCAAGGGATCACCTTCTCAGCCTTGGATCCATGATATCTCGTAAGGCATCGCCGACCAGGCTGAAGCCCATGGTATAGATCAGGATCATCAATCCAGGTATCGTGACGGCCCACCAAGCCCCGTAATATGTCGTACCTTCATATACGACTGTTCGGAACATCCAAGCTTGACCATCAGCAACCATCTTCCCATATTCAGCATAGCCAGTCTGGACGCCGAAGCCGATGAAGCTTAACGCTGCGGTCACGAGCACTACCGCGCCCATGTCCAGGGTGATGGCCACTATCATCGGCGAAAGGGAGTTGGGCACTATGTGGCGGAACAGTATGCGCGACTTCCTGGCACCAACGGCCCGAGCCGCCTCCACATAGGTGGATTCTCTGACGGTGAGGACCTGAGCCCTCACCAATCTAGCATAAGGCGGCCACCACACTATGATCAAAGCCAGCATGATCATCTCAAGTGACCCGCCCAGTACCGCTGTAACTGCCATGGCGAGGACCAATGCCGGAAGGGAGAGGAAAACGTCCGTTATACGCATTATTACTTCGTCTATCTTGCCGCCGAAATAACCAGCGATGGCTCCTACGGCGATTCCTATCACCGCCGCGAAGAAAATCACTATCAGGGAGACGATGACGGTGGTCCTCGCTCCCCATACCACTCCGTATAGAAGATCGCTGCCTAATGCTCCCGTGCCTAAGGGGTGACCTTCGGCCAGAGGCGGCTTTGGGTCCATGAAGTCCTTAGGGATCCAAAGGGGATCCGCTGGCTTGGCAGCGGGCATCAGGAGCGGCGCCGTTATCGCCAGGAAGAAGATGAAGAGTACCATGATCAGACCGGCCATGGCGGTAACGTTGCTGGTGAAAAGGTGAAGACCGCTGGTGAACTCCCTGATCCTCGGGGTCATTCCCTTCACCAAGCGGTCCAAGGGGTTTTTTTGGCTGCTTCGCTTGTTCGCTGTGGCCAATATATCACCCCAGCCTGACGCGAGGGTCCATCCATGCGTACATCAGGTCCACTATCAGGTTCACGATTAGGTAGATGATCGCGACCAGTAGGCAAAAGCCCATTATCGCCGCGGTATCGATGTTTATCATTGCCTTTGCCGACCAGCGACCCAGGCCAGGCCAGGCGAATATGGACTCGGTAAGCACCGCTCCGGCCAGCAAACCTCCGAAGGCAAGGCCGATGACCGTTGTCGTTGGTATCATGGCGTTCTTGCGCGCATGCTTGTGGATGACGTCCTTCTCCGGGACGCCTTTGGCACGAGCAGTCTTAATATAATCTAAGTTGAGGACCTCGAGCATACTGTTCCTCATGATCCTCATGATGATGGCGATCGAGCCGAAGGCCAGACATACCGCAGGAAGAACAAGGTGCCAGGCCCCGTTAAAAACAATTCAATATTTCCAGTTAGCAGGGAGTCGACCAGGATGAGACCGGTGATGTCGGGGACCTCATTGTTTAACGAGAAGTCCAAGATCATACCTGTCACCGTTGGGGAACCAACTGAGCTGATATGAGAATATATTAAGTAGGATTAGACCAAGCCAGAAGATAGGTATCGAAACTCCTATTAAGGAGATGACCCTCGTGGATGATCGTATGGCTTATTTCGTCTCACCGCCGAGGCCATTCCGAGAGGAATCCCTATCAATATTGCCATTAAAATAGCAACTAGGGCCAATTCGATAGTAGCAGGAAAGAAATAAGGTATGGCTTCCGACACTTCCATAGTTGCCGTTTTTGAATATCCCCAATCGCCTTGGAAAAGCGCTTCGAGCCAATACCAATATTGGACATAGTAGGGCTCGTCGAGGTGTAGCCTCTTGACGACCTGTTCGTAATAAACCGGATCGCCAGCATGCCTGTCTGAGATATAGGCTGCCGCGGGATCTCCGGCCAACCTGGTCAGCATGAAAACTACGAGGGATACACCGATGAGCACTGGAATGATGAGCAGAAGCCTTCTTTGCACATAGCGCCACATTTTCATTGTTTACGCCTCCAACTCGCTAGCCATCGGGCTCAATATCTACTCTATCGTCATTTACTGACAAATACCAATAAGCTATAAAAAAGATAAGGTTTGAAAAGGTTTGTTGGCGTCCTAATGGCGCTTATAGCAGCTCGAGCTTCGCCATGAACGGGTTCCATGCCAATGTCTTCGCGACAAAGTCCGATGTTTCCACATTGGACTCGGTCTCGATCGGTATGGAAGCCAAGATGTCCGCCGCCTTCGTCAGGTTGAACTCCTGCTTGGGAATATCCTCGGTCCAACCGAACATGCCCTTCGGGATGGCGCAGTTCGGAACGATTCCCTGTCCCTTCAGAACGTTATCGATGTAGGACTGTCCGTCCCATACAAGGGTCATGGCCTGGCGGATCCTTACGTCGGTGAAGAAGTCCTCAGGGACGTCGGTCGCTCCAGGTGTCGGCAACGCAGAGGTGTTGAACCTCTGGTTGAATCCCATGTATTGCAGGTTGAAGGTCAGGTTGTTCTTGGACACGGAGATGCCCGGCTGTCCCTCGATGTCCGCCTTGAACAAGGTCGGGATGACCGCGTAGTCGCAGGCTCCTGACTTGATGTTGTTGATTCTGGCGTCATCGGTCGGTATCTGCTGGATGACGAAGTTCTTCAAGGGTGCTGGTCCGCGCCTGTAGTCATCGAAGCGCTCCATCTCGATACGGTCGAGGGAGAAGAACGCCTTCATCTTGTAGGGGCCGGTGCCGCACATGTTCTCGGGCTGGTCCCAGAAGTCGTAGGCGTCTGACGAGAACAGGTCAGCGTAGTCGGTGGTACCGAGGCCTACCTCTACCGCGTTCTTGCAAACGATGCTGCATCCGTTGAAGGCCATTACATCATTCCAGGCAGGGTAGGGCGAGGTCAGGTTCATCTGGAATGTGTCCGCGTCGACTGCCCAGTAGGCCTGATCTAGAACCTCCTGTGGGATACCAGTTCCCTCCTCGAAGAAGCCAGTGGTCTCGTTGAATACACCCTCAGTGTATAGCTCATAATAGTCAGGAATAGTCATTTGAGCGACCATCCAGGCTGGGCCATCGGCATAGTTCAGGGCAACGAGGCGGTCAAAGCTGTACTTCACATCCTCGGCGGTCATTATCGTCCCGTCGTGGAATTTCACATCCGGCCTCAGGTTGTAGGTGTACTTCAGGGCGTCCGGAGTTACCAATCCGTTTAGCACCGTGGGAAGCTCTGTGCAAAGCCAAGGCTTCGTGTTCACAGTGTTATCGTCATAGAACGTGAGGGTCTCGTATATGTGCTGAAGGACCTCTCCTCCTGCGGTCTCATAGTCCCTGGCAGGGTCGAAGTAGTCAGGGTTACCCTCGATGGTCTGTAGGATGAAGCTGTCCGGGTTCTGGGCCCCCTCCGCCTTCGAGATTGGGTAGACGTACAATTCAGAGTACATCTGGTTATAATAGAAGCCCTGGACCCAGTCCCTCATCGGGCGCCAGTTCAAGCCCTGTGACATCCACAGGTACGGGTATTGATCGTTGGCCGCTTCCATGATCTCCTCATATGTCTGAGCCCTGGTGACGGGGTTCAGGTCCTTTGCGGCCGCGTCGATCCAGGAATCAATAGTGGCGTTCGAGAATGCCGTCCTGGCTGCGATGTTACCGCCAGTGTGGTAGAATGGCTGGATGTAGTTGTCAGGATCTGGGTAGTCTGGAGCCCATCCAATAATGTAGAGACAAACTCCCCTGGCCCTAGAAACTTCCTGATACTTGGACCATTCCAGCTCCGTCACCTTGACCTGGATCTTACCTGGGTTCAGGCTCTCCAGACCAGATTTAAGGAGCTCGCTCGCAATCTGCCTTGCTGTGTTCCCGGAGTTGTAGACGAGCTCGACCTTGAAACCTTGCTCCAACAAGTTCTCAGGCTCAGGCTCAGGCTCGTCACCTCCCATCATTAATATTACAGCTGCCGCAACGGCCGCGATGATTAGGATAACCACGATAGCTATCACAAGCATCTTGGATCCGCCGCCGGCGCTTTTTGGTGCGCTAGCACTGCCTTCCATTCACTTTCCTCCTTACCTTCTCCCAAGTCGAAAATACGACGGGAGACTTGGAGTTTGATAACAAATTGTAGCTATAAATATGTATCTCTATTTTCAGAAGAATGTTGACTTAGCCAGTATCGGCATTTTTATTTCGTTCACCATTGTTTATCTTGCAGGTTTCACTCCTTCATTGATCGCAATATATATATTTGCTACGCTATAAAAAAGATAGGGTTGGAAAAGGTTTCGTTGGCGCATCCTATAGAGCCTCCATCTTCGCCATGAACGGGTTCCATGCCAATGTCTTCGCGACAAAGTCCGATGTTTCCACATTGGACTCGGTCTCGATCGGTATGGAAGCCAAGAGGTCCGCCGCCTTGGTCAGGTTGTACTCCTGTTTAGGAATATCCTCTGACCATCCGAACATTCCCTTCGGGATGGCGCAGTTCGGAACGATGCCTTGCCCCTTCAGCACGTTGGTGATGTAGGACTGCGCGTCCCAAACAAGGGTCATGGCCTGGCGGATTCTGATGTCCGTGAAGAAGTCCTCAGGGACGTCGGTCGCGCCCGGTGTCGGTAACGCAGAGGTGTTGAAATTCTGGTTGAAGCCCATGTACTGCAGGTCGAAGGTCAGATTGTTCTTCGACACGTATATGCCCGGTTGGCCCTCGATGTCCGCCTTGAACAGCGTGGGAATACGTGCGTAATCGCATGTCCCTGCCCTCAGGTTGTTGATCCGGGCGTCATCGGTAGGTATCTGCTGGATGACGAAGTTCTTTAAGTCCGCCTCTCCGCGCCTGTACTCAGCGAAAGCCTCCATCTCGATCCGGTCGAGGGAGAAGAACGCCTTCATCTTATAGGGGCCGGTGCCGCACATGTTCTCGGGCTGGTCCCAGAAGTCGTAGGCGTCCTTCGAGAATAGGTCCGCGTAATCGATGGTCCCTAGACCGACCTCGACCGCGTTCTTGGAAACGATGCTAGAGCCATGGAAGGATAGAACATCGTTGAACGCGGGGTAGACCTGAGTCAGGTTCATTTGGATGGTATCCTCATCAACTGCCCAGATGGCCTGGTCAATGACATCCAATGGTATGCCGCCTTCGATGGCGCCCGTAGTCTCGTTCCAAGTGGCTTCGTCGTATTCATAGTAATCAGGTACGGTCAACTGGCCGACCATCCAGGCCGGGCCATCGGCGTAGTTCAAGGCCAATAGGCGGTCGAAGCTGTACTTCACATCCGCTGAGGTCATGATACTGCCGTCGTGGAACTGGACTCCTGTCCTGAGGTTGTAGGTGTAGGTTTTACCATCCGCGCTTACTAGCCCGTTCAAGACCGTCGGTAGCTCCGTGCACAGCCATGGTTTGACATTGTTAGTTTCGTCGTCGTAAAAGGTTAAGGTCTCATACACATGCTGTAGGACCTCCCCTCCGGCTTGCTCATAGTCCCTGGCAGGATCGAAGTAATCCGGATTGCCCTCGATCGTCTGCAGGATGAAGCTGTTGGGGTTCTGGGCGCCTTCGGCCTTAGTTATTGGGTAGACGTAGAGTTCAGCGTACATCTGATTGTAGTAATAGCCCTGGACCCAGTCCCTCATCGGACGCCATGACAAGGTCTGGGACATCCACAGGTACGGGAACTTCTCGTTGCACAGCTCCATGATCTCCTCGTAGGTCTGGGCCCTGGTCACAGGGTTCAGGTTCGCGGCCGC
The DNA here is from genome assembly GCA_963827135.1 of Methanomassiliicoccaceae archaeon. GTDB lineage: Archaea > Thermoplasmatota > Thermoplasmata > Methanomassiliicoccales > UBA472 > JAJRAN01. The sequence goes on along the minus strand of CAWGZX010000004.1, from coordinate 44,116 downwards.
GTCCTCGATCATGGCATCGATGGTCGTGTTCGAGAATGATGTCCTGGCAGCGATGTTTCCGCCAGTGTGATAGAAGGGGTTGATGTAGTTATCAGGGTCCGGATAGTCTGGACCCCATCCAATGATGTACAGACAGACCCCCCTTCCCCTTGAGACTTCCTGGTACTTGGACCACTCCAGCTCCGTCACCTTGACCTGGATCTTACCTGGGTTCAGGCTCTCTAGACCCGATTTCAAAATCTCGCTCGCGATCTGCCTAGGTGTGTTCCCGGCGTTGTAGACGAGCTCGACCTTGAAACCCTTTTCCAATAGATTGGTTGGTTCTGGCTCAGGCTCATCGCCTCCCATCATCAAAATCACCGCAGCAGCTACGGCAGCGACGATCAAAATAACCACGATGGCTATCACAAGCATCTTGGATCCGCTGCCGGCGCTTTTTGGTGCGCTAGCACTTCCTTCCATTCACTTTCCTCCTTGCAATCCCCCACAAAAAATGTATTGTGGTGATCTGGAAATTTACAGTAAAAATATCGCTATAAAAAATTATTTAACGTCTACGCTATAAAAATATTTCTTCTGTTTTTCAGAGGTTCACCTACCATACCAGTAAGTGATTCAACATGGTTGATCCTTAAATGAAAATTTACGAATTTCGAAGTGCGAAAACCCCTAAATATGAACGTATTTTTTCCTCAAATCAAATTGAGTAAGTTCCTATGTTCGCAACGTTCCTTCCTAAGTGCAGTCGGTCGTCGCCATGGCAATCGATTAATCATGGCTCGCAAATGATTATCCCATGTTCGCATCTGTGTTGGTCACTGCCCCCGACCTAGCTGCCGCGGAAAGGATATCGAAGCACCTCATCGAGCGCAGATTGGCCGCTTGCGCCAACTATTGGCAGATCCGATCGATGTACCATTGGGAGGGGAAGGTCGAGCAGGCTTCGGAGTTCGCGATAGTGTTGAAGATCAGAGCAACGGAGTTCGATGAGGTGGCAGCTGAGGTCTCGAGGCTCCATCCATATGATGTGCCTTGCATCGTCAAATACGACATCGCCGATGGGTGGCAACCTTATCTGGATTGGATCAAGGCTTACACAGGCGAACCTGAGAAGGATTAAGGTCGAAAATTATCCGATGCGCCCATCGAAGCTTCCTCAGCTTCAGCTGAACGTCCCCCTTATCCTTCTTCCTGGGGTTTTCAAAATCGAACCCTAATAAAAAAATGTCAGTAGCTCCGAAGTGCCGCGCGAGCTCGACGGCGCGATCCCCGTCAGTGAACCCCCCATAGTCACGCACCCTCCCGAAACGGCGTGATTGCGTGGTGAGGGCGACCTTTCCCTCGAAGCCTGGGACGGTTTCCCTCAATAAAGGGATGTTGTCGCCGTGAGCATGGATGACCATTATGGCTCCCATTCTGTTAGCCCTCTGCAGGTCTCCGATATCCCCATCCAGGTCCGACAGGATGATGTCGGGGACGATCCCCTTTCGCAGGAGAGCGCTGGTCGCCCCGTCTGCCGCCATCACTGTCCCTCTAAGCCATCGCCGCTCTACCTGTTCCTCAAGATTGGGACCGTTACCGCAGACCGTCACCGACTTCCCGACGACTCCCCTAAGGCAGCTAGATAGGCAAATCTCTCTCCCAAGGCAGAGCTCATCGAGGACGCGCGCCGCCTCCTCGTCCTTTGCTCGGGAATATCCGAACTCCTCCAGAATCTCGAGGTAGATCGGTTCCCACTCCTCGAACTTCATCCGCGCCCCTCAGTTGATGCTCTCCTTTCCTTCCTTAAGGGACTCGCCCTTATCCTCGGAGCGAGACGTCTGCGCACGTAGGCTGGCGTTGAGCAGGCCGCTGAAGCCAGCTAGCAGGAACCCGGCCAAGATCTCGAGCCCTATGAACACCTGGTCGTATTCCTGGTAGCCGAGGATGAATATCGTGACGTCGATCGCGCCCTGGGTGATGAACCCGATGGCGAAGACCGACAATATAGTGACGATGTAGGTCCAATGGACCTTTCCGTCGTCTAGGAAGAGGCTGACGAACTTCCCCGATGCATAGCAAAACGCCGCGAACATCCACGGCCAGAGCGTGCCGCCCATGAACAGCAGAGCCTGATAGGTCAGGTCGTCCGTGTTGGCCAATTGCGCGGCGTTCAGACCCGCGGCCACCCCGGCGATGAGGAATATCGCTGCCAGCACCGTGAAGAGTATCATCTGGCTTCCAGACTTTATGGCCCTGGCCGTCTTCGACAGCGCGGACATGGTCCGCTCGCCCACATGGTAGGCATAGAAGATGAGGTAAAGGCCCAAAGCGACCCCAAGGAACCCGAACCCCATGCTGGCTATGATATCGAAGGACGGCGCCTCCATGTATTCGAAGATCTTCGGCAGCAGGGCGAAGGTCCCGAGAATGGCAAAGACCAGACCGATGGGGAAGAGGACGCGCTTGCGCACCTTGTCATCCTTCATCATCTTGACGAATATGTAGTAGGTCCCTTCGACGGTAGGTGCCTGTTTCACGAACACCCGCTTGACCGAGTCCACCTTCACCCTCGATGCGACCATAGGGAAGATGTACTCGTCCTCGGCACCATCGCTCACCAGGACCACCCGGTCTGGCTTCACCATCTCCAGCACGTTCTCGAGCTGGGTGGCGAGGGCCACGTCGGACTCGTAGCCGACCTTGATGTCCCCGCAGATGGTCGCCACCTCCGCATCCATCCCCTTCTTGACCATCTCCTCATAGATGGAGATGGCAGCCAGGATGGTGTTGATGTCCGAATCCTCAGGGTCCTTAAGTCCAAGCCCTATGGCTGCGTCCAGGTTCTCCTGGCGACCGATGAAGGGGCTGTGCAACCCCGCCTTGACGCCGAAGTCGTCATCACGATCGACGCTTAGGATCAGGACCTTCACGACCTTCACTATCCCAAATTAATCTATTTAAATGTTCTTTGTTGGATGCCAGTGCCAGACATTAGGTTTGCCTTGGCACCGAATATGGCTCGTCGACGCGCGAAGGAATCTGGTGCTAGGGATGAGCGCCACGGAAGAAATATTATAAACAGGGACGGGGGTTAAGAGAGTCCGATGGAGAAGAAGGCTGGGTTCAAGGAATGCCCGAGGTGCGGTCTGCGCAACAAGCCCTCGGCTGCCCAGTGCGACTTCTGTGGCTGGGAGTTCCGCGATGTTTCGGACGAATGGATATCCCACGTCCAGGTCCTGGAGAAGCTGAACAAGGCCACCGAGTCCATCGTCCTCGACGATGAGGTCTCGCGCAGGATCGAGTCCACCATCGTGCGCAGCCCGAGAGAACCGACCTCGAGCCAGGCCATTGAACCTGCACCTGCTTCGGCAACATCGGTGCGGGGGGAGGTCATCGCCGAGCCTGATCCATCGACGAAGTCCGAGAAGTGGCCGGAGAGGCGCGTGGTGACCATCCCGGCCCCCATCCCCGAGGAGGAGAGGGAGGTCAAGAACTTCGTGGAGACGATGATCGGCGAGCCGGTGAGCGCCAAGGCGGCGGCCGAGGTGAACCTCCGGGCTTCGGACGTCATGACCCTACCATTTAGCCCAGCGGAGCCGCTGCACGAGGAGGTCGTGGAGGTCTATGTGCCGCAGAGCAACTTCCTCACCAGATACTGGAAGCCGTTGCTCGGCGCAGGGGTCGCCGTCTACGTGGTCACATTAGTGCTCTATTCGTTATCTTATCTTGACGTACTGCTAGGTTGGGGAATGGCCATCGTCGGTGCTGCACTGATCACTATCGGTGTGAGCCACCTATATGATAAGAGGATTGAGCGCAGAGCCGAGAGCGAGCCGATCATCGGGGAAATGAAGCACGCGGGGGATGAGATCGTCATCTGCCCGCGCTGCCATGAGGAAGTTAGCGAGGGCGACATGCGCTGCCCCTCCTGCGGCGCGGCGTTCACTCATTGAATGAAGTCCATGAGGATGCAATAATGAGAATCACGTGGCACGGCCATGCCTGCTTCGAGGTGCAAGGCGAGAACGTGACGGTTGTGACGGACCCACATGATGGCAAGTCCCTAGGCATCCATCCTCCTTCCTGCAGGCCCGACCTGGTCCTGGTGAGCCACGACCATTTCGACCATAATTGCGTCAGGGTCCTAAAGGGGCAGTTCACCACTCTCAAGGAGCCGGGTCAGAGGGATGTCAAGGGAGTAAAGGTAAGAGGCATCGAGGTGGCCCACGACGAGACCGGAGGGGCAAAGCGCGGCAAGGTGATGATGTACCGTTTCGAATTGGACGGGGTTTCCTTCCTGCACTGCGGGGACCTGGGGCATGCGTTATCGCCCGAGCAGCTGAGGTCGGTTGGAGGGGTGGACGTTCTCTTCATCCCCGTCGGGGGCGTGTTCACCCTTGACGGAAGGAAGGCCAAGGATGTGGTCAGGGACATCTCGCCCAAGGTTGCGGTGCCCATGCATTACCGTTACGGGGGGCTCTCGCTCTCCATCCATCCGTTGGACGCGTTCCTCGACAAACTGCCCGAAGAGAAGGTCCGGCGCGTGGGCAACACCATAGAGTTCTCGAGGGGGGACGTCCCCGAAGGGACCGAGTACTGGATATTCTCGCCCTGATCAGATCAGATCCAAGGCGTCCTCAACCCTGCCCAGCTCGATGGGCGTGGACTTGTTGCCGACCACCGCTCCCTTGCTGTTGGTGACGATGCAAGCGCCTACCAGAGGCGCGCCATAGTTCAGCGTGCCGATGGCCGCAGGCACCTTCAGCGCATTCTTCAACAGGACCAGCTCCTCCTTGGTGGCCGATGGATGGCAGAGCACTCCCTTGTTGGTGACGGCACAGGTCGAGCCCACCGTCTTGTGCTCGGCAACGCTCGCTTGGACCACGTCCACCTGCAAGGTCTCCTCAATACCTCGGATGGTGCTGCGGCTGAGGTCGGGATTGGCCACGCAGCCGTAGTCGTTCACCAGCAGGTTGTTACCGGAGGCGTTTACCTTGTCCTCTATCTTATACACTGGAATGAAGCGAGAGAGGTACTCGACCTCAGCGCTCGTGGCCATGTTGGAGACCACGGCCCCATATGAGTTCATGGAGACCAGGGAGCCGATGAGATTGGTGCAGGATAGCGTACCTCGATGCACCTGGACCTGGAGAGCTTCCGAGATGTCTCGGATCAAAGAATCAGGGGCGTCGCGGGGCACGAACGCCACGAACTCGTTCGCGACCGCGTACACGCCGATGTAGGGGTTTCCGTTGTAGTGGCTCAGTCTTATCATGTAAAGTCTTGCTCACTCTTCCGGCAAGGATACTTCGACCAGGCCGTCCTCGAACTTGACCGCCTTGACCCTGACCTTGGACGGCGGCTTCTGGATGCTCCGGCTCCACATGGCCTCGTTGACCGCCTGGTCCATCCAAACGTCCTCGATCTTGGCCTTCATATGCTTGGCCACGAACTCCTTGATCTCCGCGACCGCCTTCTCCGCCTTCTTGCTGCGGGGCGCGGCCTTGGTCACGAGCAATGGGATGGTGTATATCTGCACGTCTTCCGCCATGGCTGAATCACTCCTTCAACTTGTTCTGCCGCCACGACCTTCTGTGGGGGTGGCGGACGAAGGTGCGGTTAGTCCTCATCATGACCCATGCTGGAACGCGGCGGTTCTGCTTCACCTTGCGGTTGAGCCTCGTCTTCATCGCTGGGGGCTTGTTCCTCGTCATAAGTGTCACACTCTCTCGATCTTGATCTCCCTCTTCTTCGGCGCTACTCGCCTGAGGATCTCCTTGAGCGTGTTGTCGTCGACCTGCTGCTGGATCCTTCCTGCCTGGACCAGACCGATGAGCTGGTCCTCGACCAATCGGGCGATGTCCGGGTAGGCCATCCTTAGGTTGGCCATGCGGTCCCTCGCCTGGGGGGTAAGGATCTGGCGCATGATCGCCTGACGCTGCTGGTCCACATGGTGCTGTTGCTCTTGCGCCATGGCCTGGACCTCTTGCTGCCTCTGCAGATCCGCCATCTTGCGGCGGCGAAGTTCATCCAGTTCAGCGTCCTCCATCATCTCACGCTCACTTGCTGGCCGCGTCAGCGACCTCCTTGGCTGCAGCGTCCAGGAGCTTCTGCCCCTTGGATGTGACGATGCGCCCCTTGTTCTTGTTCTTGGCAACCAGGCCCGACGCCTCGAGCTGCATGATGCTCTTACGGGCGATGTTCCTGGAGCCCTTGACAGCCTTGTTAGGCCTGGACCCGCGGTCCGCGAACCCGCCGTACTCCTCGGCGAGCCTCGAGGTACCTATCGGGCCTTTCATAGCGACCTTTCGCAGGATGGAGGCGGACCGGGTGTACCACCAGTCCTTCTGGACCGGGGCCTTCTCCGTATGCCTCCCCGTTTTCACATACTCCGCCCATTCCGGCGGCTTTATCGTTTCGATCTCCTTCAGCTTTGCAGCTACCTTGGCGATGAGCTGCTCGGCGGGGACGTCATAGACTGTGACCATTCGAATCTACCTCTGGCGTTGAGCGTAACTCTCTCAACGTCCGGACAACTGTGCGCCTAATTGTCTGCCCATATAAAAGTGTTTCCTATACCCAGATTGGCCATATAAACTCCTATCCCAAGATGTTTGAGGCGATTTTTCGTCGGACATTCTCTATCGAGGTCATGAACTCCATTGTGCCGAGTTCTCCTGCAAGATACCTATCCATTAGTTGGGTGGTTAGGTTCGAACCCCGCGTATCCATGCAGATCTGCATCTACGCTTCGTTTGTCGAGAGGTTAGAATTACTTTGAAGGATTTATTAAAACATTTACGAGATATTGTAAATCTTTTCTAATCTGGATGCAATCTTGATCGAATCGTGATTAGACTCGATGTAATTTCTGCCTTTCTGTCCCAAGTCATATCTTAGACTTCCATCTTCCACTAACGTAATGAGTTTAGATCTAAGCTCCAGCTCATTCGAACTGATGATAGGTATTGACGGATAATACTCCCCGTATTCCGATTTAACGCTGCATATCACAGGTTTACCTAAGGCCATCGCCTCTATGGAGACCATTCCATGGACACCCAGATCGTTAATTTGGTCAATTATTATATCGGCGCTCTTATAGACTTCGATCGCTTCTTTGTGGAGCTTTTTTTCCACAAGATCCAATTCAACATTGTAACCGGAGCGTTTCAACTCATTGACGATCCTAATTATGAGCTCCGTTCCTTTGACGGACCTCTTCGATGGCGCGTGTACGATGCGTATCCTCTCATTCGCTCCTTTCTTCTCTACTCCTACATTGTGATAGGAATCGAGGGATATTGGGCTAGGAAGATAGGTCGCTCTTGGAGACCATTTTATTAGATCAGGCGTTGACACTAAAATGTCATGGGCAAACCTATTGAAGGTATTCTTTTCCCCCCATTGCCTAAGATCTGAGCCATGATGATGGACGACGACCCTTTTCCTCAGCGTCCTCAGGAATAACAGGTCAATTCCTGACTCAGTGAAACTTCGCACATGGAAATGAAACACTGAGTAATCTCCAATGAATTGGATCGACCATCTAGTGAGTAATCTGGTGAGTGACTTTAGACTGCCATCAAGAGGGTGATAATAATCCGGATCGAACCCAAAGGGATGTCCTTCAAAGACCAGAATATCGCTTCGGTAACCCAGGCTACGCAGTCCTGTCGCCAAGGCCGGTACGGAAAGAAAAATGGCACCAATCTGCAGAATTCCAATCTTCTTCCCTGTTTCAATCATATACAACCTCGCTAAATCAATGTAAGATTTTTTTGATTATGGTATTATGAAGACAGAAATACAATTGGCTCCAGATTATTATTGCGCTTCATCAGAATGTAATGTCTTGAGATTTATGAGTTGTTGCATCTTTTATAAGGTTACGACCATATAACCCCATTATTTATGTCAGGTTCCAACCTTAATAACGACCTTTCTGATTCCTGCATAATTAATGGTGAATTAGTAAGCGTCATCATCCCTGTTTACAATAGGTTGGAACTGCTGCCACGCACCTTGAAGAGCGTATTAAACCAGACCCACAAAAATCTGGAGATCATCGTTGTCGATGACGGGTCCGTCGACGAAGTAAAGAGGATGTTGGATGGGTTTGATGACGACCGTATTTATTATATAAGGCATGATTTAAATAAAGGAGTGGCGGCCGCATGGAATACTGGCATCAAATCGGCCCGTGGAAAATATCTTACTTTCTTGGGCAGCGACGATGAATGGCTTGAGAGCAAGGTGGAAAAACAAATTATCAACTTGAGCGGACGTGGAAACGAGCACAGGGTATCCTACTGCTTGAGTGAGATCTACTCGGATGTGGAATCAAGGGTTGTGGAGCAACGAACATTCGACCTTGAAGGAAATATCCTTCACCATGTATTGTGTGGTTGCGTGATCGGGTTGAATTCACTTATGATATCGAGAGAAGATGTTCTCAAGGTAGGCGAATTCGATGAAAGATTAGAAATGCATTCGGATTGGGATTTCCTAATCAGACTTGCGTCTCGTTATGATTTCTCTTGCGTGAGGGAGATACTAAACCGCGATCATTGGCATAAATGCGCCCAGATCACGAAGAACAGTGCTTTGGTCCCTGAATTCAACTGGATCATCTACGAGAATAACCGGGCATTGTTTGAAGCAGACAAGAAGGCGAAAGGCGCCTTTTTTCAAAAACTCGCATTCTATGAGGGCCTCCGTGGGGGAAAGCTGGAAGCGATAAAATATATCGTAAGATCGATCTCTGCTGACCCTTTTAGGGTGGACCCCTATTTTGCATTCATCTTATTGGTCACGAACAGAATTCAAAAGCCAAGAATACTCGAATGACATCTTTTCATGAACCCCAAGTGAGAAGGGACTTAACGGATTCAGTTCTTGATTGCGCTGGCCAATCTTGAAGCTACAGCGTTTAGCGACCTGAAGGTGAATGACCATATGACTAAAGGACTGAGCAATTTAAAAATAATGCGAGCGGGATAGCCATGATGTGCGCTACCTTGTTGCCATAACCGGTTCGTCGGGATCCGTTTACGGAGTCAGGCTGTTACGCGCCTTGAAGGGCGAGAAGATGCTCATCGTCTCGGAGATGGGCTGGAAGATCATCGAGCATGAGCTGCGCCTCAAGCCCGAGGAGGTGCTCGTCTTCGCCGACCGCGCCTTCGAGGACTCTGACCTTTTCGCCCCGCCCTCCTCTGGTACCTTCGTGTATGACGCGATGATCATCGCCCCTTGCTCCGCCAGCACCTTGGCCAAGATCGCCAATGGAATCGCGGACACGCTCATCGCTCGCGCTGCCTCCGTCTGCCTGAAGGAAGGCAGGAGGTTGATACTCGTCCCCCGCGAGACGCCGATAAGCGCCATCATGCTGGAGAACGAGCTCAAGCTCGCCCGACTGGGCGTCACCATCCTCCCTGCCAATCCTGGCTTCTATTCCATCCCGCAGAGCGTCGAGGACCTGGTTGACTTCGTTGTGGGTAAGATCCTCGACCAGTTAGGGCAGCAGCACGACCTGTTCAAGCGCTGGGGGAAATGAGGCCAGGTCAGGTCTTCTCCTTCCCCGTCCTCTGCATCCTACCTGGCGCATACCAATTCCATTTCCCCAGCAAGGACACGATGGCCGGGACCAGGTAGATGCGGACCACCATCGCATCCAGCAAGATGGCGAATGCCAGCGCGAAACCGAACTGCTGCAGCAAAGCCCCTTGCGAAAGCATGAGCGTCCCGAAGGCCGCGGCCATGATGATGCCGCAGGCGCTGATCACCCCGCCGGTCTGGTCCATGGCGTGGACGATCGCCTCGTTGGTGCTGCGCCCCTTGGCCACCTCCTCGCGGATGCGGGTGGTGATGAAGATGTCGTAGTCCATGCCCAATCCGAGGCAGACCACGAAAAGGATCATGGGCAGCATCCACAGGATCGGTACTCCCTGGAAAAGTTGGAAGACCAGCATTGTCACTGCAAGGGTCCAGGAGATGCTCAGCAGTATCGTCAGGATCGAGCGGGCCGGGCTGACGATGGAACCGAGGACAAGCATCAGCACCAGGTAGATGCCGATTATAGCTAGGATTCGCATGGTGCCGAACTCGTCCGACATCAGGTTCGATACGTCATACATCTGCGCCGTCGAGCCACCAACGTAATCGGAGACTATGTCCGGGTCCTGTTCTTTGCTCGCTTCCACCTTATCTCTGATCTCCGATATGCTTTCGAGGCAGGTGGTGGAGAAGGGCTCCTGCTTGAAGACCACCTCGATCAGCACCGCGCTGGTGTTATAGGTCCCGATCTTTGAGCGCATCGCTGCTTCCAATTCCTCGCGTTGCAGAGGAGGGTAGATCGAGAGGTCACGATATTCTATCAGTACCCCCTGAGGCCGGGTGGGGCTCGTGACCTTCTGTACGTTTTCCATGGAGGCCAGCTCATGGCAGACCGCCTCCACCGAGTCCAGCATCTGCACGCTGAAATTGCCATCGACGTAAGCAGGATGGCTCATATCGAGGGCGATCTGGGTTGGGGTGATGGTCCCTGCCCCGAAGCCCTCCTCCATGGCAGCGAGGCCCTGCTTGCTTTCCACATCCGGCATGGCCTCGATGAAGTCGTAGGAAGTCTCGAGGGTCAGCGCCAGGTAGGTGGTGGGAACGGAGATGAGCACTGCGACAAGGATGATCACCTTGGCATGCCTGATGGAGAACCTGGCCGCCCGGACGAAATATCCCTCCCTCTTCCTTGGCTTTGAGGTGCTCATCTTCGCCGGCCAGAACACTCGATCGCCCAGAAGCATCACCACCGATGGCAGGAGGGTCAAGGCCGCGAGCAAGGCGATGCCTATGCCTAGTGCCAGAGCCACACCGATGGACTGGATGACCCAGAAGCTACCGAACGCGAGCACCCCGAAGCCGATGATCACCGTCAGCCCTGACGTGAATATGGATTCCCCGGCCCAGGTCACGGAGGTCCTTACCGCCTCGTCCTTAGGGAAGCCCTTCCTCCTCTCCTCGCGATATCTGGATAAAATGAAGATGCAATAATCGCACCCAGCTCCGAGCGAGGATGTGACCAGAAGAGGGAGGACGCTGTAGTGCACATCCAGCAGATAGGTTCCGAGCAAGAAGACCATCATGAAGCTCAGGCCCAATGCCACGCCAATGACCAGCGGTGGTATCGAGGAGGCGACCAGCGAGCGGAAGAAGATGCCTATGAGCACGATTACGAGGATTATCGTGATGGGATCGATGCGGGAGATGTCCTCGTCCGTTGAGGTCTCCAGGTCGTACGATAAGGGGTCGTTACCTGTCACATAACAATCGATGCCGCTCCCCGAGACCGCCTCAGCGGCGATGGACCTGATTTCCTCCACGAACAATATCCCGGACGTCTCCTTCCCATATTCGATCGATACGAGCATGGTGTCGTTCTGAGGGACGTTGACCATCATCGCTATTAGCGCCTGGGGCAAGGGGACGGGGAACTGGTCCAACGGATAATCCCGGGTCAGCGCGTTGGCCAATGAGATGAAGGCCGCGAAGGAGGGGTCAGGGGGAAGCAGGCTCAGCTCCTGGACCAACCAGGGCTCAACACCAGCCTGGCCAGAGACCATATCGATGGTGAATCGGCTGACGGCATTGGGGTCCATCCAGCCCTCCCAACCCAAGCTCTCGTATATGGCCAGCAGGAGCTGCCCTTCGGTCCCTCCGATCGCCGTTGAAAGAGTGTAGACGGACGTCCCCACCATGGCTTCGAACTCGTCCTCGCTCGGCAGGGACGTAGAGGCGTTCCAGGCCCCGTAAAAGATCTCCAGATAGAGCCTCGCCATCTGCATCTTATCGGCCGGGAGTCCCCCCGAAGCCGCATCCAACTCACCAAGGGATATCACACAGGCATAGGCGCTCAGGAAATGGAAATCGCTCCAGGTTTGAAGCGTGAAGTTATTCTGGATGCCGTCAAGGAAGGTCTTCTGCTCAGGTGCGATAGGGAGGGAGCCAATGAAGGCAGGAAAGGCGGATTCGATGGACGCTTGGCAACGTAGAAATGGCAAGCCTACCAGATCCGGATCTCCGGAGGTCGTGTTCCAGGCCAGGGAATAACCTTGGTACCAGCCTAGGGCGATTCCCTTCATATCATCGTCCAGTCCTTGGAACACCATGGACGAGGATATCGCTGGGATCGAGGCGTTGTAAGCCACGGAATCCACCATCTCGACGCTCCATGATGGGTTGGCATCCCGAAGCCCCGTCCATACCTGGATATGGATGTAGGGAACCCCGTAGACCATGAAAGCGGAGGCGTTGCTCTGATGCCAGAGCTCCTGGTAGCCCACCGGCAGACCGAACAACATCTGGCTTGAGAGGGTCACGGAGACGTTGGCGATGTGGTACGCGCCATGCAGACCCTTCAGGTACTCAGATGAGTACACCTCCGCAACCCGGTACACGCTGGTCACGCTGGTGCTTTGCGGGAGCCTGCCCGCCTGCACCCCCTCGATGATGCCGTCCTCAAGGGAGAACACGACGGCCTTGGAGGCGTTGTCCAAGATGTCGTTGCCTTGCAGCACGACAATGGTCGAGATCTCGAAGGACCCGCCGAAGGTGTCGTCGATGAAGCCCTGCGCTTCCGTGGAGGGGAGATCGGTGGTTGGAACGTCCGTCTCCTCGTAAATGAGCACGTCGTTGACCTGCGGGGCGAAGAAGAGCGCGGGGATCAGCAAGAGGATCCAGGCGATCACTATGGCCTTGTAGTGCCTAGTGAGATAATTGGCGAGCCTACCGAACATGGCATCTCCACCCTGGAGCCCCGTTGGCTGATGATCTCCTCAGCATGCGAACGGTGTTCTTTGTCAGGTTGTCCCATTACATCCGACTAAGGGGATTATTAAGACTCCCATCCGGCTCTGAGAAGCCGAAGCGCCGATATGGAGTTGGAACACTACTCGACGTAGATCGCTGGGCGCTTTGGCTGAGCGGCCTTGGCCTTCCGCTGCGGGTCGACGACCTCAGGGCTGTCGGCCGAGTACACGTACACGTCGCACCCCAACTCCGAGGTCATGAACGGCGCGGCGTTCTTGAGGTAGCGCAGCTCGTCGAACATCACGCTCAATCGGTCCAGTTCCGCTTGGGAGCGCTTCATAAGGTCCTCCGCCACCTTCCTGGCGAAGTCCGAGGCCTCCTTGCCCTTGGCACGAATAGCTTGATCGGCCATCGCCGCCTTGGTGAGCCCGGGCACGCTTATCTCCTTTCCATGGGCCATCCTTAGGCCCATCTCGTACACCGTATGCTTCCAGGAGGGGGAGGTGTAGAGGTGGATGGTCTTGGCCTTGATGCCAGTGACCTTGAGGATCTCATTGATGTCGGCCATCACTCCCTTGAGGTACTCCTCCGCCTGCTCCACTTGGAGGTTCAGCTCCTCGTCGACCTTCTCCGGGAACGGGGCGATGGAAACGAAGCCCTTGCCACCGATGCTCTCCCACAGCTCTTCGGCGATGTGAGGGGTGATGGGGGCCATCATCCTTATCCAGGCGTCGATGGTGCGCTTGGTGGCGTCGCCATTGCAGCCGCCGCGCCGGGCGTACCAGCGCAGGTCGTTGTACATCTCGAAGTAGACCTCGTTGGCCAGCATGCGCAGGTCCAGGTCCCTCATGCCTTTCCTGATGGTCATGATCCGAGAGTTCACCCTGGAGACCAGCCATTTGTCGATATCGTCCATCTCCCCTTTGCAGACGTGGACCTTCATCTCCTCTACGGTCTTGGGGATGCGCTCCATTTTGGAGGTATAGTTCTCCACCGACTCCTCGTCCCACTCCACGTCAGCGAAGGGCGAGGCGATGTGGGCATAATAGAGCCTGAGGGCGTCCACTCCGAAGCGCTCCGCCGCCCCGGGGATGGGCTGCGCCCCTCCCTTGGACTTGGAGATCTTGCCACCCTTGCCGATCACGTACCAGTTGACGAAGATACCCTGAGGCCAGTGCCTCTCCGGCAAGATGGCCACGTGGTTCATGAGGAAGGCGGGGAAGTGCACGGTCATATGCTCCTTGCCACCGAGGTTGATGTCCAGGGGATACCAGTACTCGACGTCGGCGCGCATCTGCTCCAATGTGGCCGCGGGCACGCCGCTATGAGACGAAACCTCGGTCGCGCTCCCTTTTCCCAAGAGAACGAAGTCGAGCAGGCGCTCATCCATCTGCTCCGCCCTGAGCTTGCCTTGGTTCACGTAGATGGATACCAGATAATAGAGCGGGTAGAGCGTGGAATCGGAGATGGCCTCGATGATCCATTTCTCGTCGAAGGGGAACCTGGTGCCGAGCCAGTTGCCCTGCCTTACGCAGGCTCTCTCCCGGAACCAGTCGAGCACACCATGGATATTGGTATAGTATTCGGAAGGAAGTATCTGCATGCACTCGGCCTGGGCCTTGCTCTGGTCCGTGAGCTGCTGGTTGCCGTAGTCGATGAACCATTGGTCGGGGACCTTCTTGATGACCACCTTGCCGCCGCAACGGCAAACGACCTCCTCGGAGAGGTCATAGAAGACGTCGGCCTCCTTGGCGCCGATCATCATCTCCCTGATCTTCTCTTTCGCCGAATCGACAGGCATCCCTGCGAACTCCCTGCAGTTGGAGTTCATCTTCCCAGTATGGAAGCCTGCCTTGTAGATCTCCTTCTTCGCATCCAGCAGCTTCGGGTCCCCGCTCCTGGTTATGCCCATGCGCTGGACGATCTCCACCGCGGGCAGCGGTCCCCAGCCCTTGGTCTCGATGATGGCGATGGGGGCGATGGCGCGGACCTCGTCTGGGTTCAGGTCATACTCCGCCATCAGGCGAGTGTCGTCCTGGAGGTTCTTGAGGGCGATCCAGTCGTCAGGGGCGTCGGAGGGCACGCTCGTCACCAGCCCGGTCCCGACGTTGGGGTCGCAGAATTTCGCTGGCAGCACCATTATCTCACGGTGTATGACCGGGGCGACGCACCTGATGCCCATCATGTCCCTGCCCTTGATCCTGCCGACGATCTCCATTCCATCCTTCTGGTATCGCATCTTCTCGTAGGACTCGAAGGATATGACCCAGGTCTCGCCGTCCACGCGGACCTTAGCATACTCCACGTCCGGGTTGGCCCAGAAATTGGTCTGGCCAAACACGGTCTCGGGACGGAGCGTAGCGGCGACGAGGAACATGTCCCCGCAGCGGAACTTGAGCAGCGTGTACTCGTTGGTCTCGGCATTCCCTCCTTTCTGGATGTCGGTCTCGGAGGCGTCGATGGCCACCGGCCCGCAATTGACGCAGGCGGGCGCGTAGTAGGGCTTCTGGATCAGGAGGCCCTTCTCTTGGAGCTTGCGGAACTGCCACTGGATGAACTTGCTGTAATCCGGATTCGTGGTGGAGGTGAAGCGCCTCCAATCGGCGAGGAAGCCGAAGCGCTTCCAGTAATCATTGACATAGACCTGGTTGAAGAACTGCACCACCTTCAGAGGGTCCTCGAGGTCCTTCAGCCCCTCCTCGGGGCATCCGTTGGCCAGGAGGTAATCGATGGTCCTCTCGTCCTTCCTTCGGACGCGGCTCGCCAGGGAAATTGCCCCGTTTCCGGTGGCGTGCGTCCCTACTGGAAATAGGACGTTGTCGCCCAGCATCCTTCGGTAACGGGTCATGGCATCGACGTAGGAGAAGCCCCGCATGTGCCCGACGTGAAGATAGCCTGTCACTCCCGGGTAGGCGAAGATCATCATGAACTTGGGGCGTTGGTCTCGGTTGGCCTCGTTTATCCCAGCCTCGTACCACCGCTTCTGCCATTTGGCCTCGATCTCGGACCAGCCATTGCCCATCGGAGCACCTTTTCGGGTTATGAGCACGCCTCTAAATAGAGTTTCGGTGGTCTGATGGGCGTCGAAGACCAGAGGCCAGTAGATTTTATATTGGATGTGGCAATTTATTTGTATGACAAAGTGAGACCGACAGGAAAATATTTAAATACTGACGTATGACATACATATGACAAAGTCTGCCAAAATGGTGCTGGTGAGCCAATAAGATGGATGGAGAAAGGATCACGCTTCGATTGGAGCCAGAGGACCTCGAGCTGATTGACGAGTTCGTCAAGAAGCGGCCGGAGTACTCGAACCGCTCACAATTGGCGCGTGTCGCTATTCGTACGTTCATCGAAGGGGCACAAGGCGCGCCGGCATCAGAGGAACGGGGGACTCGCGTGACGGTCGAGGTACCAAGGGCCGTCCTCCACATACTGAGCACGATGGTGAAGGAAGGGTACTACACCTCGATCGGTGGGGCAATCGAGGAGACGATCCGCAAGGAGTTCGTCACCAAGGAACATCTCGAAGAGGCGAAGAAGCGGGCTCACGAGACACGCAAGAGCACCTTGGAATACGTTCCCTAAGAAAGGGTAGGCTGAAGGGGCTGGCTGGCCGCAAGGCTGGCAGAAGGGATGGGGTGCACGGTTTCCGAGGAACCGGTAGGTCACCTGCCCGAAATGAGAAGCAAGACCAGGAGGCCGGGATGGACATGGGACAGGGTGCGAAGGCTGAGCAGATCGTGGCGATGCTCAGCAAGGGGATCATCGAACCCAGGATCACGGTGGTGGGCTGCGGGGGCGCGGGCAACAACATCGTGCAGAGCGTGCATTGCGAATGCCGGAGCAACGTGGAGACCCTGGCGGTCAACACCGATGAGAAAAAGCTCCAGGAACTTAATGTAAACAAGAAGCTGCTGATAGGCAAGGACGTCACCCATGGCAGGGGGGCGGGCGGTTTCCCCGAGGTAGGGGAGTATTGCGCGGACTGCGCCCGGTCCTACTTCAAGGAGGCGTTAAGCGGCAGCGACATAGTGATCATCGTAGCGGGCATGGGAGGCGGCACCGGAACGGGGGTTGCGCCAGTAGTCGCCGAGGTATCCAAGGAGCTCGACGCCGTCACCTTCGCCATCGCCATCTCACCGTTCTCCTACGAGGCGGACAGGATGCAAAAGGCCAAGGACGGCATCAGCCGCCTTAGAGGGGTCGTCAGCAACACCATAGTGCTGGACAACGACCGTCTGCTGGACGTGGCGGGCGACCTGCCGATCAACCAATCATTCCAGATCATGGAGAAGAGCGTCATACGCATCATCGACTCGCTATGCCTGCAGATCACCGACTCGCTCATCTCGCAGATGACGCCAGAGGTCGAGGAGATCATGCATCATATCGAGGAGGAGGAGTCCGCCCCCCTGGCGATGCCCGAGCGGGCGGCCTTGCACGCCTCACCGATAGTTGAGGCCAAACCCTCAGACCTCGATAGTACGTTGATAATGCGCTGAACGGTACCTGGTCAACGGGCAGGCGATCCAGGGCGTGACCGCACATGGCGGCCGCGCCCACTATTTCATTTTATCGGGCGGAAGGGCTGCCTACGATGTTAGTTACTTATTCATCCATTGGATATCGAGCCGCGTGCTTGTAGGATTGGTCATCAACCCGCTCGCGGGGATGGGCGGATCGGTCGGGCTGAAAGGAACCGATGGTAAGGAGATATTCGAGGAGGCCAAGCGGAGGGGAGCGAAGCCCGTGGCCGAAGCGAGGATGCGAGAGGTCCTCTCGCATCTGCCTAGGATCGAAGGGCTGCGCTTCCTAACCGCCAGCGGGGAGATGGGCGAGCGCTTGCTGTCCTCATTCCCATT
This sequence comes from Methanomassiliicoccaceae archaeon, assembly GCA_963827135.1. GTDB lineage: Archaea > Thermoplasmatota > Thermoplasmata > Methanomassiliicoccales > UBA472 > JAJRAN01. Next base: position 26,465 of record CAWGZX010000004.1, on the reverse strand, counting down.
ACTCTTCGATGTCGTGCACGAATCCGTCGAGGAACCGACCTCCTCGGACACGCGCGCCGCTTGCGAGAAGTTCGTGGAGAAAGGGGTCAGGCTGATAGTCTTCGGTGGCGGCGACGGGACCGCGAGGGACGTTTTGGACGTGGTCGGGGAGAGGGTGCCGGTGATCGGCGTCCCTTCGGGGGTGAAGATGCATTCCGCGGTGTTCGCGAACACGCCCCAGGATGCTGCCAGCCTGATCGCCATGTACCTGTCCTCCGGCCTCCCCCTTAGGAAATCAGAGGTCATGGACATCGACGAGGACGCCTTCCGGGAGGGGAGGCTGAGCGCCCGCCTCTACGGTTATGTGATAACCCCATACGAGAAGGGCTTGGTGCAGCCGATAAAGGGCGACTACGAGGGTGAATCGGTGGAGGACGAGAAGGAGTCCATCGCGTCGTACGTGGCGGAGGAGATGAAGCGAGGCACCCTCTACATCCTCGGGCCAGGGACGACCTTGGAGGCGGTGGCCAAGCGCATAGGCCTTCCCAAGACCCTGCTGGGGGTGGACGCGGTCCTCGACGGTGAGGTCGTGGCCGCCGACGCCTCGGAAGAGGCACTCCTCGAACTGCTCAGAAGGCATGAGAATGCCAGGATATTCGTCACGCCCATAGGTGCGCAGGGTTTCATCTTGGGAAGGGGGAACCAGCAGATCTCGGCCAAGGTGGTGCGCAAGGCGGGGACCGAGAACCTGGTCGTACTCGCCGCGCCCACCAAGCTCCGGGAGACCAGGGTCCTGAGGGTGGATACCGGGGACGGCGAGCTCGACCGCAAGCTCAAGGGCTTCAGGAACGTGGTGGTCGGGTTCCGGCTGGGTACCATGGTGCGAGTTGAATGAGCGATAAAAGCGGTTCTGATAATATTTATAAAACGGAGTGAAATCCTTACAACCCAAACCTCACGGCATCCCGTGCCTCCTGGACCACTCCCGTAAGTTTTAAGGATGTCCGCCCAAATGAGAACAACAGGGGGGAAAGAATGAAAGTGCTTGTCGCATACATGTCGAAGACGGGTAATACCAAGAAGATCGCTGAAGCCATCTATGGTGAGATAACTGGAGAAAAGGAGCTCAAGCGGATTGAAGATGTACAGGACATCGGAATTTATGATCTCTCATTCCTTGGTTTCCCGACACATCAGTTCGGTCCAGACAAAAAGACGAAGGAATTCCTGGAGAAAAAAGGCACGGCAGGAAGAAATGTAGCATTGTTTGTGACACATTGTGCCCCAGAAGATGCGCCAGGGGTCTCAGAATGGATAGCGAAGTTCAAACAAGCAGCCGCAGGTGCGAACCTCGTGGGGTTCTTCGATTGCCAAGGAGAGTTGGCCAAGAGTGTAGAAACGATAATGAAAATCGCGCCAAAGAAAGAGATTCGCTTTTTTGCTAAGAATCATAATAGTCAAGGTCAACCGGATGAGGCCAGGTTAATAAAAGCTCGGGCGTTCGCAAAAGACACTATGAGCCGTATGGGATGACTTAACAGAGTATTGTTTAAACCCCGGACCTCAAGGCATTCCTGCTATCGTCCTGAAATATCTATGAGGGACAATCGCCATAGCGCAAATACCTAGGACTAGCCGAACGAATACTACCTCATCAATTAAGAGAGTGCCACTCAGGCCATCTATCGGTGGAGATGGTACGAGTTCAATACCTTTATCCAGAACGATGCTAATCCTAACTGATGGGAAGGTCGTGCTTAACAGATCATTGCTAAGGGGCGTCGGATTCGGCATCATCGGAGGCCTTGTTGGTACTTTTCTAATGGACCTCGTTATGGTGCTGACGTTCATTATTGCAGGTCAGCCGGCAGACACTTTCTTCTCCATGGTCGGGGAAAAACTTGGAGATGGACCCTTGGTCGGGATTTTGGTTCACAATCTCGTCGGCCTCACCGGAGGAATCGTCTTCTCTTTGCTGGTGTTGAATGTCAAGGCTCTTCGCATCGATAGTAGGAGGAAGGGACTTATTCTCGGCATTGCCGCAGGAGTCGTGACCATACCCCTTGGCTGCATCCCGCTCGCGATATGGCTAGGCCAGCCGATACTCGACGTAATCGCTTTTTCAATCCTCCCCCATCTTGTGTGGGGAACAACCCTCGGCTGGATCGTGGGATATGGACTGCTTTCATACAGACACCCATCTGGGGCCACGAAGAGGTTCGAAGCGTAGGGCAAGGAACCCGCACAATACTCATTGGACCCAGAAATTCAGAAGCATCTGGGATATAGGGGTGCCCAGCTATGGCACTCCGGAAAAATGATGCCACGTGGAGAATAAATTAAGCGTTTTTAAATCAAGAATGTAGCAAGTATGGTAAAGAAAGACATGGTAATGAGTTCAATGCCATCTCTCATGCCCTCGGAAGGATGGCTTTTTTCCCGAGAATGGAAACTTTCGAACTCTAGCCAGTTGGTTTTATGATCTGTGATTCCAATCGATTTCACAGCTCGAACCTCATGGCACCGCGCTTCGAGCATTATCTATTTTGATAACCATAGCTTCTAAGGCGCTAAGTATTAATCGTCGAGAGTTCAAATAAATCATTACTCTCGACATGCTCCGCTTTTCGAGCTGTTGGGGTGGGGGGTTTGGACTTGTTCAAGAACTCAAGGAGGTGTGGAGCCGTTACGATATCTGCCATCTTGCTCTTCTCTGCCTTTTTCGTCGTTGTAACAGTATCGAGTACGGCCTCTGCTTATACTCCACATGCAGACATAATGATAAACGAAGCCTCTGACTGTGTAATAGGAAATAATGGGATAGTTTCCGGAACTGGAACGGCCAGCGATCCCTACGTCATCTCCGGCTGGCAAGTATCACATATGAGCATCGTTCCAGGTCTATATGAGAGCCCGCCGGTGCCACCTATAATAATCCAAAACGTGGCTGCTGATGTTGTTACCTTCACATACTATCAAGGCACGGTGACCGATAGCCAGGTAGGGAGCGCCTCCACTCATTATTCCAGCTCCCTTTTCCAAAATTGCATTATTACCGGAACCATCACAGCATCTGAGAATTCCCAATTGACTGTGGATGAGTGCACCTTCACAGGCATAGGAATGACCGAGACGGGCGTCACTCTCGTTGCAGATTCGGACGGCGTTATCATTGACAGTACATTCACGGGGCTCATGTACGGTATCTCCAGGTCGGCCACAGGGCATGGGGATGTGACCGCGAACGTTTGCACATTCTTAGACAATGTTGAAGGGATACATTGTGGGGAACTTGGACCAGCCACGGGTACGATCGATTCATGCCTCTTCCAGAACAATGAAATTGGAATTTTCCTAGGTGAATTCTGCAGCGATTTCACAATCACAGGGAATGTTTTGCTGGAGAACGGCGTGGGTATCGACCTCGATGTGGAAGTGGATGGCTGCACCATCTTCCATAACAACTTCATCGACAATACCGTCCAGACGGTAGGCGGGGACAACAATGCCTGGGATGATGGATATCCATCAGGCGGTAACTTCTGGAGCGGACACGACAATACCGATCTATACAATGGATTGAGCCAGGACATACCAGGGTCAGATGGCATTGCGGACTCACCTTATCACTTGGCAGGCGTGACGGCTCTGGACCGCTATCCGTTGACTTCACCATTCGTTCCGCTGATCCTCGTCAATGTTGACATCAGGCCAGGCGCGCCGTCGAACAATATTAACCTGAAATCCATGGGGCAGCTGCCAGTGGCCATCTTGGGCAGTTCGGAGCTCAATGTGGGATGGATAGATGTCTCGAGCCTTAACATCCAAGGTGTCTCGCCCGTTTCAAATGTTCGTGGCGTTGTCTACATCATCGCGGACGTTAACGGGGACGCTATTGCCGACCTCACGGTGAACTTCAGGACTCAGAGCCTGATCGCAGAGGATGCCCTAACGTCATCAACCACATCGCTCGAGGTGACGGGAAGCCTTGATGCGGCGCACCACTTCGTACCGATCACCGGGTCGGACTTTGTAAGCGTGAAGTGATGACATCATCACGCAAACCATTTCTATTTCATTCCTTTTTCTGGATCCTGGGTTTGGTCTTGCGATCTGAACCTAACGGTATCCCATTTTTAAAAAAGAATGAAGAGAAAGGGTTAATCTCGTACCTCATCTCCTATTCCCTCGACAACGAAGGTCTGGTTCCCGTTAATGGAAATTTTTGGGGTCCAGCTAGTCGGTTCGGTGATTTGTGATCCCGATCGATTTCACAGCTCGAGCTTAACGAACTCAAACACCTAACCATTCACTTTGGTTTGATTGGCGCTAATCGCCACTCGGGGTTGTATTTTGAATTATCTAATTAGCTTGCCCTGATTCGGGAGTAGTGTACATTTCCCGAATCTGAACAGCTTATCGTGTTGTTGGTTACTTCAGATTTCTAGACAAGCTATAAGCTGTGGCGATAGATATTGTGGGGGTGTTATGGACAAAGATCGCTTGGCCCTAGGGAAAATCATCGTCCCTATTGCTGCAGTAGCAGTTGTAGCGGTTATCCTACTCGCCGCTTTTTACCGACCTACAACGCCTGAACAGGATACCTTGTACCAGGTCTCACCGTTTAGCGTATTCTCAGCGGGTAAGTTCGATGGGAACACTACTTTCGCCGAGTTGGCCACATTCGGCGATTTCGGCATAGGCACCCTTAATGGATTAGATGGGGAAATGTTCGGGGTGAATGGCAAATTCTATCAGATTCCCACTGATGGTGCTCCGAGGGAGATAGGTTTCGTAGAAAAGACTCCCTACGCCACGGTCACCTTCTTTGACAAGGGTCAATTATTTCAAGTGTCTAATGTCGACAATTATTCACAATTGAAATCGGAAATTGACCTAGCATTACCGAACCACGATATGATCTATGCCATCAAAGTGGTCGGGTTCTTTAACTTCGCTGAAACGAGGAGCGTCCCGATGCAGACTAAACCCTATCCAACTCTGACGGAAGCCCTTGAAAACCAGACTATATTCATGTTAAACGAAGTCGAGGGTACGGCTGTTGGCTTCTTCTTCCCAGAAAGCATGGACGGGGTCGACTCGGTAGGGTACCACTTGCACTTCCTGACCGATGACCATACAGCAGGTGGGCATCTGCTTGAATGTGACATCCAAAACGCATCCATCGAAACAGAACAAATAAACGATTATCATCTCTTAATTACCTGAAGAAGATCCCGGCTTTCTTACTAGGAAGATGGTCTCTTAAAGGTACTGATTCTAAGCCACTCCTTCGAACCTCATAGCATCCTAATCTTCGAACCTTATCAGACGCGAATGGAAGGCAAGAACTGATGTCATTGGGATGGAATTAAAATCGATTCAATCAAAGCCGCAACACACTTCTGGCTGCGTTGAACCAGAGGTTGAAGAAGTTAACCTCCCTCAATTCCTGGTGATCGTTGACATACTCCACGTACCAAGTTGACATCCCATCCCATTCGTCAACGAACCCCTCTCTTGTCAGCCTCCAACCTGCTTCCTCGACCGTCTGGTCAGTTCGCGCCAGGATATAGGGCATTGTAGTGGTGATGAGGTTCGTCTCTTCGCTCCTTCCTCCACGGGACAAGGGAACGAGCGGTGCAGTGCAAGCCCCCAGATCATGGTAGGCGATGTGTGTTGCTTCTGGCCTCAAATATTGCTGGAAGGGGAATTCACGTGGCATCTCTCTGGACAGCAAACGGAGGACCGCTGGGAAGATGAGCAGTTCCCCCGTGAACCTATTCTCGAAGCCGTCTCTTGAGAATACCCTCATCTTAGAGATATGACCCTCGACCCAGCAACTGATGGCCTCCGAGTAACCGTCACGCGGTTGACTGCCCCTTGACTTGACCTCCCTAGGCTTTGTAGTTGGATCGAAAGGGTAGTTCTTCTGGATTATCCGCCGACACTCATCTATTCCCTCATCGGACAGCGCCTGACAAGCGTCCATGATTATCTTCCAGTTCTCGGCCATGATGTCGTTCCCATTGCGTCCATGATAATATATTCTATGGCAAGAAGACCCATCTATAATCGATCCTCCTGATCTGGTATAATTCAGGATTTGGGATCATCGCTCGAACCTTACGACATCCCCACGCCCTGATAGGGAAGATTTATTATTCTCAATCTTCATATTTTTATAAATGAAAAAGATAGAAGAACCCTCTCCCGAAGCCCAAGATGAGCATTCTAGCATATCCAAGGGCACCAAGATAATTGGAGTGATATCAATCATCCTTGGTGTAATTTCTGTTGTATTGAGCCAGACCAATTACGATCATAATATTACATTTCTGGTCGGTGGTATCTTTTTGATTATTATTGGTTCATTATCGGTTCTATTATCATAAGTTAGAACGAATTAAAATCGAGTTCATCTTTATGGCATGAACCTCACGGAATCCCTGCACGTCCTAGACCTTTGCCCGATACCCACACGTTAACTGACCGTACTCGCTGGATCAACAGAAAGCGAGTTAGCATGTCGGAACGCGAGGTTTTGATTGAGCGCTAAGGTCCTAAAAATTGACATTACCTGCGCGCGATGATTATCGGATGGATTCAAAGTTACGCTCTGGTTGCAAACATAAATTAGCAACTATGTAGTATTATGACAGCGAGGTAGTTCTTTGTGAAATATGGCATACTCTACACGGATCAAAATGGCGATTCCCACTTTAAGGAAGGTGAAGTTGGATTCGAATTGGCTAATTTTGCGCCTCCCGCTCCACCCGTAGGTCTTACAAGTTACACGCCTGCCAGCCAACTTGTCTTTTTCAAGATTCCTACAGGTTGGTATGGTGACTGGCATCCAGCGCCCAAGCGACAGTTCTTTTGCTGTCTTTCTGGTGAATTTGAACTCACTGCAAGCGATGGCGAAACACGCATTTACCGTGCAGGTCAAGTTTTCCTTCTCGAGGATACCTCGGGCAAAGGTCATAAAAGCAGGGTTACTAGCAAGGAGGATTTTGTAGCTGCAATCGTACAGTTGGCGCAATGAAGCCTTGGTCTTAATAACCTAACGAGTCATCTGGTGCCGATTCCTGAGGCTTCGCCTCCCCTTCCATAGATTTCTTCCTCACGACCCAATGGCAGGTGCTATCGCCCTTGCTCATCATGCGGTCATAGGAGAACTCGTAAGCGGGATTGATGGCCTCGCATACGCCATTGAAAACGGCCTCGAACTGTTTGCATACCTCGGGCGGGCTACCCTTGCATGGGCAGTCTGATATCTCCTTTTCAATTCTAGAGCTTGTAACTATGGCTGGAGAGTTACTTTGCTGTAATCCCCAAGGAGTAATTAGAAGACTAATTGCGCCTTCAATTGCTGAGAGGTCATCTTTTGCCTTTATACCGGCATTTATCATTGTCCCTATCTTAAGACCAGTCTCCGTTGCTAACGGTACAACCAGCTCTAAAGTGCGCTGTGAGCCTACTAAATCATTTAAAGCAGATGTAAAGGTGAATAGTTGCGACATTATCACCATTCTCCCTGCAAATGAGATATTCTCTTCCATGGGCAGCTCGAGTGGAATGGTCTTCTCCAATCTTCCAAGGTTGTCTAATGTAAATTTGCTACCTTTCTTCTTCGCTACCCAGCGACAGCAATCATCGCCATCCCCCATATGATGTGTGAAAATGACCTCATATTCGGGATTGATTGCGTGACAAAATCCATTCGCCATAATGTGTGACATGGCGATGCACATCTCAGGCGGTGCTTTCATACCTGGATTAGGGCAGGCGAACAATTCGCATATCGCACCTCCTTCATGGATCTCCAGAGGCTTGATATGGCCCATTGAGGTACAATTATGAACATAAAATCCAGTCATCGCAATCGATTCGAGATCATTAGTTTGCGGGCCAAACCTCTCTTTAACTATTCCTATGGCAGCCCTCCCCCAGGCTTCATTATAATGTCTATTTGCCTCAATGGTTTTATTCAAACCCACTTCATTCATCGTGGCTCTGAATGAATTTATGGTGCAGTTATAGGGCCACATTCCTAAAGGATCGTATTGAGGTATGTGGGTTCCACCTTCCGCTACATACTGTTCCCGACTCTTAGGGTCGACCATGATGCCTCCTCCCCATCTCAATAAAAGTGGCGGTTTCGTCCCTAAGAATGTTGGCATATTCACATTCGTTAAATGTCGAAGAAAGAAAGGTGAGGGGTTTGCTTATCTCTCATTCCCTCGGCAAGAGAGGTGGTGTTCCCATTTATAATAACTTTTGAGGTCTAGCCAGTCATTTTGTTCATCTGTGATCCCGATCGGTCCAATATTGAGTGAGTATCATCGATGGAGAGCCGCTCGACGCCCCAGCTCGTACGCCTTCTCGTTCACCTGCTTGGCCTTGGTGGGCACGCTCGACATTAGCGCATCGCGCAATATGTCCTCGCTGATCGGGAACTCGTCCAAGGTGGAGACAGCGCCGATGAGCACCGAATTGATGGTTACCCTCGCCCCCGCCTCCTCCGCTGCCTGGGTGGCGTCAAACGAAATGAGCTTCAGTCCGGATCTTCTTATGGCCGATAGCAGGTCTTGTACTTCAGGATACTTCTCGTTGCCGCCGGTGACGGTCATGGGCACGATGCGGTTGATGTCGGTTATCACTACCGTTCCCTGCCTGGCATATGGCAGCGCGCGGTAGGTCTCTACCGGCTCGAAGCCCAATATCAGGTCCGCCCCGGCCTTCGGGATCAAGGGTGACAGGGCTCCCTTGCCGAAGCGCACCACCGCGCTCACGCTTCCTCCCCGTTGGGCCATGCCGTGCACCTCGGACATGACGACCTCCTCCCCCTCCCTCATGGCCGCCTCGCCGATGACCCTGGAGGCGAGCAGGACGCCCTGTCCGCCTACACCGACTATCATCACGTTGTAGGTCATTTCCTCACCTCGATGGCCTTCTTGGGGCATACCTGAGCGCAGCAGCCGCAGCCGATGCACATCTCAGGGGTGATGGACACGTCCTTGCCATCGAAGGCCAGCGCAGGGCATGTGAACTTGGTGAAGCAGGTCTTACAGCGCACGCACTTCTCTTGGTCGATGGTGTAGATGGTGCGGTCAAGTCTTGCCTTTCGCATAAGTGCCAGAGGGCAGGCCCTCTTGGAGACTATGACTGAGAACGCATCCCGGTCCAAGGCCTCCTTGACCGCGTCGGTGGTGGAGGCCAGGTCATATGGGTCGACAGTATGCACATGCCTCACCCCGAGCCCCCTCAGCATGGGCTCGATGTCCAAGGGAGCGGTCGGGCGGACATGCGCCCTCCCCGTGCCGGGGTGGGGCTGATGGCCGGTCATGGCCGTCGTGCCATTGTCCAGAACTATCAGGAGGTAGCGATGGTCGTTGAAGACTGCGTTCACGATGCCAGGAAGGCCGGAATGGAATAGCGTCGAGTCCCCGATGTAGGCTATGACCTTCTGCTTGGTGCTCTCGCTGAAGCCTCCCGCGGCCCCGACGCTGGAGCCCATGCATAAAAGGAAATCGGCCGCGTTCATGGGCGGGTTGATGCCCAGGGTGTAGCAGCCGATATCGGTGGAGAAGACAGCCTCGCGGTTGCCCAAGGCCTTCTTCACCGCGTAGAACGTGGCCCGATGCGGGCATCCGGCGCATAGCACCGGAGGCCGGTTGGGCAGGACGATCGGCTCGATCTGTATCGCTCTTCCGGGCTCTCTGACCTTCAATTCTCCTTTTAACGCCGTGACCGTCTCAGGCGCGTACTCGAAGGCCATAGGTAGATGTCCAGAGAGCTTTCCTAGGATGCGGAGGTCGCAGCCCTCCTCTTTGGCCAATTGGATGACCTTCTCCTCGACGAGGGGCGAGAGCTCCTCGAAGACCGCTATCTTGTCGAAGGACGAGATGAACTTGCGCAGCTTATTCTCGGGCAGAGGATAGGTGAAGCCGAGCTTCAGGAACCTTGCGTCCTCGATGAACTCCCTGGCATAGGTATAGGCGACGCCTGAGGCGATGACTCCGACACTTCCTTCGCCCGACTCGAAGTTGAACGGCGACACCTCGGACAGCTGCTCCGCCACCTTCATCCTCTCCAGCTGTCTGATCCTGCTCCTCCTCGCCACGGCTGGGACGGGGACGAAGCGCATTGGGTCCTTGTCGAAATGCCCATCTAGGGAGACCTTCCTCGGCTGCCCCAGGGTCACTATGCCCCGGGCATGGTTCACGCGGGTCGAGGTCCTCAGAAGTACTGGCACCTCCAGCTTCTCCGAGATCTCGAAGCCGGCGAGGGTCATCTCCTTGGCCTCCGCGGGAGTGGCTGGTTCCAGCATCGGCAGGTTGGCCAATCGGGCGAAGATGCGGCTGTCCTGCTCGTTCTGGCTGGAGTGCATGGACGGGTCGTCCGCGGTCAGGATGACCATGCCCTTCCTCACCCCCGAGTAGCCCAATGATACGAACGGGTCGCTGGCCACGTTCAGGCCGACATGCTTGAAGAACACGAATGAGCGCAACCCCGACACCGCAGCGGCAGCTCCCACCTCCAGCGCCACCTTTTCGTTGGTCGAGTACTCGAAGTACATCCCCGTCTCCAGGGACAGGGTCTCAAGGTTCGTGCCTATCTCCGACGACGGCGTCCCGGGGTAGGTGGTGGCGACGGCCACCCCCGCCTCCAGGCAAGCTCGGGCTATCGCTTCATTGGCCAGCAGGAGGGCCCTGTGCTCGCTCTCAGCCAGATACTTCCGCTCCCTTGCATTTGGCCTTCAAGGCGGCGTAGTCCTCGTCCACTCTCCTCTGCACTTCGACGATCATGGCGGGCGTCAGGTGCTTGAACCTTCCCTGCGACATCAGATAATCCTCCACTGGCTTGGTCTTGACGTCCTTGTTCAGCACGTACGCGCCGTTCTCGTATTCATAGAGCGGGAATATCCCGGTCTGAGTGGCCAATCGGGCTACCTCCACCGATTTGGAGGATGGTATCTTCCATCCTGGAGGGCAGGAGGACAGCGCGTGGATGAACTTCGTCCCCCTGATGGTCTTCGCCTTCTTAACCTTGGCGACAAGGTCCTCTGGATAGGCGATTGAGACCGTTGCCCCATAGGCTATCCCATTGGATATGAGCATCTCCATGATCGCCTTCTTGGCTACCTGCTTCCACTCCTGGTTCTTGCCTCCAGGCGTGGTGTTGGTCCAAGCGTACAATGGTGTGCAGCCGGAGCACTGGATGCCTGTGTTCATATAGGCCTCGTTGTCGTACATGATGTAGATGAAGTCGGTGCGGCGGTCGATCGCGCCGGACAATGCCTGGAGACCTATGTCCACCGTACCACCGTCCCCCGCCCAGCCTACGACCGTCACATCCTCCACGCCCTTCACGTCCAAGGCTGCCCGGATCCCCGAGCTCACCGCCCCAGTGCATTCGAAGGCGTGATCAATCACCGGAACCTTGAGCGCGGCCCTAGGCCAGACGCCCTGGACCACGGAGAAGCAACAGGCCGGGGAGTTGATGATGGTCTTGGGCCCGAGGGCCTTTAGGCACATGCGGGCCAACAAGGTGGCACCGCAACCTGCGCATCCGGAGTGCCCCCTGCTCACCAGCTCCTCCTTGGGCAACGTCATCCTCGGCATCTCACCACCTCCAACTCCCGTCCTTGAGGGCGACCCATTCCACTTCCTTGGCCATGTTGCCGCCCCTCGAGATCGCCAGCAGGTCCTCGAACATCTTCTCGAACTCCGACTCGGTCACGTCCCGGCCTCCCAGTCCGCCGATGTAGCCTTTGACCTTGATGTCCGGGGCCAATGGGAACAGGGCGTTGCGCACCTCGCCATAGATCGCTCCGCCTTGTGCGTAGGTGTAGCTGCGGTCGAAGACGCCGATCGTCCTCGCGATCTCGCCCAACCGCATCAGCTCCTCCGTCGGGAAAGGACGGAAGGTCCGGAGCTTGGCCACGCCCACCTTCCTTCCCCTCTCCCGCATCCTATCGGCCGCCACCTTGGCGGTCCCCGCGGCGGAGCCTGCGACGATCAGAGCGACGTCCGCATCCTCGCACCGATAGATCTCCACGAGGCTGGTGTAGTCCCTTCCGAAGGCCTTCTTGAACGCCGTCCCGGCCTCGGTCCACTTCTTCTTGGCCTTCTCCATGGCCAGGGCGTTGTTGTAGCGGAACTCCATGGCCCAATCGGGCATGACCAATGAGCCGTAGCGGCGAGGCTTGCGGAAATTGATCTTGACGTCGGGATTGAAGGGATGCAGGTAGAAATCTACCTCCTCTATGGCGGGGACGTCGACCTTTTCGAAGGTGTGCGAGAGGATGAAGCCGTCCTCGATGATCATCGCGGGCAGCATGATGTCCTTGTCCTCCGCCACCCGATAGGCCATGAGGATCAGGTCCAAGGTCTCCTGGTTGTTCTCGCAGAATAGCTGCATCCAGCCGGTGTCGCGCTCGCCCATGACATCCATATGGTCCGTCCAGATGTTCCATGGAGGGCCGAGCGCCCGCGAGACCACGGGCATTACGATCGGCCTGCGGGCACCGGCCGCCCAGAAGAGCATCTCGTGCATTAGGGCCAGCCCCTGCGAGGACGTGGCCGTGAAGGTCCTGGCGCCAATGTACGACGCACCTATGAGGGCGGCCATGGCGCTGTGCTCGCTCTCGACCTTGATGTACTTGGCCCCCATCTCACCGTTCGCCACCATCTCCGCCAGCTTCTCCGAGATGGAGGTCTGAGGCGTTATGGGGTAGGCGGCGATTACCTCCACCCTCGCCAGCATCGCTGCCTTGGCGGCGGCCGCGTTCCCGGTCATGAGGTCTAGCATATCGAGTCCTCCCGGATCATCTCGATGGCTTTGGTCGGGCACTCGTTGGCGCAGATGCCGCATCCCTTGCAATGGTCGTAGTCGACCTTGGGATACTCCCCCTCCTCCCTGACCTCGATGCTGACATCCGGGCAGAACTTCCAGCAGGTGTAGCAGCGGGTGCACTTCTTGGTGTCGATGACCGGCCGGAACGTGCGCCAGGTCCCCGTCCGAACGCTCTCCGTGGTCTGCAGGCTGTAGGTCGATTGTGGAAGGTCGCGATAGGTCTCCATCTCACCAAACCCCCTTGACCGAGTCATACGCTTCCTTGGCCGCCATGGCGTTGGCCTCCTTGTCGCCTGGGGATGCCTTCATGATGCTCTCGATGACCGATTCTAACGGGACTTGCGGGCAGATCTTCGAGAAAGCCCCAATGATGGCGGTGTTGACTATCGGCGCGTTCTCCGAGCCCAAGCTATATTTGAGAGCTATGCTGGTGGCGTCCACCGTTGCCACCTTGCTCCACTTGACGTGCTGCAGGTCGCAGCTCTCCTTGGCGCTGTTGATCAGCAGTGCCCCATCCGGCTTGAGCCCCTGGAGGACATTGGTCATGCTCACCAGGTCGGGGTCGAGGACGACCACATAGTCGGGGAAGTAGATCTCGGAGTGAGTTCGTATGGGCTTGAGGTCGATGCGGCAGAACGCTGTCACTGGCGCACCCCTTCTCTCGACGCCGAAGAACGGGAAGGCCGCGGCATGAAGACGGTTCATGACCGCCGCGCGCGCAAGCAGCTCGGAAGCCACCACCGCCCCTTGACCGCCCCTTCCATGGAATCGTATCTCTATCATGTCCAACCCTGCTCCCACTAGGCGCTTCTCCGTATTTATTCTTCATCGGCCAGCGTGTTATGGGCTAGCATTACGCAGTCAACGCCGCATCTGCGAAATCATATTATCGTGCCAAGGGATGCGCATTGTGGATGAGATGACGCTGCACAGCCTCAGGTTCAGAGCCTTCTGCCAGGCCACTGAGGATGAGGAGAAGGTCGCCCAAGCCCTTCTTTTCGCCTCCGGTGCGGATAAGGAGGATCTCGAAAGGACGAAGTGCGTGGGCTATCATGGCAACCCCATCCTGCTATTGGAAGTGGTGTTGACCAAAGCTAAGATGGTTAAGATAGTGTTCTTGAGGCTGAGCCTTGAGGATCGATCGGAGCTGCTCAGGACCATCGAGGACCGTTTAGATGAGGAGTGTACCTTCTATTTCCGACTGGACAAGCAAGAGGCTTTCTTGAGTAAGATTTTCCTCGGTGAGAAGGAAGATGAGAACGATGTCATCGCGGTCCATGGCAAGGTCAAGACCTACCCGAAGACCAGGGATGGGGCGCTAGAGGTCATGCGCGACTTCCTATCATCGATGGACCGCTGACATTCGGTTAGATTCTTCCTGGAAAGTAGCTTTCAGGATCACTCATCCCGACCCAGCTCGTATGCCATGGTCGTCATCTCGTGCTCCTCCTCTTCGATGGGCATAGTGACATCTTCCCACCACATGCGCAATTAATGGTCTTAGGGTCCAGGGATGGCTTACTAACCACCACTTCAACGATGCTCCCGCATTTTCCGCATCTGTATAACCTCATGATCCCCAATATGGATTTGAACACTTTAGGTTTAAATCGTTGCCTGTCCATTAGCTCGGAACCGGAATATTCCGACCCTTGTGGGGCAGCAAGTTTTATTCAATGCGGACGCATCCACCCGCTCAAGCAGGGGTAGCCAAGCTTGGCCAACGGCGCAGGACTTAGGATCCTGTCCCTAGCGGTCCGTGCGTTCAAATCGCACCCCCTGCACCATCCCCTATTTTAATACTGAAATATGTGAAGCCCATCAATATTTTTCAACGATCAGGCGGCACTTCGGGCATCTCTCGGCCTTGATGTGCACAATCCCCCAAAGATTGGACTCGTATATCCTCTCTCCTCCGACGCCGATTCGCGAAAGCGAGTTGATCTCCTTCCTCCACTTTACTCCAGAGACCAAGCTCTCGGTCTCGATCCACCCTTCTTCCATCGTCAGGCCGCAAGAGGGGCACTTCATGGCAAGGCGATATCCCCTTCCTGGATATTAATAAATGGACCATCGAGCCGAACGTATGAGTGCCTCGCTTTCTGGCATCGCTTCCGCATCGGCCAAGGCTACGCTATAAGGACTTAATTGTGATTGGAACGACTCAAAGCTGGATACTTTTTAAATACTTTTTAATACGAAGTTAACCAAGGAAGAAGGACGAGGTATAGAATTAGATGACAAGCAGCATCGAAACAGATAGGCATGAGGCCCTCTCGAAGGCCGTAATACGGAAGATAGGCGTGAAGAAGGACGCAGCAGACCTGTTGGCAATTAGGGTGCTGAATTACTTCGGCTATGACGAGGAGGTCATCGACAACGCCCTGGACCAGGACGATAGGAGGCTTTTCTATTTCCTGCAGGACGTCTCCCTATTAAGGACGGCTTGGGAGGAGGCGATCCTGGCCAGCGGACGGACTTGGCGCATCTTCTACTGGTACCTCAACCTGGACGCGATAGAGGAGTCCGCCAACGAGGTGGATGGCCCAGAGTACGAGCCGGGCTTGTATGACGCACTTCCTCAGGACGTCTGGTCCCGCGAAGAGATCAAGGAAGAGGGCTCCTGAGCCGTTTCCGACCGCTTTCTTTTTACTAGATTCGCTCATACCTTGAGCTGGTAACATGCAACCGCGCAAGATCCTAGTTGTGGTCATGGATGGCCTAGGCGACAGAGCGGTCAAGGAGCTGCATTGGAAGACCCCGTTGCAGGCCGCCAATCGGCCAAACCTCAACTGGTTCGCCGAGCATGGCGCAACTGGGATCGTGGACGTTATCAGCCCTGGCGTGAGGCCAGGAAGCGACACCTCTCACCTTGCCATCCTAGGCTACGACCCCTACCAGGTTTATACTGGGAGAGGCCCGTTCGAGGCAGCCGGAACGGGACTAGTGGGAGAGAAGGGGGACGTGGCGTTCCGCTGCAACTTCGCCACCGTTGACCATAACATGGTTGTCACTGACCGACGGGCCGGTCGGATCAAGGAACCGGACACCACCATGCTGCTCGAATCCCTGTCTGGGATGACGGTAGATGGAGTGGAGATCATCGTCAAGGAGGCCACCGAGCATAGGGCGGTTCTATTGCTTAGAGGAAAGGGCCTTTCGGCAAAGGTCTCGGACGTGGACCCGCATGCGGAGACGAGGATCCATGAGGCCCAAGCACTGGAGCACGATGCGAAGAAGACTGCGAAGGTTGTGAACCACTTCGTTCAGCGCTCCTATGAGCTTCTGAATGAGCACCCCGTCAATCAGAGGAGGAGGGCGGAGGGTAAACCGCCCGCTAACATTCTCCTTCCGCGCGGGGCAGGCATCTTCCCGGACATCCAGCCCTTCGCTGAGAGGTACCAGATGACCGGGGCATGCGTGGCCGGGGTCTCGCTGATCAAGGGCATCTGCCGCGTTTGCGGACTTGACGTCATCGAGGTGGAGGGAGCGAGCGGTGGAATGGACACGAACATGATGGCCAAGGCTAAGGCGGCGATCCGACTCCTTGACACGTACGACTTCGTGCTCATGAACATCAAAGCGGCTGACATCGCCTCCCATGATGGAAATCCAGCGCTCAAGGTAAAGGTAATAGAGCGCCTGGACGAGATGGCGGGCGTCATCCGCAACGAGATGCCCGAAGGGACCGTCGTCGCGTTCCTGGCCGATCACTGCACGCCCATCGAGATAAAGGACCACAGCGGGGACCCGGTCCCATTGCTGATCTATTGCCAAGGAATGGTTCGGGACACCAATGCTAGCTATGACGAAGAATCCTGCGGCCACGGAGGCTTGGGCCGCCTGAGGGGAAAGGACCTCCTGCCCATACTCATCGACAAGGCGGGGCGCTCGGAGAAGTTCGGCGCTTGATGTCGGTATAAAAGAAGATATAGCGCGAACCGGTATTCTGCGGCGTGAAGTATACATATTGCCCAGCGTGCAACCGGCTCCAGAAATGGAACTGGTACTCGAGGGGCAAATGCGACAACTGCGGAAAGGACCTCACCGTTTTCAACGTTAGGCGGTCGATATTCGGGATTATGATGTACGCGCTATGCGCCTTAGCCGTAGTCTTGATCGTGTTCCATGCCGCTTGGTACACCTTAGGGCTGGATTGGGCATCCTTCTACTCGGAGGTCCCTAGCGACGTTTCCACCTGGTTGATAATTGGCCTGCTCGTCCTTGCTATCTTATTCACCTACCTAGACCTGGGCAAGACCCAGAAAATGGCCGCGGAAAGGGTGAAGAATGGCATCAACAAGCCGCCCAAGTAATCTCAGCCTCGCCAAGTCTTGAGGGTCAGCATCCATTCGTCGCCATAGCTTGAGCATTCGATATTGGAGGCGAAGACCTCTGCGACAACTGAGCAGCATCCATCAGAGATAAGGACGGACTCGGACCCGTCGCAACTGACGGACCACTCATAGCTCCAACCGGACCCGAGCAGACCGACGATGATGCCTCTCACCTGGGGGACCGCCCATTGCGGCAAACAAAATTCCTTTTCTACATCCGTCGGTTGTATTAGGGAGATCAGCTCGATTGAGGGATTGTCATTCTGAACCCCATCGCTGGACGGCACTTCCAAGGTGATGGAGACGAGGACAGCAAGCGACCGTTCGACCCTGGCCTGGGCCTCTTCGTCCGTGGCTACCTCCTGACCTTGTTCGCAGAATAGGAATGCGCACAACGCCACCATGGCCATCAGGAACATGAACGCGTCCATGATCGATGCCATCGCCTTATCCTTGTGAAAGCTCCGCCTCACCAGACCACCACCTTGAGCAATGCCGCCATCACATCCTGGCCCTCGTCGACGTAATTGACCGGCGTGGTCAGGACGTAACATGTTTCGACAGGTTCCAGGACCTCGCCGATGGAGAATATTGGGATAGTGAAGGTCTCATGGCCAAGGACCTGGATCTCGCATCGGACGCCGCTGCAGGTCATCGGCTCCGATGCTAAGCTCTGAGCTCGACCTAGGCTGCTCCGCCTGATGGTCGAGCCGTCATCGGTCGTCAGGCTGAGTATCTTCATGCTCCAGCTCTCGGCCTCCCGCTCCAGGTCTTCTTCCCCGCTGACGCTTGGAGCGATCGCTTGAAAAGAGGCCAGGATTAGGGTGAGTGAGCAGGAAATCACCATTATGGCAAGGATGGACTCCATGAACCCTGACCCCTCGATGTCTCGGGCAAGCCTGCGCCTACAAGGCATGCTCTATCGATCACCTACAATCATCTCATGGTTCATGCTACAAGCAAGCTTTGCTGGTTCTGAAGAGGAACCTCAATCCACTCCCTTGAGATAATGGCCAGTGGTGATCGCGCCGCACTTCCTTTTAATGGCGCTCTTCTTGGAGCGGTCGCCATCCCTGAAAGCCTTGGCAACCATCTGCGCTAGATCAGGATTCTTCCTGCGCAGGTCCAAGGCCACCGAGTCGACCCCCATCTCTCCCAGCTCCCCGATGAACTCGAGCAGCATCAGGTCAGCGGAGTTGAGGATGTGCGCCATCCCCTTGCTATCTCGGTATACTGGGAAGCTCTTCCCCGCCTGGTCCCGCAGGGCCCCTTGGACCAGGCTTGGGTCCTTCGTGACCATCAGCTCCACCCTGCCGAAGACCAGCACCTCGAGGCGATGAGGGTAGTTGGCCGCGAGGTCCCTGAGCTCGTCCCGGGAGAGCTCGACCGAGGCCATCGACTGGTGCATCCCGGGGACCGTCAGGCCATTGAACAGGTTCAGGGAGTAATGGCCATACAGCCTTCGATCTCGGTACGCATTAGCCTGATCGACGTTGCTTACCATCACCGCCTCTTGCTTGATCATGGGTATCTGGGGCGTGACCCGCGGCAGCATGGGGACGAACTCCACGCCCTGCGAGCGGCAGAGGTCCTCCGCCTGCTCCATGCGCTCGGTGAGCTCGAAGTATGCCCGGTCCAGGAAAGGCACGACCCTTTCCAGCACCTTAAGCGACGATACCACTGCTGCCAGCTCCGGCTCCTTGGGGCCCCTTGGCTCACCGGTGTGGCCGAGCCGGATCCTCCTCCTCACGACGGGGCGGGGTCGGAACATGAGCTGAGCTATGCTCGACTCAATGGACTTGAACTCATGGTCCTTGGTCTTGTAGATGGAATATCTTCCGTCCTTCAGAGGGAACGGGCACCTGAGCTCCCTGGTGCGCATCATCTTGGACGTGACCTCGAACCCTCCCACCTTCTCGGCCTCATGGTATAGTGTTAGGCCGTCCCCTTCCTCGATCCCCTGAGCGAACGGCAGGATCGCGCCCGAGGCGGCCTCCACCTGGCCCAGGGGCAATCCCCTGGAATCGGGATGATCGCGCTGCATGACCTCAGGCTCCATCATATAGCCGCGGGAGAAGCCACGGTTGAAGGCCACCGCCAAGAGGTCTCGCTCCCTCTGGCTGACCAGCTCCTCCCCTCGCTCCGCCCTCCTCACCGCCTGGGAATAGGTCCTCGAGGCGAGGTAAACGTAGACAGGGCTGCGCATCCTGCCCTCGATCTTCAACCCTTGGATGCCCATCCGCATCAGGTCCGGGACGGCATCTATGCAGAATATGTCCGCCGTGCTCAGCAGGTATCCCTGCCTCTCCCCCAAGCTGTAGAACTTCCTGCAAGGTTGGGCGCACGCCCCGCGGTTGCCGCTCCTTCCCCCCGCGAAGCTGGAGAAGAGGCATTGGCCGGAGAAGCAATAGCAGAGGGCGCCATGGACGAACACCTCCAGGCCGACCTTGCTCTTCTCCCGGATCTCGGATATCTCGGCCAGGGACAGCTCCCTTGCTAGTATGACCCGCTCGATGCCGTTCTCCTCGGCCCACCTCGCCCCTTCCGGGGTATGGATGCCCATCTGCGTGGAGGCGTGCACCGGAATGCGCGTCCGCTCCTTGATCGCCCGTAGCAAGCCTCTGTCCTGCACGATCACCGCGTCCGCGCCGATGTCCTCCAGGAGCCCTACATAGCTGACGGCATCCTCCAGCTCCCTATCCTTGATCAAGGTGTTCACGGTGACGTAGACCCTTACTCCATGAGCATGGGCCAGGTCCGCCGCTCCTGCGAGCTCCTCATCGCTGAAGTTCGGGGCGAACCTGCGCGCGCCGAACCTTCTCCCGCCGAGGTAGACCGCGTCCGCTCCGCCAGATATGGCTGCCTTCAGGGACTCGATCGACCCGGCCGGTGCGAGGACCTCCATGGCACTACATCGGCGGTGGATTAGAAAATACTGCACTTCGTAGCTTGCAGGTAATTGATGCCGGGATAAGCCCTGGGATTTTTTACTCATCGGGACGAGAATGAGAATATCCGAGCTGCTTCCTAGATCGACATCCACGAAGAGGCCCATTTCCAACCAGGGCAGAGGCGGAGCCTTGGTTCGGGATGGCGTCCTCCTCATCGATTGCCGCAACTGCCATGGGGCGAAAGACCTGACGGACCAGAGCTGCATGCGCTGCGCCCTGAGGTCGATATGCCGGCTGCCAAGCTTCGATAGGCTGGTGCTTTCCGCCAGTTTGGACGTGGCCTATGAGGGCGGATGCGTGCAGGTGCTGCGGGAGCTCGCGGAAGCGGTTAAGCTGTGCCGCGAGGAGGCCCTCTCCCCTGTGGAGCGCTCCTGCTCCAGCTGCCCAGGTCGTCCCTCGTTATTGCTGCAAAAGGTCGCGGACTCCATTCCCTATGAGTGGGATGGCCAAGCCCCTAAGGCCAAGCCGGCGCAGCCGCGGGCCAGATGCGCCTCCTGCTCCGAGAGGGCGAACGACGTTCTCACCGCGGTCCTGGCGAAGATGCGCAGCATAGAACGGTCCTCCTCCAGGGAGGCCTTCATGGTCGTGGGGGAATCGGGGCATGCCTAAGGTCCTGATGAGGAAGGCGCATTCGGCCAGCTCCTTAGGGATCAAGGGATTGGACCGCATGCTTGAGCAAGGGAAGCGCTCTTGCCCACGCTTTTCCCACTACTGGTTGAACCTCGTCCCTCCTTCAGGGTCCAGGTTGGTCGAGGAATATGATCTGGGAGGATCGAAGGTGCGGATCTTCTCCTGCCGCGGCGAGCTGGACCTGCTCTATCACGTCACCCCCTGGGAATACACCTTGCCCCTGACGGAGACCGACCTCCTGGCGATCACCACTGACAGGGTCAAGGCCTCCTCCCCTCCGGAGGCCATCCTCGAGGGCGAGGAGCTACGGCTCTGGGTCGCCTCCATGGCGATGTCCCATCTGCGCGGGCTGGCCAAGGGGACAGGGGCCTGTCGCGGTCTGGACCCCATCGCTACGGAGCTCAAGCTGCAGAACCTGGCGGAGGTTGTCGCTCGGTACACCGCGGGCCTGGGCCTTTTCGAGATACTGCTAAAGGACAGGAGGCTGGAGGACATCTATGTGGACGCACCCTGCCGCCAGAACCCGTTGCACGTCAGCATATCCAGGGTCGCAGGGCACAACTCTTTGGCCAGGTGCTCCACCAACATCGTGGCGGACGAGACCGAGCTGCGGGCCCTGGTCGCCCGCCTGAAGATGCGGACCGGGAGGCCTTTCTCAGAGGCCTCCCCGGTACTCGAATGCGACGTACATGGCATGGACGCGAGGGCGACCGTGGTCGGCCCTCCGCTCAGCCCTCACGGTGTGGCGCTAGCTTTGAGGCGGCATGACAGCCAGCCATGGACCCTGATGCGGATGGTCCGTGCCGGCACCATGGACTGCCTCACCGCCGCCCTCATCTCCTTCCTGGTGGACGGGAGATCGACCATCATGGTGTGTGGGCCTCGGGGGGCGGGCAAGTCCTCGGTGCTTGGAGCCATCCTCTTCGAGTTCCCTCCCGGACAGAGGATCCTCACCATCGAGGATACACCAGAGCTGCCGGTCCGCCAGATGCAGTCCATGGGCTACAAGGTCCAGTCGCTGCTGATCGAGAAGCGGGTGGGAGAGGACGAAGAAAGCCAGGCGGAGAACGCGCTGCGAGTCTCTTTACGCCTTGGCGAGTCCGCCATCATCCTGGGCGAGGTGCGTGGCCGCGAGGCCCAGGTGCTGTATGAGAGCATGAGGACGGGCAAGGCCGGCTCCAGCGTCATGGGGACCATCCACGGGGAGGGCGCGAGCTCGGTGTTCGAACGCGTGGTGCACGACATGCGCATCGACCCCGAGGCCTTCATGGCCACCGACGCCATCCTGACCCTGGGGCTGGTCAGGCCAGGTGGCTCGCAGCGCCCGGTGAGGCGGGTGGTGGAGCTGGTGGAGGCCAGGAGACCGGCAGGGACCTTCCATCCGCTGATCGGTCAGGAGCAATCGCAAGGTTTGGACGCGTTGCGCTCGTCGCAGCTGATATCGAAGGTGGCGAAGTCCTGGGGGATCATGATGAATGAGGCCTTGGGCAACATCCAGGCCAGGGCTCGCATCCGGGAGCTGCTGCTACGTTGCTCCCTGGAAAACGGGGAGGAATTCCTCTCACCCTCCTGGACCTATCGCGCCAACGCCTACTTCTGGGAGAGGATGGAGGGCGGAGGGGCTGATTACGACGCCATCGTGGAGGGATTCCGCGACCTCCTGCCAGAGATCGAGGGGGTCTAGCAATAATTCGCCTTATGACCACCTTCCCTTCGATACCGCGCTCGCTTCTTCCAGCGCTCCGCCCCTCCCAGGACGCCTCGACCGTGGCTTGGATGGAGAGGAACATGCTCGGGGAACCGGAGCTGCTTCTTTCGGCCTGGAGAGCTTTCCTGATGTGTGCCTGCATCGGGGTCGTGGCGACCTTGGCCGCCTTCCTGGTCCTGGGCCTTTGGGAAGGCCTTCTGGCGATCGTGGCTGCGACGGTGGCCCCTTTCATCGCCTCATCCTACGTCTCCAACCGCCCTTCTAGGATGGCCAGGCGGGAGTCCCTCTCCTATCTGAGGCATGCGCCCTCCGTGATCGGCGCCATGGCCATGAGCATGAGCGTCTCGCCCTCGCTCGACAAGGCGGTGCTCTTCGCCTCGCGCTCCAGCCTCGATCCCCTGGGAAGGAGGTTGGCGCTGGCCAGCTGGGGCGTGCTCACACGTTCCTGGCCGGACATCGAGTCGGCCTTGGTCGACCTCGCCGGCTCCCTGGGAGAGGCGAACCATGCCCTCAGGCAATCGCTCTACCTTTTCTCAGCATCATCCCATGAGCCGACCAAGGAGGGGATGGAACGGCTGATGGAGAAGGCGCACGAGATCTCGGTCCAGGGGCTGAGGGACGCGGCCGAGCGCTACGTGGCCGGGCTGAGCACGCCGGTGATGGCCATCTTCGCGCTGGGCATCCTCCTTCCGATCATGCTGCTCTCCATCGTCCCTCTGCTCGCCATGGCCAGTCCGGTCCCGAACGGGGCGGCCGTGGTCGGGTCACAGTCGCCACCGATGCTCCCTATCTCCATCCTCTTGCTCGTGATCATCCCGTTGTCCTGCCTCCTTTATTCCAGGTCCCTGGTCAGCTCCAGCCCGATGGCCGATGCGGCCGAGGCGAAGGTGAGGGCCATCAGCCCGAAGGACTGGCCTTGGGTGGTATGGCTCCTCGTGCTCGCCGGGTACGCCCTTGCGGTGCCGGTCCAGACGCAGCCCTATCTCACCTTGGCCTTGATATCGATGCCACCCGCGCTCATCGCTCTCCGAAAGGGGGCGAAAAGGCCTAAGAAGAAGGAGCGCGCGCGGGAGAGGGACTTCATCCTCGGCCTCTACCAGTTGGGCAACAGGCTCTCCACCGGCGCCAGTCTGGAAAGGGCGATGGCCGAAGCCGACAGCACCGGCTCGAAGGGGGCGTTCGCGGAATGGTGCGCGGCCGTTCTCCATAAAGCCAGGATGGCGCGCATCCCCTTGGACGAGGCCATGGGGGCCATCGACCCCATACCAGACCGACCGCTGGTGCACGAGGCCTTCATCACCGTGGCCAGGTGCGCGCAGGGCGACGGCGAGGCGGCCGGGAGGATAGCGGCGCGCCTGGCGAAGAGCCAGGGACAGGTCCTGGACTGCGAGGAGGGCGTCAAGGAGAGGATGCGCGGCGTGGTGGACATGATGCGCTCCACCAGCCTGGTGTTCGCCCCTATCGTCCTCGGGGTGACGGTGGGACTTTTCGGTCTGACCTCCTCCTTCACTGGGGGAGGGGACGCCACGGGCTGGGTGACGCTCATGGCAGGCATCTATGTCATCGAGCTGGGATTCGTGGTGACGTACCTCACGACCTTCCTGGTCGAGAACAACGGATGGCCACAGCTCGTCCAAGGGTTCGCCTCGCGCATGCCCTTGGCCGTTCTCGCCTTCACTTCAGTTTCACTCTTAACTCATGCGGGCTTCGCTCGATGGTGGTGATGCGGAACAGCGCGGTCTCCGGCTCATGGAAGATGGAGAGGGCCAGCAGCTCCTCGGTTTCGCGGCTCATGCTATTGCTGATGCTCTCGCTCACGCCCTCGAGCAGGCTGATCTCCATCAGATGCTTTTCATCCAAGAACTGAACCTTGGGATCGCCAGCTTCCACGACGCTGATATTCCCCTTGCCCAGGGTGCAGGAGGAGGAGAACTGGACCCCGTCGACGATGCAGGACAGAGGCACTTTGGAACCGGTGAAGCACACCGCCTTGAGCTTGCCCTCCAGCTTCTCCCTGGCCAGATCCCCCATCCGATATCCTACCACAACATAGGGGCCGAGGTGCCCGTGGAACTTCTTCAAGAGCTTGAGCTCCTCAGGCAGGTTGACCATGTTTGCATCAATGTCAGAGGCCACATATCACCTTTTGGCATCGATTATCATTCGAGGCGAGGGTCGGAGCCTACCATAAGGTTGATAAGCTGGGGATTTGTCGCTGGGACTATGCCGAGAAGGCTGTCCTCGTTGCAGAAGGCAGAGGCGCCAGTGCTCATCATCTTCACAGCCTGGCTCCTCTGGGTCCTAGTCGCGCCCTACACCTTGGCGCCAGGAAGCGTGGGGGACCTCTCGGGGAGGGTGGGGGCCATCGATAACGCAGACCAGATCGCGGAGATGAACCCATTCGCCGCCGCGATCTACTGGCTCGGGGACTCGAACTGCCACCAGATTTCCTCGCGCTCCTACTACCTCAACGGCAACGAGATGCCCTTCTGTGCCCGGGACCTGGGATTGTTCGTGGGCTTGGTGCTGGGCATGGTCCTGGTGCTCACCCTTAAGGTCAGGGTGCCTTTGCTGGTGGTGGCCCTGGGATTCGTGCCCATGGCCTTGGACGGAGGGATCCAGCTTCTGACCGACTACGAGTCCACCAACCTGGTCCGTTTGCTGACAGGGACGTTGGCCGGGGTCTCAGTGGCCTTCCTGATCCATCTCATCGCCCTGAACATCAGGGAGAGCCGGAGGGCAGGGTCCTCGCAAGGAGGCTCCTGACCTGACAGCCAAGAGGTGTGGAAAGAGAGATCCGAATCAGAAACCTATTTATATCAAAACTTTTATTTGCGATGTGTCGATTAACATATCCATCTTTTCGGCATGTTTTGTACGGGTGTGATGGAATGACGTCTGACCAACAATTGAAAACAGGAACAACCACAATCGGCCTCGTCAACAAGGAAGGTGCAGTCCTAGCCTCGGAGAGAAGGGCCACGATGGGGAACATCATCGCACATAAGGACGTCCAGAAGGTCTACAAGATCGATGAGAATCTTGGCCTGACCACGGCGGGATTGGTGGGCGACGCCCAACTCTTGGCCCGATATATTAAGGCAGAAGTGGAACTCTACTGCCTGAACGCGGGACCAGGATAAGCGTCAAGGCCGCTTCCACTTTACTGTCCAACATCCTTCACCGCGGCGGAGGTCCATGGGCTTCTACTACGTCGGGCTGATCATGGGCGGCGTGGACAAGTCCGGAGGGCACGTCTACTCCCTGGATGCGGCGGGAGGCTCCATCCGCGACGACTACGTCTCGGTGGGCTCAGGCTCCCTCTTCGCTTACGGTGTCCTGGAGGACAACTACGAGCGGGGAATGACCAGGACCAGAACGTGGACCTGGCCATAAGGGCCCTCAACGCAGCCATGAAGCGCGACTCCGCCTCCGGACATGGCATGGCCATCGTGTGCATAAGCAAGGATGGCTACCGCGAGCTCTCCGAGGACGAGATCCCCAAGAAGGCCACCAAGCTTGGGATAGATTACCCCAAGAGCCGGTAAACCCTTTTCCAACCTCATTTCCTAATTGTCCATATCCATCTATTTACCAAAAAGCAACGCGAAGTGTGAAAGGTTCATGAGCGCAGATAGAATCCTAGACGAGGCGAGAGACCAGGTACGTAAGATAGTGCCCTCCAGCGTAAACATCACCTCCATCGATTTCGAGGGTCCAGTGGTGGTCATCTATACCCAGGACATGGAGGCCTTCGCGTCGAACAACGATATCGTCCGGCAACTGGCCCAAGGGCTGAGGCGCCGGGTGGCCATCAGGCCGGGCAATCTGAGCACCTTGGCCGACCCGGAGGTCGTGGAGAAGCGCATCCGCGAAATCATCCCCGTGGAGGCGGAGATTACCGACATCTACTTCGAGCAGGACACCGGGGAGGTCACCATCTAGTGTCTGCGCCTGGACTGGTGATAGGCAAGCAGGGAGCGGTCCTGAACGAGATCA
>CAWGZX010000003.1:0-251482 GCA_963827135.1 Methanomassiliicoccaceae archaeon | reverse complement strand
GAAGGCCCCGAGCTTGGGATAGATTACCCCAAGAGCCGGTAAACCCTTTTCCAAACCTCATTTCCTAATTGTCCATATCCATCTATTTACCAAAAAGCAACGCGAAGTGTGAAAGGTTCATGAGCGCCGATAGAATTTTAGACGATGCCAGGAACAGGTACGAAAGATAGTCCCTCCGGCGTCAACATCACCACCATCGATTTCGAGGGACCAGTGGTGGTCATCTACACCAAGGACATGGAGGCCTTCGCGTCCAACAACGATATCGTGCGGCAGCTGGCCCAAGGGCTCAGGCGACGGGTGGCCATCAGGCCCGACCCGTGCTCTGGCCGACCCGGAGGAGGTGGAGAAGCAGCATCCGGGAGATCATTCCGGAGGAAGCGGAGATCACCGACATCTACTTCGAGGAGGACACCGGCGAGGTCACCATCGAGGCCATCGCACCCGGACTGGTGATCGGCAAGCAGGGCGCAGTCCTCAACGAGATCAAGAAAGAGGTGGGCTGGGCGCCCAAGGTGCGTGCGCGCTCCGCCGATTCCGTCCAAGACCGTCTCCGACATCACGCAACTACCTGCGCCAGATGCAGGACGAGCGCAAGGACTTCCTGAAGAAGGTGGGCAGGCGCCTGGTCCGCCCCAAGCATCGAGGGCGAGAACTGGATCCGCATGACCGCGCTGGGCGGTTACCGCGAGGTCGGACGCAGCTGCTACGCTGCTGTCGCACCCGGGACTCGCAAGATCCTCATCGACTGCGGCGCCGACCCCGCCAGCGACCGATGCCATCCCTACTTCAGCGCCCCGGAGCTCAGCCATTGGACAAATCGACGCCGTCGTCATCACTCACGCCCACCTGGACCACTGCGGCATGCTGCCAGCGCTGTTCAAGTACGGCTACGAGGGCCCGGTCTACTGCACCCCGCCGACCCGGGACCTCATGTCGCTCTGCTGCTGGACTCGATCAAGGTGGCAACTCGGCGAGAGGACAAGAAGGCCGCCCTACGAATCTCGGCGCACGTCCGCGAGGCGGTCACCCACTGCATCACCGCTGAAGTACGGCGAGACCACCGACATCGCCCCGGACATCAGGCTCACGTTCCAGAACGCCGGCCACATCCTCGGCTCGGCGGTATGCCACTTCCACATCGGCGACGGCCTCTACAACATCGCCTTCACCGGCGACATGAAGTTCGAGCGCACCTGGCTCTTCAACGCCACGGTGAACAAGTTCCCCCGCCTGGAGACGCTGGTCATCGAGTCCACCTACGGCGGCTACCATGACATCCAGCCCTCGAGGATGGACGCGGCCAACCAGCTAAGTCCATCGTGGAGCGGACGCTGCGAGCACAGGGCAAGCTCGTCGTCCCGGTGTTCGCCGTCGGGCGTTCCCAGGAGGTCATGCTGGTCCTCGAGGAGCTCATGCGCACCGGCAAGATCGAGAAGCTGCCCGTCTACCTGGACGGCATGATCTGGGAGGCCACGGCCATCCACACCGCCTACCCGGAGTACCTGAACTCGCAGCTGCGCACCCAGATCTTCCAGATGGGGCAGAACCCCTTCCTGTCGCGACATATTCAAGCGGGTGGACAGCAAGGAGATGCGGCGAGAACATCTGCAACGACCCGACCCCTGCATCGTGCTCGCTACCGGCGGCATGATGAACGGCGGGCCGGTCATGGAGTACGTCAAGGCCTGGGCGACGACCCCAAGCAACACCCTCGTCTTCGTCGGCTATCAGGCCGAAGGGACGCATGGGCAGGCAAGATCCAGAAGGGCCCGACGAAATCAACCTCATGGAGAAGGGGCAAGCCGATCACCGTCCACATCCGGATGAACGTGGAGAACGTCGACGGCTTCTCCGGGCACTCCGACCGCCGCCAGCTGATCAACTACATCGCCACCCTGGAGCCGAAGCCGGAGAGGATCATCATCGGCCACGGCGAGGAGCACAAGTGCACGGACCTGGCCTCAGCGCTCTACAAGAAGTTCAACATCGAGACCCGGGCGCCGATGAACCTCGAGACCATCAGGCATGCGCTGAACCGGTCAAACTAGTTCGATCTCTATCAACGGCTAAGGCAGACCTCAATCGACATCCAACTTGGTCCGCCTGTCTCGACCGCACTAGAGCACCACCCTACTGTCCTTCTCCTCATTGCAGGAGGCATATCCCCAGTATCTCCGAGGCCAGCCGCTTAGCCGAACTCCACTACCTCAAGGTGCGAAGGCATGTTGTCGATGCGTCATAGCGCTGCCGCGCCTCGCCCACGAACACGATAGCCCTTGGGCTCGATGAAGGTGGGTTTCGCCATCTCATCCAGCTTGGCGTACTCCTCCTCCCACCCCATGTTGTACTCGCTGACCAGGGTATGCCTTATCACCGTGCGGGTATCGAGGGAAGGAAGAATCTCCAGGGTGCGCATCAGTTTTTCCCAGCCATCCGCGACCCTGGGCTGGCAAACGTCCCGGTAAACATACTTGTTCGGCGCGGCGACCGTCACATAGAGCTGTGAGGGAAGAGGGTCCAGCTCCTCCAGGACCTTTGGCAGCGTACCGTTGGTGACGAGGAACGTGGTCAGCCTACGTTTGTGGCATTCCTCGATGAACTCTCCAAGGTAGGGATAGAGGGTCGGCTCGCCCGCCAGGGAGATGGCGACATGCTTGGGCTCCTTGGCCTCCTTGTACTTGGCCATATCGCAGCGCGGGTCGCCCGGGAACCCGGTGATGAGGTTCCTCTGCTGGTCTATGAGCTTGTCCAGCATGTCACGGGGGGAGCTCCATTCGTTCTCCGCGCCCTCGAACCCTCGGACCCGCCAGCAGAATACGCAATTGTGCGTGCAATCGTGGACCACCGGGGTCATCTGCAAGCAGCGGTGCGAGGCGATGCCATAGAACTCCTGCTTGTAGCAATGACGCTTATTCAGAAGTGACTGGCGCATCCAGTGGCAGAGCTTGACGGCGGCGGTCTCGCCCACCATCCTATACTGCTGCTTCTCCAGCTTCTGCTTGAGCTCCTGCCGCATGCCCATTCCTCAATATTCGAACAAGCTTCTCTGCTTTAGACTTTCGTCAGGAGCTTTCTCTTCCTTCGCTGTATTTTCCACTGCCTCTTCGATCCTTGTGGACCTGAGGTCATGCTCCTCCGCCTCGCCAGATCTCTTCCTCTGCAACGCCTGCATCAGGTGCTTGACGGCCGAGGAATCTATCCTCTCCTCCAAGAGGAAGGCCGCGTCCTCCTCGTCCAGTTCGAAAGCCTATCATGGCCGCCAGCCTGAACTCCTGGTCCTTTTGGAAGAGCTGGCGGACGTAGGGCATGATGTCCGTAGTGGCGGCGCGGGCCGAGGTATGGCAGACGGAGCCTAGCTTCAGGCCCACTGACTGCTTGGCACCGCGCATGGCCTTGCTGCGGCCCATCTTCAGCAGGTACATGGGGAACTGGTAGCGGATGAAACCGTGGTAAGGCCGGGACTTCGCCGCGCACATGCCGAAGCTGATGAGGTCGCTGGCGTAGCTCCAGTACCCGAAATACTGCCGCTTGGAGACGCGCCCTAGCATAACATCTGCCCTGGCCAGCAGCTGGAAGCCCCTCCAAAGGTCCTCGCTATCGCGATAGGCGATGGGCAGGTTCTCCTCCACCCAGAGCATGACGAACTCGGGAGTCTCATGCATGTCCCGCATATGTCTTTGGGCTTGGCGAGGGGAAGTCCCTTGGAAGATCTCGCCCATGAGCTCGTACATGGTGTGCGAGGTGAGGCGGTTGTCGAGGGCCATGGCCTGCTCCTCCCTCAGCTCCGTGCTCCCGAGCCCAATGGCCTGTAGGTCGCGCAATGCGGCCCTCAGGTCCCCATTGGAGTTCTTGGCCATTATATCCAGTACGTTATCAGGGGCCAATATTCCCTGATCCGCCGCGACCTTACGCAATAAAGAGCGGACAGTCGGTGACGGGATCTTGCCGAATTTAATCTGGAGCGTCTTGTCCTTTACGGCCGAGCTCTTTCGGCTCAGTGCGTAAAAGTCGTTGACGATGAGGATGACAGGATGCATCGTCCTGCCAATGAGCTCTCCAATCGCTTGGACTCCTCCATGGTCCTCACGACCGAAGATGTTGTCAGCTTCGTCCAAAATGATTAGCTTCTTACGACCTAAGCGATGAGATAGGTACTCGCCATCGCTGGTGAAGGTGTCAGTGAGCGCACCCCGCAATGCGATTCTCCTGATGGCCTCGCCGTTCCGATGGTCCGAGGCATTCATCTCGATTACGCCCCAGCCAAAATCATTGGCCAGGGCCAAAGCTGACGAGGTCTTCCCAACGCCCGGAGGGCCGATTAGCACCGCTACTCGCTTGGGTGGGGTCCCAGCCTCCCAGGAAATTGCCCACTCCTTTAGCTCCTTGACTGCCTTGGAGTTGCCGACGACATCCTTCAAGGATTTCGGTCGATAGAGCTCGGTCCAATCATCGGACATCAATTTACCTATCTCCAGCTCCATTATAAAGATGCTCCACAGCAAGATGAAAATAGATCGATTCAATCAGTTGAATGCGAGGATAGAACTAGTCAAAGACCATTTTCTGGCTTCGGTGGCTTTCTGAATCAAGAAACAAGGAATGTCATCCTTTGCGATTTCGATGGCACGATAACGGTCCAGGACACTGCGGAGTGGATCCTGGACAGGCATGCGAAAGGGGATTGGCGAGAGTTGGACGATTACTATGTCCAGGGGAAGATCAGCCTACTGGATTGCATGCGCCAACAATTCGCCCTTGTAAGTGCGAAAAGATCGATAATTCTAGAGGAACTGGACAAAGGAATCGATATCAGGGATGGGTTTACAGATTTGGTGGAATTGTGCCTGGCAAAAGGCGCAAATATTGTCATCGTATCAGCTGGCATCGACTTCGTGATCGAGCATTTCCTGAGGAGACTTGGTATCGAGAACAAAGTGTCAGTCTATTCGGCTAGCACCTATGATGAAGAAGGGCACTTGGCATTCAAATTCCCACCTCTTTTAATGCCAGATTCGAGGACTTTCAAGGACGATGCCGTATTGCAGTGGAGAAAGGATGGTTATCATGTAACTTACTTTGGCGATGGTATGCCAGATACTGAGGCATGTGCCATTTCTGATCATAGATTTGCAGTAAGGGGCAGAAGGTTGGAATCAGAGCTGGAAAAGAGGGGGCTGCCATTCATGAGCTTCGTGGATTTCAGAGATGTGATTCCATACATGAAAGGGATTCTTGAGTGACGAACGGTCGATTCTTTTTCGCATCAATCATACTATGGTTAATTATTAAATATAGTATCGATACGCTAATTACAATTTACATTTAGAGCTAAAATTAAAGTTGATGTGTGTGAATTGCATCAAAGATTACTTCACCCTATCAATTCTAATGACCCAAATGTTGTCTAATTAAGAACAAATAGAAAATTTTAGATATAAAATCGCTATTAGCTAAATTAATATTGAATATTATATTAATGAACAGAATCGACCATCTCTAGGGCATAGAAATCAAGGTTTTTATTTCGATTTGGCTCGAGAAAGGTGTTTTTAGGTAAAAGCTAAAATTAATATTGACAATATCGATATATGAAATATTAATTAATCAATATATTTTAATGTACAAAAATGAACCAAGGACATGGGCATGGGGATTAGAACACTTAGTTGCCCATGACCACAGATCATTCTTAATTACTGTCATCAGAACCTTTGTCCTCATATAGATCGCAGAGCTCATTGAGGAATTGATCATAGGTCCTTCTAAACTTCAGTCGATACAGTCTGTCTCGCGTCCTTGTGGTGAGTTGTATGCTAGTCCTATCCACGATCACAATCTGCTCTTCTTCCTTCTCTGCTTCGGGCTTCGCAACTTGTGTTCTTGACTTTCGATCTGCAGTTACCATAATTCCATAGATATTATGTATTTACATATTATATATACTTTGCATAATACTATTTAATCCAATATAAACCATAATTCTATGCACTATCTGTTCAAAAATGTTCATTTTAGTCAACGACGGTCTCCCGAATATCAACTTGAATTCATGGGAAAGGGGTCAGGAATCCCGATTGTAAGGCTAATCGGAGCGGCTTGAGAATGAATGAACTCAAGGAGCGGGCTGCCGATCGATTGAAGCGAGCATTTTGCAGATATGCCCGTCTCCTCGCCTCATATGCTGCCTTGTTCGTCCCGTAGGGAACATACTCGGACACCCTCCACTTGTTCTTCACAAAATCAAGCTTAGTCATGTCCGAGAAGCCTTTGAGCATTCCGAATTCCACCTTCTCGCTCTGATCCGCGGCTTTGATAGTCGTCCACACAACGAGCTCTGGATCATGGGTGCCTAAACAGAAAGAGTTTCCTTTTTCAATCAGGACTCTAGCAAGAGCCTTGAATCTTCCTTGGATATCTATGAAGTCAGACGCATCTCCAGAATATGCGCCTTTAACCAATCTGACCCTTATTCCAGAAGCGATCGCAGTCTCCATATCCTTTTGGCTCCGATCAAGAT
The DNA here is from genome assembly GCA_963827135.1 of Methanomassiliicoccaceae archaeon. Lineage (GTDB taxonomy): Archaea > Thermoplasmatota > Thermoplasmata > Methanomassiliicoccales > UBA472 > JAJRAN01. Next base: position 244,962 of record CAWGZX010000003.1, on the reverse strand, counting down.
AGGCTTGAAGCGCGAGCGTAACTGGATATCCATATTCAGTGCAAGCCTTGCCGGCATCAAGCGTGAAACCAACCAAGGACCTGCCCTCCATGTCCAACTCAAAACCAATCTTTTTTGCGGCTGATTCGCGGGCGATTGTCAAGATGTTGTCAATACAGACGGCTTTGTCCACCGTATAACCCAGGGCACTAGGCTTAACGGAGATAGAAGCGTAAAGACGCTCAGTGGAGACGGCCTTTAACAACTCGATGTAAGCATTCTTCGATGACTCTGATTCTTTCTTGGTTGACGAAGACTCGCCAAGGATATCCAGCACCACAATGATCCTTTGGGCGTTTCTCGCTCGCGTCCACAGGAGAGCACTTGACCAATCTGGGAGCACCCATCTATTCTCGTATTCCGTCACGGGTTGACAAATGCTAGAATGTACTAATAAAAAATTTCGTGAGAAGACAGTGTGGTTTGAAGGACTGCTCGATAATAAAAAAACAATTTCCAGGAGGGGTTTTCCCCTCCTAAGTGGTTTTTCTTCGGTAGTCGAAACCTTTCTTCATCCCTTGATTAACAGGGGCAAGACTGGCTTTCCCTTCAGGACCAATACTCCAACAGCTGCCACGAAGTAGAGCGCGAACAACATTGTAATGAACGCAAAGACGCCCATGAGCATCAAGTACGTGTCATTTGTTATCTCGCCCCACCATAGCCCGATGAAGAAGAACATCAGGGCGGCCATAAGTAGGAATAATGGCACCAACCTTATTGGCTGGGCGATCGAAACGATAGCCAGGATCAAAAGGATCACACCGACGAATAGTACGGCCATTCCTCCGTTCATCATCACAGGGTCTGTTACGATTTGCGGGAACGCTAATGTGAATACACCCAGAGTGCCGAATACAGCGCTCATCAAGTAATTCTCATTAAGGAATGCGACCACGGTCACGATCAAAAAGCCAATTCCACACCAGTAGCTCACTGCCATGATAGCCGGACCTGCGGTGATTTGCTCAAACCCTAGCATAGCGACCATAAAGGTCAGATAAGCTACGAGCGCACAACCGAAGCCTTCGGCCATCCCGAGCTTTATGTGTATATTTCTTTCTTCAGCCATTTCAACTCTCCTCCATGTTAGGTTTACAGAAAGGTACTGGAATTATGCAATCCCCCTTGATATGCAATCGCCATCCATAAGGCGAACTAGCTTCGCACATCTCTTCGATTGCGATCCCCCTTTCCCTTTCCATATCCTCGAACTGCTTTTACGCAGCTCCGTGCTTGATATCATTCAGATAGAATATATTAAACTTTATCCATATCAGAGGTTCGCTTGGGTGCAACAAAGGCACCTAAACACTTTTAAATATGAATGATTTGATTTCATGGCAATTTATATATATGACCATCCGATTTCAGGGGCTGCCTACCCTAAAACTAAGCAACAATGCTGGCTTCTTTAGGGGTCTCAGGCGATGCTTCGGGCACCTTCAATCGTATTATGGAGCGTTTCTTTCTGTCTTTCGTCATTTCTGCCGCCCTTGCTTGCACCAACTCGAACTGATGCCTGGTGACAATAGCTGGGTGATTCGTGGTGAGAAATCTTCCATCCCATAGAAGGAAACCCGCATAAATTGGATTGTGAAGTACATGGCTTACTGACCAGACCGTCCATCTATTTCCCCTTTTTGTCATTATCCCCTGCTGGTTTAATCTCCAGGCTATCGTACCCATGGAATCGCCAGACAGATATGATTGATACATGGCTAAGACGATGGCAGCCTCTTCCTCCAAAGGCATTAGCTTGCCTCCGGAGTAATGGTACCCAAAAGGGGGATAGAATCCCATAATCCCCCCGAAGCTCTCAGCTTTCTGGGACATACCCATATATGTTCTTTCGCCTATCTGTTCACTTTCCAGTTGAGCGATCCTTTGGATGATGTCAACGACGAATCTTCCTACTGCCGTCGAGGTGTCAAGGGATTCGCTCATTGAAGTGAACTTCTTTCCCCACTTCTCCAAGTTCTCCATCATGACCATGAAATTCTTGCTGTTGCGGTGTATCCGATCCATCTTCATCACGAGGATGAGGTCCCATTTTTCACGCTCCTCCATCATCCTTCGATAGGCTGGTCGAGTAATGCTCCTTCCAGAATGGCCATCATCAACATATTTTGCCACCACATCCCATCCTTGAGCCTCACAGTATGATTCCAAACGCTCGAGCTGAGCCTCCAGTGAGTAACCCTCCTTGGCTTGGTCCTCGGTGGACACACGGGCGTAGATGGCGACCCTAACCATGTACTACCTCTCCAATCCCTACATGGACGAGGTTGTCCTCGCCTTGGTTAGTCCTTGCCCGCATCCTAATCTCAATCTGGGTGGAGTTGAATTGATCCACAGTGACGACCGGCACGTGCTGGCCCTTTCTCATTATCCCGTCCCAGCGAACATAGCCGCAATATAACGGGTTCTTAAGGATATTGGATATTGCCTCCTTTGTCCAGGCGCCACCTTTCTTAGCGATGATGTTACGGGAATTAAGCCCTTCGACGATATCCTGGATGCTCGCCCCGACAAGGTAGGTTATGAATATCTCTCTAACGACGGCTGCCTCTTCTTCTATCATCAAGAGCTTCTTGTCAAGGTAATCGTAGCCATATGGCTCTCCGAATCCAAGATATCCATTTCCCTTCTTCGCCTTCTGGGTCATGCCCATCTTCACTCTTTCCCCGATCTGCTCGCTCTCTAATTGTGCAATACGCTGGATCGTGTCCATGACGAAACGCCCGATGGCGGTGGTTGTATCGAAACTCTCCTGCATCGAGTTGAACTCCTTGCCCCAATCACGAAGGTTGTCCATCATGACCGCGAAGTTGCGGCTGTTACGGTGGATGCGATCCATTTTAAGGACCACCAGTACATCCCACATGTCCTTATCATCCATCATTCGCTGATATGCAGGCCGTTTTACCTCTCTACCACTATGGCCATCGTCAATATATTCGCCGGCCAAAGACCAGCCCCTTGCTTTGCAATATGCATTCAATCTTTTTGATTGAGCAGCGATGCTGAATCCTTCCTTGGCTTGGTCTTCGGTGGATACCCTGGAATAGATCGCAGCTCGCATATTACTCCTCCATGCAATCCAGCATGTCAGTCCGAGGCTCCCATCCCTTCAATATCTGACAATTGTCTGACATGTAATTGGGCTTTATATAATAGTTAGGTGAGATGTACACTTATGCTCAATTTAATAGCATGTTATAATATTATCAATAATATCGTTATTAGCTTTATTATTATTTCATAATTCAATAAGTAGCTTTATGGTTGAAGATATTATGGACAGCCATCGCTGCGGCTGGTGGATGATCTAGATATGAGCGGTATCTGGCTTCCTAGTAGCGAACAACGAGATGATATTCATGGGTGATGTCAAGAGCGTCAAGGACCTAAAAGACCGAGAAGAAGCCACCGTCGAGGTGGAAGTTACAAAGATAGCAGACACCAAGGAGTTCGAGAAGAGGACCGGTGGCAGAGGCAGGGTACGAAACATTAGCGTCCAGGACGAAACTGGTTCTTGCAGATTGGCCTTATGGGATGCAGATGTGGATCTGGTGGAGAGCATGCCAATCCAGGTAGGTTCGAGATTGCGGTGTGTCGATTGCTATGTCAAGCACTCTGATTTCGGCCTTGATGTATCTAAGGGGAAGAAGGGTAAGGTAGAGAAGATCAATTAATTTTTAATTGATTTAGTTTCCGACTAAAAATTTTAATAATCTTTATTTATTCAAAAATTCAATCAAGAAATTGGAACACCCATATACTATCAAATTCGCATTTTCTTAGCAGCCTATTTCCTGGCCGATGGCATCAATTCATATGGAAAAAATAAGGAGATTGTAAAGGGTTTTCCTTATGGCGCCTTCGGCTTCCTCTTCATCAAAAGGACAACGGCCACGACGCCAACAACAGCGACGACAGCGATGATGAGCAAGAGCATCATCATGTCAGAGTCCAAAGCGCTTCCTTCCGAGGTACTCTCACCTGCTATCTGGGCGCGATAGTCTGCAATGTCCTGGATTCCTTGCTCTGCATCCTCAGCGGAGACAGAATCCATGGTCAGCATCTCACTGTCCACAGGCAGGTCGACCGGGATCTCATCGATCAGGTCCATTTCATCAGCGACCTCCTGCATGCCGGTAAGGAGATCGACGCCGTCGATGTAGTAGAACTCAGTGTCAGCTTCGGTCTTGATGGTGTACTTGCTGACAACTCCATGCTCTGGTAGCGTGATCTGTTCGACCGAGACACAGTTCAAGGTGGCTGGTCCGATTACAACGGACTCAGGACCGATGACCCCATTGTTCATGGCCGGTTCGTCGCTGTTCTGGATGACCTGTGCCAAGTCGATCGGGAAAGAATCGATCCCTGCTTCCTGGAGCATCTCGCTGGCGAACAGCTCGTCCTCCATGTCTTCGGGTAGTCCTGTTATGTCCACGGTTCCACCATAGGTCCCGGACATCACAGCCGTCGACTCGATGACCCATTCATCACCGACGGTCAACGGGAAGTCATAAATGTTCAGCGATGGCTGGAATTGGATCTCGAAGGTCATGAAGACGTTCAGATCTGCGCTCACGTCGTAGTTCTCGTAGAATATGCTGTGAGTGCTCCAGTTGCTCTCTTCCCTGGGTATGTTCACAAGGACGGCACTGCCGCTCAGCGAAGCCTTGATGCTGATGGTGATGCTCTTGACCGCTGCGGTTTCCTTCTCCAGCACCGCCTCGACCTCTAGCACCATCGCCATTGCCAGCTCGACATCGGCGGACGCGGTTCGGCGCTCGGTCAATATGTCATCGTCCCAGTCCCGAATACCTGGCTTCTCCATGTCCGCGGTTATGGAGACGCTCGCGTCCCCGGTGAACTTGGCGGCGAAGCTCCCCTTCAGGTGCACCTCAGTGTCGTTCACCATGTCGACCTTGAACAGCGCGTACGCGCTGGCCATGGCCTGGATGTCGAACTCGTTCACCTCGAGGTTCGCAGGGTCGGTCGATTGCTCAAGCATCTCCTCTAGGTCCTGGAGCTCCTCAGCGAACTCAGCGTCCAGGTCCATCGTCTTCCCCATGGCCCATGCATCCCCCTCGTTCCATGCCGGTGCCTCGGCGGTAGCGATGGCCGAGGCCATCGGCGCTGCCAGCATTAGGCCGAGCATGAGAACGGCAGATAGGGCCAATATAGATTTGATGATCATTCTGCTCAATTCATCCCTCCTGGATGTTACCAATCCTACCCCCGGTCAGAAGATAAAACTTTCCCGACGGGTATCAACCTGGATATCGATTTCAGAATCAGAAAAATGGAAAAGAGGAAGGAATTGAGGGGTTTTTAGCTCTATGGAGCTCACATCATTCCAGGCATTCCCATTCCTGGGGGCATGCCGCCGCCAGGTCCTCCCGGGGGAGCCGGCGGTGCCTTCCTGGAAGCGATGACGTCGTCGATCCTCAGGATCATGTTGGCGACCTCGGTGGCGGACTTGACCGCCTGGGTCTTGACCCTCAAGGGCTCGATGACGTTCTCCTTCAACATGTCGATGGACTCACCGTTGTTCAGGTTCAGGCCAGCGTTCTTGTTGGCCTTCTTACCCTCGTGAGCGCTCTTGAGCTTAATCACGACATCCATGGCATCCAGACCCGCATTCTCGGCCAGGGCCCAAGGGATGGCCTCCATGGCCTGGGCGAAAGCCTCGATGGCCAGCTGCTCGCGTCCTCCCACTGAGGAGGCGTAGGACGCCAACCTGAGAGAGAGCTCGATCTCGGGCGCTCCGCCGCCGGGGACGGCCTTGCCGTCCTCCAGGGTCACACCGATCACGCGCAAGGCGTCGTGCATGGCTCGGTCCACTTCCTCGATGACGTGCTCGGTTCCGCCGCGCAGCATAAGGCTGATGGCCTTGGGGTTCTTGCATCCAGTGACGAAGGTCATGCTCTCTTCGCCGATCTTCTTCTCCTCGATGAGGGCGGCGCTGCCCAGGTCTCCGCTCTCCAGCTCAAGCACGTTCCCGATCAGCTTGGCTCCGGTGGCCTTGGAGAGCTTCTCCATGTCGGACTCCTTGAGCCTGCGGCAGGCATAGATGCTGTGCTTGGAGAGGTAGTGCTGGACCAGGTCGTCGATGCCCTTCTGGCAGAATACGACGGTCGCACCGACCTCTTTTAACTTGTCACCATGTGCCTGAGGCTGCTCTCTTCCTCATCGAGGAAGCGCTGCATGGCAGCTGGGTCGCGAATCTGGATCTTGGCCTCGACCTCGGTCTTCTTGATCTCGAGGGAGCCGGTCAACAATGCGATCTTGGCGTTCTTGACCTGCTTGGGCATGCGCGGGTGGACCCTTTCCTTGTCCACGATGATGCCTTGGATGATCTCACTGTCTGCGATGCTTCCGCCGGTCTTCTTCTCGACCTTGATGTTGTCGACATCGACCTCGTACTTGCCATTCTTCTTCTCGGCCACCATCTTAATGGCCTTGACGGCTAGGTCTGCAAGGAAATCCCTCTGGCCGCCGACGCTCTTGCCGGTCATGGCGGTCATGGCGATCTTCTTGAGCATGCCCTCGTCGTCCGGGGGTTACCTCGACCGCGACGGTATCAAGGATCTCCATGGCCTTTTCCGCCGCCATGCGGTAACCGCTGGCGATGATGGTGGGGTGGATGTTCTGCTCGATCAGGCTCTCGGCCTTCTTCAGCAGCTCACCGGCGAGGATTACGGACGAGGTCGTCCCGTCCCCGCACTCGTTGTCCTGGGTCTTCGCTACCTCCACGACCATCTTGGCCGCGGGGTGCTGAACGTCCATCTCCTTCAGAATGGTGACGCCATCGTTGGTGATGACTACGTCGCCCAAGGAGTCCACGAGCATCTTGTCCATGCCCTTTGGACCCAGGGTCGAGCGTACCGCATCCGCGACGGCACGGGCGGCGGCAATGTTGTTGAATTGCGCCTCCTTGTTCTTGGCCCTCTCCGTGCCTTCTCTAAGCACGATGATAGGTTGTTGGCCTCCCAAACCGTATGCCATGTAAACACCGTGCCCCCGGTATTTCAGTGCTTCTATATAAGCGTTGCCCTGTATATAATTCTACTGGCTGTAATCCAATCAGGCCAAGGAGGGGACCGTTTGGCCCATCAGAAGGCAGTCTGCACCTCGATTCCGAGGTTGGCGCAATAATGCGCTACCTTCGCCTCAGCCCTCTTGAGGTAGTCTTCGTCCTGGCACAGGGCGAAGAAATCGTCACCCAGCTCCTTCGCGCAGGGGAGCGCCCTCATCCTGGCGATCATGCCGGGACGGAGGTGCAGGGGGTCGGTCATTACCCTTCGGCATCCGGACGCATGAATGGCGCCTATTAGTTCCTCCATCCTCCGCTCCGTCACCACGGGGAGTATGGGGCCGATGAAGACGTAGCAATCGATGCCTTCCCCGATCAAGCGCTTGAGCGCTCTCAGACGACGGGACGGCGGCGGTGCGCCTGGTTCGAAGCATGCCGCCAGGGCATCCTCGATCGTGGTGATGGTGATGCCCACCTCCGTGGTGGGCATGGCCTTGAGCAGGTCGATGTCCCTTAGCACCAAGTCCGACTTGGTGAGCACGCTGACCTTGGCGTTCGCCTTCACCAGCTCCTGCAGGCATCTCCTGGTCAGGAGGGCGTCCTCCTCCAATGGTTGGTAGGGATCCGTGGCCGTGCTCAGGCCGATGACCCCGCGCTTTTTGGCAGCCTCCTTTGACAGCAGCCGGGGCAGGTCCAGCTTGGCGCGGACTTCGCCCCAGTCCCCCCTCGCCATGCGGAAGAGGTAGGGTGCATAGCAATAGACGCAATCGTGCTCGCATCCTCGATATGGGTTGAGGGTGAGATCGAGACCTGGTAGGCTGGATGGCGAGAGGGCGGTCTTGCATTCGATCGTCCTCATCACCCTCTTCCTTGGCCTCCTGGCTCCGTCGTCGAACGACTCCAGGCTAGGCGTAGTCATCTATCCTCCGCTGCTGCACGAAATCGCGAACTATGGCCGATGCCCTTGTCCATCTGGCCACAGATATCTCCATCCTCTGGCCGATGTGAGCCATGGCCTGCTCCAGGCTGTTGAAGCGGGAGGGGGCCGTCCTCAGCGCCGCCCGGACGTTCTCCCTCACGTTCCAAACCCCGACCGGCATGATGTAGCCAGGATGCGCCTCTCGGAATATCACCGCACCTGCTTGCCTCCTCTCCTGGGAAAGGACCTCGTTCACCGCCAGCCTGGCAGCGTAGTAGCATCCCCCAATCTCCGCGTACTCCTTCCTGCCCTCGTAGAATTCATGGCTGGAGATGATCTCGACCTGCTTGCCCATGGGGTTCCAGGCAGTGTTGGGGTACCAGGCCTCGATCAGCTCATAGCGCCAGGAACAGGGAATGAACATGACGCACCAGCGGTTGTCGAGCTGGTCCCAATCATAGACCCGGAACTCGTCGATCAACGGATAGGTCTTGGTCCTCTCCAGGATGTTCCTTCCCAGGATGTCGTCGATGGCGGTGATGCTCCATCGAGTGGGGACCAGCCTGCGGTTCTTGGCCACTCCGAACGAGCCTACGCTGAAAGCCTTCTGGATGCGCGAGATCAGCACGCCTTCCTTGTAAAGGTGCTTGACCGCCTCCGCCGCCCTGAGGTCGGTGTCATAATGGGCCTTTTCCATCTTGTGGTCGTACTTAGGGTTCGAGATGTTCAGCTTGGCCACCCTTCCCGAAGGCCCGAAAGGCTGGATCTCATCGTCGAGGACTATCTTCCCCGATGGCTTCTTCTCGAAGCTCACCTCCACGTCCAGCGGGTTGATGGCAAGGGCGAGCTCCCTGGTGTAATCGACTATCTTGCCCGCCTTCTGGAACTCCTTGACGTCGGCCCGGAACTTGCCTCGGACCAGGCCGAAGCGGAAATCGGTTATCTCCTGTATGCTCTTGCCCACCCATTGCTCAGGCGTGTCCATGATGGCCGTGTCCCCATAGACTGGCGGCACCAATGGTCCGATGTCCACCTTAGGATAGCCATATCGGCCGACGAACACCCCTGGAGGGCAACTTCCGGCCAGGTCCAGGGAGTCGATCAACCTCTTGGTGGTCATGTGGGAGTAGAACTTGACCATCAAGGGACAGATGGGCTTTCCACAGAGGCCCCGCGACCCCTTGCAAAGGGAGCAAAGGCTTCCTCCTGACCGGGATGGAGCGAAGACCTCCTTGTCGGAAAAGGTCTCCTTGGCCCCTATTCCCGGAACATCCATTGCTCCCACGTTCCATCATACTTGGAAGAAGCTATTTTACCTTAACTGTGGAAGGCACGATTGATTTCCGAAAGTGTCCGAGCCAGGACCGAACAACGATCCGAATACCGTCCTAAGATGGACCCCGATTATCCTAGCTCGGATGGCATTCGATTGACCATTCGCGCCCTTAAATAAATTAACCTGCCCATGAGGCCAGATGATATCTCCCTCGCTCCTTATATGCCGCTCCGCGTACCAAACGGAGGTTGGCGGCTGCCAATTTATACCCTGACGTAAGGAGCTCGTCGTAGAGGCCGATGTTCTCGGCCGGGAACCTGATGAAGACCCTCTTCCTGCCATGCTCGAAGGCCCATGCCTCGCAGCCGGCTAGTAGATGTGCGAAAGCCCTCTCCTGCCCCTTGCTCTTCGGGTCGATGAGCAGCAACCGGAGGGAGACATGGTCGGAGACCGCCGGTGGGAAATAGGAGTGCGCCACCGCAATGCCTTTCAGCCTCGATCTATCCCGCCACATGAACACCGGTCCCAGCTCATACCTGGCCGCCATCTCCACCTCCCGGGCGTAGTCCACCATCGGATGCCCCTTGCGGCTCAGCTCCGAGATATCCCCTAAGGCTGAGATCACCTCATCGGCCGAGGAAGGCTCCTGCCTCGGGGCCTTCTCCACATCTGAGGTCAGCTTCCTTTCCATGATCAGGGACGAACTGGCCACCCTATATCCTGCCCGCATGTAGAAGTGGATGTTCTTAGCATTGTTGGACATCGTCTCCAGACCGAGAACCTTGCACCCCCTCCTCTCGAGGAAGTCGTCGCACTTGGAAAGGAGCGCGGAACCGACCCCGCGGTCCTGAACATCGGGAAGGACCTCGAAGGGGCCAAGCCAACCCACATCGCCCCAAACATGGGAGTAGGCAACCCCGATGATCTTGCCATGGTGCTCGGCGACGAGGCAGCCCTCCGGCTCCTTCCACATGTACGCCTCGATGATCCTCCTTGGTCGCGCTGGATAGCTCACCTTCCGCCCGAGCTCCTTGGTAGCCAGGTCGGACCATGCCGTGGCCCCGACCTCTTGGACCTTGGCAACATCCTCGCGTGCCATATGCCGGACCAGTATGTCGCTCAGAGCTTCGGCCACGTCAGCAACATCCCCTATCCCTTCGCCCTCTCCCTGTAATGATGGCAACGACGCGAGATCAAGGCGGCAATGGCCCCCGCACCTACCCCGTTGTCGATGTTGACCACCGCCAATCCTGGCGAGCACGATTGCAGCATGCCCATCAGTGCGGCCTCGCCCTTGGCGCCATAGCCATAGCCGACCGATGTCGGGACTCCTATCACCGGGACATCGGTGAGACCTGAGACCACAGTGGGCAGCGCCCCTTCCATTCCGGCCACTACCACCAGAGCGTCCACTCCCTCCTCGGCCATCCACTTCACCGGCTCAAGCACCCGATGCAACGCCGCCACTCCCACATCGTAAGCGGTGAGGACCTCGCAGCCCATGGCCTCCGCGACCGCCCTCGCCTCCTCTGCGACACCGATGTCCGACGAACCTGCGGCTAGAATTCCTATCTTGCCGCGCTTGGTCCTGCGCCTGCGCTTGTCCACGATGATCATGCGCGCTTCGGCCACGAAGGTTACCTTCATCCCCTTGGCCACGCGCCTCACCTCGTCGAAATGAGCCTCGGTGGCGCGAGAGATCAGCAGCACCTCGCGGTCGGCCATGACCCGAGAAACGATGTCCGCCACGACCTTGGGGGACTTGGTCTCGCCGAAGACGACCTCCGGGATCCCCCTCCGAGCCTCCCGGGCATGGTCGAAAACCGTGTGAGAGCTGATGCTCTCCAGGAAGTCCAATTTCAGGAGCTTCTCGGCCTCCGCCTCGCTAAGCTCGCCGCTCTTGTGCCTCTCCAGGACGTCCCGGATGTTCATGCTCCTCGAACAAGCCTCCTGATATTTCTTGATTTGTGGGACGGAGGGGCGCAAGTTATGTTATCGAGTGGGCGCATGGGTGCTGCGTGAGCGCGAGGACGAAGCTCGTGAAGCTGAGATCGATGCTGCGCGAGTGGGGGAGCGTGGGCGTGGCTTACTCCGGTGGCGCCGACAGCTCCTTCCTGCTCAGGGTGGCGCATGATGAGCTGGAAGGGAAGGCCGTGGGCCTGATGGCATTGCCCCGCTCCCTTCCGCAGCGGGAGAAGGAGGCGGGACTGAGGCTCGCCCGATCAATGGGCGCGAAGGTGGTCCAGGTCGAGGTCGACGAGTTCGATGTGGAAGGGTTCGCCTCCAACCCCTTGGACCGATGCTATCACTGCAAGCGCCACATCCTGGAGAGGATCGTCGAGGCCGCCAGGGCCGAGGGGCTCGCCCAAGTGGTGGACGGGATCAACTCGGACGACCTGGAATCCCATTCATACGGAAGAAGGGCGGCGGAGGAGCTGGGGGTGCGGAGCCCGTTGGCCGAGGTAGGCCTGACGAAGGAGGAAGTCCGCTCCCTGTCCCGCGAGCTGGGGCTCGCCACCGCGGACAAGCCGCACTCCGCCTGCCTGGCCACACGCATCCCTTACGGCGTGAGGATCACTCCGGAGAAGCTGCACCAGCTGGAGGTGGCAGAGGATGCCCTCAAGGACCTGGGACTGGGGCAGCTGCGCGTCCGTCATCATGGTGATGTTGCAAGGATCGAGGTCATGCCAGAGGACTTCTCCAAGGTGTTGGCCTCGAAAACGCTGATCGTCAAGGGGCTCAAGGCCGCGGGCTTCCGCTTCGTCTGCCTGGACCTGGAAGGGTTCCGCTCCGGCAGCCTGGAACCGCCGAAGAAGGGATGAGCTCAGCGCTTTGACTTGGTGAACCTGACCTTGGAGACTAGGGCGGCGGGGCACAGCGTCGGCACATCCACCTCCCACCACCTGATCCAGCGTCTTTCCTTGCCTACCTCCTCGACGGAGGAGAGCATGCGCAGCAGGTTGTCGGAGATGCGCAGCTCCTTGATCGGCCGTCCGATCCTCCCGTTCTCGATCAGGAACATCGCGTCCCGCGGGATGGTGCTGAGCTCCCCGGTCTGGTAGTTCTGGTAGCGCAGGTACCAGTTGTTGGTCACGTATATCCCCCTCTCCACGGAGGATATCATCTCCTCCAGGGACCTTTGGCCCGCGTCCACGACCAGGTTGAACGGGCGCGGCGCCACCAGACCGGCATTGGCCGTGGTCGAAGTACCGGACCGTTTGGCGGTCGTGCTGTTATGAAGGAAGCCCTTGAGCAGCCCTGCCTCTATGATCCGGTTCTGCCGCGTCGGCAGGCCTTCGGCATCGAAAGGAGCGGAGCCGAAAGTCCCATCCAAGGTCGGGTCGTCGGTTATTCCGACCCGCTCGGACGCGACCCTCTGGCCTACCTTGCCGGCGAGGAAGGACATCCCCGCCTCGACGCTGAACGCGGAGGCGGACCTGCCGACCTGGTTCACGAGGTCCGCGAAGACCAACGGCCCCAGCACGGCATCGTACTCCCCTGGCTCGCCCTCGGAGGGGTTCGATGACATCTTGGCCAACCGCCCCGCCTCCGCCCCCGCCTCCACGGGCTTGAAGTCCGATTCCTTGCCAGCTACGCTGACGGAGTGCCCCGAGCCCCCGTCTGGACCAAAGGCCCTCAGCGAGATCTCCAGAGCGGCCTTGCTCATGACCCCGAACGCCCCCCCGGATGTCATCAGGGTGACTTTTCCGTTGTCCGAGGTCAGAGATCCGGCCACCCTGAGCGCGCCTTCGTGCTGCGCGGCGTCGATGGCGTCCTTCACATGGCCTACCAGGCTCTTGGGGTCGGTGGGGACATGCCCTCCTTCGAGGAGCCTTGGGTCATAGCTGAAGGGTCCTTGGGGCAGCGGGGCATAGCTAGAAGTGGCGGGCGCGCGCTTGGCCAGCTCCACCACCTTCTTCGCTGCCGCCTCCAAGCCCTTCTTGGACAGGTCCGCGGCATTGGCCCCGGCCCTCCGCCCGTTGTCGTTGACGAAGATGCTCGCCGTCACATCGCTCAGCGCGTTGGCCGTGGTGATCTCGTTGTTGGAGAATCTTATCATCAGGCCTTCGGACTGGCCGACGGTGACGACCACGTCGCTGACCCCCTGCGCCTTGCAGGTCCGCATCACCAATTGGCAGATCTCCTCGGCCCTCATGCCATCCCTCCCAGGCGGATGTTCCTAAGGCGGAGGTGAGGCCCCCCCGTCCAAACAGGGATGCCCTGCATCGGGTCGCCCTTACCGCAATAGGCGGCGGTGAACTTGAGGTCCTTCCCCACCGCATCGACCGCGGACCAAAGGCCCGGGGTGGTGATCTCGAGCACAGGGTTGCGCAGCCGCCCCCGCAGCTCCCCGTCCTCGATGCGGTATGCTTCGAGGCCGACGTATCTCTGATTGTAGCGGCGGTCGTCGATGTTCCACTCCATGAAGTTCTTTATGTAGACGCCGAAGGCCACTCCCTCGATGAGCTCCTCGAAGCTCAGGTCCCCTGGCTCCACGAAGGTGTTGGCCATGCGCACGATCGGCTCCCGGTTGAAGGCCACCGAACGCGCGGAGGCGTTGCTCTCCGTCCCCAGGGCATGAGCGGTGGAGCGGTTGTGCAGGAGCTCGCTTATCCTGCCTTCCTTGATCAGATACCTCTTGCGGGCCCTAACGCCCTCGTCGTCATACAAGTAGTAGCCGAAGGAGCGCGGGATCGTGGGGTCCTCGACCACGTTGACCACCTCCGATCCGACCTTGAGACCCAGGGAGTCGCGCTGCAGGTAGGCCTCGCCGGCCTGCGCCGCCTCTCTTCCCAGGATGCGGTCCGCCTCCCCGGGATGCCCCGAGGACTCGTGGGATACGATGCCTACGACCTCTGGTCCGAGGATGACGTCGCCCTGCTCCTCCTTGGCCGCCTCCGCCTTGAGGAGGACGTTCGCCAGGGCTATCGCCTCCTCGCCCAGAAGGGAGGGCACGTCCCAGCGCTCTATCCCTTCCCAACCTGTCGACTCCCCGAGGTTGTACATCCTCTGCACCGAACCCCTCTCCGGGTGGAATGCCGTGAGGAAGGTGTCCAGGGCCACCCTTGGTATCCTGCTGTATACCTTCGCACCGTCGGAGTTTATTATCGTCTTCTCGGTGGTGGTCGTCTCCAGGGATAGATAACGGCCAGGCAGCTTGATGCCCGCCCTCTCGGCCGCCGAGACCGCGGCCGCGTCCGCCTCCTTCAAGAGGTCTATGCGCGAGTCCAGACCGACCGCGTCGAAATGCACCCTCGGCCTAACCTCGACCCTCCCTTGGCCAAGGTCGGCCCTGCCCATGGCGATCGGGACCTTGTTCGCCCGGCCAGCCACCTTGGCGCTGGCCACCATCCGCTTGATCACCGCCCTAATCTCCTTCTTGTTGAGCTGATTGGTCGCCCCGAAGGCCATTCCCCCGTTGACGATGACGCGGAAGGCCAGGCCCCTCTTGGTGTCGAATGAGGCTACCTCCGCCTCACCGTTCTTCAGCAGGTTCGACTCGCTGTAATCGGCCTGGAACCTTGCCTCGGCATAGCTCGCGCCCTGGGCCAGGGACAGTGAGATGGCGAACTCCAAATGATCCTCCATTTTAGCACCACAGGATAGTTTCAAAGGAATGCATGCATAATAAGCCCTTCGTCCGGGCCTGGCTTCGCTGGACAATGGACATGGAGATAGTTTCAAAGGAATGCATGCATAATAAGCCCTTCGTCCGGGCCTGGCTTCGCTGGACAATGGACATGGAAAGGCATACATAATAGGGGGGACCTAGAATTATCCTATGCGCGGGAGCATCACCCTCTTACAGTACGAGCACGGCATCATCAGACAGGTCACGGACGTATTGGGGGAGATGGTCAAGCAGGGGACCCTAAGCAAGCACCAGAGGCAGGTTTCCAGGATCGCCTCTTTCATGGACTCATACGTGGTCAAGATGCACCACCAGGTCGAAGAGCGGTTCCTCTTCAAGACGGCCATGGCCCTTTCCTCGGACCTGGCGAAGGGAGCGAAGGCCCTGATGGACGACCACGCCAAGGTGAACGGAATGATCTCCCGCCTCAAGCAGCTCTCCGCGCGCAAGGAGGCCTATCAGGACGGGAGCCTCTCTTTCGTGGCGAGGGACCTGGTGGAGGGCATGACGCTACACATCCGGCATGAGGAGGACGTCTATTATCCCAAGCTGGAAGAGGCCTTGTCGATGGAGAAGGACGGGGACCTACTGACTGCCATCGACAAGTTCACCAAATCCAAGTTCGACCCCGACTTCATGCAGGCCAACGAGGAGCTGGCGATCAAGCTGCAGGATGAGGTTCTCGGCGCGGGATATTACCAAGGTATCCGCTAGGAGCGCTCGGAGCCAAATGCGGGGCTATTCAGAGAGATGTAAAGAAAAGTAATAAAAGGAAAATTGTTTGGGCGGGAGGCTTGCGCCCCCCTTAAGGCCTTACTTCTTCTCCTCGGGCTTGGACTCCTCAGGCTTCTTGCCCAGCTTGCCCTTGCTCCTCAGGTAGAGGAGTATGAGCAGAGCCGCCACGATGATGACCACCGCGACGATGATCCAGGTCCAGTTGTCTTCGGGGGCCATGCCTAGGTCCTCGATGACATTGGAACCAGAGCCTCCGACGCCCACTTCCACGTCATTCCGCACCAGGTCCTTCTGACCAGGGGCGGAGATGGTGAGGTTGTAGGTGCCGACGGGGATCTCTAGGGCGAAGTTGCCGTTAGGTCCTGTCTTGGTCTCCTTCCAGAAGTCAGCGCCCGCCGTCATGTTGACGGTGGCGTTGGCAATCGGGTTCCCGTTCACGTCCTTGACCTGTCCGGTCACCAGCGCGATGGTGGTGAAGGTCCAAGTTCCAGTCACCTGGTTGTTCGCCAGGTCACGCCCGCTAACGTCCACGGTGTAGACCGTGGCATAGTCCAGGTTGGAGCTCGGCATGAACACGAACTCGGTCTTGGCCGCGTTCCAGGACAAGGTACCCGCTACTGCGCCGGGGCTCACGGATACGGTCACGGTGCTCTGGAGCATCTCGTCGTTGAAGACGATGGTGATGCCAGTGCCGCGCGCCACGCCGTTTGCTCCGGTGGCCGGGGTGTGCGAAACTATGGCCGGGGCCACGGTGTCCACGTAGAACTGCACCTCGGAAGTGCCCTCGTTGTTGACTACGTCCTGAGCCTTCACCATGAAGGTGTAGGGCGTGGTCAAGGCATCGGCAGGCACGGTCAAGGTGTAGGAGCTAGCGAGTCCGACCGAGGTCCAGTCCGCATCGGTAGACAGCTTCACCCAGATCTCTTGGACGCTGGAGTAGTTGTCGGTGACGTCAAAGGTGACGGTCACGGTGCGGCTGTTCAGGTGCGCCAGGTTCGCAGGCGAGGTGATGGCGATGATCGGAGCGCTCAGGTCGGTGACCATGTTCACCATCTTCTCCTGCGCGTTTCCGACCATGTCCCAGGCCTTCACATGAATGACGTGGTTTCCCTCGTCCAGACCTGTGAAGGTGTAGTTCAACGCTCCGGTGACGTTCACTGGGGCGTCGTCATCTACCCAAGCCCACCAGAACGATAGCCCGGTGGTGTTGTCCACGGCGGTCCATTCCACGAAGACGGAGTCGACTCCGAAGACGTCGCCCTCGACAGGGGCGGTGATGACCACTTCAGGCGATGTGACATCGGTCACGAAGCTCACGGAGGTCACGTTGAAGTTGCCTGCGAGGTCGGATGCCTTCACGTACGCGACGTGCGTCCCGTCGGTCAGACCGGTGAACGTGTATTCAGTCACATTGGCCATGGGCATCCAGCCACCATCATCGATCATTATCTCGTAGCTGGCGATGTCCGTCTGTCCATCTGTGGCTGTCCAGTTCATGAACACATCAGTCGAACCGAGCATCATTCCCTCAGAGGGGAAGAGGATGCTCACGTCCGGCTTGGTCAGGTCGACCACGAAGCTCACGCTCGTCGTGAAGTTGTTGGTCGCGTTATCGAACGCCCTAACCTGGAACACATGCGGTCCCTCGGTCAAGGTCAATACCCTGACGGTGGTGGCGCCCATGAACTGCCAACCCTCGGAATCAAGCTGCGACTCATAGAAGGCGATTCCAGAGGATGGGGTGGGGTCCACTCCAAGCCAAGCAGCTACGATGCTCGTTACATTGTAGTAGCTGCCATCGACCGGGTTCAAGATGGCCACGACCGGGCTGACCTTGTCTACGAAGAAGGTCACGTTGGATTCGGCCGAGTTGCCGGCTACATCGTAGACCTTCACAGACAAGGTATGCGTTCCATCGGCCAGGGCGGTCATCTCGGACCAGTTGTTCAAGCCGACCGATACGTAGGCTGCACCGTCCAAGCTAACCTCGGCGCTCGCCAGGTTGGTGTCACTCATATCCCATGTGGCGTTAACCGTGCCCACCTTGAAGTATTGGTCCATCGCCGGGAAGGAGATGGCGACTGTGGGGTTGGTTACATCCACGACAAAGGTCCTGGTGGCGATCTGGGTGTTGCCTGCCTTGTCGAATGCGACCACATCAACGGTGTGGGAGCCTTCCGACAGGTTAAGGAACACGTTATACTTGACATCCCCTAGGACCGTCCATGCACCGTCGATGCTGACGTTGTAATGGTCGATTCCAGCTAGTGCGTCAGATCCGTCCCAGGTAACGTTCACGTCCTTGGTCGCCACGCCGTTCCCATCAGCGACGGGGAACAGGATTACAACCAAAGGCTTTGTCAGATCGACCGTGAACACCTTGCTTATCGTAGCGCTGTTACCTGCCATGTCCTCGACGAACAAGTCCATGGTCCATGCGCCCTCGGTAAGGTTGGCCTTGCCGACGGTGAAGTTGGTTATCCATGCGCTGCTTGCGGTGATGTTGCTGCTAAATCCAGGGCTGGCACCGATTGGGCTCTGCAGCCTAACACGGTAATGGCTCACAGGGGAGCCGGTTCCGCTCGCGGTCCAAGATGCCGTGAAGTTCGCCTGGTTTATGAAGGCGCTCGGCACGTCAATCGTCGCCGTTGGAGCGGCTTGATCCACCGTAAACGTGCTGATCCTGGTGCCGTTATTACCTGCGACATCGGTGGCGGCCATCTGTAGCAACCAGGTCCCTTCCGCAAGTAATGTCTTCATGCTGAAATTGGTTATCCATTGGCTGGACTTGCCGGTCACCTCAACCCACGAATAGTTGTAGGTGCCGCTTACATTGACCAAGCGAGCCCACGATTTCTGCCCCGCCAGACCTGATCCAGTTCCATCAGTAATCGACCAGGATGCGGTGAAGTTATCAAGCTTGGTAAATGAACCAGCTGCTGGGCTTGCAATGGTTATTACCGGTGCGGTGGCGTCCATGGTGAAGTTGGTGAGCACTTGAGCCGTGTTAGCGGCACCATCGTACACAACCACCTTCATCAGGTATCCGCCATCTGGCAATGCGCTTCCCCAGACCGCGCTAACGGTCGTGGTGTTCGCCGTGCCAGCGACGTTGAGCCACTTCGTCGTCCCAGTGGAGTTGGTGATGAACACACTGCTGTTGACGATCGGAGCAGGTCCATTGCTCAATGCGGACCACTGCACCGTCATGCCATTGTTGTTCCACAGGGTGTCGTTCATCGGTGTGACCCAGAACACTGATGGCATATCCGTGTCGACGAGGAAAGCCAAGGAACTGCTACCGGAGTAGATTCCCTGGGTTACATTGACCCACATCAAGTATGCCTTTCCATTCTCCACGAAGAAGCCATCCGTCACGTTCTTCAACCACACATTGTTGAACGTCACACCGGTTTCCGGGGCAAACCAAACACCGTCAGTCACGTTCTTGATGACGATGTCATAAGTTGCCGCCCCAGCCCCAGTGATAAGGTTCGGCGTCCAGGTGACGTTGAAGTCAGTCGAGCTGGTGTATTGCGGTGGGTTGGTTATGGTGACATAGGGTTCAACGGTGAAGTTGCTCCACGCAATGGCCATGTTGCCAGCTGAATCAGTAACCTCGATGGTGAGATTCCACTGTCCAACGCTCAAAGGCGCCTTGGCCGTGAAATTGGTGATCCATTGACTCGATGTGCCAGTTACTACCTTCCAGTCGTAATCATGGTTATCAGTCACGTTCTTCATGAATCCCCTGACCAAGGTGACAGGCGTTCCTGTCCCATCGACGGTCCAAGTGGCCGTGAAATTGGTCAAGTTCGTCCTCGAACCATCAACAGGGTTCGCAATCGCCAAGGTCGGCTTTACCAGGTCCACGGTGAAGAGCACGGTCTTCGTTCCGTTTTGGTACGCTACCGCGGTGTTGTTCCAATAGACTGCCACCACAGTTATGATGTACTGGCCATCGGTAAGCCCGGAGAAGGTATGGTTGCCCCATGTGGTCTTGTTTATCCAAGCACCATCCGCTCCTCCTATCTTAGTGATCTTGGTGTGGTTCCAGATATAGGCAAACTCAGCTGTCTGGTTCGGCGCGACCGTCCACTTCGCGATGACGCTGCCGGTGTTGTTGTAAGAGTTAGCCGTTGGTGACGTGATTGTCACCACGGGTTCAGGCCCGGTGGGTGAACCGGGCGCCGATGCCTCGAATCCGGAACCAGCTAATACTGCAGTGCTGCTCAAAAGCAGCACAAAAACCATCATCAGCACAGAGGCTGATGTGATAAGCTGATTCCTAGTTTTCATTTGTTCTCATCCCTTTCCCTTAATGGAAACTTACCAGTAGGAGTAAGTTCCCCTTAGGTGAAGTCGATTAGAATGACCGTATATAAACTATACTGTATTGGTCTCAAACCAGAATTTCCTTTTTTTGATCTCACTGGACGTGGCGATTTAGAAAACGATAATCTTTGGTTCGTGAAAGGACGATGCAACGTAAATTCCGAAGGATTTCAGTTCACATCCCGGTGCATCGATGATCGAAAGGCAATGATGGCGCCGAGGGAGAGATTTGAACTCTCGAGGCGTTGCCGCCAGTAGCTTGCTCGGTTGGCAAGCACTCTCGAGGCTACCGCCTTGGCCGGACTAGGCTACCTCGGCGCGACCGAGCCAATGACGTTCGTATATTTCTTATTAGTGGAGCGGTGGATGAGGGCGATGATCCAAGGCAAATACTTATTCAGGTTCATCGTTTCTCGGATGAGATCGATGTCAGGGATGATCCTAAAAGTAGAGGTGCTATCGAACGGTAGGACGACTGAGCACGAGCTTCCTGAGGGTTCGACCGTCGAGGACCTCCTATCGAAGTTAAAGTGCCATCCCGATGCGTACATCATCACCAAGGACTCGAAGCCTATCCCGATAACCCGCAAGATCGAGGACGGGGACAAGGTCAAATTGATCAAGGTTGCCTCCGGCGGTTGATCATATTCGTTCTGATTTTCAAGGGGTGTCGATTCTCAAACAAGCATGAATCCGATAGCCACGAAGATGAAGTAAGATCCCATTAGAACAGACCCATATTGCGGTCCTCCGTCACGAACGAATCCATAGATAGCCCAGAGAGCGATCGGCACGGTCGCGAAGGAACTGATGGCAACTGGTATCGGAAGCAGCGCAAATAAGGGCAACGAAAGGACATACATCAGTCCGACCAGGAATGCGAAGAGCGCGATCGTCCTCCTGCCCATGATCACCGCCATGGTTCTCTTGCCCACCATCTCATCCGCCTTCCTGTCGGCATAGTGAACTGTCAAGAGGTTCACAAGAACAGCCAAGAAGACGGGGATGGAGAGGGCGATCGCTTCGAGGTCCAGGACACCGACGGGTGCCATATAACCGATCAAGAACATCATCGTCCCAAGCAGGGCGTTGTCAAGCTCGCCGAGCCAGGTCCTCTCCAGGCGCAATGGTGGCATGGAGTAGAACCACCCCAAGGAAACGCCGATCGCGACAAGAAAAAGTACTGACCAACTTATGAGCCCAAGCATAAAGCATGCGGCAGTGAGCAACGCTGTCACCCCGAGGAACGCCACCGCCGCATAAAGCGCCCATGACCTTGGGAGCACCCCGGATGGGAGTACGCCGCTCCCTCCTGAGAAGAGGGTCCTCCGCGTGACCGAATCAGTATCGAAATCGGCATACTCGTTAGCGTAATGTCCCATGACGATCGCGCTCACCATTATCGCGAGGCCTGCCGTCGTCTCGATCAAAGGCAGCATTCCCAGGCGCCAATAAGCCATGCAAGCTCCGGTCGAGAAGGCTAGAAGCCCGGCCACGATGACCAGGGGGCGGGCTAGGAGGACCATCCCCTTGGCTCGCTCCCAGGCCATGCACCCTCATTGACATTACGGGTTATCTTCCTTGCTAGAGGTTAGCCACGTTTATCATTCTCCATGAAGATAATAGTCAGGGATGATAGCTTGCTACGAAAAGTATTTATCAATGTTCTGTTACATTAGGGGCCAAAGGAAAAACACTTCGGGCTCATGCCTGACTAGTGCTAAACTCATGATCACTATCACCCATTCATCATGTCCTCAGAAAGGATACATCAATGATTGGTGCGACAAGGGCCAGAGGTCTCCAAGGGAGCCATCTCGGAAGAACCCTTAGGTTCAGGCCAACCGGGTCGCGAATTGTTTTTCCGTACAGACAAAGGAAGCAAGATCCAATGAATATCGATCCCAGTACTACCAAGTATCTGATCAAGGCGAGGCTAAACGCTGACGGCATAGTAGAGAAACCTGATGTTGTCGGTGCCATCTTCGGGCAGACCGAGGGTCTGCTCGGGGACGAGCTCGACCTGCGCGATCTGCAAAAAAGCGGCAGGATAGGCAGGATCGAGGTGGACGTGCACTCCAAACAGGGCAAGTCGGAAGGGGATGTTCTTATCCCCTCCTCCTTGGACCAGGTGGAGACCGTCATCCTCGCGTCCGCCCTGGAGACCATCGACCGGGTCGGGCCGTGCAAGGCCAAGATCGTAGTCGACGGAATTGAGGACGTGCGCGTGGTCAAGAGGACCAAGATCATCGAGCGCGCCCGCGAGCTGCTCACCGACCTCATCAAGCAATCCAAGACCTCGGGCATAGATCTGACGGAGAGCGTCCGCCAGTCGGTCCAGGTGGAGGAGGTAATCTACTTCGGGAAGGAGCGGTTGCCCGCTGGGCCAAACGTCAACGAGTCCGACGCCATCATCGTGGTGGAAGGTCGCTCGGACGTGCTCAACCTGCTCAAATCAGGCATCAAGAATGCCATCGCGGTCGAGGGAACCAACATCCCCAAGTCCGTCAGCGAATTGTCCAAGGAGAGGGTCATAACCGCTTTCGTCGATGGCGACCGCGGCGGCGAGCTCATCCTCAGGGAGCTGTTCCAGGTGGCTGAGGTTGACTTCGTCGCTCGCGCGCCTCGCGGCCACGAGGTAGAGGAGCTGACCCAGAAGCAGATCATGAAATGCCTGCGCAACAAGATCCCTGCCGAGCAGTTCATCGAGATGTTCGGGCTGGAGGGCGATCAGCTCTTCAAGTCCGGCAACGGCGAGAAGCGCGGCGTCAAGGACATTGACCAGGCGGAGAAGGCCGAGCGGGCCGACAGGGCAGAGCGCACCGAACGCCCGGAGAAGCCTGAGAAACAGGAGCGCCAGGAGAGGCAAGAGCGCCCTGAACGTCAAGAGCGGCCTGAGAGGCAGGAGAAGCAGGAGCGCCAGGAGAGGCCTGAAAGGCAGGAGCGCCAGGAGAAGCAGGAGCGCCAAGAGCGACCTGAAAGGCAGGAGCGCCAGGAGAGGCAAGAGCGCTCTGAGCGCCAGGAGAGGGCTGAGAGGCAGGAAAGGCCAGAGCCCCCTGCCGAGGACTTCGGCGAAGACAAGAGGTCGGGCAAGAAGCTCAACGCGGCGCAGGAGAAGTTCAAGGGAATGATCAACGAGCTTTCGTCCACATCCAAGGCCAGGCTGCTCAACGCCAGCGGGGCCGTGGTCAAGGAGATGCCGGTAAAGGAGCTGGCCAACTCCCTCAAGGAGGGTGTGGAGGGCGTCACCACCGTCGTCTTCGATGGCATAGTCACGCAGCGCATCCTCGACATCGCCGCGGAACAGAAGATCGGCACCATCGTGGGCACCAAGATGGGAAACATTACAAAGCAGCCCGCGAATGTCGATGTCTGGACCAAGGACGATCTGAATTGAGATGAGCAAGGACCGCCGCCCAAGCCTGCAGGACCTGAGCAAGGTCGCATCCACAGCTGAGATAGCCATACCCAGCGACCCAATGCTCCGCGTCATCGGGCAGGACGAGGCGGTACACCTGGCCCGCATTGCGGCCAAGCAGAGGCGCCACCTTCTGCTCGTAGGCCCTCCGGGGACGGGCAAGAGCATGATCGCTCAAGCCCTCTCCCTGCATCTTCCCCGGCCGACCGAGGAGATCAGGGTCGTGCATAACCCGGAGAACCCCGAGAGACCGCTGATCGAGGTCAAGAAGGAGGAGGATGTGAGGCGCGAGTACTCTTCGCGCGAGTTCGCCTCGGGCGACCTTATCGACCCCAAGAACGCCCCGATCAACGTCGCGGAGCGTTTGGGGTACCGCTGCCGCAACTGCGGCACCTATTCATCTTATAAGGAGAGATATTGCCCTAAGTGCCAGAAGCCAAAGGCTGGGGACCAGGGCACGGCTGGCAACCCTTTCGGGGACCTCATGTCCAGCATTTTGGAGTCCTCCATGTCCGTGCCGGGCATGAGCAACATGCCCACAGGCAAGGAACGGGTGACGACCACCAGGAACCGCTTCGGCAAGGAGGAGGTCGTGGTCTTCGAGCGCACCGGGGAGATGATCCGGGTGCTGGACCAGGACGCTCTAGAGAAGCGCAGGGAGCTGGAGAAGCAGAGCCCGCGCAAGGTCATAATCCCGCTGGATAGGAACCCCTTCGTGTTCGCGACCGGCGCCAGCGAGACCGAGCTATTGGGCGACGTAAGGCACGACCCGTACGGGGGGCATTCCCAGCTCGGCACCCAGCCCTTCGACCGCGTGGTGCCCGGCGCCATACACGAAGCGCATCAGGGCGTGCTCTTCATCGACGAGCTGTCGCATCTAGGCAACCTGCAGAGGTTCATCCTCACCGCCATGCAGGAGCGGCGCTTCCCCATCTCCGGCCGCAATCCGCAGTCCTC
Source organism: Methanomassiliicoccaceae archaeon (assembly GCA_963827135.1). Lineage (GTDB taxonomy): Archaea > Thermoplasmatota > Thermoplasmata > Methanomassiliicoccales > UBA472 > JAJRAN01. Next base: position 220,600 of record CAWGZX010000003.1, on the reverse strand, counting down.
GGGCGCGAGCGTCCGCGTCGACGCCGTCCCCTGCGACTTCGTGTTCGTAGGCGCGTGCAACATCCAGGACCTGGAGCACATACTCGCCCCGCTGCGGTCCCGCATCAACGGCAACGGCTACGAGGTCCTGGTCAGGACGGCCATGGACGACACCCCCGAGAACCAGGCCAGGCTGGTCCAGTTCGTGGCGCAGGAGATCAACTTCGATGGCAAGATACCTCATGCCTCCATGCCTGCGGTCCAGGCCATAATCAAGGAGGCGAGGCGCAGGGCCAAGGACCTCGACCACCATTCCAACTCGCTCACCCTCAGGTTGAGGGAGCTGGGAGGGCTGATCAGGGCGGCGGGGGACATCGCGGTCCACGACGGCTCCTCGCTCATCGAGGAGGTGCACATCTCCCTGGCGATCAAGCGCAGCCGCACGGCCGAGGAGCAGATAAAGGAGCGCTATGGCTCCTACAGCAGGGGACTGGGGACCGACCTCAGCACCGCGCAGAAGGAGAAGAGCCCCTATTACTTCTGGAACGAGCACTCCGGCGACGACCAGATGTTCCACTGATCAGGCGTGCAGGTCCATGCGGAAGGCGTCCTCGCCGTTCGAGTAGTAGCGAGGCACCCTACCAGTTATCTGGAAGCCCAGCTTCTCGTAGAAATGGATGGCGACCCTGTTGCTCACCCTGACCTCGAGCGTGATGTGGCCGATCCCCTTCAGGTTGCATTCCCTCTGGAACTCCCGGTATAGGACCGTACCCAGGCCCTTGCCCCTCATCATGGGGTCCATGGCCAGCATGAGGATGCGCGCGTCGCTTCGCGAGAGCAGTATGCCGAAGACGAAGCCTCGCACCCAACCCTCGTGCTCCAGGACCTTGAAGCCCTCGGGCCAGTACACATGGAGGTCGGTGAAGAGCGTGGGGTTGTAGTTCTCGCTCAAGGTGGTGCAGGCCAGCTCGTACACTCGCGCCAGGTCGCTAGGTCGGAACGGCCGTATCTGCATCGCCCTTTCGAATCGAGCTAGTGCCTCTTAACCCTTTTCCGAACGGCCCAGATGGCGATAGCGACCAGGGCTGGGACCGAAGCGGCGTAGATGAGGGCATCGTCCTCCGCGCTTGACGTCACGGTCACGTTGACGATTAGCGAACAGGAGTTGTTGCTCGGGTCCAGCGCCGTCACTCTGATCGATGTCTCGCCAGGTGGAAGCCGATCAACGAAGAATGACCCCTCGCCCTCGATGGTCCCGTCGAGGTCGACATCCCACATGATCCTCGTCGAACCTGAGTTATCGTGGGCGGTCGCATTCAGCACTAGCGGCTCTCCTTCTTCGATTCGTCTCGATCCTTGGACCATCAGCTCTGGGGCTATGGCATCATCCACCCAATCCGCCTCGAACGCCTGGGCGAAGAACTCGGCCACCTCGGCGGACTCGATTATCGCCCCTGCCTCGCGGTTCCGCTCGAACGATGCCCTGACCCAATTGATGCTGCTGATCAGCGCTACGTCGTCCGAGACCAGCCCTTTGTTGTGCAGCGTCTCGAAGCCATGGAAGGGGCTCAAGGTCTTGGCCCGGAGGTCTAGGCCCTCCTGCGCGGCCAGGTCGTTCATCCGCTTCGCGAGGGCGCCGTTCCCGCTCCCCTCCTCGTTGTTGTACCAGCTGCCATCGAGCAGGAGCCTTACACTGACGCCCCTCCTGGCGGCATCCAGTATCGACTGGAAGACATCTCGCCCCTCATCCCATTGGTCGGTGAAGTAATAGAGCTCGAGGAAAAGGCGCCGTTGGGCTTTGGAGATCAGCCCGAGGATGGAGGGATAACCGAAATCGGGAGCCAGGACAGTGCGGACCTTGGCGCTCATCGAATCCGGGGCCTTCTGACCCTGGTCGGGGGAGACATCATCAAGCGCGATCATGTCGGTTCCTATCTTGCCCTCCAGCCTCCTGATGTCTGGGAAGCCCACGTCGATGTCCTTATCGAAGACCTCCTGGAGCGCCGCCGCTATGACAGGACTATCGACGACCACTCCCCAACCTCGGTTATTCTCCATAGAGCTGAACGCGAAATTCTCAGAGGCCAGGAGCGCCCTCCTTCCGTCAGCCACGAGGAACTTGGGATGCAAATAGTCGTAGCGTTTGAATCCGTGGAAAGCCGAGATGACGTAGATCTCGCAGCCATGATTGCTCAGGGCCTGGAGCACTCCCTGTTGAGAATCGGTCAGGCCGCCGACCGGCTCTCCTTCCACCAGCACCCGCACCCTCACCCCGCGCTCCGAAGCAGAGACGAGTGCGGACGCGACCTCAAAGTCGGAAAGAATGTAGACCTCGACCGAGATCGATTCATGGGCGAACCCTATCTCTCGAAGCATCCGCGAGCGCATCTCCTCGGGGCAGAGGAAAGGCTCCACCAACGCCGACGCCGATATCGAGGAGAGGCCTGTCCTGCCCAACGTCGAGCTCGACCAGTCCAGCTTGGTGTCGGTGTCCGAGTATGGGTTCAGGGTCGATCGCCTGAGCGCCTTCCCTTCGCCGGGAGATGGCGCCTTCTCCCCGTTCCAACCCGCGCCAAGGTAGTTCGATTTTCCATACGCCACGGTGTCCACCACCACGCCCTGTGGATCGAGGAGGAGGACCTCGTCGCCCTCATCGGCCAAGGCCAGCCTTCCTTTCCTGTTGAGCTCCAATGAATCGACGACCAGCCCGCCTGGATGGACTGTATGCATGAAGGTGAGGTTGGGGCCGACATACAGCTCCCCGCGTCGGTCCAAGACCGGACCTCCTTCGAAGGTCCAAGACCCCTCGCAATCGGACAAAGACCAGCCCGTGAGGTTGATGCTCGAGACGCCCAGGTTGACGATCCCGATGTGCTCATAAGTGAATCGCGGCAGGACCTCGCATAGCTTCAGCATGCCGCCGCTAGGGACCGAAGAGGCACTGGCTCCCGGGGATGAGAGGACGCACTGGCCAATGGGAAGGAGAATGAGCAGAATGATCAGGCAGAGCGCTCCTCTCATCCCTCGTTCCGAGGGCGGGATGCTGCATGAAGGCAATTGCTACAATCAGCCGACGGACCTAGATCAAGCTGACGAGGTCCTGCAACGCCTTGCGAGGGTCCTTGGACTTCACCACTCCGGACGCCAGCAGCACGCCCCTCGCACCTAGCTCCAAGGCTCGCTTCACGTCCCTACCCGTCTTAACGCCAGCGCCGCATAGGACCGGAACGGAAGCGTCCACCCGTCGAGCTGCGGAGACGGCATCGGAGACGACCTCGGGCTTGGCATCCGTGACGGAGACATCGCCCCCTATCAGCTCCGGAGGTTCCACCGCTAGCATGTCAGGCTTGAGCTCTGCCAACCTACCGGTGGTCTCGGCGGAGTCGGCACAGATACATGTGATGAGCTTAACTTTCTTGCAGGAAGCGACCACCGAGGCGATGTCATGCGCGGGGATCTTGTGCTCCGAGTGATTTACCAAGGTGCCTATGGCCCCGGAGGCCCTTATCATCTCAGGGGTGACCCAACCTGTGGCGGAGCCAGGATTCTTGGGGTCAGAATGCTGTGCCATCACCGGTATCTTCACCGCCCGCGCCACTCGTGACAATTCGGTCATGGGCGGACAGGCGACGATGTTGATCCCTGAGGCCTCGGCAACAGCCTGGCAATCCAAAGCGATGCGCAGGGCGGAGTCGCCCTCCACCTCGCGGTAGGCCTTGAAATTGACGATTATGGCCGGAAAGCGCAGCTCACTCAATGTCTTCCATCCTCTTCTTGAGCTTCTCGAGCACCGATGGCCTGGTGGTATACTCCATCTCCTCGGGCCCGAGGATGGCGGGCATGAAGGGCCCATGCCGGCGCATGTACACGCTGGCCCTGACCGCCTTCGTCCTGGCCTCGTTCCACTCGTCCCCGGCGAAGAAGTCGACCGGGCCGTGCACCCCGGCCGGTGAGCCAGGGTCCTCGATCCCCTGCAGCTTGCCGTGGGAGATCTGGAAGCCTAGGCAGCATATGCGCGGGGGGCCATCGAAGAAGGTTGGATCCGACTTCTCCACCGCGCACGGGAACCACGCCCCGTAATGAGAGCCGCGCATCCATCCAGCCACCAGTTGGGGGAACATGAACGGCTGCAGGACCTCCCCGACCGCCGGGAGTCCGCTCTGGCAGCGGACCACGCACACCGGGTCGTCCTTGCCGACGTACTTGCCGGCGCAGATGTTCAGCTTCTCAGTGCTGACCACTGAAGCCACCCCGATATTATCATCCTTGCTGAAAATGCGCTTGATGGAGTAGCGCGTGGTGTCGCCCAGCAAGGTGAGGATGTCGTACATCTCCTCAGGCGAGCTCATCACGACCTTCTTGCAGTCTACCACATCGACAATCTCGAATCTGAAACCCTCGTGAGCCCTCGGATCGATCACCAGACCAGTGGTGGTGAACGGGTCCATGAAGATGCGCGTCAATGGCAACGAATAGGATGATGGCTCGGTCTTATCGGCCATGAAGAAGAGCACAGGCTCAGAGCCACGCTCGACGAACTCCATCTCCGCTGCCCCCGGACCCATGCCCCTCACATTCCCGGAGAAAGCGTCCTTCAATATGTCCTGGCCTGCGGCGTAGAGCTTCATGTCCTTGGCCATCTTGGCGGCGCTGCGGAAAGCCTCCCAGGCAACCCCATGGACGTCGGGGTGGTTCTCTCCCTTGTAATGGGTCATGAAGAGGTTGATGTCATCCCCTACCCGGGTGACATAGAAATCGTTCAGGGTCCCTGCCCTAACGGCGTCTCGTAGGATCTCCTCGCACCTCGCCATCATCTTCGGGTGGGGGCGGGAGTGTCCGACGACTGAGCCTACATCGGCCTTGATTACTGAAACCGTTACCTTGTCTGGCATCATCATCCCTCCATGGACGTTTTGAAGTATGCAATGGCCATATAAAATACTTCACCAACGATTTCTCATATCATCTGGCAGAGCCTATAATTTCGACATGGAGATATCCTAATTTGGCTCTCGAATAAAACATGGGATGAAGGGGTTTCCCTTCCTCGTAACTCCGCTCAACCCACTGTTATCGCGGAGACCGGGCATGCGTCAGCCGCGTTTTGCGCACAGCCCTTCTTGTCATCAGGGACCTCGCCATCCGTGGGGCCGCCCTTCCTGAACTGGGATTTTAATGTGGACAGGCCCTCCTCCCCCTCCTCGAAAACATCTGGACATTCATCGTTGTAGCAGAGGCCGCAACTGGTGCATTCATCATGGTTTATGGTAACCTTGGATGACATGAGGCCCGCTATTGAGGCCCGACATATTATAAACTTGTCGGATTGCCCCGGATTTTCTGAACCTGTTTTATCTGACCAGCTCCTCCTTTCTAGCCATCCGCTTATATACGCTTGGGGATATCCGGCAAGGTAGGGAAAAGCATGTCATCCGTCATCCGTTACTCGAAGAGCATCGGCCCCGAGGACTTCGAGCGCGAGGTAACCATCGAAGGATGGATCCAAGAGGTCAGGGCGTTAGGTGGCATCGCCTTCGTCATCGTCCGGGACCGATATGGAGTCGTCCAGGTCGCGGTCCCCAAGAAAAAGGTACCGGCTGAGCTGTTCGCCGAGATGACATCGCTCTCCAGGGAAAGCGTCGCGCGCATCACCGGCGTCGTCAAGAAGAGCGACCAGGCCAAGGCGGGCTTCGAGATCGTTCCCACGTCCATGCAGGTTACTAGCCCGGCGCAGTCACCTCTTCCTATGGGTGTGGTGGACAAGGTCAGCGTCGAGCCGGACACCAGGTTCGATCACCGGTTCATGGACCTGAGGAAGCCCGAGGTCAGGGCGGTCTTCGAGGTCAAGTCCATCGCCCTCAGGCTGATCGATGAGTACCTGGTCAACAACGGTTTCGTTGAGGTCTTCACTCCCAAGATCGTCGCCTCTGGGGCAGAAGGAGGCGCCACCCTGTTCAACATCGACTACTTCGGAAAGAAGGCCTACCTGGCACAAAGCCCTCAGCTCTACAAGCAGATGCTCATGTCCACCGGGCTGGACAGGGTGTTCGAGATAGGGCCAGCGTTCCGGGCGGAGCCATCCGACACCATACGTCACGTTTCTGAGTTCATCTCGTTCGACGCGGAGATGGCCCACATCAGCTCCATGAGGGATGTCTTGGACGTTCTGGAAGGATGCGTGCAATACACCGTCGAAGGCGTGGCGAAGCAGGCCGCTGAGCACCTTGCCAAGATAGGCACGCAGGTCAAGATCCCCAAGACCCCCTACCCAGTGATCACCTACTCAGATGCGCTAGAACGGGTCCAAGGCCAAGGAATGGAGCTGAGGATGGGCGACGACCTGGGAACAGAAGGGGAGAAGGTCCTGGGCCAGATCATGACCGCGGAAGGATACGACGTCTATTGGATCGTCGAATACCCGGAGGAGGCCAAGCCCTTCTACATCATGGAGAAGGACGGGACCCCGTTCTCCTACTCCTTCGACCTGGACTATTGCGGCCAGGAGATCGCCTCAGGTGGGCAGAGGGAGCACCGCTTCGACCGATTGGTCCAGAGGTTCGAGAAGAAGGGACTGGACCCGGAGGCCTTCAGGTTCTACACCAACGCATTCGCCTTCGGCATGCCCCCGCATGGCGGTTGGGGCTTAGGCGTCGAGAGGCTGGTGCAGAAGATGCTCGGGCTGCCTAACATCCGAGAGACCATCCTCTTCCCCCGGGACCGGAACCGCCTCACCCCGTGAGCATTACGATAAAGCAAGGGTTCAAGGCATCGCATCCCTGTAACCGGACGAGAGGGAGCGCTTGGACGGATACGAACGCAGTCCGGTGGACGACCATGTGGAGGACGGAGGCGACGCAGATGATGAGATACGCTTCTTCGTGGCTGGTGACCCCCAGCCCAAAGGCAGCACCCGCTCCTTCTACGTGAAGAAGATCGAACGGGTCGTCACCACCACTACCAACAAGAACACGAAGCAGTGGCAGCTGAGGATCGCCACGGAGGCGCAGCACGCCAACGAATCGAGGCAGCTGTCTTTCTTCAGGCCGGACAAGGATTTCGGCTATGAGGTGGAGGCGCTGTTCCTCTTCTCTCGGCCTAAGAGCCTCTCCAAGAAGATTAAGGCCAACACCAAGCGCCCTGACCTGGACAAGCTGGTGCGGGCGCTGTTGGACGGGTTGGCCGACATCCTGCTCCCCGATGACTCGCAAGTGATCAGCATCAAGGCGGCGAAGAGGTACATCGAGCCGGGCGAGACCCCTGGAGCCGAGATCAGGTTGCGACGCATAAGATAGAAAAAAAGAAAGGTGCGCGGCAAAGCTAGCATAGGCGAGTGTGGGACCTTTTTCCGAAGGAGAGTTTCATTCGACCGGCGAATTGGAGCCTGTGGCACCAGACGATATAGGCCTCAGGCTCTTCTGGACCACTAGAGGGCACAGACAGGACTCGCCGTTCACCACCTTGCACGGCGTTCCGGTGCATTGCATTGCCTCCTGAGGTAAGGACCGGTCGTACGCCCTGCATCGATATGCGAAAGAGAAGCTCATCTCCCTCTCGCAACCATCGCAGGACGTCCCGAATATGGGGCAATCCGCGCAGACCTTTCCGCATGGCGCATTCATATTCCCGCACCCCGAGAATAATAGCTGTCTGGGGTAATATTTAAAGGATGGGTCTGATTGGAGTCGAAAAGCGATTTAAAGGAGAGACGGTCGGGCCGTGGTCATCGGATATCTATAAACGAGAGAGAGGCGCGGCGGTCCGGAGCAGTCTGCACTCATAGGGATCGTCACTTCCTTGCGGATCAGCTGACCCTCTTATCTTCATCCTGCGCAAGTTGCTGGACTGAGCGGTCCATCCGGCCGCCATCTTGAGCCAGCGTCGTATCCCTATATATTAGTGATGTAGAGGGCAACAAGTTGAAGTAACACCACCAACAATGATTCTCATCCGAGGCCCATGCCCACCGCCATCGTTCTGATAAATTCCGAGATCGGCAAGGAGATGGACATCTTGAACCACCTCTGCACGATGCCTGAGGTGGAGAAGGCATTCCTCGTGTATGGCGTATACGATGTGGTGGCCAGGGTGAAGGCCGACTCCATGGAGCTATTGGAGAGCTGTGTGACCACCAAGGTGCGCAAGCTCAAGGGCATCAGGTCCACGCTAACGCTCATCGTCAGCAGGGAGTGCAAATAGTTCATCTAGCCAGAAGTGCTACGCGGACGAGTACAATGGCCCTATCAGGTACCCAGACGGCCCAGGGAAAGAGGGCGAAGGAGTCGCAGAACGTCTACGAGAAGGACGTCGACCAGCTGATCCAGAGGATGATTGAAGGCTCCACCCCCGAGCTCAGGGCCCAGCTGCCTTCCCTGGCGCAGAGGCTGAAGGACCTGCGCGAGCGGAACATGCTCAAGATAAACCATTCCATCCTCGAGCTGGTGGTGGCCAAGTACCTGGTTCAGGACGGTTACGAGGTCTCGTTGGAGCACACCCTCGAGTCTGGCCTTACCTGCGATGTGTTCGCCAAGAAGGGGATGGGGACGTTCATCGTGGAGGTCGAGACCGGCTACGTGCCGCCCTCCCATGCCTTGGACCCGGTCGACTACATCAAGGCGCGCATCGCCTCCAAGATCGCTCGATATTCAGGATACTGCAACAAGTTCTCTTTGGGCTCGCCAGCGCATTACGTCATGCCGATTCCGCGGATGCTCACCAAGCCCCCGAGGACGAGGCAGCAGCCGGAGATCGAGGCTGTCAAGCGCTACTGCGACATGTACTACTCCAACCCTCCCGTGTCCAACGAGGAGATCGTCAACGCCCACATCCACAGTGTCCAGGTCATAGATGTGGAGAACCTCACCATCCACGAGGTCGAGCCGACGGAGTACATCGAACGGGCCGAGCACTGGTACGGATAGGGCGGCCTTGGACAACCTGGAATTCATCAAGATTATAATGGGGGACCGCTCATTCGGGGTCCGATGGCCGGGGCAGTGGAGGCGGCGCTATACCTGGGTGCCGTCGCTCTCATCTCCTTGAGCGGCGTGATGGCTCCAGGCCCGCTGCTGGCCACTACCATCTGCAAGGGATATCAGGACCCCAAGGCCGGATTGAGGATCGCCCTCGGTCACGCTTTGATCGAGGCGCCGCTCATCGTGGCCATATTCCTGGGATTGGGGGTCTTGCTGCAGAGCGAGGCCGTCTTCATCATCGTCGGACTTGTCGGGGGCGGGATCCTCATCTACATGGGCGCCGATCTTCTGCGATCCAGGAACAAAGCAATTCTGGTATGCGACGAGAGCAAGGGCAAGGTCGTCACCTCGGGATTCATCATGACCGCCGCCAATCCCTATTGGCTCATCTGGTGGGCTACGGCAGGTGCCGCTCTGGTGGCCGGGGCCGTTACCTTCGGCTGGATCATGCTGCCTCTATTCATCATCGTCCATATCAGCGTGGATTTGATCTGGTACGTGGTGGTGTCCTACTCCGTCAACCGCAGCAAGGACATCTGGGCCTCCAAGTGGCACAAGTGGCTGTTCGTGGCATCTGGCGGCATAATGCTCGTCTTCGGTGTCTACTTCATCCTTTCGGCGACGCTAAAGCTCATTTAGGTGGCCAACCTCGAAATTTAGGCTTCATGGACATTCTGATAATTTCCTAATTTCAGGAACGTGCACGATTTGAGGACAATAAGTTGACAATCTGCCACGTTGAGACAGGAACTCACAATCATTGTAGTGTTCACACCTGCGCCTCCATGCTCCTGGCGTTGATGCTCATTAGGCGCACGAACCGGAAGGGGGAGGAGAAATTCGACTATCGAGCCCCTCCTGGATACGAACCTTTAGCCTCTATCCTGAAACCTTCTGCGTTTCCTTTTCTAGCTCAGTCCCCTCTCCCGATGTCCATCATCCTCTGCAGCGGGACCCGTGCACGCCTGATGACGTCCTCTGGCAGGGTTATCTCGTGCTCCAGGCCTTCGAGCGAGCGGAGGACTGAGCGCAGGTCGATGCGCTTCATGTTGGGGCAGATCATCCCTGGGATGGAATGGAACCTTTTTCCTGGCGCCTCCTTCTTCAGGCGGTGTAACAGCTCCTGCTCGGTGACGATGACGAATTCCTTGTCCGCGGACTCCTTGACCAGCTTGATCATGCCCTCGGTGGACTTGACCGCGTCGGCGATGTCCAGCACTTCGGGGCGGCATTCGGGATGAGCGATCACTATGGCCTTGGGGTGGAGCTCCTTCTCCTTCATCACTTGGGCGGGAGAGACCGAGTTGTGAGTGGGGCAGAACCCTGGCCAAAGGATGATCTCCTTGTCATGGACCCACCTCTGCACCCATTTCCCCAGATTCTCGTCAGGGACGAAGATAACCTCCTTGGACTTTAAGGAGGACACTACCTTCACCGCATTCGACGATGTGCAGCACACGTCCATCTCCGCCTTGGTGGCAGCGGATGAATTGACATACCCGACCACCTCGGCATCTGGATACTTGGCTTTGAGGTCCAGCAAGCCTTCTACGTCTAGCATGGCCGCCATTGGACATTGGGCATCGAGCTCGGGGAGCAGGACCTTCTTGGAAGGATTGAGCACCTTGGCGCTCTCCGCCATAAAGTCCACGCCGCAGAACACGATTACGTCCGCCTCCGTCCTGGTCGCTTGCATGCTCAAGCCGAGCGAGTCGCCAACGAAATCAGCAACGTCCTGCACCTCTGGCACTTGGTAATTGTGGGCGAGGATGACCGCGTTCCTCTCTTGCTTGAGCTTCCTTACCTGGGCGACCAGGGACATGCTCCTTCCCATAATTCCTGCCATAATAAAGATTTACATTTGCGCTTCATCGGAGAGGTTGAGTGGGCTAAGCCGAGACCACTCACCCTCTCATCCAGACAATTATTTTTCGAATTCAATTATATCGTTTTTTGCACTTATAGCTGGCTCGGGCATGAGAATCGAGTTGTATGCCTCATTGACCCGGGCGAAGGCAGGTTCAGCTCTGGTGCGGCAATAGTACCGCTCAGTCGTCTGTGTCGATCCATGCCTCATAATGCGCGACCTGAAAGTCAAAGAGGGCATTGGCAAGTTTGCCACTAGTTAGATGCTTTTTGAGATTGAAAATGGCATTCGAACTTATCGCCTGAGCCTCTCCCCCAGTTGCCTCGCCACCTTCCGCCCCTCGACCAAGGACGGCAGTAGACCGACGCCGTTGCAGCCGAGGTTGTACCATAGACCCTCCACCTCATGATCGGGGCCGACCAGCCTAAGCCCGTCCGAGGTGTAACCCATGAGCCCATTCCAGCACCGCGCCTTGCCGTTCCTCAGAGGATCGAGGGACGAACGCTCTACGAAGTCATCGATGCGGCCGTAGACCCCGTCTGGCAGTTCCACCTCCGGGTCCAGGTCTCCTACAACCTGCACTTGGGGGCCCCCGACCGCCACAAGGTCCTTTCCGGTCACATCGAAGGGCCTACGGGTGAAATAGAAGTAGGGCTCCTCGCGCGGGTCCCCTTCCTCATGATAATAAATGTAGGCCCCTGGGCTCTGCCTGTCCGTGGGCTCGTACGCCACCATGGATGCCAGGTACTGCTTGAGCGAACTGGTAGCTTTAAGTTGAGCGCCCGATGAAATAAGCGGCACCGGATACCCGTTTGTGCAGAGCACCACCGCCCTCGCGGATGCAGCGTACTCTCTGAACCACGCCTTCAGCCCCGGTCCGCCATCGATTCGCTCGACGGCGCTGCCCTCGAAGATGCCGATTCGTCCCAGGTGCTTGCGAAAGAGATATCGGGCAATGGACTGGCATAGCTTCCCGCTGTTGACCAGCGAGACTTGGGAGGCGAAGGCGGCCAAGTAGTCGTCCTTGGTGTGCAACACATCCTGCAGCCACCGGGCCTTCTCCGTCGACACCAGGTCTTTGATAGAATGGTGGATTCGCAGCCTCCCTACGACCTCCTCCGCCACCACCAGCGAATGCATGGGCGCTTTGAACCTTTGACGCAGCTCAAGTTCGATCAATGCGTCGGTGATCTCGTCGATGCCGGAGAGGCCAGTCCAGACCACGCTCTCTATCGGCTCGGGTCGATGGTCGACCTCCCGGCACAACTCACGGAGGAGCATATGGCCGGATTCCAGCTGATTCAGGATATCTGCGATATGCCCTCCCTCGTGATCATTGAGGAGGTCGGCGAAGCTTCGCTCCATTACGGCCAAGCCCTGCCCGGCGTTGCGGCCGCTGGAGCCATGTCCGATCCGGTCCCTCTCCAGCAATGCGATCCGAAGGTCGGACCCCTCTGCCAGGAAGTAGGCGGTGGACATGCCTGCGATGCCCCCGCCCACAATGACCACATCCGCCTCGAGGTCATGATCGAGTGCGGGGAAGCGCAGACCATCGTCCATCTCCATTATCCAAGGAGAACCCTTCTCTCGGCACATCCAGTGCGTTAGCTATCTCCCGATATAAGAATGGAATGATGCCATCAGCCGGCCTGAAACGCGCGCTAACCATGTCGCAGAAACCGTTGAGCCAGCAGCTTAATGCATCCGCGCCTAACAGTGATGATGATGAGCAGACAATGGCCGCTTTTAGGTTTACCTCCGGTTTGGTTTTTCGATTCTTCGTGGTTATGCATAACAACGGTGATTGGAAGGAATATGATGCGAAATTAGGCAACCTCCACGATACTATCAGTACACAAGCTAACCGAGTAGTCCATCAAACCGGTTCTTCGATAGGGCAGGTCTAAATAGCAACGTTTAAATCGCCATTTTCTGGATGAAATCAAACGCCCCAATAATTAGCGTCAACGGTATCTCTAAGACATTCGGTAAGAGGAACGAGATAATCGCCCTGCAGGATGTCAGCTTCTCCGTCAACCAGGGCGAGGTCTTCGGACTTCTCGGTCCGAACGGCTCCGGCAAGACAACGCTCATCAGGATACTCAATTGCATTTTCCAGCCGACGTCTGGGACTGCTAACGTCAATGGTCACGACCTGAAGGAAAAAGAGAAGGTCAAACGGAGCACAGGATTGCTCGCCGAGAACCCAGGCCTTTATGAACGGCTCAGCCCGCACGAATATTTAGAGTTCGTTGGTGCCCTTTATGACGTGGACAAGCGAATATTGTCTGAGAGGGTGGATCGGCTACTCGTCATGTTTGATCTGAGCTCCAGGGAGAACGACCTCATCGAAGGATTCTCGAAGGGCATGAAACAGAAGGTCCTGATCGCTGCCGCATTGATCCACGACCCCCCAATAATATTCCTCGACGAACCTACGTCCGCATTGGACCCTCGCGCCTCGATCGTCGTGAAGGACTTGATCAAGGACCTCTCAACGAAGGCGAATAAGACAGTCTTCGTCAGTAGCCACCTCCTTCCATTGGTGGAGGAGGTCTGCGACCGCCTGGCGATAATCAATCAGGGAAGGCTCGTCACGATAGGCACGGTCAAGGAGATAATCGAGAAGGCGGGAACGACCGACCTCGAGCAGGCGTTTATCGAGCTGACCGGTGGCAAGGACAAGACAGAGCTCCTTTTGTGGAGGGGTCCGGTTGAGGCGACCTAAATGGCTTATCATCGCAAAGAACGAATACCTCCTTAAGACCAGCGGTTTCCGCCGCTACCGCATGGTCTTCCCTTTCCTGGCGCTGGCAGCAGTGATGTTATACGTTCTATTCGTGGCACCGGCGATGTTCTCGTTGGCGTCTGATTACACTAGGACGTTCCTCCTTTCCGACGCCGCGCTGGCGTTCATGCAGGTCATGTTATTCGTGATCTTCGTCAGCATCCTCACCATCCCGATCATGCAGACATTGCAGGACACCAACATCACACCGTTAGAGACGGTCCTCTCGGCGCCAGTCGAACCGAAAGATGTTCTCCTAGGAAAGTACCTTGGCTCATTGCCGCTATACGCCATCGTCGTCTCAATCATCGCCGGCACCTTCCTGGCTCTGTTCATCCCCTTCGGCATCACGATGGATCAGGTGCTCCTGGCTGTGTTGGTGTTCATCCTGATCATCATGAGCGCCCTCTGGATTGGAGTGCTCATCGCAGCTATCCTGAAAGCATGGCTCGGAAGGAGCGTTCGGGGAAGGGAGGCAGGGCAGGCTCTGGCGATGCTGATCTCCTTGCCTCTTGTCGCAGTAATGTACTCGGCGATGAACGGTGATATGCTGGACGCACTACAGGGACGCGGTAGCCCACTTTCAGGTTCTTTCTTGCTGCTACCAAGCTCCTGGGGCGCTGATGTCATCCTCCGATTCCTGCACCACCCGGGCGATGTCGGTTTCGACCTTGCCGCAACGGTCTTGGGCATCTTCGGTTTAACAGCCTTCCTGATAGGTTCGATCTTTGTTGGCGTAAAACTTTCAGGAAGGGCATACGACCTCGAACCAGTATCATTCTCGACTGCGAAAGCCAAACCTGAGGGGGGATTCTATAGATATGTTCGATTATTGAGCGCCAAAGGCTCTTTTGCCACAGTTGTGGTCACAGTCATGAAGGACTATGGACGCAGGCTGGAGAACATCTCAAGGGTTATCTACATCCTCGGTCTGGTCTCGATGATGGAGCTGTTTATGCTCAGCTCCCTGCCACAAGGCGACTACGTGAGTATAGCCCTCCTCACTATCACTTGGATGATGGCCTTCCTTTGCGTCTTTGTCGTCGGTGAGGTAACGGCTAGAGGAAAGGATAACCTTTTCATCTACCGTAAGGCGCCAAGAGGCGAGTCCAGGCTGATCAGGGCAAGGATCATGCAAGGATGTATCGTGGTTCAGCCAGTGGCAGCCATCTCTGCCCTGATCGTACTCGTACCCTCGAGCGTTCCCTGGATAGATACAATCTTGCTCACATTAGCGGTCGTTGCGATTGCATCTGCCTACGTTATTATGTCAATCGGTCTGTTCCTGCTCTCGCCCTCATTCAGCGAAAGGCCAATGGAGGCAATCTGGAACGCCATCTCCGTCTTGGCAATATCGTTCTTCCTCTATGTCATATGCATCGTGGCCTTCGGTGAGCCTTGGGGTCTTTTAGCATTGCTGTTGCTCAGCTCAGGCATCGGCTCGATATTGCTGATGGCTGGCAGCAGGAAAATCAAGTCCATAGAATAGATCATCCGAAATCTTCATTGGAAAATTCAGGAAATGATTCATATCACTCTTATGAATGAGGTCCGATCTTCTAGGTCTCAAATTTCGAGAACGCAGTTGAACTCAGTTTATATTAAAGCCCTCTTTCCGACATATTGGAATATCGAGAGCACAAAAGGTTTCCCAGCAAAACTCATAGAATGCATTTTTAATTTTGATGATATCATATTAATAATAATCTGGATAAGCCGAGGTAACTTCCCCGGCGATAGCAAAGTCTAGCCCCTTGGAATAGAAGACGAATAGCGATTGCTGAGCTGAGGTATCTTCACGAAAGGGAGCCTTAGCCTTACCGTCTTCTAAATTAAGAAAATTGAAGGGAAAGGGTTTACATCACTTCTTCTTTTTGCGCATGAAGAATAGGACCGCCACTACAATGACTATCGCGGCCACTCCCACGATCCCGAGGACAGCTTCCATTGGTAAGCCAGCGTCCGTGTCTTCGACAGCGGGGGAATCGACCACGATTACGTTCGCCGTCTCCTCTGCCATCTCTTCAATTTGATCAGTGTTCAGCTCGGTGTGATAATCCTCGGGAGTGGCACTCGCGGCGGAGAGTGGGGTCCCGCGGAACTTATAGGCCAGATTCGCCCAATCGTTAAAGTCCTCCAATACCTGGCCGGGCGGACTGGGACAGTTCGACCAGTTATTTAGGTTCATAACTATACTAAAATCGCACACTCCATTATTGTTCCAATCGATTGCATCACCTGGTGGGTTTGTGAAAATCGTTCCGTTGGGTCCCTGCCATACTGTTACCCTGGCTTGGCCTATTCCGTCTTTCTCGAGAAGGTTAGTCTCATCTAGGAAACTGCATTTGCCGTAGGAATAGTCCAAGGGCCTGGTAGGTACATATGAATTATATTGGAAGGCATAGTTCATGATGCTCAGATAATTAGGTTTGTAATTCACTTCGACGTTTCCTCCATGCCTTAGGCCAAGCGTGTGTCCCAGCTCATGCATGAAAACAGCTGCTTGGTCCTCGCGACTCCCACCGTTACTGAAAGCTCCGAAGGCCAATATGAAATCGTCACATAGGCAGCCCTCAGCGACACCTGGGCATTTTGGGCTGACTCCAGCTATTGATAGTCTGTCCGCGAAGAGGCAGTAGCGATAGACCATCTTCTTCGCTTGGATTGTGTTGACGTTCGACTGCTCGTCCACTGTTCCGAAATGCTTATTCTTCAGGGTGTAGAAATCCGCAAAACTGATGGCATCTATCTTAAGGACTTCCTCATCGATCAGGACGTGGAGGTTGATCCCCTTGACGCCGTCAGGATTCGACACCTGTGCGTTATAGAAGGCAGCTTTCACGTCGTTGATGGCGTCTTGGTTTGGCGCCTTACCAGCCATGTAATCAGCCTCAACGAAAATGTCCTTATGCTCCCAATCGGCGCCGAGCATGGGGAGGTCGAGGTCCACTTCGCCATTCTTATCGAAATCGATGCCCTCCTCCTCCCAGGAGTCATAAAGGCTGTCCCCATCGGTGTCCTTATCAATGGAAACATGGATTGTTCCGAGGTTGTCGGGGTAGTAGACATCGATCGTACAGATGAAAAGGTATTTCGCGTTACTAGGAACAAATACCTCCATATCTGGGGTAATTTCAAAGTCCTGGGGGATGTCCGTAGTGCGTTCATCAAACCATGTCTCGCCGCTGATAGCGTCTTTTCCGTAATCAATGGCCCCGGGGACCCTGTTCAGCTCAGAGATAGGTCTCAATTGGTTACTCGTGCTAAATACGCCCAATAACTCATGCTGCAAGATATTGGAATATTGAGGGGGGTCCTGACTCAAATCATAGCAGATTTGACCCTGAAAGCTTATCATAATCAACATATTGCCAAGGATGCCGTTTGCTCTTAAGTCCACTATTGTTGGAGACTCCACATCTGAACCGCCTTCAGGCCTGTCTTCTTCAAAGGGGTCAGCGTAAAGGAATGTGCCTTTGGTCGATACCATAGCCTCAATCTTTCCTGTTTCCTGAGCGATTGCTTCGTTTGAGCTTAGAATCGGCATTAATGTACCCAGCAGCAAACACACGACGATGAGTACCGATGTGGCTCTACCGACCATCACTAACCCTCCAAATCCCCAATATGAATTTGTGATTGTGACCTTATATAGAATTGCCTGAGAAATGGCAAAGGGTTCAGATAGTATCCATGTCCGAACCACACCACATTCCGACAAAAAGAAGAGGTAAAAGGTTTCGCCGGAAAAAGTCAAAGAGGGCATTTTTGGTTTTGATTGAAAAAAATAAATAGTAATCTGGATAGGCCGATGGTTGCTTCCCCGGCGGGAGCAATTTCGGCAAATATCCTAGTCATGCTGCAAACTACTTTAAAAAGAAATATGAAAGAGTGTGCGAAGCTGGCTCTGCGCAATGCCGAAAGAAAAAAATGTCGTCCGTCATGTCGGGCTCAAGCGATGAGTGGTTTCAGCCGGATTCGAACGGGCAATCTATGCCGTGAGAGCCCGAAACGCAATAAGAAAGTTATATGTCAGCTCAGCCTGATGTGAAGTACCTGGAGGGAAGGTATCTAGCATGCAGGTCAAGGTCAACCGGCGCTACTGCAAAGGATGCAACCTTTGTGTCAGGGTCTGTCCCAACCGGGTCTTTGACGAGGGCGAGGAGCTCAGCGAGAGAGGTTACTTCCCCCCGGCCATCGTCCATCCCGAGAGGTGCACCAATAACAAGCGTAAGACCAGGAAGAACGCGGTCTGCGAGATGTGCGTGCTGACATGCCCCGACCAAGCCCTGTCTTGGGACGAGGAGGCGGGTGCTGAGGGATGAAGCTACCTCCTGGGACTCATTTCATGCAAGGGAACGAGGCTTGCGTCGAGGCCGCACTCTGGGCCGGGCTCACATTCTATGCTGGCTATCCTATAACCCCTTCGACGGAGATCGCCGAGGGCCTGGCGTTGCGCATGCCCGAGGAAGGGGGCGCGTTCCTGCAGATGGAGGACGAAATCGCTTCCATCTCGGCCATCATCGGTGCGTCATGGGCAGGGGTCAAGGCCATGACCGCCACCTCGGGCCCAGGATTCAGCTTGATGCAGGAGAGCATCGGTTATGCGGCCATGACCGAGACTCCGATAGTGATCGTGGACGTGATGCGGGGCGGGCCATCGACTGGCATGCCTACCTCGGTCGGCCAAGGGGACGTGATGCAGGCCAAGTACGGCTCCCATGGCGACTATCCGGTCATTGCCTTGGCGCCTTCCAGCGTCCAGGACATGTTCGACCTCACCATCAGAGCCTTCAACCTCTCCGAGAAATACCGAGTGCCGACCATCCTGCTCAGCGACGCGGAGGTGGGCCACATGAGGGGCAAGTTCTTGGTCCCCCGTCAAATTGAGATCGTGGACCGCAAGGTGCGTACCGACAAGGTTTGGCACGATGGGTTCGCTTACGACGAGTCCCTGGTGCCTAGGATGCCCATCTTCGGGAAGGGGTTCAGGGTGCATGTCACAGGATTGTCACATGACATAGCTGGATATCCAACGAACGACACCGAGGTCAATGAAGAGCTAGTGCGCCGCCTCCATGATAAGGTGGATCGCCATAGCCAGGACATCTGCTCCTTGGTAGCTCATCGGCCTGGGTCGAAGCATATGCTCGTGGCCTACGGCTCCCCCAGCTTAGCCGCCTGGGAAGCGATGATGGAGAACGAGGACTTTGGTCTAGTGGACCTCAAGACCCTATGGCCCTTCCCGTATAAACTGCTGGCCGAGGCGCTATCGGGAAGCTTGGACGTGGTCATGGTCGAGCTGAATCTCGGTCAGGTGTTCCGAGAGGTGCAGAGGGTCACCTGCGACATCGGTTGCGGGAAGGCCCGCCTGTTCTCCAAGGTCGGTGGGGATGTGCCCAAGCCATCCGAGATATCAAGCTTCGTTAGGGGGGGTGGCTGAATGGAGTTCTTCGACCTCTTCCGAGAGGACCGATGGCCCCACATGTTCTGTCCAGGATGCGGTATCGGGACAGTTATGAACTGCTTCCACCGAGCCTTCTCAGAGCTCAGCATGGACCAGGACAGGACGGTCTTCGTCTCTGGCATCGGTTGCGCGTCCCGCGTCATCGGGTACATCAGGGCGGACAGCATCCACACCACCCATGGCCGAGCGTTGGCTGTGGCCACGGGGATCAAGCTGGCCAATCCCGACCTCAACGTGATAGTGTTCTCCGGCGACGGCGATATCGGGGCCATAGGCGGCAATCATTTCATCAACGCGGCCAGGCGTAATGTGGACATCAGCGTGTTCTGCATCAACAACTACATCTACGGCATGACCGGGGGCCAGGCTTCCACCACCACCCCCTACAAGTCGTACTCTTCCACAACACCTTACGGGAGCAAGGAGTACCCCTTCGACCTCGCCGAGGTGGCGGTCGCTTCCGGTGCCAACTATGTCGCTAGATGGACCATACGCAACGTCAAGGAGCTCACCAACAGCATGATGAAGGCGATGCAGAAGAAGGGCTTCTCCTTCGTGGAGATCGCCTCGCCTTGCCCGACCTCCTTCGGACGGAGGAACCGCATGGCGGATCCGACGCAGATGTTCGAATGGCTGAAGATCGTCTCGGTGAGAAGGGACAAGAGCCAGGCTTGGGGCTTGGACCAGCTCGACCTGAACATCGAGGGGCGCATCACCATCGGCGAGTTCATCGAGAGGAACCGGTCGCCCTATGGGATGATCGCCTAGGCGAGCCTCACGTCCTCATGACATGAGGACGTCCCCTAGCCTCTGGCAGACATCCTCGGACGCGACGTCCACTGGAACTATCTCGACCTCCTTTGCCTCCTGGACGCCCAACCCAAGCTCCACGGCCCTGCGGATCTGGTCCTGCATGAACACTGGACGCCTTTCGATCTCAGATGTCGTTCCATGCATCTTGAGCGCCGCCACCCCTACCGCGTCCAAAGCTATCCGATCCCTGGATGCGAAGGTCAGGTTCGCTCTCCACAAGGATCCGTGCATCGGCCCGCCAGCATAGAAGGCCTCCACGCCGTCCATTATCACTATGTTGGGCTCGTAGGCATAGTTCATCTCGGCGATCATCTCCCTCTGGTATCTGGAGGAGTGCAGTTCGTCCATGTTATCGCGGTGCACCATCCCCGTCGCCAGCTTGAGGGACATGGTGAAATGCCCCCCGTACTGGTGGGTCTTGAGGCAACAGAGGCAGACCACCCTGTCCGCCCGGACCACTGGGCGGGCGAAGAGGAAGCCGTCCCTCCAATGGCTTCCAGGTGGTTGGACCTTCTTGTACATGTCATCCGACATCTCATCCAGGATCAGGCAATCGAACCCTTCCTCCTTCCCCAGCTCGAACAGTCCCTTCTCCTCGAAGACCTGCCGGGTGTTCATGGGACCGCTCCTGTCGGCAACGTTGATGCTCGAGGGATTGTCTGGCTTGATCAACTCCAGGACCGAGCTCAAAGTGTCGATGTGCGTGGACCCGGGTGCAGGGTCCGAGGTATTGAGGTTAGGCTTGATGAGGACTTCCTTCTCCGCGAAGTAAGGCATTCCGATCGCCCTGGCCACCTTCTTGGCGGCCAGGCGACGGTCCTTCTCCAGCGCCACCGCCACCTTTGCGCTTGCCATTCTACCACGCATCTGCTATCGTCCCGAGCAGGCTTAGAGCTTTTCTGTCCTACGAAGAGGAAAAATACGAGCATGGCATTGTCCATGAAGGTTAGCCGATGAAGTACTCTCAAGGCAAGGCAGGCAGGGTTTTCGTCGTTCGTCTCGAGGATGGCGAGGTCATCCATGAGGCGTTGGAAGGCTTCGCCCAGGACCGCAGGATCGATACCGCCGTGGTCACGATCATCGGAGCCGCCGACAAAGGTAGCCTCTTGGTGGTCGGACCGAAGAAGGGAGACGATATGCCCCCCATTCCTATGGAAAGGAAGCTCGACGAGGTGCACGAGATCGAAGGGGTGGGAACGATCTTCCCAAATGAGGAAGGCAAACCGGTCCTCCATATGCACATCGCCTGCGGCCGGGACGGCTCCTCGATAACCGGCTGCGTCCGACGGGGTGTCAAGGTCTGGAAGACGGCCGAGGTGGTCATAATCGAGATGCAAGGGGCCATTGCCAATCGGCAGATGGACGCCAAGACCGGTTTCGAATTCCTCGTTCCTAGAAGGCCCTCGATGACCGATCTGACCCGCCATGCCGGGGAGCGATGACAGGCGGCCCGATCGACTGACGGGTCCTTAGATCGAGAAATCGTAAGCTGTCTTAAGCCGTTTGCACCTGGGTCTTGGCCTCGGGGAATTCGAAGAGGAAGGCCGCTCCCTTGGGCTCGTTGTCCTCCACGGACACATACCCACCATATCTGGCGACCGCCCTGGTGACCAGATAGAGCCCGAGGCCGGTGCCAGCGTTGGCCCCATAGCTGAACCCCTCCTCGAAGAGGCGGCTCTTGATATGGTCCGGTATGCCGATCCCGTTATCGGCGATGCGAAGATAGCATCTGCCGTCCTTGACCCATATCCTGGCGTCGATCCGGTCCGCCTTACCATGAACCATGGCGTTGCGGACGACGTTATCGATGGCCGAGGCCAGCGCGTCGTCGGCGAAGATGGAGCCTTCCCCCTCGACCGAGAACTCCACCATGTACCCACGGAGCACCTTCTCCACCGACTGGCGCAGGTCGTAGACCTTCATCGCACCGCCCGAGGCCGCTAGCGACTCGAGCTCCTTCATGCGCTTGATCATCTCCATCGACCGGTTCACCGCCTTGGTGGCGGTGACGAGGAAGCGTTCCTGCTTGGTCTTATGGAACATATCGAGGGAGCCGGCCACGACCATGAGTTCGTTCAGGGTGTCATGCCTGAGGATGCGGTTGACCAGGCGCAATAGATCGTTCAATTGGATGAGACGCTCTTCCATGGCCTTGCGCTCGGTGATGTCCGAAGCCACTAAGATGATGGACGTCACCTTCCCCGCCTGATCGAGTATCGGGGCGGTGGAGAGGCTTATCCTCCGCTCGCTGCCATCCTGTGCTTTTCGATGGAGCTCCAAGTCGCTCAGGGTCTCCCCCGCAAGGATGATGGACCTGAGGCGGCGAAGCTCCTCAGTGTCCTCATCGGGGAGGAACGAGAAAGGCCGGGCGCTGTCCACGTTCCCCAAGCCGAACACCTTTTCCGCCGCCGGGTTCCAGGTATTTATGATACCGTTCGAATCGAGGCTAATGATGGCCATGGGCGAGGTCTGGATGATGGCGCGGAGCTTACTCCCGGTCTCCCACAGCCTCTCCTCGGCCATCTGCCTCGAGGTTATGTCCCTCACGCTGCCGACGAGCGATTTGGGCTCACCCTCCTCGTCGCGGAGGACGCGGCCTATGGCCTCCACCACGATGTACCCGTCCCCTTTCCTGAGACGGAGTCGGACCGTCACCTGGTCCTGGTCCGGCAGAGCGCCCTGCAGGTTCTGTTGCAGGGGCTCGAGGTCCTCGGGATGGACATAATCCATAAAGTTCCTACCCATCATCTCCTCTGGCTCAATCCCTAGAAGGTTCTTCACCGCGGGCGAGACGTAGACCAGAGTGCCATCCTGGTCCATTTTTACAATGACGTCCAACGCACTTCCCAACAGCTCCTTGAGCAGGGCATCGCTCTGACCCTGGCCCTCCTCGGTGGTTGGACTAACGCTCTCCCTCGCGGCCATGATGGTAATGGCTTCGGACAGGCTTTCGGCCAGCTCTTGAAGCAGGGCGATCTCCCCTTCTTCCATAGCCTCGACGTCATCGGAGGCAATGACCATCGCTGCCCTGACGGAGTCCTTCAACCTTAGAGGCAGGGCGGCAAGGGCTCTCGAGGGCTCGTTCTTCGTCGAACTCTGAACGCCGACATTGGCTGGCTTTCGCACCACGATGTCCGATGATTCCTTCACCTGCATTGCCAGGTCGATCGTCGCCTGCAGGTCCAAGGGATTATCGCCTTCGTTGGAGTTGGAGGACCTTGAAGCCCTGACCAGCTCTCTCACCGTTCCCATTTCGACGTCGAAGACCCCGATCCAAGCATGGAGATATCCCCCATGCTCGACCAAGGCGCGGCTGATGCCTTCCAGGAGCTCCTCTTCGTCCTGAGAGCGCAGGATCAGGCGACTGGTGGCGCTGAGCACCTTGAGGGCGCGGCCCAACCTCTGCTCACGCCTCTGAGCCCTCCTCACCTCGGTTATGTCATGGATTATCGAGTACCCGAGGGAGCGCCCCTTGACCCGGAGCATCCCGGAGTCGACCTCCACCTCCCGAATCTCCCCGTTGGCCAAGCGGTTGGGCATGACCGTCTTGGCTCCTTTCTCCACTTCCTTTTGGCTGAACTGCTCTAACGCCCTCCTATCATGACCAGGGTAGGTGTCCGCGATGTTCATCCGCAGCATCTCCTCTCGGGAGTAGCCGAAGAAATTTGTCGCCGCGGTGTTGACGTCAGCTATAGCCCCCGTCTTGGGATCGACGAGGACCATGACCTCTACGTTGTCCTTGAACAGTTTCTCGTAGATCTCCTCGGACTCCTTGAGCCTCTCCGCCGATTGCCTCTGCTCGATGGAGCGCCTGATCATGTTCAGGAGCTCGGTGAACTGCGCTTTGGGATTACCCCCCTTCTGGAGGTAGAAGTCCGCTCCGTTGTTCAATGCCTCGATGGCCACATCCTCCCTGCCCTTGCCGGTGAAGAGGATGAAGGGCGTGGTTCGGCCTTGCATGCGCAGTGTCTTGAGGAATTTGATGCCGTCTACTTCTGGCATCTGATAATCGCTGATGATCGCATCGAAATGCCTAATCTCGATCCGGACCAAGGCGTCCATGGCCGAGGTACTCGTCTCCACCTCCACATCCCCGTCGCTCTCCAGGAACTCCTTGGCTATCTCCAAGAGGAGGGGCTCATCGTCGACGTAGAGGATGGTTATCATTGCAAAGCCTTGGCTGGGACTGGGCGTATCCATGCGGTCCACAATATTTTACTCTAACTGAATGAGCGTCAAAACGTGATTTCCATCATCGCACGAAAGAGCGCTAATGCAAATGACTCCAGGTCCCCCGGAGCCTTAATATCGGCAGGAATGCCATCTTTCGGACGATCGGGATGAAGACATCGGTCCGCTTTGCTGGCATGGGTGGGCAGGGCATCATCTTCGCTGGCATGGTCCTGGCAAGGGCGGCCTCATTGCACGAATGGGCTGATGGCAAGGAAGTGTTCGCCATCCAGACCCAGTCCTATGGACCGGCGGCGAGGGGCGAGTCCTCGAAATGCGACGTGATCATCTCCGACCTGCCGAAATTCTATCCCTTCATCGACCGGCCGGACTTCCTAGTGCTAATGTCACAGCCTGCTTATGACGGGTTCATCGAAAGCGCTAAACCGAGCACCATCGTGATACTGGACTCCGAGGGGGTAGAGAGCAGGCCGGACCTAACCTATTATGACATCCCCGCCCTGAGGCGCGCGGAAGAGCTCGGCAGCCGTGGCGCCGCCAACATGATCATGCTCGGGGCCTTGATTCAGATATCGGGTCTGATTTCCCTCGAGTCCGCGATCAAGGCGGTCTCCGAGCTGAGTCCGAGCGGAGCGCTGGAAGGGAACGAGAGGGCCTTGCGGGAGGGGTACCATCAGGGCAAGTTGTTTCAGACCGAGGGGTGAGGGCAACAACTAAATCCGTTCCAAGGAGTATTCTGCTCGTCCAGGGGTGACGGGAATGGAGAGCGCTTCCAGAGCTTTGTCTGAGGCCGAGACCAAGCAGCTGCTTAAGGCCAGAGGTATCCTCACCACGAAATTCCTCCTGCCCCGCAGGGGCGAGCTCTCTGACCTTCCCCTATCATATCCTTTGGCCGTCAAAGTAAGCTCGGCCAAGGTACTCCACAAGACCGAGGTGGGCGGCCTTTTCCTCGACGTGGCGACGCCAGATGAACTGCTCCGCCGGTACGACCAGATCATGTCAAGGTTCCCTGACGCGGACGTGCTCGTCGAGTCGATGGAACCAAAGGGCCCGGAGGTCATCGTCGGGGTGCTCCATGATAAGGACTTCGGCCCCTGCATCATGTTCGGCATGGGGGGCGTGATGGCGGAGCTTTACAAAGACGTCTCCTTCCGCAGGCTTCCCATCACCAAGAAGGATGCGGAGGAGATGCTTGGCGAGAGCAAGGCCTCCGCGTTCTTCCAGGGCTTTCGCGGATTCTTCGCCGACAGGGAGGCCATGCTCGACCTGCTGTTGAGGGTCTCCAGCATGGCGATGGAGAAGAGGGACATGGAGCAACTGGACCTCAACCCAGTGATCCTCAGGGAGGACGGGTACGTGGTCGTGGATGCCAAGATGGTATTGAAGGAGCGATGAACGTATGGCTATGAACAGGTCCAAGCGGGAGGAGCTGGCCGCGAAGTATTTCAATTGCAGTCCGCGGGAGAGGGCGGTCTTCGAGGCCGGCATCAAGCTGGGAACGATCTACCATCAGTTCGTTGGTACGCCGGTCTGCGCAGCCAATGCCGACATCCTCGAGAGGGCGATGGAGGACGGTGTGAAGGTGCAGCCCTTCGTCAAGGACGTCAGGGTGAGGATAGACCGTGCCGCCCTGCGCAAGAAAAGGGACGAGTTCGATTACCAGACCCTGACCGGCAACATGCTGGACGTGACATTGGTGATAGAGGTGGAGGGCGTCCGCGCCGTGGCGGAGATGAGGTACGTCACCGAGCTCCGCTATCCGTTGATGTTCGTGAAGGAGATCTCTGAGGTCTGATCCTCCAGGATCATGGGACCGATCAACTGCATGATGCCTCGATTCCGGGGATCATGGTTCATCTTCGTCCTTTTCCCTCTTCGAGAGCTGGGACTCCATCCTGGTCCTGTTCTCGTCCATATGGCTCTTCAGTCTCTCCTTGTGCACGAAGAGCTGCATCTCCATCCGCTTCATGAAGTTCCAGGGCCGGGTGGCGGCGACTATCGCGCCCGCCAGTATCAGGGCAAGCCCCAGGGCCTTCATCAACATGGAATA
Source organism: Methanomassiliicoccaceae archaeon (assembly GCA_963827135.1). Lineage (GTDB taxonomy): Archaea > Thermoplasmatota > Thermoplasmata > Methanomassiliicoccales > UBA472 > JAJRAN01. Next base: position 194,473 of record CAWGZX010000003.1, on the reverse strand, counting down.
GCCCTCGTCCCATGGCAGAAGGAACAACAGACCGCCTGCCAAAGCCAAAGAACCGGAGAGGACGAGAACCTCGAGGCGCACCCTCTTCCAGGCCGGTCTCTCACCACCGATTCGAGGCGATGCTTCGTTCATTCCGTCCCGAACATCGCCCTGCAACGGTAATAAATGATTCCGATTGGATAGCCATCGGCGCTTTCCAGCATGCCGCGATCAGAAAAAGGTAATTAAGCAAGAAATGCCATTACACCCTTCTATCGGACGCAGGTGGACTAGCGCTCGGTTTTATCTAGCTCGGTGACAAGATGAATAGTATTAAGATTGGTATCACTGGACTTCCGGGCGCAGGCAAGACCCACGCCCTCATCAAGGTCATCGAGATGCTCGAGGCCGAGGAGCTGACCGTGGGCGGCATGATCACCGAGCCCATCATCGAGGAAAACCGACGGGTGGGGTTCTCCATAATTGATTGGAGGACAAAGGAGAAAGAGGTCCTTGCCCACATGGACATCCAGAGCAAGTTCATGGTCGGAAAGTTCGGAGTGGACCTGAGCGTGCTCGAGAACGTGGGAGTGAACGCCTTGATGAAGGCGTGCGAGGAGTCCGACGTCATCGTGATCGACGAGGTGGGCAAGATGGAGGTGGAGTCCGAGAAGTTCGTCTCCGCCGTCAAATTCGCCTTGGACGTTGAGAAGCCCATGCTCCTCACCTTGCACAAGAAGTCCCGGAATCCCTTGCTTCAGGACATAAGGAGGAGGGACGACGTGCGCATCCTTGAGGTCACGCCGATCAACCGCAACCTTTTGCCCTACAAGATCATGAAGCTCATGAAGGGAGAGCTCTTGTGAGCGTTCCGCCCGACGCGATCGAGATCACGGAAGGAAGGACCCGCCTGCTGATACCCGAGGCGCATTCCTCCAAAGGACCGGGCAAGCGCCTGGGATGCGTCTTCTTCAATGGCCAGATGGCGTTCAACCGGGACGTCTCCGTTATGTTGTTCAGAGCTCTTCGGATGAAAGGCTCAGCCCTGGATGCCATGGCTGCGACCGGAGCTCGAGGGATAAGGCTGGCAAACGAATGCCCGGGCGAATTCAACATGTTCATCAACGACAAGGACCCGCGCGCCTATCGTTACATCCAAGACAACATAGACCTAAACAAGCTGCAGAATTGCCAGGCCGTCAATCAGGACCTCCGTTGCCTTCTGGCGTCCAAGGTCCATGACTATGTGGATATAGATCCTTTCGGCACTCCCGCGCCCTATGTCCAGGCCGCGCTTCAAGGCCTGAAGCGGAACGGGGTCCTGGCCTTGACAGCCACCGACACCGCCCCCTTGGCCGGGACCCATGCCAAGAAATGCGTCCGCCGCTACATGTCCCGGCCCCTGAGGAACGTGTTCGGCCACGAGACCGGCCTGCGCGTCCTCATGGGCTATCTGGCCAGGGAGGCGGCGCAGCTGGACAAGGGCATCAGGCCTGTCCTATGCTTCTACGCCGACCATTACTTCCGCTGCTTCGTCAAGGCGCCTGAGAGCGCTGCGGCTGCGGATGAGTCGTTGGCCAGCCTCGGATACCTGAGCTATGACCCATCCACGCATGAGCGCTCCTGGTCGAGGGAGGCATCTTCCACCTCGGCAGGTCCGATGTGGCTCGGACCCTTGTACGACCGTGCTGTCCTTTCGGAAATGGACGCCGGCGAAGGGCTGCAGGAGGGCGACCGTTGCGCCAAGTACCTCGAGATCTGGAGAGGTGAACTGGAGACTCCCTTCTTCTATGAGAACAATGAGCTCTCCTCGATGCTCAGGGTCTCCCCTCATGTGCTGGACGAGGTCATCGCGCGCCTAAATGAGACCGGTCACGCCTCGAAGACTCACTTCTCTCCCACCAGCTTCAAGGCCGACCTCCCCTTGAAGGAAGTCCGCAGCGCATATCTGGATATGGCCTGAGCTGCACCGAACGATTTATCTACCCATCAAAGGATGCGAGCGCGGTGAGGGCTTGAGCACGCTGGCGGTCATCGGCACGCAATGGGGTGACGAGGGCAAGGGCAAGATCACGGATTATCTGGCGCAGGACGCGGACATGGTCGTGCGCTACCAAGGCGGGGCAAACGCTGGCCACACCATCGAGATCGGCGAGGAGGTCTTCGCCCTGCACCTGCTGCCCTCGGGGATACTCAGGCCAGGCATCGTCAATGTCATAGGCAACGGCGTGGTCGTGGACCTGGACGCCTTGGAGGAGGAAATGGCCAAGGTAAAGGCGAGCGGCCGCTCCATGGACGGGCTCCGCATCTCGGACCGGGCGAACGTGGTGATGAGGTACCATCGTCTCCTGGACGGAGCGGAGGAGCGCCAGCGCGGCGCCAGGGGCGTGGGCACCACGGGCCGGGGCATAGGGCCATGCTATTCGGATAAGGTCGCCCGCCATGGGATCAGGGTCTGCGACCTACTCGAGGAGGAGGCCCTACGAGAGAAGCTTGATGCCATCTTTCCCTTGAAGGAGAGGCAGCTCGCTCTCTTGGGCGGCGAGGCCATGCCCTCAAAGGAGGAGCTGGTCCAGAGGCTCCTTGAACATGGTAGGAGGTTGGAGAACCACGTCTGCGACACCTCGGTCCTGGTCAACGACGCCGTGAAGAAGGGCAAGAAGGTAATGTTCGAGGGCGCCCAGGGCACCATGCTGGACATAGACCATGGGACCTATCCGTTCGTAACTTCCTCCAGCTGCATCACGGGCGGCATCTGCACCGGAGTGGGCATCGGGCCCTCGTCGATCAACGAGGTCGTCGGCGTGATGAAGGCCTACACCACCAGGGTGGGATCGGGGCCATTCCCTACGGAGCTCACCGATGAGACCGGAAATCTGCTCATGACCAAAGGGGGAGAGTACGGCGCCACCACGGGACGGCCCAGGCGATGCGGCTGGCTGGACCTGGTCATCGTGCGCCACGCCGTGAGGCTAAACGGCCTCTCCGGCCTGGCCGTCACCAAGCTGGACGTGCTCGGCGGCATGGATACGATCAAGGTCTGCACTGGCTACGAGATCGATGGCAGGGTGGAGGAGAACTTTCCCGCCTCATTGAACCGCTTGCAGAGGGCCAAGCCCATATACGTCGGGCTGCCTGGATGGGAGGAGTTCACCGCGGGCAAGGGCGCGAGCTACGCAGTCAATGGCTATGACTCCCTGCCTTCCAATGTAAAATCCTACCTCGACTTCGTCTCCAAGAGCACTGGCGTACCGATCAGGATAGTGTCCCTTGGCAAGGAGAGGAACGAGACCATAGACCTCCGCTGCCGCAAGAAGGAGAAGTCCCGCTCGTTTTACTGACCTTGTTCTGGACCATCATCATTGTACGAGCGATCAATCGAGTCTCGCTAGGTCGAACGCCTTCGACCCGATGGGCTTCGTGGCGTCGATGCCCACCTTGGACGTGGTCCCATCGGCCGATGGGTCGAGGGACGACCCGGCGGCATTGTTCACCACCACCAGACCGCGATGCGCCTGGAACCTGGTGGCCACCGCCCACTCCACCTGCCGGTCGTCATAAATGTCCACGTCGTCGTCCACGACGATCACCCTCTTCATGGAGGGGTGCCCGGTGAATGCGGCCATGATGGCGTTCACGGCGTCCCCTTCCTTGTTCTTGGTGATGCTGACCACGCCATGCAACCAGCAGCAGCCGCCCTCGGTCAGTCGCACCCCATGCACCAGCGGCACGGCCTGGTTCACCGACTTGAAGATGGCCGGCTCCCGGGGCAGCCCCATGAGCAGGTAGTGCTCAATCCCCCCAGGCAGAACTATCTGGAAGATCGGGTCCCTTCTCGTGTAGACCCGATCCACCTTGAACACTGGCTGCTTTCGTACGTCGTCGTACGTGCCGGTGATGTCCACGAACGGCCCTTCGTCCACCATCTCGCCGGTCAAGCGCCCCTCCAGCACATACTCGGAATGCGCCGGGACGAGGAGCCCGGAGCGAAGCCTTGCCACCTCCAATGGATGCCCGGTGCATTCCTGGTTCAAGGTCGAGGCGATCTCCAGCTCGTCCTGATGATAATTGGTGGAAGTGGCCGCTGCAAGAAGGATGGCCGGACTGAGCCCTACGCAGAATGCCACGGGGAGGTCCTTGCCCTTGGCCAAGGACGCCTTGTGCATGGTGTACAGGTGCCTAGGCACCAACCGGATGGCGAAGCTGTCCTTGCTCAGGAGCATCAACCTGTGGAAGGAGACGTTCCTCTTGCCCTCGAACTCGGATACCGCTACACCGGCGGTTATGTACCTACCACCGTCCCGAGGGTAGAACTTGGGTATGGGCAGCTTGGTCAGGTCCACTTTCTCAGTGATCTTGTCGTTGAAGCCTGGCGCCTTGACCTCGGTCGGGGGGACGGGCTTGGCGGCAGCGCGGATCAGCTTGGGGACGAGCTCCTGCGTCTCGATGCCCAGCGAGGCGCATACCCCCTCCCTGGTCGAATACAGGTTCCCCACAGCCTCCCCGCCGTTCAAGTTGATGAACCTGACCGCTCGGCTCTGGTTCTCCAGAAGGATGCGGGTAACCTCGTATTCGGCTTTGACCGGCTCGCGCACCACGAGCGGGTCCTTGGCGCAGGAGATTATGCCACGAAGGGACATGATTCTCCCATATTGGAGAGGCGGTATATATCCATCTTAGCCCTCTGGCGCTTAGCCCTATGACGCCGATGGTTAGAAGATCTGGAACAGGGCGTTCATCAGCCCGCCTAGCATGAAGGCTATGGTAACCGATGCCAGCGTGACCTTAAGGGCATCCTTCCTCCCGAACTCTCTGGAGAGCACGGCCAGGGCGGATAGGCAAGGCATGTAGGTGGCCATTATGAGCGCGAATATGAAAAGCTGCTCAGGGGTCATGACCGTGGAAAGGTCGGCCGTCCCGAAGAGCACCACCAACAGCTGGAGCCCCATCTCCTTGCGTAGGATGCCGAAGATCAGGGCGATTATGGTTATCGGCGGTAGCCCGAGGAATCCCTCCGTGAACGGGGCCAAGGGCTCGACGAAAGCCTGCAGCACCCCGAAGGCCATCAGGATCTCGAGGATGATGCTCCCTGCCAGCAGTATCGGGAACGCCACCACGAAGAAGTCCTTGGTCCTGATCCATGTCTTCCACAGCACGTTCTTCGGTCGTGGAAGGGTGAGCTCTGGTATCTCCATGGCCAAGCTGGTCGGCTCGAACTTCAATGCTCGGTGCAGCACCCTGCCTAGCACGAGCAATATGGCTATGAGAATCGCGTAGATGCCCAGGGCCCAGATGGCCCCCGCGAACGTTCCCACCGTGCCGATGATGACGGCGGTCTGGGCCGAGCAGGGCACCGCGATGACGATTATCACCGCCAGGATGAGCCGCTCGCGCTTTGATTCCAGCACCCGGGTGGAAAGTATGGCCGGCACGTTACAGCCCATGCCCACGATCATAGGGATCACCGCCCTGCCATGGAGCCCGATGCGGTGCATGACGCCATCGAGGAGGACCACCACCCTGGGCAGGTAGCCGGTGTCCTCCAATAGGCCCAGCATGAGATAGAAGAGCATGATGTAAGGAATGACGATGGCCAGGATGGCCTGCAAGGAAAGGTCAATCCCCATAGCTATGGCCTCTCCCAACGGCCCTCCGATCCACTCTGCCAGCTCGAGGAAGAAATCCCCCACGATGGCGCTGTAGAGGGTGAGGAGGGCGCCCTCGAGCCATCCCCCGACGAACACGATGACGAGGAACATAGCGCCCAGGACGGCGATGAGTATCGGTATGCCGGTGTGAGGGCGAAGGGTGGCGTCCGAGATGCGGTCGGAGATCCTCCGAGGTGGGATGCGGTTGGAGATGACTCCGTTGGCCACCCTGCCCGCCTCCCCGTAGCGATCGCGGCTGATGTGCACCTCGATGTCCTCGCCGTGATCGGCCTTGAACTCGACCATTGCCTCCTGGACCCTGGCCTTGAACTGCTCGGAGAACTGCTCCGAGAAGAACCTGTTCCCTTCCAGTAGCTTCAGCAATGCCCCGCGTTTGGGGAACTTCCCGGTCCGGCAATCTGGATGGACGCAGAGGTCCTCAAGGAGGGTCTCGATGTGGCGGTCGTAACGGACCGTGAACCCTGAAGGCCGGTAGTCGCCTTCGACCAGCACCTCGACCAAGTCCTCGACCCCCTCTCCGGTGATGGCCACGGTCGGGACCACGGGCAGGCCGAGGATCCCTCGAAGGCCTGCGACATCGAGGGAGAAGCGCCGTTTGGCCATGTCCATCTGGTTCAGCGCCACAACCACCTTGAAGCCCAGCTCTATCAATTGGAAGATCAGGACAAGGCTCTGCTCCAGCCTGGTGGCATCGGCGACCGCCACCACCACATCGAGCTGCTTCTCCGCCAATAGCCTGGTGGCCACCAGCTCGTCGTCGGTTATACCGGTGAGCGAATAGGTGCCGGGGAGATCGTGGAAGTTCAGACGGACGCCCTTGCGCACGACCGACCCCTCTTGGAACTCTACCGTCGTTCCCGGATAATTGGAGGAGATCGCCCCAATGCCAGTTAACTTGGTGAAAAGAGCTGACTTGCCCGCATTGGGCTGACCGATAAGGCCGATCTCCATTCTCATTCGCCCCAATTACGCCTAGGTGCCTCTCGCCCTGTTCCTGACCCTGCGCCTCTTCCCCCCCGGATGCTCTCTCTCAACCATCACCAGGTCGGCGTACTCGCGGGCCAGGGCCACTCGGCTTTCCTCGATATGGACGAGCAGCGGGCCACCCATGGGCACCCTCTCCTCGAGCGTCACCTTCCTCCCGGGCACGAAGCCCATGGAGACGAGCCTGCGGATGTAGGACGCGTTTTCGCATTTGAGGTGCGTTATCTCCCCGGCCTCGCCCTCCTCCAGTTCCCTCAATGGCACGGCCATGGGCATGGTGCAATGGGCGCAGTCCTCGTCGTCGCACTCAGGGATCGGATTCCCATCGGGGCAGAACTTAGGATTGTTGGTGAGGAGGCAGATGCGCTTCTCTGACTCGTCGGAGAGCGAGTGTTCCAAGCGACAAGCTTCATCGTGGAAATTCTCCTTCTTGGCGCCGAGGATGTCGACCAGGAAGCGTTCCAGCAGGCGGTGCTTGCGCTTGATCTTCTTTCCGACGCGCAGACCGTCCTCAGTCAGTGTCACGCCCTTGTACTTCTCGTAGCTCAGATAGCCTTCAGAGGCCAGGCGCTGCACCATCTCGGTGACACTGGCCGGTGAGACGCCCATCTTTACCGCTATGTCATTGGTCTTCGCAGGACCGCCGTCCTCGGTGAGCTCGTAGATCGTCTCCAGGTATTCCTCGACTATCTCGCTCGGCATCGAGATTTAGGTATACCTAACTTGTATATAATCCTATTTTAGGGTTTCCTAAAACCGTCGAAGCATCAAAGGTCGCGGAAGGGTACGATGTCACAGCACGTGCAGGCATTGCACATGGTGTCGAAGGTCAAGGTGCTCAGCCCATTCTCCTGCAATATACGCTTATGCTCCTTCGCCAGATGGAGAAGGCGCTCCTCGCTCAATGGCCCAAGCTTCCCCAATGATCGCTCCATGTCCTTGCGGTTGAGGTCATTGAGGCGCAGCGGCCTAAGTGTGGCGACAACGCCCATTCGGGCCAATCGCTCCACGCCCTCGAGCACGTTCTCATCGCTCTCCCCCATCCCTATGATGATGTTAGAGCTGACCTTGCCCCGCCCGAAGACCTTGACCGAATGCTCCAGGGCCTCGATTATCCAGTCCTGGTCCATCTCCCCGCACACCTTGACGAAGATGCCCCGGTCCCAGGTCTCCAGGTTGAGCTTGATCTCGTCCGCGCCCGCCTCCTTGAGGCAGTCGATCTGGGCGAGCTCGTCGACATACGGCTCCACACCGATGGGTATGGAGGGGCCAAGCTCCTCCCTGACCCTCTTGACTATGTAGATCATCTTCTCGATGGTGGTGCTGGGGTCCTTGACCACGGCGCTCGTCAGGGCCACGGCCTTGAAGTCCGGCCGGCCCGAGGCGTCGACGATCATCTGCACGATCTTGTCTGGGGTGAGGTTCTTCGTCACCTTCTTCTCCAAGCGGCGAGAGGAGCAGAACTTGCAGTCGTAAATGCACTCGGTCTCGATGTTGAAGAAGGCCTGCTCCGGCGAATGGAAGAGGATCGGAACGACCTCCACCTTGTCCAGAAACATCTCGCCGGCCAGGAGGAGCGCGAAGCGCCCGTCCACTTGGACCAACTCGAAGTCGCCCCCCTCGCGCACTATGGCCTTCTTCACCCGATGTCCGTGGAAGCCCAGGGCGATCCCGGACGTCCCCGCACCCGGTCCCGCCGTCGACCTGCTGAGGCGGACCGGCAGCTTGAGCTCAGGTGCGACCCGCACCGGCCCCCGGGAGAGGAGGATGGCCTTCTTCACGGCCCAGACGCTCAGATCCTCTTCCATTTGGCCCCTTCCGCCGTGTCCTCCAGCTTGATCCCATGCGCCGCCAGCTTGTCCCGGATCTGGTCGGCCAGGTCGAACATCTTGCGCTTGCGCAGCTCCTTCCTGATCTCGATGATTACTTGCATTACCGCGTCCAGTTCGCCCTCGGTCTCCGGAGGCGGCGGCAGGACCCCCAGGACCTGGTCCACCTCCTCGAGGAAGAGGCAGGCGCCCTTGGCGCCCTCTTTGCTCAGCCGGCCCTCGCTCATGAGCTTGTTGGCCTCTCGAGCGAGATCGAAAATGGCGGCAATGGCCGCCCGCGAGTTGAAGTCGTCGTCCATGCTCTCTACGAACTCCTTCCGCGCCTTGTCAATCAGCCCTTCGGTGCCTTCGGTCCCGGTGGCGCTGCCCGCGGTCGACCTCAGCTCGGCGTAGGTGTTGTGCAGCCTCCTCAACGACGACGCTGCCTCCTCCAATGCCGCGTCGCTGTATCCGAGCGGCCCCCGGTAGTGAGTGTTGAGCAGGTAGAAGCGCACCTCTTCCTTGCTGTGCTTGGAAAGGACCTGGCGTACGGTGAAGAAGTTCTTGAGGGATTTGGCCATCTTCTCCTCTTGAACGGTGAGCATGCCGTTGTGGAGCCAGTAGTTGGCCAGAGGCTTCCCGGTCGCGCTCTCCGATTGCAATATCTCGTTCTCGTGGTGTGGGAAGATGAGGTCGTTACCACCGCCATGTATGTCGATCGTGTCGCCGAAAAGGTTCATGCACATGGCGGAGCACTCGATGTGCCAGCCCGGCCTCCCCTTCCCCCAGGGCGAGTCCCAGGCGATCTCGCCGGGCTTCACTCCCTTCCACAGGGCGAAGTCCATGGGGTTGTGCTTCTCCTCGCCAGGCTCGATCCGCGCCCCCGCCCTGAGCTCATCCAGCTTCATTCCGGACAGCTTCCCGTAGTCCCGCACCTTGTCCATGGAGAAGTACACGCTGCCATCGTCGGTGCGATAGGCGTAGCCCTTCTCCTCCAAGGCCCTTACCAGCTTCTCTATCTGGGGAATGTACTCGCTGGCCTTGGGGTACCTATTCGCACGATTGACGCCGAGCGCGTCCGCCTCCTCGAAGTAGCGGTCGATGTACAAGGATGAGAGCTGCAGGGGCGGTATCCCCTGCTCGTTCGCCCGCACGATGATCTTGTCGTCCACGTCGGTGAAGTTGGTGGCATGGTCGACCTTGAGGCCCTTGTAGCGCAGGTAGCGTGCGATCATGTCGAAGACGATCATGCTGCGCGCGTGCCCCATGTGGATGTCGTCATATACCGTCACCCCGCAGACATACATGGAGACCTTGCCCTCGTGGATGGGCTTGAACTCCTCCTTGCGCTTGCTCAGGGTATTGTAGACCTTCAGGGACACGCCATCGCCTCGCACCATCAAACAGCGTACGATTATTTTACTTCTGCTTCGCGAGCTGGTCCTCCAGCTCCCTTATTCGCTTCTCCAGCTCCACCATGTGGTGGTTCATGTCCGAGAAGGCGTCCAGCAAGGGGTCGGGCAGTTGGTCGTGGCGCATGTCCACCTTCACCGGCAGGCCGTCGCGCCTCACGACCTTGCCAGGGATGCCGACCACTGTGGAGTTGGGCGGCACGTCCTTGATCACCACGCTCCCCGCCCCGATGCGGGTGTTCTCCCCGATGTGGATGTCACCCAGGATGACGGCGTGCGCCCCGATGACCACGTTGTCGCCGATGGTGGGGTGGCGCTTCTTGTCCCGCTCCGAGCTGACGCCTCCGAGGGTGACCCCCTGGAAGATGGATACGTTCTCGCCGATGACCGAGGTCTCGCCGATGACCACGCCCGAGGCATGGTCGATGAAGAAGGCCTTGCCAATGGTCGCTCCAGGGTGGATATCCGCTCCCGTGAGCCAGCGGGCGAGGTAGTTGATCATTCGCGCGGTGATCAGGTTGCCCTTGAGGTAGGCTTTGTGAGAGAAGCGATGCAAAAGTATCGCGTGAAGGCCCGGACTGAAGAAGAGAGCCTCCTTGTAGGACCGGGCTGCCGGGTCCCTCTCAAGGACGGTCTCAACGTCCACCTTCCAATCGCTCTTCCAGCTCATGGCCTCACTCTAGGAATAGGTCCGTGCTCAAATATCTTTCTCCGGTGTCTGGCAGCAGCACCACCATCTTCATCCCGGGCCCGAACTGCTTGGCCATCTGCAGGCCGATGCACAATGCCGCGCCCGAAGATATCCCTGCCAAGATCCCTTCCCGCTTCGCTAGATCTCTTGCGGTGCTCTTGGCGTCCTCATCGCTGACGGGGAAAATCCAGTCGATGACCCTGCGGTCCAAGGTCTTGGGCACGAAACCAGCACCGATGCCTTGGATCCCATGCGGTCCTGGCCTTCCCCCGGTCAGGATTGCGGAGGCAGCAGGCTCCACGCCGATTATGCGGATGTCCTGCCGGTGCTCTTTGAGCGCTTTGCCCACCCCAGTGATCGTACCCCCCGTCCCGATCCCCGCAACGAAAATATCCACATCGGGCAGGTCCTTCAGGATCTCGGCCGCGGTGACCCTATGGGCCAGAGGATTGGCCGGGTTCTCGAACTGCATGGGCATGAAGGCCTCCTTGTCCTTGCGGCACAGGTCCTTGGCGCATTTGATGGCCCCATCCATCCTCTCGCTTCCCGGCGTGAGGACGATCTCCGCCCCGAGGGCCTTGAGCAGCTTCCTGCGCTCGATGCTCATGGTCTCGGGCATGGTCAATGTGAGAGGGTATCCCTTGACGGCACAGACCATCGCCAGGCCGATGCCTGTATTGCCAGAGGTGGGCTCGATTACGCACATGCCGGGTTTGAGCTTTCCCGACCGCTCGGCGTCCTCGATCATGGCCGAGGCGATGCGGTCCTTCACGGAATGCATCGGATTGAAGGATTCGAGCTTGCAGAAGACCTCGGACGAACCCTCGGCGGGCAGCTTCTTCAGGCGCACCAGAGGCGTTCCGCCAATGGTGCCTAGGATGCTCTCATGCAGCAAGTTTTAACCCCCATTGTCAGGTGATGCAAAGGAATGGCTGACTTCCGCCTTGAACCTAACTATCGTCAAAGGGACCTGCGCCTCAGCAATAAAACCACGACCAAGATGGCCACCGCCACGACCAATACGGTAAGAGCGGCCAGGACTGGGGTGAAAGCTAGGGCGACCCCGTCGGAGCTCTGAGCCACCGCCATTAGATCCAGACATACCACAAGGACCACGCTGCCCTGATCCTCCAAATTGCTTTCCGTGACCCATCCCGACGACGAGCAGAAGGATGAGGAGTCCCGGGAGGTGTGTATCCATCCAGGGACCCCAGCAGGATAGGGGTCAAGAAGGGTCAGGGGCGCGGAGAAGATGCTAATGGACCCGGTCACCGGCTCAGCATCAAGATCGATCTGCGGCCCCATGCCCCAGCGCGAATCTATCTGCATCGCGACCTGGTTCGGGTATATGAAAGAAGAATGATCCGATGAACCGTCCTCGAAGATGGATGCGATTCCAACCTCGTCGGCGTAACTATCCACGACGCCATCTAGGTCCACTCCTTGGTAGGGCTCCGTGCTCGTCCTGGTCATGGTCCCCGCCCCTAGACAATCGATATTGATGACCGCCTTGACCCGGTCCAGCTCCGAGGCGTGCATAGCGAAATAGTAATTGGAGCCAACTAGGCCTAGTTCCTCACCGGTGAATGCAATGAATACGATGGAGGAAGTATGGCCGAGGTCGCCCGATCCCTTCATCGCCACCAGCTTGGACGCCACCTCGATCATGGTAGCTACGCTGGCCGCGTTGTCACAGAACCCCGGGTCCATCACGCTGTCGTAATGCGCCGTGAGCAGCACCCGCTCCGGGCTCTCGGACTCCCCCGGAAGGAATGCTACGACGTTCTGCTGCGTCCAAACGCCCTCCCGGGAGTCGATGCTTATGCGGCCTGAGACGTTCCCCTCGTCCAGGCGCTCCAAGACCCGATCCGCATCCTCGGCATTGAGGCTCCCCACGGGAACGTTCAGATCGTGGAAGTAGTTTCCAAATCCAGACAACGGCCGACCGCCGGAGGATGCGGAGAACATCACCTCGAACGGCGAGGTCCAAGGCTGGGAGTAGAAGAACACGAGGGCGGCAGGCCCCTCATGGAGCTTTTCGACGAGCCCCGCCTCATAATCCGCGTTCCATCTGACCTCTCGGCCCACGAGCACGATTCGGTCATGGATATTGAGGTCCTGCCAGCTGCTGGCATCGAAGGAAAGGCTTGCGAAGGCGCTGTAGGAGCTTGAGGAGGGCAGGGGCAGGATGACGACCTCTCCCTCAGCTCCCCCAGGCGGAGTCGATGCGCTGAAGTGCTCAGCCTCGAAAGAGGTCAAATTAGCGTCCTCAGGGCTCGATCCGTTATTGTAAGTAATGCGCAAGGTCGGGTCCGAGGACAGATCCCAACCGTGGAACTCGAACCCTTCCTTCCATGATTCCAGGCCCAGTTCTTGGAAGCGGGAAAGGATCCAATCCGCGGAGGAATTGGCTCCAGCTGACCCGGCACATCGGTACGCCGAATAGGAGGCTCCGATCTGCTCCAGGGAGGTGGCATTGCTCCATATCGAGGGCCCATCAACCCCCACCTGGTCATCGATCGCAACGATTTCGCCATGGGCCGGGACGGCACCAAGCAGCGCCATGCCGAGAAAGGATGCGCCCAGTAGCAGGGAGAGTGTCAATCTAACCGAAGGAAAGGTCATGCCCTCTACCTCGATTTGATAAGGCGCGACATCGCTATAAAAGCCAGTCGAATCCGGTGACATCTCCGATTCGAGCCCAAAAAAGCTAGATTTAATACCGAGGCGCATTGTTCTAGGATTCATGGCCAATAAGGAAGATGCGGAAAAGGCTGTTAAGGAGCTCAATCAGAAGATGTGCGGTTACACCCCCGGCACTTTGCACCACATCAAGAAGCACAATCCAGAGCTGGCAGTGCTGATCCGCGACATGGATCAGATAATGGTCAACGACGGAGCCTTGGACCGTAAGACCAAGCGCCTGATCGCATTGGCTTGCGTGGCCGTGCGCATGTGCGAAGACTGCATCTACCCCCAAGCGAAGGTCGCCAAGAACTATGGCGCAACCAAGGCGGAGATCGTGGAGGCGATGCAGGTGGCGGTGCTCACGGGAGGGGTGCCCACCTGGTCCGTGGCGAAGAAGGGGCTCACCCAGCTCTTCGACGAGTGGGAGTTGGAAGAGGCCAAGAAGGAAGTGCCCAAGGCAGCCAAGCGCAAGAAGAAGTGATGGATGCAGAGCGAGGTCGATGCATCAGGGATCACGGTCGTGTAAAGGGTGAGAAGGGTCGAGCCCAAGCGAGCTTCATGAGGCTTCAGGCATAGCCCTTTTCAGGGAAGCAGTACATCGGGCGGCCCACCTTCTTGATGTTGCCCTCGTGATCGTACGAGAAGACCAGATAGTAGAAAAGCCACCAATGGTTGAGCTCCATCATCTTCAACCGAGCTGACCTGGCGTGCCTTTCCGGGACGAGGATTACGAGTCGCTTCCGGTTCCCCACCAGCACCTTGCGGTAATCCAGAAGCCTCTCTGGATGGTTCCAGGAGGTTGCGGTCTCAACGTATTCCTCGCCGATGGTGCTTCCCTCCCAATCGATCAGGATGTGGGCGCGACCGTCGTCTTGGATGATCGAGGTGGCCAAGGCTCCAGGGAAGCAGGGCTCCACCTCCTTGGCTATCATCTGCACCCGCTTGGCGACGACATGCTCCACCAGCTCACGGCCACGCAGCATGATATGAGTTAGGGATTTGCCCGCTTGATAAGCGCTTCTAACGAACGTACGAAGAAGAGGAATGGAGCCGGGACCGCGATTTGAACACGGGTATGCGGATCTGCAGTCCGCCACATGGCCGCTCTGTCATCCCGGCAGGCGATTCGGAAGAATGGATACTTGGTATTTCTAATTTTCCGGGAAGGGGTGCACCAGATGCCTCGGTGATGGACCAAGGCAAAGGGTTTTGAAAGGGTATGGGCTTCTTCGCTCGATGCTACCTGACCATTGCAAGGACGTTTCGGTCCGCGAGGTCGACTTCGACCTCACCCCCGAGAACATCATCGAGCGGGCGAAGGGCAAGAAGGCGTACACCAGGACCGAATTCATCGTGCTTCGCCATCGGGACGAGCTCGCCATCGTCAAGGTGGAGAAGGAGAACGGCAAGGAGCTCTTCCGACCCATCAGGTCTTTGGAGGTGGTGGCCCTCCCTAAGGACACTGTGTTCGTAAAGGACGAGGACATGGACGTCCTGAACCGCTCCAGCATGGCGAGGTTGGCCAGGGGCCATAAGGGCAAGTACGTGGTGGTCCAAGGGCTGTTCAACCACGTCTCCTTCATCCATTCCGACGAGGGAGAGGACCTGGTGGTCTTCGACGTCGTCCCTCCTTTCCCCGCGAAGCTGTCGGTGCTGGTCGAGAAGGCGTTGGCGGCCGGTCTGGTCGACAAGGCGATTGTGCCCCTCGTCCGTACTGTTGACCTTAACCAGCTAGAGAAGGGCGTCCCAACCTCCTCGGTGATGTTCCCCTGCCGGGCATCGGGCATCGCTTCGAACAAGGAGGTCATGTACTTGGATGAGACGCCGGACCTCCGAGGTGATGTAACATTGATCGGCTGCGACCTCTCGAAGCGCATCTTCCAGAATATATACCACAAGGCACCAAAGGAGTTCGTGAGCATGTGCCCGAGAGAGCTTGTGCCCAAGGACGGCGCCAAGCGCATCGTGAAATGCTGCAAGGTGCGGGAGGGTTTCGAGATCGAGGGCGACTTGGCGGTGGTCCCATGGGGCGCCACCGTAAGAGAGGTCGGCTCGGCCATCAACGCCCTTTTCGCTTGAGGTCATCGATCGAACCGGAGCGGTCTCGCGCCTTGGCGAAGGCCCTGAAGCCCTCGCTCCTCTTGCCCATCCTCATATAGATCTCCCCCATGAGGCACCAGGCGTCCGGATCCTTGGGCTGGCGCTCGAGATGCTCCTCCAAGAGGGCCAGGGCTTCCGCGTTCCTTCCCTGGGATGCGAGCTTCCCTGCCCTCTCCACCGCCCCCATCTCCATCTCGAGCAATGATTCCATGGTCTCCTGCGCCTCCACCATCACCACCTCGATAGCGTTGTCGCTCAACCAAGGATACCGCGAGGCCAGCACCTTCTTGAATTCGTCAGCCTCCTTCTTCTTCAGGGCCGAGGTCCTCCCTTTGAAAATGGACTTGGGGACGCTGATGAGCATCTTCCCGTGGCGGACCTCGATGAAGTTGGGGTTTCCGCTGCTTCCCACCTCGATGCGCTCCCTCAAGGCCATTCCCTCTGTACTTGAATCGCTGACGGCCTTAAAGCCAATGGTGGGAGGAGCCGCCGATCGGGCGTTTTTCTGACCTAATCGCGGATGGAACGAAAGGTTAATTGAACATCGCCACTTACCAACAAACATGGAGCGCATCGCACTAAGCCCTTTCAACCCCCACCTTGAGCTAGGTGAGGTCCAGGTCTACGACTCCACGCTCAGGGACGGCGAGCAGATGCCAGGCATCGCCTTCAGCCTGGAGCAGAAGGTCGCCATAGCCCGCAAGCTCGATGAGGTGAGGGTCCCCCAGATCGAGGCCGGCTTCCCCGCCGTCTCCGAGGGGGAGAAGAGGGCAATCCGGGCCATAAGCAAGCTCGGGCTGGACGCCGAGATCCTAGCCCTCTCCCGGGTCACCAAGGCGGACATCGACACGACCATCGATGCGGGAGTGGACATGATTCTCCTCTTCATCGCCACCTCCGACATCCATCTCCGTTACAAGTTCAACAAGCCGCGCGAGTACGTCCTTGAGAAGGTGGTGGAGTCGCTGGACTATTGCAGGTCCAGGGGAATCAAGGCGGCCTTGAGCTGCGAGGACTCGACCCGGACCGACCTGGATTTCCTGTTCAAGGTCTATCAGGCGGCAGAGAAGGCCGGCGCCTGCAGGCTAGGCATCACCGACACCGTCGGCTGCGCCTCCCCCGAGGCGATAAGCATGATGGTGACGGAGGTGCGAAAGCGCTTCCACACGCAAATCTCCATCCACCTGCATAACGACTACGGACTGGCCTTGGCCAACGCCATCGCTGGGGTGAAGGCGGGCGCGGTGGCGGTCGCCACCACCGTCAACGGCATCGGGGAGAGGGCAGGCAACGTCCCTCTAGAGGAGTTCGTGGCCGCCATGAAGTTCGTCTATGGGAAGGACCTAGGTGTGGACACCTCAAGGCTGAAGGAGATCTGCGAACTCGTCGCCTCCTACTCCAAGGTGCCCCTGTGCCGCAACCATCCATTGGTGGGAGATAACGTGTTCGCGCACGAATCGGGGATACACGTGGCCGCGGTGCTCTCCTGCCCACAGACATATGAATCGATACCACCGGAGATGGTGGGGAACCGGCGCCATCTGATCCTCGGCAAGCATTCTGGCGCTCATTACATCAAGAAGAGGCTCGAGGACCTGGGGATCGAGTCGAGCGACGAGCAGGTGGCGCAGATCCTCGCCAAGGTGAAGGCCTTGGGCGAGGTGAAGGGTCGCGTCTCAGACTCTGACTTCGAGGACTTGGTAAAAGAGGTAATGCATCCGGAGGAGCATTTCAAAGCCTGAGCCGGCGCCCGCACTCGTCCCTCTTGCTTCTCCCGAACTCTGGAAGCTTCCTCAGCTCATCCCCCGAGAACACAGGCCCGTCGGCGCACACTCGCAGGCCATCGATGGCGCAGGAGCCGCACAGCCCTGAGCCGCACTTCATGTACCTCTCCAGGGAGAGCTGGCATGGTACCCGCGCTTCATCACAGGCCTCCATCAAGGCGCGGAGCATCCTCTCCGGTCCGCAGCCCAGGACCATGTCGTAGCGCTTCTTAGCTAAGTGATCGCGGGCCATCTCCACCACCGTCCCTTTGCGGCCTCTGGTGCCATCGTCGGTGGATACGTGCACTTCGGCGGAGAGGCGCTTCGCCCTCTCTTCGAACACCAGCTCGTTCGCGGTCCTAGCGCCGATCAGGATGTCCGTCCGCGCCGGGTCGTCCAGGGCGTCGGCGGCGGCCATCAGCGACGCCATTCCGCTCCCTCCGCCAACGATGAGGGCTCTTCCCGGGGACAGGTCGTATCCTCTCCCATAGGGCCCGCGCACACCGATCTGGTCGCCTGGTCTCAGGATGGACAGAGCCTTTGTCGCCTCCCCGACCTCCTTTACGGTGATGCCTTTCTCCCCATAGATGTAGGAGGCGGACATAGGCACCTCGTCCACTCCGGGGATCCAGACCATAAGGAACTGACCAGGGCAGATGGGGCGCTCGAAGGCGAATCGCAAAGTGGTCATCCCTGCTCCCTCGAGGACCGCGCTGCTGACTTTGGTCATGACCTGCCTATTCATGCGCCGCACCTATCATTTCCTTGATGGACGAGAACCCATTCTCGCTCATGAAGAGGGCCATGCCCTCCGTGATCTCCTTGAAAACGCCTAGCCCCCGCCGACCGATCCCGCTGCCGACCTGCACCGCAGAAGCCCCCGCCATGACGTACTCGATGGCGTCTCTCCAGTCTTCGACGCCGCCCACTCCGATTATTGGCACATCAAGAGCCGAGCTGAGGTCGTAGACGCACCGCACGCCCACGGCCTTGACCGCCGGCCCGGAGAGGCCTCCGACCTTGTTGCTCAGTATCGGCCTCCTGGCCTCGATGCTGATGCTCATCCCCTTCAGAGTGTTGATGGCGACGATACCGTCCCCTCCCGCCTCCTGCACCGCCCTTCCTACCGCGAGCAGATGATGGGTGTTGGGGGTCAGCTTAGAGAAGACAGGGACTTTGCATCTCGATTTGACCTTGGAAACGATGGCTCCGACCGCCTCAGGGTCGACCCCCACCTCCATGCCATAGCCCTTGGCGTGGGGGCAGCTCAGGTTCAGCTCGACGGCCGTTGCTCCGTACGACTGCATCCTCTCGGCAAGATGTGCGAACTCATCAGGGGAAGAGGCGAAGATGCTGCCGATTATCGGCACGGGGCAGGATTTCGCGGCTGACATCTCCTCAGCGAAGGCCTCGATGCCTGGGTTCGGCAATCCCATGGCGTTGATGTAGCCCTCGTCCAGCTCCACGAGCGTCGGGTTCGGGTACCCAGCCCTAGGCTCGGAGCCGATGGACTTGGTGACGACCGCCCCCGCGCCCGATATGGCCACCCTAAGCAAAGATCCCCCGGTCTCACCCATCATGCCCGATGCCAGCATGGTAGGGTTCCGTAACCTGAGGCCGGCAAGGCTCACCTCGAGAGGGTTCATTCTTTCGTGAGGTGAACCCTATTCATCCCTAATGAATCCTCTTCTGGCGGTAATCCTCGACCGCTGCCCTTAGCGCGTCAGGGGCGATGATCGAGCACTCGACCTTGTTAAGCGGCATGCCCTCCTCGAAGGCGTCCGCGACCTGCTTCTTGTTCACCATCAGCGCCTCCTCGATGGTCCGTCCCTTGACCATCTCGGTGAACATGCTGCTCGAAGCGATGGCGGCTGCGCAACCGAAGGTCTGGAAGCTTATGTCGACGACCTTCCCTTCGGCTACCTTGATGTAGATGACCACGACATCCCCATCGGTGTCGTTTGAGGCCTTTCCGATACCGTCCGCGCCCTTCATCTCGCCCACATTCCTCGGCCGGGTGAAATGCTCGATTACCTTTGGACCGTACGGCATGCCTCATCCCCCTCCGGTCGACGACTTGGATAGCATGGCCACGGGCGAGATCGATCTCAGCCTAGCTACGACCTCTGATATGGCTTCCAGGTACCTCTCCGCCTCCTCGATTGTGTTCATCCTCGAGAGCGAGATGCGCAGGGATCCGCGGGCGTGCTCGTTCCTGACGCCTAAGGCCTTCAACACATGGGAGGTGTCGCTGTCCCTGGAGGAGCAGGCGGACCCAGTGGAGGCGGCTATGCCTTTGATGTCCAGGCTCAGCACCAATGCCTCCCCCTCCACATAGTCGAAGCGGAAATGGGCGTTGTTGCAGAGCCTCCTCCGCCTATGGCCGTTTAGATAGCATCCCTCCACGCTTGACAGGGTGCCTTGAATGACCCTATCCCGGATCGATGTCATTCTGGCGACGCCCTCGTCCATCTCCTGCATGCATATCTCGATGGCCTTGCCCAGGCCGACAATGCCTGGGACGTTCTCGGTCGAGGACCGCAGCCCTCTCTCCTGCCCTCCGCCATAGACCAATGGCCTGAGGCTGACGCCTTTCCTGACATAGAGCGCCCCGACCCCTTTCGGGCCATGGAACTTGTGCGCGGAGATGGCGAGCAGATCGATGTTGTCCCTCTCCACATCGAGAGGCACCTTCCCTATGCTCTGGACAGCATCTGTGTGGAACAGGGCACCACCTTCATGGGCGATCGCTCCCAGCTCCCTCACGTCCTGGATCGTTCCAATCTCATTGTTCGCTGTCATTACGGAGACCAGGATCGTGCCATTGGTCATCGCCGACTTCAACGATTCCGGCTCAACCACGCCTTCGGAATCAACAGGCAGATATGTCACGCGGAAGCCTTGGCTTTCGAGGAAATGGCATGTGTTGAGGACAGCATGGTGCTCGATGGAGCTGGTTATGATATGATTGCCCTTGGCGAGATTGGCGAAGGCCGCCCCCTGGATGGCGAGGTTATCGGATTCCGTTCCACCGGATGTGAACACCACCTCCCTGGTCTTGGCGCCAATCGCCTTGGAGGTCCTGTTCCTCGCCTCCTCAAGGGCGTTGAACGACTCTCTTCCGAAGATATGGATGCTGGAGGCGTTCCCATACCACTGGTCCAAGTAAGGCCGCATCGCCTCCAATACCCTAGGATCGGGACGGGTGGTGGCGCTGTTGTCGAAGTATATCCTCTGCATGTGCAACCCCTTAACGATTGATACATCCCTTAAGGGATATTTCAATATGTACTGAACAGCGCTGGTCGGTTTAAAAGGATTCTAGGTCACGTTCGCCTTTCGCCTCGGAAAAGGATGAAATAGGCGCTAAGGTTTGTTTCCGCCAGAGCATATGGATATAGAGAGGGTGCGAAGGGACTTTCCGCTCTTCGAGGGAGCGACCAAGGACTTCATCTATCTGGACAATGCCTGCCAGACCTTACGGCCGACCTCCGTGATCGAGGCCATGTCCCGCTATTATACGGAATATCCTGCGTGCGGGGGCAGGAGCGTGCATCGGTTAGCCACCCAGGTTTCGATCGAGGTGGACGAGGCCAGAGAGAGGGTCGCCTCCTTCCTGGGAGCGGCGAGGCCGGATGAGATCGCCTTCACCAAGAACTGCACCGAGGCCCTGAACCTCGTGGCCAAGGGCTGCAAGTTTTCCAGGGGGGACGTCATCGTCACGACTGATTTCGAGCACAACAGCAACCATGTTCCCTGGCTGCAGATGCAGGCAGCGAAGGGGATCAGGCGCAGGTTCGTGCTCACCCCACCTTCGGGCAGGTTCGACATCGAGGCGTTCAAGAGGGCCATGTCCCTCGACGTTAAGATGGTGAGCATGGTGCACACCAACAACATCACCGGGGCGGGTGTTCCTGCCAAGGAGGTGGTGGAGATCGCCCACGATCATGGCGCCCTGGTCATGCTCGATGGTGCGCAGGCGGCGCCCCATCAGAAAGTGGACGTTGGCGATCTGGATGTCGACTTTTATGCAGTCTCGGTGCACAAGATGCTCGGACCATCGGGCATGGGCGTGCTGTACGGCAAGTTGGAGCTCCTCAAGGCCTTGGAGCCCTTGGTGTCCGGAGGCGGCGGAGTGAGCCTCACGACCCAGGAAAAGGCCGACCTCCTGCCACCGCCGGAGAGGTTCGAGGCCGGTCTGCAGAACTACCCTGGCATCATAGGGACCGGCGCGGCCGTGGATTACTTATCCCGTCTGGGAATGGACGAGGTCCGGGAACAGGACGCGAAGCTCAATAGAAGGGCGACAGAAATCTTGGAGGCCATCCCGAACGTCTCCATCCTTGCGCCGTACGAGGCGGGGCACAGGGGGAGCATCCTATCGTTCAACATCAAGGGCATGAGCTCCCATGATGTGGCGATGATCCTGGACGAGATAGGCAAGGTGATGATACGCTCAGGCATGCATTGCGTTCATCCATACTTCCTGGCACGCCGCATCGAAGGTTGCGCTCGTGCCTCGTTCTACTTCTACAACACTCTGGATGAGGTCGAGGTGTTCGGGGAGAAGGTGGCCGAGGTCGCGGCCAAGTTCTCGATGTGAGCCTCCAGCGTCATTCCATCCGCCGATCGGTGCTTGCTGAGATACAGACTCGAATGCTGGTCGAGGACCGCCTTATCAAGTACATGTTCTTCATCGCCATGGGCCATGGTTATTCGAAATTCTCCTGGAAGGGGACGGATCGATTGTCCGTCATTTCCCACCAAACTGAGGGCGCTGGGGTAGAGGAGAAGCAGGTCCCCTTCCTCCAGATAGTCCCCCATTTCGATGGCGAGCGTTGCCTCTCCCGGCGCAGCGGCCACCTCTTCGAATCGAGATTCCAGCTCGTCGAGCGTGGCATCGGGTTGACCGGCAATCCCGGATGGAAGTTGAACGCATAGCGGGGCCAATGCCAATAGCACCAACATGGCGCAGATGGACATCACCAGGCGCGAGAGCATGAGCTCGAGCATCAGAGGGCCTCCACCATGACCACGTCCCCAGTCTCACTTGAAATGCACGAGAGGCGAAGCTCCTGGTCATGCTCGACGACGAACACCTTTCCCGCGCTGCCGATCAAGCAGAGCCCCTCCCC
This sequence comes from Methanomassiliicoccaceae archaeon, assembly GCA_963827135.1. Classification (GTDB taxonomy): domain Archaea; phylum Thermoplasmatota; class Thermoplasmata; order Methanomassiliicoccales; family UBA472; genus JAJRAN01. The sequence goes on along the minus strand of CAWGZX010000003.1, from coordinate 172,244 downwards.
CTCAAAAGTGAGGGTTGCAGCGGCTCCGCCTTCGTAAAGGACGTCTATCTTCCTGGTGCTTCCATCCCCCTCCCCTCCACCCAGGCGTATCGAGAAGGACTGTGTACCATCTCCAAGGTCGACGGAGACTATGCGAACGTTACCTGGCCCGGCGATGAAGGCGGAGAGCGCGGCCTTCCTTATCTCCTGGGCCTCGTCCATGGCCCGGCTCAGGCCCTGTGCGTAACCGAGGTAGGAGAGCGAGCCATAGAGTGGCTGGGCGCTCAAGGCTATCACCAGGACGGAGATCAGGATCTTGAACGGGAGCCCTTCCAGGGCGCGCTTGTCCCCGAGGACCATGTCCATCACTCGCATACTACAGGCACTTGGATGCTCCTGGTCGAGACTATCCCGCTCTTGGCCACAGTGACGGTCACGAAGCCCACCGACGAACCGGCGCGGTCCAATGTCAGACCTGCGAAGCATGCCTTCCCGTCCTCATCCGTGAGAGCGTGCGGACGTTTTCCCTCGGCGCTCAGGATGCCCGTTCCCTCCAGGGACACGGATGCCCCGGATATCGGATCCCCTTCCTGGTCCAGGACGGTTATCGCCAACTCCACGTCATCGGCCGAGAATATCCCGTCCCCGTCATCGTCTTCCAGCGTTATCTCGTTCAGAGACGAATGGACCATTCCGATGGTCTCAGGGGCTTCCAATCCTCCCATCCAACCCATGATGATGGCGGAGCCGACCCCCGCCACCAGGACGATGATGAGCAGCTGCAGCGGTAAGCCCTCGATCCCGCCCTCCTTGTCCTTACGGATCTTCTTCCCATTAAGGTACATGGACGTCCGAGGCCCGTGAGGTGATATCATCAGGACATGTACAGGTAGGCTACAAGGGACGCAGATTCTCAGTAGGCAGAGAAGGCACTCCATGTAGAGCGTCCGGCACATGGCAGTGGAAACGGGAAAACATTTTTAACCTAAGCCATGTTACCGAGTTAAACCGTATCACGCCACTTGATGTTAGGTTAGAGGGATGGTTGTGCTCAAGAAAGTGCTGGTAGCGAACAGGGGAGAGATCGCGATAAGGGTCATGAGGACCTGCAAGAGGTTGAGCATCCCGACCGTGGCGATCTACGCTCCCAACGACCAGCACTGCAAGCACGTCCTCGTCGCCGACGCCAGCGAGGAGCTCCATTCCGACAAGGGGATCATCCCTTACCTCGACATCGAGGCCATCCTTGATGTGGCTGATAGGATGAAGGCCGACGCCGTGCACCCCGGATACGGCTTCCTTTCCGAGAAGCCGGAGTTCGCCCGCAAGGTCGAGGACGAGGGGATGACCTGGATAGGGCCCAGCGCCAAGGCCATGTCCCTCCTGGGCAGCAAGCTGGACGGCCGCGAGTTCATGGAGCGATGCGGCGTGCACACCACCCCGGGCACATTGAAGCCGCTGGACGATGCCGAGGAGGCCAAGCGCGAGGCCAAGCGCATCGGGTACCCAATCATGCTCAAGGCCGCGGGCGGCGGAGGGGGAAGGGGGATGAGGGTCGTCGAGTCCGAGCAGGACATCGAGCAGGCCTTCGAGTCCGCCAAGGCCGAGGCGGACAAGGCGTTCAAGGACCCCAAGATCTTCATGGAGCGAAGGGTCATCAAGCCTCGTCACATCGAATTCCAGATGGTCGGGGACAGCAAGGGCAACGGCTTCTGCCTAGGGGAGCGGGAATGCTCGGTCCAAAGGCGCAACCAGAAGCTTGTGGAGGAGACGCCGTCGTGCGCCGTGACGGAGGATATTCGCAAGGAGATATTCCCGCGCATCGAGGCCGCCCTGGTCAAGGCGGGATACCAGAGCCTTTGCACCTTTGAGTTCCTCATGGACGCTTCTGGCGACCTCTTCTTCATGGAGGCCAACACCCGCATCCAGGTCGAGCACCCCGTGACGGAGATGGTTACGGGCTTGGACCTGGTCGAGGTCCAGCTCAAGATCGCCACCGACCGGGAGGTGAGCGAGGAGCTGCGCCAGGTCATGCCCAAGGGCGCCGCCATCGAGTTCCGGGTGAACGCGGAGAACCCCTTCAACAACTTCTTCCCCGCGCCTGGTAGGATCGAGAAGTACATCGAGCCGTCAGGGGAGGGCATCCGCGTGGACTCGCACGCTTACGAGGGGTACATGGTTCCAGCGGATTACGACTCCATGCTCGCCAAGCTAATAGTGCACGGGCGAGACAGGCAAGAAGCCTTGAGCATGGCGAGGAACGCGCTCGACCACTATACCCTCACGGGCTGCAAGACCACTATCCCCTACCATCGCCTGGTGGTCAGGACCAAAACCTTCAGGTCGGGAGTGTACAGCACGGACTTCGTCAGGGAGCACCCGCCAGCGGACCTTCTTAAGCAGGAGAGCTTCTCCACCTTCGAGGGCGAGCATTAGCCCTGAAGCTGGACGGACATCACGGTCGAATACTCTGGCCCCTGAGGTCGGAGCACGCTCTTTTTCAGCAGCACCTCATCGACCATTTTGGATCCGAAGGCCGAAGCCTCGTAATCCATGGCGATGGCGCGTGCCTGGTTCGAGGCGGACGCGTCCTTCACCCGGGCCAGCGTAAGATGGGGCTTGAACCCTCTGCCCTCGGGCGCGAACCCCAGGGGCTCGAGCGAACTCTCCAGTCGAGCGGCGATCGTCGCCATTGGCTCGGCGCCCTTCAGCCCAGCCCATACCACCCTAGCTCCGCCCTTCGGAGGGAACGTCCCCGAGCCCGTGACCTCGACCTGGAAGGGGGCGATGCCCTGGCATGAGCCTTCGATGGCCTTACCTATGCTCCCTACGAGAGCCTCCTCGACGTCGCCGAGGAACTTTAGGGTGACGTGCAGCGCATGAGGCTCTACTGGCTTCAGGCCCTTCACCCTTGCGAGGTCTCTCAGGAAAGGCTCCAATGACGGCAAGGGAGCGAGGTCAACGGCGATGAAGGCACGGAAGGTAGGCATGAGCTTCACACTGCTGGCATGGCATATAATCCTTCGCCGCCCCAGGGGCTCTGGCACCTCGACATTTATTTAATGGGCGGTGGCATACACGATGAGCGATGGAGCGCGCGATGGAGCTGGACCTGGTCGTCATCGGGGGCGGCCCTGCCGGGCTGACCGCTGGCATCTATGCCGCATCGCGCAACCTCAACTGCGCGCTCATCGAGGCGGGAGAATCGGGTGGCCAGCTCACCAACATCTACCCGGACAAGCCCATCGAGAATTATCCTGGCATGGTGGTGCTCGAGGCCAAGGAGTTGGTCAACCTGCTCATCTCCCACGCGCTCGCGGTCGGCTGCAACGTGCACAACAATGAGAGGGCGTTGGAGATCAAGGATGTGAACGATAGCCTGATGATCATCACCGATAAGGACGAATATACCGTTAAGGCGGTGATCGTGGCCATAGGCGCCGGCCTGTACAAGCCCAAACGGTTGGGAGCGAAGGGCGAGGTGGAATTCGAGAACAGGGGGGTGTCCTACAAGCTTCCACCGCGACGACAGCTGGCCGGCAAGAGTGTCGTTTTCATCGGAGGCGGTAACAGCGCCTTGGAGATGGCTCTCCTCGCCTGCGAGGTCACGGATGACGTATGCGTGGTGCATCGCAGGGACCAGTTCCGCGCCGACAGCGTCTATGTGGAGAGGATACACGCCTCCGGCGTGGACACCTTCCTGTCTTCTGAGGTCGAGGAGATCAAGGGCGACACCCAGGTCAGGAGCCTGGCGCTGAAGCTGGCGGATGGAACGCGCAAGGAGATCCCTGCCGACTACGTGATCATCAACATCGGCTCCGCTCCCGACACCAGCGACCTGGACAGGTGGGGGCTGGCCATGGACGACGGGCTGGTCAAGGTGGACACGGAGATGCGCACTTCGCGCAAGGGGGTCTTCGCCTGCGGGGACATCGTGACTTATCCAGGCAAGTATCGGCAGATCGTCACAGGCTGCGGGGAGGGCGCTACCGCCGCCAACTCCGCCCACAAGTACATCAACAAGCCATATTGGGCCTGAGATCAAGATGATCCTTCGAATGCCATGAATCCAGAGAAAATTTGAGATCAGGGGCTTCGAGCCCCCATATGACCGGAAAGATCGGAAAATCACTTGTCGACGATGATGGCGTCGTTGGGGCACTCGTCAGCACAGGTACCGCAGTTCGTGCAGGTCTGGGCGTCGACGACCGCGATATCGTCCACCTTGATGGAAGCGCTCGGGCAGGCATCCTCGCAAAGACCGCATCCGACGCAGTCCTCAGCTTTCACTTTTGCGACCATAGGCATAACCTCTTGCGCCCCTGAGATTGGATGTCTTATAAAAATCCTTCCACTGGGCATGATGACATTTTTGAAGTATTGGGTAGGATATGAAGGGGCGATGCGCTACGTATCCGGAAAGGTCCTGACCGAGGAGGGGTTCATAGACGGTCACGTCGGCTTCGAGGACGGGGTCGTGATGGAGGTGGCGGAAGGGGATGTCGCCGGCAGCGAGGTAAGCGGGATCGTCCTCCCGACCTTGACCAACGCCCATACCCACATCGCCGACTACTTGGTCCCGGTGGACCTCTCGCTCTCCCTGGAGGAGCTGGTGGCGCCCCCGGACGGGCTCAAGCACCGGATGCTTCATCTCGTATCCGAGAAAGAGCTGAAGAAGGCCTTCCAGGCCGCTCGCTCCATCATGCTGCGCAGGGGCTGCTCGCGCTTCGTTGACTTCCGCGAGGGAGGGGTGAAGGGGGCGATGGCTTTGAAGAAGCAGAAGGGGTGGCCGAAGCCCTTCGTCATGGGGCGGCCCCTCGATCTCCGCTTCGACCGCGAGGAGGTGGAGGCGGTGCTCGAGCATGCCGACGGCATAGGCATCTCCAGCATCAGCGATTGGGACTATGGGGAGCTTTCCGATCTGGCTAGGTTTGTTCACGGCAAAGGGAGGCCTTTCGCCATCCATGCCTCGGAGAGGGTCCGCGAGGACATCGACAAGGTGCTGGACCTTAGGCCAAGCTTCGTGGTGCATATGACCATGGCCCGGGAATCGGACCTTGAGGCCTGCGCAGAGCAGCGGGTGCCGATCGTGTCCTGCCCCCGGTCCAACTGCTTCTTCGGCGGGGCATCCCCGCTCGCCAAGATGCTGCGTGCGGGCGCCACCGTAGCTTTGGGGACGGACAACGCCATGTTCACCCTGCCCGACATGCTGGCGGAGATGGAGAGCGCGGCGCGCCTGCTACGGCAGCAGGGCGTCATGGACGTTTCCCCAGTGCTGAGCATGGCGAACGAGAATGGCAAGAAATTATTAAGGGAGCGAGCCACAATAGCTATGGAGCCTGGAGAGCCCTGCGATTTCATGGTGATGAAGTCGCACGGGGGCGATCCGACCACGGACCTGGTGCTGCGAGGCAGCTCCGCTGACCCGCTCATGGTCTGCCTGGGCAGGGAAGAATGGAGGGGAGGAGCATGACACTCTTCAAGAAGATCCTGATACCTACCGACGGAAGCGACAACACCAAGGAAGCGATAGTAAAAGGCCTGGAGATGGCCAAGATCATGGACGCGGAGGTCACCGCGCTCTACGTCGTGGACCAGACATCATTCATCAACTTCCCTATGGACTCAACCATCGTCTCCGTGTATTCGTTGCTGGAGAAGGAGGGTAAGGAGGCGGTGGAGTTCGTCAAGTCCGAAGGCGCCAAGCTAGGCGTGAAGGTCACCACCAAGGTGGAGGAGGGGTCCCCGGCGAGGAAGATAGTGGACGCCTCCAAGATGCACGACCTGGTGGTAATGGGCACGCTGGGACGCACGGGCATTTCCAAGATATTGCTGGGGAGCGTGGCGGAACGGGTGGTCCGGTTCGCTGACTGCCCGGTGCTGGTGGTAAGGGCGACCAAGGAGGCGAGCAATTGACCAACATCGCCGAGGTGATGACCCCCAATCCAATCGTGGCGCAGGTCCCAGGGAGCAGGACCGACGTCCTCAAGCTGATGATCAAGCACAACATCACTGGGCTGCCGGTGGTCAAGAGGACCGACGGCACGCTCACCGGGCTGATAACCCGGCAGGACATCTTCAACAAGCCGGACGAGGACCAGTTGGCCATGCTCATGAACCGAGACCCGCCCACCATCAGCTCCAGGGACCACGTGGAGAGGGCGGCCAACATCTTCTGCACGGGCGGCGTGCGCCATCTGCCAGTGGTGGACAGGGACCGCCTGGTAGGCATCCTGACCCCCACGGACCTATTGGGCGTGGTGGAGAAGGCGGGCTTCAAAGAACCTGTGGAGAGCGTCGTCAAGTCCACCTGCGTACCGGTCTTCGAGGAAGCGCCTCTCATCGTGGCCCTGGTCACCCTGAAGGTCAGCCGGATCTCCGCGCTTCCGGTCCTGGACGAGCATGGAAGGCTGGTCGGGATCCTTACCGACCGGGACATCTTCAACACCACTGTCGTCAACGGTAAAGTGGCCAAGACCGAGCTGGGGATGGGCAAGGACGAGGACGAATGGAGCTGGGAGGGCATGCGCAGCGTCATGAACCTGTGGTACGAGGTCTCTAAGCTCGAACTTCCCGGGGCCGCGGTCAAGGACGTCATGGTCCGGTCCCCCACCACCGTCTTCCGCAAGACCACCGTGTCCGAGGCCGCAAGGGTAATGAGGAAGAACGACTTCGGGCAGTTGCCAGTTCGGGACGCCAAGGACAACCTCCTGGCGATGATCTACGACCTGGACATAATCTCGGTGCTCACCGGTGAATAGGAATGAACTCGGCGGACGTACTCTCCCTGTGCAAGCGCAGGGGCTTTATCTGGCCATCGTATGAGATCTACGGCGGGATAGCTGGACTCTACGACTATGGGCCACTCGGCGCGGCAATGAAGAACAACATCATCGAGGCATGGCGCCGGGCCTACACCCTGGGAGAGGGCTTCGTGGAGATCGACTCCGACACCATCGGCCCCGAGGCGGTGTTCAAGGCCTCCGGGCACGTGGACCAGTTCGCGGACAAGCTCGTGACCTGCACCTCCTGCAAGACGCCTTTCCGCGCGGACCATCTGCTCAAGGACAAGCACCCCAACCCCGGCGGCCTCGGCTTCGAGGAGCTGGACGCGGAGATCGCCAAGCACGGCGTCAAATGCCCCGACTGCCAGGGCGAGCTCTCCAAGTCCGAGGAGTTCAACTTGATGTTCAAGACCGTCATCGGCCCGGGATCGGCCGGACGGGTGGGCTACCTTCGCCCGGAGACGGCGCAGGGCATATTCGTCAATTTCAATTCGCTGCTGCGCTACATGCGCGAGCGCCTGCCCTTCGGGGTCATCCAGGTCGGGCGCGGCTACCGTAACGAGATCTCGCCGAGGCAGGGCGTCATCCGCCTGCGTGAGTTCAACATGATGGAGGCGGAGCTGTTCGTGGACCCCAACGACAAGACCTGGCCCCGCTTCAGGAACGTCAGGCATGAGACCCTCCGCCTGGTGCCCAATGAGCCCGGGGACAAGGAGATCACCCTCAGCCTGGAGGAGGCGGTGGAGCAGAGGGTCATCGCCAACGAGACCCTGGCCTACTTCCTCTGGTTCACCCAGAGGTTCTTGATCATGGTCGGCGTGGACCCGGAGCGCCTGCGCTTCCGCCAGCACCTCAAGAACGAGATGGCCCACTATGCGGCCGACTGCTGGGACGCGGAGGCCTTGCTCTCCTTCGGATGGACCGAGATCGTGGGCGTGGCTGACCGAGGCTGCTGGGACCTATCCCGCCACATCGAGTTCAGCAAGGTCGACATGTCGGTGCTGAGGAAGTTCGAAAACCCGGTGGAAGTGGAGAGGGACGCGCTCAAGCCCAAGTTCAACCTTATGGGGCCAGAGTTCAAGGCCAAGGCCAAGCTGGTCGGCAACGCCCTCGAGGCCGCGGACCCCAAGGAAGTCAAGGGCGACCACATCATGGTGATGGTGGATGGCGCCCCCGTCAAAGTGGACCGCAAGTACTTCGATGTCGTGAGGGTGAAGGAGAAGGTCTCCGGGGAGAGGATGGTACCCCATGTCATCGAGCCCTCGCACGGGCTGGACAGGATAATGTACACCTGCTTGGAGCACGCATACACGGAGAAGCAGGACAGGGAGGGCAATTACATAGTCATGCGCCTCAGCCCCATTTCCGCGCCGGTCAAGGTGGGCGTGTTCCCGCTCATGGGCAAGGAGGAGCTGCTCACCCCCGCCGGTGAACTAGACTGGATGCTGAGGATGAACGGGGTCATCACCAGCTTCGATGACTCCGGTTCCATAGGGCGCAGGTACGCCCGGATGGACGAGATCGGCACCCCCTATTGCATAACCGTTGACTACCAGACCTTGGAGGACGGCACCGTGACTATAAGGGAAAGGGACTCCACGGAGCAGGTGAGGGTGCGCAAGGACGAGGTCGTGCCCACGTTGACGGCGCTGCTCTGCGGCGCCATGGACTTCGTCTCGCTGAAGGCCAAATGAGCCTCCAGGATGGAAAGCATATAAATAGGGACGCTATGTCGAGATGGTGCCGAAGCAAGCATCGGATGCACGCTGATCAAGTTTGAGGAGCATGATGGACATGATGGGAGAGAACATCGAGGCAATGAAGAAGAGAGAACTCCTGCGCTCGCAGATCGACTCCATCGGCCTGGAGGGCCTTATGGATGAGAAGTTCGAGACCGTGGACCCCGATATGGGCTTGACCGACGTCGTGGCGAAGATGCGCGCCAAGAACCTCCATGAGATGCCTGTCACCGAGAACGGGAAGAAGCTCCTCGGAGTCATCAGCTACAGGTCCATCATCAGGCGCAAGAACCTGGTCATCGGGACCAAGGTCAGGTCGGCCATGGACCTCCCGCCAGATGTCTCGCCAGACACCGTCATCACCAAGGTGGCGGAGCAGTTCCTCTCCACCGGGTACAGGCAGATGCCGGTGGTCAAGGGCAACAAGATCGTCGGCATGGTGTCCAGGGCGGACATCACCAGCATCATCCCCAAGATCAGGGACCTGAAGTCCATCAAGGTCCAGCAGATCATGACCGGACAGGTCCAGACCGTCAGGGAGGACGAACCGGTCAGGAACGCCGTCGATACCATGAGGAAGCTGGACATCCGAACGCTTCCAGTGGTGGATGACGAAGGCGCGTTGGTCGGAATAGTGGGCATCAGGGACATCGTGAACTACAACTGGAACGGCGGCAGGCGCGAGACCAAGGGCGAGATATCAGGCGAGAAGAGCCCGGTGGAGGTCAAGGTCGGATCCTTGGCCAGCGGAGCCGTAGTCACCATCGCCCCGGATGCCACGCTCAACGACGCCGTCAAGCTCATGTCATCGAAGAAGGTCTCTGCACTTCCCGTGGTCCAGAAGGACAAGATGGTGGGCATCCTGACCTTGTACGACCTGGTCGAGCTCGTCGCGTCCTTCGGGCAGAGGGACATGGTCTACATGCAGATCACCGGCCTCGAGGAGGAGGACCGCTTCTCCCTGGACATGATGGAGCGCGAGATACAGAATGGACTGGCCAAGGTGGCAAAGGTGGCCAGACCGCAGCTGTTCACCATGCACGTCACCAAGCACCACGCCGTGGGCAACCGGGCCAAGTACTCCTTGTCCGCCAGGCTGTTCACCGAGCATGGCGCCTTCATCGCCCGCAGCGTGGACTGGTCCCTCATCAAGGCCACCATCGACCTGATGAACGTGTTCGACGCCAAGGTCATGGACATGAAGGAGCAGCGGGTGGACAGGAAGAAGAGGTCGAGAAGGGAGCAGTAAGGCTCCTGGACTCCCATCCCCTTTTACATAATTCTTTTATTCCGGCTCCCCTTTCCCCTTTCCGCCATGTCCTATGACAACGTAGCCGTCGAGCGCAAGTGGCAACAGAAATGGAAGGAATGGAAGATCTACCATTTCGATCCCAAGTCCACAGCTCCGATTTACAGCGTCGACAACCCGCCTCGTTACACCTCCGGATCATTGCACCTGGGGCATGCCACCGGCTACTCCCTGATCGACTTCGCCGCCCGCTACCATCGCCAGCGCGGCTACAACGTCTTCTTCCCCCTCTGCTTCGACGTCAACGGCATGCCGACCGAGGTCAAGGTGGAGAAGAAGTTCGGCATAACCAAGCTCAGCGTCCCGAGGCAGGAGTTCATCAAGATGTGCTCGGAGTTCGCTGCCGGCTTCATCTCCGAGATGACCAGCCAGTTCGAGGCCCTAGGGTGCTGCATGGACCCTTCCATCTACTACCAGACGGACGCCCCTTATTACCGACGCATAACCCAGATCACCTTCATCCGCATGCTCAAGCAAGGTCTGGCCTACAAGGGCACCGCCCCGGTCAACTGGTGCCCCCGCTGCATCACCGCCCTGGCGGACGCCGAGGTGGAGTATGATGCCAACGTCACCAAGCTTAACTACGTCAAATTCGGGATCGACGGCGAGAAGGGCCAGGTGCTCATCGCCACCACCAGGCCGGAGCTGTTCTCCACCTGCCAGCTGGTGGCGGTGCATCCCAGCGACGAGAGGTACAAGGCTCTCGTGGGCAAGCACCTGACCACCCCGCTCTACGGACGCAAGGTGAAGGTCATGGCCGATGAGGCCGTGGATCCCAAGTTCGGCACCGGCGTGGTGATGATCTGCACCATCGGGGATAAGGGGGACTTGGAATGGTTGCATAAGTACAAGCTGGATCTGGAGCAGGCCATCGATGAGCAGGGGAGGATGACTGAGCACGCTGGCAAGTACAAGGGGCTCTCGGTCAAGGAGGCGAAGAAGGCGACCATCGAGGACCTTGGGGCCGCCGGGCTCCTTGAGAAGCAGGAGGACCTACCCCAGAACGTGAGCATCTGCTGGCGCTGCCACGAGCCCATCGAGTACCTGTCCCGCCCGCAATGGTTCATGAAGACCATGCCCTTCAAGGAGGAGGTCCTCAGGATCGCCGACAAGCTGCACTGGTACCCGGAGTTCATGAAGGTCCGCCTTCAGGACTGGGTCAACTCGCTGCAGTGGGACTGGGTGATCTCGAGGCAGAGGTACTTCGCCACCCCCATCCCGGTCTGGGAGTGCGATTGCGGGGAGGTCGTCCCCGCGAAGGAGGAGGACTGCTACATCGACCCGACCATCGCCAAACCTCCTCTAGATAGATGCCCGAGGTGCGGCGGCGAGCTGAGGCCCTGCCAGGACGTGTTCGACACCTGGATGGACTCCTCCATCTCTCCGCTCTATAACACCTTCTGGATGCGCGATGAGGCCAGGTTCAAGAAGATGTACCCCATGTCCATGCGCCCGCAGTCTCATGACATCATCCGCACTTGGGCGTTCTACACCATCTTGCGCGAATACCTCATCACCGGGGAGAGGCCCTGGAACGACATCATGATCCATGGCTTCATCATGGCCCCCGATGGGACGCCCATGCACACGTCCCTGAACAACGTCATCGACCCCATGCCCATCCTCCAGAGCTACGGTGCGGACGCCATGCGCTATTACGCCTGCACCTGCGCCCTGGGCGAGGACAACGCCTTCCGCGAGAAGGACGTGGTGCACGGGAAGAAGCTCTGCACCAAGCTATACAACATGGGCAAGTTCGTGGGCTCGGTGGTCAAGAAGAGACCTTACCAGCGCGAGGACCTGCGCCCGGTCGACAAGTGGATGCTCTCCAAGTTCACCAAGCTGGTCAAGTCGGTAAACTACTCCTACGACGCCTACCAGTTCGACCGAGTGATGCGCGAGGTGGAACAGTTCGCCTGGCACGAGTTCGCTGATCATTACATCGAGATGGTCAAGCACCGGACTAAGGACCCTAATGACGAGGCCGTGCGCTTCACCCTCTACACCATCTGCCTTGGGATCATGAAGCTCCTGGCGCCCCTGCTGCCGCATGTGACGGAGGAGGTGTACCAAGAGAACTTCGCCAGGATAGACAAGGCCAAGTCCATCCATGTCTCCAAGTGGCCCTTCTCCTCCGTCTGGGACGACACCGCGGAGAGGAAGGGCGAGCTCGCTCGCGATGTGATAGCTGCCGTGCGTAACTGGAAGTCAGAGGGCAAGATGGCCTTGAACGAGGAGATATCCTCCCTGGAGGTAATGGGGCCGAGCGCCCTCCTGCTGGAGGGGTGCGAGAGCGAGGTGAAGGAGACCCTCAAGGCCAAGGAACTGATCATCTCACTTGCGGGGGATATCGAGGAGAAGGTCGTTTCCCTTAAGCCCTTGCCAGCCAAGATAGGCCCGACCTTCAAGGCCAAGGCAGGGGAGGTCACGTCCAAGATCAAATCGGCCAACCCACAGGAGTTCCTGGTCTGCCCGGTGGACCGGAAATACCCCTTGCGGTTGGACGATGGCAGCGTGGTCGAGATCCATGCCGACTGCTTCGAGGTCCAGAAACAGCTGACCTTGCACGGCAAGAGCGTCGTGACCCTGCAGGTGGGGGACTTGCTCGTGGCCATACAGAAGTGAGCACGTGCGGATATGAATGTCAGCACGAACCAAGGCCAGGTCTTCGGCCATACTGGCCAAATTGAAAGGTTTATTATACCCTAGCACATTCGGGACGATGCTCAAGCGGGCGTAGTGTAGCTGGTTATCACTTAAGCTTGCCAAGCTTAAAACTCGGGTTCAAATCCCGACGCCCGCACTCCTAAGCATATCCAGACAATCGACTTTTTCAAGGGATCAAGGTTAGCGAATACGAAATCGGAAATCTTCCCTGCCCCGTAAATCTATTGCTTGAAAGAGCTTGGGGGCGAGATGGATCACTGGATCGGAGCACAATGTCCTCAGGACCGATGTTGTTTGTCGAATAAAATACGTATTTAGAACGGTCTCATTAACTTTAACATCCTGGTATCACCATCCTTAATGGATTACTATGGGCACAATGAAGAAGAAAAAGAAGGGAGCAGACGATCCGCCGGAGAACAAAAATCGATCAGATCATAAGAGTTCGCGAACTCCATCCAGCCCGGACAATAAAAAAGGATCCAAAGGCAAGAAGTAATTGAGGTATCTGCATCCGGTGAGATTTCTCAGAGTAAATTTCACCGGATAATCGCTTTTTAATGCCATTGCGAAATGACAATGCGGCCCTGGCGCGACTTCGGTTCAAATCCCGACACCAACACCTTATACGCATCAAAAATCTTGATAATACGGGGCATGGCTGCCCTATTTATCGACCTAGCTAGTTTACTAATCATTGTTTTTAATAAGAATATTAATTATTAATATTAAATAATAATACAATAGCCTATATCGCAATGCATCATTCGAACTGGTGATCTACTATCTTATTGAACCTGAAGAAGGCGAATCGCAAGGGGCTCAACAGCTTCGAGCTTTTCATGAGAGGCATCTTGTCTAGGCGCTCATAGATCGTTCCCGTCACTGTATTCCCAGCGGAGGTCGCCTTGAACATCACTATGTATCCAGCGTAATACAGCCAGAATTTTCGAGGTGGATGGTAGTCCACCTTGGCGATTAGGGCGGCGATGTCTCGGTGCTGGTTCTTTATCTTCCTAGTCGCCAGGACATAGGCGAGATAGCGATACTTGTCCTCCTCATAGCCTTTCATTTCGAACACTTGGCTATAATGATCCAGCTTGCCTAGGATGTCGAGGGTCAGCATCGTTCTCATACATTTAATGCAGTGGCCGCAGTTATTCGCCTGGATTGCGCACACGTTGAGCCATCGATACGAGGGCTCATAATCAGCTACGAGGGCCGTCTTCTCTGTCCGGCTGCACCTGCCTCCGAACAGGATGAACTCCAGCGAATCAGTGCAAAGGCAAGGCAGGGTCATCGGCTCATAGGCTGCCGAGTCCTTGCCCTTTCGCTTCACCCTCATGTACTCATATGTTATGCCAGACGAATGGAGGTATCGACAGATGAGCTTCTCAAGGACCAGGACCGCCGCGGCGTTGCGGAAGGTGAGGGTCCGGTCGTAGTCCGTTAGACCCGAAAGGACCTGCTCCATGTTCGAGTCGATGAGGATCAATTCCAACCCTAGCTCCTCGGCACAGCCCCGGGCGTTACGCAACCTGCCCTGGAACCGCGTCATGCCTTCGGGGGCGTCAGTCTGCCCGTGAGACCCTACATTTGTGAAGATCCCGTGGGTAATCTTGTAGCCATCTGGAACATCCGACGATGAGTTCTTGATTACAGTGAAGAGCGAATCGATCCCGCAGGACAGGCCGGTGGCCGCTATCCGCCCATTTCGAGCGGGGATCGGCTCTGCGAAGCCCTTAGGGGTTATCGAGATCACCTTGTAATCTGGAAAGGCGAAGTTGATTATCGATGTCAGGTTCTGGTCTATGTTGAAATAGGTCCTTTGGGACACTGGATGCCTAAGCTCTATGTCCTCGCCCAAGCGCATGGCGAGGGGGAGCAGCCCAACGAGGAACGCGTCAATTCTGTCAGTTACCAAATAATCGGCAAACTTCTTGTCGACCTCGAACCAGAGGCTGTCCTCCTTCCCATCAGCGATGAAGCGCGCGCTCACCCGCGCGAGGTTCTCATGTAACTGTAGCTCCGGAGGGAAGATGATCATCTGTTCGGGGTGTTGGAAAGAGGTCGTGATTAATAAGCGCGACTGGTCAATTCTCTTTATCGGTATCGAGGTGCCATTCATTGGAAGATGGCCTCGATGACCATCCAAGGGATCTAGCCCAATAGCGCAAGGATGGAGGCGAAGGCGAAGCCCATCACGGTCATGAGGCCGGTGAGCCTCCCTCCCTCGTAGAAGCCCTCCGGGATCATGGAGTCCGCCAGCATCGCCAGGACCGCTCCGGCGGCGAACGCTTTGACGTAAATGCCCTCAAGATTGGGGACGTACTGGATCATAAGAGCTCCGCAAATGGTGATGAGAACGCAGGCTAGCATAATCACTGCCCAGATCTTGTAAACATGGGAACGCTGCATTCCGCCAGCTTCCATCTCTGAAGAAGCTCCGATGCTCTCGGGCAGGTTGGAGACGAAGACCGCTCCAAGGAACGCGATGCTTATCGAATCCCCGATTCCGATTGACATGCCTAGGACCAGGGACTCGGGGATACCATCCAATAATGCTCCAAGGAGGATCGCCCTACCGGTCTGTGCCTTGGCGTTCTCGGCCTCCTTTCCCTTCCTCCTCGAACGCCTCTCGATCCAGGATGTGCCGACATAGAAAACCACCGCCCCGAGACCGAGGCTCAGGAACGTGGCGAAATCTCGCGGTGAACTCTCTGGTATCAGCTCATAGGCTACCGCAGCTATGAGCGCCCCTGCTCCGAAGCCCATGACCACCCCGACGACCTTCGAGGAGGGCTTGAACCTGAAAGCGATCCATGCGCCGATAATCAGAGGGATGACCGAGATCATTCCCCAGATGGCCGCCTCGGATATCATCGACCATCACCTCCCTCAGAATCCATCAGCAGTTCGACCGGGACAATCGGATGCCATTGATATAATAAAAGGAATGTCACCATGAATGGATCCACTCTTCGCGATCAAGATGAAATCCGGTTCATCGGTCTTTGCAATTGGGTTTTTAGAATCATTTAATATTTGTGGCTCGAGTCCGCACCTAGGCATAAGAAAGGTGGAGCTACATGGAAGGATGGAAGTGCACCAAGCCGGAGATCATCGACTCAGACTGGCTGGAGAAGCACCTTGACGACCCTGGATTGAGGATCATTGATACCAGGTCTTCTTATGATTATGGCAGGGGACATGTGAGGAACGCGGTCAATGTGGAGCTGTTCGACATCGTGAGGTCGTGGGGCGGGCTGCCCGCCATGTGCATCCCCCAGGACAGGTTCGAGCATCTGATGTCCTCTAGGGGAGTGAGCAATAAGACCGCCGTGGTCGCCTACGACAACTTCGGAGGGCTGTTCTCGGCCAGGCTCCTCTGGACCCTGGAGCATTTCGGGCACAGGAGGATCAAGGTCTTCGATGGGAGCATCAAGACCTATCTGGATTCTGGAGGCACATTCACCTCGGACATCCCGGAGATAAGGTCGACGAGATACCGTGCAGACCACAACGAAGACAACCTAGCCACCAAGGAGCATATCCTGAGCCACCTGAAGGACGATGGGGTCAGGTTCCTCGACGTGCGACGGGGAGGCGAGTACACGGGAAAGGTAGCCTTCGGGAAGCGAGGCGGCCATATACCAGGGGCGGTTCACATCCATTGGCTCGAAGCTATAGACCCCGGGACGGCCAGGTTCAAGTCGTTTGATGAGCTCCGGAGCATGTACCAGAGCCATGGCCTGACCCCGGACAAGGAGATCATCACATATTGCTGGATGGGGCTGAGGGCGAGCCATGGTTACATGATGCTCCGCCTACTGGGATATCCCAAGGTCATGACCTACGACTCCTCCTTCTCCGAGTGGGGGGACGTCGAGGGATGTGCCGTGGAGAAGTGATCCAATGATGATCAATGAGGAAATGGACCTGGAGAAGGTCATCGACCTATTCCCGGAGACTTTGAAGGTGCTGTACGGAATCGGCTACACCGACCTGGAGACGCCGGTCATGAGGCACGCTGCTAAGATAGTATCGGTGAGGCAGGCGGCGATGCTGATGGGTGCCGATCCAAAGAAGCTGGTCGAGGACCTCAACCAGGCGATATTGGGAGAATAAAATAAAAACGAAACGGCTCACTTCTCTGTGAGCTCCTCGACCTCTTCCCTGCCCTTTTCCAGCTCCTCTGCCTGCTCCTCATCATACTTCAATAGCAGAGCCTGGAATTCCCCGACATGGGTCTTCTCTTCCTTCGCTATGTCCAAGAAGACCTTTTTCATGTCGTCCTTCTTCACTACCGCGGCGAGCTGCTCATACAAGGAGATCGCGTCTAGCTCTGCGATGATCCCTAGCCTGAGGGCCTCCCTCTCGATCTCGTTCTGCTTGACCTTCCCAAGGTCTATCGGTGCCTGCGAGAGCATCTATTCACATCCTCGTCAGAGGATGATGGCAGGGATATGTAATGGCTTTGGACGTCCCTTCACAAGCATCGGAGTAAGCCCCTTGCCTGCAAAACGATTTCTCCTGGTCGAGCGTTCTGGTCCCCATGAGGAAGGAGGACCTTGTCCGAAACCAAGGGCTCGGCTTCAGGGTGCATGAGGAGAGGTACGAGGTAGCCCTGGCCAGCACTTCTGACATGGTCATCGATGCCTTCGCGGTCGTGGATTATCGTGGTGAGAGGACGGTGGTCCGACCCTTGCCAAATGATAGAAAGGCGTTCGAAGGACGCGCCTATAGGATGATCTCTTTCACAGGAGATCTGCCCCTGGACATGGTCGGTTTCATGGCTTTGGCCTCAAGTGCCTTGGCCGAAAGAGGGATACCTATCTTCGTGATCTCCTCGTACCGCACGGACCATATCCTGGTCTTGGAGAGAGATTTAGATGGGGCCATCGACAGCCTAGAGTCCCTAGGCATGATGCAGAGACCTTGAAATACGCCCCTAAGGTCCCTCATCGAAACACTTGTCCTACCAGGCCGCAATCTCATTGACCCTCCAGGGAGACGGCGAACATCTGGAAGAAATCATCTTTTATCCCTTAACCGACCCTCGCTTGTACGGATCAATCACCATCGGGTTTCTTGACCTTCTTCAGCTCCTTCTTGTCCAGGCGCTTCAACTTGCCGTTGTCCAAGGCCCAACGATAGCTCTCCATCTCGGAGGGGGCTATGGCCACCGTATCCCCGGGCTTGAGCTTCTTCCTCGTCGTCCAATCGGTGAAGCCTAGCACCACACGATATACCTGGGCCTCGGCCAGGACCGTCTCCTGTTGGATGATCCCTTTCATCTGCGAGTATGTCCCGGGGAACACCCTCAATCGGCCGTTCCTGAGCTCGGCGACCTTATTGCATACTGCGTCTAGGAGGTAGCGGTCGTGGGTAACGAGAATAAGCGTGCCAGGGTATTCGCGCAGCGCCGATTCCACCGCCTCGCGGGACCCGGTGTCGAGGTAGTTGGTCGGCTCGTCCAGGAGGAGGAGGTTCCTCCGCTCGCATATCAGCAGGGCGAGGGCTACCTTCGCCCTCTCGCCCCCCGAGAGCTTGGCTATTGGGGTCCTTACCTGCAGGTCGTCGAAAAGAAAACGTGCCAAAAGTGACCGGGCCAACCCCTTCTCGCCGCTCCCGAGGACCTGCAGCAGCTGCTCCTCTGGGGTCAGGCGCTCCTCCAAGCCATCATGGCCTTGCGAGAAGTATCCGATCCTGGCGGCGGGCGAGACCCATAGATCGCCCAGATACCCTAGCTCCTTCCTTATCGCCTTGAGCAGCGTGGTCTTGCCCGATCCATTGGCGCCGAACACCCCAAGCTTGTCGCCGAGCGTCACCTCCAGGTCGAGATGGTCGAGCACCTTGTGGTCGCCTCGCACCACGACCAGGTCCTTGGCGGTCACGAAGCCCTTGCTGTGTTTCTCCGCGACCTCGATGCCGAAGCTCATGCTTCCCTCCTGCTCCGGCCCCTCGACCACGCCCATCCTCTCCACCCTCTTCATGGTGGTCTTGTGCGTCGTACCGTACCAGTTGCGCAGGTGCTGCTCCTCCGCCACCTTGACCAGCCGCTCCCTCTCCCGGCGGTTCTTCTCGCTCGCGGCCTTGAGCTTCTCCTGTTCCAGCGCCTTCTTCTGCGCGAAGTCGGAGTAGTTGCCTTTGAACTCTCGCACCACGCCTTTGTCCAGGTCCCAGATGCAGGTCGCTACTCGGTCCAGGAAGTAGCGGTCGTGCGAGACCACGATAACCGCGCCCTGGTAGCGCAGGAGATAGTCCTCCAGCGATTCCACCCCCTCGATGTCCAGATGGCTGGTCGGCTCATCGAGGATGAGCAGGTCGGCCTCCTCCGCCTGGACCATGATGCGGGCGATGCGGACCTTGGTCTGCTCCCCGCCGCTCATCTCCTCCAGCCTGCGCTCCTCGGAGCGGTCTGACATGCCCATACGCTCCAAGGCCTCCTTCCTCGTTCCTTCGACCAGGTGCTCCCTTCTACCGACCAGCTCCTCCTGCAACCGATTGTATTCGAGGACCACTTCATCCAGGTCTATGCTCGGGTCCTCGCCGGCCCGGGCCATTTCCGCTTCCAGGTCGCCCATGCGGGACTCGACGGCACGCTGCCTAGGGTCAACGAGGCTGCTGTGGATGGTCTCTCCCTCGCCCTCCCCCAATTGCGCCAGGTAGCCGATCCTGTCCGTCCTGAGCTCCAAGTCCCCTGTGTCCGCCTTCAGCTCGCGGGTGAACAGCTTGAGAATGGTGGACTTGCCGGAACCGTTCTTACCGACCAGGCCGATGCGGTCGCCGCGCTCCACCGTCACGCTGACGGAGCGGAGGACCTCCTTCTTCCCGAACGCCTTCGAGAGCTCGCGGGTCCGGAGCAGCACGCTGCCCATCATGCCATGCGATTAGATGATGCTTTCTTATCCTCTAGGGGGAGTTCATCAGGTAGACGGTCCGCCTCTTCTCCTGCACGGCGCGGATCTTGCCCTCCTCGACTAGCTGGCTGAGCGCGGCCATGGCCACTAGGCCGTTCTGGCCGGAGGGCGCCTCGTCTATCACGAGCATGCCCTGCGATCTGATCCTAGACAGGATAAACTCCTTGGCCACCCTCATCTGGTGCGCGCCCACCTCCTCCTCCAACAGGATGCTGGTCTCAATGGAGATCGCCTCCTCCAGGGACTTCCCGTTCGTCCGCGGAGTGGCCGGGGCGGGGTAGGGTGGCAGCTGGGTGGCGGGCTTGGGGACGTAAACTTGGTCGACCTGATTTAAGGTGTTCCGACCCAGTCATTCTCTTCCTGGGACCTGGGCTCAGCGCTCGTCACGAATGAGTCGAGCGATTCCTCGACCTTGCTGGACGGTATCGAGGAGGTCGGGACGGATGGAGCAGCCATGACTGCAGGGCCGATCTTTGTGGCCTCGGCCTCCTGTCTTTCGTTCATCATCATTAGTGCCATCTCTGACTCGGCGAGCTTGGACTCGACCTCGGTCACGTTGCTCTGGAGCGAGTCCATGCGCCCCTTCATCTCCTTCCAGCGCCGGGAGCTGTAGACGTACGCCACCACCACTGCAAACGGCAGGCAGCATACGGCTATGATGAGCCACCAGTTCACCTGCGTGCCCACCACTACATTTCCGGAGAGACCGGAGACCTCTATCTCATATTCGCCCTGCTGCAGGCCGGTGACGTCGAAGGTCACCTCCTTGCTCTCCATCGGCCCGAGGGCGACCGGCTTGGCGCCGATGTCCTGGCCGTTGATGCTAAGGGTTATGTTCTGCTCGCCGGAGACCTGGCCCACGTTGGTGATCATCACCGTGACCTTGACCTCGTCTCCGATGCGGCTGGCGAAGATGATCGGGTCCCACCAGTCCTGCTTGCTAGCGTCGATCGTTGAGCCCGCTGGGGAGGAAGTACGCCGCCTCGTATGGGTCGAAGGAGGCGATGACCCCGACCTCGCCGGAGCTGTTGATCATACCTCCGCACTGGCCGACCTGTGGCGGGTTCTCGGTGGTCATGGGCAGAGGCGACCAGGAGCCGTCCTCGCCGAGGAGGTAGAGGCCGATTGACTCGGTCAGGGATGGGAGGAGTGTCGGGTCGTAGTTGAGGCGCAGTATCACCTGGTCGATGAACACCCTCAACCTCCTCTCGAGGCCGAGACGAAGGACGAGACGGAGAAGACCGGGCTCACCAATGCCTGCCCTGCGCCGACCGGGCGCGCTCCTCCTCCTGGAGACGACGATCCTCCTGATGGTGCGGCCGTCTTCCGCCATGCAGCTGCGCCCTCGGGGATCGTCAGCGATGGACTGGTGGTGTCCGTGGCGACGACCTGATCCACGCTCCTGCCTTCCGCATCCAGCAGGGCCATCGTCACCTGGTCCAGCACCTGGACCTCAAGCCAGGACATGTTGAGGTTAGGCGGAGGCACCTCCCCAAGCAGGTAGTGAATGTCGAAGCTGAGCGAGTCGCCTTGCGCCTCGGTCTGAGATTGGTAGTTCTCCAGGAACTCCCAGAACCAGCTTATTTGGACGGTCTGACCGGTCTCGGACATTAAGCAGCCAGATGTAGCTGCCGCCAAGCGGCGCCTGAGGGATGGAGCATAATCTGGCAGGGCATGTGGACGTCGGTGGACAGCTCCAGCGCAATTAACTTCGAAATAGAGATAATCGTCGAGGTGGGCGCCATCGCCAACGTAATCTAACTCCTCTATGTTGGAGACCCAGATGGCGATCTGTCCGGCCACGTTGCCTACGTTGCGCAGCTGGACGACCTTCGAGCCCCTGTCGCCCGGCTTTAGGTTCTCCAACGCAAAGGGGGCATCATAGCCCGTCGTTCAGCTCAAGGTCGAAGACGGGCACATCCGCCGGCGTCCACGCTCGGCATCAGGATGGGCAGGAGTGATGCGATGATTAGCAGGGTCAGAAGCCAAGCGGTCGCCCCTCGCACCTCTGCCCACCGCAGATGACTTGTGGATGTGCATGGTGGGCTCTGGGGTTATCTGCAGCGCTTGAAACCTTAAGCATAATAGACCCGGACCTCCTGCAAAGTTGGTGTAAGATGGACGTTCGTGGTTGAAAGGGTGGCTGTCCATCTGATGTAGCGGCCGTTGGGAAGGCCTGCGGTCACTGGCGATGTCCCTCCGACGTAAGTCCAAGGCGCCAATGGGACCCCTGCGGCTAACGTGTTGGAAGCTCGTATCTCGAAGATTATGTCCGTTCCAGTGGCCAACGATTCCGTCCAGAATAGGCCTTGAATGGCGCTGTCAGCATTGCCTGTATCAAATGTCACAGAAGTTATTGTTCCGGTTCGTGATAGGATCATGGGTCCGTTGGCTAAGGCGCCTCCCTCCCTGATGATCCCTGGAGCATTGGTGGAGGCGGACCAAACACCTGTGGTTTCATTATAACGCCAGTACCTGTTCGTATTGGCCCCGGAGAAGGCAAATATCGTACCAGGATAGGAGAAGGCTAGGCTTCCACCGTAGCTGACCGTGCTAGGCACGTTGGCGAGTATGTACCATCGGTTCTCAGAGATGCTATACCTCAGGAAGTATGCCTGAGACCACCCAGGCAGGGAGTAGATGGAGTTGTTACCATCATAGGCCATAGCCCCGCCGTAGCGGACCGCATTTGGGATTGGGGCCAGGCGGACCAGGAATTGGATGTTACATTGTAGCGCCAGAAGGCCCGTTGTCCGTTGCCCTGCAACGCGTAAACGAAGTTCTTCTGATCGCATACCAGGCACCCTCCATCGCTGACGACACCCGGCGCATTGGCGAGGACGGTCCAATGTCGCTGGCTACATTATATCTCCAGAATCTGTTGCTGGCATCTCCCTCAGGGCGAAGAAGGCGCCATTGCCATTATAGGTCACGAGACCTCCTCCTGACTTAACGTTGTCTGGAGTGCGCTGCATGGAGGTCCATGAGTTCGTTATCGCGTCGTACCGCCAGAATGGCGAGTCCCTCCTTGGATAGCGTAGAGATATCGGTCCCCATCGCTTGCCAGTGAGCTCCCATCCTCCTTCAATTGGCTTGGGGCATTTGCCAATGCCGCCCAAGTGATGTGCTGATGTTGTACCGCCAGAAGGTCCGGAATTGCCACCCTGGAACGCGTAGAGGAATTCGGTCCTCCCGCGAGGACGACGCCCCCCGGCTGCCTATCTATATCTACGTGCGCGCGCGCGTTATAAAAAAATCGGTGCGTTGTCTGCGTCCACCTGCTTGGAGGCGAACCCGGTGAAGCTGGCTGGAACTAATCTCGGATCGAAATGGGAGGCGGAGGCCCCCATGATGCTAGTAAGCATCAACCAGAGCACGACGGCTGTAGCGATTGTCAACAGCTTGGCTCGCTTCCTAGGCTCCACCATTCAAATCTTCCTTCATATTCTCCTTCTTATCTTCCTTGGATTTCTCAGGGATAAGGAGCACCGCGGCTCCAAGCGCGATTATGGCCATGATACCCAACGGCCCCCGCAGCCATTGCACTACATACCCCATGACGGGGATGCAGACCTGCACCTTGCCAATGATGCTATCTGATTGTAGAGTGAAGGGATCGGGATCTTCGTTGTTGTCCCCTTGAGTTTGGAAAACCAGGATCTCATCCTCTGGGTGATCGAGATGATCCTGTGACAAATCTGTTCGTCACTGAAAGTTGATCGGAATACTATGACGTCTCCGACCTTCAAATGGTCCGGCGACTGAGGCGTAACGACACAAGTCCCCGACATTAATCGGACGGGACATGCTCCGGAGAGAATTGCATCGAAGCGCAAACCGGTGATCGGTGACAGCGCCAGCAAAATCACAAATCCCACAAGCAGCGCTAACATCGTATAGGAAATGTACTTCGCTTTTACCCGCCTAATTTTCATCTTGATGCCTCTGGATTTAGTTCTTGATCCTAAGATATTAACAAATAAAGTTGTCAGGTGGATCTTGCGATCCACCCGCTAATGGGGATTTAAGGTTGCTGCAGCGTGAACATCAGGCTGAAAGGTGGTGATATCACCCATGATATCATTGCCAACGTCTTGTGTCGATGCTCCAGTACATTCCAATGTAGACCGAGGCAGATCCAGCCAGGGTTCCGCAGTTGACATTGTTGCCTGGATCGTGTTTAGCTTCCACTGTCCAGAGCGTTTCGCCTGCATCAAATGCGCCATCTCCGTCAGCATCAACGAAGATGGTGACATCTACATTCTTGCTAAGGTCACCAGGGTTGCCGCAACATCAACTTCCGGCTCCCAAGCCCCTCCTTCATCTTCTACCATACTAACTCAGACACGCAGGGTGCCGCCGATTGTACCTGCGTTCCTCAATTCCATGAACCTGCACCGTTCATGCCAGGGGCGAGATTGGTAAGGACTATGCTCGATGAACCAGTGCCTCCAAGGACCAGGTCCAACGAGCCTGCAGTGAATGAATTTCCAGCGCCTGTCTCAGTGTCGCTGAAGTATGCGTAGACCCCACCACCCAAAAGGGCGATGGCAAGGGTCGCGCTTACCAACAGCATCGCGATTTTCCTCTTCAACTTCTTTGCCTCCTTGATTTATTTTTGTGGTTCTATGATTTTCCGAGGAAGGTTATAAGGAGGTTTACCTGGTTATCACAAGTGATTCCACTATCCTTCAATCACTGGCTATTACTATTATCTACTTAGATTATAATCAATTTGAGAAGTTTCAACTAAGAATTTGCCCTTGCAATGATTCATAATTTCATGACTCCTTCACCACTTCCCTGCTCATTAACTGAATATTGAAAAGGATTAAGAACGCCGGAACATGTCCTGGCATCGCATGGGCCGGATGACCCCTCTATACACTAAGCTCATCAAGAAGAGCTTTCACCGCAGGTTCATGATGGCCAAGATGACCAAAGTGCCTGTGGTGGGGCAAGCAATGGAGTACGCCTTCTTCGAGGACGATGACATCATAATCCTTCCGAAGGAGGAAGTAGCGAAGGAATCGCTCAAGGCGTCCAAGATCATCCATCTAAATATCGAAGCACAACCGGAGAACATCGTCCTTCCAAGCCAGGTCATCGAGCATTTTATTCGTAAGTCCAAGTACGTCTACATCATGAATAAGTGCATGTGCCGTGACGCCAACCATTGCTCCAATTACCCTTCGACCCTTGGATGCATATTCCTGGGTAAGGGAGTGCTCAAGATTCCCGAGGGGATGGGAAGGCTGGTCAAATCTGATGAGGCTATCGAGCACCTACGAAAATGTCGCGAAGCTGGATTGGTCCACCTCATCGGAAGGGACAAAATCGATGCTGTATGGCTGGGGACCGGTACCAAGGAGAACCTCCTCTCCATTTGCTCCTGTTGCGAGTGTTGCTGCCTGTGGAAGATGGTTCCGAACCTTAACTCGAGCATCAACGCCACCATCAACCGTATGCCAGGCGTGTCTGTTACCATCGATAACAAGAAATGCCGTGGTTGCGAGGCATGCGTCAAGAAGAAGGTCTGTTATGTTCAGGCCATCTCCATCCGGGATGGTAAGGCAAGAATCGACGACGGGCTTTGCAAGGGATGCGGCAGATGCGTTCAGTTCTGCCCCGAGAAGGCCATAGGACTCGAGATCGGGGACTCGGACTTCATGCGGCGCACCATCGAACGCATAGATCCGTTGGTGGACGTGGTCTCAGATTGATAGCACTCCTGAATTAATGGAAATCAAAAAACCTTGAATGGATTTGTTCGCGTTTGGTTGTAAATAAAGGATGTGGAGGGGTTGGTTGGGTTATGGCCTTGGGAGTTCCCCAGGCCAACCAACACCCTCTTTGTTCTTCTTTTTTGTTTATGCCTTTGAGGGCCTCGTTCCGAAAGAGTTGATGGCCATCAGCATTCCGACCGCGATGACCAAGAACCCGACTAGATAGATGATGATGGTCAAGGTCGCATCAGGGTAGACCGCTATTACGATACCGAAAGCGATAGCAATCAATCCGATTATAACTCCGACCCACTTTCCGCCCGTACCATAGACTGAGTGGCTCTGTTCCTTCGGCACCATGAACGTGGCTACCAGCTCGAAGATACCCCATACGATTGCCCATGCGGCAACGATGTAGACGAATATCGTCAAAGTGATGTCTGGATATACCAAGAGCACGACACCTAGAATCAGATTGATGACTCCCTTCAGAATGAATAGCCATCTGGCACCTTTGGCATCTGCAGAGAACCCGAAGATGAGTTCGAAGAGTCCAGCAACAATCAGGAATATTCCCACCAACAGGACAATGATCGCCAAAGTAACATCTGGATAGACCAGAATGGCGATTCCCAGGATGACCAGTATTATCCCGGCCAACAGCCTCCATAGCCAACTGCTTTTCTTTTCTGCCATAGTTTTCCCTCTATATCTCCCAAGGCATTAACAGGCTTATACCTGTGCCTGAGTTAACATTAATGGTGCATACCTTTATAAAAAAGCTTCGAGCAACACCCAGTCGTGATAATTATTTTATTTATCGACCTGACTTAGTATGAGAATGTATGGTAAGGCTTAAGTACTGGAATTAAGGTGAGCATCTAGGAGCCTCGGATAAATTTGGGCGAGATTAACCATGTAAATAGAAGGTCGGGCAGCAAGAGAAGGAATTTTGAGGAGAAGTTTGTCCAGAAGGACTATGTCCGCGTACCGATGCTCAATCTCAATCGCCTGGGAGGATTCAAATACGATATCCGGGAGGTATTCTCGGATTCCAAGATGGACCCTACTTACTCCTCTGCACTGCTGGCCAACATGATCGCCAAAGCCTCAAGGGTCTCGACGCAAGAGGCCAAGGAATACATTCGAGCGGAACAGGAAAAGGGCCTTTTCGAGAAAGAGGTGTCGGATGACATCTGTGCCCTCCTGGACAGATATTCCAAGTGGCGCTGATCGCATCCTTATCGAGCTAAATCGTACGAATCAGAATCAGTGAAGTCCTCTACTTCTTAGCGGGCTCGAAGCTGACCTTCTTGCCCTTGTGCTCCGATCCTCGAACCGAGTTGATCACCTTCAAGGCCACGTCCTTGTGCACCTCGATAACTGAGGCATTCTCGCCCACATCGATGTGACCGATGGCGAAGTCGCTGATCCTCGCCCTCTTGACGATAAGGTTAGACAGATCGGCGCTTGCCATCTTGTCCGCCCGACCCAGATTGATCCTGAACTGCACCATGCCGAAGATGTCCGCGGCCTCATCGAAATCGTACACCTTCCGCACCCTCTCCTTGCCATGGCCCTCCGGAACGTCGGTGTGGGATACGCCAGCACCACTGAAGTCCTTTATGCCTTTGAGCAGGTGCTCTTCCTGGGATGTCACGAAGGTTATGGCCTTGCCCTCCTTCCCTGCCCGCCCGGTCCTTCCAATGCGGTGGACATAGACCTCGGGGTTCTCAGGGATGTCATAATTTATGACGTGCGTCACCCCTTCGATGTCCAGACCCCTGGCGGCGACGTCCGTGGCGATAAGCACCATTATCCTGCCGGATCGGAAATCATCGAGCACCTTCTCCCGGCGAGCCTGGGTCAAGTCCCCATGCAAAGCCGCCACCGGATAGCCATAGGAGGTCAGGGAGTTGGCCAGGATATCGACCATCCTCTTGGTCTGGCAGAACACAATGGCCTTCGGCTTCTCCGTATCCAGGATGCGGCATAGGGCCCAGATCTTGTTCTTCCTTCCCACATTGATGTAGGCCTGCTCCGTGCTTGGCAGCACGAGCTTCTCCTCGGAGATGTTAACCTGTTCGGGGTCCTTCATCTGCTGGACGGCCAGCTCCCTTATCTCACCGGGGAGGGTGGCCGAGAACAGGTAGGTGTTGCGCTGCCTGGGCAGCTTGGAGATGATGTAGCTGATGTCATCGATGAACCCCATGTCCAGCATCCTGTCCGCCTCGTCCAGTACCAGGAACCTGATGTTCCTCAGGTCCAATGTTCCGCGCTTGATATGGTCTATGACCCTTCCAGGGGTCCCGACCACGATGTCCACTCCCTTGCGCAACTGATCGAACTGGACTTCTATCGAAGTGCCACCATACACCGGGATGGTTACGAGGTCCATGAACTCCCCGAGCCTGGTTATCTCCTCAGAGACCTGGACGCCAAGCTCCCTCGTAGGCACCAGGACCAATGCGGAAGGGCTCTTCCCCTTGGTGATCCTCTGTAGCAGCGGTATGCCGAAGGCGGCCGTCTTGCCTGTCCCGGTCTGGGCTTGGGCCATCACGTCCTTGCCCTCCATCATGATTGGGATCACGGCCTCTTCGACTGGGGTAGGCTCGCTCCAACCCAACTTCTCGATCACCCGCATTATCCTTGGGTCGATCTGCAATGTCTCGAAACTCGACATCTTCTCACTCAGAATGGACCCTCGATTAGAGAGCATGCCTATATGATTTGCCCCTCATGGAACATCATTCTAGGGGGTTAACGGATGAGCTTCACTTGACCCACCAAGGCACGGACCGCGTCCCGATGGCGCGTCTCGTCTGAGACCAGATCGTCCAAGATCCTGAGCATGCGGTCAAGGTCGCCCTCCCTGACCACCCCCTTGAGCTCGGACCGCTCCAACGCCCCCTTGATGGCAGAGTAGAGGTCAAGTGTCAGCTGCTCGTACCGCTCCAGCTCCATCAGGGTATCGAACTCGGACCTGCCCCGGAAGTCGAAGGTCGCAGGGGGCAGCTCCGGCGACCGATAGCCTTCCGGCAACACGACCATGCCCAGCATCTCCTTGACCCAGATTGAGTGCTTCTCCGAGTCGGATATGAGCTCGAACAACAGGTCGCGGTACTTGGGGCTGTCCAGGGAAATGTAGCCCTCCCACTCGGCCAAGGTCTCGTACTCCGACTCGATCTGCTGGGCCTTGCTGAGCAGCTTGTGCAGCTCTTCCGCATTCCGGATCCGCATAAGGGCACCAGCAGATGCATGATGAAGGGTTGTATTTAGCAGCTCTGCCCTGGATTGTAAGGTGCTAAAAACGACTAAGTGCGGAGGAAAAGAATGGGTTTCGAACTCATGTTCCAGGTCGGAGATCCTATTTCCTCTTGACCGGCTTCTTGCCTTCCTTCAGGCTGGAGAAGAAGTCGTGGTGCTCCTCTTCGTCCTCGAGGATCTCTCGGAAGATGAAGGCCGTGGTGGTGTCGCCCTCCTCTTCAGCGTCGCAGATTATCTTCTTGTACATCTCGATCGCCTCCAGCTCGGCCTTGATATTGTTATCCACCATCTCCCAGAGCTCTCCGCCGACCATTACAGGAGTTGGCTTGGTGGTCGGGACCCCTCCGAGATACCAGAGCCTCTCGGCTATCTTCTCGGCATGCTTCATCTCCGCTATGGCGACGCTCTTGAATTCGTCCGATACGGCGTAGTGCTCGACCCCGGCCCACTGCACATGCTGCCACATATATTGGACGGATACCTGCATTTCGCGCGCGATGGCCTTATTGAGCCACTCGAGTAGCTTCTGAGTTGCCAAATCATTACCTCCCATGGGCAAAATCGCCCGTTACAAAGCTATGTCAGGGGTACGTTAATAAAACTTATGAGAAGTAGGGAGAAAGGTCCGCTTCGGCCAGACATGCCTCACTTCTTCTCGGCCTTATCCAATGCCTGGGTGTCGGCCGCCGTCCTAGGCATGATGACCTTCTTCCTGACCCACCAGAAGGCCAGGATGGTCGCGTTGACCGTGGCTAGGACCGTGATGAGCGTGTACCAGAGAAGGGTCTTAGGTTCCAGGCCTTGGATGGAGCCGAAGAAGGTGGCGATGGTGTTCGGCACGAGGAGAGCGGTTCCCAATATCGTTAGCCAGGCCACTGCCAATGTCATCCGGTTGTTCAAGGTCTGCAGCTGGTTGTTGTATATGGTCTGGAGGACCTCAAGCCCAGAGGCGAGCACGTCGGACATGTGCTCCGCCAAGGATATCTGGCGGTTTACGTCCTCGATGAGCAGGCCGACCTTTATGAGAACCTTGGGGTTGTCAGTGATCACATCCGCGTCCCCATAGCGCAGCGAGTTGAGCACGTCGTTGGTGCGCCACATGGAATTGAGATACTCGATCAGGGAGTGCTTCATCTCGTAGATGTTGCGGCCCGCCTTCTCCCTAGGGGAGCGTGGATTGGAGAGGAACTCGGCCATCTTGTCCCCTTGGTCCTGGATCTCCCTCAGCTGCTCGAAGTTGCGGTTGTTGTTCTCGTCCAGGATGCGGACCAGCATGTTGGTGAGCTTGTCCTCCGGGGCCATGTTTTCGGGCAGCTTGCGCAGGAACGTGTCCGCATAGCGGGAGAACTGGATGAACCTAGTGACTGCCTCGTTGTGCATGGTGAGGATCAGGTTCTTGCGGATGAGGATGATGAGGTTGTAGGTCTTGATCTCAAGGCCGTGGATTCGGACTGCTGGAACCATCAGCCCAAGCTCGACCTCCCTGTCCTCGTAGTTGGAGTAGAAGCCCTTCAACAAGGCGGAGACCAAGGTGTCGCTGAACCCTAACATCGAGGAGATCTCGGTGCCATCCTTCTCCAGGTCCGCCACGGCGAAGTTAATCCAGGCGACGTTGCAGGTCTGGACGATCTCCCTGAACTCGGAAGGCATGTCCCCGTAAACCTTCACAGGCTTCTGACCGGAGGAAATGGCGACACAGACCGCCTTGGAGGTCGGAGGGTTCTGGGCCCCTAACGGGCTGGCGGTCGATGGCCCCGAGTTGGAAGGTGGCGCACCCTGTTCCGGACCAACTGCCTTGCCCTCCATCGACCAACCCCCTATCTGAGCCGAGGGTATGAGCTAGGATGCTTGAATACTTCGCTCTCGCGAGCTCCAAAGGAAGAACGAACGCCTCACTTCCTGGAATAGCGGAAGGCGATGTTGCAGGAGCCCTCGCGGCTGACCATGCATGGCCCCATCGGCCTCTTGGGGCTGCAGCCCTTTCCGAACACTGGGCATTGCTGGGAGGTGATTATGCCCCTGAGCACCTCACCGCACCTGCACCCCCCAAGCTCCTCCTTGACGACCGGAGCTGACCGGAGAATGTCGTGGAACTTGACACGAGCGTTGTGGGCGTCGAACTCCTTCCTCAGCTCGTAGGCGCTCTTGGGCAGCACCGGGAACCCCCGCCAGTTGCGGTCCACGGGCTCGAAGACCTTCTCCAGCATTGCCATGGCCTTGGGGTTCCCCTCGGGCCTCACCACCCTGCCGTACTCGTTCTCCACCTCGTGCCTTCCCTCGGCGATCTGCTTGCACATCATGAAGACCGCCACCAGAAGGTCGAGCGGCTCGAACCCGGCCACGACCTGGGGGATCCTTCTCTCAGTCGAGAACCTCTCGAAGGGCTTGGTCCCGATGATGGTGGCGACGTGCCCAGGCTGGATCAACCCATCGATCCTCACCTCGCCCAGATTGAAGAGGGCCTCCAGCGCGGGAGGCAGCAGGCGATGGCAGCTCACCACAGAGAAGTTGCCAGGCAGGGGATTGAGCATCACCGAGGCGGTCGTAGGACTGGTCGTCTCGAAGCCGATGGACATGAAGACGGCTTCCCTCACATGAGGGGCTAGCTTGATGGCATCCTCGACCGAGTAGACAACCCTGACGTCCGCTCCCTTCGCCTTGGCATCGGCCAGCGAACCTATCGGAGTGGGCACGGTCATCATGTCCCCGAACACCGCGACCGTCGCCCCGGATTCCGCCAGGACTATGGCCTCCACAATCTCCTTGGTCGTGGTCACGCAGACCGGGCAACCAGGCCCTTGGCGTATCTCCACCCCAGTGTCCTTGAGCATGTCCTCGAGACCGAAGCGCACCAAGGTGTCCTGATGCGTCCCGCAGACGTGCATGAACCTGACGTCCAGTTCGTACTTGGAGATAGAGTCGATGACCTTCTTCGCCGTGACCTCGTCCCTGAACCTGAACATCTACCTTTGCACCACCTTGAGGGAGGTCACGGCGCAGCTTTTGCCTTTCGTGACCTCGACCGTCGAAGCACACTTCGGGCACGACAAATTTGGGATGACGTGGTCCTGGCCACCGCCACTGACGTATTCCACGCCCCCAGAGTATCCACAGGAGCGGCAACGGACCTGCACCTTCTCATCGGTCATCACCAGCTTTGACCCTTCCAGGATGGTGCCCCTGGTGACTATCTCATAGGCGAACTCCAACTGGTCCTTTCCTAGGAAGGTGAGCTCACCGATCACCATGTGCACCTCCTCCACCTTCTCCACATCGTGCTTCTTCAGCTCCTCGAGCACCGCCTCCACGATGCTGGCCATGACCGATACCTCGTGCACGAGCCTGGACGCCCTCTCGCCATTATTATGCTTTAGGCTTACGCCCTTTCTTGGTACGAAGGTTCCCGGTCGATGTGGTTGAGGCTCTCAGGTTGGAGAAGTAGTCGCAGTGCGGAGCCACCGGGCAACCTGTGCACCTCGGATTCCTCGGTAAGCAGATGGTCTGGCCGAAGGTGACGAGCAGGGAGTTGACATCGATCCACAGGTCCCTTGGTACCTCTCTCATCAAGGCCATCTCCGTGCCCTCGGGATCGTCGGTCCTTACCAGGCCGATGCGGTTCGATATCCTATGGACGTGGGTATCGACGCAGACGGCAGGCTCATGGAAGGCGTACGCCAGCACGCAATTGGCCGTCTTCCTGCCCACCATGGGTAACGAGAGAAGGGCGTCCATATCCTTGGGGACTTCCCCGCCCATTTCCTCGTGTACTCGTCTCGCGATCTCCTTGATCGCCCTTGCCTTGGTCTCCGGGAAGCCAGCGGGTCGCACCAACCTGATTATCTTATCCAAGGGTGCTTGGGCGATGTCCTCGGGCGTATCGTATTCCTTGAAAAGGGCGGCCGAGGCCGCATAGGTGTTGGCGTCCTTCGTCCTCTGAGAGAGCACAGTGGAGATAAGCACGTGGAAGGGGTCGGGCGGCCAATCGGACACCTCCTCCCCGTTCCTGCCCGGGAATGCCCCCCTCGGACAAGCCTTTCTCACGAGCTCCAGGATGAGCCTAGCATCCTTCATGCGCTTCCCACCAGGCCTTCGCCTCGCCGAGCGTGTAGATCGAGCCAGTCACCATGACCGTGTCCTCGTGGCCAGCCGATTTGAGGGCCATGCATAGGCCCTCGACCACCGAACCAGCGGCCTCTGCCTTCCCCATGTACATACGCATGGCCTTGCAGACAGTCTCCGCCGGAAACGCCCTGGCAGTAAGAGGGGCGACCGCTATGCCCAGGTCCGATATCCGGGCGAAGGGCGAGACCACGCCTTCGAGGTCCTTGTCGTCGAGCACGCCCATCACCAGGATTATCCTGCCCTTGACAAGCCGGCGCAGGTCCTCGGCCACGGCCTCCGCTCCTTGCGGCGTATGGGTGGCATCGAGGAGAACGTCGGGGCGGCGGCGTACGAGCTCCATCCTGCCCGGCCATGTCACCGTCTCCAACCCTCTGCGCACCGCCTCGTCGCTCACGGCAATCCCCCTGGACCTCAGGCATTCGACCAAGGCGAAGGCCAGTCCGGCATTCGATGCCTGATAGGAACCGATGAGAGGGAGAAAAGCCTGCATCCCGTTCCGGTGAATGAGCACCTTGGTGCCCTGCAAGCTGGACTCGATGAGCTTGAAGTCGACTCCCTCCGCCACGATCCGCAAGGGAGAGGCCAGCTCCGAGGCGCGAGCCCTTATGACGCCCAAGGTCTCCGGATCGTGCTCCGCGGTCACCACCGGAACGCCAGGCTTGATTATCCCCGCCTTCTCGAAGGCAATCTTGCCCAGGGTGTCGCCGAGGTAGCGTGTGTGCTCAAGGCCGATCCTGGTTATCGCCGTACACTCGGGGACGATGACGTTGGTGGCGTCCAATCTCCCCCCCATGCCCACCTCCACAACCGCCAGTTCCGTCCCGAGCTCCGCGAAATGCAAGAAGGCGAGGGCGGTTGTGACCTCGAAGAATGTGGGACAGGCCTCGGGCTTGGCCAGGCACATATCATCGACCTGCCCCTTCACCTCTTTCACCAATCGGCAGAGCTGCTTGCGCGATATCGGCAGCCCGTCCACTTGGACGCGCTCCCGGAAATCGACCATGTGCGGGGACGTGTACAGCGCCGTGCGATAGCCTTGGGCCTTCAGGATGGAGGCGGTCATGGCGCTGACCGACCCCTTTCCGTTCGTTCCGGCTACGTGCACGCTCCGGAACTGGCGCTGCGGGTCTCCCAGCCTTGATAGCAATTCTCGCACGTTGGTGAGCCCGAGCTTGATGCCCATGACCTCGAGGTCCAGCAGCCAGTCCAAGGCCTCTTGGTATTCCATATCGCCCAGATGATGACGGCTTGACTTTATAGGGTTTCCTCACCACGCAGGGACGAGACCAAATCGGCAAGGGGGACGCCTCTCTCCTTAGCCTCCGACTTCATCTCCCTCATCACTCCCGAGCCGTACTGGGCGGCCTTCTTGGGTCGGGCGGCAACCGGTCCGAGCTGAAGCAGGGTGGCAACGTCCCTGAGCACCTTCTTCCTTTCTCCTTCGTGTATGCGCTCGGACATGGGTAGGTGCTGCGCCATCTCAACGACCGCCCGGTGCAGATAGGGATGGCGGATGACCTTGCCGAAGTGCTCGGCGAGCCTCCTCTCCCTTTCCATGCCCACGGTCAGCAGGCCTCTCAGGTCCTGGTCCAGGCTGAGGGCTAGTTCTGCCTCGCTCATCCTCGCATACCTAGCATATCCTCCGAATAGCTCATCCGCGCCTTGACCCGAGATGAGGAGACGCTCCTTGGCCTTGGCTGAGACGATGTACAGCGGCATCTCGAACGAAAGCACCAGAGGATTGTCCGTGCCTATGATTTCGGAGATCCTAGGGAGGGCGCTGAGGATATCCCTGCGATCGAGCTGGATACCTTCCCAGCGCATGTCCAGATCGGAGGCGGTCTCCTCGGCCACCTTCAGATCATGGCTTCCAGGCATTCCGATGGTGTAGAGCATGACCTGGCAACGGGCGGATGCGAGCTTGGCCAGGACCGTGCTGTCCAGACCACCTGAGAATAGGATCCCGGCCTCGGCCTCGTCGCATTCCTCCCCTACCGCCCTTTCAAGGACCTTCAACATTTCCTCAGCGTCGGCCACGTCACCATCAATCCCGACCCCGGTATTTCCAAATTTCTAGGCTTGCTATTCGAAGGCTAGCGCGCTTCCCCTCAACCATTATAAATCGCTAGGCCAATGGTTCGCCGTGCCCGGAAGCTTGGATAGGCTGTTCAACCCCAGGAGCGTGGCGGTGGTAGGCGCGTCCTCGCAGCCAGAGAAGGCGGGGAACGTCATACTCAGGCAGCTGATGGGGGGCACGTTCCGCATCTACCCCGTGAACCCGAACCGCCACGATCTGCTCGGCCTCCTCTGCTATCCTTCGGTGGGCGCCCTCCCAGAGAAGGTTGACGTCGCCATCCTGAGCGTCACCGCCCAAGCGACCCTTCAGGCGGTCCAGGAGTGCGTCCAGGCCAAGATACCTTTCGTCATCTCCGTGGCCGGAGGTTTCTCGGAGATGGGGGAGGAGGGCAGGATCGTCCAGATGGGAATCGCCGAGGCCGTGCGGGGGACGGAGACGAGGCTTCTCGGCCCGAACACCATGGGGGTCATGGTCCCGGGGCGCAGGTTCGACACCTTCTTCCTTCCCAGGGAGAGGAGCCCCAGGCCGAAGGACGGCTCCATATCCATCATCTCCCAGAGCGGGTCCGTGCTGGTAGGCATGTACGAGGTTGCGGAGGACCACGGGGTAGGCCTGCGCTCCTGCGTCGGGGTGGGCAACAAGGCGGACTTGAACGAGAACGATTTCCTCGAGTACCTGGCGCACGACCATGGCACCAAGTGCATCGGCATGTACATCGAATCCTTCGCCGATGGCCAGGCATTCTTCGACATGGCCAAGGAGGTCTCCCGAAAGAAGCCGATCGTGGCCGCCAAGGTAGGGACCACACCTAGCGGGGCGAGGGCGGCCGCATCCCATACCGGGGCCATCGCCACCTCCTCCGACGCCTTGGTCAGCGGCATCTTCAAGCAGGCTGGAGTGCAGCGGGTCGCCGACGACTTCGAGCTTCTGGATGCGGCCAAGGCCTTGGCCCACATCGGCCACGTCAAAGGCGACCGTATCGCCATCGTGGGAAGCGCGGGCGGCTTCGGCGTCATCGCCACCGACTACGTCACCTCCAAGACCAAGGGCTTCGGGCTGAGCATGGCCAGCTTAGGGGAGGTGACCAAGACGAGGCTGAGGGAGAAGGTCCCTCCCTTCGCCTCGGTGGAGAACCCGGTGGACCTCACTGGGGTCGTCACCGACCAGATGTACCATGAGGTGATCGACCTGGTGCAGTCCGAGGAGAGCGTGGACGCGATCCTGCTCAACCTGCTCTTCCAACCGCCAGGGATGACCGTAGGGGTCGTGGACGTGGTGGAGCGGTGGGCCAGGAAAGGAAGGAAGCCAATGGTCGTCTGCTGCGTGGGAGGCGCGTTCCCGAGGCCGATATTGCGCCGTTTGGAGGAGAAGGGCGTCCCGACCTATACGACCATGAGGAGGGCTGTGTTCGCGCTACGTTGCCTGTATGAGAGGGGACAGTACCTCCGCCGCATCGATGATGAGAGGGCGGGCTGAGAGGCAAAGCTATTTCTTTTTGGCAGATGCTAGCTTGGGTTGCATGGACAACGTCACGCGCATCGGCGTCTCATTGGAGCCAGAGCTTCTGAAGAGCTTCGACCTGTTGGTGGTGCAGAAAGGCTTTGCCACCCGGTCCGAGGCCATCCGAGACCTCATCCGCAACGCCCTGGTCCAGGAATCCCTCTCGCATGATGAATCCCACGCCTTGGGGACCATCACCCTGGTCTATGACCACAGTCATGGAGGGGTGAAGGAGAACATGATGGACGTGCAGCATCACCATCATGAAGTGATCTCCTCGTCCATCCATGTGCACCTCGACGAGGAGAGGTGCCTCGAGGTGCTCGTGGTGCATGGCACCGTGGAAGGAATCCAAGCCCTGGTCAAGGACCTGACCAACGTCAAGGGTGTCACCCAAGGACAGCCAGTGCTCATCGCTGGCGAGCTGAGCGAGCACCATGTCCATTGAGCATGGCCAGTTGGATTTTGGTCCAAGTCGTGAGTGTCAAGCCTATTATTTTATAGTCCCTTGTGCTTGGTCGAGACCCGATGAAGAGGCTGGTCATCTCTGAGAAGTCCAATGCCGCCGCGCGCATCGCCACCATCCTGTCCAGCGGGAACAAGAGGTCGCAAAGGGACAGGGGCGTCCAGGTCTTCTCTTTCGAAAGGGAAGGAGACGAGTGGACGGTGGTCGGCCTCCGGGGGCACGTCATCGAGCTCGACTATCCAACGGAGATGAACGACTGGCAGAAGACGCCGGCCAAGCAGCTAGTCTACGCCGCCCCAGTGAAGAGCGTGCGTGCGCACAACATCATCAATGTTCTGCAAGAACGGTCCCGGGACGCGGACCAGATAATCATCGCCACCGACTTCGACCGTGAGGGGGAGCTCATCGGGATGGAGACGGTTGACATGCTCGATGTCGATCCGGCCAAGGTCAAGAGGGCCAGGTTCTCGGCCTTGACCAAGGCGGAGATCGAGCGCGCCTTCCAGGAGCTCACCAAGCCGGATGAGCGGTTGGCGGAGGCGGCGGAGTGCCGTCAGATCATCGATCTGGCCTGGGGAGCCGCCCTCACAAGGTTCATCTCTCTGGCCTCCGGGCAGGTGGGATCGAACTTCCTTTCAGTGGGCAGGGTGCAGAGCCCCACCCTATCACTGACCGTGGACAAGCACAACTCCATCATCAACTTCGTTCCCAAGCCCTACTGGAACATCCAAGCCAAGTTCAGGAAGGACATGGAGTTCGTCGGAAGGCACGAGAAGAACCCCTTCTGGGAGGAAGGGGGAGCAAAGGAGGCCTTGACCAAATGCCATGGCTCCTCGCCGGCAGAGGTCAAGGAGTACCTGCTGGAGAACAAGGACGAGTATCCGCCACCCCCGTTCAACACCACCATGCTTCTGGCCGAGGCGGTGAAGATGGGAATGTCCGCCTCTCTGGCCATGAAGGTGGCCGAGGACCTGTACACCTCTGGTTACATCTCGTATCCTAGGACCGACAACACCGTGTATCCTCGCTCTTTGGGGTTGAGGACCATCCTCGAGAAGCTGCGCGAGTCCGACTTCAAGCAAGAGGCCGATGAGATACTGGCACAAGAGTCCATCCGTCCATCCAGAGGAAGGATGGAGACCACCGACCATCCTCCGATCTATCCGACCGAGGCGGCTACCAAGAAGGACCTCAAGGGAGAGAAGTGGAGGATCTATGAGCTGGTGGTCCGAAGGTTCCTCGCCACCGTGGCGCCTTCCTGCAAAGCGGAGCACCGTCATGCGAAATTGGCCATCAAGGACGAGGTCTTCGAGGCCAAGGGATACAAGATCCTCTCCCCTGGCTGGCGCAAGTACTATCCCTACTTCCGGGTCACGGAGACGAACCTGCCCCTCCTCTCCGTTGGAGAGAAGGTCGATGTCGTCGGCGTGGACCTGGAGCGGCTGGAGACCCAGCCCCCAAGGCGTTTCACCCAAGGCACCCTCATCCAAGAGATGGAGAGGCTGGGCCTCGGCACCAAGTCCACCAGGCACGAGATCGTGCAGAAGCTCTACGACCGCAAGTACGTCGTGGGCAACGACCTCGTCCCCACAGAGAGCGGGATCGCTGTCGCCATGTCCCTGGAGAAGCACGCCCGGACCATCACCGAGAGCAAGATGACGGCGCACCTCGAGAAGGACATGGAGGAGATCGCGGAAGGCAAGACCCTCCTCCCCGAGGTGGTCAAGGAGTCCCAGGACATGCTCTCGGACGTCATCGACGTCATGGAGATGCACCGCGAGGACATCGGCAACGAGATCCGCACGGCGCTAATGCAGCAGAGCTATGTGGGCAAATGCCCCGATTGCCAGGGAGAGCTCCGCGTCAAGCGCTCGAGGAAGGGAGAGTTCATCTCCTGCTCAAACTACCCGGAGTGCAAGAGAGCCTTCCCGAAGCCCAGAGGGGCGAAGCTGGAGTCGACTGAGGAGATCTGTGAAAAGTGCAAATCCCCAGTGGTCCGCCTCATCCGCAGGGGGAGCCCTCCGCAGAAGCATTGCCTCAATCCCGACTGCGAGAGCAACAAGCAGGCCACCTCTGTCGGCGTGTGCCCTGAGTGCGGCAAGACCCTCAGGCTGCTCTTCTCCCGAGCGGGCAAGCGCTTCATCGGATGCTCTGGATATCCGGAATGCAAGCGCACCTATCCGCTGCCGCAGTTCGGCTCGTTGAAAATGACGGGGGAGGTGTGCGACGCCTGCCGCGCCCCCATCGCCCTGGTGATGAACCGCGGTCGGCCCTGGAAGTTCTGCGTAAACATGGAATGCCCCAAGCGGGAGAAGAAGGCGGAAAAGAAGGCCGATAAGGCAGCCGAGGCCAAGGAAGCGAAGCCAAAGAAAGCGGTAAAGAAGACGGCTAAGAAGCCAGAGGCCAAGCCCAAAACGGTAAAGAAGACGGCTAAGAAGCCAGAGGCCAAGCCCAAAACGGTAAAGAAGACGGCTAAGAAGCCAGAGGCCAAGCCCAAAACGGTAAAGAAGAAGGCGACTTCGCCGACGAAAGCGAAGAAGCCTGCGAAGGCGAAGAAGTCCACGAAGAAGAAGGAATGAGCCGACCTAATGGTCGTGCTCGTGGTCATCATCGCAATGGTCGTGCTCTCCGAACTCCAGGTCCTCGAACTCGACGTGCATGCCCTTGCCATGGAATATGGACTTCGCTGAGCGGATCACTATTTCCTCCACCCTTTTCTTGTCCAGGCCGTAGATGAGGACGTTGAGGATGATGTTGAGGCTCATCGAAGTACCATCCAGCTCCCCGCGGCACATCGCCTCGTTCTCCGCCGAGACCGCGCTGCAGGCGATATACTTGCCCGAATCGACCTCAGCGATGCACTTGATGTGGCCGATCAGCTTGGCGCCCTCGCTCATGCATCCCTTGGCCACCATGGAGATGGTGCTGGAGACCAATGACCTTATCTCGTCCGCTCCCTTGGCTCGGTCGAAGCGCGCGTGCACCTTGCCCGCATAGGCAACGAAGTCGTCGGTTATCATTCAGCCCACCATCGCTTCCACGACCTGGTCCAGGTTCGTACCTTCGGTGGCCGAGGCAGGGATAATCGTCGCATTAGTGCCAACCGCCCTGATCTTGGACTCGATGTCCGTGAGGACCTCCGGCTTCACCCTGTCCATCTTGTTAAGGATGATGACCTGGGCAGCCTTGAGCTGGTTCTTCAAAGGCCGCTCCAAGGCCTTGGAAATGACCTCGTACCTCTCAGCGTCCACGATGATTACGATCTTGGTGGATTCGATGGGCGGACCGACGTAGAGCTTGAGGGTGCTGTGGATGGCCTCGGGATCGGCCACACCAGTAGGCTCGATGACCACCAGGTCGGGCTTGAAGGCCTCGGCGACGTCGCGCAGGGTCGTCAGGAGGTCAGTGCCAAGGGTGCAGCAGATGCAGCCGCTTGGCATCTCTCGGACCTTCAGTCCGTACTTCTCCATGACCTTACCATCGATGCCGATCTTGCCGAAATCGTTCACGATCACCACTACCTTCTTGTGCTTGCGCTTGGTGATCTCGTCGATGGTGGAGAGTACAACGGTCGTCTTCCCAGAACCTAAGAAACCGGAGATCAGGAGCAGGTCCATTGGTACAGCCTCGGCATTTGAGCAATGCCATCAGGACGACTCTATTTAAAAGTGAGCAGTTTCCGACCAGGGGATTCGAAGCTAAATCGAAGGAGCGCTCATCACTCCTCTTCTTCTCCGTCCTCACCAGAGAAGTGCCGCTCCAGCTCCTCTCGCTCGCGGGCGATCCTCTCGTTGCGGCAGTTACGGCATTCCATGGCCTTCCCCAATGCTTTCTTCTTAGCGGCGATGCCTTGGTCCACCTCTGCGATGGCACCGCAAGTGCAAAGGACCTTGCGTTTGGGGGATTCCCCGAACAGCTGTGACATTTGCGAGCGAACTGGAACGTTGCCTCTACCATATGCCAGATCGCTCCTGAATGCCCTAGCTCCGCCCAACGAGTCGCCTGTCAGCCGAGCCTCGCGACCCGTCAGAGCCTCCGCTAGTTGCCTTGTACTATGCAATCTAATTCCCCCACTTCGGTGAAAATGCGCATGCCAGTCTATCTGCCCCATCCCTGCCTTTGTAACTGGCGGATCAGGCTTTGCCGTGCATCTCCCCGAGCTAAAAAGCATAATCAGGAGTACCGACTTAAACGTTTCGCAAGCTCTCCGTCCGCCCATCCAGATGTCCGACGTTCAGTGTCAGACGGACGTCATGCGATGCATGGAAAAGAGCATCATCAATGAAACAATTCGATAGGTCGACAGGGGATAATTATCTGGCACCTGGCCGATTGGATGCACGTTTCTCGATTTCGGCCGATGGATGGCCGCCGTCCAACGTCTGCCAGAGCCCACCTGGTTAACGGCCTTGCCCCCTGGTCAGCGCGAAGGAAGCGCGGGTCAAGGTGCGGCTGACCCCTTCGACCTCGCGGATGCTGTCATGATCGGCGCCTCGAAGTCCTCCATGAGCCCTGGGGATGCCGACCCTCCGAGATGGCCTTGGTGGTGCGCTCGAGTCCTCCTCCAGGCACCTGAGGATGGCGAAGTCCCCTTCATCGAGCATGGCCCCTATCTATTGGCGGAGGATGAAGGTTGAGTAAGGGGCGGAAATTATCTAATCGCTGAAGGCAATCCTGGAGCATGAAGGAGTTCACCACGGCGGAGCTGGTAAAGTGCAACGGCAAGGGCGGGATGCCCATGTACGTAGCCCATAAGGGGAAGGTCTACGACCTGAGCAACAGCTCCCTCTGGGAAGGGGGAGAGCACCAAGGGATGCACGTGGCCGGAGGAGACCTGACCAAGGAGATCGTCGACGCGCCGCATGAGGACGACGTGCTGGAACGGTTCCCGGTGGTCGGCACCGTCAAGGGCTAGAGATTCGCATTCTTCGCGGCTGGGATAGAAAGTTACTTCTTCCTCGGCCGACAAATCATAACCGTATGCCTCGGGGAAGGGGGCTCATCTTCCTCAGTAAGAGGAGACGCTGGCTCTACAAGAAGCTGGTGCGCGTGATGGACAGGGTGGATCATGGACACCTGCCAATGGCCATTAAGGAGGTTCACCTCTTTGGTGGGTTCCTGCGCAACAAGGACCACCCCAAGGACATCGACCTTCTGTTGATCTACGACTCCGACCTGACCCTCAAGATGTACGAGATGGTCGGGGCCAAAGGGGACGTGCATTGGAGGCTCTGGGAGATGCGAAGGTCGCCATCGCATCTACGGCATGCGCTCAAGCAGAACGCGGAGCGCAGCATCGACATCAATATCTGCCCTTCCCTGGAGGAGTACCAGAGGGACCTGCTCTTCCCCATGGACCCTGTGCTGCTCATCTGGACCCCGGAAAGCCCCGATTGGAGGTCCGCCCTCGCTAACTACTTCGAGGAGCACCAGCTGGGGTCTCGACCTCTACTTGCACGGGTATCCCCTCTCGGACGCTCTGCGTCACGATGCAGAAGTCCTCGAACACCTCGCGGCATCTCTCCAGCTTCCTCGGGTCGTTCAGCTCGGGGTGCAGTTGGATACGAATGGACGTGATCCGCAGCCGCCCGCGCTCGTTCCTTCCCAAGGTCGTGAAGACGTCCGCCGACACTCCTTTTACCTCCGCCCTGGCCCTGGTAAGGCAGTAGGTCAGTGAGGCGCAGAGGCAGTTGCCTACCGCCGCGGCGAGCAGAAGCCCGGCGTTGGGGTGCTCCCCCTTTCCCAAGGGCGCTGGCTCGTCCATGATGAGCTCGGTAAGACACTCCTTGCTGAATTTCACCTTGAACTCGTAGCCATCGATCGGCTCGATGTGGACCTTGAACTCGCCTTCCTCCATCTCCTCACCTCAAAGCCTCAACTTGACGATCTGCTCCAGGACCTTCGCGCGGATGTCCTTGGGGCTCCTCTCGTCCGAAATGCGCTTGCCTCGGACCATCAGCTCCCTCTCCGCCAGCTCCATGCGGCTTCCGCATGCCGGGCAGGTCAGGGAGTCCTTCTTCGCCGGCAGGACCTCCCATTCCAGGCACTCCTCGCAGCGGTAGGCGAACTTCCTTCCGCCCAGCTTGCCGCGCTTGGCCACCGGCCTTCCGTCCCTCTCCACGATATCCAATGCGAAGTCGATGGTGGGGGCGTTGCAGATGCTCGTTCCCACCCCGAATCCGTCAGCCCCGGCGGCCACCAGCTCCGGTATGGACCTATCGTCCAGCCCGCCAGAGACGAAGATCTTCACCTTCTTGAAGCCCCGCACGTCCAGCTCCCAGCGCACCTCGCGGATGAGGTCGGTCATGGAGCCGCGCCTGGAGGCGGGAGTGTCCAGCCTCACGGCGTAAAGGTCCTTCATGACCTCCGCGGCCATGATGGCCTCGGCCTTCTCGTCGGAATAGGTGTCGACCAAGGCCACCCTGGGCACCATGGGGTCCACGAACTCATCGAAGGCCTCGAAGGCCAGCTTCTGGTCGCCGAACATGACCACCAGGGCGTGAGGCATGGTGCCCGAGGCCTGCGCTCCGATGAGCTCCGCCCCAAGCAGGGAGGAGACGGAATCGCAGCCGCCGATGTAGGCCGAACGGTCCAGCATGGGGGAGATGGAAGGGTGCATGCGCCGGACGCCGAAGGACAGCAGCGTCCGGTCCTTGGAGGCGATGCGGGCGCGGGCGGACATCGTGGCAACACCTGATGAATGGCAGAGGAACCCGAGGGCGGGCGTCTCGTAGATGCAGTACTCGGAGTAAGGCCCCTCGATGGTCATCACCGGGACCCTCAGCCCAGAGAAGGACCGGGGCTTGAAGACCGTGCCCTCAGGAAGGCCAGAGATGGTGACGTCCCTTCCTTCGAAGAGACGGAGAACCTCCTCGACGCCGCAGAGCACGCCCCAGGGCCAGGAGCGCGGCAGCCCCCCGGCCGTGAACTCTGCCAGGGCCCTCTCGCCCAACATGCCCTTGGCCTTGAGTATCTCCATGGTCCTGGAGAAGTAGACGTCGGTCGTCCTTCCTGCCAAGATCTCGTCGTCGCTGGCGGAGAAGAAGCTCCTCCCTTTGCGAGAGGGACCGGACATGGCTCGTCTCACCCCTTGCTCTTCTTGGCGTAGAAGGCTGCGCCGGGGAACTTGGCCTTGGAGCCCAGCTCCTCCTCGATGCGCAGCAGGCGGTTGTACTTGGAGGTGCGCTCCCCCCTAGCTGGCGCTCCGGTCTTGATCTGGCCGCATCCTAATGCCACGGCCAGGTCCGCGATGAAGGTGTCCTCGGTCTCGCCGGAGCGGTGACTGACCACGACCCGGTATCCGTTGTCGAATGAGAGCTTGGCCGCGGCCATGGCCTCGCTCACGCTCCCGACCTGGTTGACCTTGAGGAGGGTGGCGTTCCCCGCCTCCCTCTCGATGGCCTTCTTGATCCTCTCCACATTGGTGACGAACATGTCGTCCCCGACGATCTGCACCTTATGGCCGAGCCTGAGGGTGATCAAGGCCATCATGTCCAGCGCCTCTTCGTGGAATGGGTCCTCGATGCTGAC
Source organism: Methanomassiliicoccaceae archaeon (assembly GCA_963827135.1). Lineage (GTDB taxonomy): Archaea > Thermoplasmatota > Thermoplasmata > Methanomassiliicoccales > UBA472 > JAJRAN01. The sequence goes on along the minus strand of CAWGZX010000003.1, from coordinate 128,154 downwards.
GATCGGATAGTGCTTGACCCAGGAGAAGTAGGTCTCCATTAGGTCCACCGGGCCGATCCGCCTCTTGTCCAGGCTGTAGACGCCCTGGTTGCAGAACTCGGAGGCCGCACAGTCCAGCGCGAGAAAGACCTCCTTTCCCGGGACATAGCCGGCCTTCTCGATGGCCTTGACGATGGTGTCCATGGCCTGCTGCGAAGTCTCGAATGGGGGCGCGAAGCCGCCCTCGTCCCCGATGTTGATGGCGCTAGGCCCATAGACCTCTCTCAGGATGCCCTTGAGACTGTGATAGACCTCGGCGCCCATGCGCAGGGCTTCGGCGAAGCATTTCGCCCCGGCCGGCACCACCATGAACTCCTGGATGGCAAGACCGGTGCCAGCGTGCTTCCCTCCATTGATGATGTTCATCATCGGGATGGGCAGGGTCCGGCTCCCTGGCCCTAGATGCTCATACAGCTCGACCCCTTTGGAGAGGGCGCCGGCCTTCGCCGCCGCCAAGGAGACGGCGACCACCGCGTTCCCGCCCAGGACCGATTTGTTCGGGGTCCCGTCCAGCTCGATCATGATCCTGTCGATCGCCGCCAAGTCCTCCACATTATGGCCCTTGAGCCTGGGGGCGATCCTCTTGTTGACGTTATCGACGGCCTTCAGGACCCCCTTCCCCATGAACCTTGAACCGCCGTCCCTTAGCTCGAGCACCTCATGCGTGCCAGTAGAGGCTCCGGATGGCGCGATCGCCGTCACCTTGAAGGAAGCGGTGCGCACCTCTGCCTCCACGGTCGGGTTGCCTCGGGAATCGAGAACCTCTCTTGCTTTGACCTCGACTATCTTCGAACTTGACAGAAACATCCTCTCCTAGGACTATGGACGGGGAGGAATCCAATTCCTACCTAATAGGTTTCACTGCAGTCTGGGAGGACATGGCGTCGATTATCTCCATGTTCCTCTCCAGCAAGGCCATTTGCCTGATGTCCAGGGTCCTAGGGTCGACGGAGATGATGAGCCGGCACTTGTACTCCATCGTCGCCTCGGCGATGTGGTGCACCATGCGCAGCACCTTCTCGAAGTCGTTGTTCACGATGAGGAACTCGATGCCGTCGATCATTACCACGCTGTCACCGGACTTCTCGATGAAGCGGATGATCGTGTCCGATAGTATGCCGATGTTGGTCGGGTTGACGTAGACTCGGCCCAGCTGGTTGGAAAGCCAGATGATGGGCGTCTTCTCCAGCCCCCACTTCTTCCGGATTATGCCGGGGTGCTCGCGGGTGATGCAAAGCCCTTGGATGTTGTGAGTGACCTGGTCCACGAAGATCTCGAAGCACCTCTCTGGCTTCGTCTCCTTGACGATGTAGCCATACCCCTTCCTCAGCTCGAACTTCATGGCGGTCTTCTGTGCCTTCTCCATGCCGCCCGGGGTCTCCTTCTTCCTGCCGAGGAGCTTGTCGAAGAAGCCTTTCTTCTCAGGTTCGGGGGTCGAAGGCTTAATGACGACCTCCTCGGTCTCGACCAGCTCCTTGATCTTATCCGAGAGCTCGGTGTTGGAGAATGGCTTGCGGACGTAGCCCGAGACGACGTCCTGCAGCCCGAAGATGTCCGTTCCGATGTCGGTGTAGGCGGTGAGCATCATCACCTTGATCTTATTGGTGAGGCCTTCCTCCTTAAGGTTGCGCAGAACGCTCCAACCGTCGATGTCGGGCATGTTGATGTCGAGCAGTATCAGGTTAGGAAGCTCGGACTTGGCTTTCTCTATCGCCTCCTTGCCTCCACTGGCGGTGATCGCTTGGTATCCTGAGGCGGAGACTAGCTCGGAGACTATGGCTAGAACATCGGGATTGTCATCGACCACCAGGACCTTCTTGATTTGAACTACCTCCATTGCCGAGCTAGGTTACGACTAGATTGAGCGATGGCATAAAAAACATATCCATGCGAGTCGCGGGATTGATATCCAAGCCGAACGGACCGGATATCAGAAGTGAAAGGGATATGAGCGGAAAGAATTGGTCGAAGGCCTAGGCCTTCCTGCTCTCCTTCGCCTTGGCGCGGAGATTCTTGTACCCACACTTCCTGCAGCGGGTGGCCTTTGGGGCGTTCCTCGCGTAGCAGTTCATGCAGATCATCTTGTTTAGGAGCCTAGCGTCGGCCTCCTTGAATCGTGCCATAATGATTCCTCTGCCGTGGGAATAAGGAGGGAATATAAAAATGTTGGTAGAGTAGCGGCCTTCTGGTCCTCAATCCATGATGATCCTGCGAGGTGGAGGTAGCTCGCCTCGCCAATCTCGCTCTTCGCCAGCCTGTTTTCCTAGGAGGCCAAAGCTCCGGTAGGCTCCATTTCTTCCCTGGCCCAGACGGAAGAGGCGTTCTTTGATATGGTAGAATCGTGGACGATTTCATCTCTTGACCGTGGTGGACCCCACCAGGACGAGATAGGCCAATAACGCCTCGAGCTGGATGCGCTCGTTGCTGCCCTCGACGATCCTGAACTCGACCTCTCCGGTCTTGTCGATCAGGCGCACCTTCTCGATATCCGGGATGTTGAGCTCGAAGAACTGTTTGTGGATCTGCCTGATGACGTCCTCGCCCGAGAGCCCATAGGTTATCATGAGCTCGTCCAATTGGCTCCTGGCCTCGAGGAAGTCCCCCTTTAGGGCCGTCTCCAGGAGCTTCTTGACCTCCTCGGGGTGGGCGGTGCCGGTGGTCTGGTAGACCACATCCACTGTTATCTTATCTGATAATGCTGCAGCGACCTGCAATGAATTGACCGCCCTCCTCATGTCCCCGTTCGCCACGTGGACCAAGGCATCCAGAGCGTCCTCAGCGACCTCCAACTTCTCCACCTTAGCGATCTGCTGCAGGTACTTCTTCACATCCTCCATCTTCAACTGGCGGAAGCGGAAGACAGCGCACCTCGATTGGATGGGTTCGATGATCTTGGAGGAATAGTTGCAGGAGATTATGAAGCGGCAGATCGCCGAATACCTCTCCATGGTCCGCCTGAGCGCTGACTGCGCGTCGTTGGTCAGCGCATCCGCCTCGTCCAGGAAGATTATCTTGAAGCCCGCTCCACCTATCGGAGAGGTCCTGGCGAACTCTTTGATCTTGCCACGGACGACGTCGATTCCCCTCTCGTCCGAGGCGTTCATCTCCACGAAGTTGTCCTTCCACCCCTCCCCAAAAAGCTCCTTGGCCAGCGCCAGGGCACAGGTCGTCTTGCCCGTTCCTGGAGAGCCGGCGAACATGAGGTGAGGGAGGTTCTTCGATCGGACATAGGACTGAAGGCGATCGGTGATCTCTTTCTGCCCCACCACCTCATTGAGTGACCTGGGGCGATACTTCTCGATCCAAATCTCCTTCGTTTCCTTCATCGTCCGCTGAAAAAGCGCTGGTAAGAATTAACACTTTGCATATGGTATCCGAATCGCCTCAGGCAAGATTTTAATCGAGGCATGGCCTGAGGTCCTGCGTGCAATGCATAAAGTGCTCCAAGGAGGCGGTGGAGTTCGTCCGCTACAACGGATCGCACCTTTGCGAGGAGCACTTCCTCGAGTATGTGGAGCGCCGGGTGAAGAAGGAGATCCGGCAACAGGTAGACCTGGACGGCAAGAGCAAGGTCGCCGTCGCCCTCTCCGGTGGAAAGGACAGCTCGGTCGCCCTTTACATCGTCCTTCAAGCGCTCAGGCAGCGCAGAGACCTGAGCGTGGTCGCGATAACCGTGGACGAAGGCATCTCTGGCTACCGCCCCAGGACCATGGAGCGGGCTCGTGAGCTGACCGAGATGCTAGGCATCGAGCACCATTTCATCTCTTTCAAGGATGAGGTGGGCAAGTCCATGGACGAGATCGCCTTGACGCTGGGCGACAAGGGGCCATGCACCTATTGCGGCGTAATCCGGCGCAGGTGCATGAACAAGGTGGCCAGGGACATCGGTGCCGATGTCCTCGCCACTGGCCTGAATCTCGATGACACCGCTCAATCCATCCTCATGAACTTCACCCGGGGGGACGTGGAGCGCCTCGCCAGGCTCGGTCCTCACCTGAAGGTGCAACCTGGCCTGATACCCCGGATCCAGCCGCTCCGCTCCATACCGGAGAAGGAATCCTACCTCTATGCGATGATCCGCTGCCTCCCTTTCTCGGACGACGAATGTCCTTATGCTGACCTGGCGCTGCGGAACGAGTACCGCTCGATCGTAGATGGCCTGGAAGCCAAGCATACGGGGACCAAATTCGCCATCGTGGCCAGCTACGATGCGATCCGCCCGGTTTTGGCCGAGAAATACCCCCAGGCCGGGCTGCAGCTCTGCGAGTGCGGCGAGCCTACCTGCAACCAAAGGTGCATGGCCTGCGAGCTGCTGGAAGAATTGAGGAAAATGGTTTGAGCCGAATCACACCAGCTCATGGAACTTGTAGGCAGGGGTGCCAGCATGGTAACAGTACTGCACCTTGTCGAAGTGCTTCTTCAGCTCCTTCACGTCCTCCTTGACCTTCGCGGGCGATTCCTTCTTAACCGCCACGCGGTGGATCAACGAGGCTACCTGCTTCATCTCGCTCTCCTTCATGCCCAGCCTTGTCATCTCTTGGGTGCCGATGCGGATGCCGGACGGTCGGATGCTGCTCTCGTCCCCTGGGAGCATGTTCTTGTTGGTGATGATGTTGGCCGCCTCTAGGTCCTTCGCGACCTGGTCGCCGCCGCCGTGCTTGGACACGTTGACGGCGATGGTGTGGGACTTGGTGAAACCGAGGTTGGGGCAGAGCACGTCCATTCCCAGCTCGTGCATCGCCTGACCCAAGGCCTGGGAGTTCTTGACTATCTGCTTGGCATAATCCTTACCGAACTCCTCCATCTCGGCCAAGGTTACCGCCAGCGCGGCCATGGCGTGCAGGTGGTGCGAGCTAGTGACCCCGGGGAAGACCGCCCTGCGCAAGCGCTTCTCCAGGTCCTCGGTCATCTTATTGCCGAGGAGGATGCCGTGGTTGGGGCCGGGGAAGGTCTTGTGCGTGCTCCCGGAGACGATGTTCGCGCCCTCGTGCAACGGGTCCTGGAACTGGCCCCCGGCGATTAGGCCGAGGACGTGGGCCGCATCGTACCAGACGGTGCAACCTACCTCGTGGAAGGTGGGCTCGAGCTCCTTGAGAGGGACAGGGAATAGGAACAGGGACAGGCCGAACTGCGCCACCTTGGGCTTCTCCTTAAGAAGCATCTTGCGGGCGCCGTCCACATCGATGGTCATGCGCTCCTCGTCCCAGGGGTAGTTGATGGTCTTGACGCCCCTCAGGCCCACGGCGCCGAACTGCGCGGTGGAGATGTGAGCCCCATTGGCCAGCGCGGTGGTGGCTATGGTGTCGCCCGGCTCGACCAAGGCGAAAAGGACGGCCATGTTGGCCACCGTTCCCGAGGTCAGGCGGACGTCCACGAAGGGCACGTTGAAGACCCTCATCGCCAGCTCGTTGCAGCGGTTCTCCACCTTGTCCACGTAGATGTTGCCTTGATAGTAGCGCTTACCTGGCATGCCTTCCGCATACCGGTCGTGGAAGTCGGAGATCATCATCTCCTTGGCCAAAGGTGACATGAGGTTCTCGGATGCAATCGTCGGGATCGATTCCTCGAACCACCTGGTGTGAGCTTTTACCTGATCGCGAATCCAGTCGGCGTCCTGCTTCATGGTCTATCGCCCAAGGGAATAATGACCGCTCTATTATACTTTAGTGCCAGATGATTCCAATCATAATCGAATGGAGCGATGGATGGCGAGTCCTAGCGCATCCTCTTCTTGAGCTCACTGATGGAGCTCACAGGGCTAGGGTCGACGCCCTTGAGCGCCGCGAGGTAGTAGGAGACGAAATCGCCGAGCATTATGCCCATTAGCGAGGATTCCAGCGCCGTCCTGCCGGAAAGCTCGATGGAGAGCGGCTGAAGCTTCGACTCGCGCAGCATCTGGATCGCCACCTCCATCTTCTCGCCGATGCTGCCCTTGGAGCTGGCAGGCTTGAGGAAGACCGGTAAGAGGTCAAGGCCAGGATGCCCCTCGACCCATCCCACTATCTGATTATGGTTGATCTCAGGGAATTCGCCGGAGAATGCCATCATCTTGGCGTTCTCGTTGATCTGCGTCTGCCAACGATAGGCCACGGTCCTCGAGGTCCTGGGAGCGTAGATCACTGGGACCTTGCCCTGGATCTTCAAGGCCGTCCTCTTGGCCATGTTCGCGTCCGTGGGGACCCCTGGCGATAGGTTCTCCCTCAGGTCGGCCATGGCTAGCTGGGCTAGTGCCAGGTCCCTCCTGACCTGGGCCAAGCCTGCGGCTTCGAGGACCGCTGCCTCCGCACCAAGAATATAGCCTAGTGCGGCCCTGGGCTGAAGCCCGGCCGGGACCTTCACAAGGGGGATCCTCTCGACCTCCGCGGTCATAGCCAGCTCTCCGCCCGAAGCGATGACGACCATGTCGCAGCCTCGTTCCTTGGAGCGTTGGTAGAGCTCCATCACCTCCCAGGTGTTACCGGAGTAGCTCACCATTACCACAAGGCTCTGCTTGCAGACCCAGCGCGGAAGCTCGACCCCTCTTACCACGGTGATCGGTTTATCGGAGATCGAGGACGCGTAATCAGCTAGCACATCGGCTCCGACCGCTGAGCCTCCCATGCCGACAATGGCCACCCCGTTCGGATGCCTTTCAAGCTTTACTTCCCAACCCAAGGCGGCCTTGATCTGATCAGGGAGCCCGACGATCTGCTCCAGCATCGAGCTCTTGTCCAATGAGCGCATGGCAGCCAGGTCGTCCAAAGTGCTGCGCATGATGCGAGCATCGGTGTGCTTGAATATAATCATGTGAGTCGCCGTTTGCGTTCTGGGGAAGAACCAACTACCATTGGAATGGTAACTACAAAGCGATTAATATCGTCACCAATTATTCGACTGAAAGTGGCATAATGGACGACAACGTGGACAAGGCCATCGAGTGCTTGAAGCGGGGCCGCTTCGTCCTGGTATACGACTTCGACGACCGGGAGAGGGAGACGGACATGGTCGTGGCCTCGGAGTACGTTACGCCTGAGATCATACGAACCTTGCGCAAGGATGCGGGAGGCCTGATCTGCACAACCGCTAGCCACGAGATCTCCGAGAAGCTTCAGCTTCCCTTCCTCGCCGACGTCCTGGCCTGTAACTATGGCAGCTATCCCATGCTTCGCAAGCTGGCTCCCAACGATATCCCTTATGACACCAAGTCTGCCTTCTCCATTACCATCAACCACCGCAAGACCTTCACCGGCATCACCGACCGCGATCGGGCCAAGACCACCTCTGAGTTCGCCACATTGGCCAGGTACGCCCTGAGCAACGGTTTCGAGGAGGCCAGGGAGGAGTTCGGACGCAACTTCCGCTCGCCCGGCCACGTCCATCTACTTAACGCAAGCAAGCAGCTCCTTACCGACCGGAAGGGCCATACCGAGCTCTGCACCGCCCTCATCACTATGTCGGGACTGACCCCTACCGCCACCATTTGTGAGATGATGGGAGATGACGGGAACGCCCTCAGCAAGGACAACGCCAGAGAATACGCCAGGAAGCACGACCTCTGCTTCCTGGAGGGCAGCGAGATAATCGATGCCTGGGCCCGCGCGAGGAAGGCGTTATGAAGCGGGTAATGGCCACCGGCGTTTTCGACATACTCCATTCCGGACATATTCATTATCTTCAGGAGGCCAAGGGGCTCGGCGACGAACTTTATGTGGTCGTGGCCACCGATGCCACCGTGAGGAAGAGGAAGCATGAGCCCATCACCCCCGAAAGGATGAGGGTGGAGCTGGTGCAAGCCCTGAAGCCCGTGGATAAAGCCATCCTCGGGACCGAGGGGGACATGTACGAGACGGTTCGCAAGATCGAACCCGACATCATCGCCCTAGGATACGACCAGGCCTTCAACGAGAAGGAGCTTGAGGCCGAGCTTAGGAAGCGAGGGCTGAAGGCGCGGGTGGTCAGGCTGTCCAAGCATGAGGACGACCTCAATGGCACCAGGAAGATCATCCAGAAGGTTCTTGACTGGCACACCATGAGGAAGGAGCTGGAGCGTCAGGAGGGCAAGGGATGAAGCTGATAGGAATCGCGGACACTACCTTTGCCAGGGTGGATATGGGAGGAGCGGCGATCAACGAGCTCAAGTCCATGGGGACCGGCTTCAGGATCGCCCGTTACACCGTCCCCGGCATCAAGGACCTGCCAGTGGCATGCAAGAAGCTATTCGATGAGCAAGGTTGCGACATAGTAATGGCCCTCGGCATGCCCGGAGGCAAGGCGATAGACAGGCAGTGCGCGCATGAGGCCTCCACCGGCCTGATCGCCTGCCAGCTAATGGTGGGCAAGCATATCATCGAGGTTTTCGTCCACGAGGACGAGGCCAACGACGCCAAGACCCTGTCCTGGCTGGCCGAGCGCAGGGCGAGGGAGCATGCGAGGAACGCATATTATCTGCTCCTCCGGCCCGAGGAGCTGACCAAGAACGCGGGCAAGGGCCTGAGGCAAGGTTACGAGGACGTAGGACCAGTAAGAGAGTGATTGGAATGAAGAGATACAACCTGGGATTCGTGGTTTCGGAATATAACTTCGACATAACCTCCATGATGCTCGAGCGGGCCAAGGCGCACGCCGAGTTCCTTGAGGCGAACGTGGCCAAGGTGGTAATGGTACCGGGCGTCTTCGACATGCCCTTGGCGGTGAAGAAGCTGATTACGAACAAGGACATCGATGGCGTGGTGACCCTCGGTTGCGTGATCGAGGGCGAGACAGACCATGACCAGATCGTCATCCAGAACGCCGCGAGGAAGATGGCCGACCTCTCGGTGGAGTTTGGGAAGCCGGTGGCACTGGGCGTCAGCGGCCCCGGGATGACCAGGCTCCAGGCGCAGGACCGCGTGGAGAACGCCAAGCAGGCGGTGGAGTCCTGCGTCAAGATGCTGAAGCGGCTCGAGTGACCTGGACCTTGGCTTTCTGGCCTTAACCGACTCCAGAGAACAACAGCGACAATCGGTATACGAATGCCGCGGTAAGGGAGGAAGCGACGTCGAACCAAGCGGCGTCCTTGTGCTCCAACCACTTGAGGAAAGCGACCAAGGCGCCGTTCTGGACCACGATCCAGGCATAGGCGGACCAAATTAGCATCCGCTCCTTGCGTGGCAGCATAGGTGACAATGATTCCGTCACCAGCGATGGGCTATGCAAACGCAGCCTGAGACCCCCCGATGCCCCATCATTAGGAACGCGATTAATGAGCACTGCTTGAATATAAATCCTTTTACCTGGCGTGTAGGGTTTGATTAAGAATCATGATAGAGAAAAGGCGGATGAGGTGGTCTCAGGCCTTCCCCTTCATGAACTTGTCCAGCCTATCGAAGGCATCCGAAAGTACCTCCACCGGGGGCAGGAACACACAACGGAAATGCCCTGAGCCGTAGGTCGGGTCGAACCCTGAGCCATGGACGAAGAGGACATGGGTGTTGTAAAGCACATCGAGCACGAACTCCTTGTCCGTCCTCCATCTCTTGGAGAGGATCTTGGGGAAGATGTAGAACGCACCCTTGGGCTTGGTGGTGGAGATGCCCTCGATCTCGTTGAGGCGCTTGTAGGCGAATTCCCCCCTGGCGCGCAGTTTCTGCCTGGTGGTCTCCCAATGCTCCTGCGGCCCGTTCAAGGCCTCCAGGACCGCCAGCTGGCAAGGGTGGTTGGCGCAGAGGCGGAGGCGCAGCTGCTTCACGAAGCCCTCCTTGATCTCCTCCAGATCGCCCTTGGGGTCGCGGAAGACGCTGTAGCCGAGCCTCCATCCGGGGAGCAGGTCGACCTTCGAGAACCCATTGAACAGTATGACCGGAAGGTCTGGTGCCAGGGTGGCCGGCGAGTAGTGGTCCCCATCGAAGGTCATCATGTCGTAGATCTCATCGGACATGAGGAAGAGCCCGTGCTCCCCGGCCACGTCGCACATCTCCTTCAGGACCTTCTTGGAATACAAAGCCCCAGTAGGGTTGTTGGGGTTGATCACCACCAAGGCCTTGGTCTTCTTGGTGATCTTCTTGCGGATGTCGTCGATGTCAGGCTGCCAGTCGTTCAGCTCGTCCGTCTTGTAGGCGACGGGCACTCCTCCGAAGTACTTGATGTACTCGATATAGGATGGATAGGAAGGCCCGGGGACCAGTATCTCCTCTCCCGGGTCCACTGAGGCGGCGATGATGTTGAGGATGCTCTCGCTCACACCATTGGTGATGAAGACGTCGTCGGGGCTGACGTCGATCTTGTTCTTTCTCTTCTCCTTTTCGGCCAGGGCCCTCCTTAGCTCGGGAACCCCTTCTTCGGCCGTATAGCCGTTGTCGCATTCCTCTACGGCACGGCAGAGCGCGGCGCGGACGTGTTGGGGGGTCTCGAAGTCCCACTTGTTGGGATCTCCGATGTTCAGCTTCACCACCTTCACACCGCTCTTCTCCAGCTCCCTGGCAGGAACGGTGACCTCGCGTATGGCGTAATCGATGTTCATCGATCGCTTGGTCGCGCGCATGCTATTCAGACTCACGCCCCTATACGTATTCTTATATTTCTAGTTCTGGAACATTACAAATCATTAGACCTACGGCCTCGGCCGCGCGCCTTCGAAGGATTTATTATCGAAGTGGCGCTCGCCGGTTGCATGCCCTTGGTCAGGCTGGGCAAGCTGCAGCTGCGTTGGTGCCACCAGTGCAACTTGCCAGTGCTCGAGGACGAGTCCTGTGGGACGTGCGGGGGAAGGACCGACGAGGTCCATGTCACCCCCCCAGGGGACGTCAGGCCTGCCTTCTCCCATGACCTCGAGGAGATAAGGATGGTGGTCGACCGCCAATTCGGAATCGGCTGCGGCGCCGCCGTGCTGCCCGAGGGCAAGCTCGCCCTGATGAACAAAATACCAGGTCTGGACCGCATGGACGAGGTCATCCTCGATGGAGAGGTGGCCGGCACCATGCGCTATGACCTGGGCAGGGGCTTCTCCTTCCTAGCTCGGATGGGCGCGGCAAGGGCCATGCAATCGCAAATGTCCAAGGGATTCGTCATCGCCTCGGACGACGCAGTGCCGTTCGTGCTTCAAGGTTTGAACCTGCTCGCCCCAGGGGTCAAGGACGCTGATTCCAGCATCCTGACAGGGGACGAGGTCATCGTCCTCGACGAGGACAGGCGGGCCATCTGCACCGGGACCGCCCGCATGTCCGGGAAGGGGATGGTCGCGACGGAGAGGGGGATGGCGGTCAAGGCACGCTGGCAGGGAGCTCCTGCGGCCAAAGAAGCTGCCTTCATCCATAGGTCGTGGAAGGATGCCGTGGCCGCCAACGGCAACGTGCTTGGGCGGAGGGTGACGGAGGCCGTCGAGTTCATCCATAGCACGAGAAAGAGGCACGACCTTCCTAACATGGTCTCGTTCTCGGGAGGCAAGGACAGCCTCGCCTGCTTATTGCTCACGCTTGACGCTGGTCTGCGGCTCCCGGTCTTCTTTGTGGACACGGGGCTGGAGTTCCCTGAGACTGCAGAGCATGTGCGCCGGGTTGCAAGGAAGCACGATTTACCGTTGATCATCGAATCCGCGCCTCCGAACGCTTTCTTCGGTAACCTCGATTACTTCGGACCTCCGGGAAGGGACTTCCGCTGGTGCTGCAAGACCAACAAGCTCGGGCCGACGGTCAGGGCGATCCTGAAGCATTACCCTGGGGGTGTGCTCTCCTTCATCGGTCAGAGGAGGTACGAGTCGGAGCAGCGCTCGGAGAAGCCGAAGGTCTGGAGGAACCCTTGGACCCCGGGCCAGGTCGGCGCCTCGCCTATCCAGGATTGGACGGCGCTGCATGTCTGGCTCTACATCTTCTCCAAGGACGAGGAGTACAACCCCTGGTATGATTGGGGGTTGGACCGGATCGGTTGCTTCCTATGCCCCGCATCGGACCTGGCCGAGCTGGAGCTGGTGATGGGGAGGTCATCGCGCTCCTCTGAATGGTCCGAGTACCTGAAGAGAAAGGCGGAGGCGGACGGCTGGCCCGAGGATTGGCTGCGCTACGCGCTCTGGCGATGGCGGAGGCTTCCGGATTCCATCCGAAAGGACCTCGAGGGCAAGGGTGCCGTGCTGAAGAGGGAGAGCGGCGAAAGGGCGGCGTCGAAGGAGCCGGTCAGGCTGAGGATGCAGGACGGCTTCTCACCTTGCATCATGGGTTTCAGCATCGAGGGGGCTTTCAACCGCGACCTCGATCTTGGTCAAGTCTCGAACGTGCTATGCCAGCTGGGCGAGGTGGAGGTCGATGAGCAGGAGGGCTGGTGCAAGGTCCTCGGGGTCATGATCTTCGACAATGGAGGTTTGGTGGCCAAAGGCCCCGATCCCGATCAGATAAGGAAAAATGTGGAAAGGGTGCGCCGGGCGGTGGTTAAGGCCGAGGAGTGCGTCGGCTGTGGGGTCTGCATCGCCCGATGCGATGAGGGTGCACTCACAATGGAGCGGGACAAGGTCCTTGTCGTCATAGCTAAGTGCATTCATTGCGGCAGATGCACCGAACCTTGCCCGGCCATTAGCTTCGGGGATACCTCCTTCGAGCTCTGACCCCTCTGAGGGTTAAGGTCAGAGGGGGCAGTTGACGCTCCTCGTTTGCCCCCTCGTCCGGCGCGATTCAGCTCAACGAACGAAATCTATTCCGTCCTCGTCCTCCTGGGCGCGGCCCTTGGATGGCGCGGGAGAACCGCCCATCTTCTGAGGCGCCTGTTGGCCGTAGTTGGAGCCGAGCTTACTCGTCGAGCTCTGCCCATCCTTGCCCAGAACGTACTTGGACTGCGCTCCGGTCAGGATTATCAGGACCTTGATCGTGCCCTCGATCTCGGGGTCGATGGAACAGCCCCAGATGATACGGGCGCGATCGGCGATGGAGTTCATGACCAGCTCCGAGGCCTTCTGCGCCTCGCTTACGGTCATGTCCGGCCCTCCGACCACGCGGATGAGCGCTCCCTGGGCTTGCTTGAGCTGTATCTCGCCCAGCAATGGGGATTGCAGGGCCTCGCTCACGGCGGCCTTGACGCGGTCGTCCTCATCGGTGTTAGCCTCGCCGATTCCAACGAAGGCTACGCCGCCCTCATTCATGACGGTCATGATATCAGCATAGTCCAGGTTGACCAAGCCAGGCTTGGTGATGATCTCGGTGAGGCCTTTGATGGTCTGCATCAGCACCTCGTCCGCGACCTTAAAGGCAGCATCGACCGGAAGCTTTGGCACCAACTCAATGAGCTTGTCGTTCGGGATGACGATGGTGGTGTCGCAGATGTGGCGAAGCTTGTTCAGGCCTTCCAGGGCGTTCTCCATGCGCACCGTGCCCTCGGCCTTGAACGGTAGCGTGACCACCCCGATGGTCAACGCACGGATCTGGTCCTTGGATATCCTGGCCACGTAGTGGGCTGAGCCGGTCCCGGTCCCTCCTCCCATACCCGCGGTGACGAAGACGATGTTCGCTCCGTTCAGGAACTCGCGAATCTCCATGTCGCTCTCGCGGGCGGCCTGTTCCCCGACTTGGGGAATGGCTCCAGCGCCTAATCCACGGGTGGCGTTCTTGCCTATCAGGATCTTCTTGGGCGCCCTGACGGTCAGCAGGTGCTTGGCGTCGGTGTTGATAGCGCACAGCTGGGCGCCACTAATCCCTGCGTCCACGCAGCGGTTGATGGTGTTGCATCCGCCACCGCCGCAACCGATGATCTTGATGCAGACATCGAGCTGCTCAGCAATTTTCCTCAGCTCCTCGTCCGCCGCGTTAACCGGTGCGGGCGCAGGGGCAGGAGCGGCCTGAGCCGCCGGTGCAGTCTTTTCCTTTTCCTTGTCCTGGCCATCTTTATAGTTGGCTAGAGCATTCTTTACCAACGAACTTGGCATAAGTGCATCCCTCTGCTCCATAATCCAAAACCTTTGATATAAATATTCCTAGTACCCAGCATCCTCAGGAGAAAGTTAGGAGCGGTCTATCGCGCATCGAATTATTATTTAAGGTAATCAAATATTTATTCAGGTCATCGCCCTAATGATAGGATCGGGCCAAGGGATCACGTGCACGGATGGCTCGGGCTCCAATCCCCGGAAGTACTTCTGGTAGATGTCCTCGGCGGTCTGGGACACGAGAAAAGAGGAGAGCTTGAGGATGACCAGGCCGATAAGGTAAATGGACACTTGGGCGCTTCGGTCCTTCGACTCCAGGCGGCCCTTGGAATCGTCCATATAGTGCTTGTAGTCTCCACGGATATAGGAATTGAGCAGCCTCAACCCCTCCTCTCTCTTCCCTGCTATAGCCCTAGATGTCACAGACTCAATGACCGTTTTCATCCGCGCTATCTCCAAAGCGTCAGGGCCGGACACCAGCTCGAAGTCCAGCTCGGGCCTCTCGTCGAATGAGCCTTTGACATTTCGCCCGATCCGATTGAGGTCCCTCCGCACGATGGATTCGAGCATTCTCATCTCGATGATCTCCTTCGTCTCGTCCATCTTTCGGTTCTTGCTGGCGCGGATAGCCCTCTTCAATGGCTCCGCGATCTGGCCATCGTACGCTCCCATGCGCGTGAGGTCAGGAGCCAACCTAAGCATCTCAGTGACATACCCCTTGAGCGTGTCAGCGGTCCGGTGCCGATGCTTGATGAAATCGAGGCAAGCCGCCATGTCATAGAGCGCCTGGATCGTCTCGCCGTCAAGGTAGGTGTCCTTTGAAACCTCGACCAAAGCCTCGATATCGCTGACCGGTATCTCCTTGTTGCGGGCCATGACGATGAGGAAGTATGTGTGCTCATAGAAGGACGCGAAGGTGGCGGCATGGAAGCCCCGTTTCGCGCTCAAATAGATGATCGCGTTGCGACGCACGATCTGGTTGGGATTGACGACGCTCTCCAGGACGGCCCGCATCCCTCTCTTGCTCCTGGTGCTCTTCACCAGCAGCGTATGGACGAAATCAGCAGCCTTCTCGTTCTCGTGGTCCAGATTCTTGAGGAGGATGGCAACGACGGTGTTGGGGTCTTCCTCGGCCATCTTCAGGACGCGTTTCTCAATCCTCTTCTTCTCCATTGGAAAATGTAAAGTGTGGACTAGACCCGCTTCAATTTTGTCCGCCCGGCGCTTGCTAATAGCAGCGCTACTCTTCAGTTGCTTTTCCCCCTCGCCCCACGATATAGAGGCATTGCCGGTTATTAATATTGCCCCAGGATATCAATTCATTATATACAATATAATAAACTAAATATATATAATCTAATCATCAAATTCTCGCAAATCTGTGACTCATCTGGAATCCATTAAGCGACTTGATGGCGATGAGAAAAGGTTTTTATGTCGGCTTCATAATCATTGACCGGTACCTCTGAGGTCGTGGGGACAATGGGTGAACTTGCTCACATCAGGAACGTCTTGGAAGAGATTAAGCGCATGGAGCATGTCATTGGCGTCTCCTTGATCTCGAGGGGCGGTCTTTTCATCCTCGGGGACACCCCAAAAGGCGTACATCAAGAGACGTTCGCCGCCATGACAGCGATCATGCTCGGGGCTGCGGAAACGTCGTCCGCGGAGCTCAAGGACACCCTGGGCCAGGTCCAGATCAACCTCAAGGAGAAGGACATCATCCTCATCGGTGCTGGTTCGCGTTACCTTCTGGCAATTGTGATGGACGGCAAAGGGGACAACGATAAGACCGCCAATAGCGCCAGCCAGATAATCGGCCGTGTCGATATAACTATCTGATCTCAGAGCCTCTTCATCCCACGCCCGAACCATTGTGAGATTGACCTGCTACCATATCGGAAGGTCTCGCGCCTATTCCTTCCAGCCCCCTGGATATGGGTCCTCCCATCCAATATCGCCTTGATCAGGTCCTCGAGGCTGTGACAATCCTCCGGAAAGATCGTCAGCGCCTCCCCTATCTTCTCGGCTCGATGGGCGTCCGAGCCCCCGATCACCGGGAGGTGGGCCCTTTCCGCCAGCTCCATCGCTTTCCTGTTCGCATCACTGGTGTTCCTTCCGTTCACCGCCTCGATGGCGTCGAACTTGTTGCGCAAAACGACCTTGCTCCCCAACCCCGACCACAGGCGATAGGGATGTGCCGCTGCTGCGATGCCTCCGAGTTGGTGTATGATCTCGATGGTCTCGGCCGCGGGCAACCCTCGAGGCACATCGTCCGAGACGTTGTACGCCAAGATATGTCCCTCATCAGAAGTGACTTCCACCGCCGGGATGACGATTAATTCGGGTGGCGCCGAGGCCATCGCCTCCATACCACCCTTCAGGGTATTATGATCGGTGACGCCGATGGCGCCCAGGCCGAGCCGCTTCGCAGCCTTGAATATCTCCTCGAGCTGCTGCTCATTGTCTCCTGAATGATGGGTATGGATGTGCAGATCTGCCTTCATCTTATCTGAGCCCCATCCTCGATGTCCCCGCCATCGACCGTGATTGCCACGCCATTGATGGTGAAGAGCGGGAGCGCCTCCTGAGCGTCGCTGCTCGGAAGGAACAGCGCCACCTTGTTCGCCAGAATGGCCTTCTCGGGATACTTGACCTTCACTAGTCTGCCGATTTGGACCTGCCCGTCCTTAAGCGTTCCCACACGGAGAACGATCTTCTGGAAATCTCCGAACGAGATCTCCTTCTCTCCCTGGGGCAGGCCGCTGTTCACGGGATCCCCTGGCGTTGTCCTGCCAGCAGGCGTAAGCACCTTGACCCTCTTTCCGGCTTCGGCCGCCAGCAGCATACCCTGCGACTCCACGCCCCTTAACTTGGCATGCTGGAGGTTCGTGACGACCACTATCTTCTTCCCCTTCAGCGCCTCCTCCGAGTAGTAATGCCTCAGGCCGGCCACGATCTGGATTCTCTTGCCGATGTCGACCTCTAGGACCATTAGCTTCTCAGCGTTAGGGTGGGGCTTGACATCCACGACCTCGCCGACCTTGAGGTTCAGCGCCTCGAAGACCTTGAAGCGCTCGTCCCCCTTCTCGATGGACATCTTGGTGTAGAGAGGCTTCGGCTCAACCAATTCCTGGCCAGATGTAATCCGCTCGTCCAGCCACCCAAGGCCTTTTGAGGCGATCGCTCCTTTCATCCCCAGGTACCACCAGGCCTTCTCCGAGCTATTAGGTAGGTAGGCGTGGCTCAGGACGGCGAGAGCCTTCACAATCTCTAGGTTGAGGTTGAGGACCGCTCCGCACTTGACCTTGTCAGTCCTCAGTAGTGCCCAAGGGGCGACCTTGTCGAAGAACTGGTTTCCGAACTGGGCCAGGTCCATGACGGACTTCAGGGCACGTTTGAACTGGCAGGTTGTCACGAACTCATCCACCTGCCGGCGGGTCAGCGAGATGGCCTCCTCGACCTCGATCGTCTCCTGATCGGCACTGACCAGCACTGGGACCGTGCCGAAGTTCTTGAAGGTAAATGAGAGGACGCGGTGGTAGTAATTGCCCAGCGTCGCAACCAGCTCATTGTTCACCTTGGCCTCGAAGTCATCCAAGGAGAAGTCGGAGTCGCGGTTCTCGGGCATGTTCGCAGCTATGTAGTATCTCACCACATCCGGCTCGAACATCTCGAGCAGGGAAGGCACATCGATGCCCACGCCCCGGCTCTTGGAGAATGTCTCTCCCTTGAACGTCAGGAACTCGTTGGCAGGCACGTCGTACGGAAGGTTCAATCCACCATATGCCATGAGGATCGAAGGCCAAATAATGGTGTGGAAGGGGATATTGTCCTTACCCAGGAAGTAGTAGCTCTTGGTCACGGGATTGAGCCAGAAGTCCTTCCACCGATCTGGTTGACCTGAAAGCTTGGCCCATTCCTTTGAAGCCGAGAGATAACCTATGACCGCCTCGAACCAAACGTAGATTACCTTTCCATCATAGCCAGGAAGGGGTACGGGCACTCCCCAGCTCATGTCCCGGGTAATGGCCCGATCCTTTAGGCCTGCCTCAAGCCAGTTCTTGGTGAACAGCTGGACGTTGGTGCGCCAATAATCCTTGTTGCCCACATAATCGAGCAATGGCTCCTGGAATGCGGAAAGCTTGAAGAAGAAGTGCTCGGTCTCCCGCAGCTCTGGCTCCGTAGAACAGGTCGTGCATCTGACGCGGTCGAGCTCGCCTGCCTCGTATGTCGTCCCACATTTCTCACATTGATCCCCACGCGCTCGCTCGTTGCCACATTTGCGACAGACCCCTTCGACGTACCGGTCCGGCAGGAACTTTCCGCATTTGGGACAGAAGTACTGCATTGTCCCTTTCTTGTACAGGTACCCGTTATCCAGCAGCTTGAGGAAGACCTCGTGGACGACCTCGAAATGGTTGGGGCTGTGGGTCTTGGTGAACAGCTCGAACTTGATCCCTAGATCCTCGATGGCTTTGGCATTTATGCGATGATAGTGCTCGGCGATGTCTTCGGGACTTGTGCCCTCCCTCTCCGCCCTTACGGTGACCGGTGTGCCATGTTGGTCCGATCCCGAGACCATGAGGACCTCGTCGCCCTTAAGGCGGTGGTACCTCGCGAAAATGTCTGGCGGAAGCAGAGAACCCGCCACGTGACCCAAGTGGATCGCACCGTTAGCGTAAGGCCAAGCAACGCATACCAAAACCCTTGCCATGTCTATCGCCCTCGAATGGAGCAAGGAGGATTTAGGCTTGATGGCCCAATCCTGCAAACTCTGCTGCGTTATTTTCGCGATTCGATTCAGCTTGTTTTCGTTCTCCAAGTGCGCGTGGACGAGCGTTATTGGATGATATTTTGATAGATATTATTATATAATAAAAATAAATTATTATATTTCTGGACATAAACAATCGTAATGATGGATGGATGGCTTATCCATCGTTGAACCCCGTTAAATATTAGAACTAAAAAGGCGATGAACTGACGCTTGGGATGGTGGAACGTCCTAAGGGGAGGAATGAAAAATGGTCGACGTGGAATTGGCATTCGGTGTCCCAGATGGCATCGTGGCCGAGGTAAAAAAGAAGTATTCGAACGAGAAAGACAACAACATTCGTGTGACGAAGGCCAACCCATTGAACCCGCCGTACTACGCATGGGGAGACCCCCGCTCGAAGTATGAGGTGGTGAAGTTCGAGGGAAAGGACTTTTGGATCTGGAAGGTCTCAAAAGGAAAGGCAATGAACTGGGTCTACGACCACTGAACTTTCAAGCAAACCCCTTAACGAAACCTCTTTTCTGGGACAAGACATAATCACCTTTTTATTGTCCCTTCTTATTGCCTGGTTTGTAAATGAGAATAGCCGCACTGTTGAAGGACCGTTGTCAGCCAAAGAAGTGCAACACGGAATGCGTAAAGTATTGTCCCAAAGTGAGGACCGGCGTTCAAACGGTCGTCATAGGGGAGAAGGGTAAGCCAGAGATAGCTGAACCACTTTGCGCCGGATGCGGAATTTGCGTACACAAATGCCCTTTCGAGGCCATCAAGATCATCGGATTGCCTGATGAGCTCGAGGGCGAGATTATCCATCAGTACGGCTTGAATGGCTTCAGGCTCTACCGCTTGCCAGTCCCGAAAAAGGGGTTAGTGACTGGGATACTCGGACCGAATGGTATAGGGAAGTCGACCGCCTTCCGACTGATGTCCGGGGCGGAAATCCCTAATCTGGGCAAGTATGAGAGCCCTCCCACTAAGGAGGAGGTGCTCCAGCATTTCGCCGGCTCCGAGCTCAAGGATTTCTTAGAGAAGGTCTATCATGGAAATATCCGCACATCTCTGAAGCCGCAATATGTGGACAAGCTGCCTACTGCGCACAAGGGCATCGTCCGAGAGCTTCTAGATAAGGTATCGGAGCGGATGTCCGCCCAAGAAGCGATCGACCTCCTCGAGCTAGGGGAGGTCGTAGATAGGCCATTGGGAGAGCTGTCGGGCGGGGAGCTGCAGAGGACAGCTATCGCAGCCACCATCCTGAAGGACAGCGATGTCTATTTCTTCGACGAACCCTCGTCCTACCTGGACATCTACCAGCGTATTAAGGTCGCTAGGATAATCCAGGAGCTGAGCGTGGAGAAGCAGGTTGTGGTCATCGAGCATGACCTTGCCATCTTGGACTTCCTGGCTGACAACGTTTATCTGGTCTATGGTTCCGAAGGTGCGTTCGGTGTCTTCGCTCAGCCTCGGCAGGTGAGGATAGCGATAAACACCTACCTCGATGGGTACCTCCGAGAGGAGAACATAAGATTCCGCGACTATCCCATCATCTTCGAGGACCGCCCGCCTAGGGACTCGTGGCAGACTGTCTCCCTGCTCGAGTTCGATGCGATGGAATGCCATTATCCAAACTTTCAGCTGAAGGTGGAGGAGGGCACGATCAAGGTCGGCGAGTCGGTCGGAGTCGTCGGTCCCAACGCGATCGGGAAGACGACCTTCGTCAAGGTCCTGGCAGGTGTACTGCCACCAACGGTAGGCCAGGTCAAGTCGACCCTAAAGGTCAGTTACAAACCTCAATACATCAACCCCGAGTTCGATGGCACGGTCCATGAGCTCTTCCTCATCAACATCAAGGACTTCTTCGAATCAGGCTTCTTCGAGTCCGAGATCGCCCACCCATTGAGCTTGAAGACCCTTTACGAGAAGCAAGTGAAGAACCTCTCCGGAGGCGAGCTGCAACGCGCAGCGATCGGGCTTTGTCTTTCGCGTGAGGCGGACATTTACCTTTTGGATGAGCCCTCTGCCTACTTGGACTCGAACCAGAGGATGGAGGCGGCCAAGACCATTAGGAGGGTCATGGAGAAGCGCGGGCGCTCGGCCCTGGTGGTGGACCATGACATATACTTCCTGGACATGGTATCGGATTCGATGATGGTCTTCTCGGGTGAGCCTGGCAAGGAGGGTCTCGGCCAAGGGCCGTTCGACATGCGCAAGGGGATGAACAAGTTCCTTACGATGGTGGACGTCACCTTCCGTCGGGACAATGACACGCACCGGCCAAGGATAAACAAGCCCGGCTCTCGCCTGGACCAGGAGCAGAAGGAGAAGGGCGAGTACTACTACCAGATGTAAACTGGCCCTTCCTTCATCCGGACTTCTGAGAATTCTTCCTCTGCCATAGCAGGTAGATAATCAGCCCGATTAAAGCAGCGGCCAGGATGATGATGTCCCAACCGTCGAGCGCCTTCCAGAATTGAATATAGTATTCCCCGAGCAGGTAGCCGGCACAAGCCAACACCGTGTTCCATATCAGGGCGCCTAAGAATGTGAAAAGCACGAACTTCTTGAAGTCCATCTTGAATATGCCTGCGGGGAAGGAAATGACCGACCTTATGCCTGGGATGGCATGCCCGATCAAAATCCCCCAAGAGCCCCATTTCTTGAACCAGGCATCGGCCTTGTCCACCTTCTTTTGGTCCAGGAAAATGAAGCGGCCGTACCTTTCCACGAGAGGCCTACCGATGGCCCTGGCGATTCCATAGGCCACGGTGGACCCCATCGTGGCACCGAGCGTCCCCGCCAAGATGACGAAGGGCAGGTAGAACTCTCCGGTCGATGCCAGATAACCTGCGAAGGGCATGATGAGCTCGCTGGGGATGGGCGTTATGATGCCTTCGATGAACATGGCGAAGAAGATGCCAAGGTAACCCGAAGAGGAGATGAAGTCGATGATGAACTGGTTCAGGGTATCGATTATGCCCATGGATCGACTTCACTCCACGATGCCCAATTGGCAGGGGTTGATTCCCCAACGATTACTTATCGCTTCGCCATCAAGGCTCAGAAATCGGATATGCGCATCGCTCCGTCCCGCATATGGTCCCCAGGCTGCAGCTTCGCTCTTCTTCCAACATCAAGGCCCTGCGAGAAAGGGCTACGAATCCTTTATTATGCCATCGTCCTTACATCAACTGGATGGCTAGCAGGGCGGACATACACGTTCATTCGAAATATTCAGGCCTTGCCCGGATTTGGTTCCTTAGGTTCCCGGAATCGGTCAACGAGCCTGAGGACATTGTGAAGAGGGCGAAGTCCGTAGGCTTAGATACCGTCTGCGTCACCGACCACAACACCATTCGCGGAGGGTTGATGGCCAAGAAGTTCGCCAAGGACTACGATGGGGTGAGCGTCGTTGTGGGCGAGGAGATCAGCACCGAGGAGGGCGAGGTCCTAGGCCTGTTCCTGAACGACGACATCCCAAAGGACCTGCCCGCCGCTGAGGCGGTGGACTGCATCCGCTCCCAAGGGGGCCTGGTGATCGCGCCTCATCCATTCAGCATGCACGTCCCTGCCCTAGGATATGAGGTGGACAGGCTGGATATTGATGGCTTAGAGGTCTTCAATGCTGGCCACGTCGATGGCTTCGCCAACAACCGAGCCTTGCAGCACTCCAAAGTGGGCCGCTGGGCCCGCCTGGCAGGAAGCGATTCCCATTCCCTAGGGACCCTAGGCTGTGCCTTCACGGAGTTCGAGGGGACTGGCGAGGAGGACCTGCGGAAGGCCATCATCAATAAGACCACCGTCCCCAAGGGCAGCCCGATGTCTGTGGAATCGGGCGTCAGATGGACGCTGGAGGTCGTCCTCGAATCCGATCGCCAGATAATCAGGTCCCTTATCAATCGCCCGGGCAAGGACCCTGACGACCCCGTATATAAGAAGGTCAGTGAGCTCCCTGGGCACAAGCGGATTGCCGCCCTGGGCGCCTCCTTCTTCTACATCGCGCCTCCCATCCCTTACCTTGTGGTTTGGCTGGGCGCCCTCCGCATGCGCCGCATCAACTCTGTACCCATCCACGAGCCTAACGGTCACGCCTCCAAGCTTTTCTGATCAATGCTCGTGGTGATGCTCCGGATCGGATAGGTTGGCGAACGCGTTCACCATCACCTCGCTCAGGGCGGGATGGATGGTCTGGCTCCTGGCCAAGGGATTGAAGGTGCCGTCCCCAGCGTTCATTAGGTAGACGATGGGTTGTACCAGCAAGGAGGCATGAGGGCCCACCGCATGGGCGCCCAGTATCCTCATCGTCTCCGCGTCCACGATAACCTTGCAGAAGCCCTCCTCCTCGGCCATCGCGTATCCCTTGGCGGTATCGATGTACTCGGCCCTCCCCACGAAATATTTACGCCCTCGTTTCTTAGCGTCCGACTCGGTCATCCCCACCGCCGCAGCCTCTGGATAGGCGAATATGGCATGAGGGACGGCGTGCTCCAGCAACTTCACCTTCTGCTTTCCGAAAGCGTTGTTCCAGGCCACATCACTCTCATAGTTGGCAGTATGACGGTACATGTTCCGGCCGATCACATCCCCCAAGGCCCAGATCCCGGGAATGTTGGTCTCCAGATACTCATTGACCGCCACGTAACCTTTCTCGTCGACCTGGACCCCCGACCTCTCGACCTTCAGCCAGTCCGAATTGGGACGGACCCCAGTGGCTACCAGGACCTCGTCCACGATGACTTCGGACGTCGTTCCTGAGGACCTGTCCTTGTGAATCAGCGACTTACCCTCTGAATGGCGTCTCGCCTCCACCGCCTCTCGATTGACATGGACAGTGCATAGCTCGGACATCTTCTTCAGGACCAGAGCGCTGATCTCAGGCTCCTCGCGCGGTAGCAGGACAGGATTCCTACCGATGATGGTCACCTCCGTCCCGAAGGAGGTGAAGAAGTGCGCAAACTCACAGGCCTTGTATCCACCTCCGAGTATGGCGAGTCGCTTCGGCAGGCGCTGGACATCGAAGACGGTCTCGGAGGTCAGGTAACCCACATCCTCCAGTCCTTTCACTGGGGGAACGGACGTCCTCACGCCGCAAGCGATCATGACCTTCGGCGCCGTGATCCTGCTCCGTTCCCACCTGAAGCTGCCTGGTGCCGATGAACTCGCCCTTGACATGGAAGAAAACCAAGCCTTTGTCGGTCTCAACCCCTTTCTCCATGCCGCCCCGGTCGCTAAGGACAAGGTCCCACATCCTCTTGCGGACCATTTGGAAGTCCATGGCCTCGACCTTGGACGTCACCCCGATGCGCTTCGCATCCTCGATCTGCCTCACGACGTTGGCAGGTTCGATCAATATCTTGCTCGGGATGCAGCCACGGTTCAGGCATGTGCCCCCGAGCGGCCCGTCCTCCACTATCGCCACCTTCAGGTTGTGGCTCCTAGCCTTCGAGGCCACGTTCATACCTGCGCCCGTCCCGATCACGATCAGATCGTACTCCTTCATCTTTCCCTCCTCCCTACTTCGTTCGAGATTCATTTCTTTAAGAGCATTGGTCGCTCGGTGCGAGAGATCGGATTCAGTCCTTGGGATATATTATGCATTTTGAGCCACATGATTGAGCGCGGTTCTTGGAGAGCATCCCCGCTTCCATCCAAGCTGCGTCCATGACAGCCGCTGGGACCAGGCAGTTCGCCGACATCCTGACGTTCTTGAAAATCTCCCAGAACTTGCTCGCCTTCTTGTCCGAGAGATCGACCAGGCTCAGTTTCCCCAAGGCATCTATGAACTCCCTGACGTTGTCGCAATCGGTCTCAGCCCTTACAAGGAACTCAAGCTCGGGCGTCATCTCCACCTCGATGAAATGCTGCTTTCCGCAGATGGTCATGTCTACCTTGACGCGTGAAGTCATGCTCTCCTGGATTAATCGACATCATTGTATTTACCGCTTCTATAGCTCCTTTAATGAATGAGGGGGACCAAGCACCCGAGGAACCGATTTGTGAAAAATACTACCGATGCGGTTCGCGCACGAATTATTGAGTCCTATCATACCTCTCACGATTCCAATAAACATTCTTCAAGAGTAATTTAATACATTATTCATTTGTTGTGCTAGAAATCTTTTTATTATACTTTTGTCTACATTTGAAAGGATATAGCGTACAAATGTTGTATATTATGTCCAAGGCGCCGACGCCCTTGTCCCCCTTTGGGCGTCGGTCCGCCTATCATCGGCTATCATGAGTATGAGGTGAAAAATTGGCGGTGGATGCAGGAAACACGGCATGGGTGTTGATCTCGACGGCCCTGGTCTTCATAATGACCCCGGCGGTCGGGTTCTTCTACGGTGGTATGCTAGGCAAGAAGAACGTTCTATCAATCTTAGGCCAGTGCATCATAGTCATAGGGATGGTCACCTTGATCTGGGTGACGTTGGGCTTCACATTGGCCTTCAGCGGGAATGGCAATGCCATCATAGGGGACTTAGACTGGGTGATGCTCGATGGGGTGGGCATAGAGCCATTGGTCCCATTACGACATGACCGGGGTACCTGGCATTCTGTTCATGATGTTCCAGGGTATGTTTGCCATTATTACAGTCGCTTTGATCATCGGAGGGGTCGCCGAGCGAATGAAGCTCAAGGCATTGGTCATTTTCCTTCTGATATGGACCATGCTCGTCTACATCCCAGTCGCCCACTGGGTCTGGGGTGGGGGATGGATCGCCCAGCTCGGAGCGCTGGACTTCGCGGGCGGGACCGTGGTGCATATAACCGCGGGTGTTTCGGTCTTGGCGGCGGTGACCATCTTGGGCAAGCGCGCATCGCTGAGCAATGGCGGCATCGAGCAGCCGCATAACATCCCATTCGTCGTCCTGGCGGTGCCCTTCTCTGGATTGGCTGGTTCGGCTTCAATGGCGGCAGTGCGCTGGCGGCAGATGGCATAGCCGCCAACGCCTTCGTGGTCACGATGGTGGCCGCAGCGACGGCAGCATTGGTCTGGGGGATGGTCAACTGGCTGCACGTAGGTAGGCCGGGGGTGCTGGGCATGATCTCCGGCGCGATCGCCGGGCTGGTCGCCATCACGCCCGCCTGTGGCTACGTTAACGTTACCGGGGCAATCCTCATTGGCATGGGGGCGGGGGTGTTCTGTTATGGTGGAATATTGCTGAAGAAGAGATTCAATTACGATGACGCTCTGGATGTGTACGGGGTTCATGGTGTCGGTGGCACATGGGGCGCCATCGCCACCGGCCTGTTCGCCACCGGGACCTTGGCATCGACGTCCAAGGGGCTGTTCTATGGCGGCGGTTTAACATTACTGGGAGCCCAGCTCGTCGCCGTGGCCGCGGTTTACGCGTTCGCTTTCGCTGTCACATTCGCGACCCTCTTCGTGATGAAGAGGTTCATGGCCATTCGGGTGTCCAAGGAGGAGGAGCGCATCGGAGCTGATATCATCCAGCATGGGGAGAATGCGTATTCGTGAGGTGCGAGAGATGAAGAAGATCGAAGCTATCATTCGGCCCGAAAGGCTTGGGGCGGTCAAGCACGCGCTCGAGGATATCGGTGTGCATGCCCTGACCACCTATGAGGTCCAGGGACGCGGTGAGCAAAAGGGCTTGGAATTCACCCACAGGGCGGGAAAGTTCCGGGTGGACATGCTGCCCAAGATCAAGCTTGAGCTCGTGATCAAGGAGGAAAGGATAGAGGAAGCCGTCGCCGCCATCTGCTCCGCGGCCAGGACAGGAGAGGTCGGCGACGGGAAGATATTCATCCTCCCGGTGGAGAGGGTGGTCAAGGTCCGCACCGGAGAGAACGAAACCTGATTTATCGAGCTCCAAACCCCTTTTCATCCTCTAATTTTGCTAAGCAGATATGGATGCCCTCTCGACCAGGCTCTGGAACTTCTCAGCGCTCTTCTCCGGCACCAGGTTCTGCGCCTGAACGAACTCCCTTAATTTCTTCAAGGCCATTCCGCTGTCGACGATCGATTGCGCCCTTTGATAGGCTGACTCCAGGCTGTTGGCCTTTCCCATCATGTAGAGGATGGGCGCGGCGTTGAGGCAGACGATGTCCCGCCTGGAGTTGCGCTCCTCTCCTCCGAGAATGCGTATGAAATGCAAGGCCTCCTCATCCCTGTCGAAGGAGCAGAGCAGCTCGCGCTCCTTCCCGTCCGCGATTCCGAACTGCTTGGGGTCAAGGCTGTAGGCTTGGATCTCCCCTCCTCTCAGTTCCGCCACCAACGTCTTGCCCAATGTGGATATCTCGTCCATCCCCTTGCTCCCGCTCTCGTTCAGGCCATGAACGACAATAGCTCCCTTGTAACCGATCTCGCGCATTGCCTCCGCCACAGGGACAACCAGGTCGGCAGCGTAGACGCCACGGACACCATGGCTGGGCGATGCTGGGTTGGCCAGCGACCCGGCCATGTTCAGGATGGTGCCGAAGCGTATCTGGGAGAGGATGCGGAACAGTGCGTTGGGATGCACCTTCGCGCTCATGCCATTGAAGATGCCAATGCCACAGGTCTCGATGCTCCTCCTTACCAGCTGAGGGTCGCATTCCACGTCCACCCCCAGAGCCTCCAAGATGTCCACGACGCCGCACTTCGAGGTGATCGCCCTCGCGCCATGCTTGGCGAGCTTGACTCCATCCGCTGCGGCGATGAGGGATGCGGCGGTGGAGATGTTGAATGTCTTGATCGTGTCCATTCCGGTTCCGCAGTTGTCCACTAGGGGCGAATCGACGTTGGGCGTCACCTTGATGGTGTCATAATCGAAGATCGCCTGCCAGGCTGCTGCTAGTTCGACAGGGGTCGGCTTCTTTGCGGTTATGGCAGCCAGGAACGCCCCTTGCTGGATGGACGGTTGCTCGTCCAACAGCACTTCGCGGAACATCTCCTGTGTCTCCGCCCGGGTCAGGTTCTGTCCCTTGAGCAATGCGTCCACCTTCAATCCAAACGACCTGAGCTTGTCCTCCATGCTATCACCCCTGTTTCATTATCGTGGCCTTCATGCCCTCTCTATCGGCGACGTGTCGTAGCCCCTCGAAGATGCCCGATAACGGCACTCTCTTCGTAATTAGCCAATCCGCGTCCATTTCCCTGGTGGAGAGGAGCCTCAAGGCCTCTCTGCAATCTTGGCTCCGGCAGCCGTATGAACCTGTGATGGAACGCTCGTGATAATGGAGCTGGTTGAGGTCGATCGATGCGGTTGTGCCTTTCTCATGACCTGAGAAGAGGCTCATCCTTCCCTTCTTTGCCAACGCTTGGACGAGCTCCGGAATCGGGAGCGGCTCTGACGTCGCCAAGAAGATAGCGTCCGCGCCTCGCCCTCTGGTGGCCGTCATGATGGCTTTTTTCATGTCTTCGGACGACTCGATCACCTCATCAGGCTTGACGTGCTTTTCAATGAGGGACATCCTCCTTGCGTCCTTCTCTATCAGTATGACCCTCTTCGCCATCTTATGCATGGCAAGCATCAGATGAAGGGCGCCCAAAGGCCCTCCCCCTATGACAACAACGGAGTCCTCTTGGACCACCTTTAGAGACTCCTGGGCATTAATGCAACATGCCAGAGGTTCGGTCAGGCTGGCCAGACCCGATTCCATCTCCTTTGGCAGGATATTTACGCCTCCCCGCTCTGCGCATCCGCGGGGGATGGACATGAAATCCGCCAAACCGCCGTTCAGATTGAAGCCTATCACGCGAATAGAATCACATTGGTTGTCCGAAGCCTGTTGGCATGGGGGGCAATACCCACATGCCACACCTGGCCAGACCTGGACATGGGCACCGGCCTGGACGCGCTCTGTCTTGGTTTCCACAACCTTTCCTACGACCTCGTGCCCGAGTATGCATGGGTAAGAGAGGTCGCGATGCCCTACTTTCCACATCTTGATGTCGGAGGCGCAGAGCGAGCAAGCTTCGACCTCGATGACTACCCCTCCTTCAGGACACGTCGGATCAGGATATTCCTCGACCGAAAGGCGACCCGGTGAGTGAAGGAGAGCTGCTTTCATGATTCGCTGCCTTGAGATGGGAGTTGGATTATACATCCAACTATTTAACTCATACAATGGCCAGATGTTGTCATATTGTAAGATTGGAATCACATATTCCGACTCAACGAATCCGCCGCCTCAGGGCCAATTCTCATCCTTCACGAAGCTAAGCAGTTCGTTGCCTTCCATATCCCTGATCATCAGGGTAACTTCCGTTAGCTCGAAACTCGAGCTCCTCTCCAGGCAATTGAAGAAGTCCCCCTCCAGATCCATCAACCATGGCGGATCTTGGCAGTACATCCGGGTGGACCCGATCAACCCGACCTTGAGCCTGCGATCGGAAATCTCATAGGATGAAAAGAAGCGGTTGCACCCCCCGCTGCCAGTAAGCTTTCCTTCTGGCATGAAGATGAGGAAAGGTTTGGCTTCGGGTCCGTTGATGCTCAGCCTTCCCTTTGAATCGCGATACTTCACCAACAGCCACTTCCTGAATTGGTCTGTCAGGTCCTTTGACACCTAAACACCCTCCATCTCCCTACTCATCCTCGGTTCCCCACACTTCCAGCAATTCTTGTTCTTCGAAAGGTTCATCGCATCACATTCGCACTTCCACATACCCTTGAAGTCATAGGTATCGCAGACTGCACACTTGGAGGGCTGTTGAGGAGATCCTTTGTCGCCCATGGATGAGGTTTAACTTACTCATACAAAAACAGTTGCCAATTATCCATCGGGCGATCATGAAAGATTCTGATTTGATCCTTGATGTTTGGCTCTCTCTTCGGCTCTTTCTCAAAGCCTGAACCTCATGGCATCTATGCATTTTCCAAACCTCTTATGAGCAAATGGAAAAAGAAGTCCGGGGCAATGCCCCAACCTTAGTATTTCTTCAGAATCTCGGAAAAGAATCCTGAGTACAGCGGCGCGATGGTGTTATTACCGGTCATGCGGTCCTTGACGGACAGAGTGGTCACGTATGCCTTGGAGTTCTTGGCGAACAGCATATCATGACCGACGCACAGCCCCAGGACAATGTTCAGTTGTGTCCCAGCTTCGTTGAGCAGCTCTGCTTGATAGACGGGGTTGCACACCGACTCGTCCTCGCTCTTGATACAGTCCTCCTTAGGGATGTCGAACTCTCCCTTCTTCATTGAGAAGTTGCGGCAGATGACCGAGCACACCTCGAAACCCCTTGCCTCCAGGACTTTGGTGAGCTTGATGCCGTCGTCTCGGGCTGCCAGGCAGAATGCCACGCCTATCTTCTTCCATCCCATCTGGTCGGCGAATGCCATGATCTCTGATATACGCGGCCTGATGGGGGTCAGGACCCCGTTCACCGGCTGGAGGGTGCCCCGCTCCACCTTGGCCGCGGTCTGCATCAATTTTTGGGTCTCCGGGTCATGGTAGCGCTTTATGATCTCCTCCCTTGCGATTTCCGAAACGTTGGTCGGGCAGTATTTGAACGTACCAGGTTCGCCGATCTTGCAACCAGCATCGCCGCATCTATCACATCTAGGAAAAATCAAAACATCACCGGCCAGCTATCTTTATAGGAGTAAATATAACCTGCTTAAAAACGAAGTAGAATCTCCTATCCAAAAACGACTTGCCTCGAGGTTGGGATGAGAGGATGAAGAATAAAGAGAATGATGTAAGGGTTAGTCCTCTGGATGGATACAATGAAGGAGTTTTTTCATATTCCATTGAAACGAAAATATGAAAATCTAGATATAATGGGAAGCGGGCAAGCGGGGATTCGAACCCCGGACCTGCAGCTTAGGAGGCTGCTGCCATATCCAGTCTAGGCCACTTGCCCTTGGATGAGTTGGATATAAGAAGTAAAGAGGTTACTGGGGAAGCTCCTCGGGCTCGCGCACCTCGGGCTTCTCCTCCTTCTTCTCCTCGTCCTTCTTGACGTATTCCTCGACGAAACGGACGGTCTTGGCACTCAAGCCCTCGCGGAGGTCCGCGACCACCTTGTACTTGGCCAGGATCCACTTCTGGTCGTACTTGCAGACGTCAGGGAGAACGATGGTAACAGCGTCGCCATCTACGGTGGCCATGAAATCCTTTAGAGTTCCGTAGTCCATCTCGATGATCGCCAGCACCTTGTCCGCCGGCTCATCTACCCTCATGGTGACCTTGAACTTGTACTTCAGGCTCCGGCCGGCGAAGCGGCGGTTGAAGTCCACCCTGACCATTCTCGGGGTGATGGCGGTCACGAGGCCCACGCGGTTCTTGATGTTGACCTCCATGCCGATCTTGGGCTCGATGTCCTGCTTGAGGAACTCTCGGACCGGGATGTTCTCGACCAGCTTGGGATCGCGAGGTCCCGCGGCCTTCTCTGGCTGGATGGTGACCTCTTGCTCCACCGCGACCGAAGCGCCGACCAAGGCGTCCTCCAATCCCTCGAACACGCGCCCAGACCCAACCAGCACCGGGATGGGTGCGTAGGTCGCGTTCTCGTTGAAAACGCCTCCCTCCTTGGCGACCTCGGCATTTGTGGTGTCGAAGAGCTCGTTGGAGTCGGCTAGGTAACCGCTAAAGTCCAGTCGGACGATGTCTCCCTTGTTGATCTTGACCTCATCAGCAGACATTATCTTCACCAGTGTATCCTATTGAGATGAATGCTCGTCATCGATTCGCCATTATTATAGTTTTCGACGCTCCCCTGAGCCTCAGGTGGAGGTCAACGCATCCACCGCCTTACGGTCCAAGGCCTTGACCAGTTCCAACACCAGCTTGAGGGTCGAGTCGATGTCGGCCGTATCGATCACTCCCACATGCGAATGGATATGCCTTGTGGGAACACCAATGGCGATGCTCGGGACCCCGATATTGGACATGTGGATAGGTCCCGCGTCCGTGCCTCCCATGGCGACATGCGTCAGCTGGTAGGGGATCTTGTTCTTCTCGCATATGCCCACCACCATCTCCTTGAGCGCCTGGTTGGGTATCATGCTTGCATCGAATACCGTTATCGCCACGCCCTCTCCCATCTTGGCTGGCGCCTGATGCGGTTCAATTCCTGGCACGTCCCCGGCGATGTCCACGTCCAGGACGATGGCCACGTCAGGTTTGACGAATGCGGCGGCGGTCCTCGCCCCTCTTGCCCCAACCTCCTCCTGGACAGTCGAGGCGCCCACCACCCGGTTGGGATGCGACACTTTGCTGGATTTCAGCTGCCTGATGACCTCGGCCGCCATGAAGGTGCTGACTCGGTTGTCAAAAGCCTTCCCGAAGATGATGGTCCGCTCTCCTGACTCCTTGCCATCTTTGAAGGTCTTCTTAATCAGGGAGAAGAAGTTGGACTCTGGAACGATTGCATCCCCGATCCTTATCCCCAATGCCTGGACCTCGTCCTTGTTGGACGCGCCGACATCTATGAACATCTTGTCCTTGGTGATCACCTTCTTCCTCTCCTCCATGTCCATGATGTGTGGTGGCTTACAGGCGATCACCCCTCGGACCATACCTTTGCTTCCCATGACCTGGACCCGCTGACCGAGAAGGACCTGGTCGAACCAGCCCCCCAATTGGTTGAAGGTCAGGTAGCCGAGGTTGTTCACGCTCGTCACCATGAACCCGATCTCGTCCACATGGCCTGGTATGAGCACGATCGGACCCCCTTTCTTGCCGACCTTCTCAAAGAACAGGTTGCCCATCTTGTCCGAGTATACGTCGTCCGAATAGGGCTTGACGTAATCCATGACCAGTTGGATTGGCTTTCCCTCGAAGCCTGAAGGACCCGGGCTATTGCAGAGCTCTTCCAAGAATCTCAAAGCTTTTACATCCAAGGTGTACACTCCCTCGATTGCTGTGCATCATTGTGGGTCGGATAATAAAGCTTCTCGAGCCCTCATCGCATGTCCAGGCATTAGAGCCTGACCACTAGCCTGCAGGGACCACCATCGCATATCGCGGACGTGACCAGGATGACGTCGACCTTCCTGCCTAATACGGTTTCGAATAGCTCCTTGTTGTAGCCCACACTGCACATGCAATATGCGTGGGATGGGAAACGGGAGATGGCGTCCTTGACCTGACCGCATTGGCATGCAGGGTACTCGACAATGATCGCCCCTTGCTCCGTGATCCTATAATGAGCCTTGCCCGCCTCGAGCTCGTTCAACTTGTCCAGGAACTCCTCTAGACTGCTGGACTCTTGGAATAGAGCCTTCCTCACCTTCTGATGCGTAGGCCCGCAACAAAGCCTTCCGCAACGCTCCATTATCCTCACCCGCGACTCCTCGTCGAAGGCGGACTCCAGGCGCTGCATGGTCTGGCGGGTCAGCTCCGCCTTGTCTTCGCCCTTCTTGGCGGCCTCATAGGCAATGGCAGGCAGCATCACGCGATGGGCGTCGTCGACGCCTGACTCGCGGACGATGGACTTGGTGATCCTTCCCATTCGTCCCTTCGTCGGAGGGTCCCTCTCTCCCTTCATTTGCGCATCCCGCTCACGGCAATCGTTTCGGGGGCAAATAGCTTCCTCTAGGTTTCCGGATATGCCAACCATGGAAAAAGGCATAAATCCCTCTGATGGTTACGAGGGGCAAGGCCACCATAGCTCAGCCTGGTTGAGCGGCTGACTTGTAATCAGCAGGTCGGGAGTTCAAATCTCCCTGGTGGCTCTCATTGTCCATAGGGGACTGGCATGAGCAAAGAGCAGGTGGAAGCGAACCGACGTCGATGGGATGAGCTTGTGCCCATTCATGCCTCCTCGAGGTTCTACGATGTCGAGGGCTTCAAACGGGGCAGGAGCACCCTCCTCCCAGTGGAGATCGAGGAGCTTGGAGATCTGAAGAGGAAGAGGCTCCTCCATCTGCAATGCCACTTCGGCCTGGACACCCTCTCCTTGGCGCGAAATGGGGCATTGGTCACCGGCGTCGATTACTCGAAAAAGGCGATATCCCTTGCAAAAGACATCTCCCTGGATGTCGGAATTGAAGCGCGTTTCATCGAGTCCGGACATCTACGACCTGCCTTCGGTCCTACAGGAGGAGTTCGACATCGTTTTCACGTCATACGGCGTCCTATGCTGGCTTCCAGACCTGAGGGCTTGGGCCTCGGTCGTGAGCAGAATGCTCGTGAAGGGAGGATCGCTCCTTCTCGTCGAGGACCATCCCATGGCCAGCATTATCGACGAGGCCGCCCCGGCTCCCATCCGCTGCGCCTTCCCCTATTTCTCGGATGGAAGGCCGACCAAGTTCGAGGTGGATGGCACCTATACCGATCGAAAGGCCAAGGTCGAGAACTCCACCAGCTTCGAATGGACCCATCCGCTTTCCGAGATTATCGACTCACTGGTCGAGGCAGGGCTAAGAATCGAGCATGTCCATGAGTTCCCCTTCAGCTTCTTCCAGAGGCATGAATCGATGTGCATGCGACCCGACGGCACGTGGCACCTTCCTGATGAGTTCCCGAGCTTCCCTATGCTCTTATCAATCAAAGCCATCAAGGACCGATCTAAAAAGAGCACCTCCATTGGAATGCATCCCCGTTGGTCAGAGCCAAACGGTATCATCTGGTTCGAGGCCTTGTTTTATGACCAGGATCCTCGACCGCTGCTCGATGATAGGGTTCCCGTGCACGTCCCCAGGCTCGCAGATGAGCACGTCCATGGGCTCCATCGCGATTTGTTCCCCGTTGATCTGGAAAACGGCATGGTCGAGGGCGATGAATACCTCCCTTGTCCTCTTGTGATAGTGCAAAGGGACGCTCTCGCCCGGTACGAAATTGACCTCTTGGATGAAAGAGCCCTTGACCCCGAGCTCCTCCTCCAGGACCAGAGGCCTCTTCTGGTACCCTTTGCCCTCCATCCACGGCATTCTCCCTGAGCGAAAGAGCCTCATCCAACCACCTGGCAATCTCAGCGCCCCATATCCCGACCGATATCCTTGATCGCGCCCTCGAGGACATCCAATCCTATGTCTAGAAGGTCCATTGATATGTTGAGGGGCGGGATGATACGGATCCCAGACTTGCCGCAGCCAATGGCCACCAGCCCGCGCTTGACGCAGAGCTCCTCGATGGCGTCCCTCTCCTTGACCGCAGGCTCCTTCGTCCTCCGGTCCTTGACGAACTCGGCGGCCCGCATTAGCCCCAGTCCTCGGACGTCGCCAATGATCTCATAATCCGCCTTCATCTCTTCCAGGCGCCTGCGCATATGCTCTCCCTTCCTATCCGCCTGCTTGGCCAAGCCCTCCTTCTCTATGGTGTCGATGGTGGCCAGAGCCGCGGCGCAGGCTATTGCGTTTCCGCCGTAGGTGTTGGAGTGCGAGCCCTTCTTACCCCAGTCAAGCTCCTTGCGGAAAACCGTGGCGCCTATCGGGACCCCCGATCCCAAAGCCTTGGCGCTGCACATGATGTCCGGGACGACCCCATGATGTTCCAGGGCCCACATGCGCCCGGTCCGGGCCATCCCCGCTTGGACCTCATCGTCCACGAAGAGGATTCCATGCCTCTTGCAGGTCGAATGCATAATCTGGACGAACTCCTTCGGAGGCACGATGTAACCGCTTTCCCCTTGCACCGGCTCCAAGAACATGGCTGCGACCTCGTCGGATGGGAGGTAGTCCTCGAAGTGCAGCTCCTCCAGGACCTTGGCGCACCATATGTCGCAGGACGGGTAATCCAGGTGATAGGGGCAGCGATAGCAGTAAGCGAAGGGGAGATGGGTCACGCCAGGCATCGATGGGAAGTAGCGCTCCTGCTGCACCGTCTTGCTCGCCGTCAGCGATAATGAGCCCAAGGTCCGGCCATGGAAGCCTCCGATGAAGGATATGAACAGCTTCCTTTGTGTTGACCAGCGCGCTAGCTTCAACGCGGCCTCGTTGCTCTCGGTGCCCGAGTTGCTGAGGAAAACGCGCTTCTCGCCCGGGACGTTGGAGATGGAGCAGATGCGCTCGGCCAGCCTCGATTGCACGTCGTAGTAGTAATCGGTCCCGGCGAAGTGCGTGAAGTCCTCAGCCTGCTGCTTGATGGCCTTGACCACGGCAGGGTGCGAGTGGCCCAGATTTAGCACCGCCACCCCGCTAGCGAAATCCAGGTACGTGTTGCCGTCCACGTCCCAGATCAGCGAGCCCTTTCCCCGCTCGATGGCGATGGGGGATGCCTTGGTCGACGTTGCCAGGAAATTGGTGTCAAGCTCGATTATGGCCCTGGCCTTGGGGCCAGGCGGCTCAACCACGATGTTCGGCACTTTTACCATTAACTTCTTCCTCCAAGGTTGAAACATGCAGGATAAGCTATTTGATGCTTTTCGATTTTGCGATTTTCAAAGGCGGCAGATCGCGATTCCAGATATCGGAGAATTTTTACTGAATCAGAAGAATAATATCGAGATCCGCAGAACCATACGAAAATCGTATACCTATTCTTCGACCGTCTCCTCGACCTGCTCCGCGCTCTCGATGACCTTGGTGAGGATCGAGTAGGCGTAGATCATATTCGCCTCGTTGACGATGAAGATGCTGTCCGTGTAGCAGGAGACTGTCTCAACCACGTTGACATTGTTCTCGGCGAGGTTCGAGGCCAGGAAGGCGAATACCCCCGAGGTCTCGACAATCCTCTCCGGGGATTTGACAGTGATCTCCACCAGGTCCTGGCGCACCTTGAGGATGTTCTCCCGACCGACGGCGTTGATGACCTCGTTCTTCAGCTTCTCGTCCGCGATGACCGTGATGGCCTGAGCGCCCTGGATTATCTGCATGATGGCCTTCTCGTTGATGAGCTTCTGGAAGACGGTCTCCAGACGCTGCAGGACCGTCCAATCGTTCTTGGCGGTGACGATGCAGATCTTGGTCTTGACCTCGAGGCGGGAATTCGCCAATATGCGCAGGATATCGCGTTCGTGATCGCTCTTGGCCAGCTTCACGGCGTAGCGCCTGCAGGCGATCATCACCGCCTCCTCGTTCTTGATGCCCAGGTCCTTCATTATCTGCCTGGCCAGCGAGGAGTAGTTGATGAGATCCTTGGAGATGCAGTCCTTGACGCTGGGATGGGCATCGATGTAGGAACGCGTACGCTCGGCGATGCTCTCCTTCTGAGACTGCTCCTTCATAGGATGGGAAAGAAAAGATAGAGAGTATTAAAGTGTTTTCGTTTAGGGCTGCGGCCTGGTCAGGAAGGAACGCATCGTCTCGTTCAAGGCGGCCATGGACTGGTCGCTGAGGATCAACGGAGGGACCAGGCGAACGGTCCTGCCTCCGGCCACGTTCACCAGCTGCTTCCTCTGGAAGGCGTAGGCCTTGAACTCGTTGGCCCTCTCCCCCTCCATCTCGACCCCGATCATGAGCCCCCGGCCCCTGACCTCCCTGACCAGAGGGCTGTCCTTGGCGATGGAGCGGAGCTTGGCCATCCATTCCTCGCCTTTGAGGTTCGCCCTCTCGGCCAGCCGCTCCTTCTTCATGGTCGATATCACCGATGAGGCGACGGCGCAGCCCAATGGGTTGCCCCCGAAGGTGGTCCCATGGGTGCCCGGAGAGAAGGTCTTTGATATCTCCATCGATGAGACTATGGCCCCGATGGGATAGCCCCCTCCCAGCGCCTTGGCCAAGGTGAGGATATCTGGCACGATGCCGAAGTGCTCGAACCCGAACCACCTGCCCGTGCGACATAGGCCGGTCTGCACCTCGTCCATGATGAGCATGGCCCCCTTGTCGGCGGTAAGGTCGCGGGCGGTGCGCATGAACTCCTGGCTCGGTATGACGATTCCTCCCTCGCCTTGAATGGGCTCGAGGATGAGCGCGGCCGTCTCCGACGTCACGGCGGACTTCAGCTGCTCCACGTTCCCGTACTCGATGAAGTCGAAGGCCTTGGAGAGCAAGGGCTCGAAGCCGGATTGGTACTTGGGCTGGCCGGTGGCCGAGAGCGCCACCGAGGTCCGGCCATGGAAGGAGTTCTTCGCCGCGATGAACCGAGGGCGCCCGGTCCTCTTGCAGGCCAGCTTCAGGGCGCCCTCGTTGGCCTCGGCGCCGCTGTTCACGAACAGCGAGACGGCCAAGGGCCAAGGGACCACGGAGGCGATGGCCTCGCCCGCCTCCGCCTGTTCCTTGATGTAGTAGAGGTTGGAGGTATGGATCAGCCTCGGGGCCTGCTTGACGATCGCCTCGACCACCGCTGGGTGATTGTGCCCAAGGGCGTTGACGGCTATCCCCGCCACGAAGTCAAGATAGCGGCAGTTGCCGATGTCGAACAGGAATTCCCCTTGACCATGATCGAAGCAGACCTCCTCCCTACCATAGTTCTGGAACAGGTAGGACCTGTGCAGTTGCTTGATGTCCTCGAGATTGAGCCCTTCCATCTCATCACCTCATAGAGTTACCATAGTCCCGAAATTCTCGCCGGAAAGGAGCTGGTTGACTATCGTGTCCCTTTCCTTCCCGTCGAGCATGTGGACCGCCTTGACCCCGCCCAGCACCGCTATCTCGCAGGCCTGGGCCTTGGGAACCATGCCGTCTCGCACGATGCCATCGTTAATGAGCTGTTGCAGCTGGGCCACCGTGACCTCCTTGATCGTGGTCTCAGGCTTCCCGAACTCGCGCATTATGCCAGGGACGTCGGTGATCAATATCATCTCCTCCGCCTTCATGGTCTTGGCGATGTACGCGGCCGCGGTGTCGGCGTTCACATTCATGAGCTTGTAGTCCTTGGTCGAGCAAATGGGGTAGATGACCGGGATGAAGCCGTTGTTAATGAGGTTGCCCAGGTTCAGCGGGTCCACAGAGCACACCTCTCCCACATTACCAAGGTCCACCAGGACCTCATTCCCTTCCTCGTCCTTGACCTTTACCGGGTCCAGCTTCTTGGCCACCAGCGTATCCCGCTCCGCGCCCTGGAGGCCGACAGCCTTGACTTGCACGCGCTTGAGCGCGTAGACTATCTGCTCGTTGATCCTGCCCAGTACCTCGTTGGCCACCTTCAGGGTCTCGTCGTCTGTGACCCTCAGCCCGGCCACCTTCTGTATCGGCAGGCCCCTCCGCTTCAGCTCCTCGTTGATCTCGGGCCCGCCCCCATGGACGATGATCGGCCTGATTCCGAGGCTGACCAGCAGGGCGATGTTCTGGGCGAAGGACTCCGTGGCCTCCTTGGTGGCGATCGAGCTTCCGCCGATCTTGATCAGCACCTTCTTGCCCTTCAGCCTGGCGGCGCGGGAGGGTGGCTTGGGCGGTTCCTCTTTCATCTTTCCACCTAGGTCGTGTAGGAAGCGTTGATTTTGACGTACTCGTAGCTAAGGTCACATCCCCAGGCCTCTCCCCTGCCCATGCCCACTCCCAGATCCATCTCAATGAGGATGCGCCGTTCCTTCAATATACCCCGGGCGACAATCTCCTCGATCGAACCTGGTATGATCAGGGGCGAGCCGTTCTCGAAAAGCGATACCGCCTTGCCATTGCTCAGGCGGAGGCGAACCTTGGAGATGTCGAAGTCGCTGCCTGAGTTGCCCAGCGCGGCCAGTATCCTTCCGAAGTTGGGATCGGCTCCGAACACGGCGGCCTTGACCAGGTTGGAGGCGACTACGGAGCGCGCGGCTGCCCTGGCCTCCTGATCGTCCTTGGCCCCGGTGACCAATACCTCGATGAGTTTGGTCGCCCCCTCGCCGTCGATAGCTACTTCCTTGGCCAGGTGCTTGGCCACCCACAGCACCGCATCCCAGAAGGCGGGATCGTCGTCCGCCAACCCCCCTCCCGCCCCTCCGTTGGCCATGAGGACGCTGATGTCATTGGTGCTCTGGTCCCCATCCACGTTGATGACGTTGAAGCTGGAGTCCATTATGCGCTGCCATTGGGCGTTCGGGTCCCGCTCTAGGCGGGCGTCGGTGGTGACGAAGCTGAGGGTCGTGGCGTGAAGCGTGCGCATGGCCGGGGATATCATCCCGCTGCCCTTGGCTATCCCGGCGATGGTGACGAGCGTTCCGTCGCGCAGGTTGACCTGGCAGGCGACGTTCTTCATCCTAGTGTCGGTGGTCATTATCGCCTTGGCGGTGTCGATGTTCGCCTCGACCGACCGGTCCAGCTCTTTGCAGGCCTTGATGATGCCTTTGGTCACCAGGTCCATGGGCAGGAAGCGGCCGATGACGCCTGTGGAAGCGACGCCGACCTCCTTAGTTTCGATGCCCAGCTGCTCCCCGACCAACTGCTGCATCCTTCTGGCATCCGCCAGGCCTTTCTCCCCGGTGAGAGCGTTGGCGTTCCCCGAGTTGATGACGAAGGCCCGGAGCACCTTCGAGTTGTCGCGCATCATGACCTCGATCGGCGCCGCCCTGGCTTTGTTCTGCGTGTAGGCCGCCGCGGCCTTGGCTGGCAGCTCGGAGTAGATGACCGCCATGTCCAGCTTGTCCTTCTTGATCCCCGCCCCGACCCCGGCGGACTTGAACCCCTTGGGCGATGTGATGCCCCCGTCGATGACGATCATTCCCTCACACTCCCAGCCCTGGGAAATCCAGGCCTGACGACTCTTCGAATCCGAACATGATGTTGGCGTTCTGCACCGCCTGACCGCTGCCGCCCTTGACCAGGTTGTCGATGGCGCTCATCGCCACCACGGTGTCCTTTCCCGCCTTGGCCAGGCCGATCTCGCAGAAGTTCGACCCCACCACCGAGGCGATGGACGGCGCTCCCGTTACGATGCGCACGAACTTGCTTCCATAGTAATATTCACGGTAGAGCGATTGGACCTCATCGATGTCCATTTGCCTCTTCAAGCGCACATAGGATGTGCACAGCATCCCTCTCACGATGGGCAGGAGATGGGGGGAGAAGACCACGTCCACATCTCCTTTGGATAAGCGTTCCAGTACCATCTGGATCTCGGGTGCGTGGCGGTGCGAGCCCACCTTATATGGTGTGATTTGGGACGCGCAAGCTGGGTGATGGGTGATGGGCGTGGGCTGCTGGCCCGCCCCCGAGGTCCCTGACTTGGCGTCGATGACGGCGTGCGGCTCGGCCAGCCCTTTGGCGAATAGCGGGGCCAGTCCGAGAGATGAGCAGGTGGGGTAGCATCCTGGGTTAGCGAGCAGTCGGGCGCTGGCGATGCTCTGGTGGAACAGCTCCGGAATGCCGTACACCGATCCTCCAAGATTGTCCACGTCCTTGTGCTCTAGCCCGTACCACTTCCTGTAGATGACTGGATCGGCGAGGCGGTAATCGCCTGAAAGGTCCACGACCCTCAGGTCGCGCTTCAGGAGCTCAGGGACGACCTCCATCGACGCGCCATGAGGCGCCGCGACGAAGACCAGGTCATAGCTCCCGTCTCCTAGCCTCTCCTCGAACCTCAGGTCGACGAAACCTTCCAGGTACGTCATCACCTGCGAGACCTTCGCTCCCGCGTTCTGGCGTGAGGTCATGGCCTCGAGGCTGATTTTGGGGTGGCGGCACAACAGGCGCGCTAGCTCCCCTCCGATATAGCCCGAGCCTCCCACGATGGCTGCCTTGATCATTCTGGTTCCTCTGCCCCCACCCCGGAGCGACCAACAGCCTGCGCTCCTGGATGGGATTATGGATTCTCGCTGATTAAGAGGTACTATTAAAAGAATGATGACCCAAACGGGACATTCTCAGTTTCCAATCGTTCCCGAACGGGACATTGTGACCGCTGGCTCGATACTTGTCGCAAAAGAGACCCCTGGTCGCTTCGGATGTCGTTAGCGTATCAGCAACGCTTAATAAACAGTTCCAGGTAGCACCGAGGATTCCAATGGTATCCAGCAAGGCCAGCAAGATGAGCGGTCGCAAGAGAGTGGTTCTAGCTTACTCCGGAGGATTGGACACTTCGGTGGCCATC
The DNA here is from genome assembly GCA_963827135.1 of Methanomassiliicoccaceae archaeon. GTDB lineage: Archaea > Thermoplasmatota > Thermoplasmata > Methanomassiliicoccales > UBA472 > JAJRAN01. The sequence continues at coordinate 86,701 of CAWGZX010000003.1, read as the reverse complement.
CGCTGGCTCCAAGACAAGTACGACCTCGACGTGATCGCCGTCTCGGTCGATGTCGGACAGCCCGACGTGGATATGAAGGATAACATAGACAGGGCGAACAAGATCGGGGTGGTCAGCGCCTACGCCCTCGACGCCAAGGACGAGTTCGTCAATGAGTACTGTTGGCCCGCCCTGAAGGCCAATGCGATGTACGAGGGCTCCTACCCCGTCTGCACTTCCATCGCCCGCCCTTTGATAGCCAAGCTGCTCGTGGACGTTGCCAAGAAGGAGGGCGCGTCCTTCATCGCCCATGGCTGCACCGCCAAAGGCAACGACCAAGTTAGGTTTGACGTCTCTATCGGCGCCCTCGCACCTGAACTGGGCATCATCGCTCCCATGCGCGAATGGGTGATGACCCGCGAGGACGAGATCGATTACGCCAAGGAGCATGGCATCCCCATCCGCGTGAAGAAGCAATGTCCGTACTCCACGGACGAGAACCTTTGGGGGAGGAGCATCGAATGCGGCATCCTCGAGGACGCCTGGAAAGAGCCTCCTGAGGACGCTTTCGAGTGGACGGTCTTCCCGGACAAGGCGCCGGACCGGCCCGAGTACGTGGAGATCGGGTTCGAGAAGGGCGTGCCCGTGTCCCTCAACGGCAAGAAGATGGGCGGGGTGGCGCTGGTCCAGAGGCTCAACGAGCTCGCGGGGAAGCACGGTGTAGGCCGCATCGATCACATCGAGGATCGCCTGGTAGGCATCAAGTCGCGCGAGAACTACGAGGCGCCCGCCGCGGTGGTCCTCATCTCGGCGCACAAGGACCTGGAGAAGATGGTCCTCCCGAAGGACGTCCTCAAGTTCAAGGCGGAGGTGGACCAGAAGTACGCCGAGCTGGCCTATGACGGCCTATGGTTCTCCACGCTCAAGGAGTGCCTCGACTCGTTCATCGACAAGACGCAGGAGTTCGTCACCGGCACGGTGCGTGTCCGTCTCTTTAAGGGCACGGCGCAGATCGTGGGCCGCAAGTCCCCCTATTCCATGTACGACCACGGCCTCGCCACCTACGCGACCGGGGACCAGTTCGACCACACCTCGGCCAAGGGGTTCATCTACGTCTGGGGACTCCCGCTGAAGACCGTGGCGGCGGTGCAAAAGGTGAAGAAGAAGTGACGCAGAAGGAGCTGTGGTCGGGGCGCTTCAAGGGCGGGATGAGCAGCGAGACTCTCGACTTCACCTCCTCCCTGGACGTCGATTCTCGCATGGCCTGGTACGACATAGTCGGCTCGATGGCGCATGCGCGCATGCTCGGCAAGCAGGGCATTCTGCCCAAGGCGGACGTCGACCTCATCCTCCGCGGGTTGCGGGAGCTCCTGGCTTCGCTCGAGGATGGGGAGCTGGAATTCGATCAGGGGCAGGAGGACGTCCATACCAATGTGGAGGTGGCCCTCACCGACCGCATCGGGGAGGCGGGGGACGCCTGCACACGGCCCGCAGCCGCAATGACCAGGTGGCCACCGACTTCCGCATGTACTCCCGCGAGCTGGTACTGGAGATCGGGTCCTACCTCATAGAGCTGCAGAAGGCGCTCATGGCGCAGGCCAAGAGGAATCAGGATGTCATCTTGCCCGGGTTCACGCACACCCAGCACGCGCAGCCGGTGACCTTGGCCCACCACCTGCTGGCGCATGCGCAGCGCTTCGGACGGGACGTGGACAGGCTCTTGGACTGCTACAAGCGCATCAACGTCTGCCCGCTGGGCTCCGCGGCACTTGCCGGGACCACCTACGACATCGACCGCCGGTACGTGGCCGAGTCCCTAGGATTCGATTCCCCTTGCGACAACTCCATGGACGGAGTGAGCGACCGGGACTTCGCCGCGGAGCTGACCTTCGATTGCGCCCTGGCCATGGTCCACCTGAGCTCCCTCTGCGAGGAGGTCGTGCTCTGGTCCTCGCCCGAGTTCGGATTCGTGGAGGTGGACGACAAGTACGCCACCGGCAGCTCCATCATGCCTCAGAAGAAGAACCCGGACGTGGCCGAGCTGGTGCGGGGGCGCTCAGCCTTGGCGATCGGGGACGTCGGCTCCATGCTGACGCTGATGCGTTCCCTGCCCTTGAGCTACAACCGCGACCTGCAGGAGGACAAGGGCGTGGCGTTCCGCTGCGCTGACACCTTGGCATCCTGCCTTGATATCACAGTGCGCATGGTGGCGACCTTGGTGTTCGACCCTGCCAGGATGCTGCAGGCCACGCAGAAGGGCTACCTGAACGCCACCGAGCTGGCGGATTACCTGGTAACCAAGGGAATGCCCTTCCGCTCCGCGCATGAGGTCACCGGGAAGGTCGTGCGCTTCGCCATTGGCGGGGGTAAAGGCATCGAGGAGTTGGAGCTGAAGGAGCTGCGCCGCTTCTCCAAGCTGATCGGCAAGGACGTCTACCCTGCCCTGGCGGTGGAGAGCTGCATCTCCCGCCGCGATTCCTACGGCGGCACATCGATGAAGATGGTCAAGGTCCAGATGGCAAAACTGAAAAAGGATGTGGCGGAGAAGGAGGAGCGCGTCTCCGTCCTGCGCTCCAAGCTGCGCCAGGCCTTCGAGTCCGTTGTATCAGCTGGGGATGGCGCGCCGTAGAAGGACCATCAGGTCGCATATCTCCAGGCCCGACCCCTTCTTCTTACTGGAGTCGCGGAGGTTCGTGAGGCACCAGGGACAGCTGGTCACCAGGACCTTGGCGCCGGTCCGCTCAGCCGCCGTCAAACGCTTGGCGCCGATGCTGGTGGCCAGTTCGGGGTGGGCGGTCTTTACCCCGCCCCCGGAGCCACAGCACTGGGAAAGGGACCTGTTCTCCTCCATCTCCTTGAGCCGGAGCTTAGGCACGGACCTGAGGACCTTCCTCGGCTCTTCGAACACGCCCCCCAGCCTACCTAGCTCGCACGGGTCGTGATAGGTCACCTCGACATCCAAGGCCTCCAATTTCAATTTGCCTTCGTCCAGGAGCCGCGCCATCGTCTGCGAGACATGCTCCACCTCGACATCGAACCCGTCCACGAGGTCCTTGTACATGAGCAGGGTGCGGTAGCACCCGGGGCAGGAGGTGATCACCTTCTTGGCCTTGGTGTCCCTGATGCGCTTAGCGCTCTCCTCGGCGTTCTTGAGGAATAAACCCTCCTCGCCGATCTTGAGGAGCGTGGACCCGCAGCAGACCTCGTCCTTCCCCAAGTAGCATACGTCCATGCCGGCCGAGGCCAGGACCTCGACCACAGCCCGGGGCATGTCTGGATGCAGCAGCGATGAGGAGCAACCTGCGAAGAACAAGGTTCTACCTTTGGTCGGTAGGTCGAGGCCCTCGGCCCATCTCGCCCTCGCTGAGCGCGGCTGCAACCAGGGATTGTGATAATTCCTGATGCTCTTGGACACGACCTTCTGCTCCGCCGTAGGTAGAAGCCCTGAGCCGGTAGCTGCCTTCCTAGCCTTCTGCACATGGCCCGGGGTATCGATGCGGACCGGGCACATCTCGATGCAAAGCCCGCAATTGGTGCATAGGGACAGGCCGGAATCAACCGCGGTTCTTGCGTCGTCGATGCATGCGGTGAAGGCGACGCCCCTTCCTCCCAAATAAGCTGGTCCACCGAAGTCCTTACCCACCACGTCATAGACCGGACATCTGAGTAGGCATGAACCGCAATTGAAGCACTCAAGGATCTCCCTGGCCGCTATCGTTGAGCGATTGTTGTCCACCAGTACCAGGACGACCTCCTTCGGGCCGTGCATTCCATAGTAGGTCTCCTTCTCGATGTCCGCGGTCATGCTCGGCCCGCTGATGACGTTGATGTACTGGCTCACCAGCTTGCCCGTGGCGTAGTATGCCTGAAGCTTCGCGAGGTTCATCGACTCCTCGAGGTTGAGGACGACCTTGTCCGTCGAGGCGACGATGATGTGCTTCATCGGACGCCTGGCACATTCGGCCGCATTGCCTTCGTTGTGGAGGATCACTGCCGCCCCTTCCTCTGCAGCGATGAAGTTCGTTCCAGTGATGCCGATCCCAGCTCGCTCGATGTAATGGCGCACGTCCTCGCGGATGACCTGGGTTAGGGAGTTCGGATCAGGGTCCACCTCTCTCCCAAGGTAATCGGACATTATCCTAGCGACATCGTATCGGGTGAGGTCGGCTGCAGGGCCTGTAGGATGCGCCTGCTTCACCTTCCCTATCTGGATGATCCGATCACCTGCATCGGTCTCGATGACTTGGATCCCCTTCCTCTCAAGGAACTTGGTCAGCTCCAGCTCCTTGGTAACGTTGGATTTGGATTTGACCACTAACCTCTCGGTCCCGATCTCAGACAGGATCGCCTCTTGGGCTTCCTTCTTGGGGAATGGCCCGAGGACGCGTATCTTGTTGGCCCGGAGGTTGTCTAGAGCCATCGAAAGAAGGCGTTCATCCCTGACTCCAGCCTGCTTGGACCTTTTGGCCCTCTCCCTCCTCTCCTCGAGGTCTGGAAGCCGATGCCTATTCTCTTTCTGGCGATCGAGCGTGCTCCTGAAAGCCGCCCTCATACCCTCGAGGCGGGCAGGGTCTGATGATCTGGCCTTTATCCTTTCATTCCATGGCTTCCGTTCATCGAGATCCTCGGCCATGGCCAATCCTCAGGTATGAATCATTCCTCTATCATAGAGAGGGCGTTCCATTCCAGCTCGTGGTCTACTCCACCCTTGCTCAGGATCTTGCTTATCTTCTCAGTTATTCTGACGACCTCGCTGCTCTTGGTCATCGCCCGGATGTAGAACTCCTTCCGATTCAGAGGGAAGACGAGGCGCATCCTTCCCTTGCGGTTATACCCTTCTGGCTTGCCATTCTTATTGAGATCGACCTGGTTAAGCTGGATGAACATCTGAAGCACGTCATCGTCCTCGGGCATCTGATCTGACTCCTCGAGGAAGGTGGTGAGCACCTCAGGGAAAACCTTTGCGATGTCGCGGTAGTCCTTCTTGTTCTTTAACACGAAGTGCCCGCTGGTCGCTTTCATCGCTTTTTTGATGAGACGGTGTCTATTTAACATTTCCGAGTTACGAATCACATTTTTTCAAAAATCGTACTGGTGTGTCGGAATTCGTAGCATCTATCCCATAAATTTCAAATGCGCCCTAGCATACCGAGTGAAGTAAGAATCCACCAGCCTTAATTGAAGGCCGAATTGCAGGACGTGCTCCGTTTATTGAAATTGCAGGTCCTGATAGCAAGGAGATAATAATACTCGAAGCGTTTTTCGGTTCATGGTCGTCACATTGACCATCGCAGGCTCAGACTCCATCGGTGGGGCAGGCATTCAAGCTGACATCAAAGCCCTGGCATCAATGGGCGTACATCCTGCCAGCGTCATAACATGCATAACCTCCCAGAATACCCAGAGCGTATCGTCTATTCTACCACTACCGATCGAACATGTTCTTTCGCAACTGGAGGCAGTTCTCGGTGATGCTGAGGTCGCCGCGGCGAAGACCGGAATGCTCTATTCGAAGGAGATAGCTTCTGCAGTGGCAGGACGATTGGCCACGGAGGGGATACCATTGGTCGTCGACCCGGTATTGGTGGCTGGGGTCGGAGATTCCCTCCATACCAAGAGCCTTCTGAAGGTGCTCAAGGATGAGGTCATCCCGCTAGCATCCCTGGTCACGCCGAACCGGGCCGAGGCAGAGGCACTGGTGGGAAAGAGGATCAAGAGCCTGACCGAGGCGAGGAAAGCTTGCCGCAATATACAGGAGCTTGGAGCTCGGGCCGTTCTGTTGAAAGGAGGTCATTTCGAGGGCGAGCAGGTGACGGACCTGTTGTTCTTCGAGGATGAGTTCGTCGAGGTCCACGCTCCGCGGATCGACGTGAAGGTCCATGGTAGCGGATGCAATCTCTCATCCTACATAGTGGGATATCTGGCGCTTGGGACGGGGATAAAAGAGGCGGTCATCTCGGCCCGTTCCAGATTGATGGACTCCATGCTCGCTCATTATCCAGTCGGAGGAGGTCTCGAGCTCCTGGACTCCCTGGCCACCTTGAAACGCGAATCGCAGAGGTACATAACCCTGGTCGAGCTGGAGGAAGCCATAGCGCGCCTCGAGACGCGGCTTACCCGGGACCTTGTGCCCGAGGTGGGTATGAACTTCGTCTATGCGCTCCCACATGCCAGATATTATGAGGACGTGTGCGGACTGGAGGGAAGGATCGTGGGCAAGGGCGAAGGGGCTACCCGAACCGGATGCTTGGCCTTCGGGAGCTCAAGGCATGTGGCTAGGATAGTGCTCACCGCCATGCGGTACGACCCTGGGATACGGTCCGCTCTCAACCTGCGCTACTCTGAAGTAAATATATCGAGGTTGAGGGGGCTGGGCCTTAGCATCGGCTGCTTCGACAGGAGCGAAGAGCCGAAGCAGGTTAAGACCATGGAATGGGGCACGGCCTCGGCGATCGAGGCTCTAGGATTTGTCCCAGATGTGATATTCGACCAAGGGGGAGTGGGGAAGGAGCCAATGATCAGGGTGCTAGGGGAAAGCCCATCGAACGTTCTTGAGAAGATCCGTGGTATCTTCGGTTGAGGGTGGTCGACTGCGAATCGCCTTCTTTACCGACACCTACCTGCCCACCCGAGATGGGGTGGTGACCTCCATCCAGCTCCTGAAGGGAGAGCTGGAAGCGCTTGGTCATGAGGTATTCGTGTTCGCACCGGCTCCCAAGTACGATAAGGACAGAGAGCCGGGAGTCTATTATTTCCGCTCTGTCAGCTTTCGCCGCTACCAGGGATACCGCGTCCCCATGTTTCCGACCAACAAATGCGAGATCCTCGATAAGCTCGGGATCGACGTCATCCACAATCACGGGCTGGCCTTCATGGCCCTCCGCACAATGTTCGCCGGAAGGACCTTGAAGAAGCCGGTGGTGACCACCTGGCACACCAACGTCACCGAGGCCGTGAGATTCTACAACTTCTCTGGCCTGCCTGACGAGGTGCTGGTCAGATTGATGTGGATCTACTTCCGCAGCCTACTGCATCGGTCGGAGGTCGTCATAGCCCCTACGGAGACGATCAAGGAGAGCCTTCTCAGCTATGTCCCAAGCATCCGTCACATCGAGGTCGTCCCAACTGGCGTGGACCTGGCCCGGTTCCAGCCTGGTATTGATGCCAGCTCGATCCGGGAGAAGTACGGTCTCCAGGACAAGAAGGTCATCCTGCACCTGGGCCGGATCGCCTTGGAGAAGAACATGGACATGGTGATCAAGGGGTTCGCCAAACTTTCTGAAAGGATGCCTGAACTAAGGCTTATGGTGGCGGGCGAAGGACCGGCGAAGGACTACCATGTTAAGGCCGTCCATGAATTGGGGATCTCGGATAAGGTCGTATTCACCGGCTTCGTTCCGGACGCTGAGCTGCCATTGTTCTATTCGGCCTGCGATGTCTTCACCATCGCCTCCAAATTCGAGACCCAAGGGCTAGTGGTCCTAGAGGCCATGGCCTGCGGGAAACCGGTGGTCGGTATCAACTATAGGGCGGTCGCCGAGATCGTCCGGGACGGCGTCAATGGGTTCTTGTTCGACGATGAGGAGGAGAGCTGGTGCTCAGCCGTCGTGAAGGGCTTGGACGCCTCTCCGGAACTGAGACATAGAGCGAGGATACGTGCCGAGCAATTCTCGCAGCGGGAGGAGGCCAGGCGGATGGTGAAATACTACCAGGACGCCATCATCTCTAAGAGGGCGAGGCTGCCGAGGCGCCAAAGGGAGGATTGAGCGAAGCGCATCTCTCGAGGAAAGGTTCTTTTAAGCCCAAGCATTAACTTGGACGATACTATGGTAGATATCGGCCAGTCCATCGTGGACCTATTCGCGGGTCTAGGATTGTATGGCCTGCTACTCGCCGTATTCTTCATCTTCTACATCGACGCCATCCTCTTCCCCACTTTACCGGAGCTTTTCGTGATAATCATCTTCCTCGCTGGCCAGGAGTACATCCCGGGATGGGAGTTCGCCATCCTGATCCTCATTACCATCGCGCTCGCCGAGGTCGCGGGCATCATGACCCTCTACTCGGTGGTGATCAGGGTCCGCCTACCGGGCAGGATAGAGAGGGCCATCCACAAGTACCGCGATTTCCTGGTGGTGAGCGACGAGCGGATGATATTGGTGAATCGTATCGCGCCGATCCTTCCCTTCCTGGGAGCCTTCGCGGCCATATGCAAATGGAGCCTGAGGAAGACGATCATTTACACGGTGATCGGTGGCACGATAAAGTACGGGTTGATACTTGCCATGGCCGGGTACCTCTTCTACTACTTCGAGGCTGGCGTGGCCAGGACCGTCACTTTGATCATGGTGATCGCGATCATTGGGATCAGTTTCGGTCTTTCATATTATCGCAGGAAGAAGATGAGGGAAGTCTGTGAGAATCGTCCAACTTAACCCCTTCCACTATCCCTTCATGGGCGGGATAGAACATCGCATCCATCACATGTCAAGGAATCTGGCCAAGAAGCACGAGGTGACCGTGGTCACCAGCCGGCTCGAGGGTACGGAGAAGGAGGAATGGATGGACGGCTATCGCGTTCTTCGCCTCGATTCCAGGTTCGTGGGCAACTACAATCCACCCTACGTCTCGAGCAAGGGGGTGCTCGAGGCGATCGATGGCATCGACCCCGACGTGGTGGACTTCCATTACAGATGGGCGCCTTCCTATACCCGTCAAGCCATGAGATATGCCAAGAAATTGGTCTTCACGTACCACAACACGTACGGCGAGGGCGAGGGCGCAATGAAGGCAATCAGCCATCTGAACGATTGGTTCTTCATGCGCAAGATGACGCGGTTCCGGAAGGTCGTGTGCATCAGCGAGTTCGTGAGGCAGGACAACGCTCGCCACGGATTCCCCTTGGAAAGGATGTGCGTGGTGCCTAATGGAGTGGAAATGCCAACCGTGGACTCTCAGGATGGGGGCTTCGTCCTTTCGCTCGGAAGGTTGGTGCACACCAAAGGGCTGGAGCACCTCCTCAAGGCGATGCGCAGCGTCGACGCCAAGCTGGTGATGGCTGGCGCAGGCCCGGAGAGGGAGCGCGTGGAGAGGCTCATAGGAAGTTATGGCCTGACGAACAAGGTCGAGCTGCTCGGTCGGGTGAGCGAGGAGAGGAAGAGCGAGCTCTTCGCCTCTTGCTCCATTTTCGTCATGCCCTCGCTCTTCGAGTCGTATGGCATCGCTGCGGCGGAGGCCATGTCCTTTGGCAAGGCGGTCGTCGCTACCAATGTCGGCGGGCTTCCTGAGGTAGTAGCGGATTGCGGAATTCTGGTGCCTCCTAGGGACCCAAACGCGCTCGCTGCTGCGATCGGCTCGCTCCTGAAAGACGAGACAAGGCGGAAGGAGCTGGGGAGAAGGGCGCGCGAACGCGCATCACAGTTCTCCTGGGAGAAGGTGGCCGAACAACAGGAGAGGGTCTACCTCGAAGTGGTAAGTTAGAAAAATTGAAAATCGAGGAAGAGGAAACGGTTTGATGGCCCTTAGATGATGTCCACCAGGGTGACCGTGAAATAGAGGGTCCTGCCCAGTAGCTCCCCGTTATAGTTCATCCTGAAGGTCCCGGCCGACTCGTCGACCATGTCCACATAGAACGTCGAGCCGGTGGATACGTCCACGCCCTCGACCATCCCCGCGTCCTCGCTAGTCAGGAGGTTCCTGATCTGGATGATCCCCTTTCCGCCGTTGGCGCTGGAATCGATGGACGTGATCTCAGCGTACCAACCGGTCGGCGGGCTGGACTGCGGCTCGCCATAGACCGCGAACTGCTCGCCCACCAAAGGCTTATTCATGAGGAGAACCAGGTCGGAGTTGGAGTTGGCATCGATGACCAGTATGTCCCAACCATACAAGGAATCCTGCACCACCATGCCTGTTTCGGGGTCCTGGCTGAATTCGGTCTCGAAGTCCGAGTAGTTCACGGTGTAGTACACCGGGACCGTCACCAGGAGCGGCATGACGAAGAGCATGCTCATGTTCATCTCGCCGTAACCCTCATCCGGGGGGACCACGATGACCTTGGTCTCGTTCTCGGACATCCCTATGACGCCCTGATCGAACCCAGCTATCATCTGGCCTGATCCGACCGTGAACGAGAGCGGGGTGTAGCTGCTCTGTGCCCTAAGGCTGAAGGACAACGATTTGGGATAGAGGGCGTCGTTGCTCGCCACGCCCCACAGCGACGTGTCAAAGACCCTCCCATCCTCCAACCGTCCGATGTAGTTCACCTTCACCGTGTCGCCCTTCTCGACGACATCGGTGATGGCAGCTTGGTTGGACTGGTTGCCAGTATAGAGGAGCACGACCACGCTGCTCGCGCTTATCATGAGGATGACGATGAGTATGATGAGGACTGTGCTCGTCATACCCATGGAGTCTTTCTTACGCTTCCAAAGGTACATGCTGAATCTGCCTGCGAATTATTTCGCCTCTATTAAAGGTTGTTCATTTTGCGCGACGCTTCAGGAGGCTCCCAGTGCTCGGGCTTAACTTAAATATCAGACAAACATTACTTCGCCATTCGATGAAGGCCCTTTACATCCACGCCGATTTCATGGAATTTGAGGTCAAGAAGCCCACACCGGTCGCGGAGAAGATCGATGAGGCGCACCATAAGGGGCGATTGGACGAGGTCCTGGTGGCGTTCATAACGGTGGAGAAGAAGGACGAGGGGAAGGTCCCCCAGGTGGTCGAGGAGGCGGCAGCCGACCTAGCGGACGTCATGGCCAAGGTCAAGGCGGAAAGGGTCATGCTCTACCCCTACGCGCACCTCTCCCCGGACCTCTCCGACCCTGCCACCGGCGCGGAGATGATGAAGTCCTTGGAGGCGAGGCTCAAGGAGATGGACGTCGAGGTGGTCCGCGCGCCCTTCGGCTGGTACAAGGCCTTCCGCCTCAGCTGCAAGGGCCATCCCCTTTCAGAGCTATCGAGGGACTTCGCAGGAAAGGAGCAAAGGGCTGAGACCAAGGGCGAGGAGAGCTTCATCGTCCTCACTCCGGACGGGAAGGAGTATGCCCCCCAGGAGTTCAAGTCCAAGAACGAGTGCTTCATGATCATGATGGAGAAGGAGGCCCTCAAGAAGGAACATCCTCTGGCCGGTGAGGTCAAGTATCTCCGCCTGTGCCGGAAGTTCGGTATCCAATGGGAATCTATGTCCGACGTAGGGCACATGTGCTTCTCCCCCAACGGCGCGGTGATGATGGACCTGGTGAGCGATTACTCCTTCGACACCGTCAACGACCTCAAGCTACCGGTCTACACGGTGAAGGGCACCAACATGTTCTCCCTCGATGAGGGACCGGTCAAGGAGCATGCCGCCCTCTTCGGCGACAGGCTCTACATGATCCCAGGCGAGAAGCGCGACTTCGTCATGAGGTACGCCGCCTGCCACCAGCAGTTCGCCATGATGCGCAACTGGAACATATCGTACAAGCAGCTTCCCTACGGCGCGTTCGAGGTTGCGGACGCCTATCGGTTGGAGCAGTCCGGGGAGACCATGCTCTGCTTCCGCACCAGGCGCATGAACATGCCGGATCTGCACGTCATATGCAAGGACCTCAGGCAGTCTGAGGACTGGTTCGAGAGACTGGACGCGCGCATCTACGACGAGGCGAACAAGCTTGGCCGGGATTATGAGATGCTGGTGAACTTCTCCTCCATGGAGGCGTACCGCCAGCACAAGGACATGCTGATGTCCATCCTTAAGAAGCACAACAAGCCTGCGCTGCTTCACTTCTACCCCGAGGGCATCAACTATTACTGGACCGTCAACATCGAGTACCACATCCTGGACGATCTGAAGAGGGCCAGGGAGATCGGGACCGTTCAGATCGACATCGGGAACGCCAAGCGCTTCGGCATAACCTACACGGACGAGAAGGGCCAGAAGCAGTACCCGATCATATTGCACACGGCGATCATCGGGACCATCGAGAGGTATATCTACACCTTGTTGGACACGGCGGTGCAGATGGAGGCCCAGGGAAAGGTGGGCGTCCTCCCATTGTGGGTGGCGCCGGAGCAGGTGCGCCTACTGACCGTCTCAGATTCGCATCTCCAAAAGGCCAAGGAGCTAGCGGACAAGGTGCAGGCGGCCAAGATCAGGGTCGGTCTGGACGACCGCGGGGAGACGGTGGGCAAGAAGGTGCGTGAGGCAAAGCAGGATTGGGTATCCTTCGTCATCGTCATCGGGGACAAGGAAATTTCCTCTGCGACGCTCAGCGTGTACGACCGCGCGGCCAACAAGAACGTGGACATGACCTTGGACGAGCTCATCGTACGAATTCAGTCTGAGACCGTCGGCAAGCCGTTCCGGCCTTTGTACATGCCCAGGGATCTATCCATGCGGGTGGACTTCCCCTGAATGAACCGATCATTTTAGCATCCTATCTGGGGGACGAGTCAAGATAATCGCGCTGACCCATGCTCTACTACTTCTCCACGATCTTTTCGGGAGGTGGAGCGCCCTTCTTCAGCGTATAGGCGTAGATGGCGGCATCCCCGGCTTTGTTAGAAAGAATGACTGGTGTCTTCATGGAGGTGCCCTTCATCCATCCAATGGACTTGCTCCTGGACGAAAGCGTCTCATAGACCTCGATCTTCTGCAAGTACTCGATATCATCCCAATACACGGTCTTTGGTTTCCCGAACCTGAACCTTAGGACTATCTTGTCCTCGTCGATGAAGGCGCTCCTAGGCGTCTTCGTTCCATCGTAGTAATACATGAGCAGGGGGATGCCGACGGCCAAGGCGAACAACAAGCCCGAGATGACCTTATCCACCGACCACATGGCCAGACCAGCCGCGAAGAACAGTCCGAATTCGAACAAGTGAATGATCAAGGATCGTTGGTTGGTGGGAAGGAAGAACTCGGCCCCTTTCTTAAGGTCGATGGGTTGCTTGACGGCTTTAGGGGCCCCACTAGCCTGAGCCGCTTGAGCCATTACGCTTTGTTTCACCCTTCTTGCCATTCCCCCGGTCTATCGTGAACATACTAATTATACTATGTCTTGGGATGATGGTCGGTCAAAATTCCCCCTACAACATCTATCGTGCACATAAAATAAAAAGACCTCCTGGATGAGGTGTTTCAAACGAATTGCCGATAGTTCCATTCTCCTTGGATGACCATCAATTTTAATAGTTGGACACAAATCAAGAATCCAACTTCTAATGGGTGTGCGCCTTGACCAGAGAAAAGTTGGATGCCACGGACAAGAAGATCCTGATGATTCTTGCTAACAATCCGGAGTGGACCTACGAGGAAATCGCCGCCCATATGAAGATGACCAGCAGGTCAGTAGGCTATCGCATAGAAAGATTGCGCAACATGAAGGTCATCCAAAAAGCGCACCTCATCTATTATGACCGGTTGGGAGAGCTCATCTACGCCGCTGTGATCAAATTCGCCCCGGGAATAAGCCCTCAGAATCAGGAACTGGCCGTGAAAGAGCTCAAGAAGCACCCTGCCACTATCCAGGTCTTTACCGCGCTGGGCAGCTTTGGCATGATCATACTATTCCATGCCGAGACACCCTCGGAAGCGCAGAAGATACTGCGGGAGAGCATCATCAGCAAGGAATGCTTCGAGAGCTACGACATCGCCCAGATAACTGAGATTTTTAGCATCTACCGTCATTTCTACTAATTTGGAGTCCGGCCATGCCCAAGGTGCGTTTCGAACCATCGGGTATCGTCGCCGAGGCTAAGGCTGGAGAAACGGTGCTTGAGGTCGCGCGCCGTGTCGATGTCCCAATCGATTCCGTTTGCGGTGGAAGGGGCGTCTGTGGTAGATGCCATGTCCAGTTGATCTCGGGATCGACCGAACCGACCAAGGAGGACATCAAGCTCCTAGGAAAACGCAAGGTTCTATCAGGATCGCGCTTGGCATGCAGGATGAGCGTGATCGATGACGTGGCCATCGAGACACCAGAGTACCTTGGAAGCTCTAAGCACGTGATCTTGGAAACCTCGGACGATATTCGGGATTTGGACCCATTGATCAGGGAGATGGTCCTCCATCTCAAGGGGTCCGACCTTGACCATCCAGAGAGTGCCCATTCTCAGCTGATCGAGGCTTTGGGGGAGATAGGGCATGAAAAACTGACCTTGCCTCTTTCTGTCTTGGAAACCTTGGCTTCTGCATCGCCTGATGGCCAGGAATTGCATGCGATCGCAAGGGGGGCGGAGATCCTCAGGATCGATTTGGGGGGAAAGCACGGAGCTTATGGCGTAGCCATTGACGTGGGGTCGACCACCGTCGTCGCATACCTGATGGAGCTTGCTTCTGGAAGGGTGATGGCGGTCCATTCCCTGCTCAATCCTCAGATCAAGCACGGCGACGATGTCATCTCGAGAATCACATTCTCCATGGCCAATCTCAATGGCCGGAAGGAGCTGCAGGACCTGGTAATCGATTGCATCAACCAATTGATCCAATCATGCTGCAGCACCTCAGGGGTGAATCCTCATGATATCATGGAAGTCGTGCTTGTCGGAAACACGGCAATGCATCATTCCGTTTTCGGGCTTGACCAAAGGCTATTAACCCTTGTTCCGTTCGCGCCCGTCACCTCAGAAGCGCTCGAGTACAAGGCAAGGGAGCTCGGCATAAGGATCTCCCATGAGGGATACGCGTGCGCTCTCCCCAATGTCGCAGGTTTCGTTGGCGCGGACCATGTCGCGGTGCTCCTTGCGTCCAGACTCGATGAGCTCGAAGATCCTCACATGGTGATCGATATCGGCACCAACGGAGAGATATCGGTCGGGGACGAGAACGGCATCTATTCTGCCTCGGTCGCTGCTGGACCTGCCTTTGAAGGTGGGAACCTGTCCTGCGGGATGAGGGGGGCGGAGGGAGCGATCGATCATGTTACCATAGGCGAGGAACTCAATCTGCAGTTCACAACAATCGGTGGAAAGAGGCCGAGGGGGATTTGCGGTTCAGGGGCCATCGACCTCGTTTCGCAGCTATTTCTTAACGGTATAATCGAGCCTAGTGGCAAGATAGATCCGAGGTCAGACCCGCAGCGGGTGCATAAGAAAGATGGAGAATGGCGATATGTCCTTGTCGAGGCGGGGAGCTCGGCGATAGGGAGGGAGATATCTTTCACTCAGGAGGACATCGTCCAAATGCAATTCGCGAAGGGGGCGTTGCATGCCGCGGGGGAGATACTCATGGAAAGGCGGGGGATCGACAAGGATGGACTCGCGGGCATCCTCTTGGCGGGAGCTTTTGGAAATTTCGTCGACCCGGCGAGCGCGAGGAACATCGGGCTCTTCCCGGAGGTCCCCTTGGAACGGATCAAGGGCATTGGCAACGCGGCAGGCTCGGGGGCGAAGATGGCTTTGATGAGCATCAAGCTGCGCGAGAAAGCCTCCATACTTGCCAAGGAGCTGACATATGTTGAGCTGGCCGCACAGAAGGATTTCGAAGATCGTTTCTATTCCTCCCTATACTTCCCGCATATGGATCTGAGCAAGTTTCCCGAAGTGACGGCAAAGGTCCGACGATTAGGATGAGGCGCTGACTTTTAGCTCGTCGATGCAAGCGGAAATAGTATAGGGGTTTTCGTAGAAATATTGCCCTCATTCTGAAATTTTCGTATCTTTCCTTAAACAACTATTCAAGAATATTTTGTCTAAGCAGCGTTAAAAAAGGGCTGCCAATACCGTCAAAAGAACACTTTAACGCCTTTGAATTAGACATTTTCTCGATTACATTTCCTTTTTTACGCATATTTGCAGGACGAGATACCGCTTAGTTTATAACCCAACATGCGATTTCAGGAGCCTAATACACGGCCAAAGTGCCATCAAGGAGGGAAAGGCATGGCACTCGGAGGAGAGCCGTGGGAAAGGTAGCGAGGTCGAATAATGTCACCTGGAGAAGTGGATATTATACCAGAGGCTTGTCCGGCCGAGGAACCTACGCTGAAAGGCAAGTTGGGTTGGTGGTACTTGTTCGCCATGGCCACTGCCTCGATCATAGGTCCTTGGGTCGTCATGAGCCAATTCTGGTATTCAGTGTCTGGGCCTTCGATTGCCCTTGCCTTCGTGGTGGTCGGTTTAATTTGTATCCCGATAGGCATGGTGTACGGCGAACTTAGCGCGATGTTCCCCAAAGTGGGCGGCTCTTTCGTCTTCGTAAAGCGAGGATTCGGGGTCGAGGCATCCTATTGGGTGACCTGGGCATTGCTTCTTTCATATCTGGCCTTGATGGCCTATATGCTGAGCTCGCTGGCGACGATCATCCAAATCATGTGGGTACCTGATCTCACGCTTGAGACCATTGCCATCATATCTTGCTTGATGGCGATTGCCATGTTTGGGCTGACCTGGAGAAAGGTCGATCTTAGTGCAACGATCCAATTTTGGTTGTTCGTGTTCACAATCGTCGTAGGTTTCGGGTACCTGATATTGTTCGTCTTCCACCCCACCTTCGACACAGGGAACTGGGATCCCTTCTTCGCATTTGGCACCGAAGGATTCCTGTTGGGTGTCGGATTGATGATCACCATGTACTTCGGATTCGAACTTATCCCGCAATTCGCTGAGGAATGCGATTACCCGCATTCCAAGCATTGGAAGGTAATGGTCTGGTCCGTGTTCGCAGCGATGATCCTTTACGCGTCCATATCGTTGGTCGAGAATGCCATGGCTCCCTTGGAGGAACTCCTAGCCATGCCCAACTTCATCGCGGGTGTTATCGCCGAACAGACCTATGGCCTGTGGTTGGAATACCTCATCGTCTTCGCCAACATAGCGACACTAATATCTTGCGTGATCGGGTTCTGGCTAGGCGCATCGAGGGTATTGTTCGCCATGGGTCGTGAGGGAATCATGCCCCGGATGTTCTTCAAGGTCAACAAGCACCACCAGCCATACGTCGGTAACATTGTGATCTTGCTGATCACCCTGTTCTTCATCATATACTGCTACATTGCAGGAACCAATTGGGTGGTGGCTCTGTACACTCTGATGGCTATCGGTGTGGCCATTGCCTACGCGTCCACTTCCGCGGCTTACGTCAGGCTGAAGTACACGATGAAGGATAGACCCAGGCCATGGAAGGCGCCAGGTGGAGTAGTAATGGGTGTGGCTGCAACCATCGCGGGCATCTTCATCACCTACGAGGTCTTCTCATTCTTCTATGATGAGGTCTGGATACTGTTTATCAGCTACTTCGTAATCGGATTCGTCATCCGATTGGTCCTGTATTGGGATGCGAAGAGGAATCCAGAGGCGTTCGCGAAGAGTAGGGACCACATGAACGAATGAGGGGAAACACTATCAAACCCTTTTCTTCTATCTCTTTTCATTATCCTAGAAATACGACACTCAAATGGAGTTGAGGGAAAATGCGACCCAGAGAGCGCGTCATGGCCACAATCAAGGGAGAAGGAGTAGACCAAGTTCCACTGAACCCACCGTTCCAGGGATTCTGGGCTTTGGGCATCGCGAATATTTCAGTGCCGTTGTCCCTAAAGAAACCAAAGTTGGGAGCTGAGGCCCAGATCAAGGCAGCGGAGAGGTTCGGATTCGATGGCTTGGAGACCACCGGAGACTTCCTCATGCCTCCGGTCGAGGCTTTGGGATGTGAGGTTAAGCAGCCAGATGTCGGTGCAGGATCCACTTGGACGCCGATCATCAATGAACCCGGGGATCTTGACAAGCTTGAGGTTCCGGACATGCGACTTGATCACCGCATGATGTCCCATACCATCGCCACCGAATATGTCATAGAGAAGGTTGGGAAAGAGAGATTCGTCGAGTTCAGTACCATCGCACCCTTCACCTTAGTTGGGGACATTAGGGGAGTGGAAACGGTCATGCTGGACACCTTGACCGATCCTGACTTTGTGGTGCGAATGCTCAAGTTCGGTAATGAGGTGATGAAGTCCTATGTCGAATACATGATGAAGCTTGGCGTTGATGGAATAACTCTCTGCGACCCCACCGCATCTGGCTCCCTCATCTCACCTGGGGACTTCTTGAAATACTCCAAACCCTACATCAGGGACTGTGCCAAGGTGATCAAGAAGCATGATGGTGTCTTTATCCTACATATTTGCGGGGATACGTCCGATCGCCTCGATAGCATCCTCGATACAAACCCGGATGTGTTCTCGATAGACTATCAGGTCGATCTAGCTGTAGCCAAGAAGGCGTTCGGGAACAAATCCACCTTGCTTGGAAACGTGAAGCCGGCTCATACGCTCTATTCAGGGACGGCAGATGCCACTCTCAAGGAGTGCTTGGATTGCATCAAGAAGGGAGGCGATACCAGATACATCCTGGGTGCAGGTTGTGACATCGCTCCAGGTTCTCCTGAGGAGAACGTCATGCAGATGAGCCATGCGGTGCACATGACCAAGAAAGCATCGAAGAAATAGACACTCTACCCTTTTTAAAAACCTCTTTTCCTCTTTACATCTAATTACCAAGTCGAGATACGCTCATATTTATTTACTGGCCAGGCGTTGCCTAATTGGGATTGCCATCGCTGCCGATACGACATGGCTGACGGTCACCGCCCTTTCGGTAATAGCCGTGGCAAGCCATTTTGTGATCATCAGATTGAAACAACCTACAGTGATTGGCGAATTACTGGTAGGCATCATCATCAGTATTATCCTAGTCAATATCTTTCATGTCGATGACACCCCGAGCGAAACGATAGCGGTATTAGCACAGCTTGGCTCAATAGTCCTGCTCTTCATCATTGGCCTCGAATGCGATGTGAAGCAGATCTTCACGAAACAAACCTTTATCATCGCCGCGTTGGGAGTGATAGTTGCCTGGGGCTTAGGATTCTTGGTGTTCGCCACATTCATCCCTTCGGATTCGATTGGAGAGGTGATTTTCGGGGCGACCATCTTCGTCTCCACTAGCGTCTCGGTATCTGCCAGCGTCCTTCAAGAGATGGGGCTAATATCGAAGAAGCTGGGGCAAACAATCATCGGAGCAGCAGTGGTAGATGATATCCTTGGGATGCTAGCATTTGCAATTGCGAAGGGTGTCGCTACCGGGGATGTCTCAACCGCCGGGGTATTGATCGTGACTATCGAGGCGGTCGCTTTTATCATATTAGGCATATGGCTCGGAAAAAGATACCTTTGCCGGATCATTCATTACATGGAAAGAAAGGCGCAATCCTGTGGCCTTTCATATACCACTTTCGTGCTCGGATTCGCCTTTGCCTTGTTATATGCATTCGTAGCTGAATTGATTGGAATATCAGCAATCGTCGGTGCCTTCGTCGCGGGCGCGGTCATGTCATCCCTTCCGCTGAAGCATGATCTTGAAAAAGGAATGAAGTATCTTGGAGCTTTGTTCGTCCCACTCTTCTTTATCACAGCAGGACTTGCATTTAGTCTGGATGGTTTCCTGAGTGTTTGGGTATTCGCTATAGTGATTACTATCGCTGCCATTGTGTCAAAGACTATTGGCTGCGGGGTCGGGGCGAGGATCACCGGCATGCCATGGAAGAAATCTCTTGCGGTCGGCACAGGCATGGTACCGAGATTGGAAGTGCCCGTGGTAATCGCAACATACGGATTGCTCAACGGCCTTATCGGGAGCGACATCTTCTCAGCTGCGGTATTCTTGGGCATTGCCACTTCGCTGATTGGCCCAATATTGTTCCGCAGGGTCTTGAAATCCGATATGAAAGGAGAGAAATTCGAAAAGATAGAAGAGATCTGCCCTGTCGAGTAATTTCATATGGCCCGAAGATTGTATTAGATCTCGTTTGTGGCAAGCAGTATTCTATTGCGTAAATTTATTTGCCATAATCACATATCATTTTCAGAGGGAAAGGATGGACTCTGAGAGCGCAGCTTGGTTCCAGCTGACGCTTTTACTGATTGTAGCAGTAGGAACATATTTCCTAATGGTACGAGCGAAGCAACCCTTGTTGATCGGAGAGATACTGGCAGGAATCATAATCAGCATACTTTTCACCACATTCTTTGGTTCAAACTTCGTACCACAAGAGCTAGTGAGCATGATTGCGACCATTGGCTCAATCATCCTCTTGTTCATGATCGGACTTGAGTGCGATCTACGAGCAATCTACACAGAGAGGAATTTGCTGATCGCTTTCGGGGGCGTGGTGCTTCCTTGGGTCCTTGGATATCTGGTATTCTCCCTTATGGTACCCGACTCCTCGACTATGGAGGCTATCTTCGTCGGCGTCATCCTGGTTGCCACGAGCGTGGCAGTGGCCGCCGATATCCTGGTCGAGACGGGCACGATGTCCAAACCTTTGGGAAAGGCAATCCTTGGGGCGGCCGTAATCGACGATATTCTTGGCATGATTATTCTGGCTTTGACTAAGGGAGCGATGGGGGACGGGGATATGTGGTCCATCCCCATCAGCATCGTCTCTGCGCTGGCATTCTTGGGATTCGGCATCTGGCTCGGTGTGAAATACCTATGTCCCTTGATAAAATGGGCTGAGAACAAGGGGAAGAAGAATGGGCTGCGGCACATAGGCTTCACATTAGGGTTTGCCATCGCCCTTCTATACGCATTCATCGCTGATCTGATCGGCATATCTGCGATCGTGGGCGCCTTCGTGGCTGGAACCGTCTTCGCGACCTTGCCCTTCAAGAGTGAATTCGAGGTCGGAAATGAATATCTAGAGGCTATCTTCGTTCCAATCTTCTTCATCACCGCTGGCCTAATGTTCAGTTTGAACGGACTGATCGCGGTACTGCCTGTGGCCATCGCCCTCACATTGGTAGCGATCGCTGGCAAGATCGTAGGATGTGGGATACCTGCCCGACTTTCTGGGCTGAGTAGAAAAGAATCCTTGGCCGTCGGCATCGGAATGGTGCCTCGCATGGAGGTCGCCATGGTCATAGCCATCTATGGCCTGGAGACAGGGATAATCGGTGAGGACATCTACTCTATGGCCGTCTTCATTGGACTAGCTACTGCCCTGGTGACACCGTCCCTGCTACGCTGGGCGCTCAAGGGCTTGACCGATGAGAAGCCGAAGCAGGTCGAGCGACATGAGGTCGATCCTAGTTGCGATGATTGACCGTGGACACGGCAATAAAAATTGAAAATTTTAAAGGGTTTTTTAAGGATGGTTTCGGTCCTTAAACCGTTCCGCAGGCAGCCTTGCACTCGGCCTGGACCCTCTTGACCTCGGCCTCGAAGATCTCCATGGCTTTGTCTATGTGCTCCTGGTTGCAGTTGAGCGCGGGGATGATTCTTATCGAGGATGGCCCGCAGAACAATATCAATAAGCCCTTCTTCAGGCAGCTGTTGACGATCTTGTTCCTGGTGTCCATGTCCATCTTCTTGGACTTCTTGTCCTTGACGATCTCCACCGCAGTCATCAGGCCAATGCCTCTCACATCGCCGATGATCTCGTACTTGTCCTTGAGCTCATCCTCCCTCTTCAGGAGGTAGTTGCCCATCTTGGTTGCGTTGTCGAGCAGCTTCTCCTCCTTGATGGTCTTCAAGGTGGCAAGCGCGGCCGCAGTCGTCACTGGGTTGCCAGCGAAGGTCGTGGCGTGAGCTCCGGGCTGCTTGATGTCGTACTTCTCGTTGAAGACGCAGGCGCTCATCGGCAGGCCAGAGGCGATGCCCTTGGCGATGCAGGTGATGTCCGGCACCACATCGAAGTTCTCGACGCCGAACCACTTGCCCGTCCTCCCGATGCCGCTCTGGACCTCGTCCGCGACCCACAGGATGCCGTACTTCTCGGTCATCTTGCGGATCTCCTTGTGCCAGGCCTTAGGCGGGACGATATACCCACCTTCCCCCTGGATCGCCTCGATGAAGAATGCGGCGACCTCCTCAGGCGGGATGAACTTGGTCAGGATCTCCTCCTCGATGAACTTGGCGCAATAGACGTCGCAAGAGGGGTATTCCATCTTGTAGGGGCAGCGGTAGCAGTAGGCGTATGGTGCATGAATGACGCCCGGCATCTCTGGCATGAACCCCTTGCGGTAGTTGGTCCTGGATGCCGTGAGGGACATGGCACCGATGGACTTCCCGTGGAAGCAACCGAAGAAGGCTAGGTTCCTAGGCCGTCCAGTGCTCCACCTTGCCACCTTGATGGCCGTGTCGATGGTGTTGCAGCCGGTGCATGAGAAGTAGGTCTTCTTCACGAAGTTGCCAGGGACGAGCTCGCTCAACTCCTCGGCCAGCGCGCCCTCCATGTTCTGTGAGAGCAGGATGCCAGGGAAGTGGATGAGGGTCTCAAGCTGTTGCTGCGCCGCCTTGACGACGGTGGGCGGGCAGTGACCCAGGTTGTTGACGGCTATACCGGACTGGAAGTCCAGGTAGACGTTGCCGTCCACGTCCTCGACGTACATTCCCTTGCCGCGCTTGGCGACCACGGGCATGACCTTGTTCATTGTGGCCATGAAGCGCTTGTCCCGATCCATTATCTTCTGAGCCTCCGGTCCCGGGGGCTCGCACTTCATTGAGATTCCTTTCAGATCGCTCATTCACTTCCTCCTTTCAAATAAACTTCCGTCCGTATTTCTCGGCGGCTCTCACCATTTCCTTGATCTTCTGGAAATCAGTGTTGGGGGATATCTCGCAACCAGGCGCGATGATTAATCCGGTGCCGTCACCGAATCCCTGATTGATGGTGTCCTTGACCTCGTTGCTGATGTCCTCCATCTTGCCGATCATCAATGTGGTAGTCTGGTCCATTCCCGCTACCAGGCAGACCGTCTTCCCCCACTTGGCTTTTGCTTCGGATACTTTCAAGTTGCTTCCCCTGTCCCACCAATTTATACCTCCGGTGTTGGGGTAGTTAGAGAGGAGCTCGAAGAAGGGCTCGACGCCGCAGACATGGAGGATATTGTAGCCATCCTGGTTCTTCAATCCCCCGAGCACCCTTCGATCGTAGATTGCGCCGAACTCTTCGTACTGATCGATGGTGACGATTTCGGCGGAAGCGCGGGTTGGCGCATACAACAGCCCGTCCGCCCCGGCATCGAATATCTGGTCGGCGTAGAGGATGGTGGTCTCGGTAATTATCTTCAAACCTTTCTTCAGGGCTTCTGGGTTGAGGATAATGTCCATGAGAACGTTTTCCATTGCCCGCACGTGGGTGGTGCTTGTGAGCGGGCTTGGGATGTAAGGCATCATCGACACGGTCTCGCCGACCTTCTTGCGCATCAATGATATGGCATCGATGGGGACGTGCATCCTTCCATCCTTCTTCGGGTCGAGCACCTCCATCTTCTCCCAATCCTCCGGTTCCCGGACGGCGAAGTCATCCATCATCGGGGCGAGGCCCTCGGTGTAGCGCATTACTGTGCCCCACCCAGAGGACATCTGGCCTACGTCGGACATGGGATGCAATATATCTACGCCCGTCTTTTCATGGAAGGCCAATTGGCCCTTGGCCATCTTCTCGCCGTTGGTGGCGTATTCCTTGGTGCCGAAGCCGCCCGCCCTGGCCCCGATGAACCAGGCCATTCCGCTGACCGGGACGCGGTCAACGGGGTTGTGCTTGATGGCGTCATGCACCCTTTGCTGAGAGTTCTTGCTCATCGAATCACACACGCCAGTCTACTTGTCCTGCCTTGCGGACAGATAGTGCTGTTCTCCCTTCATCAGGTGGTTGGCCATCTCCACGGACAGGATCGCATCGGCAGCGTAACCGTCTGCCCCGATGTGCTTGGCGTAGGTGGTGGTCAAGGGCGCGCCTCCGACGGCGAATTTCACCTTGTCACGGATGCCGGCCTCCTTCATCATGTTGATGATCTCCTGGAGCTCTGGCATTGTGGCAGTAAGCAAGGTCCCTGCGCCGATTATGTTGGCGTTGACCTTCTTCGCCTCGCTCACGAACTTCTCCAAGGGAACATCCTTCCCGAGATCGACTACCGTGTAGTTGTAAACCTGGAGCATCGAGCATACCAGGTTCTTGCCGATGTCGTGGATGTCGTTCTTGACCGTTCCCATGACCACGACGCCCTCCTTGCCCTTAGCGTCGGCTGCGTAGGGCAATAGTATCTTCTTGAAGCAGTGCGTGGCGAGGATTAGCTGAGGTAGGGCGATCTCCCTTTCCCTGTACCTATGCCCGACCAAGTTCATGGCGTCGATCAGCACCTTGCCGATCTCCTTGCTGTCAATGCCAGCTGCCTTCATTTCCTCCCCGATCTTCTGGGCTTCCGCTGCCTTGCCGTTCACAACGCAATCGTATATCTTCTTGTACTGTTCGTCATTCATCATTTCACCTTCAATCACGGCTTTTGTAATTCGTACTTTCTTATGATTAATACTTCCCATGCTTGCGGGCGGCCTTGATGTAGGCCTTCATGTTCTCCTTTGGTGTCTTGGGCGAGATGTCGCATCCGGCCGCGAGTATAAACCCGCTGCCAGGCATGGCGATCTTGCAGGCTTCTTCAATCTCCTTGTCAATGGTCTCAGGCGTGCCATCGGTCAGAGTGTTGGTGTGGTCTATCCCAGACATGAGGCATAGGTCCTTTCCCCAGCCATCCTTCGCTTCCTTGAGGTTAGGCTTGGCACCCTTGTCCCACCAGGAAATTCCCTTTGTGTTCTTGGTGGACCTCGCATACTCGGCGATGATGTCGAACATTGGCTCGACCCCGCAAACATGGCATATGTGGTACAGCCGCTCAGTCTTCTTGAATATCTCCATATCCCACGGGACCCCGAATTCGCGGTATTGGTCCTCTGTGGTGATCTCCTTCGAGGCACGTGTCGTCAGATATGCGGAATAGAAGGCACCTTCGTCGGCGCATGCATTTAGGAAGTCAGCGACGGTCGTCGCAATCGTCCTAAGCCCCTTCTTGAGCGCGTCCGGTTCGGTGAGCATATGGATCAACACCGTCTCCATTGGCGCTACGTGGGTGGATGTCGTCAGCGCTGAGGGTACGTCGACCCCGATTGGCACGCGGTCATGGTACTTCTCCTTGAGCCACTTGCAGGCATCAAGGTAGGTAGGCATCCTGCCATCGATCAATGGGTCCAGAACATCCAGCTTCTCCCAGTCTCCGGGCTCGTTTACACCGAACTTCCCTAGAGCCATGTGGATATCAGGAGCGTCCGGTAGCTTCATCCGCACTCCCCAGCCTTGGACTATCTCCCCAACATCGGACAGCACATAGGCAGTATCGCCACCCACCTCATCCAGGAAGTGGCTGGTCACCTGAGCCATCCTAAGGCCGTTCCTTCCATATTCCACGGTGTCCTTCCAAGTCAGGTTCTCCTTAACCCAATGCAGCTGAAGTATTCCAGCGAAGTAGGATATGGGAACCATATCCGGTGTCTCGTGCTTTAAAGCCGCCTCAAACCGTTGCGTACTTGTCATCTGCTTCATGCTTACCCCTGGCCCCCTCACAATTATTGGTGGCAATACAACCTCAACGCCCATTAAATATGCTATCTTCATTTCCTACGCGTTTATCTGGGTTTTATGGAAGAAAATAGCCAATTTGTGGTTAGAGATTTCGAAAAAGCCGACCGAATGACCCAAAACAGCGTAAAATTTCGTATTTTGACGGCTTAACTATAGAAAAGAATGTTAAGGCTTTCATGCTCCCCTTTGAAATGAACCATGCGATACGCGTACTTTTAAAGAAGCGCGATTCATTCTAGTACCGTGGACGAAAGCTCTCCTGGACAGGATCGGGAACGAGGAAAGAATTATGCTGGAATCGTCGTGATGGCTTCTGGACTTTTTGGTCTAGCCGCGGCGGGAATAATGTACTATGATGCCTATTCAAAAGGAGAGGAGTTTTTACAGGACTCGATGCTGCTCATATCAGGAGCGACGATACTGGGGGTCATCTCATTTATCCTGGGCATGTATTTATATATAAAGTATCCAGAATAAATTTATCTTTATTGAATGGCTAGATGTTCCCATGCCCTTCGCCATATTATAATTATAAAAAGGAATTAATGTAAATGGTTTAAGGGTTGCCTTCACCAGAAGCCATAGAACTGCGCGAAGTCCATCCAGCCGATGAGCCATCCTAGGGAGCAGAACCATAGGACTATGGTCGCGACCCAGGTCACGCCGAGCATCAGCTTGAAGTACTGGTTCTTCTGAGCCGCAAGGAGCACGTAGAACATGAACCATGCCAAGCCCCACAAGATCCAGTTGAAGCCCAGGATCCACAGCTCTGCCTTGAACGTGTATATCGCGAACGGAATCACGTTTATGGCCACAAACAAGCAGTACCAACCCACCGCCCTCTGGTCCTTGGCCCCCTTAATAAAGTCCCAACCGAGCCACAAGTAGGTGAATGCGAACAGCAAGGCTTGCGCTGCCGCTAGAGGACTTCCACCCACTAGCCAGTTATAGAAGGCCACGGAGATCGCAAGGAAGCCAACTAAAAAGTTGAATATCGCAGCGTCCTTGAGATCAGCTTTCCCCTGAAAGGCGAGGAGATTGACCATCAGGACGCCAGCTATGTAAAGCCCGACAAGCCCCAATGTGATTTCTCCAGGTCCCATTGCCATTTTTCTTTCCTCCTGTTATGTCATCTCCTCCCTCCGCATTGTTTCGGTGAAGAGAGGAGAATAATAATGGGGTGATGGTCCATGTTTCGACACTGAGGAGGAGCTTCAGGGCGCGACATAGACCACCTTTCCACCTACTATCGTCATATTATTCTTGATATCTAATATAGTCTCGGGTTTGACGGCCAACGGATCCCCGGACATTAGAACCATGTCCGCGAGCTTCCCGACCTCGAGGGTTCCCTTTTCATTCTCCTCGCCGGTCGCATACGCCCCTTCGATGGTCCCCATGCGCAGCGCATCGTCCACGGTAATCTTCTGCTCCGGGTGCCAGCATCCCTCAGGGAATCCCTTCAGATCCTTCCTCACGGAGGATGCGTAGACGTTGATCAAGGGGTTCATGTGGCCGATGGGGGCGTCCGTGCCAGAGCTCATGTGCACGCCTGCATCCTTCAACGAGCAATAGGCGTGTGCCATCTTGCACCTATCCGGGCCTACCTGCCGGGGGATCCACTGTTGTCCGGCCATCAGGAAGGTGGGCTGTACGTTGGCCACGACGTTCAATTCGGCGAACGCCTTTACCAGTTCCTTGTCCATGATGATGCAGTGGGATACCTTGAAGCGCGGGTCCTTGGGCTTGTACTTGTCCCTGGCCTCACGGAATATCTTGATCAGGCTGTGTATGGCCCTGTCCCCCAATGCATGCACGTCGACACGGATGCCATTGGCCGTGGCCTTCAACACGAAATCTCTGATCTCCGCCTCGCTCAGCCTCATGACCCCGGTGGTCTCAGGCTTGTCCACATATGGCTTGTTGAGCGCGGCGGTGTGGGAGCTGAGCGACCCATCGGTAATCATCTTCATCCCGGCGAAGCGGATCTTCTTGTTCCCGAAGCCGCTCATCATGCCCAGGTTGATGACCGAGTCGAGTAGCTGGTATCCCAGGAAGAAGTTGACGCGAACCGGAAGCTTTCCCTCTGCTTCAAGTTCCTGGTAGGCCTTGACCTGAGCATCACCCGCCAATATGTCGACGATCGAGGTCAAGCCCCATTCTGCCGCCTTCTTGGCGCAATAGTGCAGCGCTTCCTTCGTCTCTTCATATGAGAACAGACCTGCACCGGTCTCCAAGAATCCTGGAGCTACCAGATTGATCGCGTTTTCAAGCAGGATTCCTGTTGGCTCGCCTTTTGCATCTTTCTCAATGGTTCCTCCATCTGGGGAGGGGGTGTTTCGGTCGATGCCCTTCTGGCGCATCAACACGCTATTGCACAAGTAAATGTGAGCGTTCCAGTGGATAAGGAAAACAGGGTTGTCCGGGGCTACGGAGTCGACTTCCCATCGGGTCGGGTAACGGCGCTCCTCCCACAGCTCCTGGTTCCAACCGGATCCTAAGATCATTTTGCCCTTGGGGGTCTTATCTGCCTTCTCCTTTATTTTCACAAGGAACTCTTTTACATTCTTAACATCATTTAGAATGACGCCATTGGCAAAATGCCCCACTAATAGTGGGTGCATGTGTGAATCGTGGAAGCCAGGTAGTACCGTCTTGCCCTTGGCGTCAATGACCTTGGTGTTAGGTCCGACGCCGGCGTTGACCTCTGCGTCCGTACCAATGGACGCTATCTTTTCCCCTATTACGCCTACGGCCTGAGCTTTGGGTGCCTTCTTATTCAACGTTATTACATTGGCATTTATGATTGCCAAATCGTATGCGACGCTGCCTGCCTTCATAGTCTGAACCACCTTTATGAAAGTAAAAAAAAGGGTTTGTGGTGCTTTTACACCTCAGTACTTTCCATACTTCCTTGCAGCCCTCAGTCCAACCTTCATGTGCTCGATTGGAGTTTGAGGTGCAATCTCGCAGCCAGGGGCCAAGATAAGGCCGCTTCCGTGCATGGCTGTCTTGCAGGATCTCTCGATTTCTGCTTCGATAGCACTGGCAGGCCCACTAACGAGGGTGTTGGTATGGTCGATACCGGACATCAAGCATAGCTGCTTGCCCCAGCCCTCCTTGGCTTCCTTGAGATTCGGCTTAGCTCCTTCGCTCCACCAGGATATTCCCTTGACATGCTTGTACTTCCTCGACCACTCGTTCACGAGGTCGAACATCGGCTCCACACCGCAAATATGAGGCCAGTTCTGCAATGTGGTGTGCCTGAAGACATATTCATCAGAGGGAGCACCAAACTCGCGATACTGCTGCTCAGTGGTGATCTCTTTCGAGGCCCTTGTGACTAGATAGCCAGCATAGTGAGCACCACTCTTTTCGCACTGGTTGATGAAGTCCGCTATGGTTTGCTCAATGGTCTTGAGACCTTTCTTCAAAGCGTCGGGCTCGGTCATCATGTGGATCATGACCGTTTCCATTGGGCATACGTGCGTGGCCGTGGTGATTGGGCTGGCCAGCGACACTCCTATCGGAACCTTGTCGCCATACCAGTCGGTCCAAAGCTTGCACGCGTCAAGATAGAGGCGCATTCTTCCATCAATCCTCGGATCAAGGACTTCGAGCTTCTCCCAGTCACCTGGCTCTTGTACCGGGAATTTGCCTAATGCCATCCAGATGTTGGGGGCGTCAGGAAGCTTCATTCTAACCCCCCAGCCCTGAACGATCAGGCCCATATCAGAAAGGCAATAGGCTGAATCGGGTTTAACCGCTTCATAGAAGGCCTTATGGGCCTTTGCCATGTTCAAGCCGCTTGCCCCGTAGTTTACTACATCCAATCCTGGAACACCGTGCACTTCGAATATGCCTCCAAAAAGAGAATAGGGCACGTAGTCCGGAGTCTCGTGGTTTGCAGCGGCATCCCACCGCTCCATCGATGTCATTTCTTTCATATGTGTTCTCTCCCCAGAACGAACCTAAAAAATGATGTCGTTCTGGAGTCCCTTGGGTGTGCTGTACTTATAACACTTTCCATCGCAAATCTCAATAATTATCACGACTTTTGTATGTAAACTAGAAGGAGTCCGTTTCTGTAACTACATTCTTTCACAAAGAAAATGAAATTAAAACCAACGCCCAGCAGCCTTCAGGAAAGAAGCAATCTAGCGTCAGCTACTTTTACTCCCTCGTGGCTAACGAAAATGGGGTTCAGGTCCATTTCCGCGATCTCTGCGATCTCCATGAGCATGTTGGAGACCTTGATAAGCGCATTGGTGAGGGAATGGATGTTAGCCCTCTCTCTCCCTCGGAAGCCATATAGTAGCTTCGCTCCCTTGATCTCGGAGAGCATATCCTTCACGTCCTGTTCGTTCAATGGCACCAGACGATAGGATACGTCCTTGTAGACCTCCACCGATATCCCGCCCATCCCAAGCATGATCAAATGCCCGAACTGTGGGTCCTTGGTCGAGCCGATGATCATCTCCTGGCCATGGGCCATCTCTGAGACCAGCACGCCAGTGAGGTCGAAGTTCGCCCGCATCGACTCTTGCTCGAAGGAACGATAAATCTCCGAGACGTCCTTCTCGTTACGTACGTTCAGGCAGACAGCTTTGAACTCGGTCTTGTGCACCACCTGAGGCGATACCACCTTCATCGCCACTGGATATCCTATCCTCTCCGCCACGATCAAAGCCTCCTCGGGCGAGGTGCACATCGCCTCGTTGGTCACGGGGACGTCGTAGGCGCTAAGGATCTTCTTGGCCTCAGGCTCCAAGATGTATCTCCTCCCTTCCGCCCGGGCTCTCTCGATCACTTCTGACGCCTTGGGCCTCATTGTCTCACATCCTATCAGGCTTCATACCTCTAGACCTCAGAAATTCGCAGTAGTGGGAGATAGCCCCCACAGCTCTTGCGGTTCGCTCTGGCCAGTCGTAGCAAGGTACACGCTTCCTTTGGAGTATGTCCATGTTCTTGAGACCGTCCCGGGTGGACACCCAGCAGACATAGGTCGGCTTCTTGGATCCCGACGATAGGCAGTCATTGACCGCTTCCGCCAATCCGGCACACACTTCGGGCATCAGGGCTGCCCTTTGAAGGACGATGGGGGCTATGATGTCGACCTCGTCACTCTCATGTAAGATCCTCGTGATCTTGGAATATAGCTCGGAGTACTTCGGCCAAATAGGGGTCATGTCCACTGGGTTCCTGGCGCTCGCGTACGCAGGTATCAGGCTCTCGATGTTCTCCCTCAGACCCTTCGAGAACTCCGGGACCTCTAGGCCATTCTCCTCGCAAAGGTCAGCCAGCTCCACTCCAGTCCCACCTGAATTGGTGATTATGCCCACCCTCTTTCCTTTCGGGAGGGGCTGCCAATCCACCCCCTTAGCGATGTTAACCAGGTCCATACCATTCCGAGCGAAGATGATCCCCGATTGCTTGAAAGCTGCTTCATATGCGGTGAATGAACCAGCAATGGCGGCGGTGTGCGAGGCCGCGGCCCGAGCGGCACTAGCGGTTCGGCCGGTCTTGGTGGCGATGATGGGTTTCCTCAAGGCGACCAGTTTCGCTTCCTCGAAGAACTCCCTCCCTTTGTCCACTGACTCTAGGAATAGGCATATGACCTTGGTCTCCGCATCATGGCCCAGGTACCTGAGGACCTCATAGTCCTCGATCCCTGCTTTGTTGCCATGGGCCATGACCTTGGCGAATCTCATCTGATTGTCTGTGGCGAAGGTAAAGATGGCCATGCCATATGCACCCGACTGGGTGAGCAGGGAGATATCCCCGCCTGGGTCCGGGGTGCCTATTCCCATGGACGCGTTCAGGCCGATGTTGCAGTTGTAGACGCCGAAGCAGTTGGGGCCGACGACCTTGATGTGGCCTTTGTTGGCCTCTTCCATCATCGCCTGCTCCAGCGCCTTTCCTTCTGGCCCGGCCTCGCTGAAGCCCGCGGTAATCACCACTGCAGACTTGGTCCCCTTCTCCGCCAGCTCCTTCATGGCCGCGGGAACGGCTTTGGCCGGAATTGTGATCACAGCTAGATCGATCGCCTCTGGCAAGTCCTTGATGGATTGGTAAGCGTCGTGAGCGAGGATCTTACCTCCCTTAGGATTTATCAGGTACACCTTGCCCTGATATCCCGAGAGGAGGTTCTTGGCGAAGATGTGCCCCATCTTCCCCTCCTCGCCCGAGGCGCCGACCAATGCGACGGTCTTGGGGTTGAATATGGCGTCTATCCGCGGATCAACCATCAGTCCCCCTTAGATGAAGAACTGCCTCTCCAGCTCCTTGGGCGGGAACTCGTTCTTCCTGACGTTCAGGGGATCGATCTTCCTCATGAGCTCCACGTCCTCCTTCGTCGGCATGTCCATCACTTTTACCTCGGGATGGATCACCGGCTTGAACTGCGTGTTCACGAGGATCTCGTCGACGGTGATGTCGGGGTAGAGGTACCTGAGCCTTAGGATCTTGCTCTCTGGGTCGAAGTCGAACACTCCCAGCTCGGTCACTAGCCAATCAGGTCCCTTCCCCACTAACCTCAGCTGCTCCCTGGTGCCGAACGGTGTCACGTGGCCGACGTTGGTCACGAAGTCGCACTTGTCCACGAGGGTGAAGATCCTCTTGTCGCCTTTCGCCGGCGCTCGGTGCCTGGAGGTCCAGATGGTGTAATTGATGCAGTCGCCTGACAGGTTGCATCCGCCCGCGCCCCCTGGCAGCTTGATCTTGACCTTTCCTGGCCGCC
Organism: Methanomassiliicoccaceae archaeon; assembly: GCA_963827135.1. Classification (GTDB taxonomy): domain Archaea; phylum Thermoplasmatota; class Thermoplasmata; order Methanomassiliicoccales; family UBA472; genus JAJRAN01. Next base: position 54,584 of record CAWGZX010000003.1, on the reverse strand, counting down.
CGATCATGGTTACGTTCTGGTTGCCAAACTTGTCGACCTGGGCTCCGCTGAAGAAGGATCGATGGAGCTCACCTTTCTGGGCCATGTCGAACAGCTTGTCGATGGTGATCATCGCCGTCCGATTCTGCATCATGGTCCAGTCATTGGTGGTGGTCGGGAAGAAAGGCGGGTTGGGGTCGATGGCGCTCGTAACGCCTCCCACGTAAACCATGTCCTTGGCGTGCGTCAGCTTGGCGAAGTACATGGCCACCATCGGTATAGGCGATGATACACCGTGGAACGCTAAGGTGCTGTCTTTGATCGTCCTAGCCACATTATAGACGAACAGCTCGTCGACGGTTGCCTTGAATTTCTCACTCATAGTTATACAACTCCATCCATGCTTCGCGGCCATTCTTCCAAGAGGCAAGCCTCTTCTGTCTCTCGCTCCCGCCCATCAGCTCGATGTACTCAGCCTGGCTCTTCACGCCAAACACGTATTTGTCAAGGTACTTTGACTTGAAGGCTTCCGGGCCTTCCTGCGTGATCTTATAGTATTGGGATATGTGCTCCCGGTCGTACGCATAGTACGGATAGCAGCTGGTCGGGTGCGCTCCCCAGGGAACGTGCACAACATGCGCCACCTCGTAGTAGGGGACGTTCGGCCCGAGCTTGATCATCTCCTCCTCGGGGATGATCTCCTCGGCGGTCACGATGACGTTCTTCGAAGCCCTGATCATGAGCAGGTCCGCGACGTATGGCTGCTCGATCCTGAGGTTGCCATGGATGTCCGCCTTCTGGGCATGGACGATCGCCACGTCCGGGATCAGGGCTGGTACGAGTATCAGGTCGTTACCAGTGAACGGGCAGATAATGTGCTTGAACTCAGGATGCAGCAAAGTCTCTTCGCTGCCCTTGGCGCTCATGATGGGCATGAAAGGGATCCCATAGGCGGCCGCTCGGAACTGCTGGATGATTGAGTTGCAGCAGTTCTCGTGGATCTTCACCTGGCCAGACTCGCAGGCGCGCCTATAGTTGAGCGCCAGGCCGAAGTCCTGTTCGAAGGACACGTGCGTCTCCTCCGCGGTGCCAACGATCCCCGCGCCGCAGGAGAAGTCCACGTCGAAACCATGCGCCGTCCCACAGAAATGCAGGTTCTTCTTACCTTGGCGAGTGAGCTCGCGCAACATGGCGATTGGCTCACGTAAACATAGCCCACCACCGATCGCCACCTTATCTCCGTCCTTTACCAAGGCGGCGGCGGCCTCCAATGTCATCAGTTTGTTCCTCGAGGTGTAAATCCCCAAATCGATCACCTGGAAAGTGTTATTGGCACCGAAGCGAGGGACTTAATACGTTTCCTTCCTAGAATACGCAAAGCCTGAGAGATTTCGAAGAAATCACCCTGAGACCACCATCCGGCTATCGTTTAGCCTTCAAGTTACGCTTCTGAGCAACAAGCAGACCTCAAATTGGTAATATCGGGTGACTTCTACCGGGTCGTGGATCGGACTCCGATTATCGAGTTGAGGAACGTCGCCGTGAGCAAGGGCAAGGTGGAGATACTTCATCAGGTCGACCTTCGCATCGATTCTGGGGAGAGGTTGGTCATTATCGGCCCCAACGGCTCCGGCAAATCATCGTTGATTAAGGTCATGACCGGGGAGTGGTGGCATGACACCTCCATGCCTGGGAGCCAGGTAAGGATATTAGGAGGCGAGAAATGGGACCTTTTCGATGTGCGACGTGCCTTCGGCCTCGTGTCGAGCGAGCTCCAGCAGGAGCTCAGGAGGGACATGGATGCCCTGGAGACGGTGATATCGGGCGCCTTCGGCTCTATTGGCACCAACAGGTCACAGGCGGTGGGCGAGGACCACAAGTTAAGGGCTGAGGAGGCTTTGAGGGCGGTGGGCTCCTCTCACCTAGCCACCCGCGAAATGGCATCGCTCTCCAATGGCGAGGCAAGGAGGGTGCTAATGGCCAGGGCACTGATTAACGACCCGATGGCTCTCATCCTCGATGAGCCGATGACCTCCCTGGACCTCATCGGCAAGTCCTTGGTGATGAAGGCGATGAGAAAGCTGGTCATGGGTGGGAGGGCGCTGGTCCTCGTTACCCACGACCCCTCCGATATACCACCTGAGGCGGAGAGAGTGGTGATGATGAAGCACGGACGCATCTTCCTGGACTCGGACATCACCTCCATGAACGATGAAAACCTCAGCGCCCTGTTCGAGGTCCCGGTGAGATTGCGTAAGGTCGACGGACGCTACCTGGCCTGGTCTTGAAGGAGATCTGATCAGCGACCGAGGACGCTTCGATCATGTTCCGGGGACGGCCTCGAGCGTCCGCCAAAGCCTTATGTTCGCAAACCGATACAATCCTAGGATTCTGTAAGAGATGTCGCAGTCTGGTGGGGAAGCAACCGGGGAGGAAAAATCTGCTGACGGGCAGCCATCGAACGGGCCGAGGCCGAAGTTCTGGATGATCTTCTTCATCGCCCTGGTGGCCATTCTATTCACCATACCGTTCCTCGTCGTCTGGATCGACCTAACGGCCTTGATATGGGACAGCGAATTCGTCACCAGCAACCATTGGGTAGTGCCGGTTCTGGTGATCCTATTCTCGGTCCTGGTCGGCCTCTGCGTCAAGTACCTGAAAGCGGAGACGGCCATCCACGGCAATATCTCGGAGTCGGTGGAGAGCGGGGCGGCGGAGACAGAATATAAGAAATTCCCTGGTTCTTTGGCGTCCGCCTACCTGTCGTTAATTTCGGGAGCGAGCATCGGTCCCGAAGGCGCCCTGGGAGCGCTTATCCGACAGATTACCAGCTGGTTCCTGAAACTGCTTAAAGTCAAGAGCAAGGAAGGGAGCCTGGCTTTGAGCGTGGCCGCGCTAGCTTCTGCCTACAACGGAATCATCGGACAGCCGCTGTTCACCTCCGTCTTCGCCGTCGAGCTCCTCCCTAACAAGAAGAACGCCCTGGAATTGATGGCTTGGACCCTGATGGCCGGTGTCATCGGCTTCCTTGTCTATGCTGGCCTAGGGTTCGTCGCCTTCCTGGGCCAGGTGCCTATGCCCCCGCTCGAAGGAAAGGAGCTCTATTACATCGTCGAGGCCATCGTCCTCGGCGTCCTGGGGGGCTTCCTGGCGCTATTTATGGGCGCATGCTTCAAGTTCTTCGGCAAGGTAATGGCCCGCTTCGACAACAGGGTAGTGCTACGCATATTCCTGGCCAGCCTGATCATCGCCGCGGTAGCGTACTTCCTGCCCGAACTGATGTTCTCCGGCGAGGACCAGATACATGACGTCCTTAACAACCCGGCGAAGTACGGCGTCGCAATGCTGCTGCTCTTCGGTGTTCTGAAGCTGGTGTTACTGGCGCTCTCGTTCAAGAGCGGTTACCTCGGCGGCCCCATCTTCCCGGTGCTCTTCGGCTGCACAATGATCGGCCTCGCATTGAACATGGCCTTCCCCAGCGTTCCGTTGATCGTCGCGGTCCTCTGCCTAGAGGCGGCCGCGATCGCGCTCGTCCTAGGAGCCCCCCTATCGGCCATCCTCCTGGTGACTATCGTGGCCGAGGCCGGTCAGATAACCCCCTATCTTCTCGCCTTAATTGTGGTGGCGACGGTCACATCCATGCTCATGGGCGCGACGCTCAAAAAGGCGATGGCCAAGCGGAAGGGTAGCGCGGGGATCGAGAACAAGATGGGCTGACAGGCCCAGCTCGAGCAGTAGTAAGCAAGGAAAGAAGAATAGGATGGGGGAAAGTGTTTCACATCTTCCTTAGCTCGGCCACCACCGCGTCCCCGAACTCGCTGGTCTTGGCCTTGCCGCCGAGGTCCTGGGTGTAGATGCCCTTGTCGAAGGTCCGCCGAACCGCGTCCTCGATCTTGGAGCCCAGGTCCCTCCGCCCCATGTTGTCCACTAGCATCTTAGCGGCCAGGATGGTCGCGGTGGGATTGATGGTGTTCATGCCCTTGTACTTCGGGGCGCTTCCATGGACGGGCTCGTACATGCTCAGCCCCTTGGGGTTGATGTTGCCACCAGGTGCTAGGCCAAGGCCTCCCGTGACCTCTGCCAGCATGTCGGTGAGAATATCGCCGAACATGTTGGGGATGGCGACGATCCTGAACTTGTCCGGGTTCTTGACCAAGGCCATGGACATCGCGTCCACAAGCATGTATTGGACCTCGATCCCGGCTTGCTTTCCCTTCTCGTTCCATACCTCGCGCCACAGATGGTATATGTTGGAGAGCACGTTCGCCTTGTCCACCACGGTGATGCGCCTCTCGCCCACCATCTTGGTCTGCTCGATGACGTAGTCGGCGAACCTCTCGATGTTCTTCTTCGACATTATGCCGATCTCGAACGCGTAATCGTCGGTGTTGGAGGCGTTGGCCTCGATGTCGATGCTCAGGTCGTAGAGCTCGCGCTCTATGTCCAGGGTGAGCTCGCACGCGCCCTCCTTGATGCGCCCGCCGGCACCGATATAGAAGTCCTCGGTGTTCTCCCGATAAACGTCGATCTTGAAGTCCACCTCTCGCTTCAATCGTCCGAACGGCTTCCACAGCTGCGCCGGACGGTGGTTGATGTACTGGTCGAAGGCGAACCTGGCCTTGAGCAGGATCCCTTTCTCTAGGATTCCAGGTGGCACGCGGTCGTCACCGATCGCCCCTAGGAAGATGACATCGAAGGCCTTTAGCTGCTCTATGTCCTCATCGGTGAGGAGCTTGCCCGTGCTCAGGTACCTCTCGGCATTGATCCCCATCTCCTGGAAATCGAAATCCAGGCCATATTGCGCCTGGAGGGTCTTAAGTACCTTCAGCCCCTCGGTCACCACTTCTGGCCCGATCCCGTCGCCGGGCAATACCGCTACTTTGTACATCTCTTGGCCTCCTTGATCTTAGCCATCAGTCCACCCTTGTCGATTAGCTCCTTGACGAACGCCGGGAAGGGCGCGAAGGGCCATTCCTTGCCCTTGGTCTCATTGCGGATCATCCCGTCCTTGAGGTCGATGGTGAGCGCGTCCCCCTCATCGGCCTCGATCCTGCACTCGATGGGCAGCAGCCCGACATTGATACAGTTCCTATAGAATATTCGCGCGTAGCTCTCCGCCACCACGCAGGAGAATCCCGCCTGCAGCAACGCCCTCGGCGCGTGCTCCCTGCTCGATCCGCATCCGAAGTTGCGCCCTGCGACGATGATGTCTCCCTTCGCCACATCGGCGGCCATGCCTGGCCTGACCTTCTCGAAGGCGAACTCCCCCAACCTGTCGTTCAGCTCGGAGAGCAGCCTCTCCGCTGGAATGATCTGGTCCGTGTCCACGTGGTCCCCGAAGCGCCACACCTTTCCTTTCAGTAATTCCTTCATGGCCTATTCCCCCATGGTGACTGGTGCGACGATCCTGCCCGCGATGGCGCTCGCCGCCACCACCGCCGGGGATGCGAGGTAGACCTCGGAGTCCTTGTGGCCCATGCGGCCGATGAAGTTGCGGTTGGTGGTCGATACGCACCTCTCCCCTTTGGCAAGGACGCCCATGTGGCCGCCCAGGCACGCGGCGCAGGTGGGACCGGAGACGAAAGCCCCGGCCCTAATGAACTCCTCCACCAAGCCCTCCTTGATGGCCTGCTGGTAGATGCGGGTGCTCGCCGGCACGACGATCATGCGCACCCCGGGCGCGACGTGCCTTCCGCGCAGGATCTCGACCGCGACCCTAAGGTCCTCGATGCGCCCGTTGGTGCATGAGCCAAGGAACGCCTGGTCGATCTCTACGTCGACCTCTGACACCGGCTTACCGTTCTCCGGCAGATGCGGGAGGGCCACCATCGGCACAAGCTGGGTCAGGTCGTATTCCAGGTCGCGGATGTAATGCGCGTCCTCGTCCGGGGCTACAGGTTCGAACTTGCCCTTTGCGAGCTTGTTGACGAAGTCCAGGCAGGCCTGGTCCGCCGGGAATACCCCCGCCTTGCCCCCGGCCTCGATGGCCATGTTGCTGATGCTGAGACGGTCGGCGACGGGGAGATTGGCCAAGCCCCTGCCCCCGAACTCGAAGGCCTTGTAGTTCGCTCCATCGACCCCGATGTCCGTGATGATCTTGATGGCCAGGTCCTTGCCCATCACATAGCGGTGCATCTTCCCGAACAGGCTAACCTTGATGCTCTCCGGCACCTTGAACCACAGCTTGCCCTCTGCGAAGACGGCTGCGGCCTCGCTCGAGCCGACGCCGGTGGCGAAGGCGTTGAGCGCGCCGTAGGTGCAGGTATGGGAGTCGGCTCCGACGATTAGCCTCCCTGGGGCCACGAACCCCTCGTCGATCATGACCTGATGGCAGATGCCCCCGCGCCCGACCTCGAAGTAGTTCTCGACCTTCCATTTCTTGGCGAAGCGCCGCATCTCCGCCGCCTGCTCCGCGGACGCGACGTCCTTGTTCGGGACGTAATGGTCGGGCACGAGCACCACCTTCTGCCGGTGCAGCTCGCATCCCAGCCCCTCGAACTCCTTGAAGGCTATCGGCCCTGTGACGTCGTTGACCATGACATAGTCGACCTCAGCGTCCACTATGTCCCCGGCAAAGGCATCGAGCTTCAGACTTGTTGGACAGTATCTTCTCCGATATGGTCTTACCTTTCTTTGCTGGCATGTTGGGGCACCTCACTTGCCGATGTTCTCCTTGCCCAGGTTGCGCTTGCGCAGGTAGAGGCGGTCGATGGCCTCGATGGTGGCGTCCACGCTGGTGTTCACGATGTCAGAGCCAACGCTCTTGCCGACCGACATCACCTTGCCGTCGTCGTCCAGCTTCATCTTGACGCTCACCTCGCACAGCGCGTCGCTGCCTCCGGTAATGGCGCTGAGCCGATACTCCTCCAAGGATACCTTGTCCTTGAGGACGGACCTTATAGCATGGAGCGCGGCGTCCACCGGGCCGACGCCGATCTGCGAGCCTCGGTGCACCTGGCCCTCGATCTCCAGCGCCACCACCGCGGTGGGAGTGACGTTCACGCCAGTGAAGACCGCGAACTCCTTAAGCTTTATTCTGCGCGCATCGTCCTCCTCCATCCCCGCCACGTGCGAGGCCAGGGCCACGAGCTCGGCGTCGTCCACCTGCTTCCCGCCCTCGGCCAGCTTCTTGATCTGCTCCACGACGCGGGCCAGCTGGTCCTCGGTGATCTGAATGTCATATTCCTTGAGCTTCTCTCTCACGGAATGGGCTCCGGTGTGCTTACCCATGATGATGTGCCTCTGCACCCCGACCAGCTCAGGCGAGTACGCCTCGTAGGTGCTGGGGTCGCGGAGCACTCCGTGGACGTGGATGCCCGACTCATGGGCGAAGGCGTTGTTGCCCACGACCGCCTTGTTGTCCGGGATGGGGAAGTCGGTCATCCTGGAGACCAGCTTGGATATCGGGCCGATCTTCCTGGTGTCGACGTTGGTCTTGACCCCAAAGAATGCTATGAGGCCGAGTATGACCTCCTCCAGCGGGGCGTTGCCCGCCCTCTCTCCCAGGCCGTTCACGCAGACGTGGACCTGCCTGGCACCATAGCGCACGCCGGCCAGCGAGTTGGCGACCGCCAGCCCGAAGTCGTTGTGGTTGTGCATGGAGAGGGGGACCTTGGTGACCTTCATCACTTCCTTCACCAGGTACTCCATGGCCGGCGGGGACATCGTGCCCACGGTATCGGGCATGTTGATCTTGTCCACCTTGGCGGCTTGGACGGCGATGTGCATCTCCTTGAGGAAGTCCAGCTTGGTACGGGTGGCATCCTCGCAGCTGAACTCAACGGTGAGGCCATGCGACTTGGCATATTCCACCGCGTCCACAGCGCGCGCCTTGACCTCCGGTGCCGTCATCTTGAGCTTATGCTTCAGGTGGATCTCTGAGGTGGCGATGAACAAGTGGATGTAGTCGACGCCGCAATCGATGACCGCATCGATGTCCTCCTTGCGACAGCGAGCCAGGGAGCACACCCTGGAATCAAGGCCGAGCCTGGCCACCTTCTTGACCGCCTCCCTCTCGCCGGCGGAGGTGATGGCGAAGCCCGCCTCGATGACATCGACTCCCAAGTCGTTGAGGGCCTCAGCGATCTTCACTTTGTCCTCAATGGACAGAGCGATCCCTGGCGTCTGCTCCCCGTCCCTCAGCGTCGTGTCGAGTATCTCGACATGCTCCGGGACCGAGCTCATGTCCACTAGCGCATTGAAGTGGCTGGTGTATATGCCACTTCTCTCGGTCCAACTCTCATGGTTTTCTGACATTCCATTCACCTCAGTCCGACACGGACGTCAAGCCCAGGTCGACCGGTGAGTCTATAGCAATGAACCTAGAAGCAAGCGCAAAAGCATATTCTGGATGTTGCCACGGGCGCTCATCGCTATCCTCAATCGGTGTTGCTGAGTAGTGAAATGATGATATTTAACCCTTGCTAACTGGTGTCATTCGACGTCCAGATGCCAGAGGCTCAAACGCCCTTGCTCTCGCCCCAGATGAGCTTATGGAGCTGAGGCAGGACGCGGGCGTTGAGCTTCTTGCTCAGGACGAACCTTGCCACCGGCTCCAGGTCCATCCCCCCGACCGGGGTGAAGATTATGGTGGATTTGATATCGTATTTTTTAATAATATTTTCCGCATATTTCAGGTCTTCCGTGTCCGCTACGATGAACTTGAGCTGGTCCGCCGGCGAAAGAAGCTCGATGTTCTCGAACATCATCTTATCCTGCATACCGGAGGATGGGCACTTGACGTCCATGGAGATCAGCATGTTCTCGGCGCAGGGCACGTCCTCCAGGCTGAAGGAGCCATTGGTCTCCAAGGTGATATGATAAAGCTTCTCCAATAGCTTGTTCATCAACCTGATGCTGTCCTTCTGGAGCAAGGGCTCCCCACCTGTAAGGCAGATGAACTGCGTCTTCTGCGCCTCCACCTCATGAAGGATCTGCTCGATGGACATCTCCTTTCCTCCCTCCTTGGCGTAATCGGTGTCGCACCATTCGCAATGGAGGTTGCATCCCTGCAGCCTGATGAACACTGTGGGCGTGCCGATGAACACCCCCTCTCCTTGGAGCGAGCGGAAGATCTCGATGACTTTCATCTTTCCACCTCGTACGGTATCTCGTCCTGATGCCCCGCCTCCTTAAATCCTTTGAGCCGGAGGAGGCAGGAGTCGCAGCGACCACAGGCCCTTTCCCTTCCCTGATAGCAGGACCAGGTGAGATGCAGCGGAGCTTTGAGCGCCTTGCCAAGGTTGACGATCTCCGCCTTGCTCATGCGGAGTATCGGGGCTTCGACCCGGATCGGACGCCCCTCGACCCCGGCCTTGGTGCCGACCTGCAATACCTTCTCGAAGGCCTTGAAGAACTCTGGCCTGCAATCTGGATATCCCGAGTAGTCGACGGCATTGGCGCCAATGAAGATGGCAGAGGCGCCGACGGTCTCGCAAAGGCCTGCGGCCACGCTGAGGAAGATGATGTTCCTTGCTGGAACATAGGTGACAGGTATATCGGCTCCCATCTGCTCCATGGTCCTGCCCTGGGGGACGTCGACCTTGGTTGAGGTGAGGGCGCTGGCCTCGAAGGAGCTGAGGTCCAGGTCGACGATGACGTGCCTCTTGATCCCATAGAACGCCACCACGGCCTTGGCCGCCTCCAGCTCCTTGGAGTGCCTCTGGCCATAACGGAAGCTCAAGGGAACCACCTCGTGTCCCTTCGAAAGCGCGTAGGCCATCGAGACGGTGGAATCGAGCCCTCCGGAGAGGAGGACCACGGCCAACGGCATCCTCAGCACCTCAGATCACGAGAGACCCATGCGCTCTGGCCCAGCTCCTCGTCCACGCCCACCTCCACCAGGGTCACGTTCTTGGGGAACTCGACCTTCTGCATCAGCATCTCCATTATGACACGGGCGATCTCCTCGGCGCTGGACTCCTCCGCGTCCAGTATGATGACGTCCTCAGCCGGGAAGACGTACCTCTTGCCTTTGACCTTGACCACGACCTCCTCCCCCAGCTGCATCTCCATGTAAGGGCAGTTGCCAGGGAGCAGGATGTGATGGTCGAGCTCGTCCGCGATCCCGCGGAGGGCTCTCTTCAAAGGGACGAAGTCCATGACCATGGCGCGCTCGCCCTTATCCCCATGGAGCACCAGGCGAAGGATGTAGGCATGCCCGTGCAATCTCCCGCATTTGTCGTGACCGGGTATGAAGTGGCAGGCGGAGAACTTGATGCCGGCTTCGCGTCCGTCGATCTCGAGCCTCATGCTAGGACGCAGGAGAGGTGGCATATTAGATTTTTGCGTGCTCAGGCTCCCAAGCCTATTTCCTCGTGCCGACCATGGCTGAGGCCATGGCGATGGAGTCCAGATAGCTCTCCTTCGCCCTCGAGGTGTCCACGAACACCTTATCGATGTTGAGCACGACCGCGCCCATCGCCCGGCCGTCGCCTAGGAAGTGAAGGGTGCGGAAGATCAGATTCCCGGAAATTCCATCTGGGGCGACGATCAGGTTGCAGTCCTTGGCCGCGTCCTCTATGAGGATCTGCCTGTCGGATGCCTCTATCCCGAGCCTCGTGCAATCCTCTGCCAACCTGGCGGCGTCCTTCATGGTCCGATCGACGATGGGGTGCCGTCCTTCGTCGCCCTTCCTTCCCCCGGACAGGAATGCGACCTTTGGCTCGACCCCCATCTGCCTCATGAGCCTTGCACCATTCTTGACCAGGTCGAGCTTCTGCTCGTAGGTCCAGCCCTCGTCCACGCCCACCGGAGCGAAGAAGAACATGCGGCCATTCCGAGGCTGCAGCAAGGCCATGCGCTGTACCGAGGCCAGCGAGAACTCGCTCTTTATCGACCTGAGTATCTGAGTGGAGTCGAGGCTCCCGCGCACCGCAGCATCCAGCTCCCCCTTCCTCAGATCCCTTATCATTTCCAGCGGGTCGCGGTAAACCTTGCTCCTGCCATATCCGGAGGAGTTGGAGATGGAAACGCTCGCCTGCACCCTGTCCAAGTCCTCTGCCGCACCGATCCCGATGCGCCGTTCAGGGTTCCTCGCCTTCGAGAGAATGAACTCCGGGCCAAGCATTGCCACCGAATCAGACGGCAGAGACATCTACTTTTCTGAGCCGGCGAGGATGCTGTCGAACGCGTAGTCCTCCCACGCTCTGAGACCGAGCGCCACCTCGAGCTCGATGGGTGTGAGCATCGGCCTCTTGTAGCGCAAAGCGTCATCGATGGCTATCCGCGGGCACGCGGTGGAGACGAAGGCGTCGACCTTGAACGCCAGGAGCTGATCGGGAGCCACGTTGTCCATGGCGATGATGGAAGCCCTCCTCCCCTTCTCCTCGATCAAGGACCTCAGTCGCATGGCCAGCACGCGCCGCCGCTGTCCGGGCTTGGTGGAGATGAGGATGCCGAAGCTGCCCGCCTCCTGGGCCAATGCTATCGAGGCATACCTTTGCCTGAGCACTCGGTCCTTGAGCTCGCCCACATCTCGCACCTCCCTCATCAAGGGGTCGAGGACGATAACCTCCTTGCCCGTCTCGATCGCCACCGCCAACGGATGGAAGTCACCAGAGCCGATGAATAGGAACTGGTCCACATCCTTGGCTATCGAAGAGGCGGAGGTGACGTTGCAGCCCAGGACCTGCCCGGGGTGCTTGAGCCTCGCATCCCCCTCCCCGATCAGTCCATCGATGTCCTTCGACCGCAGCCACGCTTGGACCCTGGGCAGCCATTGCAGGTGCTGAGGTGTGGTCACCAGGCCCACCCGCTTCTTCATCCGTGGGAGGGCGAGGGGCAGCAAGTCCTCGATGCCATATTCCAGCCTGACCTCGACGAAGAACACGTCCTCCCCGACGTCCAGGTCTGGCATTGGAGTATGGCCGAAGTGGACAAGGGCATCGGCAACATCGCGGTAGCTGACGCTGACGTCGCAAGCGCCATAGCAAGGGTCGCCCAGTATGATGCACTTGCATCCTGTCCTCCGTTCCAGCTCTTCGGCCAAGCCCATGGCGTGGACCTTGAGCCCCTCTGGGAACTGGAGGGCGACCAGGTCGGCCTCCCTTCGTTGGATGAAGGAGACGACCTCGGCGATATGGAAATCTATCATCGGGATGAGAAGAAGGGGATACGATTAAAGGGTTTTCTTACACCATGAGCTCTTTTCCCTTCTCCACACGGATGAAGCAGGGGGTGGGGAGCTTCAGGGAAGCGGACCAGAGCGCTTCCTTGGCCGCTGCGGCTGCGCTCGCCGGCACGCGGACGGTGATTATTGGCTGCCCTGGTTGGACCCTGGCCGCGGTGCCGATCGCCTTGCCGAAGGCTGCCCTCATACCGCTGGAGACACGGTCTGCGCCGGCGCCCGTCGCTAGCTTGTTCTCCCTCAGCACGTTGTGCGGATATGTCCGGATCTTGAGGTAGTAGTTGTTCGCCCCAGCCTTCTTGGTCAATAGGCGGTTGGCCGTGATACGGGCTGCCTCCAGAGCGGTGTGGCGAATCTGGCAAAGCTCCTTGACGCAGAGCGTGAACTCGACGGGGAAGTCGGCGTTGGGGTTGCCGAGAACGAATTGGGTGATGCGCGGCGCCGGGACGCCTCCCATATACTCCTTGCGAGTGTAGGCCTGTCCCCTAATCTGCGTGTACATCCTGGCCGGCTTGCGTGTCATATCTTTATCACCTGTTCAGTGTGACTGAGAGGGTGCCTAGATTAGGATTGGGGTATATAACCGTTAGCGACCCCAGAGCCCTCAATCGAACGCCCTATCCTTGACCACCCACAAGAAAAGGGGTTTATGAACCTTGCGGCAGAGAATTCGACGATCGCGCCCTAAAGACCTAGCCAACTTCTATCAGCGAAACAAGTCAATACAGGCAACAGGGAAGCTTGGACATGCCCCATTGCAGGAACTGCGGACTTCTATCCTGAGACAAGATATGAGGATTGCGGTTTTATCACTGACAATCGAGTGGTGGACCTCCTCGTTGGAGGACGCTTTTGGTGGCCAGACCCATTACATTTCTTCCCCTGATTATTGAGCGTGGGTCCACCTCATAGACCAAGGAATGAATGACGTTATCGAGGCTGGAGACTAGTGCACCATCCAATTCCCGAACGTCCCGTTAGGCACCCAGTGCATCCTGACGATTTATTATGAGCCCACTGGCGAGAGCGTATGCCAAGCCTGGTTCTTCTTCCCCTGATGGAGGAAGGGTTTTAACATACCACTTGTTCGGGTAAGCTGAGGAAGGGCAGAGTTGGCCAAGCGCAGGATATCCAACCGGGAGATGAAGGACATAGCCGAGGCACGGATATCGGTACTGCTCAATCTAGCGAGGGCGGAGGGCATGTCAGGCAATATGGAGAGGAGCAAGCGGTATTTCCAGCTCGCTCGGGCAGTGAGCATGCGCACCAACACCGCTCTACCAGAAGGCACGTTGTACTGCCATGGCTGTCAGATGCTCCTCCTCCCGGGTCGGAACTGCAGGGTGCGATTGCGCAATGGCAAGGTGGTGGTGCATTGCCTCGCCTGTGATTCTATAAGGCGCCGCCCCTATGTCAGAAACAAGGGTGAGAGAAATGGAGAAAAAGCTGACAAAGAAGGAACTGAAGGGGAAGGGCACCGAACTTAAGGCCACCATGCACATCGGAAAGGAGGGAGTGACCGATGGCCTTGTCGAGGAGCTTATGATCCAGATGAAAGTGCATCGCCTGGTGAAGGTCAAGGTGCTCGCTTCGTCATCGGAAAAGAAGAAGGAGATGGCCGAGGAGCTCGCCACCAGGGCGGGGGCGGAGCTGATCGAGATCCGGGGCAATACCATCCTTCTATGCGACCGCAGGATGGTCGCGAAATAGTCTGGCCAGTTCTCCGCTATTGCGCGCCATGGCTTCCGGGTGGGCCAGCATGTCGATGACCAAAGGATTTATGGTGGGAAAGGCGGTTCTTGCTGAATTGGTTGGAGAGCCATGCTCGACGTGGACGTAATCCGCAAGAACCCGGAGCAGATCAGGACCATGCTCAGGAACCGCAACTATACCGATGAGATACTGGAGCAGTTCCTGTCCGTGGACGGCGAATGGCGCAAGATCATCGAGGATTCTAACCAGCTCAAGCGCCACCGGAACCAGGTCGCGGAACAGATACCCAAGCTCAAGGACGAGGAGAAGAGGAAGAGGATCGCGGAGATGAAGGAGGTCGCGACCCGCATCTCCGAGCTCGACGCTCGCGCGGCCAGCCTGGAGGAGTCCCGTACCGAGATAGTGCTCAACATCCCCAACATCCCTGATGCGACGGTACCGGTCGGCTCAAGCTCTGCGGACAACGTCCTGATGAGGGAAGGAGGGGACCTGCGCCAGTTCGACTTCATCCCCAAGGACCATATCGTCTTGGGCGAAGAGCTGGACATCATTGACTTCAAGCGCGGCGCCAAGGTAGCTGGCAGCGGCTTCTACGCGCTGAAGGGGGACGGGGCACGCTTGGAGAGGGCGATGATCAACTTCATGCTCGACCTGCACCGGAACCAGGGCTACCTGGAGATCTTCCCTCCGGTGGTGGTGAACCGGGCGGCGGTCATCGGCACCGGCCAGTATCCCAAGATGAAGGACGACATGTACTGGTGCGAGAGGGACGACCTCTGGCTGAACCCGACGGCGGAGGTGCCTTTGACCAACTTGCTCCAGGACGAGATCCTGGAGATGGACCAGCTCCCGGTCTACCTCACCGCCTACCTGCCTTCCTTCAGGAGGGAGGCGGGACGGCATGCGGAGATGCGCGGGATCATCAGGGTGCATGAGTTCAATAAGGTGGAGCTGGTCAAGTTCGTGGCGCCGGAGGGCTCCTATGCCGAGCTGGAATCGCTGACCAACGACGCCGAGGACGTCTTCCGGTTACTGGGCCTTCCATATCATGTCCTGCTTCTATGCACAGGGGACATGGGTTTCGCCAGTGCCAAGACCTACGACATCGAGGTGCAGGCGCCCGGTACCAACATGTGGCTGGAGTGCTCATCATGCTCTTGCTTCACCGATTTCCAGGCGCGGAGGGCGAGGGTCAAGTTCAGACGCGAGCCGCACCTCAAGAGCGAGTTCCTGCACACCCTCAACGGCTCGGGCGTAGCCCTTCCCAGGACCATGGTCGGGATAATGGAGAACTATCAGAACCAGGACGGGAGCATCACCATACCCGAGATACTCAGGCCCTACATGCAGGGGCAGGAGAGCATCGAGTGAGGGGGATCAATCGAGGAAGGATATCTTCTCATCACTTGCCAGCTCCTCCTGTATGCTGAAGATGAGGTCAGAGCGCACCCGCTTGGCCTTGAGCGCGTCCAGCACATAGGCGTTCACCTGGTATCTCATCTTGCTCCCAACCAGGTCACGTGCGAATATCTCCGGGGCAGGCTCTTTCATCAGGCCGTCGACCTTGGCAACCGCCCGCTTTACCAGCCTCTCGACCTCATCGTGTCGTATCCTTGACGGGAGGTCGAAGCTGATCCAGATGCCATGCGCCACCGAGCGGCTGTAGTTGAGGACATTCTCGGAGATGATCTCGCTGTTGGGAACGTTGACCGTCTCCCCATCCTCTGTCCGCACCTTGGTGAATATGAGGTTCTTCTCCACCACCTCGCACACCAGGTCCTTGCCCAGCTTGATCTTCTCTCCGACGTTGAAGATGTCCGCGTTCATTATCGCCAGCCCGGCGATGATGTTCTTGACCGTAGCATAGGAGAGGGCTATCACCAGGCAGATGAAGACGACGATGATCACAACGAGCACCAAGCCGACCTCTTGCAGCCCCATGATCGCGAAAAGCATGAAGATCGAGACCAGGATGGCGATCAGGTACAGCGCGTTGCGAACCAGCGACTTGAAAAGGTCGATTACCTGAGGGTTGAACTTCTTGGTCCGGAACTTGTAGTCCTCGAAGATCGCGTTGGATAGACGAGTCACGAGAATGACCGCGACCAGGAATATCACCAATGCCTCGATTCGAGCAGCATTATTCTCGTTGTTCCAGAAATCCGAAAGCCAGTCTATCGCATCAACATCGGCGAAGAAGGCAAGGAGGAAGATTACCACCACGACCGCCGCGGCGATGTACACCACGTACGAGAGCAGCAGGCTGGTGAACTCCACTGTGCTCCCCGACCTCGCCTTGCCACCTTTACCAGTCATCCTAGAGCGCCGGGAGAAGTGCCTAAGCACCTTGACGATCAGACCAGCGAAGATCAGGACCATGATGATTATCACGATCTGGATGAAGATGCCCAGGTAGGGCTCCCAGACCTGGTCGTTGAACTCGGGCCAGATCAGTGTCAGAACGTAGGCCAGTACGAAGAGGAGAACGATGATCATTATGGCCTTGGTCATCCGTCCCAGGTACTCGACGACATCGGAATCGAGGTAATCGGAGTCGATGCGCTTCATCCTCTCCAGGTTCTTATTGAGATAGGACCAGATGTAGAGACAGATGACGAACAGCATGAAGAGCAGCAGCAGGGGCCAACCATAGGTGGAGAGCCATTCGGATGTTTCCGCCCCGAATGCCGAGGCCCATTGCCCTGCTACCATATGACCAGCGGTATTTGCTCAGCATATAATAACAATATCATCGACCTTTGGAGGGAATTCATGGCGACATAGGAGCCCCCTCCTGGACCTGGTGCAATCTGGCTCTGATCAGCCAGACGTCGACAAGCTGGTCCGCGTCCACAGGGTAGGTGGAGCGCAGCAGCCCTCCGGGCACTCCCTCGAAAAGCACTCCGAAGCCCATCGTCCCATTGCCGCCTCCTTTCGTGCTTGGGAGCAGGGAGGCTAGATTGAGCTCGATGTTGGCTCCGAAATTGAAGCGTTGCGCTGAGATGGCCGAGGATATGAGCTTGGGCAGGCCTGCGGTGCCAAAGACCCCGAGACGCAGGTATACGTCGTCCAGCACCTCACCGATGGAATGAGCCCTCGGCACCACTGCGGTCGGATTGAGCAGGTCGGCGATGGCGGTCCTTATCGTATCAGCGACCCAGAGGAGCACGTCCCTCACACCCTCCCCTGTGATCAGCAGCGAGAGCCGTATCGTGCCGGTGAACGACTGAGAGTAGTCCTGTAGCCCCACCTCGATGAAGAGGGACATCTCGACGATTGAGCGCGATATCACCTCGATGATCGTGTCCACGACCTCGTTGATCGCTGCTTGCAACATCTCTGCCAATGAGTCGAGGTCCAGCTCGACATCTCCCAACATAGCGAATGCCCTGGCCACAGCATCGGCGAGAGCCCTCTCCAGCTGTTCGATGTCGTTATAGTCGACCGCAAGGAGAGCGTTCGGGCCGTCCCTCGTGGAATCTTGGAATCCCCAGCGATCGGCGGCGTCGAAGGTCCTCTGCCAGGTCCGGGCATCGTTGTAATGGTCGCTGATGTATGGGACGGAATCCACCTTTTTCCCCTCGGAGCTGATCAGAGCGATGGACTCCCCCAAGGGGTAGCCGGCCTCGCCACCATTGTCCAGTGACTGACCTAAGAACATAACGATGAGGTGCGACTTGGGCTCGAGGGTTGAATCGCCGATCTGGGAGACGGTTTGGTCCCCATGCGCGGTCCGCAATGTCCATCCGATCAGGTCGATGGGTTGGTTCGAAGGATTGTAGAGCTCGACCCATTCCCTTCCCTGGTCGGAGCCCGGAGGGTTCAGCTCGACCTCGTTGATCACCATATGGTTGGAGATTGGGCTGTCGTACCTGACCTCCAGTCCGAGGTCTATAGAGGCGAGGAGCCCAGGTATTGGCAGAGGGATGCGCGACAGCGCCTGCCCTAGGCCAGGCACGTCCGAAAGCCGCAGGGTGCGCTTGTCATATGCCACGACCTCGGGCATATTGAGCTCTAGCATAAGGTCCTGGAAGCGCCCGCGTATCTCGACGAAGTGGTCCATCACCATCATCCGTGGATCGAGGAGGCATTCTGCCCTCCAATCCTTACCTGACAAGGACATGTTGGTGATCACGTCCGGCCCCTGGCGGTATATGTCCACGAACCTGGCCTGGATGGTCAGCTGCGCCCCCAGCAGGCAGGTCGATGCCGTCACCCGGACGTACTCCTTGGAGCGGCCGAGGAAGATGTCCGTGGCCGACAGATCGAAGACGATCGTCATCCCTGCGAATTCCAGCTTAATGCTTCGGGACCCGATCAAGTCCACCAGGGCATCCGCCATCCAGCCGATGAGGGAGCCGATGGCGCCATCGATGAGGTCCCGCACCTCCTGGACGATGGCAACGAGGATATCGGATATCGCTTGAACGGTCTGGGCGGCATAGGAGACAAGGTCTGTTACTAGCTCCTGCAATAGATTGAAGACGGCACTGGCGGTGCCGGTCAGCCATCCGAGCGCGACCGTGAGCCCGTTCCACAGCCTCATGAAGGTCCTTCCCAGCTCACCATCCAAGGTAAAGGTGGGGGTGTAGTCGACGCCTTGCAGCGGCCATGCTGACGAGCAGGTGAAGGAAGTGCCTAGCGCGATCGGCATCTCGGAGGAGGCGCTTGTCTTCGAGGCCACAGCGATCAGCTTGGAGAGGTCCCCTGAGCAGGCGAGAGTAACGCCCACCGTGCCTGTGAGGAGGACCTTGAACGATGATTGGTAGGCTGCGAAGGAGGCGTTTCCAGGCTCGGTCAGATGGGTATTGGCTTGGCCCTCGGAGCCATAATCTTCGAGGGGTGAGATGATCTCGATCTGAAGAGAGCCAGGGTCCTGAGTCCACGGCAATCGGAGCTCGGGTTGAAGCTTCTCCATGGCATGCCTGCCTCCGGCAAGCTGAAGGTCGATTATGTCGGGAGCTGGGGTGGCCCAATAGCGATCCGCCCTCAGCCCGGAGGCGAGCGAGGCGTCCTCCAGCATCTTGGAGCACGCGTCCGAAATTGCCCAACTAACGCCTGGTACGCCATCTATCGCCCCTTGTGAGAAAGCGACCAAGGCATCGCGAAGCTGGACCTTCGACTGAGGGAGAGTGATGTTGCCGAAAACCTCTGTGAGGATGATCAGACTCCCCCTCAAGTTGCTGGTGAACGCTTCCTGCACTTTGTCCTCAGCACCCCATGATGGATCATTCTTGATATCGTGGGAGACGATCTCAGCATAGCCTTGGGCCAATCCCTCTTCGAAGATGCCATTCGTCGTTAGGGCTTCCCTTACCAGACGCTCGGAGAGGGAATCGACGGCCGCGTCAACAGCCTCTGCCATATGGAAAGCCTCCTGCCATTCGGCATCGATGAAATCCACGAGAGATTGGCCCAGAGGGTCATTCTGAGGTAATCCTTCCCAGGCTCGCGCTTGGCAATCAGGGAACCAATCGTCGGCCGAGATGAGAGACGACAGTACGGCCTGCTCCACCTCTTCCATCATGGAGCGGTCATCGAACGGATCGAGGACGATCCTGCTTGATTGGACCTTCCAGTCTTCGGCAATGGCCTCGGCGATGGTCCCGACGAACTCTTGGATGACGTTCCCGGTGCTGAAGGAGCCATCCCTAAACTCGACCATGAAATCCTTCCAGCAATCCTGGTATAGCACATCCAGGGACGGGAAATCCAGACCTTGGTAGCCTCCCAGGTCGGCGGTCATCTCCTTCCCCTCATAATTGCGGAAGACGTAGGTTCGATGCGGTAAGAGCACCATGGCATCCATTGAAGCGTAGTTGACCCAGCGATATTCTTCCTCGGAATATTCGGACTCCTCCAGGCGGCCGTTGATCCAATCCATCGATGCCCTTTGCAGATTGTCCACGCCCGTGACGGTGGCAAGAGCGTCGTTCATGGCGACCGACGCGCCTATGGCCAATCCTTTCATGAGCTCCGATAGGTCGATGACCCGCAGGTAATCCAGCCACCTCAGGGCGATGACGTCGATCGAAGCGTAGAGCGCTTGGGCCAGGACCTTCCTGACATCGAGCTCGATGGCCCCGTTGAGCGCGAGAAAAACGTCTGCAGGGTCATACCTCTCCCCTCGTTGTAGAATGGAGGAGAGCTCGGCAGCGTCCATGGGGCAGGGAAATCCCTCCAGGACCTCGTCCGCAGAGGCTTGGTCGAAGGACCCGAAGCATTCCATCTCGACGGTTATCAGCGCAAGTTCCAGAGCCTTCCGTGCATCGTCCTCGGTCAGAAGGAAGGAGGTGGTTTTTTCGCCCGACGCCATGCTCGCGCCCCATCCGCATAGCGCGCGCCATTGCGCCAAAGAAGAGAGCTCGTAGCGAACCAGATTCTCAAGACGGTTCTTGCCCCCTGTGACGCTCCTTTCGAAGGACTCGAGCCTATCCAGCAGAAGCGGGGACGGGAAGTATATGTGCCTAGTCACCTCTTTGTCGACTGTAAGCTTACTTTCCCCCTTCATTATTGAAATGGAGAAGTTGCCGGTGATTGTGAAGTATGCGGGGGAGCTCTCCAACCGCCAGAGGACCGCGCCGTCATTCCTGGCGGAGACTATCTGCTCGCCCTGAGAAAGCCGCAGGAAATCAAGATGCAGCGAGTTATGCAGGAGCTCGGCCCTCATTCCCCCTTTCTCACGAGGAAAGGCTTTTTCCAGCTCTCCAAGCATTAATTCCTGGAACCTGGCTTCGAGGTGCGTTTCGTTCAAGGAACGAAGCTCTTCGCACGCCTTCAGCCCGGAGCGATACGCGAGCTCCTCCACCTCTGGAGCGACCATGGATGAGTAGCGGAACAGTTCCTCTAGACTGGTCCTCCTTGCCATGGCATCATCCGCTTCTCGATCGGCCTGGCTAGCGAGGAAGGCACTAGCCCCAGCCAACGTGAGCAGGAGAACGGCCACGACCGAGAAGGAGACCTGCGCATAGGAATCGCCTTGAAGGCGATTTCTTCTCTTCAGGACGGAGGAGAGGGATGCGTTGGCTCGGGGCATGCATCTGCCCATGGCCTGGCGACTTATCTCAGACCCCACTAATCGTAGCCTACCACGCAGTATCAATCCGTTGTGGCGTCCAGACGCTCGATCACCATGCGCATGAAATTATCCAAATGCGCGGAGATGAAGGGGTTGTCCGAGAACCCGCACAACGAAAGGTCTGGAGAGGCTATCATAGCGCTCTGGCCATCGCTGATGACGTCGGTGGCTAGCAAATCCTTCTTCCGGTAGGAACGGGTGCAGGGGGGGATCTTAAGCATCGGTTCAGTAATGATCGTGACCTCAACGCCCCTCGCCATCGCCTCCTTGAAACGCTGCATATGCTCCAACCTGACCTCTTGGATTGCCGGTGTGGAGATGACGAAGCTCTTCTTGGTTGCATCAAGCATCTCGCCGATCTTGCTCAGCACGCCTCTCTTGCTGGAGATCGTGTACACTAATTGCGGCGTGCCCCTCTCGCTCAGGAGGCCCTTTATTGCCTCCAGCTTGTCGAAGACCTCCTCCAGCTCCCCCATTACCCTGGCTCTGACGTCCTCAAGCGGAACGGGATAGAATATGGTGGGGCGACCTTCCACGGAGGTGATGAACTCCTTGTCCTTGAGCGTCTGCAGGGCCTTGTATGCAGATGTCCGCGGCATCCTGGAAAGCTCAGCGACCTCGTCGGCGGAGGCTTGGTTCTTGATTATCAGGGCGACGAGGGCCCTAGATTCGTAATCGGAGAGGCCTATCTTTTCAAGAACCGACGCAATCTTCCGATAGTCGTCTTCGAGCGATCCTAGGTCCAGTTTCAAGACGTCAATTAGATTCATAGATTCGATTGTAGCTGATGTAGCTACATAAGTATTAAATTTACCCGCATTTTTTACATCCCTAGGTGCAATCACCAATGATAGCAAAGCCGAGCGCTCTTAAGAGAGGGCTCCCAAAGAGCACTGAGTCCTTATGCCCAGAGTGCAAGAGAGTCGTCCCTGCCAGGATCTTCGAACAAGACGGCAAAGTGATGATGGAGAAGGATTGCCCGGACCACGGCAATATCGTGGACATCTACTGGTCGGACAAGGACCTTTACCTTAGAGCGGAGAATTTCGCCTATGACGGCACCGGGGTCGAGAACCCATTTATCCCCAATGCCAAGGTCTGCCCCAACGAGTGCGGGCTATGCCAGCTTCACCTAACACACACTTGCCTGGCCAACGTGGACCTGACCAATCGCTGCAATCTGAAATGCCCGATCTGCTTCGCCAACGCCAATCAGGCTGGCTATGTCTACGAGCCCAGCTTCGAGCAGATCGTGAAGATGCTCCAGATGCTGAGGGACCAGAAGCCTGTGCCCACTCCGGCGGTCCAGTTCTCCGGCGGCGAGCCCACCATCTACCCCAAGTTCATCGAGGTCTTAGCCAAGGCCAAGGAGATGGGCTTCGCTCAGATCCAGGTCGCCACCAACGGGATCAAGTTCGCCAAGGACCCGAAGTTCCTGGAGGCGGCCACCCGGGCAGGTATGAACACCATCTACCTGCAGTTCGACGGGTTGCGCGATGACATTTACATGGAATCTCGTGGAACCCCTCTGCTGGAGACGAAGCTGAAGGTCATCGAGAACGTGCGCAATTTGGAGAAACCTCCATCCATCGTCCTGGTTCCGACCGTGGTCAAGAACATGAACAACGACCAGGTGGGGGAGATCTACAAGTTCGCAGTCAAGAACATCGATGTTGTGCGTGGGATCAACTTCCAACCGGTAGCCTTCACCGGCAGGATCGACCAGGAGGAGAGGAGCAAGCATCGCTACACCTTGCCAGACCTGGTGAAGGATCTGGAGAAGCAGTCCAACGGGCAGGTCAAAGTGACCGACTTCTACCCCGTGCCTACCGTGGTGCCGATATCCACTCTCGCCTCGGCCCTGTTGGAGCAGAGCAAGGTCTCCTTCACCACGCACCCCCATTGCGGCCTGGCCACCTACCTATTCGTCAAGGACGAGAACAATGTGGTGCCCCTGACGCGGTTCGTGGAGATCGAGCCCCTCTTCAAGGAACTGTACGAGCTCAGCGTCAAGGCGGACAAGTCCGATGTGAAGCTGCCCTCCAAAGTGAAGGCGCTCAACATCCTGAGGAAGCACATAATCAAGGAGAAGGTCCCTGATGGCCTATCGACCACCAAGTTCCTGCAGATGATGGGGGCCGTGTTCAGCGATTCCTCTAAGGAGGGAATAGCCAAGTTCTCCTGGAACATGATGTTCATCGGGGGCATGCACTTCCAGGACAACTACAATTACGACGTGGAGAGGGTCAAGCGCTGCGCCATCCACTACACCACCCCGGACGGCAGGATCATCCCGTTCTGCGCCTACAACGGCGGCCCGACCTATAGGACCGAGATCGAGAAGAAGTTCTCGATCCCCATAGCCGAATGGAGGAAGAAGCACGGGGAGGAGTATACTTGAATGACTGGATGCATGTCGAGGTCGAGAGATGCATGCACTGCGGCGCGTGCGCGGGCACCTGTCCGGAGAACGCCATCTACCTGCGTGAGGTCATGCCGGTGTTCAACGAATCCTGCGTCCGATGCGGCCGCTGCGTGAAGCTCTGCCCTGTCGGGGCGATAACCATGGAGGCGAAAAAGAAATGAGGACCGATTACGACATCATAGTGGTCGGCGCAGGACCTGCTGGCAGCATGACCGCCCACCATGCGTCCAAGAAGGGCGCCAGGGTCCTCATGATCGAGAAGCGCCAGGAGATAGGCTCGCCGTTGAGGTGCGCCGAGGGCATCTCCAAGAAAGGGCTTGACAAAGCGAAGATACCCGTGGACAAGAGATGGGTCTCGGCCGAGATGAAAGGGGCGAAGCTCGTATCCCCCAACGGTTCGATATTCCGCATCGACGAGTCCCAGGCCGGAGACGAGGTCGGCCTGGTCCTGGAGCGCCACCGCTTCGATAAGTATCTGGCCGAGAGGGCTGCGAAATCCGGTACGGAGATCAGGCTCAAGACCTCAGCCACCGGGGTCCTCAAGGAGGGCGGCAAGGTCATAGGCATCACCGGGCACAGCTTCGGAGTGCCTTTCAAGCTCACGGCTGGATGCGTGGTTGCGGCAGATGGCTTCGAATCCCAGGTGGGGAGATGGGCCGGCTTGGACACCGTGTTGAAGATGAGCGACATCACATCCTGCTTCCAGTACCGGTTGACGGGGCTCAAGACCGAACCTGATTACTGCGAGTTCGTCCTTGGTACGGTCGCACCGGGCGGCTATGCCTGGATCTTTCCTAAAGGGGGAGACACCGCCAACGTGGGCATGGGCGTGCTGGCTTCCATGCTGAAGAAGCCTGGCGACGTCAAGATGTACATCGACAGGTGGATCAAGAAGGACCCGAGGCTCTCCTGCGCCCAGCCATTGGAGGCTGTGGGAGCCGCGGTCTCGGTCTCGCCACCTGTAGAGAAGAGCATCGCTGACGGCATTCTGCTGGTCGGGGATGCGGCCCGGGTCATCGACCCCATCACCGGGGGCGGGATAGCCAATGGTTGCATCCAAGGCAAGATCGCGGGCGAGGTGCTCGGCGACTGCGTCCAGGCCAAGGACTTCTCCGAGGCGGCACTGAAGCCGTACGAGAAGCTATGGCGCGACGAGCTGGAGAACAAGCTGTACCGCAATTGGATGGCCAAGGAGAAGATGACCACCCTGACCGACGCCCAGTTGGACGGGGTAATCGAGATCCTGGCCGGATGCGACATCCGCGAGATGAATGTCTATAACATCTTGGCGGCGCTGAAGCAGAAGATGCCCGACCTGGTCAAGGAGTTCGAGGAGTTCATCTGAGCCCTCGGCTCCTAAAAATATTTTTTTATTTATTTTAAATTCCTATTTCATGCTCTCCAGGCGGACTCCCTCTTCCCCAGTGTTCACCTTGATGGGCATTCCCCCCTTGAGCCGGATCGCCTCTGCCACCTCATCCGGTCGATCGGTGAGGGCGATCATGCTCCCCCCTCCACCCGCGCCCGTCAGCTTGGCCCCATAGGAATAAGGGAGGGTGGCGCGCACCAGCTTATCCAAGGCAGGATGCGAGACGCCCAATATCGCCAGGAGCTTATGGTCTCTGGTCATGAGCCGGCCCAGGCCGACCTGGTCGTTGGCTTTGAGGCAGATCATGCCCTCCCTCACGATGCCGCCGATCTCATCGATCACATCCCGGGCAAAAACGGTGCGGTCGGCATAGCGCTTGACCTTGGCCACCAAAGGTCCTGTGGCCGCGTGGATGCCCGTGTATCCGACGACCAAGGCCATCTTCGGGGCGGCGCAATCGTGGATGTACCACTCCCTGACATCCCTCTCTATGTGCCAGAGGAGGTTCTCTCCCGCCCTGGAGTCCACGAAGACGCCTTTACCGTGACAGCTCACGGAGGTGTCGGTGGGGCTTGCCCTCCCCTGCACTACGGATTCGATGTCGAAGGCTTGCCTGGCCAGTTCCTCTTCGTTAATCCTCTCGCCCTTCAAGGCGGTGAGGGCGGCCAGGAGCGAGGAAGTAACTGCCGCGGACGACCCCATCCCCGAACCAGATGGTATATCGGAATGGGTCACCACGGCCAACGGCTCTCCTCCCCAATGCCTCTGGATGGCGCCGTGGACGTAGGGGTGCATCTTCTCCGACAAAGGGGCGCCGTTCATGGTATTGGTGTCGTGGCGATGCAGATGGCACCTCAACCTCAAGTCCACTGCCACAGCGATGGCTGGCTGCCCGAAGACCACGGCATGTTCCCCTAGTAGGATGACCTTGCCCGGGGCGGAGGCTATTACCATCGCTGGCTCGATGCACTTGTCCGCATTAAACGGTTTGCTCGGCCACCGGGCGTTCTTCTTGGCTCAGATCAGGTCGTAGTGCTTCAGGGCGGCTTCGACCACCTGATTGGGGGACTTGCCCTTGAGGTCCTTTCGGGGGCCGTTCCAGAACTCGTCCTCGAAAGCGGCCAGAGCATCGGCCAGCTTCTCTTCGGTGTCGAATTCGGTGCCCTTCTTGGCGATGAACTCCTCCTGGAAGGCCTTTAGCAGGTCGACGTCATACTTCTTGTTGATCAGGGTCACGGCCAGATAGTCATCGATGTTCTCGGCTAGGACAATGGCCACCTCCTCCGGGAGGATGTCCATCATCATATCCAGGATGGAGTTGCTGAGGGTCAGGAAGAGCATCTCGCGCTTATTGGACTCCGGGGCCACCTGCTGGTCCACCGATGCGGCCAGCGGCTCGAGCCATAGGTCCCGTAGGGCGTATGACCGCTCCGCGTTCTTGCCGAAGAGCTCCTGTGCGGCGGTCACGCAGCAACAGCTCTCGTCGTGGACGTGCTCCTCCTCGGCCGCCGGCTTCTTCTTTGGTGCGGGCTGCTTCTGCTTCGGCTTAGGGCTGGACTTGGATGACTTCTTCGGTGCCATGGTGAAATCCTCTCATTATTAGATTATCACGGAGAGGGATTCCTGCTATTTAAAATGGGCATCAAACGCTCTTGCCAGACAGTAAGGGGAGCATGACTTGACATGCCCTCTTCCTCGCTTCCCGCTTCTGCTTGGCCTCCCCGAGGGTCCGCCTGTCGCCTATCACGCATTCCACCTTCCATACCGCCTGGTTCTCCGGGCCTTCCTTGACCTCGATGAACTGGGGCGGCTCGAGCCTCAGCTCCCTGCACCGCTCCAGGAGCTGGTTGGTGGCATGGAAGCTCTCCGGGGGATCCCCGTTCAATGGTACGTAGGTCTCGATGAAGCGCCAGGCGGCATCCAGATCGAACTCCAGGTAGATCGCCCCTATGATGGCCTCGACCACGTCCGCCACCATCCTGTCCGATATGTCCTCCAAGGTCAGGCTATGGCCCAGGCGCATCGCCCTCTTGATGTGCAAGCTCTCCTCCACCAGGGCGAGGTTGGCCTCGTCGACCCTCCAGGCGATCTCTTGGGAGAGCTCCCCCTCGTCCCCATCGGTCCGCGTCTTGAAAAGCCATGCGCCTACGCACAGCTCCAGCACCCTGTCCCCCAAGAACTCCAACCTCTCGTAGGACTTGGTCCATTCATCTTCACGCAGGTAGGAACGGTGCTGGAAGGCTTGATGGAGGCGCTCCTTTCGGCCGAACGACAGACCCAGGTCCTCCATCAGGGCGCTCTCGACCCGCTTGATCTCGTTCTCGAAGCGCACCTGCTCGATCCTCGGGTCGCTGCTTTCGTGGTTCTTGGTCATGGTCTCACTCGAGGGCAGCGCTGACGATGTCCACCAGATCCCTGACCTTCCATGCCCGCGACCCAGTGGACTTGATGCTGTCCTCGAAGTTCTGCTCGCACCAGGGACAACAGGATACCACCTCTTGAGCGTTGGTCTCTCTGACCATGTCCAAGCACCTAGCCCCTATGGAGGCCACCAGGTTGTGCCTGGCCGTCTTCACCCCTGCCCCTGAGCCGCACCAGGCGCTGTTCTCCCGGTTGCGCGACAGCTCCCTCAACCTTATGCCAGGCACCGCGCTTAGCACCCGCCTAGGCGGCTCGTAGATGCCCCCGACCCGTCCGAGGTGGCAAGGGTCATGATAGGTTATCGCCACCTGGTTCTCGGGGACCGTCTTGAGGCGCAGGCGGCCGGAGGCCATGGCGTCCTCCAGCACCTGGGAGACATGCAGCACACGATGCCCTCGCTCACAAGGAGCATGGAGCGGACGCTTATGACATCGTACCGGTTCAGCACGGCCTCCCCTTCTTCAACGAGCAGACCGACCTGGGGAGCCGCTGTATCCCGTCCATGACCTCCTCGACCTTCTCCAAACCTGCTTTGATTGTCTCTGTGGATGTGGCGTAGGAGAACCTCAGATGGCCATCCCCAGCGTCCCCGAAGGCGCAACCCGGGATGCATACCACACCGGAACCAAGGACCTTGTCCACGAGCTCCAGGCAGGTGATATCATGATCGTACGAGGGGAAGGCGTAGAAGGCGCCCTTGGGCAGGGGACATTGGAAGCCAGGTATGTCGTTGATAAGGGAGACAACCAGCCTCCTCCGTTCATCGTAATCTCTAAGATGCGAGGCCATGAAGGGTTCTATGTCCTTCAAAGCATTGGCCACGGCGAACTGGACCGGGGTGACAGGGCACGCGATGGCATAGTAGTTGATCTTAGCCAGCTGGTCTATGATGCTTTTCTCAGCCACAACGTACCCGACCCTCCAACCGGGAATCCCCAGGCACTTGGAGAAGGAGTTGACGACGATGGAGTTCTCCAGGTAGGGGAGGAAAGAGTGATGCTCACCCTCGTAGACGAAACGGTCGTAGACCTCATCGGAGATGATGTATAGCCCGTTGTCCTGAGCCAAGTCGGCAATGGCCTTGACCGTGGCCTTCGACAGAGTTCCTCCAGTGGGATTGCCTGGGCTGTTCACCACTATGCCCTCGGTCCTGGGATTGATCAGGCTCTTCAGCATCTCTGGGTTGGGCTCGAAGCCATCCTCTTCCCAAATGTAGTAAGGTACTGGCTCGGCGTCGACAAGCAAGGCGTCGGGCGAATAGAGCACGAACCCTGGGTCGGGTGTCAACACCTCACCCGCAGGATCGAAGAGGGTCTGGTAGGCGCTCATGATCCCCTGGGTGGCTCCACAGGTAATCATGACGTTGTCCTCGGTGATGCTCGAGTTATGCCTTTGAAGCATCTCGGCGATGCCGGTGCGAAGCTCGGGCAGGCCTTTGGTAGGACCATAGCCGTCCATGCCTTTGTCCAGGGCTAGGCGCATCCCCTCCAGTAGGCTAGCAGGAGGGCCGAAGTCCGGCTCCCCTATCCCCATATTGAGAGCTCCTTTGGGAGCCTTGTCAAAGATTTCCCTTATGGCGGAATATTGTACGGAGGAGGCTCTTCTCGAAACCATCGCGATAATATGCGCTTAGGCCGTCATCCCTTTTTTGTGCAAGGTGCTAGCACGGACCCTGGGCTTTTAACGCACGATGCTGGCCCGGAGCACGTTGTTTGGGATTGAGTCTCGATACGTATGGAGACTTTTCTGCAAGATATTAAATACCATCAGTTGATATGACAACCCGTTCGCACCCATCCCAGTGCACTGGAGGAGCAATCCTTCTTCGATAACGAGATGGTTGAGGGCATATAGCCAACATAGGTAGATTAGTAATGTACGGAAAACCGAGAAGCGGTGGATACAGAGGCGGAAGGCGAGACGACGGCCCGCGCGAGATGCACGATGTGACTTGTTCCGACTGCGGACAGCAGTGCCAGGTTCCATTCAAGCCGACCGAGGGCAGGCCGGTTTACTGCAGGGATTGCTACGCGAAGCACAAGCCGAAGAGAGACAGGTACTAGGTACCTCCTCTAATCTTTTATTTTTTCAATCTTCTCTTTATTAAACTTTCAAGAACACATCTGTCATTTGCATCGGAATTGTGCATCCATCGAATCCACATCATCATCGATACAATTATGTCCTGACTGCTCCAACCCTGTATTGGATGGGAGGGGGGTCTGAGATCAATGGCGAACGTAGGTTTATCCAAAGCGATGATAGTGGCAATCGTGGCGGTGATCAGTGTGGCTCTGATCGCTGTGGTCGTTTTCTTCTATCTCTCAGGTGACGGGGGGAATGGGGGAGGCGAGGAGACTTTCCATGAAGGGGATTTCGTAGAATACGGGACCTTCTACTATTATACAGGGTATGACCCTGGGGACCCATCCGGCTACGTTAGGTACACCATAACCGACATCGATGACGAATGGATAACGGTAGAGGCCAGCTATCTCAATCCCGCCAGGATTGAACTTATGACGCAGACGATGCATTGGCCAGCGAATTCTACGGGATTCGCCTATGCTTCCAGCATGGTGGACGATATAACCTACACTGTGACCGACCTAGGAACGGACACCGTGGACACTGAGTGGGGAGAGGTAAGCGCCCATCACTACCAGTACAGTTATGAAAGCATAGGTAACACCTACACAGTGGACATCTGGACAAGAGGCGGATTCTATCTCCTGCAGAGGACGACCTCGGATGTCGACCCGCAAGGGGCCATCATCCTCACCAATACCAACATAACCGCGATTTACAGCTAGGGGAGTTGGGGCATGGCCCATATCGATGAAACCTTTTCCTCCGGATTTTTACTCCTTGCTATCAATAACGAAATCTAAGATACTCTATGGCATTCATACATCGATTCACATGGCGAAGAAGGATCTAGGAAAGTGCTTGCCACCATTGGCTCTGCCTGTGTGCTTGGTCGGATCGACCGTGGAAGGGCGCCCTAACTTCTGTACTGTGGCCTGGTTCACCATGATCGACGACGAGCCTCCGACCATCGGCCTGGTCATGGGCAAGAAACGGAGGACCAAGGACGGTATCATAGAGAACGGGACTTTCAGCGTCAACATCCCTGGCCGGGAACTGGCTATGAAGACCGATTATTGCGGCCTTAGGTCTGGCCGTTCCGTTGATAAGTCCGAGATCTTCCAGGTTAGCTATGGCAAGTTGGCCACGGCGCCTATGATCGACGACTGCCCGATCTCGATCGAATGTCGGATGGTCAAAGTGATCGAGATGGAGGGTGTCGACCTGGTCCTCGGAGAAATTGAAGAGGTCCATGTGGAAGAGGGAAGGATGACAAAAGGCAAAACCGACCCGTCGAAGATCGACCCCTTGCTCCTTTGGATGCCAGAGGGACCTTATCTCTCCCTAGGCGAGAAGGTGGCGGACGCCTACAAGGTAGGAAAGGAATATCGGAAGAAAGTAAAGGATTAGAAAGCGCTGAACATCCGGCTCAGGCTGGCCAGGACAAAGCCCAATACGATGCCCACAAGGAACACGAACGCCTCTCCGGTGATGACCTCGAGGTAGGCCAGTACGGCAGAAACCAGGACCACGACCAAGATGACCGCCATCACCGTCTGCAGAGCCCTCATACGGTACTTGATGTAGGGTGCGATCAGGTGGGAGTTGAAGGACTTCATCACATCATCGACGAACTTAGCCACTATGCCGAAACCTCCGGATACCTTCTCCCCGACCTTGAACCGACGGATTAGGTCCAGGTCCTCGAGCCGGAAATGGCTGACAGACGAGCCACATGACGGACAGGCTTCCTTACCTTCTTGGATGGCTGCCCCACAATTGCTGCATTGCACTTGCTATCCCCTCGTCGGGTAGAGCGCTTCGAGGCATAAATCGGTTTCTGAGTAATGCGATGGAAAGAGCTCAGATCATGGCATAGACGAGGTAAACGATTATGGCGAGATGCAGGAC
The DNA here is from genome assembly GCA_963827135.1 of Methanomassiliicoccaceae archaeon. Lineage (GTDB taxonomy): Archaea > Thermoplasmatota > Thermoplasmata > Methanomassiliicoccales > UBA472 > JAJRAN01. The sequence goes on along the minus strand of CAWGZX010000003.1, from coordinate 23,473 downwards.
CATGAAGACGTACACTAGAAGGAATTTCCGGTGGCGGGTCTTGTGGTGGAAGATGCGCATGCCATACGCTGCGCCGAAGGGGGCAATCAGCGCCGCCCAAAGTAGAGTGCTCTCTGGAATGCGCCTTCCTCCTTTCCTCGCTCTGATCTTATCGTGGCGGTAGAGGAGCATGACTGATAGGTTAAGAATGAACAGCACCAATATGATCAGGAATATCAGGATAGCCGACATCCTGGGGGCGAATGCGATGATGTTAATTATGCGTTTGCAGAACGTTTAATGGATTCCAAGACGAATCCTCATTCTAATGGAAATGAGAGCCTAGCTACAGTCCTGCCAGTTATAGCCTCTTCTCCTCCCCCTTCCTTTGGATCCACCTAGGCGCCCACCAGTTCCACTTTCCAAGCAGCGACATTATCGCTGGCACGAGGTAGGTCCGCACGATCGTGGCATCCAGCAGGATCGCCACCATCAAGGCCATCCCGAACTGCATGAGCATGGGGTTGCCTGTGATTATCAGGGAGCCGAAGGCTGAGGCCATGACCACTCCGCAGGTGGTGATGATGCCCCCGGTCTGGAGCATGCTGTGCTTTATGGCATCGTTGGTGGACATGCCCTTGTGCACCTCCTCGCGTATGCGGGTGGAGAGCAGGATGTCATAGTCCATTCCGAGGCCGAGGCAGACCACCATCAGGATCAAGGGCACCTCGAAGTTCAGGTACATGTCCATGCTCCATTGGAACACAAGGCTGGTGATGGCAAGCGTCCAGAAGATGGAGAGGAGGATAGTCAGGATCGAGCGCAGAGGGTTCAGCACCGAGCCGAGCACGATCATCAGTACGATGTAGATAAGGACTATCGCCACCCCTATTATCAACAGGAAATCATCGGTCATGGCGGAGGCGAAGTCATACATCATGGCTGTGCCCCCGCCGACATATGCGACGTCGATCTCTGACCCCTCCTGGCTAATGTCCGAGGCGATGCCCCTTATCTCCTCGATGTTACCCATTGCCTGATCGCTGTAGGGGTTCTCAAGAAAAATGATATTGATCAGGACGCTGTCGTTCCCCTTTCCGACCATGGCATGCATAACGGCCAGGCTCTCTGCCGCCTCCACGGTGTGCTGCTCACTGATGTTAGCATAATCGATTAACACGCCATAGGGCCGAGTAGGGCTGAACATCTGCTGGACCCCGGGAACGGAGTCGAGGTCATGGCACATGTTCTCGATGGCATCAAGCATGGTGATGTTGAACTGCCGGCCTTCGATATAGACCGACCCAGACATGTCCAAGGCTACCATGGTCGGGGAGATCATGCCCGCCCCGAAGGTGTCCTCCATGGATTCGATTCCTTGCTTGGACTCGCAATCGGGCAAGGTCTCAATGAAATCATAAGAGGTCGGCGTCGTCACTACAAGATAAATCGCTGGAACCGAGATTACGATCGCGACCACGAGGAGCACCTTGGCATGCTTGATGGAGAACTCCGCGGCATGTGTGAAGTAACGAATGCCTATCTTCGAGGGCTTAGGAGTATGCTTAGATGGCCAGAACACCTTGTCCCCGAAAATGCTGAGTAGGGAGGGTATCAAGGTCAGGGCGATCAACAGAGCTATGATTATGCCGATCACCAACGTCCCGAACGACATTACGATCTCAAGACTGGCGAAGAACAAGGCTCCGAAGCCTATCATTACAGTAGCGGCACTGGTGGTAACGGTCTCTCCTGCCCAAGTGACCGCCTCCTCGACGGCCTCCTCCTTCGATTTGCCGTTACGTCGCTCCTCCCGATAGCGGCTGAGGATGAAGATACAGTAATCACAGCCCGCGCCTAAGGTGGCCGTGATCATCAGCGTGATGACCAGATAATTGACGCTAAAGAGATAGGCGGCAACGAAGAACAGGATGGCAAAACTTATGCCCAAGGCGATGCCGATGGCCGCGGGCGGGAGGCCAGCGGCCAGGAGCGACCTGAAGTAGAGACCCACCAGGACCAATATCAGAATAATCGCGACCGGATCGATGATCGCCAGGTCCTCTTCCATGGCCACTTCTGCGTCGTAGGTCATCGGGTCCACTCCGGTGACGTAGCAGGTGACCTGATTGAGACCCGAGAACGCATCTTGCGTCATGTCCCTGATTGTCTGCACGTACTGCACGCCCGAGACGGTCCTGCCATCCTGGCTAAAGCTCACCATCATCAGGGTGGATTCGTTCTCGCCTCCTACCAGGACTATGGGGATGAGAGGAAGAACTACGATGGGATAATCGGCAACGGTCGAGTTAGCCACGACCTCAGATGCAAGTGTCGATGCCTCAGAGCTCGTCGGGCGAGCGCCCAGATCGATTATAGTCTGCACCAGCCATGGATCGGTCTCTGTTCCAGTGGCCAGATATTCCACGGTCAGCTGATTGATGGCGGCCTGGTCATCTCTATTTTCCCAACCAAGTTCGAAGTAATAGATCTGGACGAGATCGGCTGCCATCTCATCCGCTGCGTTGATGACCGTATTGGCAGCATTATCAGCATAGCCATGGAACTCTGTGAAGGTTGGAACGGAATCTGAGGAGTTCCATTGCGAGTAGAACGTCGTGTAATAGAGGATACAATCCTCGTTGATCTCATCAGGCAATAGGGAAAGGATCCGATCCAGGATCCCTCGATATATCAAATCGTTGAACCGCGAGATGCGATGGAAATCCTGATAATTGGTAAGGTCAAAGCCCTCATGGACAACGGTTAGGTAGAGGCGGAACAAATCGCCCTGGGCCATGATGAAAGGATCGACGATAAAGCCCGCATACCCGTCCATAATAGCCTTGTGGAGGCGACCTGATGGATGCTGTGAATAGAATGGGTTCGAGGCAGTGGAGTTCCACGAGCCGCTGAAGTATTCAAAGTATAGCCAAAGGCAAGTGACTTCGGTGGCATTGAGGCCCGGCCGCTCGGAAATCAACGTCCGGACATCCTCAGATGTATCTTCGTATGCGCGGGAGTCGATCTCGGTTACCGTGCCCCCGCTCTCATTCTCAATCAACCAATTTCCGTAATACAACTCAGGGATACCATATTCCATGAGGAGGGCGTCCTGCGTATTGTTGAAGGAGTCCCAGTAGCTTAAGGGAACTTGGAAGAGGTAATTGGGGATGGCGATCGAAAGATTTGAACCAAGGGCATACAAAGGGGCCATGACCTCGATGTAGACAACCGTGTAATCGTAAAGAGCCGTGTAGATGGTGGTCACGGTGATATCAGCATCAAAGACCCCCTCAATAGATTCCTGTTTGAGTTGATCGGTCAGGTCCATGATCGTGGATTTGATCTCATCATCGAAGATGCGGCCTGGCTCAGCATTGATGAGGATGATGCTTCCAGATGAGCCTGTGGTCGATCCTCCGAAATTCTGGTTGATGTAAGCTTGCGCTTCGACAGAGGGAAGATTCTCTGTCCCTCCAGTGCTCATGGTGTAATCCACGGCATCCATGACCATCGGCGCCACAGGTATGGAGACAGCGAGCACAAGCACCCATGCGAGAATAATCCATTTTCTTCGGAGGTTGATAAATCTTCCAAGGCGACGAAACGGATTCGTGAGACGACTCCCCTTACGAGTTATGGAATTCGTATCAGCTTATGGATTTAAATCAGATGCGACTTCCAACCTTTTTTTCAGGTCACTGTCATTGTTGGCCCATCAATACCGCGCACCCGTGATCTCGGATGGAGCCCTGCCCTGCCTTAGAAGTCCGCTCATGATCCGCATCGGTCGATCGATGTGGTGGTAGAATGACTTATATCCGGAGCACAGATAATTCAAGCCCCGCTCGCCATCTGGAGTAAGGATGAAACGGTCCTTCGGACAGCCTCCGTGGCAGGCAAATCGCACATCACATTCCAGACAATATCGAGGTAAAAGTGCTTTCCTTGACCCGAAGCCACGTTGTCGCTCGCTCGAAACTAGGTCCACCATCGGAGTCACTAGGATGTTTCCCAAGCGGTGCTCCACATCGACGAAATGGTCGCAAGAGTATAGGTCTCCCGTGTGCTCAAGCGCCAAAGCCGTCCCACATATCGGAGCATTCACACATATGCTAGGAGGCTCTCCATGCCAGTTGGCCAGGGCCACATCGAAGGCTTGGACGAAGACCTCCCCTACGTCCCTGTGAACCCACTCGTCGAACACCCCGATCATGAACCTGCCGAATTTTCCCGGGGGGACCGATTCCTTCGTTGCTTTCATTGAACCTGAGGTATCAGAAACGGACTCCTTCTCAACGATGGGTATGAGCTGGATGAATCGGATATCAGCCTCATCACGCAGGAATCTATACACCTTCAGATGGTCGTTGACGTTGACCGCGTTAATGGTAACGAGGGCATTGTGCTCCACGTGGTGCTTCTGTAACAAGCGGAGGCCTTTCATCACCTTCTCGAAGGTCGGCCCGCCGCCTTTGTCGATCCTATATTGATCGTGCAGGTCCTCAGGGCCATCGATGGAGATCCCGACCAAGAAATCATTCTCTTTGAGGAAGGTGCACCATTCATCGGACAAGGTCGTTCCATTCGTCTGGATGGTGTTGATCATCTTCTGACCTGGTCGAGCGTACTTGTGCTCCAATTCGATGGACTTTCTGAAGAAATCCAATCCCATCAGGGTAGGCTCCCCTCCCTGCCAGGCTATCGTCACTTCGGGAGCTTCGTGACCGTGGATGATCTGCCGCAGGTAGCTCTCCAACACCTCGTCGGACATGCGGAACGAACCCTCGGGATATAATTCGGCTTTCTTGGTGTAGAAGCAGTATTTGCATGCGAGATTGCATATCGCTCCCCTTGGCTTGGCTAATATGTGGAAGGCTGTGGGAACTTCCCCATGAGTCTTATTTCCACTGGACAGCTGGCTATCAGATGACTCCTGCCTTTGCTTACCATCCATAATACCACGTGACGGCCATCATGACCAGGGTGAGGAAGAAGAACACCGCCGCCGCGATATACTTCCTGCGCCCGGTGTGCTCCGCGTACTTGAAGACAATCCAACCAATGGCGGTGGCTGCAATGATTCTAGATAGCGTAAGCGCAGCGCCCGTGAATCCTAGGACGATGAAGGGCAGGATGACTGGAATGACTGCCAATATGTCGCATGAAGCAGTGGCGATGAGGATTTTCCTATCCCCTTTTGTCAGCTTATATCTCTTCTTGAACTCTGCCCCATGGTCGATGACGTCGTCGATCAACTTCTCCTTCTTCTCATCGGTGAGAGATTCGACGACCGAATCATCCAGAAGTGCCAGTATGCCCTTCCTCAGTTCCGGGTTATTCCTATCCTTTTTAGCCTCACTGATGAGCTTTTCCTGGTCCGCCTTGTCCGTCAAGCTTCCGTAGATGACAGTCAGCCCATCGATCAAACCCCATGCGATGTTGACACCGAATGTGACAACTATCAACCATACAGTTATCTCCCAGCGGAAGAGGGAGAGGGCGAGCTGACCATAACCATTTATCATGCCGGTCACGACGGCCACCATGATGAATCCATACATCCATTCAGCTAGCCAAGAACCATAGGACATGTAGCGTAATTGGTACCCGAACACCCTGTTTTCCCGCAATCTCATGGTTCTCAACCATCCAATGGGGCCAGAGGGTATTTCGACGGGCAGTATATTTAACCTCATTCAATTTGTGGAGTACGAACTGATCGAAGGGACCTCGAAAAAATGGGTGTATATGGAATTCATTCTTCTCGAAGCAACATTCTAAATGCCTTAAATAAAATAAACTTAGTGGCCAGGATGGGATCATCCTGGCCTTTGGTTTGGTAATTTAAAATCTCAACCAAGTAGCTTCTTCTTGGCCGCCGCATATTCCTCATCGGATAGTTGGCCCGACGAATGCATGTTGGCAAGATTCTGCAACTGGGCGCTCATGTCCCCGCCCGATGGTGCAGGTGCCGCGGGCGCTGGTGCCGCTGCCGGCGGCGGTGCTGCCTGTTGCTGTTGTTGTGCCTGAGCCGCTTCCGCCCTCCTTTCTCCTGCCTTCATACCGATCAATAATGCTGCTCCTCTTCCTCTCATTTAAGCGCCTCCTGGTACGATCCTTTCCTTCATGACCTTAACTACCTGCTCATGGGGTATGCGAGCCTGAGTAATCAATTGAGCATCGGCATCGAGCAAGGCTTTCTTGAAATTCACAGCCCAGGTGTTCTCGAACAGCAATGCCGCGGCTGCACTGTTGTTGGGAATCAATGCCCCTATGTCCTCGATGTCATCCTCGGAAAGCCACTCACCCAGATGAGTCGTGAAAGACTTGAACGCCTCGCCCTCTTTGCCACCTAGGTTCCTCGCCTCTGTGAAAATCGCTCTGCCGCTCTTATCCTTTAAGATGAAAACCAAATCGATTATCCTGATGATCCCATTCAGCTGCAATTTTTCAAGCTCTGGTGCGATCTTTCCGCTGAACTTGTTCCCCGGGAACAGAATTACAGTGTAATCTACTGGTCCCATTACCTTTTCGGTTTTCCTTTCTGACATGACAAACCCCCGTTAAAGAGTAAGCTCAAGAAGAGAGCCTTCGTTTAATAAACCTTTGCCGTAGCCATCCAAGTTCCCTGATATAGCTTGATCAATCGACCGTAATATTGCTCGTAAGCTCGTAATAATGTTAAAGAACCAGGTTATCCATTACCATCTAGTCCCTCATATGAGGGAGCATCAAAGGGAGGAAAAAAATGGGTGCGATTGCCAAGGCAGCTGTCATCAAGAATAGAAGGGACAAGAAAGAAGAGAAGAAGGACTAAAAATATTAATATATAGATTGGGTCATATTTTTAGACCCTTTCCAGTTCTTTATAAGTCTGGCTTTTTCGAATTGATTCACTATCGACATCCTTTGACCATTTGTAAATCTGGAACTTCTATAATGATGCGCCTCTTGTTCATGACCTCCCATAATCACCCTTTCCGTTATTGATCAGATGCTATCTTAAGGATGAAAGCTCTGGATGCCAAAGAACCCACCAATAAGTAGCCCGAACATCACGGCATCCCATACAACGAGGTAACTTCGAAAAGACCCTCTCAGGCATCAAAGAAAAAAAGATTTGCGAAGGCAATTAATTCACTTCTTAACGAGCTTTCTGGCCTCTTCGGCGGGAATTGCTACCAGTGTCTCTATCGCCATGCACTCCCCTCTCCGGACTGACATCCTCATGGCCGCCTTTTCGTCGGGTGCTTCCATTATGACGATTGCGTCGTAGCGGCCTAGCGTCCAGTAAATATCGATCATTTTAATGCCTTCCTTCGCTGCTTCTAACTTCATGCACTTGAGGTTCTGGGCGATGCTTTCATTCGTAATCTTCTTTTTCCATTTCACAAGTGATATGAATCTCATTCTTTCACCTCCGGGGCGATTCCCCCACAAATCATCAGAGCTCCTTGGGCTTAAAGATTGGTAAAAGGAAGAACAATTGGATCCGAACGATCCTTCCATGCCCTCTCGAATCTTACAGGAAGTACTTCCCTTCGGTGTGGGTGATCCTCCCGTCGATCCTGATCTCATCGAACCGGATGGACTGCTTCGAGACCAAAGTGGATCTCTTGCAGTACGGGCACACTTTGGTCGTCCTTTTGATCTTGGCGTTCTCGAACGCCTCGGCGCTCAGGATACGGATTCCGATCTTGAACCATCTACCGCACTTCTGGCAATGCGCATACGTAGTCTTCTCGGATTCCATCAGGTCACCGTTAAGGAAATAGGTCGAACCAAGGAGTTAAACAATTCGGCTATGGTCGTACCAAGTTCATGAGCTATGGTGCGGTCTAAGTGTTATCCAAAACGATAATGATGAATGAGCTAAAGGCTCGTCAAACGTCGCCTTTTTCTACTTGATAAGAAAATTCTTAACTTAGTAAATGGGGGGAATGCGATGACAAGCGATAGTGCTACAATCGGAGGTAGGCGAGCGCTCCGCGCTCTGCTTGCCCTATTCGTTGTGGGCTTGATGCTCGCGACGGCATTCATGGCAGTGAGCAACGTCCAGCAGCGCTCCCGGTCGGACTTATTGTCCGAGGTGCCGCTGCAATGGCAGAGATCTGTGAACGGAGCGATCGAGAGGGGAGAGCTATCGGAGAGCTCTACCAACGCCCAGGTGAAGGAGTGGCTGGTTAACAGGGTGGCGGGACTGAGCGAGAGGGCGAAGCAGTCTTACGTCAACCCGCTCGCCGCCAAGGCCGTGGCCAAGGCGGAGGCCGCTGCTGGAAGCGCTAGCGAACCTCAAGTGGTCTCAGGCACCGGCAGGATACTGGTGATCCTGGTGGAGTTCACCGGCTCTGACACCTACAAGGGCGTCACCTACACCGGCCCAATGCACAACCAGATTCCGCAACCATCCTCGGAAAACAACGTCGACTACTGGATGGAGGACTTCACCCCGGCCCATTACCAGGAGCTGTTGTTCGGGGAAGGCGAGGGCTCGCTCGCCACCTACTTCGAGGAGCAGTCCGGAGGCCTATACACCGTCGACGGCTACGTCACCGATTGGGTCCAGATCACGGACCACTCGCAATGGTACTATGGGGCGGACAGTCGGGCCGGTGGCGCCGGTTCCGATGACCTTAACGGGCCGGTCTGGCGCATCGCCATCGATGCCGCCGAGGCCGCCTATGCCGAATATGGCATGGACATCCCCTGGTACGACTTCGACGCGAACGGAGATGGGTTCATCGACAGCCTGATGGTGATACGAGGGGGTCAGGAGCAGGACCCAGGACCTTCATGGCATATCTGGGGGCATAGCTGGTTCGCCAATGGTCCTGACGGGTACGAGATCGTCCCTGGCCTCAAGGTCGGGCCGTACACCTGCGAATCGGAGGACGGCCCCATGGGCTTGTTCGCGCACGAGTACGCGCACCAGCTCGGGCTTCCGGACGAGTACGACAGGACCTACCTGGCCGAAGAGCCGGTGGGCTTCTGGAGCTTAATGTCCACTGGCATGTGGAACCCTGGGCCGACACCTGACGGAAGGAGCGCCCTGGGCGTGCTGCCGGCTCATATGAACGTCTGGGCCAAGTACGTGCTGGGGTGGGAGAACGGGGCCACCGCCTATTTCGATTATTCCGAAATGGAACCGGTATCCGCCACGGTGGACATGTCCCAGGTCGAAGGGAACGCGGGCATCCGTGCGGTCAGGATAGAGCTGCCTGCCAAGCAGGTGACCCTTACCTTGCCCGATCCGAGGACCGGCACCTACCAGTGGTATTCGGGGTATAAGCCCGATGTGACGGACAAGCTGATCATGTCCGGCTCTTCATACATGATGACGGCCAATATACCTAGCGTCCCGATCGGGGCTAGGCTGTCATTCTACGAGTGGTGGGACATCGAGACCTACTACGACTGGGGCAGCGTGCAGGTATCTGCGGATGGCGGAGCGACATGGACATCTTTGCCTGGTAAGCACACCACCACAGCCGATCCCATCGGCGGCAACCCTGGCAATGGCTTGACTGGCACGGGCAAGAAGAAAATGGTCCTTGAGGAGATGGACATGTCCGCTTACGTCGGGGTCACCGACCTTATGCTGAGGTTTGTCCTTTACCAAGACGAAGCAACGTTCGGATTAGGGTGGACCTTGGACGACATCACGGTGGTCGGCTCAGACGGAACCGTAGCATTCCAAGACCTGGTGGACCAGAATTCCGCGTCCAAGTGGACCGTGAGCGCCTCGGACGACCTAGGTTCTGGGTGGTCCATCGCCGGCTCCGGCGTGGGAGGGAGCTTCCGCCACTACTACATCATGGAATGGAGGAACTTCGTCGGGTTCGACTCCGCGCTCTCGGGCTGCTACCAGTTCGTGGGCGCGTACGTGGAGTACTTCTCCTACAATCCGGGATTGGCGATCTGGTACCGCGATATGTCGGTGGCGGACAATGACTATGGTATGCACCCGGGGCAAGCGGCAATCGGTCTAGTTGACGCTCATCCTGAGCCATTGTACATGGCCAATGGCTACTTCGTCAGGGAGCGCATCCAGCTGATGGACGCGACCTTCGGCCTCAGGCCCACCGTCCCTAACACCATAAACTTGGTCGGCGTGGACACCGAGTTTCCTGCTTTGCCCGCGGCCACAGGCTTCGATGACAGCAACGTCTTCTTCCAAATCCAGAAGCTCAAGGGCAGCTACCGCTTCATCGGTTTGGAATTGCCGTCCTATGGAGTGCATGTGGAGGTCCTGAGCGAGGAGGCAGGCCTTTCTGGTGCGACCATTTCCATAACAGCTTCGCCGCCGTGATCGAGCGTGTAACGGCCAAGGGGCACCTTGGCCTCTTTAATCTTTATTTCTCTCGTTCCATATATAGAGGTGGCCGCTCTAGAGGCTCATAATTTAATAGCCTAGGTTGCGATGAAAGCTTGGGTTTGAAATGAGACCGGCGCTGCTAGTGATAGACGTCCAGAACGCTTGGTTAGACAGATCCGAGGGCTTGAAGAAGTCGCTGGAGACCCGCATCGATGAGATAAACCAGGCCATCGCCATCTTCCGAGCGAAGAACCTGCCCATCATCGTGATCTACCATACGGACAAAGGGGTCGGGCCGGAACTTGGAACCAAGGCCTTCGAGTTTCATCCTGGCATTAAGATCGAGCCTCGGGATTCAAAGGTGATCAAGAACTACCCCAACGCCTTCAACAGGACCGACCTGGAGAGCCTGCTCAGAGAGCGTGACTGCGACACCGTGCTGCTGGCAGGGCTGAGCGCCACCTGCTGCGTGCTCGCCACCTACATCGGCGCGCTGGACAAGGACCTCTCGCCTTACCTTGTCAAAGACGCCGTCGCCGCCTCGAGGGAGGACCTGGTGCGCTTCGCAGAGGAGATATTCGACTGCCTCAGCGTCAGGGCGATCTCCCAGATCGTTCAATGAGGCGCAAGGAATCCTCACTCGGCCGAATGGAACATGACGATCTCGTGGAGCGCCGTGCCGGTCTCCTTGCTCGCCCTCCCGTTCCTCTTCACATCCATCATGAAGTCGGAATCCAGCCAGGTTGAAGCCCGCCAGCATGTCCTGGCTCTAATTGGCTTTTCCGCGCGAGATAGATTGGTGTTGAGGCAGTCTCCTCGTTAGCTCCCTGTCTCGACATCCTTGGTGGATTCGCTCGCACCTAAAGAATCATGAGAGGGAATGCTATATCGGGGGCACGGGATGATGAGGTAGAATGGCTGGAGAGTCGGAGAGAGACGTTGTCCGCGGGTTGAAGGATGTGGCCGCCGCCGAGACCAGGATCAGCTATGTCAACCCCACCGGTTCCCTTTACTACGTGGGATACAACATCGACGACCTGGTGGGACGGATCTACTACGCTGAGGTGGCCTACCTCTTCATGTACAGGAGGCTGCCCAACCAGAGAGAGCTGGACAAGTTCAGCTCCGACCTGGTCGCCGAGATGAGGCTGCCCAAGGAGGTCGTGGACAGCATCAGCTCCACGCCCAAGAGCTGCCACCCCATGGATGTGCTGCGCACCGAGGTCTCTCATCTGGGAGAGTTCGATCCAGAGGGAAGCAGCATGTCCAGGAACGCGAACACCCGGAGGGCGATCCGGCTGATAGCGCAGGTGCCCACCATCGTCGCCACCTTGCACAGGAGCCGATTGGATCAGCCTGTCCCCCGCCCTAAGGATGATTACACGTTCATCGAGAACTTCCTCTACATGTTCAAGGGGACGCTACCGGAGAAGGACGAGACCAACGTCCTGCACCGGCTGATGATCTTGCACGCGGACCACGGTTTCAACGCCTCGACGTTCGCCGCCCGCGTGACGGCCAGCACGAACTCGGACATGTATTCGGCGGTCACGTCGGCCATCGGCACCCTGAAGGGGCCGCTGCATGGCGGGGCGAGCGAGAAGGTCATGGAGATGCTCGACGACATTGGGCTCGAGGAGCACGTCGAGGAGTACATCAAAGGTCTTCTGGATGAGGACAAGAAGATCATGGGGTTCGGGCACCGCGTCTATAGGGCCGAGGACCCGAGGACCAAGCATCTACGGGGCATCGTGGAGAACCTGTGCCATCGCCAGAGGACGATGACCCTGTATAACAAATGCACCAAGATCGAAAAGATCGTCCATGACCGGAAGAGCATCTACCCCAACCTGGACTTCTACGCCGCGGTGGCCATGGACGCCCTTGGGGTTCCGCAGGAGTTCTTCACGCCCTTCTTCTGCTGCAGCAGGATATCCGGTTGGGTCTCGCACGTGATCGAGCAGTACGAGGACGCCGTGCTGCTGCGCCCTTCGTCCAAGTACGTCGGTGAGTTCGGGAGGCCGTTCGTCCCGATAGAGCAGAGATAGAAGAAGTTCGTCCACGGGCAGGGTCGGGACCTTTCCTCATCGGCAAATTAATCTAGTCGTCATTCCCAGCAGAATATGGAGATTGGAGATTTGCCATCCACCGAGGACAAGTACTGCAAATGCGGGCGATGTAGCTCGTACCCTGAATGCGCGCCAGATAAAGGTCTCCTTGTGTTCTGTCTCCGGGGAAAGGCGCCCTGCCAGGTGACCATGCGGGGCTGCGTCTGCACCAGCTGCAAGGTGCATGAGATGTATTCCCTGAGGCACGAATATTTCTGCATGCAAGGGGCGGAGAAGAAGGCATTTTGAGCGGCGCGATGGCGAAGCGATCCGCGACAAGGATTATCTATCACGTGCTGCCTAGCTGACTGGATGCCCCTCAAAGGCGCACCTCAGGCGATGAGGCAGGAGGACGCTCTCAGGGCGTTCTCATCGAGCCTGCAGGGGTTGAGCGCGGAGGATGCCAAATCACGTCTGGCGAAATACGGCCTCAACGAGCTGGAGGAGAAGAGGCCGTCGAAGCTTCTCATACTCCTCCGCCAGTTCAAGAGCATCCTCGTCTACATCCTCATCGCCGCGGCCATCATCACCCTGCTGATCGGCGATGTGAAGGACTTCGCCATCATCCTCTTGCTTCTGGTCGTCAACAGCGTCATCGGCTTCTGGCAAGAGGTCAAGGCAGAGGCTTCGATCCAGGCCTTAAAGAAGCTCACCGAGACCAAGAACAACGTCCTGAGGGATGGCCAAGTCATCAGCCTTTCCTCGAAGGAGCTGGTCCCCGGGGACGTGGTGCAGTTCTTCGAGGGCGACCTGGTCACCGCTGACCTCCGCATATTGGAGGATGTTGGCCTGACCGTCGACGAGTCCTCGATAACCGGGGAGTCGCTGCCGGTGGCGAAGGACTCTGATTTGGTCCTGGCCAGCAATGCCCTTCCTTACGAGCTCGCCAATTGTCTGATAGCTGGGACCGTCGTCACCCGCGGCAACGCCAAGGCGCTGGTCACCGCCACAGGCAATGACACTTACATCGCATCGATCGCGGAAAGGGCAGAGGAGGCCAGCCCAGAGAGCCCCCTGACCAGGGCGTTGGCCGCCTTCTCTCGCCGTTACATGATCGTGGTCGTCATCTCCATAGCCTTGCTCGGAGCGATCGCTCTGTTGCAGGAGCGGGACCCCATAGACGTCGCCTATCTCCTCGTCGCTCAACTGGTCTCCGCCGTTCCGGAGGGGCTGCCCCTGGTCATCACCTTGGTCACGGTGATCGGGGCCATGGCCTTGAGCAAGCGCAAGACCCTGACCAGGTACCTTCCCGCGGTCGAGACGCTTGGCAGCGCCACGGTCATCGCCACGGACAAGACGGGGACCATCACCGAGGGCAAGCTGGTGGTGTCGGAGAGCTTCGCTTTGGAGGAAGGTTCCTTGCGCCTCTGCGCTGCCCTCTGCAACGATTCTAAGGATGGAAAGGGCGACGGAGTGGATGTGGCCATTGCCTCCTGGTGCGGAGAGGACTTCGAAAGCACCCGCGCAGAGAATCCTCGCCTCTGGTCGCATCCCTTCGACACCAAGCTTAGGATGATGGCCTCGTTCAATCGGATGTCCGAGGGTGAGAGGCTCTTCGTCAAGGGCGCCTTCGAGTCCTTGAAAGGCATCGCTCAGAACGCGGATGCCATGCCGCAGCTGGAGAAGGAGCTCGACCACCAGGCGGAGGATGGGATGAGGGTTTTGGCATTCGGGGTCGGGAGCGGCTCGGAGGATCCTTCCACCTGGCGCGTCCAGATCGTCGGATTGCTCGGGTTCGTCGACCCTCCCAAGGCCAGCGTGAAGGGCGCGGTCGAGACCGCCAAGAAGGCTGGGATGCGCGTGGTGATGATCACCGGCGACTATCCGAAGACGGCCAAGGCCATCGCCGCCCAGGTAGGTATCTGGCAGGAGGGAGATGGCATCATTACTGGCGAGCAGGTCGAGTCCATGAGCGACGACGACCTGTGCATGATGAAGAACGTTACGGTGATGGCCCGGGTGCTGCCAGAGCACAAGTATCGCCTGGTGAAGACGCTCCAGGCCTGCGGGGAGATCGTGACCGTCACCGGGGATGGGGTCAACGACGTCCCGGCCCTGCGAGCGGCGGACCTGGGGATCGCCATGGGCTCAGGGACCGAGGCCGCCAAGTCAGCATCCAAGATGGTCATCACAGACAACGACCTCGGAATCATCGTGGAGGCGATCCGCACCGGCCGGGTGATCGCCGATAACATCCGCAAGGTCATCTATTACCTCCTATCCACGAACGTCAACCAGCTGGTCCTGATCGGTCTTTCGCTCCTAGCCTTCTTGCCCATCCCCCTTCTCGCCATCCAGATCCTATGGATCAACCTTGTCACCGATGGAGTGCAGGACAAGACCTTCCCCTTCGCCAAGGAAGAGGGAGATGTGATGTCGCGCCGCCCAAAGGACCCTGGCAAACAGTTCTTCGACCGCGGTCAGTTATTGCGCATACTGTTCTTCGCGGTCACCATGGGAGTGGTGATGTTCCTTCTCTATATCTTTCTCCTGGATCGCTACCCTCAGGAGGTCGCTGGCACTATAATATTCACCTGCGTGGTGGTGGCGCAGTGGGTCAACGGCATCCAAGCGCAGAAGGAGAAGGAGCCTTTCTGCGTGAACATCAGGAGGAGCTTCACCATCAATCCCTATGTGTACGCGGGCGTGGCGGTCGGCCTGCTGCTGCAATTGGCGGCCATATACCTGCTCACGGATTGGTTCTCCACCGTGCCGATGGACCTCGAACAATGGTACTACGTACTATTGGTGGCCGTTTCCACCTTCCTGGTGATAGAGGTCAGAAAGGTCGCTGAGTATTTCGTGCTCCCTAGAAGGAATTAAGGCTATGGCATCCTTCGTTGGCAGGCTTCAGCCGACCGATACCGCATTGGCGTTTCATGATCGTCGCTATTTATTCCGCCCGAACATGAGGAATGCTACACCTAGAACGATGATGCCTCCCACCAGCATCACGTACCCCACGATCTCGCTCCCGGACATCCCGAAGTTCGCGGCGTAGAGGCTGAGCACGATCCCCACACCCACCAACAGGAAGCCCACTATTATACCACCGATGAACATCAGCCTCGACTGGTAGCCCGTCCCGAGAGACTCAGCTTGTTCCTTGTGGACGGGAATTCCACAATTGTCGCAGTAGACCGCCTCGGGCTGGTTGTCCTTGCCGCACCGGCTGCACTTCACCAAATTAATCCCTCGAGGTCGGCCACGGTACTGACCATGAAGCCTAGCAGTAATAACACTTGCCATCCATCAGGATCTCGAGGACCTACAAACCATCAAATGAGCGTAAGCCCATATGCGGTCTCCAATCCGCGTCATGGCGGAGGAGCGTCATGTCAGGCTTCAACGAGAGATTTACAGAGACCGAGGCAGAGGCGGTTTTCGAGATCGAGATCGACGATATTCGCCATCTGGTGACCGCACCTGAGCAGGACCCTTTCTCCGACAGGCCGATGGAATACCTGGGCGAATCCGCCGTGGAAAGGATGATCAAGATACATAAGCCCCTCAAGACCAGGAAGGGGAAGAGATACCGCCTCATCCTGAGGATGCCGACCGATAAGGTTTCCCCGGAGACCGCCTCCCAAGCAAAGGCATTGATCTCCAAGTTTGGGACTCGGATGATCGAGGACAACAACAATCGCATAATACAAATCCAGAAGAGGGGGAGGCGCCAGCTGCCTTATGCCCTGATAGTCCTGTTCTTCTTCATAGCCCTCGGCGTGGTGTTCGGCATGGAGTTCTTCGTCGAGATGAGCCCGATATTGGCGCTCGCCATCAGCGAGGGTTTCTACATCGTCGGTTGGATCGCCCTCTGGCGACCGATAGATGTCCTGCTCTTCGATCCCATGGAGATAAGGATGGAGAACAAGGTCCTGGCGAGGTTGATGGGGATGGATGTGGACGTCGTTCCTATCGAAACGATCAATGCCCAGGCTACCTGATCAAGGCTCTTCCCTGCTGCCTCATGAACTGCAATAGGTAGTAGATGTCCCCCGACCCCCTGCCCGTCGACCCACTGCCCTTCCAGCCTCCGAAGGAGTGCGAGCCGGTGATCGCGCCATTGGTCGCTCCCCTTGCACCGTTCACATAGACCATGCCCGCCTGGATCCCAACCAGGAAGCGATCGATCTCCTTCTGGTCCCCGGTGTAGATGCCGGCGGTGAGGCCGTAATCCACGCCATTGGCCCGGGCCATCGCGTCCCCCAGGTCATCGTAGGTAAGGACGCAAAGGAATGGAAGGAAGAGCTCGTTGCTGACCAGCTCATGGCCGTCCGGGAGACCGGTGACGACCGTGGGAGCAACGTAGCAGCCCTTGGACATTACGCCGTCGGTCAGCCTCCTGCCTCCGGTGATGATCCGTCCCTCCCTCATGGCGATCGATGCCGCTCTCTCATAGCTCTTCACCGCTCCCTCGTGGATCACAGGGCCGGTGCGAGCCTCGGCCGACCGGGGGTCCGCGACCTTGAACGCTCGTGTTTCATTGACCAGCATGTCAAGGAAAACCTCGGAGACGCCCTTGTGGACGTAAACCCGCGAGCAGGCAACGCACTTCTGTCCGCTGTATCCGAAGGCCGAGGAAACGACCCCTCGGACCGCTCGACCGAGGTCGGCCTTCTCGCTCACAATGGCTGCGTTCTTGCCACCGAGCTCGAGGATTGTCGGGATGGGATACCTGCGGTAGATGTTGTGCCTGAGAATGGATTGGCCGACCTCCTTGGAACCTGTGAAGATCACCCCTTCGACCTTGGGGTGCTTGACCAGCGCCTCGCCCACCTCCTGCCCCGAGCCAGAGACCAAGTTCAGGACGCCGGGAGGCAGACCAGCCCGAGTCATGGCATCATAGATGGCGTAGACCGGCGCGGGGGATGGCGATGCCGGTTTCAGAACCGCGGTGTTGCCGGTTACCAATACACCAGCCAACATGCCCATGGTGATGCCGAAGGGGAAATTGAACGGGCAGACCACCGCCCATGGCCCGTAAGGCAGGAAGACATTTCTCGCCCGCTCCTGAGCGGATATCGGCGGCATCTCACGGTCGAAGCCATCGTTCCTCTCCATCTCGGCGGCGTAATATTCGAGGTAGTCAATCGCCATGTCCACCTCGCCTATAGCCTCCCTCCGGACCTTGCCGTTGGTCAGTGTGAGCAAGGCCGCCAGGTCGAACTTCTCGGTACGGATGACATCCGCTGCCCTCCTAAGGACCCTGAGGCGCTCGCTCAGGTCCGTTCGTCGCCAATCATCGAAGGCATCGGAGGCCGCCTCCACCGCGTCCGAGGCGTCATCGGCACTGCCTTTGGGGAAGCTCCCGATTGCGATGGTCGAGTCGACCGGACTAGTTGTAGTGAAATATGCCGAGGCCAGGCGCTCCTTGCCCGAAATGAAGTTGGAATGAGCCTTCGCTCCACCAGATAGATCGGAAACGAGCTTCTCCACGGCCTTCTCGTAGCGGGCGTTCGGCTCTGGCTCGCCATGCTTCGATGAGAGATTGCTCCAGGTGCTTTCGTGTACGAAGGGCATCTAGATTACCAGCTGATTGCTAAGCGGCTTCCGGTATTTGAAACACGGCCATCAAGTCATGACCGTGCCCAAATGTCCGTAGATAACTGCTCGATGCATCATGTCCAATGACGGCGGTCAACGAAGCCCTGCCAGGAACCCCCTGGTCTGCTCCTTGGCCATCTCCGGGCCGTCAGGCGCCAAGGGCCCCCACATGCCCACGACGGCGAAGTGCATCATCCTCTCGACGCGGACCCCTCGCGACTCCAAAGCTTCCTTCATCTTACCGGCCGCGTTCTTGTCGTTCAGCGAGGCTAGGGTCTGCCTGCGCTTCTCCGCGTCCTTGGATAACGGTCCCACCGTATCGAAGGTGACGACCTTCTTGCCCTTCCAATACCCTGGGTCCAGGGAGTCGATGAACTCCTTGGCCTCCTTGGTCATCTTGCCTCCCCTGGTCGGGGAGCCGATGAGGAGGAAGTCCCCGGTCAAGGGTCCCTTGGACCATTCCTTAACATAAATGATCTGAGCCTCGTGCCCTTCGGACCTGATCTCCTCGGCGATGGCCTCCGCGGCCGCCTTGGTCGATCCGTGCACGCTGTCGTACGCGACGATACCTTTCATGTGCTCGACCCTGGTTGCGAGGAAGAGCTGATGCGGAATAAATCTATCGAAGACGGGTCGAGGAGAAGGGACGCTGCCCCTCGACAGTGATATATCCGGAGCGGGATAGGGAGAGGCGTGCGCGTCTGCGTGGAGACCTACGGCTGCACCATGAACCAGGGAGAGGGCCTGCTGTTGGAGCAGACGCTTTTCAAGCTGGGCTACAAGCTGGTTGAGACCTGCGAGGAGGCGGACGTCGCGGTCATCAACACCTGCGCGGTCATCAAGGCCACCGAGCTCAAGATCCTGAAGAGGATGAGGCACCTGCGCGAGCAGGGCAAGGACCTGGTCGTCACCGGCTGCATGGCGTCCGTCATGCGAGACGAGGTCCTGGACACGTTCCCAAAGGCGCTGGTCCTCGCCCCCTTAGACTACGACCGCTTCGAGGAGGAGATGCGAATGAGGTTCGGGACCGGGCGCGGCCTGTTCTTCCCCGAGCCTGGATGGGGAGTGACCGCGGTCGTCCCCATCGCCCAGGGCTGTCTTGGCTCTTGCTCCTACTGCATTACCAGGCTGGCCAGGGGGACTTTGGCCAGCTATCCTCCGGAGAGGATCGTCTCCTCCGTGAGGAAG
This sequence comes from Methanomassiliicoccaceae archaeon, assembly GCA_963827135.1. Taxonomy (GTDB): domain Archaea; phylum Thermoplasmatota; class Thermoplasmata; order Methanomassiliicoccales; family UBA472; genus JAJRAN01. Next base: position 4,330 of record CAWGZX010000003.1, on the reverse strand, counting down.
GTCGTAGGGAGCGGGAGCAAGGAGGTGCTGCTGACCGCTCAGGACACTGGATGCTATGGCTTCGACATCGGGACCGACCTCCCTCATCTATTGCAGGAGGTAGCGATGGTCCCTGGGGACTTCCGCGTCCGCGTGGGAATGATGAACCCAGACAGCCTGCGCGACATCCTAGGTTCGCTGATCGAGCAGTACCGCTCGCCCAAGGTCTACAAGTTCCTGCATCTGCCGGTCCAGACCGGGAGCGACCGGATCCTGGAGGGCATGGGCCGAGGCTATTCGACGAGAGAGTTCGAAGGGCAGGTGCAGAGCTTCCGGCACGAGCATCCGAACCTGACCCTGTCCAGCGACGTCATCATCGGCTTCCCCGGAGAGAGGGATGAGGACCACAGGTCGACCATCGACCTCATCAAGAGGATCAGGCCGAGCATACTCAACGTGACCAGGTTCTCCTCGAGACCAGGCACCGAGGCGGCGGACATGAAGGGACAGGTGGTCAGCAGGATCGCCAAGGATCGATCCCGAGAGATGGCCAGGCTGCGCTTCGAGATAGCCGCGGAAATCAACGCCGCCCGAAAGGGGGAGGCGGTCGACGCGCTCGTCACCGAACCAGGCAAGGGCTCCACGGTCATCTGCCGCGACGATGGATACGTCCCGATCGTCGTCCAGGGCCCGCAACATATGGGCGACAGGCTCCGGCTCACGATCACAGGCTCGACGGCCACGCACCTGCTGGCCAAGGTCGAGGACCTTTAGTATGATCATCCAGATTGAGCATGGGCTCTGACGTCCCTCCTCACGAAGGCTATAGTGACGAAGATGAGCGAGCAAAGCGCAGCGCTCGCCAAATGTACAGCGGACGTGCCCCAATAGGTCTGGACCGGGGCGAGGACTATGGCCGCAAGGGCCCCTCCGATGAAACCCGCGCTCGTGAACATGGATGACACCGTGCCCCTTAGACCTGGCAGAAGCTCCACCGTCAAGGTAAGCAGCGACGCCCAGGATATCGCCGACCCGGCCGCGAATATGGCCAGGTAGATCGCGTAGACCACGATGCTGGGGATCCACAGGAACATGGCCACGAGGGAGAGGACCATGACGGAGGTGCCGATGACCACGGGGATGTACCTCCCGAAGCGGTCCGCCATCCCTCCACCGAGGCGCGAGGCGGCGATGCTGCAGAGCCCGGCGAAGGCCAGTACCTCGCCGATGACCTGCGAGGAGGCGGAGAACTCCTGTCCCAGGCTGTCCGAGGCGAAGGCCTGGGTCGCTATCCAGACCAGCATGTGCAGGAAGCCGGTGGCGGCGAGCATAACCACCCCCAGCCTCCGCGCCGCCATGGCCATGTTGGACCTGAGCGAGCCAGGGCTTGTCCCCTGGTCTGAGGTCCTGGGTAGGTGGAGCAGGGCTTGGATCAGCAGGGCGAGGGTGATGGAGAATATGCCTATCATAATGAAGGCCAGGCGCCAGTCCACCTCCGCCGCGAACCCGGCGATCAGCGGACCGAGCATCACCCCGCCGGTGGTCGCGGCCGTGAGCCAGCCCATGGTCCTTCCTTTCTCACCAGGGCTCACTACATCCCCCAGGACCGCCACCATGACCGGCTGGACGAAGGCGAAGCCCAGTCCCTGCACCGCTCGGCTGGCGTAGAACAGCGGGAGCCCGGTGGAGAGCGCGGTCATGGCGCAGCCGGCCGAGTACACGACCAGGCCGATCACCAGGATCTTCTTCCTGCCGATGAGGTCGGAGATCGAGCCGGTGAAGAGGGAGAAGAAGGCGAAGAAGACCATATAGAAGCTGATGGACAGGAGCACCTCGGCCGTCGACGCCTGGAAGTAGCCGCGGAGCTCCGGTATCAGCGCCAGGACGGCGTTGGATGTGAAGGTGCCGATGAAGGCGCAGGCATATATCAGCACCCTTCTGAGGTCCGCCATCCTGACCTGGAGGGAATGCGCGATAATTAACCTGAGCGCTGAATCCTCTCACCTAATCTTTAATATCCGAAGGCCAATCGAGGGGGACAGAGCCCCGTGGTGTAGTGGTCAATCATGCTGGCCTTTGGAGCCGGCGACGGCAGTTCGAATCTGCCCGGGGCTACTCCTCACCACTTCTCCTTATGAACCACAGCGTCTAGCTTCATCCGAGGCGTCCTCCTCGAAGTGTCCTTAGGAACGCCGATCGGTAGCAGCACGACAGGCCTGACGTTCTCTGGCAGGCCGAGAATCTTCACTACCTGGCTCTCGTCGAAGGCTCCTACCCAGCATGAGCCGAAGCCCTGCGAAGCGACATGGAGCATCATGTTCTCCACGCTGGCGGCCACATCCTGCAGGCAATAGAGGTCCGTGCCGCGGATGCCATAGTTGCGGATGCGCCCCAGGTTGGCGCAGCACACTATCACCACCGGCACGTACTCCACGAAGTCCTGGCCGAAGGCCGCCTTGGCGAGCCTGGCCTTGGTGTCCGCGTCCCGGACGACCACGAAATCGCGGGCCTGAAGGTTGCCCGCCGACGGCGCCAGCGTCCCCAGGCGCAGGGTCTCCATCACCAGCTCGTCCGGCACTGGGTCCTCGGTGAAGCTCCGGACGCTCGCCCTCTTCTCTATCGCCTCCCTCAAGTCCATCGCTCGTGCCCCCTACCTAAGCGTCGGGGATTTGGGCTAGGACGATACATAACCTTTGCCGGCGCGTTCGTCTCCTGTCGAAGTAACGGTATTAAAGGCGGAGGGCCTTGACCTCAGCGTGCGGGTCGAGTGCAGGATCGAGCTGGAGTACGAGAGCGGGCGGCAGGCCAGGAACGTGGCGAGCGCCATCTCGCTGGACAACGGCGAGTTTGCCAGCACCGAGGTGGTGGGCAGAAGGCTGATCATCACCTCCACGGCCCCGACCGCGCCCTCCATGCTCCACACCATCGAGGACCTGATGGCCTGCCTCAAGGTGGCTGACCAGGTGGTCAAGGGCGAGGCCGACGCATCAGAGCTTGATGCCCTCTCGGACCCGGACGGCTAGGCCTTTCTTGAACGATAGCATCTCGTCCCGGCTCATCAGCGCCCTGCCGATTGCCAGCATCTCGTCCTTCTCGTTGACGACGATCACCTCGTCCATGGGGACGATGTCGGGGTCGCAGCCCTTAACGAATTGGCAGAAGACGTTCTTGCCCTCGCGGTTGTAGGTCTCGCTGTCCTCGGCCACGACGACCCTGAGCTTGGGCGGGGCGAGCCCCTTCATCAACCTCCTGGCGCCGGGGGGGCGCAGGGAGAAGAATCCGTCCGGGGCCCTCATGGACAGCACGTGCTCGCCGTCGACCAGGACGTTGCGGATCTTGTTGGTGTTCTTGGACTTGACCAGCTCCACCTTGCCATCGAGGAGCAGCGCTCCAGCGCCCTTCCCGAACTGGTAGTCGGACACTGCTTTGACGCGAGCGAGGTCCAGGTCGAACGCGTTCCCGCGATCGCCCAAGGCCTCGACCATGGAGGCGGTCTCCTCCCCCTCGTACAGCATCGAGACGCCGTACTCGTGGCTGTGGGAGAAGCGCTCCATGAGCTCTCGCGCCCTCTCCTCCACGTCGCGGTCCTTGTGGCGCGGGAATACGGACTGGGCGATGGGATAGACCTCGTCCAGCTCCATCGGCACCGGGCCGAACGGCGAGATCACCAGGAAGTGGGAGTCCGCCCTCTGCGAGATGTCGCGCATCTCCTTGGCGTAGACGCGGGAGTAGGGGCGCTCGGCATCCTGAAATACCACGCTCAACTGCTGCGGCGGCTTCTCGTACCTCTCGAAATAGCGCCTCTCGTAGCGGTAGGCGGCGGGCCGGTCCAAGGACTCTGGCCCGGTGTAGAAGAAGGCGCCCTCGCGGCTAAGGGGCTCGTACCTCTCCAGGAACTGCTTGTGCTTGCCAAGGGCGCGAAGCGCGTCCAGCAGGGCGGGATGAGCGCGGCAGCGCCGCTCCACCAGCTCCCAGAGGTTGCCTTCTAGCAGGGCCCGCTTCGCCCTATCGATCTCCCTCTTAGATACGTGGAGGTTGTGCAGCGCCAACGTCCTTATCCTCTCTTGCTCGGGCAGCTGCTGCAGCGACACGATGGAATGATTCCGGCAGGCGGGGCAGTCGCAGTCCAGGCCCTTCATGTCGCTGAGGTGGGACGTCCCCTCAGGGAACATCATCCGGCCGTCGCGGGCGAACTTGGCGTAGGAGGCGGAGTCGAACATGTCGCACCCCAGCAGGATGGCCAGGGAGAAGACCATGGGATGCCCGGCGCCGAACAGGTGCACCGGCCTCTCGGGGGAGAGCCCTTTCTTCGAGGCCACGATGACATCGACCAGGTCCGCGAACCTGTACC
>CAWGZX010000002.1:0-52142 GCA_963827135.1 Methanomassiliicoccaceae archaeon | reverse complement strand
CGCTTTCATTTTACCATCTTCTAATCTGCCCCCACCCCCATAAAAAATGGGCAATGTCATCCCTAAGTATGTTGGCATACTCACTTTCGTTGATTGTCGAAGAAAAAGAAGGGGAAGGAGTTTGTTTTCATCTCTCATTCCCTCGGCAAGGGGAGCCTTGTTCCCGAGGATGGAAACTTTTACCCTCTAGCCAGTCACTTCGATGATTTGTGATCCCGAATCGATTTCACAGCCCGAACCTCACGGCATCCTCATTGAATCAATGACTGGTCGAGGAAAGAGTTGGAAGGGGTTTGCGTCACTTCTTCTTCTTGCGCATGAAGAAAAAGACCGCCACTACAATGACTATCGCGGCCACTGCCACGATCCCGAGGACGGCTTCCATTGGTAAGCCAGCGTCTGTGTCTTCGACAGTGGGGGAATCGACCACGATTATGTTCGCTGCTTCTTGTCGCATCTGCTCGATCTGGTCCGTCGTCAGCTCGATATGGTAGTCGTCAGGGGTGGCGCTTGCCACATAGAGCGGGGTCCCGCGAAACTTGTAGACCAGGTTCGCCCAATCGTCGAAGTCCCTCAATGTTTCGTCAGGTGGACTAGGATTATCTGGCCAGTTATTCAGATTAATTTTGAGGAGTCCATTATCTAGCGTTCTATTATTATTCCAATCAATTGCTTTGATGTTTGGAACGTTTGTGAACAATGTGCCATTGGGCCCACGCCATACTGTTTGTTTCATTTGTCCGATACCTTGGGGTTCGTAGATGCCATTTTCCTCAATGGAATAGCCATTACCATAGGAGTAATCCAAGGGCCTGGTCGGGACATAATTATTGTATTGGAAGGCGTAGTTCATGATACTCAGATAGTTGGGTTTGAAGTTCACGGAGACATTTCCTCCATGGTCCAGGCCAAGCGCGTGACCTAGCTCGTGCATGAAGACTGCTGCTTGATACTCGCGGCTACCAACCCCGTCGCTAAATGCACCAAAGGCTAATATGAAATCGTCACAGGGTATCCCCTCGGCAATCCCGGGGCATTTTGCGTCGAGCCAGATCTTGTTTGCGAAGATGCAGTAGCGATGGGTCATCTTCTTCGCTTGGATCGTGTCGTCATTCAAGCGCTCGTCCTCTGTGCCGAAATAAGTCTCCTTTAGGTCGTAGTAATCCGTGAAAATGGGCAATTTGAGGAAACTGATGGACTCTGTGAAAGGAATTTCTTCGTCGATCAGGACGTGCAGGTTAATCCCCTTGACACCATCAGGATTCGATACCTGTGCGTTATAGAAGGCAGCTTTCACGTCGTCTATGGCATCTTGGTTCGGTGCTTTGCCGGTCATGTAATCAGCTTCTACGAATATGTCCTTGTGCTCCCAATCGGCACCGAGCATGGGGAGGTCGAGCTCAATGTATCCATCGAAGTGGATGTCGATGCCGTCCTTCTCCCAATCATCAATTAACCCGTCTTCGTCAGTATCCAATGCGGGACTGATGACGATCTTGAGCATCCCATAATCGTCGTAACCATTAGGATCGTGTATCCTGAAGCCTATTATCTCGCCTTTTCCGACCACCATCACTTCATATTTGTGCGTGGGGTTATACTCGGGCCAAATATCATTGCTCCATGTCACCCCATGATCCAGACTAATATCAACGGTCCAAAACCAGGGTATGGGCCAAGCACCCAACTCTTTGGCATAATCCTCACCCATGGGGCAAGCGAAGCCATGGAACGCATCCGCCCCTACCCTTCCCGTCTGATCACCTCCAGCCAGGCTTGGGTACGTCGGCGCATCCTCAAAGGGGCCGACAGGAGGATCCTCTTCGTCGAGCCAAGTGTCTGACGACCAACCGCTGTAAGTCCCTTCGAAGGCGAGCTTGTAGACCTTGCCGTTCTTGAGTGTATTTTGGGAATAGTTGGTTGGCCAGCTTCCTGCGTAATAGGAATCGAGCCACATCGTCTCATCTTCGTCCGCCGGTTCCGACGGCGAGGCCGAAGCATCCATGACAAGCGACGGATCATCCATTGGTTCGAAAAGAAAGGAAGGACAGCTCATAATTAGCATTAGAACGACAGTCACGGAGAAGACGAGTCCCCTTATTTATGACCCCCCTAGCATCCCTGCTGCTTACGATCATGCTCTGGCAAGGATGTCCGTGTGTGAATAGAGCGGGGGTTGAGTATAATAACTTGCTATCATCAGGATTCCAGCTCATCTCTCACATTCCGAACCTCACGGCATCCCAACGAGTTTTTAATATCCACGGCTCGAATGTGATTATGGGAGTTGGATGGAAAAGACCGAGAAGATTGTGGCAATCACTATCGGTGACGCTTTCTCATTTTTCGAAAACAAGCGTTCCGACATTCAAGCCGGATTAGGGGCGATTAAATGAGTAATCAGGACAAGATCCAACGGGAGATACTGCCAATTCCTGACATTCCGCATGTCGGGTTGACCACCTATGACGCCAAAGACCCTGAGACGAATTATCCGCCAATCAAGCCGCTGCGCCCGCCCGCGGGCGCCCCGAACGTACTGATCATTCTTCTGGATGATTTGGGCTTTGGCGCTCCCAGCGTCTTTGGTGGCCCGTGCTATACGCCTACCGCCGAGCGGCTAGCGGCGGACGGCCTCAAATACAACCGCTTCCACACCACCGCGCTCTGCTCGCCGACGCGCCAGGCACTTCTGACCGGGCGTAACCACCACTCAGCCGGAATGGGCTGTATCACTGAGATGGCCACCTCCGCGCCCGGCTATACCTCGATCCGTCCCAACACCGTTGCACCACTGGCCGAGATTCTGAAGCTGAACGGCTACGCCACGGCGCAATTCGGCAAGTGCCACGAGGTGCCGGTCTGGGAGACCAGCCCCATGGGTCCCTTCGAGCATTGGCCCACCGGTAGCGGTTTTGAGCACTTCTACGGTTTCATCGGCGGCGAGACCAACCAATATTACCCGGGCATCTACGAAGGTACCAAGCCGGTCGAGCCAGAGAAGACGCCTGAAGAGGGTTACCACTTCACCGAAGATATGACGGACAAGGCCATCGGCTGGGTGCGGCAGCAGAAGGCGCTCATGCCCGACAAGCCCTTCTTCGTCTACTTCGCGCCCGGGGCGACGCATGCGCCGCACCACGTGCCGAAAGAGTGGGCCGATAAGTACAAGGGCAAATTCGACCAGGGCTGGGATAAACTGCGCGAAGAAACCTTTGCTCGCCAGAAGCAATTGGGCGTGATCCCACCCGAAGCGGAGCTGACCAAACGACCCCCTCAGATCCCTGCCTGGGAAGACATGCCCGCAGAGCTAAGACCAGTGCTAACGCGCGAGATGGAGGTGTACGCCGGATTCCTGGAACACACCGACCATCACATTGGGCGGCTGATCGATGCCCTGCAGGACCTGGAGATCCTCGATGATACCCTGATCTATTACATCATCGGCGACAATGGAGCCAGTGCCGAGGGCGGTCCGCGTGGAACCTTTAACGAACTGGCGAACCTGAACAATATTGAAATGTTCATGACCACGGAATTCCTGATCGCGCACCGGGATGGATTCGGCACGCCTGATTCTTACAACCATTATTCCGTGGGCTGGGCGCACGCGATGGATACCCCCTATCAGTGGACCAAGCAAGTTGCCTCGCACTGGGGCGGGACGCGCAATGGCACCATCGTGCATTGGCCCAACGGGATCAAGGCCAAGGGCGGACTGCGCACGCAGTTCCACCATGTGATCGACGTAGCGCCCACCGTGCTGGAAGCGGCATGCCTGCACCAACCAGTGATGGTAAACGGCCTGCAGCAGAAGCCGTTCGAAGGAGTCAGCATGGCGTATTCGTTTGACGATGCCGGAGCAGCCGAGCGCCACGAGACACAGTACTTCGAGATGTTTGTCAACCGCGGCATCTATCACAAGGGCTGGACGGCCGTCACGCGGCACAGCACACCGTTCATCGTTGAGATTTTGCCAGCTTATGACGACGACGTATGGGAATTGTACGGCCCTGACGACTGGACGCAGGCCCACGATCTCTCTAAAGAGATGCCCGGGAAGCTGCATGAGCTGCAGCGCCTGTTCCTGATTGAGGCGGTAAAATACAACGTCCTGCCGTTGGATGACCGCCGGCCCGAGCGCTTCAACTCCGACCTGGCCGGCCGACCGACCTTGATCAAGGGTAAGTCACAGATGCTGTTCAGCGGCATGAAGTGCCTGGGTGAGAACGTGACCCTCAACCTGAAGAACAAGTCACACGCTGTGACGGCAGAGGTGTGGGTACCGGACAAAGGTGCGAATGGCGTGATCATTGCACAGGGCGGTCGGTTCGGTGGCTGGTCTCTGTATGTCAAGGACAGTATTCTCAAATATTGCTATAACCTGCTGGGCGTGCAGCGCTTTTACACCGCCGCAAATACACCGTTGCCAGCTGGCAAGCACCAGGTGCGCATGGAATTCGCATACGAGGGCGGCGGCCTGGCAAAGGGCGGCGTCATTACCCTGTTTATGGACGGTAACAAGATCGGTGAAGGACGCGTCGGCGCTACCATGCCGATGATCTACTCTCTTGATGAGACGATGGATATTGGCTCCGAGACCGGCTCAATGGTCTCGGAAGACTACACCGCTACCACCTGTAAGTTCAATGGGAAGATTGCCTGGGTTCAGCTTGACCAGGGAGTGGACGACAACGATCACCTTATCAGCCCCGAGGAACGCTGGCATGTGGCGATGACGCGGCAGTAGGGGGTCATTATCTTCAAGTCATTCGCAAAGCCCGAGCCTCGAGGCACTCCAAGCCACAATACGTTTATTGACAATTTCCATCAAACTCGGAACAATACAATTTTTAACTAGTCGGACCAGATATTGAGAATTGAAATGTTCAAGAAAGCAGTCTTTCCTGGGAAATACATCCAGGGCGTTGGAGCTATCAGTGAATTGCCTGGGCTGATAGATATGCTGGGCAATCAAGGATTGATACTTGCCTCACCTTCAGTTGTCAATAAGGTGATGCCTGGGAGCGGCCTTGAATTAGAGAAGAATGCCATCCATACTGTAACGTTTCTTGGTGAGTGTTGTGAGGATGAGCTAACCCGGTTATCAAACATCATCAAGAAAAAGAAGGTGAATGTACTCGTCGGTATGGGAGGAGGAAAGACAATCGACACGGCGAAGATTGCCGCTGATCGATCGAACATCCCTGTTATTGTGGTACCTACAATCGCTTCGACCGATGCGCCATGTAGCGGATGTGCCGTGATATACACGAAAAACGGAATATTCGATTCGGTGTGCTATCAGAAGACGAACCCTGCAGTGGTCCTGGTCGATGTCGGAATCATCGCATCGGCGCCAACCCGGTTCCTTGTGGCCGGTATGGGTGATGCGCTGTCCACTTGGTTCGAGGCTAGGTCCTGTTACCGCACCCATTCGACGAATGAATGTGATGGATATTGCACGGAGGCAGGGCTCCAAATTGCCAAACTCTGCTATGAAACACTGTTAGCCGATGGTGTGTCTGCGAAGGAAGCAATTGAAAATCATGTCGTGAACTCTGCTTTAGATCGTATCGTAGAGGCGAATATCCTATTGAGCGGAATAGGGTTTGAAAGTGCTGGGCTAGCTTCAGCCCATTCCATTCACAATGGTTTGACCGCCCTGGCAGAAACCCATATGTTCTACCATGGCGAAAAGGTCGCCTATGGCGTTCTGACCGGACTCCACCTCACGGACGCCGACGTCAAGGAGTTTGAGACCGTCTACTCGTTCTGTGAAAGCGTCGGATTACCGACAACGCTTGCGGAAATCGGTCTAGGCAAGATCACCAAGGAGAAGCTTATGGTCGCAGCGGAAAAAGCCTGTGCTCCCGAGCAACCCATCCATCACGAGGCGGGCACAATCACTCCCGAGAAAGTACTCAATGCCATGCTCGCAGCGGATGCCATGGGAAAGGCAAGAAAAAAAGCGATAACTAACCTCTAAGCGATTTCTTGACAAGCTATAAGCTGTCGCGATAAATACTGTGGGGATGATACCTCCAGAGTACCGATTCTATGTCATCGGTCCAAAAAAATCCACAGCCCGAGCCTTACGGCATCATGGAACGTATTTGATTTCTGCATTACTACTCAAGACTCCTCCTAGAAAAGAGGATGAAACCACACCCGGAATCGAAGTCTGGTCCAACATCGTTTGAAATTGCGAATTCTCTCCCCTCAGAACCTAGCATTGCCAACTTATTGATCTCCTCTTTTCCATCACGTCTAATGGCGACCATATCCGAAGTCCTCAAGCTCCTACTCATGAGTTCAGGAAACGCCTCCATCATAACCCCAGCGGATGATGGGTCGATGGCGAAAATGCTTGTCACATGGATGCTTTTCCCCATAACATCCATAATTGCATCTTTGACCGTTTCAAGTTCCGCGGTCAGGGAGACCTCGACGATGAAGTTGCGAATACCTTCCTTCCTCCCTTTTTCGATGAGCAGCAGTTCAAAGTCGTGCTTCATGGAACAGCAGAAGCAACCTCCTACCAGGTATTCAATATCGATTTTAAGTCCAAGGCTTTCGGTCCCCACGACCCCCTCATAATGATCCCTGACAACCAAGAGCGACGATTCGGGGGAGAGAACGGCGATGCGTCTGGCTGCCTCTGCGATCACTGTCCCCTTTAAAGGCTCATCATAGCCTCCGATCAATAGCGCCCTCACGTCCATCATGCCCTGCATATCGCCCAAAGCCTGTTAATTTAACTATTGACGATTCTTATGGGCAGCATCCATGTGCTCCTTTCCCCTTATTCTGAAAGCGTGGCCAGTATGTTAATGGGATGGTTCATCCCACCATGGAAAGACTTATAACCTCAGTTATAGAGAATTTGTCTTTGGGGTTGGGGACCGGAGGTCTCTATCTCACCTAGGGGGTATGAAATGAGTACTGAAACTATATCCAAGTTGGAAAAAGCCGTTCTGGAAATGGATGAGGATACGGCCAGAACCGCTGCCAATGACGTTCTCAAGCAAAAACTGGACGTAGTAGGCGCGATTAACAACGGTCTTGTCAAGGGAATGAAGACCGTGGCCATGAAGTATGAGAAGGAGGAGATTTACCTGCCTCAGGTGCTGGCATCCGCCAATGCATTCTATGCCGCCTTCGACATCCTAAGGCCGCATATGTTAGCTGGAGCCACCTCGGCTGGTAAGAAGGTCGCAATATGCGTTGTGGAAGGCGATATCCACGACATCGGCAAGAACCTGGTGAAAACGATGATCGAAGCAAACGGGTATACAGTCATTGACAAAGGCCGTGACTGCCCCGTGGAGGACTTCGTCCAGGCCATCGTGGATGAGAAACCCCACTTCGTGGCCATGTCCACTTTAATGACCCCGACCATGAAGAGCATGCGCCGGGTCATGGAAGGCCTAAAGGAAGAGGGTGTTCGCGACGGTAAGAAGGTCATAATCGGCGGTGGACCGGTCGACGCGGAATTCGCATCCGAGATTGGCGCCGATTTCTACGGCGACGACGAGAATGAAGGTGTGAAGTGGATAAAAGAGCAGGATAAGAGAGGTGGTTGAAGATGAAGGAGATGACACCGCTTGAGAGGGTGGTCGCGACAATTAAGCGCGAGACGCCAGACCGTGTGCCGGTCATCCTTTACTTTCAATCGGCAGCACAGTTCGCCGCAGTCCGCGACGATTACACCTGGCAGGAACTGCTGAACAACCCGACTAAACTGTATAAGAATGTATTACAGCAACACGAGGTTTACGGGGCAGACAACTTCTTCCTTCCACTAGACTTCAGGGTGGACGGGGAGGCGTTTGGCTCAAAGTGCGAGTACCTGCTCAAGTGCGGTGGGGGCGCCAGAATGCCAGTGGTGACGCAATTCGCCATCCAGAGCAAGGAAGAGATCGACGATCTGGAGGTTCCGGACCCGAAGAAAGCTGGGAGATGCCCGGTGATTCTGGAGACCATCAGCAAGTTGAGCAAGAAATACGGCAACAAGGTGCCTATCGTTGGATTCGTGAACTCGCCTCCTGATGTTGCTACAGACGTCATCAAGGGCCACTACTCCACCGTGCTTCCCATGATGGCAACCGATAAACCCGCCATGCACAAGCTTCTAGGCAAGATTGCGCAGTTCGAGATTGAATTCGGAAAGGCCATGCTAGCCTCGGGCGCTCACGCCCTGGCGACAGTGGGAGGAGGTTTCAATAACCTCACCATAGGTCCGGATCAGTTCCGGGAGTTCGTGGCCAAGTACCAGGCGCAAATCGTTAAGGGCGTCGCTGCTCCCTACTGCTTCCATCAGTGCCAGAATGCCACACCGTTCATGGAGGACATGGTGGCCACAGGTGCGGGAGCACTAGCGTTCCACGAGCTCGTAGACCTCAAGTGGGCAAAGGAAAAGTTCGGGAGTAAGGTCATCCTCGCCGGAAATATCGGAGTGTCGGAATCGAACAGCGTCATGTACGGAGGTACGCCTGCGGACGTAGAAGCTGCCACCAAGAAGGCGATTGAAATCGGCAAGCCCGGGGGCATGTTCTGGTTAAGCGCTGGCTGCGAGGTCCACCACGCTCTACCTGAGCAGAACATCTATGCGCTGATTAAGTCGGCAAAGAAGTACGGAGCGTACTGAGAAACTCCAACAGTAAAAATAAACACAACGGATAGGAGGCTGAGACGCTGAACGAGAAGGACAGACTATTTGGAACTTTGAATCTAGAGAAGGTGGATCGGTTGCCTTGCGTGAGCCCGCTGCAGACCGGCACTCTCGACCTCATGAAGGCCAGCGACGCGTACTGGCCGCATGCGAACAACGATTCTAAGCTTATGGCTAAACTAGCCAAGGCCGCACATACCATAGCGGGAATAGAGAGCGTGCGCGTGCCGTTCGACGTCTCGGTCGATGCCACCGCGTTCGGAGCCTTAACCGGGAAGGACAACATCGAACGCCAGCCAGCGATTCTAAAGGCCCCCATCACCACCCCGGAACTGCTGGCCTCCGCCAGCATGCCTGACCCCCAGACCGCCGGCCGGGCGCCAGTTCTGCTGGATGCCATCCGTCAGCTGGCCAAGGACCCTGAGTTGAAGGAGACGCCACTCATTTGCGCCATAGTCGGACCGTTCATGTTGGCGGGGCAGCTGCGGGGCTCGCAGGAGGCGATCATGGACGTGGCCATGAAGCCTGCATTCATCAAGGGGATATTGGAGAAAGCGACACAATGGAGCGTTCTCTTCTCCAAAGCGGCATTGGAGGCAGGAGCGGACGTCATCGCCATCATCGACGCGACCTCTAGCGGCGATGTTCTTGGGCCCCCACAATATGCTGAGTTCGCCATGCCTTATCAGAAGCGGGTCGTGGATGCCATTTGTCGCGAGGACGGATATTCCATCCTGCACATATGCGGTAAGACGACAAAGAACATGCCCTTCATTATTCAGACAGGGGCGAACGGTATCAGTGTCGATCAGCAGATGGATATCGGCTGGGTCAAGCAACAGCTGAAGGGCAAGATCGCCTGTATTGGGAATGTGTCGCCAACCTCCACCCTCCTGTTCAAGACGCCCACGGACGTGGAGGCTGAGACCAAGAGAGTCATCGAGGCCGGAACAGACATCGTGGCTCCCGGATGCGGGTTCGCGCCGGAGACTCCTCTTGCTAATATGAAGGCAATGGTGGAGGCAACGCACAAGTATGGCATGAGGTGAGCAAGTGCTGGAGAGGTATGGAGTGGCCATCGACATTGGCACCAGCGGACTGAGGGCTCAGAGCATCGATTTGGCGGACAAGAGGGTCATCGGTACGGCCATCACTTTGCGACATCCCTTGCCAGGAGCGAACGTGATGGACCACCTGCACTTCGCAATCGATGTGGGCCAGGACTTCTCCAATCGCCTTATCATAAGAGCCCTAAACCGCCTCCTCCACGAGATCGGAATCAACCTTGGGAAAGTAGAACGGGTGGCCGTATGCGGTAACCCTATCCAGCTCTCTCTTTTCCAGAACATGGAGATTAGAGACCTGGCATACGCGGGCGAGAGAGCCAAGGCCAAGCTAGGCGTGGAGAACATCCGGCGCGACAAGAAGGTGCTGAAGGCCGGCGCCCTTGGGCTAGATATGAACCCGGAGGCGGACGTCATGGTACCCCCAGCAGTCAAGCACGAGATTGGAGCGGACGCGCTGGCTATGATGTACGAGACCGATTTTCTTGAGACCAAAGACATAGCCATGGTCACGGATTTCGGGACGAACGCGGAGATGGCCCTTAAGGTAGGGGACGACATCTTCACCGGTTCCGCCGCTGCTGGCCCCGCCATCGAGGGGCAGCATATCAAGAGAGGGATGCTGGCCGCACCCGGGGCGATTTCCGATGTTGAGCCACAAGGCGACGGAAGCTGGCAGACCTACGCTCTAAACGACGTGATGTACACCATCCCATCAGACAAAGTGGACCCCTTGACTGGAGACGTCTTAGTTCCAGGGGGGGCGAGGATCCGTGGAATCACTGGAACCGGCGTCATCGGAATCGTAGCCACCGGACTGGACACGGGTCTAATGCGCCCAGGTAAGATACTGACGGCCGACAAGGTAGTACGCCTGCAGGGAGGAGTTGTGTTCGATAACGACGACTTCGTGGAGGTGGGCAAGACCATCGCCGCCTTCACTGCCGGCCACATAACGCTGGCCACTGAATGTGGCATTTCCATCCGGGATATCAAATCGATGTACATGTCCGGTGCTTCAGGTACCTACATGTCTTCCCTCAAGGCCGCGCGAATCGGCCTGATCCCCGGAACGGTCTCGAGGACTGTGCAGGCAGGGAACACGTCGCTAGCAATGGCCAGGGACCTGGTACGCGAACCGGAGCTACTGGACCATCTACAAACCGAGGCGGACAGCATCCGTGCCAAACATATCATGTTCGCGAACTCCAAGGTGTTCGAGAATGCCTTCGCCGTAGAGCTGGGCGTTTGGACCCAGGGCATGCCTGCGGAGGTCGAGGACAAGATGCTCAAGCACTTCGGTCTGGAGCCAAGACCGCCGCTGAACCGGAACATCGAGGTCGTCAAGTTGGTGCAGCGCGATATCCAGGACCTGGGAGCCATGGGTCTGAAAGTCGTGGAGGACATCGGCATCGGCCTCATCGGAGAGCCGGATGGGTGCATAGGGGACATGCGCTGCGTGAAAGCCTGCCAGGAGGACGCCATAATTGTCCGTAAGGAGGGTGAAGCATGGATCATCATCATCGCCTCGGACAAGTGCATGGGCACTGCCTGCCGTCGCTGTGAGAGGGCCTGCAAGCTCAAGACTCTCAAGCTTGAAAAGCTCATAATCGCGGGGGCTGCCTGAGGCATGGGCCCTCGTTCCCTTGTTCTGGGCCTAATCGGATGCCGCCTCTTCGAGGATGAGGTAGTGCATGTAATTTCCCGGGACGAAGATCTGGACCAGGTCGTCCTCGTCAATAACGATGAATCAAGGGACTTCCAACGCAAGCTTGAGGCTGCATCTTCGGTGCATATCATCAAGGTCAAGGAAGAAGAGCTCTCACTTCTCTCATTCCCCTCAGGCCACACGGTCCTTGTCTGGCTCAAACCGATGGCCTTACACCAGAAGCCAGAGAAGTTACGAGAGGACATCATTAGCACTCTTTCCAAGGTAGGAGAGAAATGCGACTCCGTGCTGCTCTTCTACGGCCTTTGCGGGAACGCCTTCCGGCATGTTGAGAAAGATACCATCTCCTTGCCCGTGCCGGTGGTTATTCTGCGGGATTCGAAGGGGCAGATAGTAGACGATTGCATCGGCTGTGTCCTCGGAGGTACGGACGAGTACTTGGACCAGCTGAAGAAGTCGTCCGGCACTTTCTTCCTCACACCCATGTGGGCCGCCAACTGGAGGGAACTGTTTAACAAGGTCCAGATCCTCGCAGACCCCAACGACATAGAGGGCGCGAAGTACGTCTTCAAATGCGTCGGTTATAAGAAGGTGGTGAAGATGGATACGGGTCTGGGGGACGAGGATGAGTTCAATCGTCAGGTGGATGAGTTCTCGCGGCTTTTCGAGTTCGAAAAAGGAACAGTGAAATGCACACTGGAGGTCGTGGAGCAATCCTACCTGCAGGCAAAAGCTTCGGCCACTAAGGACTTACTTCCTGACCCGGCCGAGCCATTCGTGATATGAGCCCTTGGTCGTATCGAACACTCCTACCACGGCGATGACCTCCTTGTCACGTACGAGGGGAACGGCCAGCACCGGGCATCCGCGGTACTTACCAGCCTTGGACAGCCGCCTGAGGATTGTTCCTTTTTTAAGAGTCTCCTCCAGAACCGGCCCAGTGAAATTAGACTCGATGATTTTGCCGTCCTCGCACCTGACCCCGTAATGATTCTTGCTGCGCATGGTGACCGGAAGCCTTCCGACCAACTCATGAATCGTCAGGGCGATACACTTGATGTCCTCCTCCTCGTAATCGCGAGAGAACAGCTTCCCCCCCTCCGACCAGCAGCGGTCCCGATCCTCGGCCAGGGCGAGAGCGGCACTCACCGCCCCTTTCTCAGCTTTCTCGTAAGAGGATGCTCCTCCGATTATGATGACATCCCCATCCTGGACCCCGAAAACCTCCCTCACGAAATGCATAGCCACTTGGTCAGGATAACGGTCATCGTCGGGGAAGACGATCTTACCGTTGCGTCCCACAAGTATAATAGCATTCTCTGCACCCGCTCTCACCGCCTCGTCGCGCTGCTCCGCCCCGGTGGTAATCACCCCTGCCCTTCCCATTACCAGAATGGCGCAGTCGAAACGGCCGATCGACCCCTCAATCATACCGATATCAATCAGCGTGACCCCGAAGCCCAAGTATTTATCCCTTCCCCGTTGGGTGATGGCGGTACCTCTCTTGGTTAACTCTATACAGCCCTCTTTTGCCATGCGATCTAGCATGGTTCGGACGCTCCCTTCACCTAAGCCTATGAGATTTGCGAGTGCCCTCCTACCTAGGGGTCCTTGCTTGTCCAGGATGCTATAGCATTTCCATATATGATAGGGGGAGTAGTTAGGTTTAGGGCCCTTATGAACGAAAGTGTCAAAGTTAATACTCATGCGTCCTCTTATTCAGCCTCGCGATGTCATAAAGCCATCGGTCGCTGGATTACTGGCGATTCAATTCCAAGAAATCACTTATGATGCTTGATGTCAAGTTCTGGCGCCTCAGGTAGATTGATGCCACAATAGAATGAAGCAAGCCAGATGAATAGTGAAAGGTACTGTGGTAAGAAAAAGAAAAGTAAGGATTTGTTCATCTCTCATGTCCTCGGCAAGAACGGCCTTGTTCCCTTTAACGCAAACTTTTAGGCTATAGCCAGTCAGTTCTATTGTTTGTGATTCCGATCAACCCAATTCTTTAGATTTGTTTCAAACCTAAGTCGATTCAACAGCCCGAACCATAGGCACCCTAATCATATGGCATGAATGAAAGGAAAGGCAGGTGGTTTAGCTAAAAATTACTTTTTTTGATGATGAAAGCTAATTCACTTGACGAGCTTTCTGGCCTCTTCGGCGGGAATGGCCACCATTGTCTCAATTGCCATGCAATCGCCTCGCCTGACCGACATTCTCATAGCCGCCTTTTCATCGGGTGCTTCTAATATGGCGACTGCGTCATAACGGCCAAGTGTCCAGTATATGGCAATCATTTTCATGCCTTCCTTTTTCGCTTCATACTCAATGCATTTGAGGTTCTTGGCGATGCTTTCTTTCGTGATCTTCTTCTTCCACTTTACTAGGTGTATGAATCTCATTCTCTCACCTCCGGGAGAACTCAAATGAATCCTTCTGAGCTACTTGCCTTAAAGGTTGGCAGTGAAGCATGCAAGTTCCTTCATGACGGACCCCACATGTCGACATGCCAATTGTGCAAAGCTTCATCGTCAACACCTACAATATTCCCGTAGGTGGATAACATGGTAGCTTTGCCAGAAGAGGTCATGAAAGCGCTCAACGATCCGGCGAGCGTCAAGGTGTTGGCGACGAAGACTCCTGAAGGAGAGGTGCATGCGATACCATTGGGGAGCCTGGCAGCCCTCGACCCGAACACCATCATTTGTGGCGTGGTGTTCATGAAGCAGACGCACAACAACTTGGAAAAGATGAAGAAGAAAGGCGAGCGACCGGCGGTTCTTGTGGTGAGCGGTAAGAATGCCTATCAGATCCATGCGATAATCAAAGTCTTCGAGACATCCGGTCCGGTCCTGGACGTGATGAACGAGAAGGTCAAGGCACGAGGCATCACCGTCACCGGCGTTTGGTTCATGGAGCCCGAGACTATATTTGACCAAAGTCCAGGGCCAAATATAGGTAAGAAGTTAGCCTAGCCCCTTTGACGATTTTATGGTAAGAAGGGCAGCTCGCCTCTTAGCCCGAGCTACCCCGGTGTCCATTTCAAATTTCTAAGAGTGAAAAGGTTTTGATCGTCGGTCATTTCATTCTACCCGTCACATGTCTCGATTCAGTAGAAATATTGGTTCATCAAAATGGACTTTGGCAATTGCTACATTTATTGGCATAGCGATGTAATAATGTTCCACATTTAGAACAGGTATAGCGGTTTTCAACCTCTGCTACCCAGCGTTCGGTGCCTAATTCCTTCAATCGTGGTATGGCTTCCAACATCATATTTTTGGAAGGCTCCATAGGGAAATTTTTTATATTATTACATGGAAAATCATCACATTGGTGACAGCCTTTCAGTTTCTTTTCCAGCGCGCATGCTCTAATAGAACAGGTCTTAGCGAATTGAAAAATTGTTCCTGACATGCATCCCTCACAAACTATATTCTCAGGTGAAGTCCCAAAGAAAGAAGCTAGTGGAATTTTAAGTTCCTGGTCATTATTTTGATATGCCGCTCGTACCGAGCATACGCTACAGTACATACCGCATGGCGATAGATATTCATTCTTCACGCTCATCTTTTTTTTTCCTCCTCTCCTCCCCACCCCGGATTGACGTTGCTCTCTTGAAATAAATAGCTATGTATTACTGAAAAGAGAAGGATAGGGGGTAGCTTCACTCCTGGACAAGCCCCCCTCGTCGCGCACTCTTTCATTCCATTGATGCCCAAACCATTAGCCTCGAATTGCCATTCATTGGGGCGAATATAAATACCCTGAATGAGTACTCCGCTGGCCCGAGGCGAAGGATGAACGTCGGAATCTTCACCATCATCTATGTTATCTGCGCGGCCACGTCCTTCATGATCCGATTAATCTTCATGAAGAGGATAGGGATGAGGGAGGCCAAGAGGGTTCTAGACTGGACCAGTTCCTGATCGCTATGATCGTAACAAGCATGGTGCTGCCGTTGATCTACATCCTTACCCCGCTCTTGGACTTCGCTAATTACTCATTGCCAGATGCCATCGCCTGGTTCGGCGTCGTGCTAATCCTGGTGTCGCTCCTCTTATTGTGGAGGTCGCATGCCGACCTGGGCACGAATTTCGCTCTTACACCGAGCGTTAAAGGCAAGCAATCGCTCATCAAACTAGGCATCTATCGCCGCGTCCGGCACCCGATGTACGCTTCGCTCTGGCTGTGGGCATTCTCGATGCCCCTTCTGCTCCAGAATTACATTGTAGGATTCATCTTCCTGATCGTCTTCGCCGCCTTCTACATCGAGCGAGTCCCGTTGGAGGAGGCGATGATGAAGGAGAAGTTCGGGGAGGAATACCACGATTACATGCTGGAGACCGGCAGGATATTCCCCAAGATCAGGTAGTCATTCCATTGGAGAAACGCTCATTCCATGTCATTGACAAATGCTTACGCAGGAAAACCTATCGGACTAAAACTCATAATCATATCGTGGCTTCGAAGATAGAAAGAGATAAGGGTTCAAGCTAATTCCCACAGCCTGAATCTCATATCATCGCTCATTCGAGGCGATGGCGATCTCATGTTTTGACCAGATTCTAGGTTTGCTTTTGCGGAACTTTTTCAAGCTTGGAGATGTCAAATCCCTTGTCCTGCGTGCGCTTAAGCAGTTCGTTGTACAAGGCCTCGTTCATTTGAGGTGTTCTTGATAGTACCCAAAGATATTTTCGGGACTCATCGCCCACTACGGCGTATTCATAGTCCTTTCCAAGCTCAATTATCCAGTAGTTACCGGCGAAAGGCCAGAAGAAACTCACTCTAAGTTTCGCGTTCGTGGCGGTGTCGGCCACCCAGGCTTTGCCTTTGATGGTTTTCAATTTTCCGTTGAAGTCCTCTTTATAACCACTATTTAGCACTTCGACCTTTCCGTCTGGAAGCAGCGTGTAGTTCGCCTTTATACCAACAAGACCTTTCTCGAACCTCTGTGGGAGCTTCGCTATTTCAAACCAGGTCCCCATGTACCTCTTCACATCAACATGATCTACGGTTCTTAGTTCGATCATTCTATCATTACACTACATCATTGTCTGACCATATATTAGTGATAGAACTTAGAGTCTTAACTGATTGACCATTGCCCATTCTGAGAAAAGTTCGGATCAAGGAGACCGTGACCAATCCTACAGAATGACATAATAAAATAGTATCATTCATTCTGAATCATACCGCCGCAACCCTTATGCCTCTGGACGCCTGGTTGCGAAAGGGTTTAATAATTTGAGAATGACAATCCTGCTGGTGAAGAGCACCATTCTTTTTTTTACCGCCATCGGCAGTTAAGGCAAATCTCGGATCGCACTTTCGATTTGTGACAGGAAGGACAATAGACGTATTTCGATTCGATGCCCTCGAGCATTGCAGCATGCTGCATAGCTCTAATCCTCTGTTTGGATACGACCGCCCTATTTTGATTCATCATCAGATGCTATGAGGGGGGGTCTTGCTACTTAACAAACGGTATGATACCAAACAATGATGTTATGCACCTGCGCAAGCGATTGAAGAACCCAGTTGAGCTTCTGGAATCAGAATCTCTGCAATGGTTATTTTCCGCCATTCCCTCATGGCTCAAATCTCGCGGCACTGGAATCAATTATGAGATATGCTCCTAAGGGGTGTTGATCTTTCCATCGGCAAGGGTTTTTACCTGGTTAGCCAAGTATCAATACGATTCCAGGTGTCACCATGGCTCCCAAGAGTGGCTCAGAGGAAAAGAAGAAGATTCCTGCAAGCAAAGAAAAAAACAAGACG
The DNA here is from genome assembly GCA_963827135.1 of Methanomassiliicoccaceae archaeon. Lineage (GTDB taxonomy): Archaea > Thermoplasmatota > Thermoplasmata > Methanomassiliicoccales > UBA472 > JAJRAN01. The sequence continues at coordinate 34,951 of CAWGZX010000002.1, read as the reverse complement.
GAGGACAGCGAAAGAGCCACAAGGATCCTGAACACCATGATGAACACGAGCATCGTCCTAATGAGCGCGATGATGGGCGGGATGGTTCAGTCGATGGTCGAGGCCACCGGTGAGATAGCCTCCGAGATGGTCGGGGAGATAGAAGGGGAAGGCGCAGGGAAGGTAATCAAAGAAGAAATGAACCAGAAGGCGCCCGAGGTCGAGGGGCAGATGAAGGAGATGATCTCCGATGTGCGCAAGGACATCTATTCCCAGATGGCGCAGAAAAGGGAGGAGATAGAGCCCCTGATCTCCGACCCGGTTTTCGACCTCGGACCGCTGATAGTGGAAAGGTATGATTTCGGGATTCCCAAGCTGACAGAGGAGCTCGATGACTCGTCCATCGCAGTGTACGTTCAGTTGCTGACGAGCGAGGACCAGAGATTCTCCGAGCTGTTCCATCATCTGACCGATTGGCTGAATTCCTTGCCGAAGCTCCCGGACAAGGTCTGTTAGGCGTCACTAATGATAGAGGTAGGGACGCCTTCCCATCGAATGGTCGCTCTTCCGGCTAATTTCCGGCCCAAGCCTCATACCGTTCCGTGGCCAGTATCTCTACTTGGCTTCCGCCTTCGCGGCCGAGCGCATTAGGATCCCCGCGATGATCAGCACTATCCCACCGAACAGCAGGAGCGACCCAAGCTCGAAGCCCCAGCGCAATTGGACCTCGCCGAAGGTGGGGTTGTCCAGGGTAGCGGACCCGCCGAACGGGTTCTGGCTCATGTATTGCAGTATGTCGACGATCCCTTCGTTGTCCGATGGCGCAATCATCTCCGCCAAAGGCCCGATGGCGATGACCACCAGGAAGAAAATGATGAAGATTATCAGCAAGGTTATGCCGAAGCCGATGTACTTCTTGGAAGCCCTCTTCGGAGTCGCGGCCAGGCTGTTCAAGATGAAGCCGAATACCATGATGCCGAGGATGAGCGCGAAGTTGACGGCGAAGGCGCCCACGTTCACGACCTCACCGCTCGGGTCCAAGGTGTTCAGCACGAACAGGTCCGTGCCGCCCAAGGAGAAGAGGGTGACGAATCCATCGGTCGCATAATCGCCCTGCGGGACGTAGATCTCCATGGTGAAGACCGGGTAGAGGAGTCCGACCACCGCTATAACCAATCCCAATAGGGCGATGATGTTGGCCATTCCCCTCTTGCCTTTAGCCCTGACGTTCAGGATCTCGAAGTAGGGGAACTTGAGCTCCCCCTTCTTCCTCATTTTATACGCCCTCCGAGCAGTTAGGACTATGGCCAGGGCCAGGAGAGCGATCAGTATCCAGGTCAGATAGTAAAGGATGAATTCCAACCAGAGGGTGCTCGTGGAAAATTCCCTTGCGTCAGCAAAGAACAGCGCCCCATCCCACATCGCCCCGTCCTCTCGATACATTGGACCCGGCGGTCCGGCATCGCCCCGGGCGTCGGCGAGCACGTCAGGGATGGTCCCCCATCTTCCGCCATACCAGACCCAGGACGTGTCGGGGTTCCCGCCCGGGACGGCCTCGCTCATCTCTATTAGCCCATAATCATCAGGTTGAAGGTTCAGACCATCCTCGCCGCATTGGTCCATGCCCTGGATCTTGCCTTGGTAGTAGCGGTAGTAGTTGGCATGGCTTCCCAGTGCGACGTAGGCTGTGACATGGGTATCGTCTTGGATGATGATGTCGGACCATTGGGCCGTGACGCCGGAGTGATGCTGCGAGTAGGTGGTGGCGATGGGGTTCAGATCCATATCGAGCAGGACCTCGACCATCTCCCAGTCGCCCTCGTGCGCGTTCACGGAGCCGGGGTTGAAGACATAGAACATCCAGTACTGGATGTAGACCATACCGCCGCCGCTGTCTATGTGGTAATAGACCGTGTAGCCCAGCTCACTCAGGTTGTCCTGGTAAGCCTGGATGATCAGATCGTCATTGACCCCGCCCAGGCGGTTATCCAGGAAGTAATCGTCCGTGGTGAGGGCGGACAGCTGAGGGATGGTCGGAGAATCGGTGATCAGCACCGCCGTCTGGTCGACCACCTGGTACAATGAGCAGCTCTCAAGGTAGTAATCGACATCCACCGGATAGCAATTCTCCCCGTTCACATACTGGAGGACCGGGGCGTATCGCTCCGCCAATTCCTGCCTCTGCTCCTCGGTGAAGAGCGAATCGGCAGAGGCGAATCCAGCCGAGAAGGGCAAGAGGATCGACGCTATCAAGGAGAAAACTACCAGAACCCTGAGCAAGGCGGACGTGGACGTCGGCTTCATGTGTGTATCGATTAAGGTTACGCGGAAATAAATAACATCCGAGGTGATCGAACAAAGGCATATGTGACCCTCTCTGGAATTGTTGAGCGGGGGAGGAGCTGACCGGACCATGGTTTGATCGATGAGCTTCCACGCAATCATTCAACGATTGGAAGCCCTCATTGGACCTTTCCAAGACGGAACAAGAAACCACCGTTATCTAGGGTTTTAGTCGACTGCATGATTAATAATACTCAATGAATATTTTCTGTAAGGCTTGTAGGAGGAAGGGTCAGTGGACGTCCAATCGAGCAACTTACCGGCAGAGCTGCGTGGCTTCCTTTCAATGCTAGGTGGGCACTCGCTCATCATCCGCGGCAACGCTGGAACGGGGAAGACCACGCTGGCGCTGCAATTGATCGAGGAGCTAGCGGAGATCGAGAACAGCTTCTTCTTCTCCACCCGCGTCTCGGATTCCGTGCTCCTAAGCCAGTTCCCATGGCTCACAGGCCGCCTCTACACCCAAGGTCCGGGTCATTCCGGTGGTTCGGTGGAGGAGGAGGACGCTCCCGAGGAACTACCTCTTGCGCAGCCTGCACCGGTCATGATGGAGGAGCAGGAGGACGAGTTCAGGAGATTGTGGCTGAACAAGCTCAAACTCAGGGGCGCATTCGGCTTCGACGTACGACCAGGGCAATCGTTCCCCCAGAACCGCATCGACCTCACCGAGATGGAGAAGATCTATTCGGCGATAGAGAAGGCGCAAGGGGGCAAGTCCCTGGTGGTTATCGATTCCATTGACGCGCTGGCCGAGGCCTGCGGCATCAACGCCGCCACGGTCATCACCTGCATCCAGAAGGACCTGGTCGAGGGACGCAAGATCAACACCATCTTCGTGGCGGAGAGCAGCGATCGCTACCTGGACTACCTAGGGGACGGGGTCGTCGAGCTCTCCCTCCAGGACCTTCACCGGCGGCGTCTGAGGGAGATGAACATCCTCAAGCTGCGAGGATGCGCCATCCAGCAGCCGAAGTACATCTACACCCTGGACGGAGCGAAGGTCCGCGCCTTCTCCGACAGGTCGTTCCAAGAGGAGGTGGTCCTCCGGGGATGGGAACCCATACCTGATGGCTCGGGGAAGATATCCTTCGGGTTCGGGGACCTGGACCGCCTGACCGAGGGGGGGATCAGCCCCGGGTCGATCATGCTCATCGAGCTTGGCTACGGCGTGCCGCTGCATGTGACGAGGATCCTGGAGGAGATGATAGTGGCCAATTCGGTGCACCATCATCGGGGCGTGCTATGGGTCCCCCTGAAGAAGGAGAGCGTGGATAGCGTCCGCCGGCGTCTTACCCCCCTGGTGTCGAAGGAGAGCTTCGACCGCTGCGTCCGCGTGCCCGAGGTGGCGTCCGAGGTGCAGGACCACAACCTTACCAGCATCATGCGCATAGAAGGCACCAATGCCCAGATGGACCTGAGCTGGAAGAACGTCGCCTTCTCCCTTCGCGAGGCCTCCACCCCTCTCATCTCGTTGATGGGCTTCGACACCTTGGAGTCCACCTACGGAGGCAAGATCATGGACCAGCTGACCGACCATTTCGCGGCGGTCAAGCGCCACCGTGGCATCTTCATAGGGTTCGTTTCGCCCTCTACTAAGTCCACGGACCGACTGGCCGATCTTGCCACCTGCGAGTTGAAGGTCGAACGCATCGGTGGCACCGTGGTGGTATACGGCGAGGAGCCTTTCACCGAATGCAACGCCCTTACCATAACCGAAGATAGTGACAGGACCAAGCTCGGGCTCATGCCGATAGTCTAGACCCTAGGTCATTCCGCCAGCAGGTCCAGGTGCCGCCTCACCGCGTGCTCCAGCTCCTCACGGCTCTGCTCTCCGACCAGCCTGTCCACCAACTCCCCCTTCTTGAAGATAAGGAATGTGGGAGTCGCCCTCACCCTATATTGCACAGGAAAATGGAAAACCTCTTGGGCGTCGACCTTGCCAAAGACCGCCTTCCCCGTCATATCCCTGGCCAGGGAATCGAAGATGGGCATCATGCGCTTCGAATGCTTGCACCATCCCACCCAGCAATCTATGACCACGACACTGAAGCGTCGGAGGAAAACATCGATGTTATCCGCGCTGAGGTCCAAGGCCTGCTCGGGCCAGCCTGCATCGGGCTCGATGGCCGCTTCCGTCATCTGATCGGACATGGGAACCTCATCGCGGAATAGATAGACTGCGTTCCGTCACCGCACCATAAAAAGGCTTGCGTTTCTCCTCCCACGCCTTGGAAGCATCTTCTCTGGTGCTCGGGGCATCTGAATTGGATGGCTCCGAGAACGAAGCCTCCTATTCGAACCTCAGCACCTCGGCGGGGGACACCTTGCTTGCACCCCTGGCGGCAGGATAGACGCTGAGGACGGTGGCCGCAAAGGAGAGGAAGGCGACGAACAGTATCGGCCAGATGTCCAGGAACCAGACGAAACCCTCCGCCTGCAGGCTGGTCAGCCAGAGCTCGTACCCGACGATGATGCCCAGCACGGTCCCGATGACGATCCCCAGCAGGGAGATGAAGGCGGACTCGATGGCGAAGTTCGCCACCACCATGCTCTTGCGGTAGCCGATCGCCCGCATCATGCCGATCTCTATCCTGCGCTCGTGGATCGACCGGATGGTTATGATCCCCAGTCCGGAAATCCCCACGATCAGGCCCATGGCCAGGAACGCCTCGAAGAGCGTGAACATGGAGTTGACCAGGCTGGTGATCTGCCGGGCCAAGGCCTGGACGTCTATGGTCTGGAGGCCATTCGCCAGGAAGCTCTTCTCCAGCAGCACGGCCTGCTCGCCCACGTCCAGTCCGGGCTGGAACTTGACCAGCAGCAGCGAATAGCCGGAGGCGAAGAACTCGTCCCGGACCACCTGCTCGCCCATGAAGGCACCTTCCATGGCACTCTGCCTCATGATGCCTGCGATGGTCAGGTTGTAAACGACCCCTATCGGGTTCTTGAACGCTACCACCTGGCCCACCTCCAGCCCGAGGCTGGAAGTGGCATCGGGCGGTCCGAACCCGGCCCATGCCGGTCTGCGGGGACACGCTGCCGTCGAAGATGACCAGGGAGCTATCCTCCAGGACCGCCTGCCAGACCTCGGCATCGCTCGAGTACATAGTATGGTTGTAGTCCGCCAAGGGGTAGTTGCCCAAGGTGTAGAATGTGGAATTGAATCCCATGACCTGATAGCGCGTCTCCTGTTGGACCGGTTGTTGAGTGGTCGGGTCGATGCTGGTATAATTGAGCGTGGCCATGGAGACCGGCAAGGCCACCAGGGCGCTGACGTTCTCGGCCTCGAGAGGCGATCCGGGCTGACCGAGCTGGTCCATGGGATCGTCCATGATCGGCGAGGTGGAGGTGAAGGATATGACGTCGAACCCTCCCGAGGTCTCGCCCACCATGCGGTCGATGTTGACCGACATCAGGCCTGACATCACCGAGAGCGTGGTCATGGTGAATATGACCAGGCCGAAGATGAAGATGCTCAGGGCGGTCCTGAACTTGGCCTTGAGCGGGTAGGAGATGGCGGTCTTCAGCACCGCCCGGTACTCCTTCCGCACGCGGAAGAGCTTGGTAAGCACGTGGATTATGGAATCGGAGTTGAACATGATGATGAGCAGCGCCCCGACCACCAGGAAGAGGCCCGCGACCACATACCCCTCGATGTCCGACTCGTAGGGGAAGATCTTCACATCGAACGGCAGTGGGAACCAGACCACCAGGGTCAATATCCCGGCGATGGTCCAAGCAATGCGCTCGCTGATAACCCTCCTCAGTATGAATCCCAGGGAGATGGTGATGAACGAGAGGCCAGAGTTGGCATAGGCCAGCTTCTCCTGCCAGACCCCTATGGCCATCAACGCGACCCCGCCCAGCAGCAGGAGCATGCCCAGGCGGAAGGCGCGCTTGTCCTTCCTGGCCACCGGCGGCTCCGGGATGCTGCGGATAGCGCGGACGATGTTGAGCGTGGATATCCTCCGCGTGGCGAAGTACACGGTCACGATGGTGAGGGCGAAACCGCCGAGATAGGCGAGCACCAGGGACATCGGGGTGAAGGTGAAGTACTCGACCAGGTTGAAGGAGAACTCCCCGAACTGGAACATGTCGCTCATGGCCCACACGATCAGGTAGGCGAGCAACAGCCCGAGCACAGAGCCCACAGCCGCGGCCAAGGCCGCATAGAGCGTGCCCTCGTAGGTGAAGAGGCGCCTGAGCTGGTCCCTCTTCATGCCTATCGCTCGGGCCACGCCCATCTCCCCCTTGCGCTCCTCGCTGAGCATGGTGAAGATGTTGACCACCAGGGCGACCCCGGCGATGATGGAGAAGGCCCCGAAGACGAAGAACATGCTGGTGAACAGGTCCGCGACGATCCTTGCGTCTGCGATGTCCTGGGCCTTGTCCTCGACGATCCCGAGCCCGGTGGACTCTTGGATGGGCTCGAGGACAGCCTCGATGTCCGTCCTCACCTGGTCGGCATGGGAGAGGCCCGCGTCCCCTTCGCCCTGCAGGGAGATGAATATGAAGTTGGATTGCCCCGGGTGACCGATCAGGGCCTGGGCGGAGGCGATGTCCATGTAAACGGTATTGCTGGCGCCGAAGGCGCCCAGCCCTGCCTCTTGGACCACGAGCGAGACGGTCGCGACGGCGAACTGGTACTGGTTGATGAAGATAGTCACGGAGTCTCCTTGGTGGGCGTCCAGGTCCTTGGCCGCTCCCTCGTTGAGGTAGACGGTGAGGGGCGTCGGGGCGGATCCGACCTTAGCCCCGTCGAGATCATAGAAGTAACCGAAATTCTGGACGAGGGTGTCGTTCAACCCCATGAGACCGACGGTGGGATTAGAGAGCTGGTTGACGTTGTTGAGGATTGCGGCATTATCCCTCAGTAGGGTGTTGGACGCCTCGACGTTCGGTATCGCTGCGAACTCGTCCGCCAACGGGTCGAGGTAGGTATCGTTGAAATACACGTATCCATCATAGCGCGCCGCGACCCCGAAGTCCACCTCCCCCAGGGAGAATGTGGTCTGCTTGACGATCATGTTGTCCATGGTGTCCCCGACCACGAGGGAGGTGGAGATTATGGCCGTGCCCACCATCAGCCCTCCTATAACCAGGGCCGTGGTGCCCTTCCTGCGGGCCAGGTTCCTCAGGGCCATGGTGAACAATACGCGATGCCTGCGCGCGTCCAGCATGACGATTACGATCACCACCACGATCGCCACGAGCAAGGCCAGGAAGATTGGCAGAAGGAGGAATGCTCCTAAGATCAGGATGGCGCCCACCAGGAGGGCGCCCAACGACGCGAGCCTAGGCAATGGTTCACCCCAGCCTGCGGATCTCTTGCGTTACCTTCTGGATGTTGCCGTTCTCTTCGATGATCAGCCCGTCGCGCATGTGCACGATGCGGTCGCATACAGCCCCTACCTCAGGGTCGTGGGTGACGATGACGAACGTCTCCCCATGCTCCTTGTTCAGCCTGCGCATCAGGGAAACGACCTCGTCAGCGGTCTTCTTGTCCAGGTTGCCAGTGGGCTCGTCGGCCCAGATGATGGCGGGATCGTTCACCAAGGCGCGGGCGATGGTGACCCTCTGTCGCTCCCCACCCGAGAGCTGGGACGGGCGCATGACCATTCGGTCCTTCAGGCCCACCGCGGAGAGGAGCTCCTGCGCCTTCTTCCTGGCATCCTTGGTATTGTAATCGGTCAAAAGCAGGGGAAGCTCGACGTTCTCCTCCGCCGTCAGGACCGGTAGGAGGTTGAAGAACTGGAACACGAAGCCCATCCTCTTGGCCCGGAAGATGGTCTTGGCATCGTCGTCCATGGTGGTGATCTCCTTGCCTTCCACCAGGACCTTGCCGGATGTCACCTCATCGATGCCGGAGAGGCAGTTGAGCAGGGTCGTCTTTCCGCAGCCGGACGGTCCCATGACCGCCACGAACTCCCCCTTGTCGATGGATAGGCTGACATCCTTCAAGGCCTCGACCCGGATGTCCCCTGACTCATAGGTCTTGCAAACGCTCTCCGTCCTGATTATGTTGGCCATTATTCTGCCTTCCTGATGCGGTCCCGATCGGCTTCCAGGCGCGATTCCGGGCCTGGTGTTGCGGGAACAATGGAGAGGTGCTATATGAGGATGTACGGTAGCTCATTCGCGGAATCGAACCACGCCAGGATGTCATTTGGGAAGTTAATACCAAATAAAAGGGAATGGGAAGGGGTTTCCAGAGCTTTCTGCTTTTTTTCGAATCCTAGGGCTTCTTATCCTTGCGCTCCGTGATGGTCTCGACCTCTTTGGTCTCCTTCTTCAGCTCCTCTTCGAGAGTGCTCAGGTCCCTGCGCAGGTCCTCGGGCTTGGGGATCGGTCCTAGGATGTCTTCCGCCTTGCCTACGACCCTCTCCACCTCGTCGATCCTGGAGATCTCCCTTTCCGGGACGCTTCTTCCGGCACCGAGGTACTCGGACACGTTCTCCACCAGCTTGGTGAGCTCGAACGGCAGGATGAACTTCGTGGACGGGGTCATTCCCAGCGCCTTGAAAGCATCTAGTGACAGCACCGTCAAAGCCTTGGAGTCGAGGGTGCTCGCACCGACCGAAAGTATGCGCAGCTTCTGCGCCTCCCCTTGTGCCTGCAGGATGATGGCCATCCTCTCGCCCTCCGCCTCAAGGATCTTGGACTGCCTGACACCCTCGGCTTGCAGGACGCGGGCGCGCTTCGAGCCTTCCGCCGTCAGGATCGCAGCCTTCTTCTCCCCGTCCGCCCTCAGGATGGCGGCGCGCCTCAAGCGCTCCGACGAGGTCTGCTCCTCCATGGCGTTCTTGACCTTGGCCGCAGGGTCGACCTCCCTGATCTCGACGTTCTCGACCCTGACACCCCATTTGTCGGTGGCTTCGTCGAGCACGTCCCTGAGGTGGACGTTAATGCGCTCACGGTTGGATAGGATCTCATCCAGTTCCATGTCGCCGATGATGGAACGGAGAGTCGTTTGGGCCAGGTAGACCGTGGCCGCGCGATAGTTTTGCACCTCGAAGAACGCCTTCTTGGGGTCAATGACCTTGGTGTAGATGATGGCGTCCACGTTGGTGGGCGAGTTGTCCTTGGTGATGACCTCCTGCCTGGGGACGTCCAGAACCTGTGTCCTCAGGTCGAGCTTCACCACCTCGCTGATCAAGGGCGTGACATAGTTGAATCCTGAGTTCAGGATCCTAATGAACTTGCCCAGCCTCATGTAGATGCCTTGCTCATAAGGCCTGATGATCCGGATACCGCTGGATAGGATAAGCAGTATCACCACAATGGCGATCATGACCAGGCCGACGACGAAGTAATCAACCATTTCTTCAGACCTCCTCCATTCTTCTAAGTATACTCATCAATTTGCCCCTTTTTCAGGGACCTCCTCGACCGTCACATGCACCCCTTCGCTGCTCTTCACGACCACTTGCGTCCCCTCCTTGATCTCCTTCGGTGAGGTGGCGCTCCAGATGTCATGGTCGATCCGAACCTTTCCAGTAAGGCTGTCAGGTTGGACTGTCTTGGTCACCACTCCTTTCTGCCCCACAAGGGACGTGGCCACAGTAGTCTGAGGTGGAGCCGGGGGTGCCAGCCTCTGATAAACTTTGATTGTCACATAGGTCATGGGCACGAATAGCACCACGGCGATGATGGGGGACCAGTAGGAGAATAGCAATCCTGGATAGATCAACCCCAAGATCCCGATTATGATTAGGATCGTGGCCGGTACCAAGAGGAATGCCCCCGGCGAGAGTGCCTCTATCACAAGGAGCACTACACCTGCCAATACCAGTGCGATCGCAACCTCGGCTTCGGTTACCATTGTGCAGTATAAACAAATTCTAGCTATTTGGGTTTATTCCCCGCCTTGGGAAAAGTTTGTACGATTGTAGAATATTTAGACAAAATGACCCAGCTTTCCTAAAATCTGCCCCGGGCTCCTCCTCCGCCGGTCCCTCCACCGCCCCAGCCGCCCCCTCCCCTTCCGAGGAGCGAGAGCAGCGCGTAGGGGATCCAAAGGATAATCCGGCCCCTGGTGCCCACCACCAGCAGGACCACGACGATGACGATGATGGCCCATTGCCACCAGGGAAGGGTTATGCCGAGGAAGGTGCTGCCGGACTGCTCGGTCCCGGACGAGGTGTAGTTGTCCACCAGCTCCAGCCCCATCGCGTACACGAATAGCTTGATCCCAGTGGAGTAGTCCCCGCTCTCGAGGTATGGGTCGAGGTAGAGCTGCCTCAGCTCGGTGAGCCTCGCCCCGTTGAGGATGTCGGAGACGCCTGCGCCAGTGACGACCCTCCACGCCTCCTCGGAATAGGAGAAGACGAAGAGCACCCCGTTATCCTTTCCCTCCTGCCCTATGCCGTTCTTCTCGAAGGTCTTGACGGCGTAATCGTTGATGCCTATGGGCTGGGTGGTGTTGACGATGAGCACCGCTATCTCGCAGGAGTTGTTGAGCTCCACCGCGTAGCAGAAGTAGTCCAGGTCGACGTAGTCGTCGTAGGTCATGACACTTGCGCGGTCGTCCACGTATGGATCTATGCTCGGGACCCAGGAGAGGTCCTCCTCGGGAGCGCCAGCGCTGAGGATGAGATAGGTCCCGACCGCGCCCACGACGATGATTATGACCAGCGCCACGGCGACAGCTGTCAGCTTGCCCCGGTCCATCGCTCACCTTCAGTTGTTCAACGCGTCGTCGTCCGGCATCTCCGTGCCCCAGTACGGCCTCTCGCTGAACCCGAAGGACCCGGCGAAGACGTTGTTGGGGAACGACTTGATGAAGGAGTTGTAATCCTGGACCGCGGCGTTGTACTGCGCCCTGGCATAAGCGAGCTGCTCGTTCTGGTCCACGACCTCGCCCATGTATTGGCTCACTATGGCGTCGGCGGTGAGCACGGGGTAGTTCTCCCAGGTGAGGACGATCTGCGTCAGGTTCTGGTCCAAACGGGCGCTGGTGTTGGCCAGCACTTCGATGCTCGCGCCAGAGTTGTATTGGTTCATCCACTGCGTGCGCAGCTCGGTGATGTTCGTCAGCAGCCCTGACTCATAGACCTTGTAGCTGTCCACCTGCTCAAGGAGCGCAGGAAGGATATCCAACTTGGTCTTGTAACGGTTCTTTATCTGGGACAGGTTCTGGTTGACGGTCTGCTCCTTGCTCACGGCCCCGTTGTAGGAGAGGGCCACCAAAATACCGGTGATGAGCAGCAGACCTACCACGAGCACCACGATTAGGACCTTCTTGTTCATGGGTCGGACCTTGTCGGAAGCAATGCGCCCCCTCTTTTTAAATCTAATCCAAGATGGGGGAGACCGTTCCAAAACATCGCTAGGCCAGCAGCTCGAGGATGAGCACCGATAGGATCAAGGTGATGATGGTTATCGGAAGCCCGACCTTGAGGAACCTCCAGAAGGGCATGTTCACGCCCAGCTTCTCGCCGTTCTCCGCCACGATCACGTTCGCCGCCGCCCCTAGGATGGTGGCGTTGCCGGCCAACGTGCTGGAGGCGGCTAGCGCCAGCCAGAGCGAGGTCTCACCGACGCTCTCCACGTAGGGCGCCAGGAGCATCACCGCAGGCACGTTGCTGATCAGGTTGGACAATATCGCAGTGAAGAAGCTCAGCCCAGGTATGGTGGACAGCCCTCCATCGCTCACCGATTGGAAGGCGTCCTCCATCTCCTGCAGCAGGCCGGATGTCTCCACGCCCTTTAGCACGATGAACAGCCCAATGAAGAACAGCAGTAGCGTCCAGTCCACCCCATGCAGGATGGCCTTGGAGCTCGTCCTCCTGTTGGCCAGAGGGAGGACGAAGAGGGCGAGCGTGCCTCCCACGAAGGCCACCACGGCCAACGGCACCCCCAAGTAGGGTGTGACGATGAACCCGATGAAGACGGCCAGAATGATCCCGCCCACCAGCCAGACGGAGCGGTCCATGCCTTTGAAGTCGACCTGCTTGGAAATAGCCTGCGAGTCTATGGTGCGGCCGTTCCAGGAATTGCCGTCCTTGAGGTCCTTCCTGAACGCAAGCCAGACCATGGGGATGGCCACGAGCATGCTCACCACCGCGATGGGCAGCATAGCGGCGGAGAAGTCTATGAAGGAGATTCCGGACTGGGTGGCGATGTAGGCGTTCTGGGGGTTGCCCACGGCCGTGGCCACGCTGCCGATGTTGGCCGAGATGGCGATGGCGACCATGTAAGGCACGGGGTCGGCCTTGATCAGCATGCAGGTCCTGATTATGATGGGGGTGAAGAGGAGGACAACGGTATCGTTCAGGATGAGCGCGGAAAGGACCGCGGTCACCACCATGATCAGGATCAGGAGGTACAGGCGGTTCTTGGAACGGGAGATGATGCGGAGCGACACCCAGGTGAAGAAGCCGCATACCTCCAGGCATCCCACCAGTATCATCATGCCCAGGAGCAAGGCCAATGTGTTGAGGTCGATGGATTCCAGCGCCTCGTCCGGAGCCACCACGCCCAGGAGGATCATCAGGCCTGCGCCGAGCAGGGCGACCATCGGCCTCTCGATGTTGAACCAACGGAAACGGCGGATGGAGATGAGCACATAGGTCAAGGCGAAGATCACCAGCGCCAACCACATCTCCGTGGACATCTCCCGGGGGATCGGACAGGAGGATTAAATCAATTGGCCATGTTTGGAGCAGCCCGTCAGTCAGTACAAATTTGTAAATAGGAAATGCTCGGTTATTGGCCAAAAAAGGAGGCAGACCACGAACCGTTGGACGCAGGGCCTTCGCATGGGGGATCACGTCCTCCACCTCTACCGAGACGATGAGGAGAGGGAGCGCGCGATCACCGAAGCATATGCCTGGCTCCCCGCAAAGGCCAAGATGCTGGTGCTCTCACCGGACGGCAAGCTGCCCTGCCGACTAGGGACGGGGACGGGGCTCATCGACCCTGCGGAGGCGACCCGCGCGGGAAAGCTCCAATCGCGCCGCACCGATGATGCATACATCCCTGATGGAGGGTTCTATAGCAAGAGAGCCTTGCACAACCTCGAGGACGCTGCGGAAAATGCGGAAGGCGAGGGGTTCGAGGCCCTCGTGATCGTGGGGGACGTGTCCTGGATCAACTCGATGAGGGAGGCCTTCCCAGAGTTCATCCGCTACGAGACTGGCATCAACTTCCTTGATTTCCCGATCGACGTGGCATTAATATGCCAATACGATCGGCGCACGATAGCCGGGGACGATCTGCAGAGGGCCTGCAAAGTCCACGAGAAGATCCTTGCCGATCACCATTTGGACAGGAACTGCTGGCTCATTTCCAGGGGGGTCAGGTGAGGCGCGCGGGTCAGAGCCCGGGGAAGCGCACGATCGGGTCTAATATCACCGTGATCTCGAGGTCCTCGAAGCCCAATGGCCGTATCTTCTTGTCGATGAGCTCCATCAGCTCCTCGTTGTTCTTGGCGTGGACGCGGATCATTATCCTCCGCTCCCCGGTCGTGTTCATGACCTCGTCCACGCTCTCGAGCGAGTACAGGGCGGTCATAGCCTCAGAGGAGCGCTCTGAGGAGATGTCGGCGGAGATGAAGGCCACGACCCCCAGGCCCACCCTCAACTCGTCGACAATGGCGGAATAGCCGAGGATGGTCCTGTCCTCCTCCATGCGCTTTATCCTATCACGGACGGTCGAGGGCGACCTGCCCAAAGCCTGGCCGATCTGCTCGTAGGTGAGCTTGCCGTCCTTCTGCAGGAGGCGCAGTATCTCCGCGTCCAGGTCTTGCATATCTACCACGAATTCCTTCGCTCGGATATCAACGATTCGGCCTCGGGCCTCTCTTATTGGTCTTTTCCATAGCCAAGTATTCCCTGACGATATCGGAGTGGTCGAAGGCCAGGTTTGGCAGAGGGTCCAACGGAACGACCTCCACACCACCAGCATCATCGCCAGGGCGCAGCGAGCCCCCGACCGCTTTCATGAGGAAGACCACGCTGACGAAGTGCCCCCTAGGGTCGCGGTCTGGCATCGAACGTACGCCGATTAGCCTCTCCGGCGAGGTCACGAGCCCGGTCTCCTCTTCGACCTCCCTCGCCACCGCATCCTCGACCGTCTCGCCGTACTCCACGATCCCTCCCGGCAAAGCAAGCTCTCCCTTGAAGGGGGACCTGCCCCGCCGCACGACCACCAGTCCTCCGTCCTTGGGGACGATCGCGTCCACGGTGAGCAAGGGGTTGCGATAGCGGCCCTCGATCTGCTCCTTGACGAACCTGGACCGGCCTTCATAGGTCTCCAGCAGCCTCTCCCCCTCGGCCGAGAGCGATGCCTTTCCTCGGCGGAGAGCGACCAGAGACCGACCCTGCTCGTCCTTGAGGCTCTCGATGCTCGTCACTAGCCCGGCCTCGTCCCGGCACAGGGACCTGGCCACGTCCCTCAAGTCCCCAGAATCCCTAATGGACCTCAGAATCCTAGCCTTCCTGACGTCCATCACCCTTCGCCCGCGAGCCTTGAGCACCAGATCGAAATCGATTTCGTAGTCCATGCCTAGACCATCCTCAGCATCCAGGCGTGAAGCTTTATACTTGCTGGGATTGTAGAAGCCCCGTGGCGAGCAGAAAGAAGACGATTCCTACCATCCTGGACGCGGACGAGCTCCTGGACAAGGCGTTCGGTAGGTCTGCCAAGATCTCCAAGGTCGGCGAGGACCGCCTGGACGGCAAGAAGAAGACGGCCACAGCGCGGATCGCCGCCTCTGGGGACATATTGCACGGCACCTTGGTGAAGTACGTCAGGGCCTTCCCCAGCATGGAGAAGCGCGAGGAGTTCCTCATGGAGCTCCTAGACACCATCGTGGGATTGGACAAGCTGAAGAAGTCCCTTTCCGCGCTATCCTGGGCATCGGCGCGATGCGCCTATCTCAGCCGGGAGTATGCGCGGCGCGCCAAGGCCTCGCAGAGCGTGGACCAGCTGGAGCGCGTGAGGAGGGAGTACTTCGGCAGGACCTCGTCCATCATCGAGCAGATCCGCGCCGACATAGATTTCGTGGCCAAGGCGCGCGATGCCTTCAAGAGGATCCCCTCCCTAGAGATGCACCTCCCGACCATGGTGGTCGCGGGCTGCCCGAACGTGGGCAAGAGCCAGCTGGTGGAGCGGATCTCCACGGCCAGGCCGAAGATCGCCCCTTACCCTTTCACGACCCAAGGCATCACCGTGGGCCACTTCCAATCCGGATACCGACGGTTACAGGTCATCGATACCCCTGGCCTTTTGGACCGCGAGTTCGAGGAGCGCAACGCCATCGAGAGGCAGGCGGTGCTGGCCCTCAAGTACCTGGCCGACGTGATCGTGTTCATCATCGACCCCTCTGAGACCTCGGGCTACCGCATCGAGGAGCAGATGAACCTGCTGGAGTCGACGAGGAAGGCGTTCCCCGGGATCACTATCATCGAGGTAGAGAACAAGTCCGACCTCAGGAGAACGAGGTCCAAGCGCCTCAAGGTCTCCGCCCTGAACAATGAGGGCATGGAGGAGCTGATGCGCCTGGTGATCGAGGAGCTCACCAAGAGCCCCAAATGGTCGGACGAAGCTCAATTATCCCCGAAACCATAACCCGATAGGCGAGAGGAGGGAAGGGATGGCCCAAGTGGCATGCAGCGAGAGGATGAGGCAGTACTTCGACGCCTTGGCCAAGGAGGCCGACCGCTGCTACGCCGTCGCCAGGAGGGCCCGGGCCCGAGGCATGGACCCGGAGACCTTCGTGGAGATCCCCCAGGCGGAGGACCTCGCCTCCCGGGTGGAGAAGCTCTTGGCCTCTTGGAACGTCGAGGGCGTGGCCGTCCGCATCCGCGAATTGAGCAAGGACTACAACCGCGAGGAGGTCTCCCTTCTTTTGGCGAAGGAGATCGCCACCCGCCCCGCCAAGTCCAACGAGGAGGCCATCGATCGGGCGGTCAGGGTGGGCCTGGCCGTGCTGACCGAAGGGATATTGGTGGCCCCGCTCGAGGGCATTGCCGGCATCAAGCTCGGCCGGAATAGCGATGGCACCAGCTACCTGGCCATCTCCTTCGCTGGCCCGATACGTTCCGCGGGTGGGACGGGGCAGGCCATGGCGGTGCTCATCGGCGACGTGGTGCGCCGTGAGCTGGGCATCGGGAGATACATCCCGACGCATGGCGAGGTGGAGCGCTTCAAGGAGGAGATCCCTCTCTACAAGCAGGCGCAGCATCTGCAATACACGCCCACCAACCAAGAGATCGAGCTCATCGCCAAGAACTGCCCTGTGTGCATCGACGGCGAGGGGACCGAGGACTCCGAGATATCCGGGTACCGCGACCTGCCGCGCGTCGAGACCAACAAGGTCCGGGGCGGTGCCTGCCTGGTCATCGCCGAGGGGCTTTGCCAGAAGGCACCCAAGCTCGAGAAGCACGTCAAGAAGCTGAACATGGACGGTTGGCAGTTCATATCCGACTACCTCGCCCTCAAGAAGAAGGACCAGTCGGAGGATAAGGACAAGGTCAAGCCCGACTTCAGGTACCTTAAGGACCTGATCGCCGGCAGGCCGGTGCTCGGCCATCCGTCCAAGGTGGGCGGGCTGAGGCTTCGCTATGGTCGAGGCAGGACCACCGGGCTCGCGGCCATCGCCCTGAACCCGGCCACCATGTACGCGGTCGACGAGTTCCTGGCCATCGGCACCCAGATCAAGATCGAGAGGCCGGGGAAGGCGGGGGCGGTGACGCCCTGCGACGAGGTGGAAGGGCCGATCCTGCTTCTGAACAACGGGGACCTGGTGCAGGCCAACACCGTCGAGAGGTTCCTGGAGCTCAAGCCGAGGGTCAAGGAGATCGTGGACCTGGGCGAGGTGCTGATCCCCTTCGGGGAGTTCGTGGAGAACAACCACGTCCTCGTCCCCGCTTCATATTCGATCGAATGGTACAGGGCCGAGCTGCGCAGGGCCGCCGGGACGCTCCCGGAAGGGTGGAGCGACCCTCCCGACCTGGAGGCGGCGGTGGCGCTTTCGAAGAAGTACAACGTCCCCCTCCATCCTAAGTTCAACCTTTTCTGGTCCGATGTTCCCTTGGATAGCCTCAGGCAGCTGAGGTCGGACCTTCTCACGAAGGGGAAGCTGCAGGACGGTTCCCTCCTCCTAGATGATGCCCAGGGCTCGAAGCGGACCTTGGAGGACCTGGGCGCGCTCCATTCAGTGAAGGGCGCGGACCTGGTGATATCGTTCCACGCCTCTGCCCTGCTGGCCGGGCTAGGCCTCAAGGCCGGTTCGCCCATCGCAGAGGAGCGCCCCTTCGAGGGAAAGGACTCGATCGAGGCGGTCTCGTCGGCCATGGGCATCAAGGTGAGGCCGAGGTCGGTGACGCGCATCGGCGCCCGCATGGCCAGGCCGGAGAAGGCCAAGGAGAGGAAGATGAAGCCCCCGCCCCACGTCCTCTTCCCCCTCGGGCTCAGCGGGGGCACGCAACGCTTGGTGAGCGCGGCCATGAACGGCAAGGAGGTGGAGGCGGACGTAGGGGTGCGCTCCTGCCCCGTCTGCGGGAAGACCACGTTCATGTGCAAATGCGAATGCGGGTCCCACACCCTGCCCTCGGACTCGCCAAACAAGCAGGTCATAGACATCAACGAAATCCTCCAGAGTGCCATGCGCAAATTGGGCGAGACCAACATCCCCGAGATCAAGGGCGTCCAGGGCATGATATCCAGGAACAAGACGCCTGAGGCCATGGAGAAGGGCATCCTCAGGGCGAAGCACGACATCTTCGTCTTCAAGGACGGCACCATCCGCTTCGACATGACCGACGTGCCGGTCACCCATTTCAGGCCGAAGGAGGTAGGGCTGAGCGCGGAGCGGGCCAGGCAGCTCGGCTATGTCAAGGATTGGGACGGCAGGGACCTGGTCGAGGACGACCAGCTCTGCGAGCTCAAGGTCCAGGACTATATCCCATCGAGGTCCTGCGGCGACTATCTGGTCAAGGTCTCTAAGTTCATAGATGACCTCCTGGAGAGGTACTACGGGCTTCCGCGCTTCTACAACGCGGAGAAGAGGGACGACCTCATCGGCCATATGGTGGTCGGGCTCGCCCCGCACACCTCGGGAGGCGTGCTCTGTCGCCTCCTTGGCTACACCGACACGAACGTGGGGTACGGGCACCCGTTCTTCCACGCCGCCAAGCGCCGCAACGCCGATGGGGACGAGGACTCGGCCATATTGCTCCTCGACGCCCTGATCAACTTCTCCCGCTCCTTCCTGCCCAAGAGCCGCGGCGGGCTGATGGACGCGCCGCTGGTCCTCACCACCCGCCTCGACCCGAACGAGGTGGACAAGGAGGCGCACAACATCGACATGGCGCGCGAGTACCCTCTGGAGTTCTACAACGCCACCTTGGAGTACAAGCAGCCCAAGGAGGTCCAGGACATGATGGACATGGTCGGCGGAAGGCTTGGCTCCGTGCTGCAGTACGAGGGCTTCGGGTTCACCCACGATACGAGGGACATCGGTGAGGGGCCTAGGAACTCGGCCTACAAGCTCTTCGAGACCATGCAGGAGAAGCTGGAGGCGCAGCTGTACCTGGCGAAGAAGATCCGCGCCGTGGACGAGGTGGACGTGGTCTACCGCGTGGTGACCAGGCACCTGTTGCCCGACATGATCGGCAACCTCAAGTCCTTCAGCGGCCAGAAGCTCCGGTGCACCAAGTGCAACGCCTCCTACCGCCGCATCCCGCTCTCGGGCAGATGCTACTGCGGCAACAATCTGACGCTCACGGTCCACGTCTCCTCGGTGAAGAAGTACCTGGAGATCACCAAGGACATCAGCGACAAGTTCGCCATCTCTCCCTACACCAGGCAGCGCATCGAGCTCATCGAGCGCTCCATCAACTCGCTCTTCGAGAACGACAAGGTCAAGAAGTGCAAATTGTCGGACTTCATGTGAGCTGCGATTAGAGCCCCCTCTGATGATATGACCTTTGGACCTGTCAGCCTCTTCATCTAGCCACTTTCCTGTTGTAGAGGTCGAGCGCTCGCCTGCTGGTCCTCCATCCCTTCCCCACCCTTGTCGCCGGCAGCTCCCCCTGTCCGGCTCTTAGGGTTAGATACTTGGCCGAGTATCCGGCCTCGCTCTCCAGGTCGGCAAGTGGCCTCAGTTCGTCGACGCTGGTCCCGACCAAGGAAAGGAATGTGAGCAACGAGCTGGCCATGATGATCTTCGAATATTCGATAAAAGGTCTCAGGTCTCCTTCGTTTGCACTGTCCAGAGCCTCTAGGTACTTGTCCCGATCCACAGGCATGACGCTAATCGGGGGCCAATTGTGCTTGAGCAAGTGGAGGTTCAGAAGCAATCTGCCCACGCGCCCATTCCCGTCGCTGAACGGGTGGATGGATTCGAACCCATGGTGCAACCAGGCGCCCAGCGCTATGGCCTCCTCAGAAGCCAGCTCGCGGCGGTCGTACTCCCTCATCAGCACCTCCATACTGGAGACCACCTTCTCTGGCGGGGGCGGAATGAGCGAGGCGCCGCGGACGAATACCCTCGTCCTTCTCCATTGTCCTGCGTCGGGCATCACTCCCTTGAAAATCTCCTCATGCAGCTCGAGGATGGTGACGAGGTCGATCGCACGAGCTCGGCGGGCGATGAGCCCTCTGAAAGCGGATGCGTGTTGGATCGTCACAAGGACATCGTCGATGGACCTCTCGACGCCCAACCGCTCGATGACGACCCTCTCGACCTCGTCCTGGGTGAGGGTGTTCCCCTCGATGGCATTTGTGCCATAAGTGTTCAGGGTGCTCACCATCTTCCACACGCCCTCAGGGAAGGTATCGAAGGAGCCACGGCTCAACAACTCCTGCTTAAGGTCCTCCAATATGTTATATTTCATATAATTGGTAAAAAACATACATAGTATAAATACATATATGCCTAAGATAAAAAAATGCTATAAAAACATATTAGAATCTTCACCTAAAAAAGGAAAATGTGGATATCGAAGGGGTTTGTGCCGTAAGCATTCTGAACGATCTAGGCTGC
Source organism: Methanomassiliicoccaceae archaeon (assembly GCA_963827135.1). GTDB lineage: Archaea > Thermoplasmatota > Thermoplasmata > Methanomassiliicoccales > UBA472 > JAJRAN01. The sequence goes on along the minus strand of CAWGZX010000002.1, from coordinate 14,637 downwards.
GCCTTCCAGTGCGGAGACCAGCTCGCGGAACTCATCGAACTTCTTCTCCAGGATCCCGAGCGCGATCTGCAAGGTGTCCGCCGCCGTCAGCGAGCCGTCGGTTTCGAAGGTGAAGACGAACTTCGTCTCATCGCCCTCCACGGTGATGGCCTTGGACTTGCAGGCCTTGATGCAGGAGTAGCAGAGCATGCAGGCGTCCTCCTTGACGACCTTCACCTTGTTGCCCTCCTTGGCGAAGACCTTGCGCGGGCAGGCGGGTATGCAGGTGGCCCCCTGATCGCACTTCTTCTCGTCGATCTTCACCTTGGGCCCGTACTTGTAGCCGACGCCCGAGGTCACCTGGAACTTGGCGTGCTTCTGCCCTATCCCCAGCTCCGCGAACGCATATGCCAATATGGCCTGGCGGTTGCCCAGGCGCACGATGGGGACGAGCTCGTCCTTGACCTTCAGGTTCGGGTCGCCCAGCGGCTCGAGGTCGCCAGAGTAGACGTCGCACGGCCCCTTCTTGTCGATCTTGTACATGATGGTGCACAGCGGGCAGCCCTCGCCTCCGCAGGCGCAGTCCTTCTTGAACACGTTGGTCTTGGGGTCCGTGGGTATGGGGACCAGGCCCATGCGGTGGGCGATGATCTCGTCGAAGAGCGAGGACACCGACTCGTACTCCTCGTTCTCGTCCTCCGCGCCTCCCTGGATCTGGCCCAGGTGGAACTCCACGGTCTCGATGGCCATCTTGGGTATCTCGGCGATCAGCACCCGCCTCAAGGAGTTGGCGATCTCCGGGGTGGCATTGGATAGGACGAACCTCGCCTTGGTGTCCGTCATCTCCAGGATCTTTACGTCCATTTACGCTACCTCTACACCCTTCTGCCCCTGCGTCCGCCCTTCTTCTTGGTTCCGTCGTGCGGTACGGGGGTCACATCCTCGATCCTGCCGATCTTGAGGCCAGCGCGTGCCAGCGCACGGATGGCCGCCTGCGCTCCAGGGCCTGGGGACGTGGACTTGTTCCCGCCCGGGGCGCGCACCTTGACATGGATGCCATCGATGCCCTTCTCCTTGGCGACCTCCGCAACCTTCTCCGCCGCCCTCATGGCCGCGTAGGGAGAGGACTCGTCCTTGGCCTGCTTGACCACCATGCCGCCGGTGGCCTTGGTGATGGTCTCGGCGCCGGTGATGTCGGTCAAGGTGATGATGATGTTGTTGTAGCTCGCGAACACGTGCGCGATTCCCCATTTTCCCATGTTCACTCCTCCTTGGCGACTGGTGCCTCGGGCAGGTCCTTGGTGACTACTACGTCAGCGACCTCCTTGGCCTTCTCCATCGTCCTCTCGGCCCGGCGCGGGAACCTCGCCCCGCCACCGCCTCGGCCGCCACGGCCTCCGCGTCCGCCGCGGCCTCCGCGCTGTTCGTCCTCCCTCTCCCGCCTGGCCTCGCGGGCCAAGCGCCTGGCGCGGGCCTCCATTACCTTGGGGGCCTCCACGCGATAGGGGTGCAAATCGTTGTTGAACGGGCTCGATCCCAGATAGGTGATTTTCTCCTCCTCGCCTCGGGCGAGCAGGTAGCCGGGGATGGTGAGCTTGCGACCGTCCACCGCCACGTGGCCGTGGAAGATCATCTGTCTGGCCTGGTTCGGGGAAGTGGCAAGTCCCTTGCGATAGACCATGGTCTGTAGCCTGCGGTTCAGCAGTGCCTCGGTCCTCAGGCCCAGGACGTCGTCCAATGTGGCGCCCTCCATGGGCAGAAGGCCCAAGGCGGCGCAGGACTTGAGCAGGTTCTGGGTCTCGATCTTGGCCTGCTCCTCGCCGGTCCTGATGCGGGCCTGCAGGTCCCTGGACTGCTTCCTGTAGTTCCTGAGGATGGACTTGGCCTTCCACAGCTCCCTCTTGTTCTTCAGGCCGAACTCCTTGCACGTCGCGTGCTCCTCTTTGATCCTCTCTCCCTGCCAGGGGTGGGACGGGGTATCGTAAGTCCGTCGGGGGAATCTAGGGTCTCCCATGTGAACACCTACTTCTTAGCTGCCGGGGCCGCTGCCGGCTTGGCCGCTGGAGCTGCCGCGGGCTTGGCCGCGGCGGCGGGCTTCTCTTCCTTCTTCTCGGCCGCTGGCGCAGCTCCTCCGGTCGCCGGGGCGGCTCCGGGCTGCTGCAGCCTCTGCCTCATGACACCTAGGGTCAGACCGGTCCTGCCGTTGGAGCGGGTCCTCTGGCCGCGGACCTTCTGTCCGTCCTCGTGGCGCACGCCCTTGTAGCAGCGGATCATCTTCATCATGTTGATGTCGTCCCTGCGCCTGATGTCCAGGTCCACGCCGACGATGTGCATGTCCTCTCCGGTCTCGAAGTCCATCTGGCGGTTCATGGCCCAGGCGGGCACGTACTCGCCGTAGGTCAGGATGAGCTTCTCCAGCTCCTCCACCTTGGCGTCGTCGAGGTCGCCGACCTTCTCGGTCCTCTTGACGTTGGCGCGATTGGCGATGATCTCCGCCACACGCGGCCCTACGCCCTTCACGCTCTGGAGCCCGATGACCAACGGCTTGTTGCCGTCCACATCGGTGTTAACCAGGCGAATGATGTACTTGAAATTCTCATCCTTCTTGGGCTCGTCCTTCTTGGGCTCCACGCGGGCGGGCTTCTTTGCCTTCTCTTCCTTGTGCTCGCCCTTCTCCTTGTGCTCTCCACCCTTCTTCCCTTCCTTCTTCTCTTCCTTGGGGTGGTCGCCCTTCTTGGACTCGTCCTTCTTTGACACGCCTTCCTCGGCCAAGATTTTTCCTCCGGTTATGATAGATAGATAGTCAGTGCTCTTGTAGAGCAGAGTCCCTAAAAACGAGTCCATATATAAGTATTTCCGTTGTCCAGCTGCGCTAGGACATCGCATCCAGACCTAGCCGGGGCTACAACGGCCTCGCCCTGTCGGTGCGACAAGGGTCCACAGCTTGTCAGTGAGAGCCCAGAGCCTTGCGCGCCAATTCCGGCGCCAGCGCCAGGGCCTGGGGGAGCTTGCTCGCGTCCCCTCCGCCTCCCTGGGCGTACTCGGGCTTGCCGCCTCCTCCCCCGCCCAGGAGCTTCATGATCTCCTTCAGCAGGGCGCGGCAATCGACCTTCAACTCGGGTGAGCGGGAAACTAGTACTTTAGCGTTCTTGTCGGCGACGCCTATTATGACCAGGGTGCTCGGGTTCATAGTCAGCGCCTTGGAGATGGTCTCCGCGTCCTCGCCCGGCCTTGCCTGATGCACCACCAGTCGCACCCCGTCGACCAACGTAGCTCGTTCCAGAAGGGACCTGGACACGTCCTCGTTGTGCTGGGTGAGGAGCGAATCGACCTTCTTACCGGTCTCCCTCAGCTCCAGCTGCAGGCGCTCCGCCGCCTCCACCACCTTCTCCTGGGGCGTGTTCAGCCTCTCGGAGAGCGCCTCGACCATGGTCTTGTCGCGCTGCATGTCCTCGACCGCGGCCATGCCAGAGGAGTACTCCACCCTCACGATGCCGTCCTGGATGCGCTTCGTCCGGCGGATGCGGATCGGCCCCACGAAGGACGTGGTCTTGGCGTGCAGCCCTCCGCAGGCCTCCGCGTCCAGGCCGATGATCTCGACCACGCGGATGACCTTCCCGGGCACGGCCCCGCCCTGGTAAAGGCGGTAGCCATGCAAGGACTCGGCCTCGTCCCTCGGCATGAACTGGATCTTGACCTTGAGGTCGGCGAGGATGACCTTGTTGACCTCCCTCTCCAGGGCGTCGCGCTGCTCCGAGGTGAGGTTCTCGTAGTGGGTGATGTCCAGGCGCCCCTCGGTCTCGGACTTGTGGGCGCCAGCCTGCCAGATGTGGTTCCCCAGCATGTTCCTGGCCGTGCTGTTGATAATGTGCGCCGAGGTGTGGTGGCGCATCAGCTGGTGGCGCCTCTCGCGTTCGATGGACCCCTTCATGACCTGCCCCTTTCTCGGCAACGCCCCATCGATGTAGTGCAGCACGGACGAGTTGACCTTGATGACCTTCGTGATCTTGTGGCCATCGAGGGTGCCGAGGTCGCATTCCTGCCCGCCGCCCTCGGGATAGAACGCCGTCTGGTCCAGCAGGATGCCGCCGTTGATGATGTCGACGACCTTCCCTTGGAACTCGAGCATGTCCACGTCCTCGTAGTAGAGCGCCCTGGTGGTCGGAAGGCCCTCGGGGTACTCCTCCTTCTTGGCCTCCTCCGCCTCCTCTGGCTTCTCGTGCTTGGCGGCGACCTGCCTGTAGAAATCGTCGGGCACCTCCACCGGCACCGAGGCGAACTCCTTCACCAGCTCGGGGTTGAGGCCATGGGAATCGTAGAGCTCGATGAGCTTCTCGTTGGTGATGCGCTCCCCCTTCTTCAGGTCCTTGGTCATGCGGTCCACGAGCAGCTTGCCCCTGGCCAGCGTCTCGTAGTAGCGGTCCTCCTCCACCTGGACGATCTTGAGGATGTCCGGCTTGTTCTCCTTCAGCTCGGGGATGATCTGGTCGAAGTAGTCCACCTGGAGCGCGACGATGTCGGCCAGAGGGGTCTTGATGCCCAGCGAGCGCATGGAACGGAGGGCCCTCCTCACCAGCATGCGGGCAAAGTAGCCCTCGCGGACGTTGGAAGGCACCACGCCGTCGTTGAGCAGGATGGCCAGCGCCCGGGAGTGGTCCGAGACGACATAGACGTCCTCGAGGGGAGCGACGATGCCCATCAGTTCCTCGTAGGAGATGCCCATGCGCGCCGCGGTCTGCTCGCGGATGCGCCTGACGTCGGCGGCGGTCTTGGCGTTGGTCATGCCGGCGACCTTGGAGTACTCCTCCTGGACCTTGCGGTTCATTTGCACGTTCGCCAGCCGCTTCAGCTCCTCCACCACCGGGCCGAAGACCGCCTCGTAGGCGGAGGGGGTGCCCTGCGAGACCCAGGTCATCCTCTCCAGCCCGTATCCGGTGTCCACGACGGTCATGGACATGGGGGACATGCCATCTGGGCCGACCTTGTACATCATGAACACCAGGGTCGCGACCTCCACGCCGTCGATGATGACCTCCACGCACGGCCCCGCGTTCCCCCCTCCCTCCCACCATTCCTCGATGTAGCGCAGCCGCAGCGGGTCCACGCCCATGCGAACGGTGAAGAACTTGTGGCACAGCGAGACGGTGCCGTCCTTGAAGTAGATCTCCCGGTTCTTCTTGTTGAAGACGTGGTGGGCGGCCATCTCGAAGAAGGTGAAGTGCCTGCCGGTCTTGCCGACGTTGTCTATGTCGTTGAAGCGCACGCAGGTCTGGGAGATGGTGAGCGGGTTGCCTGGAGGCTCGATGACCTCGTTGAGCACCCAGGGCTGGAAATCGTAGATCGAGGCCTGGGTGAAGAAGACGTCATCGCGCCAGCGCGCCACGATGGGATAGCGCTTCACGCGCTTGTGGCCCTCGGACTCGAAGAATGATAGGTACTCCTCGCGCATCTCGTGCAGGCTGAGGGCCTTCTTGCAAGGCGAGTTGCCGATGAAGGTGTACTCCTCGCAAGGAGGCTCGCCGCAGGTCTCCCACGCGCCCAAGGTCCAGTAGTGGCGCCCGCACTTGGGGCATTTGCGTCTCTGGAAACCATTGTTGAGGAAGAACTTGAGCTCGAACTCCTTCGGGTCCGGACCGTTCATAGGGCGGCAATGAGAGCGAGCTTATTTTAACCTTTCTTGCGAAGCCGCGGACATCTGGACGCGGGTATTTTCATCCTCAGAAGAGGTCCCGGTTCTCGCGGTAATCGATAGGGACGTCGATGAGGGCCAGCTCCTCTCCGGCCAAAGCCTGGTGCAGGGCATCCTCTAGCTCGGCCGCGGTCTCCACGCGGTAGCCTTTGGCGCCGAAGGACTCGGCGAACTTGACCAGGTCCGGGTTGCCGAAGTCTGTGCCATAGTGGCGGCCATAGGCGCGCTCGTGCTTGAGCTTGATCAGGCCGAGGCCTGAGTCGTTGAAGACCACGGTCACGAATCTCGTGTCGAGGCGCTTGGCGGTCTCCAGCTCGCCCGCGCTCATCATCAGCCCCCCGTCCCCGACCACCGCCACCACCTTTCTCTCTGGGTGGACGAGCTTGGCGCCGATGGCCGAGGGGATGCCGATGCCCATGGGGATCAGGCCGTTGGTCAGCAGAAGGGTGTTCTCCTTGTAGACTGGATAGAGCTTGGAGAGCCAGATGAGGTGCGCGCCCACGTCGCTGGTGCAGATGTCGGACTTGCCCAGGCTCGCTCTGATCGCCCTCACCGCCAGCTGAGGCTTGACCGGGGGCGAGTCGACGGGGCATCCGTCGATGCATTCCACCAGGTCCTGGCGATGCTCGAGGGACCAGTTCTCCTTCCTTCGGGCGTGGACGGCGAGCCTTTCCAGCATGGCATTGAGAGGGCCGATGAGCTGCAGGTCCACGTTGAGCCCGGGAACCGCCTCCAGGGGAGCGGCGACGAGCCCGACCACCGTCTTCGGGGAGCCGATGTTCCAGAAGGCGGGCTGGAATTCCGGGACATCGAAGCCGATCAGGAGCACCACGTCCATCTGCTCGAACGCCCTCCTCACCCGGTCCTTGGCCCGCATTCCGATGGTGTTGAGCGAGAGCCTATCGTCATACGGCATGGCGCCGACACCGTGCCAGGTGTGCGCCACGGGTATGCCCCAGGAGCGGGCGAACTTGCGCAGCGACGCTCCCGCCATCCCGCGCCAGACCCCGGGTCCGGCAAGGATGAGGGGCCGCTTGGCCGAGGAGATTATCTCCCTGGCTCGGGCGATTGCCTTCTGGTCCAGCTCCGCCTGATGGTACCTGGCATGTCTCAGAGGCTCCCCGGAGGTCTTGGCCTTCATGGCGTCTTCGGGGAGCTCGAGATGGACGGGCCCGGGCCTCTCCTCGGCAGCTATCTGGAACGCCCTGCGCACGAAAGAGGGCACGTCCTGACCGGCCCTCAGACTGAAGCTCTCCTTGGTCACAGGCCTGTACATCTGGACCAGGTCCAGATGCTGCTTGCGCGGCACGAAGGCCTGGTCTGACCCGACCTGGCCGGTCAGGGCGATCAAAGGTATGTAGGAGAGGAAGGCCTCGGCCACGCCGGTGACCATGTTCGTCGCCCCGGGCCCTAGGGTGGAGAGGCAGACATGAGGTCGGTTGGTGAGCCTGGAGCAGGTCAAGGCGATGAAGGCGGCCGAGTTCTCATGCCTAGTGAGCACGAACTCGACGCCCGATCCCTTGAGAGAGTCCATGACGTCGAGGTTCTCCTCGCCCGGGATGCCGAAGATGCGCTCCACGCCCTCGGCCTCGAAGCATTTGACGAGCAGGTCGGAGGCGCGCATGTCCCTCACTCGAACGTCTCCGCCCTCTTCTTGTAGAGGTTGTCCGAAGCTTCCAAAACCGATCTCTCAACATCGCCCTTCAGGGCGTAGGCCGCAATCCCGTTCTGCTTCAACAGCTGCACTGCTCTGTCACTGAATTCCGTGGCCACCACCGCGTCGTATCCGCGGAGGGCCAGCGCCATATTCTCCAGCTTGGCCTTGTGGGCCGAGCCGTAGACCGGCTCGTCCAACCTCGCATCGACCTTGACCTGTCCGAGCTGGACTATGCTGCCCTCCTCGACCAAGAAGGCGAAGAAGCTCTCCGTCTGCCCATAGCCGAGATCGACGGTCCTTCCGTCGCTGGAGGCCACGGCGACCTTGTGCTTGGTCTTGCCCTCCATCTCTATCATGACTGCCTCACCCTCCTTGGCCTCTGCGCCGCAGGAGTAGTGGGCGAATTCCGCCGAGCGGTCCTCGTCCAGCAGGCCGATGGCATCGGCCCGGCACTGCCGGCAATGGCGCATCTGTTTGATCTTGGGCTCGCAGACCTCCTGCAGCTCCTTGCGCTCGCGCGGGGTCGGCGCCCGCATCTTGGCGAAGGGAGTGCCCGGCACCGGGATCATGGGGATGATGTTGATGATGTAGGCACCGAGCTCCTTGACCTTCTTGGCCACCTCGGGTATGTGGTCGGCGTTGACCTCGGGCACCATGACGGTGTTGACCTTGACCAGCATGCCCGCCTCGGCAGCAAGGCGCACGCCCTCCAGCTGGTTGTGCACCATCCTCTTTCCGGCGTCGAGGCCGCGCAGCACCTTGCCCCCCCAGACCACGAACTGGTACATCTTGCCGGCGATCTCGGGATCCACGGCGTTGATGGTGACGGTGATGAACTTGACCCCGAGCGACCTCAATCGCTCCACGTTCTTGGGCAGGTTCAGGCCGTTGGTGCTCAGGCACAGGGTCATGTCCGGGAATTCCTTGCCCACCAGCTCAAGGGTCTTGAAGGTGTTCTCATTGGCCAGCGGATCCCCCGGACCGGCGATGCCGATGACGCTCAGGTTGGGGATCTTCTCCCTGACGAAACGGATCTTGGCCACCGCGCCCTCGGGCGTGAGGACCTCGCTGGTCACTCCCGGCCTCGACTCGTTGGTGCAATCGTACTTGCGGTTGCAGTAGTTGCACTGGACGTTGCAGGCCGGGGCCACCGGCAGATGCATGCGGGCGAAGCTCTTGCACGCCTTCTCGTTGTAACAGGGATGGGTGTCCAGGAGCTTCTGGAGCTCCGGATTAATCTCCTCGGTCATTTTCCACCTGAGGGCTTTCAGCTGTCCACATTATTAAAGAGCAGCGTATATTAGCTTCGCCCTCGGCGATGCTTCAGCCTCAGGCCAGGTGGATGCATCATCTCTTAATTAGTAAGGCGACACCTTGATGTAGGCAGAGCGCGAACTGGTGCCGGATGTTCGACGAATCGACCCTGCAGCGCTTCATCTTGGTCATGAACCGACATCTTCCTGCGCAGAGGAGGGGTTTGGCCGACCTTCTCTTGGAAAAGGATCCTTACTACGAGGGCAAGGACGGCAACCGCTACAAGGTGGACAGGGAGGAGCTGATCTACCTCGACTCGTTGCTGGACTTCTTCGATAAAGGCAAGCTGCGCATACCTATATTGGTCATGACGGACACCGAGAGCGAGAGCGGGGCTTGGAAGGTGACGGGGAAGGTGGAGGCAAGGACCATCGCCAAGGCCTTGGACCGTGATCTGGACACCGAGGACATGGTGCGCTTCTACTACCCCCACCTGCACGAGCTGCGCAAGAAGCTACCGACCACGACCACGGTAATGTACATGCCATAGGCATATTCGGAGACCCCTGGGGAAGCCGTTTGTAGTCTTTCCGACAAATGATGCTCCATGCCTCGGTCCGGCGTCTCACAGCTGCCCCTACATGGAGGGGACGCGCCCCGATGGCTCTTCACCAGGATGGTGAAGTTGGCCTCTGCCATCACCGAGGTCATGCTGGACGAGTACGGAAGCCAAGAGGTCATCAGGAGGATGGCCGACCCGTTCTGGTTCCAGGCCTACTCCTGCGTCCTGGGGTTCGATTGGCATTCCTCGGGGACGACGACCGTGACCTGCGGCGCGATGAAAGTGGCCATGCAATCCCATCCGGAGATCGGCGTCGCCGGCGGGAAGGGTGCGGTCTCCCGCCAAACGCCATCCGAGATATCCAGCTTCGCCGAGATGAACGGGCTTTCGGATGCTATGGAGAGGCGGCTCCGCTATTGCAGCAGGATGTGCGCCAAGGTGGATAGCGCGGCCCTGCAGGATGGCCACGACCTCTACCATCATGTCATCATCTTCGACCGCCATGGGCATTGGGCGGTGGTGCAGCAGGGCATGAGCGATACCACCGGCTATGCCCGCCGCTATCAATGGAGCTCCGACACGTCATCTCACTTCGTAGAGGAGCCGCACACCGGCCTCATCGGCACACCAGCGATCGGCGTGCTGGACATGACCGCCTCGGAGAGCGGGGGGGCCCGGGCCGCCTCCGTGGACCTGGTCAAGGACGGAATGGAGCATCTGGAGCGGCAGGTAGTGGTAGTCGAGAAAGGGCAGAGCACCCTGTCCGAATGGGCCGGGGAGAGGCCCGTCAAGCTCCATATGCCTCGCGACATCAATTGGACGGCGCTCAGGCATGCTTACGAGTTCCAGCCTCGCGATTACGAGGAGCTCATCTCGCTCGAGGGCATAGGCCCTTCCACCGTCCGGGCGCTCGCCCTGATCTCAGAGCTGATGCATGGTACTAGGGCAAGCTGGAAGGACCCGGTCAAGTTCTCATTTGCCGTCGGAGGCAAGGATGGCGTACCTTACCCAGTGGACCGTAGGTCCATGGACAAGTCCATAGAGGTCCTTGAGTCGGGGATCGAAGAGAGCAGGATGTCGAGCAACGCCAAGCTTGATGCTGTTAGAAGACTGCGAAGATTGGTTCCACCTGATATATCGTGATCCGGTTCTCCAAAGCTGACGCTAATGCAATCTGGACGATTAGAAATAAAAGATATTGTTGGAAGGAGGGAGGGACACACGCAACCTGTATGACGGTTAAGCCTTTGTAGGCGTTAACCGGTCTTGCGAAGCCGACACGACGGCAAGAACAACTTTAGTAACCGACGGGCTGAACACCTCGGCGAACCTCGATGCTTACACCCCGGTCCTATCAAACTCGTCATTTACGAGCGTTGCGATGCCTCTTTTTCAAGGTGGCTTCGAGCTTAGATGCTTTCAGCTCTTATCCACGCCAGCGTGGCTGCTCAACAATGCCTTACCAGACAATTGATCAACTAGAGGCTAGGGACCCCCGTTCCTCTCGTACTAAAGGGTCCTTCTCGTCAGGCATCTATACACTTCCACCAAAAAGCAACAAACCTGTCTCACGACGGTCTAAACCCAGCTCACGATCCCTTTTAATGGGCGAACAACCCCACCCTTGGCAGCTGCTGCACCGCCAGGATAGGGAGAGCCGACAGCGAAGTAGCAAGCCGCCAGGTCGATATGAACTCTTGCTGGCGACGACTCAGTTATCCCCAGGGTAACTTTTCTGTCATCAATGACCCCCACATAGAAGGTTCATTGGTTCGTTAAGCCCTACTTTCGTATCGCCGTTCCTTGTTATCCGGAACGGCGTCAAGCTAGCTTTTGCCTTTACACTCTCCGGCAGATTTCTGACCTGCCTGAGCTAACCATTGGGCGCGCTTGTTTGCTTATTGAGCGCGTGGCGCCCCACCCAAACTGCCCACCTATCGGTGTCCTTCTCACGAAGTTAGTGATACGAACCCAGAAGGGCGGTGTTTCATCGTTGACTCGGAGTGTACCTAGCGGCACATCCTGGGTAACGTCTCCCGCCTACCCTACACATCCAGGCTCATACCACAACAACAGGCTGCAGTAAAGCTCCATGGGGTCTTCGCTTTCAGGTGGAAGGTACTGGATTCTGCGCCAGTACTATCGGTTTCACCGGCTTCCAGGCGGGGACAGTAGAGCTCTCGTTGGGCCTTCATGCGAGTCGCCAATTAAGCGACAAGGTATTACGCTACCTTAAGAGGGTCATAGTTACCCCCGCCGTTTAACGGTCCTTCGTTCGGTTGAACCCGAGATTCAGATACCGTCACTGGGCAGGCTTCAGCCACAATACACATCCTTTCGGACTTGCTGTGACCTGTGTTTTTATTAAACAGTCGGAGCTCCCTTGTTACTGAGACCAGCCTTTTTCAAGGCTGGCACCCCTTATACCGAAGGTACGGGGCTAATTTGCCGAGTTCCCTCGCCTGGATTACGCCGACACGTCTTAGGCTTCTCACCTAGGGGCACCTGTGTCAGTTCTTGGTACGAACACAGAAGTTGTATTACTATCACCCTTTTCATGGACACCTGGACTCAGCTGAAGAGGACTTTCGTCCTCCCGCTCATGCATTCCCCCGGTTCTCACCATTACGGTTCTCCCGGGATTCAACACTTGGACAAGTAGGTAAACTTGTTCAGCATATCCGGATGTGGAGATGATAGGCAGAGACTTCAATGGCGCAGGAATATTAACCTGCTTCCCTTTCCGCACTTTCGATTAAGGAGTGCGTTAGGATCGGCTAACCCTCGGCTGACGAACATTGCCGAGGAACCCTGGCCCTTTCGACGGAACGGATTCTCACCGTTCTTTGCTGCTACTCCCACCAGGATCCTCATTCGAACGCGGTCCACTTGACCTCACAGCCATGCTTCTACCCACGCACGACGCCCCCTTACCAGATCACTTTGCAGTGCTCTAAAGTATCGGTACCCGGCTTAGCCCCGTCCATTTTCAGCGCCCATAATCTCGACCGGTGAGCTGTTACGCTTTCTTTAAAGGATGGCTGCTTCTAAGCCCACCTCCCGGTTGTCTAGGACTACAGACAACTTTTCATGTTACACTTAGCCGGAATTTAGGGACCTTAACTCTAGGCTGGGTTGCATTCCCTTACGGACCCCAAGCTTACCCCAGAGGCCCTCACTCCCAACGTCTATGACGGTCGCAAGTTCGGAGTTTGACAAGAGGCCGACCGGTTTCCCGGCCTAAGTCTCTGATCAGTCGCTCTACCCCACGACCTATCTCAGCTGAGATCTACCTGCGAGTAGTTTCAGGGGGAACCAGCTATTCCCAGTTTAGATTGGCCTTTCACCCCTATGCCCAGATCATCCGAAAGATTTGCACATCATTACCGGTTCGGTCCTCCACCCTCCTTTCGAAGGGCTTCAACCTACCCAGGCATAGATCAACTGGCTTCGGGTATCCCTCCAATGACTCCAGGCGAGCGCACCTAGCCCCTCGCGCCTTGCGGCGTTGCGGGCTATTTGGTTTCCCTGCGACTCCGCTTCTTCAAGCTTAGTCTCGCCATTGAACAGAACTCCCTGGCCCGTTATTCAAAACGGACGATACGACACTGCTCAGCCTTGCGGCTTCGTCCCTTTCATGCCGTATCTGAATATCGCTGTCTGGTTTCACGCTCTTTTAACCTCCCGTCAAGGGTTCTTTTCAACTTTCACTCACGGTACTACTGCGCTATCGGTCTCGAGACGTATTTAGGGTTGGAGGTTAATGCCCCCCGGATTCACGCGCGATATCCAACGCGCGGTACTCTGGATACTCAAAATCTTCTTCTCAGTTCACTCGTACGGGACTATCACCCTCTATGGTGCAACTTTCCAGTCGACTTCTGATTAGCCGAGTAAGAAGTATCGAGTCCAACAACACCACATCTCGCTCCCATTTCTGGGAGCGATTCGGTTTGCCCTGTGCCGCTTTCGATCGCCTTTACTAACGGCATCTCGATTGATTTCTTTTCCTGCGGGTACTAAGATGTTTCGATCCCCCGCGTTCCCGATCCTTACGGATCAATCCGAAGAATAGGAAGTCCCATTAGGCGGTCACCGGATCATAGGCTTCTTGCACCTACCCGGCGCTTATCGCAGCTTGACACGACCTTCCTCGGCGCTCGAGCCGAGCGATTCCCCAGACAGCTTAGCAAATTTGCCGTCGACTGTCGGCTTAACATACGTCCAGATTGCGTGTGATTGGATCATGGGGCCCACCGCGAAGCCTTCCGTCATTCGCGATCGCCCTATCCTCTTCCCCGGAAATTCACTTCCCGGGTGCACCTCACTCCTCAACAAACGCCATAGGCCATCATGGGCCATTTGGCGCGGTGAAGCCCTCGATGTTCGAGGTTATATTTATAGGTTGTTCCAAGCCATGAATTCACATGGCCACGAGTGCAACCCACACCTCTTCAATCAGGGGAATAACCCTAGTATAGATGTTCTATTTAAGGGTATGTGAAGCAGAAAAAACGAATGCTGGCTGATGCACAGAAAAGGGCAGCTATGAGCATGGTTTTTCTTTCTTTTGGGAGGGGCCATGTAGTCCTTATCATCGGTACGAACCCTATGAAAGAAAGAGCCCCCTATATACTGTGATACTGTGCGAATTAGGACGGTGTTGTGCTTGATTTTATGGAGAGTGCGGAATGACCTTAGCCCCGGTCCGCCCCCGATCCGCTGACCAAGACCGCCCATATTCGTGGGCCGTCCTAGGGCTTCCTCATCGCAGCCCGGAGCAGGAACGGAACCTCTGCGGGGATTTGGCCACTTCCACGCCCGCATCCAGGAGCGCGGTGACCTTGCTACCCGCCGTGCCCTTCCCCCTAGCGATTATCGCGCCTGCATGTCCCATCTTCTTGCCTGGGGGCGCCGTCCTTCCCGTGATGTAGGCCACCACGGGCTTGCTCACCTTCTTGGAGATGTACTCCGCAGCCTCCTCCTCGGCCGTGCCGCCTATCTCGCCCACGAGCACAATGCTGTCCGTCTCAGGGTCCTCCTCGAACAAGGCCAGCGCATCCACGAAGTCCGTCCCGATAATTGGATCTCCTCCGACTCCCACGCACGTGGACTGCCCTATCCCCGCCTCGCTTAGCTCGTTGACTATCTCGTAGGTCAAGGTGCCGGAGCGCGAGACCACGCCCGTACTCCCCTTCCTGAATATCATGTTCGGCATAATGCCTAGCTTTCCCCTCGAAGGCGAGGCGAGGCCTGGACAGTTTGGTCCGAGCACCCTCGCCCCCTTGAGCTTCGCGTATTGAAGCATGAGGACCGAATCATGGAGCGGGATGTGCTCGGTGATGACGACGACGATGCGAACCCCGGCGTCCAAAGCCTCTATCACGGCGTTCTTGGCATGGCGCGAAGGCACGAAAACGACCGAGGCATTGGCGCCGGTCTGCCTTACCGCTTGTGAAACCGTCGAAGACCATTATGCCGTTGACCTTGACGCCC
>CAWGZX010000001.1:0-32655 GCA_963827135.1 Methanomassiliicoccaceae archaeon | reverse complement strand
GCCATCGAGGGTCGGGAGAGGGAGATCGCCGGGGATACTAACGGGACCATCCACATCTCCAAGCTCTCGTCCGATTACGTCCAGGACGCTGGACGTGAGGTGAGGCCGAGCGACATAATCAGGGCAAAGGTGATCCAGGGCAGGCCCTCGGTGCAGCTGACGACCGCGGGGCCCCATCTCGGGGTGGTGAAGGCGCTATGCAAGAGGTGCCGTCAACCCTTGGTCCGGAAGGAGAAGGGGCTGTACTGCAACAACTGCGAGCGTAACGAGTCCCGCAAGATAGCTGACGACTACGGCGATGTGGAGTTCTGAGTTGCAGGGACCCGTTTCGCCCTCCGGAAATTCGAAGCGAAAGTTCATATCGCAACAAACTGAATGGAAAGGTGGAGAGAGGATGGCAAAGAGCAACGAGGACCTGTCTCGGGAGATCGCAGAACTGAAGAACGAGCTCAGGCAGATGCGTGAGATCGTCAACATGCTTTTCAGCATCATCATCGAGTCCGAAGAGGAGGACGAGGAGTTCGCCCCCTATCCTGGGCTAGGCTCATCCGACAATCTCCGGCTCAACAACTAGGACGAAACCTTTTCTACCAATTCTATCAAATTAGTTAAGCGAGCTCACCCATCGGACGCATGAGGCCAAGAATGAGGATGGTTTGTCTGTTGTCCGGCGGCATCGATTCGCCAGTAGCCGCGTATATGCTGGCTGAAAGGGGCGCAGAAGTCGTGCTACTTCACATGGACAACCGCCCTTTCACGAACGATACGGCAACGGAGAAGGTGATCCGGCTCTAGGGAGCGCCTCGAGGATGCGCTCGATGTGGAGATGAGGTTGTTCGTGGCGCCGCATGGTCCAAGCCAGGAGGCCTTTGCCAAGCAATGCTCCACCCCTTATCAATGCGTTCTATGCAAGAGGACGATGCTGCATGTAGCTAGGGAAATAGCATTATTGATAGGGGGCGAGGCCGTCGTCACTGGCGAGTCTTTAGGCCAGGTCGCTTCCCAGACGCTCCATAACATCAAGGTCGAGTCCTATGAGCTAAGGTTCCCCATCCTTAGGCCGTTGATCGGCCTGGACAAGATCGAGATCGAGAGCCTGGCCAAGAGCATCGGCACATACGAGATCTCCATCGGCGAGGCCACGCCATGCACCGTCGTCCCGAACCGCCCGATTACCATGTGCACTTTGGAGGACCTGCTTTCGCAACAGGCCAAAATAGACTTCCAAGCCATTGTCAAGAATTCTGCGGGTCGCGCAGAGGAGCTCAGATCTCGTCGTAAAGGTAGCAGTTGAGCCTTCTGGATGGGTCATAGAGCATGTCCATAGTGACACGGTCTATGTACCTGGCCTGTATCCTGCTGATATAGAGTGTGTTGGAGCCGACCTCAATCCTCAGGTCTGTCTCCTTAGGCGACTTGAGATCGGTGGGAGGGATGACTGGGCCAGAGCAATCGGTCGAGACCCTGAAGTCCTTGCCCGTCCTCCTGATGTAATCGATCACCTCTGGGTCGACCTCTATCTTGCTCATTCTGCCCGAGGAAATGATTGGACATATTTAGCTTTAACCCGTTAAGTTGGCTGACCATATCGAAAGAAACCTGCAAACTTCACCGTTCGCCTGGATTTTTGATATCTAACTCCAAACCCTTTCAATAATTGATTTGGCCGTCTTCTCGCCGAGACAGCTAACCATTCCCTGGTGCTTTGGAGGCATGGCCGGATTACGACTATCTCCCACACCATCTGGGGATCATCAAGTGGGATGAGCGCCTCTGCCCACCATTCTGGAGGCTTATGCGCGACGGGTGTGTAGGCTACTCGGGGAATCCCTGGGGTCGGCGTAACTGTTCCAATACCATCGCCTGGCTAGCGATTACCGCCTCCTTCGTGACATTGAACACCGTCAGGTCCTGGGTCTGGACTAATGGCCATCATAAACCGCCTAAGCTTCGCAAAGACCGGGACCACTTGAGGAGATAAGAAGCGTGTGCCATAGGCCAGCCATGCGCGGCTTCACAAGCCTAAACACCTTGCCGGCGGCCCTTGGCGAGGTCAGCGGAATCGAGCGCGATCGTTGCCCGCTCAATGGAGAGACCTGATGCGGCCGCGAGCGCTGCAGCAGGTGGGAAGCATTCGTGGATGAGCAGGTCGACGCCCCCATCACAGGCACGAACAAGCGGCCAGCACGCCCGAGTATCGCCCGAGTAAACGAACGACAGGCCAGCGAAATCGATTCGGTATCCGACTGCGCCGCTTATTGCGTGGACCACGGGAAATGATGTCACTTTCACACCGTTTTCCTCGTAGTAACTTGGGTCCGGCTTAAATCGACTCGGAGACAATAATCCTCATGCTGTCAGGGTTGATGGCTCCGCCGCCAGCTTCGGCGTCCCACGCCAGCACTTCCTGGATCGTTCGACGAAGTGCTGCGTCCCAGGCGAGGTTCAGTCCCATTAGGACCCCATACAGAGACCGGTCCCTCTGCTCGCCCCACCTTTGCGTAGCTGCCGGGAAGGGTGAGCAGATCGCCCATGTGGTCGGCATGAAGGTGAGTCAGAAATACTTTATTGAGCATGTTGACTGGCAGCTTCAGGCTCGCGAAGTTCGCGAATGCGCCACTCCCGAGGTCGAAAACCAGGAGGTCATGCTCGGCGTTACCGATTTCGACGAGGATGCTGGCCGAGGCCTGACCGCGGGTGACCCAAGCATTACCACTGCCGGCACCGTCACTCGCATCTCACCGGTCTCGAGCTCCTCCTCGCCAGGGACGTACATCTCGGCGTTCGTCTGTCTTCGGCTTTCCGACAATCGGCGTTGTAGTGATAGCCTTAGTTCCTCCCGCAAATGATGGTGCCGGTAGGGACACAGGGTCGCCAGCCGTCTTATTCGTCTTGCTCATGCTTTCAAGCCCCTCGACAAGAAACGCCAGGTCTTGGAATGCGAAGGAGCGATATTAAAATTAGCAGCAGGATTGCGGCGAAGTCAGGGCCCTAGGATAAGGTTAATGGGGAGCCAACAGATCGAAGTCCTCTCTTCTTCAACTCACCCTCGATCGAAGGTTTAAAGTGGCGAGAGCAACAGCGTCCCGCTGGATTGGTAATCTTACATTGTCCCCCGCCGCCTATGCCAGTTGCTTGCTTGACCTCCTCGAAGGTTTTCGCGCCGTTCTCTATCGCCTTAATCACATCCTCCTCCGTGATTTGCTTGCAGTAGCAAAGCGGCTTTGGCTAATCCTTCTCTTTGAATGTGACGCGGGTTTTGACGTCGTCCCTCTTCAATGCCCTCCCCGGGGTTGTGAAGTAGATTACATCGCAGTCATACGAATCGCAATAGAATACTTCGATCACCAAGAGGCCAGCATCTCTCCTTGGTGTGGTTTGCCACAGTAATCTTTCGACTTCAAGTCCCTCTTTTTGCAACGAGGACAGTGGCCATGAAGGACTTCGCAAGATATGGATATCTTATGGCGAATAATTAATTATGCAAGAAACTAAATCTATCTTTATATTTGAGCTAACCACTGTAAGCCATTCCTCTGATTTTTTGGTAATAATGAATGAAGTCAGGTGGATTCGGGGACCGATATTTTTTATTCAATTAGTCCCTGATTGCCAAATCAGATAGTCAATGGGGAGGGAAATAGAATCAAGTTCAGGGAGCGATTGAAGTCGTCCGTCCCAGTCCTAGATCGGCTCCCTCGATATGATAAGTCATTTTTAAAAACGGACTTACAGCTGGATTGACCGCTGGAATGGTGATAATCCCTGCCGCCATGGGTTATGCCAGCCTTGCAGGTGTTCCCACAGAATATGGCCTATACGCGGCGGTGGTTTCCCTCATCGCTTACTTCATCTTTGGGTCATCGAAACACCTTATTGTGGTCCCATCATCAGGTCCAGCCGCGTTGGTCGGAACAGGTTTGATGGGATTGGTTTTCGCCGATTCCAATCAGTACATCGCGGCGGTGGCGATGCTCGCTTTCCTCGCTGGCCTGCTGCTCATCATCGCTAGGATCATTAGGATGGGCTTCATCGTCAACTTCATTTCTCAGACCGTTCTGATCGGTTTTCAGGTCGGGCTCGCACTGTACGTCATCGCCCTGCAGTTGGGGAAGATTACGGGAATCGAAGGAGCTAGCGGCGAGTTCGTAGACCTCGTGGTTTACTATCTGCAGCATATCAACGAGGCGAACCTCCCGACCATAGCCCTAGCCATTATAGGATTCGCCTTCCTCTATTTGGGAAAAAGGTGTTCAAGAAGCTCCCTTTGAAGTTCGTTCTCATCATCCTGGCAACCATCGCGGCTATTCTTCTTCCTATGATTGAGAAAGGGATCGCTGTGGTCGGACCTATTCCTGATGGTCTGCCAGGTTTTGTGGCTCCATCCATGGGCGGACAGACCCTCGATGCCCTGTTGACCATCGCTGTCGGGCTGTTCCTCATAACCTATATCGAGGGAGTTTCGGTGAGCAAGACATTTGCTAAGAAAGGTGGCTACGAAGTGGATAGCAACCAGGAGCTCACGGCCTACGGAGCGGCGAATATGTCTGCCAGTTTCTTCCAAGGTATGCCGGTTGATGGAAGCGCTTCCAACACCAGCATAAACTTCGATAGTAATGCCAAGACCCAGCTCTCCGGGGCTGTGGCGGCACTGGTCATCGTCCTTGTGCTGCTCTTCTTCGCCTCGTTCTTCAGCAACCTCCCCACGGTCATAATCGGTGTGGTCATCGTTTCATCCATGGTCGCCCTTGTGGACATCAAGGCTCTAAAGAGCGTCTATGCCTTCGACAGGCTGGAATTCCTTTTTGCTATCGCGGCTATGGCAGGAGTGCTGATATTCGGGTTGCTCCAGGGAGTATTCATCGGGGTCGCGCTCACCTTGCTCGCACTGCTCTATCGTATCTCCAAACCAGGCATCACCCAACTCGGAAGAATCCCTGGGACTACTGAATATACGGACATGGATCGGAGCCCTCAGAACGAAATTACACCTGGTGTCCTTGTTCTGCGCATCGAAGGTCCCCTCATCTTCCCGAACGTGGCAAGGGTTAGACAAGAGGTCAAGAAGCTCGTAAAGGAGCGAGTAAAGGTGGAACTGGTAGTTTTGAGCATGCGCAGCGCTCCTTACATGGACCTGTCGGCGACTGAGATGCTCGCCAACCTCTACGATGAGCTCAAGGCCGCAGGGACCTCAGTCAGGCTGGCAGAAGCCTTGGGAGCTTGTCGCGATTCCATCACGAAAGCAGGTCTGAACGAGCGCTTTGGAGAATTATGTCCTGGCATGTCCGTGCAGAAGGTCATCGATGACTGGTTAGAGGGGAAGCGAGAGTGACCCAATGGACTTGGCTCCGGGTTTATTCCGCTCAGTGAAAATTGTAGCAGAAGGTTCTTCCACTGACAGCATCTCGAGTATCTTAATAGCCTGGGTGCCAGAGCACTTGTATGGGCCCCCCGAAGTCTATACTCGAAGGTGCAACTCCTTCCCCCAGGTGATTTTTTATAAGAATCTGATAAATTGATGATGGCAGCTCAGGTGCTCGCAATAATATGACAATGAAATTGCCCTGCCCATCGTTTCATTTACATTCCTTGTTACTTACATCCTTTCCCGATGGGTAATGATTATTGAGTTCGTAATGTAGTATTGGCCAGACATTGAAGCACCGTGGCTCGAGAAGAACGAAAAGGACTCCTTGGGGAGATTGGCAGCGAAGTTTGCCTGAATATTTCCAGATTAATCCAAATTTGGTCCTGATCGGATTATGGTTTAGCACCTTATTCGTTGATTGCACCGCCCACAGAAAAGATATTAGATGTCTAGCAACCAATCCATCTCAGTCCTGAGGGGGGACATCATGATCAACGAAGATATTGCGAAGCGGACAAATCTGCCAATGGCTAATACATCTAAGCCAAAATTGATCACCTATGACGCGAAGGATCCAGATACAAAGTTCCCGCCCATAGAGCAGTTGCGCCCTCCACAGGGTGCGCCGAACATCCTGATAGTGCTTATCGACGATGCAGGATTCGGCTCCTCGAGCGCATTTGGAGGGCCTTGCAAGACACCAAGTGCAGAGAAGCTCGCCGCGGGAGGTCTGAAGTATAACCGCTTCCACACCACTGCGCTATGTTCACCCACGCGTCAGGCATTGCTCACAGGTCGCAATCATCACTCCTGCGGCATGGGTGGGATTACCGAAATTGCCACTGGAGCACCTGGCTATTGCTCAGTACTGCCGAACACGATGTCGCCGCTGGCGAATACCCTGAAGCTTAATGGCTATAGCACAGCGCAGTTCGGCAAGTGCCATGAGGTGCCCGTTTGGCAGGCGAACCCGGTTGGGCCTTTCGACGCCTGGCCAACTGGAGGAGGCGGGTTCGAGTATTTCTACGGATTCATAGGAGGAGAGGCCAACCAGTGGTACCCATCCTTGTATGAGGGGACCGTTCCGGTCGAACCGAAGAAGACCCCCGAGGAAGGCTACCACCTGATGGAGGACATGACCGATAAGGCCATTGCCTGGGTCAGCCAGCAGAAGGCTCTTGCGCCTGACAAGCCTTTCTTCATCTATTTCGCCCCAGGTGCGACCCACGCCCCGCACCATGTTCCCAAGGAATGGGCCGATAAATACAAAGGGCAGTTCAAACAAGGTTGGGACAGGTTACGCGAGGAGACCCTGGCGCGTCAGAAGAAGTTGGGCGTCGTCCCAGGGGACTGCAAGCTCACCGCACGCCATACAGACATCCCAGCATGGGACGAAATGCCGAAGGAGCTCAAACCCATCCTGAGCCGCCAGATGGAGGTCTATGCGGGATTCATGGAATATACCGACCATCATGTGGGAAGGCTCTTCGAGGCACTAGAGAAGCTCAAGATAATGGACGACACGCTAGTCTTCTATATCATAGGGGACAACGGCGCCTCCGCCGAAGGAACCATCAACGGCGCCTATAACGAGATGGCCAACTTCAATGGCCTGGCCTCTCTCGAAACACCAGAATTCTTGATGAAGCATCTTGACCAGCTTGGTGGGCCCGACTCGTATAACCATTATGCCGTTGGCTGGGCCCATGCCATGGATACACCGTATCAGTGGACAAAGCAGGTCGCCTCACACTGGGGCGGAACCCGGAACGGTACCATAGTCCATTGGCCGAATGGCATCAAGGGCAAGGGCGAGGTCCGTTCGCAGTTCTGCCACATAATCGATGTCGCTCCGACTGTCCTCGAGGCCGCGGGCCTGCCCGAACCCATTTCGGTGAATGGCAGGCAACAGGACCCCATAGAGGGCACGAGCATGCTGTATTCGTTCAACGACCCCAAGGCAGTTGAGAGGCATGAGACCCAGTACTTCGAGATGTTCGGAAACCGAGGGATATACCACAAGGGCTGGTCTGCGGTCACGAAGCACGGGACGCCATGGATACTCGTCGGGCGTAAGACCGTTCCGCTCGATGATGATGTGTGGGAGCTCTACGATGGCAGCAAGGACTGGAGCCAGTCGAAGGACCTGTCTAAGCAAATGCCCGACAAGCTCCATGAGCTGCAGCGCCTATGGTTGATCGAAGCGGTCCGATACAAGGTGCTGCCCATCGACGATCGGGTCATAGAGAAGTTGAACCCTGACATCGCTGGTCGGCCGGTAATCTTCAAGGGGAAGACCCAGTTACTGTTCGGAGGCATGGGGCGTCTGGGGGAAAATAGCACTCTCAACATCAAGAACAAGTCTCATTCCGTCACCGCACAAATCATCGTACCTAGCTCCGGGGCAGAAGGGGTGATAATATCACAGGGCGCGAACATCGGTGGCTGGAGCCTCTATGCCTTGGGTGGCAAGCTAAAGTATTGTTACAATGTCGCAGGCGTGCAGCACCACTTCGTGGAGTCGAAGAAGCCGTTGCCCGCAGGCGAGCACCAGGTGCGCATGGAATTCGCATATGATGGCGGAGGGCTTGGGAAGGGTGGCAGGGTGAGCCTGTTCGTCGATGGCAAGAAGATAGGAGAGGGAGTCATACCGATGACCCAGGCGATGATCTTCTCCGCCGATGATGGCTGCGATGTCGGCGAGGATAGCGGTGCCCCTGTCTCTCCGGATTATAAGCCGATGAAGAACGCGTTCAATGGCGTCGTGAAAGGCGTCCAGCTCTCGATCGAGGAGGGCGCGAGCTCAGATCATCTAGTCAATCCGGAGGATGCTATTCGGATAGCGATGGCACGGCAATAATTAGATATAAAGACCCACAATTGAGCGAGCCATTCGTAAGAGCAAGGAAGGAGTTAGGTTAGAGCATCGTGGGACAGCCGGCAAACGAAGTGAAAGGAATCTCTCGAGAAGGAAGGTCTAGCTACCTCATCACGAAAGCCATTGGATGGCGGATCGCAAGATTGCTTTGCCCTCAGTCCATCAATTGAACCGTCCGATTTTCAAGGCTACTTAAATAAATACGAGGCGTTCAAGGCCCGATGACGATGCGCACCATCGAGCAGATCAACGAGAAGCTGAGGAAGGGAGAGGCGACGGTCCTTACGGCTAGGGAGGTGCGTCAACTGGTCGATCGAGGCAGGGAGTCCGAGGTCAGGGCGGCGGACGTGGTGACTACGGGAACCATGGGCCTCATGAGCGGCACCTATGCCATCCTCTCTTTCCAGATATGCAAGCCAGGCGTGCATCGTCGGTTCGTCAAGGGCTCGTTGAACGGTGTTCCGGTTCATTTCGGACCGGCACCGAACGAGAGCTTGGGCATAATCGACGTCTTCGTCTTCGGCACCCAGGAGGTGGAGGGGAATCACAATTACGGGGGCAGCTTCCTCTTCCGTGACATCGTCGAGGGGAAGCAGGTCGCGGTGGTTGCGATATCCGACAAAGGAAAAAGGGTCGAGACGGAGGTCAACATCGATCAGATGGGAACGGCGAAGCTGCTGAGCGCTCGCAACTGCTTCCGCAACTATCGGGCGATGGTCAACCCGGGGAGCGAGGAGTACGCTTCGATCTTCTCCAACCTCCCCTTCCTGCCGAACTATGGAGGCCTTACCTTCTCCGGATGCGGTCACCTGAGCCCGCTCCAGAACGACCCCGAGCTCGTTTCGGTGGGGGTCGGCACCGGTTTGCTCTTCAACGGAAACGAAGGATACGTGTTCAGCACTGGCACTCGCTGCTCCCCCAAATATCCCAATCTGATGACGTCGGCGGACATGAAGGGCATGGACCCGACATTGATGGGGGGTTATAGGACAGGGGAGGGCCCCGAGGTCCTTACGACCTACGCCATCCCCATACCCATCCTCAACGATTCGATTTTTAAAAGCGTAATGACCAAGGATGAGGACATCCCGCTGTCCGTGGCCGATGTCAGGGACCGCCAAAAGATCGGTCAGACGACCTACGGCGATGCCTGGACCGGCCATGACGAAATCATAACCGTCGACAGAGGGCCGTGCGTGGAGTGCGAGATATGTGATGCGGAGGGGGTTTGTCCGACCTTCGCCATAAGGCGGGAGCAATTCAGGCCAGTCATCGACCGTTCTAGGTGCGTGAACTGTGGCGCCTGCGTTCGCGCATGCGAGCAGGGCGCTTTCCAGGGTGATCTGGGGGACGCGCACGTCACCATCGAAGGAAAGAGAATGGTCATACCGATAGTCTGCCGCAACTCCAACCGGGAAGGTGCGGTCAAGACCATGAACGACCTGAAGCGGCGCATACTCGATGGAAGCTTCCAATTACGGAGCAAGAGCGCGAACATCCGGCCTTAATCGACATGGATCGGTTATTGAACTGGATAACCGAGCATCCGGTCCAGCATCCAAATAAAAAATCCCAGACTCGCGCTAGTCCAGAGCATCAATCTTAGTTTCAACCACCGCTCTCCGGCGGGACAAAGGTATGAACATATGAGTCCTGGCCTTGTACTTCAGGAAAGCTTCCCCGAACTCGGCTTCCATTTCCCTCTCCTCCATCTTGGCGAGGCGATAGTAGAGATAGGCAAGCACAGGCCACATGAGCAGCAAGGGGATGGTAGCCCACTCAATCAGCATGCCCAACGTGATCAGCATGAACCCGGTGTACTGTGGATGGCGGATGTATCGGTACACACCTTTCGTAACCAATCCCCTCTCCCCTTCCTCCTTCCCCCAATATTCTGCGTAGATCTCCCTCCATCCCAGGATGACCAGGATGCCACCCAGGATGCCGAGAACGAACCCTATGTACATTCCCAAGAGCCCGATCTCCTGAATTAGGGTGTGCCCCCAGAACACCCCATCTGGTAACGTGTATCCCAGGAACCAGGCCACGAAGTACATGGTCAAGGGCACCCCGAACATCTCGAATGCGAAAGCCACCACGAAGGCAAGATAGACTCCGGCCGGTCTCCTGTCGACTTTCCTATAGAACGGTACGAAGGCAAGGAAGATGATGTAGACGATGGCGAAGAGGAGCACGGCGAACCATTGCCCGTAATGCGAAAGGGTATCTTCCATTCAGCCGCGTACTTCTACCATTTGCTATAAAAAACGCCGCAATCCAATATCGGTGACTTTGAGTGAACTATGGCAATCTGCGGAAATGATGACTAGAAATCCCTCATGGTCATGGCAAAAAGGATAATTACTGTGCAACTGATTCAAAATAATCGCAGGGGGAGTATTGTGCCAAAGGCTTCTGAGATCAAAGAGATCAGGCTGAAGGACCTCAAGGTCGAGGACTTCATCGAGCGGCAAGTGAAGGAGATCGCAGCGAAGGTGGGGAAGGGAGTTGCGATCAACGCGCTCTCAGGCGGCGTGGACTCGTCCGTGGTCACCATGCTTGGCCATAAGGCATTGGGTGACCGGCTGAGGACGGTCTTCATCGAGAACGGCATAATGCGCGAGGGCGAGCCTCAGCATGTCGTCAAGGCCTTCAAGAAGCTGGGCGTGAAGGTGGAGCTCATCGACGCCAAGAGGGAGTTCTTCTCTGCCCTCAAGGGTCTTATCGATCCAGAGGAGAAGCGAGAGGCCATCACCCAGACCTTCTACAAGGACGTCTTCGGGCGAATAGTCAGGGAATCCAAGGCGAAATACCTGCTACAGGGCACAAACTTCACCGACGTGGAGGAGACGATGGCGGGGATAAAGCGGCAGCACAATATCCTGGCGCAGCTCGGTATAGACACCCAGAAAGAGTTCGGGTACCACGTGATCGAACCGATAATCGAGCTGCGCAAGACCGGCGTGCGCAAGGTCGGGAAGGCGTTAGGGCTGCCTGCTGAGATCTACGACCGACCACCGTTCCCCGGCCCAGCGTTGGCCGCCAGGGTCATCGGCGAGGTGACGCCGGAGCGGGTCGCCATCGTGAGGAAGGCGACCGCCATAGTCGACGAGGAGCTGAAAGGGACGAAGGCCTTCCAATGGCTGGCAATCCTGCACGAGGACAAGGTCACCGGTCTCAGGGGGAACAAGCGCGACTTCGGCCTCCAGGTCGAATTAAGATGCTGGAACAGCACGGACGCGGTGGTTGCCACGCCGACCAAGCTGAGCTTCGAGAAGCTCACTCGTATAGCGGACAGGATCACCAGCGAGGTGCCAGGCGTGGTCAGCGTGACCTATAACGTCACTAAGAAGCCGCCCTCCACTATCGAGGCCGTGTGATACGAGGTAGCCGGGCATCGCAACGCATACATCGCATCTTGCTGGAGGAAGAGCTCTAGCTTGCAGCTTAGCACGTATCCACCTGCAAGGAAAGATTATTGTGCGGGCATCGCCTCGGAGTCATGGTCGAAAATGGACTACGTCCTGGACACCTCCGCGCTGTTCTCCATGCAGGACCTTCCTCCCGAGGTCAGATGCTTCACCACCCCCGGCGTCATCAGGGAGTTGGAGAGGTACGGCGACAAGAGGTCGGACCTGTGGGGCGAGCTGCTCATCGTCTCCGAACCGACCTCGACGAGCCTGAGGAAGGTCCGAGAGGCGGCCTCCCGCACCGGCGACAGCACGCGGCTCTCTCCTACTGACGTAGAGGTCCTGGCCCTGGCGCTCGAGCTGAAGGCGCAGGTGCTGAGCGACGATTACTCGCTGCAGAACCTCGCCACCTATCTGGGCATCCCGTTCATGCCGGTCGGGCTCAAGGGCATCAAGGACCTGCGCAGGTGGCGCTGGCGCTGCACCGGCTGCGGCAAGATCTTCGAGAAGGAGATGCCCGATTGCCCTATATGCGGCTCCAAGCTCAGGTCCACGATGTCAAGGAAAAACTGACTGGCAGCGTATGGCCTTGCCCATGCGCTTCGGCCCGAGGAAGCGCATCGCCTGCTCCAGGCGCCATTGGGACCCGAACATGAGCATCGCCAGGCGCTTCGTGCCCAGGGCAGTCTTCAGCGGCCCTCCCACTTGTCGGCGCCAGCTCCGCTCGTACTCCATTAGCTCCATCTTGCCCTTGACGTGGGCGGAGGCCACCTCGCCCGCGATGCGCCCGCAGATCATGGCGATGGGTATCCCGCCGCCATTCACTGCCATGACCTGCCCTGCCGCGTCGCCCACGACCATGGCGCTCCCCTTGACCGTCAACGGGATCGGCCCGGACATCGGCACCATCTTCCCGTTGAGCTTGCCCGCGTCCAGGGGGCGGTACTTGAGGAACTCCCTCCAATAGAAGTCGAGGTTGCCCCGCGCATAGCGCTTGGAGTACCCCAGCCCGACGTTCGCGCCCTCCTTCTTGGGGATGACCCAGGCATATCCCCCTGGCGCCACGTTGCCGAAGTACATCTCCGGCACCGGCTCGAAGTCGCCCTTGGCGAAGGTGGAGGCCGCCGGGCAAAGGTCCCAGGAGCGTTCCAGCCCCAAGGACTTGGCCACGACCGAGAGGGGGCCGTCGGCTCCGACGATAACCTTAGCGCGGATGTCCCCGACCGAGGTCCTAGCCACATCCTTGTCGATGGAGGAGCAAGAGACGCCGGTGATCATCCTGGCGCCGGCCTTCGTAGCCCTCTCGGCGAGGAACTGATCGAACCTGTCGCGGAATGTGGTATAGCCATGGAATGGGACGTCGAAGGAGCGGAGCTTGGGGGAGATGATGCGTATGGCATCCGTCTCCAGCGACCGAAGGTGAGACGGGACCTCGAAGATCGAGCCTATGTCGGCCTGGGGGAAAATCCTTCGGATCTCGTCGACCTGCGGCATGAACTCGCCGCAGCGCACGGGGACGCCCACCACAGGCCGCTTCTCGATGACCAGGACGTTGGCGCCGCCCGAGGCCGCGTGCTCGGCCGTGGAACTGCCCGCGGGCCCGCCGCCGACCACTAGCACGTCCACGTCCTCGACGAACGTCATGAGCGCACCTCAGGCCTTACGGTCGACAACGGCTTCCACCAGCTCCGACAGGCTCTTCTTGAAGGGGGAGCCGTCCAACGCTTCAAGGTGGCCATGGGCCGCATCGGCGAACTTACGAGCCACCTTGACCGACTCCTCCAGGGCATTGGTCTGCTTGACGAGCCCGAGGGCCTCCTCGACCTCGTCACGGGACTTCCGCTCCTTGGCGAACATCTCCGCCAGGCGCTCCCCGACCACCGGGTCCTTCATGGCCTCGATCAGAGGCAACGTCGGCTTGCCATCAAGGAAGTCGATCCCGTGCGGCTTGCCCAGGGCGCTCTCGTCCCCGGTGATGTCCAGCATGTCGTCCACGATCTGGAAGGCCATGCCCATCTCCAGCCCGAAACGCCCCAGGGCGTCGATCTGCTCCTGCGTGCCCCCGCCCAGGAAGCCCCCGACCCTAGAGGCGGCCCACATGGGCATCGCGGTCTTCCCCGCGATTATCTGGAGGTAAGCCTCCATGGGAGTGTTAGGAACGAACTCGTAGGCGTTCTGCAGGATCTCGCTCTCCGCGGTGGCGGTGCAAGCATCAGAGATGATGTTCACGACCTCCTGGCTCCACTGGCCGCCCAGTCGGAACGAGCGCACGAAAAGGAAATCGCCAGCGACCAAGGCCTTCTGCACTCCGTACTTCTTATAGGCGGCGGCCTTCCCCCTGCGGATCTCGCCGTGGTCGTTGATGTCGTCATGGATGAGCGTGGCGGAGTGGATGAGCTCGAAGGAAGCCGCTATCCCGACCACCTTCTGCGCCTCCTTGCCCCCGACCGCCTTGTAGGATAGCAGGACCAGCCCGGGCCGGATGCGCTTGCCCCCGGCGCCGATGACGTGCATCGCTATGTCCGTCAGCAGGCCTTGCTCGGAGGTGACCGCGTCGCGTATCTCCTCCTCCACACGATCCATTTCTTTCCTTATGGGGGCGTCCCAGCTCAAAGGTATCAGCAACCTAATCCAACGGCGATACTTAACCTTAATCCAAAGCGCCCCAGCATGCGGACTTTCGGTCAAAAAGGCCTACGCTCGGCATCAGGAAGAAAGAAGGATTTGGGAAAGGGGTTTGCGCCTGACCTTATAGTCCAAGGAATGCGCTCGCCGCGTCCTGGCAGGCCTTGATGAATATCTCCGGGAACAGGCCGATGCCGATCACGGCCACGAAGCATATCCCAATGGCCAGCGCCATGGCGGTCGGCACGCGCACCCTGTCGGCCGGACCTTTCTCCACGTACATGTACTTCACCACTCGGGCGTAGTAGTACAGGGAGAGGGCCGAGTTCAAAATGCCCGCGATGGCCAGCCACATCATCCACTCGTTCTGCGCGTTGAACTGCCAGGCATTGATGGCGCCGGAGAACAGCACGTACTTGGACCAGAAGCCCGCCAGCGGAGGTATGCCCGCCAGCGAGAACAGCATGATCATCATGGCGAAGGCTATCCACGGGGCCCTCTTGGCCAAGCCCTTGTAGTCGTTGATGTTCTCTCCCACCGCCACGGTGCTCAGCCCGGCGACGATGAGGAACGCCCCGCCCTTCATGAAGGCGTGGGTGAGCATGTGGAAGAACCCGCCCGCGAGACCATACGCCGCGATGGTCGGGTCGCTAACCGCCGCCACCGGCAATGCTATCAGTATGTAGCCAGCCTGGGCGATGGACGAGTACGCCAGCATGCGCTTGATGCTCGTCTGCGAGACGGCGATGACGTTGCCCACGGTCATGGTCAGGATGGCAATGACGCCGATGAGCAGCTGCCAGTCCGTCTTCATGGCGATGAGGCCGATGAGGAAGACCTTGAACAGCGCGATGATGCCCATCTTCTTGCTTCCGGCGGCGAGCATCGCCGTGATGGTGGTCGGGGCGCCCTCGTACACGTCGGGGGCCCACATATGGAACGGCACCAGGGCGATCTTGAAGCCGAAGCCGGCGATGATCATGACCGCCGCGAGGAACACCATCGGCTGCGCCGGGGTGCCCATGGCCGCGCTCACCGCCGCCGAGATGTTCTCGAAGGTCAAAGGGTTGGAGCCCACGATGACCTCGGGGAACTGGGCTACGACGCCGTAGAGCAACGAGATGCCGAACAGCCCTATGGCCGAGGACAGCGCGCCGATGATGAAGTACTTGGTCGCCGCCTCGGAGCCGCGCTTGCTCGTCTTCCGGAACGCCACCAGGGCGTAGGAGGACAGGCTGGTGAGCTCTATGCCCACGAACAAGGTGATGAGGTCCAGGGCGCTGGCGACTATCATCATGCCGGTCGTTGCCAGCAGGATGAGCGCGTAGTACTCGCCGGTGTGCTTCTCCTTGTCCACGAAGCGGTAGGACGCGATGACCACGTACGCCGCCACGCTCAGGAAGAGCAGCATGAACAGGGCGGAGAAGTAGTTGAGCTCCACCACGCCCTCGAAGTCGACCGCGGACCCGGCCGGATAGCTCAGGAAGAAGTCGACCACGAAGAAGGCCGAGAGCAGGACGCCCACTAGAGCCCAGATCGCCGTGGCCTTGTCCGACTTGCCTATCGCCCTGACCGCCGGCGCGAGTATGCCGAAGATGGCGAGCACTATCAACGGTAGTATTGCGGTATAGTCAGCCATCTACCTCACACCCCCATGGGAACTATGGCGGAGATCGCTTCCGCGACCGGCCGGATGAAGTCGTAGATCAGGCCAGGCTGCAGCCCGAAGAATATTATCAGCACGCACAGCGCGGCCAACGGGGCCGCCTCGAACCACGAGACGTCATGCAGGTGGCTGGTATCGATCTTCTCCGTGAGAGGGCCGAACAGCACCTTCTGCATGGACCAGATGTAGTAGGCCGCGGTGATGACCACCGATGCGATGGGTATCAGGATCAGCCAGTTCCACTCCCCGTTCATGAAGCCGTAGGAGAAGAAGACCGGCATCTCCGCCGCGAACCCGACCAGCCCTGGCAGCCCGAGGGAGGCCATGAAGCCGATCATCATGAACGCGGCGAACCAAGGCATCTTCTGCGCCAGCCCTCCCAGCTTGGGGATCTCGCGCGTTCCAGCGATGTGCTGGGTCACGCCCGCGACCATGAAGAGGACTGCCGTGATGAGGCCGTGCGCGAACATCTGGAACACGCCCGCGGCGATACCTACCGCCGAGAAGGTCGCGAAACCCAGGAGCACGATGCCCATGTGGCTGATGGACGAGAAGGCTACCATCTTCTTCAGGTCCTTCTGCGCCAGAGAGGCCAGGGCGCCATACAGGATGGACACGATGGCCACGATTATGATCAGCCACTGCAGCTCCCTCGCTCCCTCGGGCAAGGTCGGTATGGCCACGCGGATGAGACCGTATGACCCCATCTTTAGCAGCAGCCCGGCCAGCAGCACCGAGCCCGCGGTGGGGGCCTCGACGTGCGCGTCGGGCAACCAGGTATGGAACGGGACGATCGGCATCTTGACGCCGAACCCGAAGAACAGCGCCAGGAACATCATGACCTGGAAGGCCATGGACCAGTTCATTCCCTGCTGCTGGATGTAGATCATGTCGAAGCTGGTCCCTCCGGCCACGAAGTACATGGCGAAAATGGCCAGCAGGAGCACGAGCGACGCGATGTGGGTGTAGATGAAGAACTTGATCGCGGCGTACTCCCTCCTCGGCCCTCCCCATATGGATATGAGGAAGAACATGGGGATGAGCACGATCTCCCAGAAGATGTAGAAGAGGAAGAAGTCCAGGGTCATGAAGACTCCCAGCACGCCGACCTCCAGCACCAGCATCAGGCCCATGTACTCCTTGGCGCGGTTCTTCACGTCCCAGGAGAACAGGATGGCCAGGAAGCAGAGCAAGGTGGTGAGCCAGACCATGGGCACGCTTATGCCGTCCACGCCCAGATGGTAGGTTATGCCCAGCGAGGGCACCCAGTCGTACTGCTCCGTATACTGGTAGTTGTTTATGCCGGCGTTGGCGAAGTCGAATCCCAGCATCATCAGGGAGGCGAGGACCAGCGTCGCCGCGGAGAAGATGATGGGTATCCACCTGGTCGCCTTCTCGTTCTTCCCTGACAGGAAGGTCAGCAACGCCCCGATCAGCGGAACTAGCAGCAGCAAGGTGAGTATGTTGATATCTTGCAATAGGTCGTAGAGTTCGCTCATGTGATCACCTCACCTCTGCGAAGAGGTAGAGCAGCACCAGGATCACCGAGACCGCGGCCACGATGACCGCCGCATACGTCTGGGTGAAGCCGGTCTGCGCCTTGCGGAACCTTCCGGACGTGCCCACCGCCACATTGGCGATGGCGTTCACCACCCCATCGACCACCTTGCGGTCGATGAAGTCCACCAATCTGGCGAGTCCATACATCCCCTTCTCGCCCACGAAGTCGTAGAACTCGGGGAAATAGTAGCGGCGCTGCAGAACGTCGTAGACCTTCTTGTTCGAGCCCTTGACGAAGAACTCGAGCGACAAGGTCTTCTTGTAGTAGGCAAGGTAGGCTATGCCGATGCCGAACGCGGCCATGGCCAACGATACATAGGTGGGCCAGGCGGTGAAGAGCTTCTCGATCCAGCCCAGTCCGAGCGTCTCCCCGGGTATGGCGTGCCCCTCGGGGGATACGGTGTAGATCACCGCGGGCAGGCCGCCGTTAGGCCCGAGCAGGAACAGACCGGTGATGCAGGCGGCGATGGCCAAAACCACCAGTGGGGCCCACATGACCGCGGGCGCCTCGTGCGCGTGGTGCGCGGCCTCGCTCTCCTCGCCCTTGAAGGTCATGAACCAGAGCCTGAACATGTAGAATGCGGTCATGAACGCGGTCACGGTCGCCGCTATGTACAATATCCAGAACCAGGGGTTGACCTCCGCGGCCGCGATGGTCGACTCGAGGATCAGGTCCTTGGACCAGAAGCCGCTGAAGGGCGGTATGCCTGCGATGGCCAAAGCGCCTATGAGCATCACCAGGGAGGTGATCTTCAGCTTCTTGGACAGGCCGCCCATCCTCCTCATGTCCTCGGTATGCACGGCATGGATGACCGCGCCCGCGCTCAGGAAGAGCAGGGCCTTGAAGAAGGCGTGGTTCATGAGGTGGAAGACGCCCGCCATGTAGCCGGCGTTCCCGACCTCGAGAAGGTGCTCGTCCGTGCCAGCGGTGGCGATGATGTAGCCGCCGCATCCCAAGGCAAGGAACATGAATCCGAGCTGGGAGATCGTGGAATAGGCGAGCACGCGTTTGATGTTGAAGTTGTTGAGGGCCTGCGTCGCCGCGAAGAAGGCGGTGAAGCCTCCTACCACCGCGATGACTATCATGACCTCAGGGGTGTCCACCATGAGCGGGAACGACCTCGCCACCAGGTACACGCCCGCCTTGACCATGGTCGCGGCATGGATCAACGCCGAGACGGTGGTCGGGCCCTCCATGGCGTCCGGCAACCAGTCATGCAGCGGGAACTGCGCGCTCTTGCCCACCGCCGCGCCGAAGAAGCACAGCATGGCGAAGAGGAGCAGGCCGTAGTTCACATCGAAGCTCTCGATGAACTCCGGGTTGAAGAGCTCGTGGTAGTTCAGGGTGCCGAACGCGCCGAACAGCGCGATGATGCCCAGCATGAACGAGATGTCGCCGATCCTGGTGGTCAGGAAGGCCTTCTTCGCCGCCTTGGCGGCGGACGGCTTGTAGTACCAGAACCCGATGAGCAGGTACGAGCAAAGGCCCATTATCTCCCAGAAGACGAAGGCCGTCAGGTAGTTGCTCGCGACGACCATCCCGAGCATTCCGGTGATGAAGAGGGCGATCTCCACGTAGTAGCGGCGCTTCCTCTCCCCTTCCTCGTGCATGTACCCTAGGGAGTAGATGACGATGAGGGTGCACAGGATGCTGACCACGATGAGCAGCAACGCCGTCAGGTAGTCGACGTAATAGCCCATCTCGAACTGGTACTGGGTGCCGTTGATGGTCCCCAGGTCGATCCAGATGGTCGTGTCGTAGACCGGGCTCCCGTCACCGGTGAAGAACTCGTAGGCCACCATCAGCGAGACGAAGCAGGCGACGGCCACGGCTCCCACCACGAAATAGCCCCCTCCCTCCGGGGTCTTCTTGCCGAAGGCGGCGGCGAGCAGCAGACCGATTATCGGGATGAGGGGGATCAGCCAGGTGTATTCAATGAAGGTCATCTTACCACCTCAGCAGGTTGAGGTCCTGCAGCTCGATGGTGTCCTGCAGCCTCTGCAGGTTGAGCAGGATCGCAAGCCCTATGGCGACCTCGGCCGCGGCAATGGCGATCGAGAACAGGGCGAAGACCTGTCCCGCGGCGCCACCGCTGAAGACGGCGAAGGTGACGAAATTGATGTTGGCCGCGTTGAGCATGATCTCGATGCACATCAGGACCACGATGGCGTTCTTGCGCGTGAGCGCGCCGAAGGCTCCGATGGCGAAGAGTATGGCGCTGAGCGCCAGGAAGTACTCCTGCGGGATCATTCCTTCTCCTCCTGGGCGATGTAGACGCCTCCGAGCATGGCCGCGAACATCAGCGCCCCGAGGACGATGAGGGTCGGGCCGTAGGAGGAGAATATGGCGTATCCAAGGTCCTCATTGCTGGTCGGGGCGTACTCCCCCTCCCAGCTCATGGTAGCGAAGGTTCCGAGGATGACGAAGCTGAGCGCCACCACGGAGACGATGGCGCAGGCGGTGCGGATCTGGTCAGAGTTCACATTGACCACCTCCGCTGAGGCGCCGCTTGGTCAGCATGACCCCGAACAGGATCAGGACCGACACGGCGCCGACGTACACCAGGATCTGGATGATGGCGATGTACTCCGCACCCAGGAAGATGAAGACGATGGCCACCCCGATGAAGGTGAAGGCCAGCCAGGTCACATTGCGCACGATCTCCTTGGCGAACACGACCAGCAGCGCTGAGGCGATGGTGTAGCCCGCGAAAACGATGAAGAACAAAAGCTCCCAATCGATGGTCATCACTTCACCTCCTTCATGGTGATGGCGTCCTTTGGACAGTTATCCAGGCACTCCTCGCAGCCGACGCACGTCTCCGGGTCGAACTTGGGGCGCTTGATGGGCTTGCCCTTCTCGTTCTTGCCCTTCTCGTACATGTGGGCGGCGTCCGCCGGGCATACCTTCTCGCACTTGGAGCAACCGATGCACTTGGCGTCGTTGACCTCTGGATAATCGCGGATCATCTGCCCGGTCTTCTTGTTGACCCCCATCAGGCCCTGCCGCACCATCTCCGGTGTGGCTTCGATCACGTCCACGTGCAGCCCGGGGCGGTCCTCGTACTGCAGACGGAAGGGGTCGTAGATCAAGTCCTGGCGCGAGTATTCCGCCAGCTCGTACTCAGGGGTGACGAGCATGGCGTTCTTGGGGCAGACCTCGGCGCAATAGCCGCACATCATGCATCTTCCCAGGTTGACCTGGGGGCGCTCCACCTTGCCCTTCTCGGGCAGCTCCACCTCCACCATCTCGATGCAGCCGGTGGGGCAGATCTTGGCGCACATGTGGCAGCCGATGCACTTGTCCATGACCAGTCCGGGGCGGCCACGGTAGCCGTCCGGTATTACCAGCCTCTCCCAGGGGTACTGGATGGTGACGGGCTTGTGGATGGTGGTCCTGAGGGTCTCGCGGCCAGTGACGGCCAAGGGCCTGAGGAGTATTCCCACCGGCTTCAATCTGCGCTTGGGCTTCTTGTCGGCCATTATAACCAGCCTCCCATCTTGAGCGCGATGGCGACGCCGAGGTTGATCAGCGCCAAGGGCATGAGCTTGGTCCATCCCAGGCCCAATATCTGCTTGGTGGTGACCCTCATGAGGGCACCGCGCACCCAGATCCACAGGCCGAACAGCAAGAACATCTTGATGAGGAACCAGATCTCGGGCCAGATGAAGTCCGGCCCGGCCCAGCCTCCGAGGAACAGCAGGACGATGAGGCCGCAGGCCGCGAATCCTCTCACGTACTCGGAGAGCATGATCAGGCCCCAGCGGAACCCGCCATACTCGGTCATCCAGCCTTCGACTAGCTCGGCCTCCGCCTCAGGAAGGTCGAAGGGGATCCTCTCCACCTCGGCGATCGCGGAGATGAAGAACACCAATGCCCCGAGGAACAACGGGATGACAAGCCAGACGTTATCTTGCTGGTACGCTACAATCTCCATGAAGTTGAAGGAGCCGGCGAGGACGACGACCCCGGCCACGGCCAGGAGTATCGGCACCTCGTATGCGATCAGTTGCGCTGCGGCCCTCATCCCGCCCATGACCGTGTACTTGTTGTTGGACGACCAGCCCGCCATCAGAATGGCGAAGGGCGCGAGCGAGAAGACGGCGAACACGAGCAATAGGCCTGCGGTAAGGTCCGCCATGTAGAAGTTCGGCCCGATCGGGATGAGCCCGATCATCAGGCAGGACATGGCGATGAGCAGGACCGGTGCCAGGTTGAACAGCTGCTTGTCTACCTCGTCGGGGATGATGTGCTCCTTGATGAAGGTCTTCAGCCCATCGGCGAAGTTCTGGAACAGCCCGAGGAACCCGACCTGGGTACCCCGCCGGTCCATGAGCCGACCGAGCATCTTCCTCTCCTGCCAGATGAACGTGATGGAGACTAGGAATCCTACGATGAAGACCACCAGCGCCACCAGGAGCGTGGTGATGAATTCCACGACTCCGGGGCTGATCAGCCAGCTCCCGACGCCATACCAAGCGAGGATATTGTTGAAGAACCACGCGATGACTTGCATCAGCCAGAGGGCGATACCCCAGATGAACTCGTAGAGACCGTTCTGGATCATGAGATCACCTGTCCGTCTCCCCGAGGCACATGTCCACCGATCCCATGATGGCGGGCACGTCCGCGATCTTGTAGCCGACGAGCATCTCTGGTGCCGCCGACACCGTGACGAAGATCGGGCTGCGCACCTTCAGGCGGTAGGGGCGGTCGTCCCCGTTGCCTATGACGTACATGAAGCCCTCCCCTCTCGGGTCCTCGACGTGGGCCCAGCCGGTCTTGCCCTTCGCCAAGGTCCTTGGGGGCTTGACCCTTATCGGCCCAGGCTTCATCTTCTTGATGCACTGGCGGATGATGTCGCAGGACTCCCGCATCTCATCCATCTTGACCCGGTAGCGGGCGTAGGCGTCGCAGGTCGTCTCTACGCACACCTTCCAATCGACCTGGTCGTACATCTCGTAAGGGTCGTCGCGGCGAACATCGTAGTCCACGCCGCTGCCGCGGAGGTTCGGCCCCGTCACGCCCAGGTTCTTGGCCTTCTCTGGGCTCAGATAGCCGACGTCCTCCATTCTCATGCGGAAGATCGTGCTCTGGTCGCAGAGGGCCTCGTAGTCGCACAAGCGCTTCTCGAAGTGGTTCAGGACACGGGTGAAGTCCCGCTCGAAGTTCGCCGGGACGTCGTTCCTGACCCCGCCGATGCGCGGATAGTTGTAGGTCATCCTCGCCCCGCAGAGGTTCTGCATGAGGTCGAGGAACAGCTCCCTCTCCCTGACCGGGTAAAGGAAGACGGTGTAAGAGCCAAGGTCGGTGCCTAGTGCGGCAAGCCACATCAGGTGGCTGCCGATCCTTTGCGCCTCCAGGACGATGGTGCGGATCCATTTCGCGCGCTCCGGCACCTCGACCTCCATGGCGTCCTCCATCGTCAGACAGTAGAGGTGGCTCCAGCTCATGGAGGCACCATAGCAGAGCCTGTCGGCCATGGGGATGATCTGCGGGTACTTGCGGCTCTCAGTGAGCTTCTCCCAGCCCCTATGCAGGTATCCTATGACCGGCTCGGCCTCGGTCATGGTCTCCCCGTCCACCTTGACCCTCAGGTTCCAAAGCCCATGGGTCATGGGGTGCTGGGGCCCCATGTTCAGCCACATCTCGGCCATCTCAGACCCTCCTTCCGGAGACGAAGTCCTTCCTGAAGGGGAAGACCTCGGTGCCCGAGGGGTTGAGCAGCCGCTCGAGCTTGGGGTGCCCGACGAATACAATGCCGAACATATCCCAGGTCTCGCGCTCGTGCCAGTTCGCGCCGCCCCAGAGGTAGGTGATGGAGTCGACCTCGGGCTTGTCGCGCGGCAAATCCACGATGAGCTCCGCCGTCACCTTGTTGGCGTAGGATGTTATGTGATAGACGACCTGCATCTTCTTCTCCTCGAGCCAGTCCACGCCTCCCACGCTGGTCACGTGCTCGAAGTCCAGGCCGTCCTTCATATAAGTGCAAAGGCTGACCAAGGCGGCCTTGTCCACCTTGGCGTAGAGACGGTTGTGCGTCGCCTTGGTGACTGCGACGCCCTGTGGGAACCTCTGAGCGATGTCGCGGGCCAAAACCTCACCGGTCTTGCCCCCTGGTGCCAATCCGATTCGTTCCATCTTTTCCACCTCAGTCGTTCAGGAAGGTCCCTTTCATCTGCTTGTTGATCTTCTTGTGCAGTTTCATGAAGCCGTCGATCATGGCCTCGGGCCTAGGGGGGCAGCCGGGGATGTAGACGTCGACGGGTATGAACGTGTCCACGCCTTGGACGGTGTTGTGCGAGTCGTACCAAGGCCCTCCAGAGATGGCGCACTCGCCCATTGCCACGACCCACCTGGGCTCTGCCATCTGCTCGTAGAGCCTCCTCAGGTCGGGTCTAAGCTTGGCGGTGACCCATCCGTTGACCAGAAGTACCTCGGTCTGCCTCGGCGAGGACCTGTATATCATTCCCAGCCTCTCGGCGTCGAAGCGCGGCCCGGAAGCGGCGGCCATCTCCAGGGCGCAACAGGCGATACCGAAATGCAGCGGGACGGTGGCGTTGCGGATGGCCCAGCTCCATATGGGGGCGGTGAGCCTGTCCACGGCCTTCTTGGCGCCACTGTATCTCATCAATTGCTCCATGACCTCCCCGGACCAGGAAAGGAACTCGGCGGAGCTCATGGCAACGGCGTGAGGTGCTAGCCTCATATCCATAGTATCTTCTCCTTTTTCAGAGCGTAGGTAACCCCGATGAGCAGGAGCCCGAGGAAGATAATCATGTACCAGCGGGCAGTGTCGGAAAGGTCCGAGAACACTAAAGCCCAGATCATCAGGAAGACGGTCACGACGTCAAAAATGACGAAAATGATCGCGTACAGATAGAACTGCACGTGAAATTGGATTTGTCCATGGCCGATAGGCTGCTCACCGCACTCGTACGTCATTCGCTTCTGGGGCAGGTAGCGGTTCGGTCGGAAGAACCGCGAGACCCAGAACGCGAGCGCAGGGAACAATATGGCTACCAGCGCAAAGATGGCCACCGGGTAGTATTCCTCTACGAGCATTGTAGGGGCAATATTGTAGCGGTATTTAAACTTTCAATTTTGTTACTGGATAGGTCGGAAAACCGCCTTTTTTCCTGTGATTTTCGCTAGCAACCGCGCGGCTATCGGAGCCCGCTCATCCTTCCTCGGCTGATAACTGGACTTAACGGCTTTTAATAATGGAACGTATTAGTAAGGGGTTCTTAGCGCAAGTAAATTATCGTCGCCCTCGCTAGGATTTTCGAGGTTTGTTATGGTCAAGACGGTGGCGATCCTCGCCGAAGACGACTACGAGGACCTCGAGCTGTGGTATCCTTACTATCGGCTCCTCGAGGCGGGGCATGAGGTAAAGGTCGTCGGCTCGGGACGAAGCGAGGTCTTCAAGAGCAAGCACGGGTACGAGGTCAAGGCGGAAATGGGCGCCGCGGATGCCGACGTGAACGACTTCGACGCGGTCATCATCCCGGGCGGCTTCGCCCCCGACCGATTGAGGAGGGCATCGGCGGTGAACGAGTTCGTGAGGCATATGTTCAAGCAGGGAAGGCTGGTGGCGGCGATCTGCCACGGACCATCGGTGCTGGTGTCGGCGAACGTGCTTAAGGGCAAGAAGGTCACCTGCTTCATGTCCATCAAGGACGATGTCATCAACGCCGGAGCGCGCTACAAGGACGAAGAGGTCGTAGTGGATGGCAACCTGATCACCTCGCGCTCACCAGCGGACCTGCCTGCGTTCATGAAGGCCGTCCTCGGAGCCCTCGAGGGCTGAGAGCGGCCCCCATCTGCAATTTCATTATATACTGTCTCGAAGATAGCTCACAATCGCTAGCCAAGCATGGCTGGACAGGTCGGTTGGAATGAGAGTCGGTTTCATTGGCGCCGGAAACATGGCCGAGGCTTTGATGAAGGGCATCATCTCCGCGGGTCTTGCGACCAAGGAGGAGGTGACCGCGGGCGAGGTGCTCAAGGAGCGCAGGGAGTACATCGCCCGGACGTTGAACGTCAAGGTCACCAGCGACAACGTGGAGGTCGCGCGCTCCGCGCACGTCCTCCTCTTGGCGATCAAGCCGCAGCAGATGGCGACTGTACTGGAGGAGCTCAAGCCGTACCTGAGCCCGGAGCATCTGATCATCAGCATCGCCGCCGGGATCAAGATACCCTTCATCGAATCGAGGCTGAACGCTGGGGTCCGCGTGGTGCGGGTTATGCCCAACCAGCCCTGCCTAGTCGGGGCGTCCGCCTCCGCGTTCGCCCTGGGCAAGCACGCCAAGCCTGAGGACAGGGACTTCGTGCTGCGCGTGCTGCAGTCCGTGGGCATCGCTCTTCCGGTGGACGAGAAGCTGCTGGACGCGGTCACAGGTCTTTCGGGAAGCGGCCCCGCCTTCGTCTACGTGGTCATCGAGGCCTTGGCCGATGGAGGGGTGCTGTCCGGCCTGCCGAGGGACGTGGCGCTGAAATTGGCGGCTCAGACGGTCCTAGGCGCGGCGAAGACCGTCCTGGAGACGGGGATCCATCCGGCAGCGGGCAAGGACATGGTCGCATCGCCTGCCGGGACCACCATCGAAGGGCTGAGGGTGCTCGAGGAAGCCGGGGTCAGGGGGGCGTTCATCGACGCCGTCGAGGCGGCAGCCAAGAGGAGCACCGAGCTCGGGGAGAAGAACTGAGACGCCTCTCGTGATGCTTTGCGAGCTGGAATGTTGTATGGCTCGTACGAAGATAAGCTTCAGATAGTGATGGCGAACACGAACAGCAGTGCGCACGCCATCATTCCCGAGCCGAGCAGCAGGAACGTCTTGAACCTCATGATACCTTAGCTCTGATTCCGGTCATGAGGGTATTCCCTTTCGCTCTGCCTATCAAATTGCGAAATCACGATGCCCTCGCCTCAACCATTTTATGCTTCGAGGTCAGAGCTAGGGCACGCCGAAAAAGGTGGAGGTCTTCGCCCTAGGATGCTCCAAGTGACGGTTGATGGAGGTGGCGGCGACCACGGCCATCGACGAGTTGGGCATGGACGTCCAAGTGGAGAAGGTGCAGGACACGATGGAGATGAGGGAGAGGGGGGGGGGTCCTGTCTCAGCCGGCCCTCTTCATCGATGGCAAGCTGAAGGCGGCCGGGCGCGTGCCCAGCGTCGATGAGATCAAGAGGATGCTGACAGAAGAGGATGGCTGATCTCAGCCGCGGCGCTTCCCCTTGGCCTTCACCAGACCGATCATCGCCCTCGGAACGCTTTTCAGTATGCCCGGCGACTCCCATTCTAGGTCGCTCTTCTGGCAAATGGTGGAATCCATGAGCTCCCTTCCCTTCACGCGCAGCTCATCGAACCTTGCGCTCCTCGCATCGAGGTCATCGATCGCCAAGGCGAGGTCGATGTCGCGCATCATGCTCCGCGCCATGTCCGTGCGCTCGATCCTCGATTCCAGCTCCTGCTCATCGAGGAGACCACTCTCGAACCTCGCCTGGTTGAGCAGGTCGGCCGCGTCGTACGAAGCGTCCACGATATCGTCCCTGGTCATCCACCTGGTCTCGTAGGAGAGCACATGCTTCCACGAGGGCGACGCCAGCCTGGCGCGGTGCTCCTCCAAAGTCCTGGCGAGCAGATTGTATCCGACCTCGTCCGCGTTCTCGAAGGCATAGCTCCCCGGGTCGAGGAACGGGGCCAGCGGGGACTCGAACACGAACAGCCTCTTGTCGCCCGAGGTAAGCTCGTGAAGCCTCTTCGCGTATCTCGCCGATCCCAAGGCGCTTTCCCTGGTCTGTTGAGGAAGCCCGATCATGAAGAACAGGTCGAAGCGCCGGCAGTCATTCTCCAAGGCCAGCTGGATCGTCCTCTCCATAGAGCTGGTATCGAACCTCCTTCCTAGGGCGTAGCGGACCCCTTCCTCGTGAGAGTCAGGGGAGAATTCGATGGAGTAGCTCGGGAACGCGCCCTTGGCGCTTTGGTAGTAATCCTGGTCGGCAGGCACGAAGAGCTCCAGCACCACCGGGTTGTCGATCCCCAGCCTCTTGGCCTCGGAGAAGAACCTCTCCGCGTAGCTCTTGCCTCCCGCCCTTACGTCCCCCACCACGAACGTCGGCGCCCTGAGATAGTCCTGGATGTTGCGGATGTCCTGGGCCACCAGCTCCGGCGAGCGGAAGGCCGGCCTCTTCCTTCCTAGAAATCCCTTCATGGCCGAATTGCAGCCTCCGCAGACCAAGCATTGCTGCTGGCATCCTCGGACGGTGAAGGCGGCCGTCAACGGGTAACGGTCCCAGTCCTTGAAGGGCTTGTGCCCCTCCAGGTCCCGGTGCCGGATGACCGACTTGATGATCCAGCCGTAGTCGACCTCTATGTAGTCGATGTCCTCGGGCACGAAGGTGAAGGAATTCTCGTGCACGCCCCTCTCGTCCTTCCAGGTGAGGTTCTGCACCTTTTCTAGGTCAGCGCCCTTGTCCAGCGCGGCGAGCAGCTCTTCCACAGGCACCTCGGTGGAATCGCCCCGCATCACCATGTCCACCTGCGGATAGCGGATCAGCTCCTGGTAGAAGTAGGTGCTCGAGTAACCGCCAAAGAGGACCTTGGCATCTGGATGAAGTCGCTTGACGACCTCTGCCACGGCTAGCGACCCGTGCGCGTGAGGCAGCCAATGCAGATCGATGCCGAAGACGCTGGAGTCCAGCCTCCTTAGGAACTCAGGGACGTCCAGCTTAGGGTTGTTGAGCATCATGCTTGCTAGGTTGATGATGCGCACCTTGTGCCCGAGCTTGTGCAGGTGTGCTGCCAGCGTCAAGAACCCGAAGGGGTACATCTCAAAGACCGGCGTGGAGGGCACAAGGTCGGAGACGGGGCCGTAGAACAGGAACTCCTTGCGGAAGTCGTACACGCTGGGCGCGTGGATGAGGATCAGGTCCTGCTTGGCCATCCTTGCCCTCCTTGAGGGAACGTGCGGAGAGCGGGCTCGGGATATAAGAATGATGGCAACGGGGCTTCGGCGCGGCCTACCGACCGAGGAGCGCGACGAGGTTGCGCGGGAACACGGTAAGGTCCAGGCCGTTGCGCTCCAGCCTCTCGTTCATCGCCTTCGA
Source organism: Methanomassiliicoccaceae archaeon (assembly GCA_963827135.1). GTDB lineage: Archaea > Thermoplasmatota > Thermoplasmata > Methanomassiliicoccales > UBA472 > JAJRAN01. The sequence continues at coordinate 4,040 of CAWGZX010000001.1, read as the reverse complement.
ACTTGGATCGGAGAAATCGCCCTTCAACAAGTATTCGGTCTCCTCCTCGGAGAAGCTCTCGCCCACCTCTATCCAGCCCTTGACCTTCTGGTCGTAGGGACAGGCCTCCTGGCAGCGCATGCACCCGACGATGGCGTTGTGCCATTCGGGCCTGACCTCGGGAGGGAAGGGCCGATCGGCCGGAAGCTCGTTGAGGAAGGTGAGGCACCTCTCCACGCGGATCACGAACCTGTCTCTGGATATCACGGAGGCGGGGCAGGCATTCTGGCACAGGTCGCAGGTCTTGCAGGCGGGGAGCGACTCCCTCTCCTGCCATTGGTCAAGGCCAAGATCTAGGTCAGTGTAATAGGCTACCAGCCTATGGAAGCTTCCGTGCTCGGGTATGTAGGTGATGTTGTTGCGGCCGTACTTGGCCACGCCGGTCCTGGCGGCCAAGGTCTTGAGGGGCAGCGAGGCTCTCTCGAACCTCCCTCCCTCCGCGGAGGTGATCTCCTCCAGGGCCGATCTCACATTGTTGATGACGCCCCATGCGTTCGCGTAGGTCGGAGGGACGATGGTGGCAAGGTCCTTTCCATGATAAGCGAAATGGATGCGTCTCTTGGGCTGGGGGACGGCTACGACGATAATGGAACGGGCGCCCGGCAGCTCCTGAGGGGCGTCGAATTTGAAATTGTCGAGGTAGAGCTCCTCGACCTCTTTGAAGATCAGTCCCTGCTCCTGCAATACGGATAGGTCCCTCTCCAGATCTCGTAGCCTCGCGACCGGGACGATGCCCCCCGTCCAACCTTTGGCCTCGAGTCCATCGAGGATGTTCGTGGACAATGCGCTCATCGACAAGCGTACAGTGAGATGAGTAAGTTATCTTTTCCCCGCTTTCAGGGCGGTGGGCGGAAGGGTCCTCACTTACCGAAGCGCCTCTGGCGCAGCTGGTAGGAGCGGATAGCACGAAGGAAATCCACCTTGCGGAAGCCAGGCCAATAAACGTCTGTAAAGTACAGCTCGGAATAGGCGAGCTGCCAGAGGAGGAAGTTCGACACCCTCTCCTCCCCTGAGGTCCTGAGCACGAGGTCAGGGTCGGGGAAATCAGCTGTATAGAGGAAGTGGTTGACCACGTCCTCGTTGATCTGGTCCACCATGAGCCTGCCGTCCTTGACCTCCTGAGCTATCCCCTTGATGGCTTGGATTATCTCCTGGCGGGAGCCGTAGGCGATGGCGATGTTGTAGAAGTAATTGCTATAAGGCGCACTCTTCTCCTCCGCGTACTTGATGGCCGCCTGGACCTTCTCGGGAAGTAGCTCCCTCTGGCCAAGTACTGTGAGCCTTATGCCGTGCTTGTGGATGCGCTCATCCTCCCCGAGCCTGTGGAAGTTCTCCTCGAAGATGTGCATGAGGTATTCGACCTCCTGCGGATCGCGGTTGAGGTTCTCGGTGCTGAACGCATATACGGTCAGGACCTTGATGCCTAGGTCCAGGCACCACTCCATCACCTCCTCGAGCTTGTCCTTGCCCTTGACATGGCCTTCCTCGGGACGCAGGCCGAACTCCCGGGCGAAGCGACGGTTCCCGTCCATGATGATGGCGATGTGGCGGGGCACCTTGTCCTCCAGGACCTCCTTCAGAAGGCGCTTCTCATAGGTCTGGTAGGCGGTGTTGGCGATGACCCGGGAGATCTCGTTCTTTACGATGTCTAGGCCTCCGTGAGCCTCCCTACTCAATCGTGGACTGTGATATCTATTTTTCCTGAGCCCCGAACAAGGCTGAACATGCCGCTATCATATGAAGTCCTCCGGCAGGCCAGCTGCCTCGATCCCCATGTCATGGCAGCCGATGCCGGCTACGGCGCCTATCGCCCCTCTAGGCCCGGTTATCTCGACAAGCTCGATCCCGCCCTTCTTGGCAGCATGAACGGCGTCCTCCACAGAGAGGACCTCCCTCTTGGCCTTGGCGCCGTATTCTCGAATCACCTTGGGGATGCTAAGGCCTTTGTAGATCGCCAGTACCGTATTCTGAGAGAAAGTGCCCTTCCCGATATAATCAATGAAGTGTTGCCTCAATTCAGGGAATTCTTTCTCTTTGACAGCGAACGACACTCCCACCGCGACGCACTGGGTGGTCTTCTCCTTCACGTTGGGGTTGAGCTGTACGATGCGATGCACCAGCAGATGCCCGACCGGGGCCTCCCTGGCCGCCTTCAGCATCAGAACCCAGGACGCCCCCTTCTCCCTGGTGTCAGTGTCGTCGACCGCAAAAACGGCGCGGATCATCTTGGGGGTGGTGATGGTGACCTCAATCCTATTGGCGCCGCCCACCTTCGCGTCATCTGGATATACGGCCTCGATGGTCCCCGGCCCCTGCGGTAGGCAGGCCCCTATCCCCACGCTCGCCCCTGCCAGGCCGACCCAGGTGGTCTTGACCGTGTCGCCCTCGACCTTCAGGGACCTCAATCCTTGACCGCCCAGGTCCTTGGAGGCTGGTCCGAACCTGACCTCCCTCTCGCCGATGATGGTGTCCATGATCAGCGTGGTGCCATCCACCCTGATGTCGGTTATCGCCCCTCCCGCGCGCCTCCGGTTCACGGCATCCCATTCCACCGGCCCCTTGGCCGAGCACTCCTCGATGATGCGCGCCGTCCCGGCGGCCACGTCGACAATGGTGTAGACGCCACGACAGAAGAGCTTCCCGTACTTGCCCTCCACCTCCTCTGGCTTAAGGACCTGGCTCATTTCTCTCCCTGCTAGGAAATGGCATCCTCTTGCACTCTATTATCCCTTTCCCCCGCCCAGCTCGAGGAAGCGGGAAGGAAGATCGGACATGGGCAGCATCAGCGCCTTCCCATCCAAGCTCTCGTAGAAGAGGTATCTGCCCTTCACCCCCAGCAACTCACCGGTATGAGGACCGACGGCTCCAGATGGCTCAGGCGGCTCTGCGAGCTCAGCGAGGCGCTCCCTTCCCGGATAGCCGTCCAGGACCATCAATCCCTCGCCAAGCAGCTCGTAATCGTCCTTTATCGTTTCTGCGATCCTCTCATATCTCTGTTCCAGCTCCGCTCGCCTAGGATTCCTGGCGATCTCGGAGGCCACCTGCCTTCCCAATACCCTCTGTGGTGCCTTGAGCTTCCTGGAGATGTCCTTCTCCGCCTCCCTCGCCGCCAGGCGGTTGGGGAACTCGGAAAGGCGGACCACCGCATCCGCGCCTTGTTCGATTGCTCTCTCATGGAGCCTGGACCCCGCGGTCATTCCTATCTTCACCAGATCTCCGAAGAAGGTGGCGTAGACGACATGCTTCTTCCTGCACAGGGGAGAGTCGCAGAGGTCCCCTGCGCACTGAGGCTCGAAGATGCACTCCTGGACGGGTATCCAGGTACCGGCGCAAGCACGGCATTGGTCGAAGGACCCGTTGACGGGGGAGCGGTTGGGGCAAGGCCTGTATTCGCCATCCTGGTAGCTACCGACGCATTCGCGCTCCTCGGACACGGTAAGCTCAACGTGCCTCAACCTCGAGACGATGTCCAGGGACTCAACTTCCTTTTTCTCCAGGTCGAAGACATCGAGATGTGGCCTGTAGCCGTCCCAGTAGTACCACAGAGCATGCCTGGAATACCACCTCACCCTTTCGCCGCGATACAATCGGTCGGCCCGGACGAACATCGTCTAGGGAGTCTGCATGAAGGCTAAATCAAGCTTCCGGGAAGGTAAGCGAAAAACGTGAATGGAGTGTGGCTCAGTCTTCCTTGATCTCCTCGGTCTGCTCCTCAGGCTGCTCCGCTCGACGGAGATAAGAGGCAGCGACCTCCTGGGTCAGGAACACCGTCCGGCCGGCACGCTGGATTACAGGCCCGACGTCCTTGATCATCTTCTTGGTGTCGATCTCCAGGATGATCGGGTTCTCCGTCCTCACCAGGCCAGCATTGCGAGCGTCGTTGTAGGTCTTGGAGAGATGGACCAGTTTGCGGTCCGAGGGCTTGAGCCCCGTCTCCAACAGGATGTCCGCCTCCTCAGGCGTGGTGGGGTAGTAGAGCGTCTCGGGGATATTGTCGGTGG